>NZ_WTCQ01000016.1 GCF_015356765.1 Candidatus Clavichlamydia salmonicola
GGATTCTCTGAAGTCATATTAAAGTGATTAAATTGATTTTTCATTAAAAAATAAAACTTTCTAGAAGCGGTTTTTTGTTTCAAAAAATCGATATAATAACGTAGATCAATATCTACAATTGCATTGTGAGCAATCCCAGTTAAAAAAGACGCGGTTAAGTGATGTTTGTCTTGAATATTTTTTAGTGATTCTAACACAAATAAAATACCTGCTGGTTTATCTTGATTGTGTAAGCGTTCTAGGATATTAAAAAGTAACCGCATATCAGAATCAAAAAAATCTTCTTCCTTAAGGCTTAAAACAACATGTTCATGAGTCTGTTTATCATTTAAAGCTCTTCCAAGTACTAATAATTCTGTTTCATAAGCTGCTATCACTGCTGTTTTTTCATGGTTCATATTATGTAAATTTTATTGCTTGGGTTTCTTTTGTTATCTTTTTTATCATAATATCTCACCATCGAAGAGCATGAATGACCTGTTAAATCCATTAATTCATCACAAGAAAATCCATAAGTTCTATAAAGAGTAATAGAAGTGGATCTAAGTGTATGAGGAGTAACTTTTTGTAAGATTTGGGCTTTTTTACAAATAGAGTTTATTTGTTTCCATATATAATCTTTTTGTACTTGTTTTCCTGAAGATGTTGAAAAAATAAAACCACTATATCTTTCTGAAAGAAACAATCTCAACTTCTCCATGAATCTAATTGGAAATGATACATAACATTCTTTTTTTTCTTCTGTTTTAGAAAGATCAAATGAAAGCGCATTTTTTTCCCACTGAATATCTTCTATTCTAGAATTTAATAGTTCACCCAAACGTCTAGAAGATTGTAGGGCCATTTCAATAAATATTCCCATACGCATAGAATGTTTATAAGCTGTAACTATTAGGTTTGGAATAACCTCTACTTGAATAGCGTCAAAAGATGTTTTCTCTCTAATTTTTTTAAAAGTTTTAAAAATACCCTGTCTTTGAGGAATAGGAATAGGTGTTCTGCCATTTGTTACACGATTTAAAAATTTGAAAAAACTAATAAAAGCAGCGGCACATGTTTGTTGAGAGGATCTACTTTGGTTAATTTTTCTAAAGATAGAATCCATTAAAAAATTCAAATTAGCATTATAAAATTCATAAACCTTTTTTTGATCTTCTAATACATGATTTTCAAACATGGCCTTAAAGCATGTTTCATACCTTTTTTTTGTGCTTTGATTTTCAATTTGAGACAAAAAAATAGTCACGATCGTTTTTAAAGAAAAAGTCATGAAGTCTGTTTTTTGAATTTCATTTGATTTAGCTGTTATGTCTACTAAAACCATTGGATATTGTGCTTGTATTTTTTGAATTTTTTAGTATAAAGAATCAAAATTCTTTATATACTATGAGATTTTTTTTTTGAACAAAAAGCTCATATAATTAAAATTATATGAGCTTTAGATCAGAAAACTTAAAACATTAAAGAAAACTTTTGACTCATGTTATCTTCAAGATTTAGGTCATAAGCTGAAACCATTTCAAAAGAAGCGTGTCCTGAGACCTTCATTATTTCATAATTTGAAAAACCTAGTTGCTTAAGAAAAACAATAGAACTTGCCCTCAAAACACTAGGCGTTACCTTGAATGGTATTCCTGCTAATTTGCTAGCTTTTTCAAACGACAAATAAACACTATGTACTGAAAGAGGCACATTTAAAATGTTCGAAGGGAATAAAAAAAAATGTTTGTTTTCAGTCTGTTTTCTAACTAATCCCATAACATTTTCAGGGTATGTAATAAAAATTTTTTTACTTAATTTTTTTCTTAGTTGGCGATGAAACAAGATTTGATTTTTCTCAAAACAAATGTCTTTAACATTTAAATCCAAAACTTCTCTAATACGTCTAAGCCCATGTAAAATTAATTTTCCAATCAAATAAGCACGTGGGTATCTTTTAAGAACTTCAAAAAAAGCAACCCATTCTTTTTTTACTAATACAGGAGATTTGACTTTGTCTCTTATTTTAAAAAAAGTAGCATTTCCAAAATCTTTTATAGGTAATGCTTTAGGAACATATCCTTTCGTCACCCGACTAACAAACTTAGTGAAAGAAATATAACAAGCTGCTCGAGCTTGTTTACTTGCTTCTGCTAAAGGTTTATGTCTAAAGCTTTTTGTTAATTCTTTTATTTTTTCTAATATAATACTGTGATCTAGAGCAGCGAATGCTTGCACATCTGTATTCAGATCTATAATTCCATTATAATCTATTATATTAATCCCGGATGAATAGTTTCTTTTCGTGTTTGGACTCAAAGTGTCCAACCACCTGATTAAAAGTTCTTTTAATGTCATTTTTTTTAAAAAAGGATTCATTTTTTTCAAATTTCACTCTTAAAAATTAAGGATTAAAAAAAGTCTACCACCTTAAGTTGCAAAGTCTACCACCTTAAGTTGCAAAGTCTACCACCTTAAGTTGCAAAGTCTACCACCTTAAGTTGCATTTTCCTCTCGAAAAAAAGTAGTCTAATATTAATTAAAAAATATTAATATTTTTTTAAAGAAATTGCGGGAGAAATCCATCAAAAAAATTAGATTAAACTTAATGTTTTTTTTAAAAAAACTGTTAATGCTTCCTTGTCTTTTTTTGAAAAACAATTGATGTTTGATTTTATATCTGAATGTAAAGATTTCAGTTTTTTTAAAATTTCATCTTTCTTTTTTTTTAAACTGTTATCTTCAGTAGTAAATGAAAAGGTTTCTTGAATAACTTTTAAAGCTGCACCATTTGATAATCCTACTAAACAAGGTAAAATTTTATGCTTTCTTTCATTTTCTACTTTTTTAGAAGAAAGAGTATAAGCTGTTTTATATGGAATAGAAAAAAGACATTCTTTTAAAGAATTTGTAGGTAAAGACAAAAAAAATTCATAATAAGAAAGAGAATTATAAGCAGAAGACAGAGAAGAAAAAGAACATTTTAACCAATCAGTAAATTTAGTATCTGCATTTTGTAGTTTTTGAATAATTGTTTTAGCCTTAAAAATACGTTCTCCTAAAACAATTACAGATTGTTTTTTTATAGCTTTAATTTGGGCTGTTATTTGTTTAAGTAAGAAGACATCATTATTCAACACATTGTCATGAATAATTTTTGAATTATTCAAAAACATAGAATCTATAAATAAATCATCTTCATTAGAAAGAGGCTGAATATCAAAAAGAAAATCAAGAGTTGAGTGATTTTCAATAAATACATCAGGAGTTATTTCAACACTATTTGTTATAAAAAAATTTTTAAAGTCTTCTTTTTTTACATTTTTCATTTTGGTTCTCCAGAAAGCCCTTTTAAAATTTCTCTAGAAAGATTTTTAAAATCTTCTGTAGCCCTAGAGTTTGGAAAAACACAAATAACTGGTAATCGTTTTACAACAGATCTACTCACACAAATATCTTTTCTTATTTTGATTTTAAATGTTTTATTAGGAAAAATGTTTTCAACAACATCTAAGCACATTGGATTCATTGATGAACGATTATCCCACATAGAAATAATCACCCCTAATACATCATGTATTTTTTTTCCTACAAATGTCGTGAGATATTCCTTTATTTTTTGCAAACCAATTAAAGATAAAGGATCTGGAGTAATACAAATTATAGAATAATTTGCAGAGTAAAAAGTAGCTTGTGAAATCCATCCCAAACTTGGAGGTGTATCTATAAAACAAAAATCATAATCCACAAGATTAGATAAGATATTCTCTAGCTGTTGATAAAGACTCTTAAAAGATGCAGAAGAATGACAATATGACAACTGTTCTAAAGAAGATGTTGATGGGATTATATTTAAATTATCATGAAATGTTTTTTGTATAGCATCTTTGATATCTACTCTCCCCAATAACACATCTATAATAGAAAATTGAGAAGGATTACAACCAGAAATAATGCTTAAATTACTTTGAGGATCAAAGTCTAGCATTAATATTTTTTTATTTTCAAAAAAAGACAGACAACTAGCTATATTCAACACAGACGAGGTCTTAGCTGTCCCACCTTTAAAAGAACAAAAATTAACAATTTTTACCATGAGAAGAATTTGTTAAAATTCCAACGTTGGAATTTTAATAAACAAATCAAGTGTTTTTACAAAACATTTCTTTTTTCGAAAAAGCCATTGCTACTAATAAATGACGAATTTTGCATAAAGATGTCTCCATTTGTTCCACAAAAGGAACATCAGGTAAACCATCTAAAACATGACTAGTATCTTCTAACAAATTGAAAACAGCATCAGTACATTTTGAATAAAATTCTTTAGGAGAAATACAAAGAACCACCTTTTCTTTTGAAATCTTAGTTTGTAACTGTGTATTTGGTAATGCTTCTTGGACTTCTCTAAGAATACTAAAAAACTCTGCTTGGTTTTTAAAATTTTTTTTCACAATAAATTACTCCAAAATGTTTGTTTGATGGATTTATTCGGAAAATTATTCAAAAACAATGTTATAATCAACGATTTTTTTAAATTATTCCTATTATTTAAATAACTATTTAAAACGTTTTTTATAAACTACTTAAGGTGAAGAAGAAAGATTTAGCATTACTCTAAAAATAAATTTATGCACCACCATATAATTCTAAGACTGAAAGTGATGACTGGAGACTATTTGGAATACCTAAAAAATTACCCCCATTAGCAGACCCATTCAAAACCAAAGTACCAGATGTTAGTGGTGCAGCAAACAACATAACAGTAAATGGGGTCATAGATAATGGTTTATATTCAATAGAAACAGGACAATTTACTGGATATCCCAAACTATACCCTGTTGAAAAAGCAATAGGATTATTAACAGTATTCATTGAAATGAATGTACAAAAAACACCTTCTCTTCTTGAAGCCATAATATTTCCAGTAATTAAAAAACTACTAATAGGTTCTTTAGGCTGAATGGTTAAGGACAATATTTTAGGGTATAAAGACCAATTCAAATGCTCAGCATCCATAGCTGTAAATATCTTAAAAATTTCTTTTGTAAAAACATAATTTCTACAAATAATTACAGGAGGATATTTTAAAGAAGCAGTTATTGATCCTGGACTATTCGTAATATTAATCCAATGATCACTGCGTAGATTTCCAGGTCGAATATAAGGGTATGTACTAGCCCCTATTAGAAGTTGCCCATTTTGTAAAATTTCAGCTACATAGGTTCCTGAAAAATTAACATTATCTGCATATAATATGCTTAATTTGCCATCATTATAAAATCCTGATGAATTCATAAAACAATCCTTTTTATTTATAGGTTTATATAAATAAAGAATTATTCTTTTTTTTAACTATTTTATATTATATTTTTTTCTTTGCAAATTTGATGGAATTTATTTTTATTTAATATAAATTCTTCTTTTTTAGATATAGTTTTACCTTGAATACTTCGGTGTTCTACAAGCCAACCCAATGAAATTGCAATTTCAACACATCGATTCATTGCTACTTCAATTTTTTTCCAATTTCTAGAACGAATATAACTATCCATACGTAGAGCATATGCTAACGCCTCTCTTCCTATAGATAACTTTTCTGGCCATCGTTTTTCTTTATTATATTTACACATTCTTTTTAAGGTGGCTTCTTTAACTATCCAATCGATAAATGTATAAGCAAATTTAGATGTGTTGGGGTATTTTAATTTTATTTCTTGATAAGTATTTGCTGGTTTTAAAACAAAATAAGAATCAATTTGATCTACTAACAAAGGACAGGGCTCAACAACAAACCCTTTGTGTTTAATATTAATAGCTTCTATCTCTTTTCCTTCATCTAAGTTGTTATTCTCTATAGATGTAAGCCCTTCCCAACCTTCACAAATTCGAAGAATAGGAGATAAAGTTTGGTAACGATCTACCAATTCTTCCCCATTTTTCCATCTTTTTCTTGTAGAAACAATAAGATGAGTTTGTGTACCTAAATAGTGTAAAGCATCTAATGCTTCTTTAGATTCATTCCCTCCAAATTCATTTTTTTTTCTTGCTGTAAGATATCTTTTAACTCCATAGGCCTCTAAGTACTCAGATTTAGTAAAAATTATTCTTGGAATTTTACCCTCAAATTTAAAACTATTGTTTTCTTTAGATAAATAAACACCTTCAGTATTTCCAGCATAATTAGTAGCTGCTAAAAGATTTTGAATAGCATTAAGAGCGTGATAATGAGATGGCAGAAAATCAAGACCTATAACTTCTATGCGTGAATTTACATTTTTTCCTATAGGAATTGGTTCTTTTTTATTAATAGGTTTTTTTCCAAATTTTTGACTCTCTAAATGTAGTGAACTTTTAATTAACAAGTTAGATTTTTTGTCTGTTGCTTTAATAAATGAATTTCTAGATTTTAAAATCTCATGATTCTTAATCCGTTCAGAAGCTTCTCTTAAAATTAACACTGTTTCTTCGCATTCCATTTCAAAGTCTTTGGTAAGATGTGTAAACACAGGAAAGAAACAACTATCAGTATTTTTTAAAATAGATAATGGAAAAAATCTAAAGCAAATTTGAAGAAAACCTGAAGAAGATAAAAAAGAGCAATTCATAGCTATTTGTTTTGACAAGCGAAAAAATTCACTGGTCAATTCTTCTCTTGTTTTTTGAAAAACAAATTCTTCTTCAAAAAAAAATGCTTTATAACCATTAAAAATATGAAGACAAATAATCTCATGATGAATGAGAGAAAAAATATTTTTTCTCTCATTAAATACTAGTTCGACATTTTCTAAATCTGAAATTGCGTTAGAATTATATCTCGTTTCTGAGTAAAAATTATTTTTGTCCCTTATATCTTTACCTAGTAAACATGAAATATGTTCATCTATTGCTGAAGAAATAATATGCAGAAACAATGCTTTTCCAAATTTTTGCCATAGCGAAATATGACCATGTACCCCAAAAAATTCTTTTTGAATTTCTTCAAGTGGTAGATCTAAAAAAAGCTTATCCAGTTTCATTATAATCTTTATTACCAATTATGATCACAAAGGGAAAATGAACCAAAAGATTTTGTGAAATTCAATCTAAAAGATAGTGTTGGACCATGCCTATTTTTACATAAAAATACATCCATTACATTAACGTTATTATTAGGACTGTGATGATGATCCTTGTTGTAGAGGAGTAGAATTGCATCTGCATCCTGTTCTATTTGTCCACTATCCCTTAAATCAGACATGACAGGCCTTTTATCTGTGCGATCTTCTACTTTTCTGGATAGTTGAGATAAACAAACAACTGGAATGTTCAAATTTTTTGCTAAAGATTTTAACTGCATAGACACATTAGCTATTTCATTTTGTCTGTTTTCATTTTTATTTTCTGCTGAGATTAATTGTAAATAATCAATGAAAATAATACTTAAGGGATATTTTTTAGCTAATCCCTCTGCTTTACCAATTATTTGATCAATTGTAGAAATGTTTTTATCACATATAAAAAAATGTTTGGTTAATAAAAATTCTTCAGTTTCTTTTATAGATAAAAGCTTTTCTTTACTGAAGTTTCCTCTTCGCAAATCTTCTACAGATACTTCACAACAATAAGAAAGGATGCGTTCTGCTATTTGTTGATGACTCATTTCTAATGAAAAAAACCCAACAACACCATTTAAAACAACGCTGATATGATGAGCAATATTGAGAGCAAAAGCTGTTTTTCCTACAGATGGTCTCGCAGCAATCACAATAAGATTACCTGGCTCTAATAGAATAGCCTGTTTATCTAAACAATCTATTCCTGTAGTAATGCCTGAAACATAATCTTTATTGTGATTGTTATGATAATTCCATCGCAATTCTATTTCTTTTATAAAATCATTATTATCTTTAAAAAATAAATGAGAAAAATCAGAAGCCATTTTTAATGGCGCCATAATTGATGAAAGCTTTTCATGAAAAGCTTTCATTTCATTCAAAGGATTCTCTGAAGTCATATTAAAGTGATTAAATTGATTTTTCATTAAAAAATAAAACTTTCTCGAAGCGGTTTTTTGTTTCAAAA
>NZ_WTCQ01000001.1 GCF_015356765.1 Candidatus Clavichlamydia salmonicola
CCTCTGAAAATACTTCTATACCATCCAAATAAGGATCTTGAATCGAACCTTCTTCATCATCTGATAAATCTTGTGGGCCCTCTGAAAATACTTCTATACCATCCAAATAAGGATCTTGAATCGAACCTTCTTCATCATCTGATAAATCTTGTGGGCCCTCTGACAATACTTCTATACCATCCAAATAAGGATCTCGAATCGAACCTTCCTCATCATCTGATAAATCTTGTGGGCCCTCTGACAATACTTCTATACCATCCAAATAAGGATCTTGAATCGAACCTTCTTCATCATCTGATAAATCTTGTGGGCCCTCTGACAATACTTCTATACCATCCAAATAAGGATCTCGAATCGAACCTTGCTCATCATCTGATAAATCTTGTGGGCCTTCTAAAAATACTTCTATATGATCCAAAGAATAATCTGGATCTTGTTGAATAACATCTCCTACTACTTCTGGACCAGCCTCTTCTAAAGGAGGCAACATAACAACTCTTGTTTCATCTTGATGCGCTGCATCATCTATATTTAAGTTTTCGAACAACATATCACAAAAAATCATACCTGCATCAACAAGATACATACCCCCAGAAACCATTCCTACGATATGCGCTACTGCACAAGGCATTGTTTTATTTTTATCACGATAATTCTCACCAACTAACATACACACAGGCAAATATATCAACCCATAAACAATACTTAGTGATCCTGCCATTATTATTGGAACACTATAAAATAACTCACGACTTACAGCCATAGAATGATAATAGGACCTTTTTAAATGCCGTGGAACAATAACATCTTCTGCAAGCATTACACTCAAATAAACACTACCCGCTACTCCATAAAAAAACCCAGTAGCCAAACATTGAATTCTAGAGTTATCAAGAAAGCATATGCTTGTTGAATTTAAAGTAGGAGTAACCATGTCTAAAGAAGAAATTCTACTTTCACAACTTTCATCATAACACCTAGCTGCTACAAACAATCCATACATACCTAAAAAACAAGATGTAACTAAACGAGCTCCTTGATATAAAGTTCCCAAATTTCGTTTAAAATTTGAAAAAGCAGCTTGAGGTGTTCTAGGCATTTGCTTACCCCAAAAATTTATAACTGGACCCATAAAGACAATACATCAATTTAACGATTAAGCTATGGATTCTAAGTTTAAAATATTAAAAATAAAAGTTATGAAAATAAATTTACTGCTTTTTTTTTGATTTATCTTAAAAATTTTCAATAATGACTCACAATATGCTATTGAGCTTGCTTTAAATGACCATAACCTGAAGTTAAATATACGTAACTATCACTACTCAATGTACTTTCTATGCCATCTTCTGAATCAATTTCCTGCATAAGAAATAACGAAACAACAACACCTATGTCCATTAACCTCTCCCCTATTTTATGAACTGGCTTAGGATATTTTTATAGCACTTCTATAAGCTTATTACTAGAAGCTGGATCTTATTGAATCACATCTTCTACTACTTCTGGACCAGCCTTTCCTAAAGGTGGGCACATAACAGCATTCTCTAAATCATTCTCAGGATAATTCTTACGCTTAACACAGCAAAAAAACCCTTTTCGACCATTTTTACCTTTACAATATTTCTCGGAGCCCTCTAATACTTCTTTTATAGGCTCGCTGCTATAAACTAATTCTTGTTGAGTGATATCTTCTTCTACTTCTTGAACAGCATTCTCTGAAGATGACAACATAATAACTGATAACACCTCCTTATTCCCCATATTACCCACTACCCCTAAGTTTGTGAAACACATATCAAAATACATTACCCCAACATCGGCAAGATATAAACCTCCTGACATCACACCTAAAGAATGCCCTACCTTACACCATATTGTTTCAACAGGACCATGATTCTCGCGCCCCATCAACATACACATAGGCATACACATCAAACCATAAACCATCCCTAATGATCCTGCTACTACTACTGGAACATTACATAATAACTCTTGACGTACAGTCGTATAAGGATAACAACGTTTTCGTTTATTGAAGGGCACGATAACTTGATTTCCAAGCACTACACCTAGATAAACAAGACTCCCTGCTCCATACAAGACCCCTGCAAACAAGCATGCAGTTCTTGATGCATCAAGAGCACATTGGGGTCTCTCACTTATACTACTAGGCGTCGTTAATGTAGAAAGAACTCTATCCCCACAACTTTCACTATAACACCCAGACGCTATAACCAATCCACTTACACCTAAAACAAATGACGCAACTAAACGGGCCCCATTGTATAAATTACCTAAATTTCGTCTAAAATTTGAACAAGCTTGTTGGGGGCTGGAAGGAACTTGTTTTCCTAAAAAATTTATAATTGAACTCATAAAACCAATTTCCACTGTTGTTGTTGACAAGCCATTAATCTTAAGAATACAACATTAAAAAATCTTTAAAAAAAATATATATATAAAATTATTTATCCTTAAGGTTTTCCTTAACGATTAAATTTGGATTCATCTTGTTGATTAACATCTTCTTGAATTGGCGAAATCAGCATTTTTTAAAGATGACAACACAATAACTGATAATCCCTCTTTATTCCCTGAATTATCATCTATCCCTAAGTTTGTAAAATACATTTCCCCAACATCAAGAAGATACAAAGCCCCTGAAATCATTCCTAAAGCATGTGCCACCTTACACCATCTTGCTTCAAGAGCACCATCATTCTCGTGTCCAAGCAATATACATAGGCATATATCCACCCATACTCATACCTACTGATCCTGCTATTACTATTGGCATATTACATAATAACCTTGCCTTACAGTCGCGTAAGGATAACAGCGCCCTTGCTTCTTGACAGGCATGATAACTTTATTCCCAAGCACTATACCCAGATAAAAAAGACTCCAAGAACTAAGCATGCAGTTCTAAGGACATCAAGAGCACATTTCATTCGCACCCCTGAAATAGACGTGATTATTGTTGAAGTAAAAACTTTATCCCCCATAACTTTCACCATAACACCTGGAGGCCATAGCCAATCCAGCCATACCTAAAAACCTGATAATACTTCTATAAATTCATTTCTATGATCTATGGCATAATATCTACTTGCATGTCTGCACACGCCTCTTGTAAAGCTGGCAACATAACAGCTTCTCTTTCCTGATCATCCACTGAATCATCATCTATCACTAAGTTTTGGAACAACATATCAAAACAAATCACTCCAACATCAACAAAATACATAACCCCTGAAGTCGCCCCTAAAGCATGGGCCACCTTACACCATCTTGCTGTACTCTGACCAGTATTCTCGACCCCAATCAACATACAGGCAGGCATGTAAATCAAACCATAAGCCGCGCCTAATGATCCTGCTACTATTATTGGAACATTACATAATAACTCCTGCCTGGTACTCGTATAAGGATAACAGTATCTTTTTTTCTTTAAGAGAATCGTAATATTGTTCGCAAGCACTAAACCAAGATAAACAGCACTTCCTACTCCATAAAAGACCCCTGCAACCAAGCATGCAGTTCTCAACGGATCAAGAGTACATTTGGTTGACACCCCTGAACTAAACGTAGCAACTTTATCCCCACAACTTTTACTATAACACCCAGACGCCATATCCAGTCCATAAACACCTAAAACACAAGATACAACTAAACGAACCCTTTGATATAAATTTCCTAAATTTCGTTTAAAATTTGAAAAAGCATCTTGAGGGTTGCTTGGAACATGCTTTCCAAAAAAAATTATAATTGAATCCATAAAACCAACATATTATTTTAATTTATAAATTATTAATTTTAAGAATATAACATTAAAAGATCTCTAAAAAACTCCTTATTATATAAAAATTTTTTCTTTAGTGACACATGGGCTTACTTTGACACATATATACCAATTTGAGCATTATCAATATGGCAACAAAATGCCCCTATAACAAACCCTGCTACACTTAAAACTGATAAACTTACTAGTCAGAACATCTTTCAAAGATTTCATACATTAGCTTTAAAGATTTAAAAAGCTTTTGCAGGATATTTAGTGAGTTCTCCACTCCAATAGTTCATTATAGAACTCATCGCTTTAATCGATAAGGTATTGATTTTAAAGCCATAATATTCAAATAACCTATTTGTTGAGTAGAAATTATTTCTTTATCTATTAGGTTTACCTAAATGATTTAAAAAACAATACCCTGAGCTTAAATACACAGAACTATCACTACTCCATGCCCCCTCTTTTCCATCTTCTGAATCAGGCTCTTGTACAGGAAACAATACAACAACAACACCTCTGCCCATTACTCCCTTCTACTTTAGAAACCGGTTCAGGATATTCTTTTAACACTTCTGTAGGCGCATCACTAGGATCTGGCTCTTGTTCAATCTCTTCTTCTTTCACTTCTGGATCAGCCTCTTCTAAAGGCGGCAACATAACATCAAGCTCTACAGCCTCTGTAGTAGGCTTCTTACCCTTAATACAGCAACACAGTAGTCCATTTCTACCATCGCCTTTAGGGGCTGCATGAGGATCTGTTGATAGTACTTCTCTAGCTTCATTACTAGGATCTGGATCTTGTTGAAGTACTTCTCCTTGCATTTCTGGATCAGCTTCTTCTAAAGGTGACAACATTTTTTGATGTTTTATACGTTTATGCATTTCTTTGATTTGATCAAAAGAACACAGATCTAACATTCCCAGAACAGCATCAATCAAGTAAAAAATAACAACCAAGTAGCTCAGCAACAGACGATCAAGATCAGATGACTTAATACACCCATTTCGAAACATTAATGCCCCAGAAACAACAGTAAAACTCATGGCAAATACTTTTGGAAGATATTCCCAAATTATACCCATCAAAAATGCATGATGCTGCTGAGGGTATTTATATTGTTTACTAATACTAGGTACTAGTAGTGTTTTCACTGCAGAAACACCAAAATCAATACCACTTGCTAATGCACAGGCAAGCCCAGCATATTTACACACATCGACTACATTAACATTAGGAGGAACAGGAGTAGATGAAACAGCTTTCTGATCTTTACATTCACAATATCCAGCCACTAACGCTCCTCCTGCTATTCCCAAAAAAACTGCGGATACTACCCGGACAACCTTCCAGACATTACTCAGATTATTTCTGATATTTACACAGGCCTCTCTATGATTAGAAGGAAGCTTTCTTCCAAAAATACTAATACCTAAACCCATAAACACCAAATATTTATTTAATTAACAGATTACTAATTCTAATACTAAAACATTATAAAAAAAAAGTTATGAAAATATTTTTATTATGAAAAAGTTTCTTTACCCATTAGATTTACCTAAAAGATTCAAAATGACCAATGACTCTTGAGCATGATTTAAAAAACAATACCCTGGACTTAAGCAGACAAAACTATCACTACTTAATGAACTCCCTCCTCATCTTCTAGATCAGACTTTTTTACAAACAATAACACAACAACAACACCTGATTTTATTACTTCATCGCCTTTAGGAGCTAGATTAGGATCTGGATACTGTTGTATCCTTACTTCTTCCACTTCTATGGGTTGAGTACTAGGATCTGGATCTTGTTGAATCGTATCTCCTAGTACTTCTGGACCAGCCTCTTCTAAATGTGGCAACATCTCTATAACTTCAACAATTGGGGGATTATCACCTTTAACACAACAGAATAATCCCTTTCACCCATTTCCTTTAGGAATTGGCTTTGGATCTGCTGATCCAACTACCACAGGTTTATTGCTAGAATAAGGTGTTCCTTTACGATTAAAAGCTACCACTGGATCTTGCTTTTCATTTAAAGGCCCATAAATTGGGTCTAAGCATACTGAACTGCCACTGCTACTCAATGATACTTCATCCCCTTCTAACGAAGATTGAGCAACCATAGAAACCATATCTAAACCTTCACTAACAGGAGACTTTTTACCTTTAACACAACAACACAACAATCCTTGATCCCCATTTCCTTTAGAAGTTGGCTTGTGATCTACTGATATTACTACCTTATGTTCATCACTAGGATTTGGATCTTGTTGAATCGCATCTCCTTTTACTTCTGGACCAGCCTTTTCTAAAGGCGGCAACATTTCTATAACTTCATGAGAACTACGCTGATTTTTATTTTTTCCATAACAAGACAAACAACCCTTTACTTGAGCATCAGATTCAATCTCTGATAAAAGAGAACGTGCTTTCACTTTTTTCCAAGATTTATGTTTAGAAATTTCTAAACAAACCATATCCCATATACATAATCCAACATCAAAAAAATAGAAAACTGTACATGCCATTACCAGACCATTAACAGCTTTACAGACCTTATCATATTTCTTTGCTTTACTAATAATCAAGACACACATAGGTATATAAATAAAACCATTTATACAACTAGTTACTCCTCCTAACATTCTTGGCAAGTCATCTAAAACCACCTCCTTCAGTTCCTTTTCTTCGACACTCCGTCCACCTCTTATCATAGTCTTAAAACATTTTGGAGCTAATACAACTGCTACTACTGCGGCTCCAGCTACTCCATAAAGCACTCCTGCACTTAAACATCCCTTAGAAGTACAATTATCATCTACTTGCCCTGTAGATGAAGTAGTAGCGCATCCTGATCCACTATTTGTTGAAGTATTATCAATATTGTAGCAAGATGCCCCTAAAGCAAGTCCTGCTATACCTAACAATGATGAACTTACTAGTCTGGATATTTTCCAAAGAGTGCACGCATTAGCTTTAAAGTTGCGACAAGCCTCTCCAGGAGTTTTAGGGAGTGTTCTACCCCAATCATACATTATAGAATTCATATAAACAATTTACTCGATTAAATTATAAGTCTTTAATTATAAGCCTGAAATAGAAAAAAAAATCAAAGACTAAAAAATAATTACTATAATTCTATTTTATATCTATGAGATATATAAGGGCTCATATTTATACTTTTATTAAATTAAATTATATGCGTTTAGTAGGATTAAACCTACTTATATTAGCTCAGATCCTTTATAACCCTTCAATCATTGCTTAAGCATCACTTTTTTTATTTATACGTTTTTCATACACAATTAAAAACTACCTCTTCCTCTTTTGCTTGAGTTGAAGGAATATATCTTGGAATTAAGAAAACAAAACTATCCATACTCAACGAACTTTTTTTACCTTCTAAAGAAAGTGATATAACCATAAGACCCATCTCTACACATTTATCAGCACATTTTTTTACTATTAAAAATAGCAATAACAAAATAGTCATTTCCTTTTATTGACTGTAGGATGTGGCTTAGGATCTTTTGACAATACTTCTATAGGTTCATTACTAGAATCTTGATCTTGTTGGATCATCTTTCCTTGTATTTATGGACCACTTTTTTCTATACCAGCAGAATCAAGATCTGATACAAGAGAACATACCACTAGGAGATCTTAATACATTGATAAAACTCAAAATTGTCCTTATCTGTATTACTAAGCCTTTTCTTCTATTATGAATTCATTTCTTATAATAGGCTGAGCAACTTTTTTGACTAATACTGCAACTCCATAACACACTCGTTTAGCTCAACAACCAATAGAAGTAAAGTTCTCCTAATTGCCTTTGATGCAGAACAGTAGTGTGTTAGCAAGCTCAGGTGCTTTCTGATAAACCACCTATAGCCTTATCAATATAGAATTCATAAAAACAATTAATTCGATTAAGTCATAAGCCTAGAGCAAAAAAAAAATCAAAGGATAAAGAGTAATTTCTTTAATCCTATCTTATAACTATGAGATATGTAAGGCGTTTGCATTTAGTTGGATTGAACCTACCTACATTAACTCATATCCCTTATAACCCTTCAATAATGGCTAAAGCATCATCTTTTTTCTTCTTTAGATTTATTTAAAAAATCATATTCATACATAGACATTCTCTCTTTTATCCTAAAGGACAAGCTTTAATATTGCTTTTTTTAAAGCTTTCATTACAAAATTATTAAAAAATAAAATTACATTAATTAATAATTGTTTTTATTGATAAAATTATTAAAAACTATTATTTCTTTTTTTTATGTCTGTTTCTTTACCTCCAGAAAATTCTTTTCCAATTAACCCTGATACCTCTTCTGTACCTATTCCTGAAAAACAGCTAGAAGCATCTCCTACAGGAGAAAAAGCACCTCTTCCAAATAAATTTTCTAAAGTAACAGGAATATTTAAAGATAATTTTGGCAAAATTACGCAACTACTTAATGATCATCCAAAATATCGTATGATCTTATACAGCACTATTATAGCTGTTGGAATTATTGCCATGGTTGTGTTGATCGTAACAACTCATGGATCTGGAATGGCCGCTTTGGGCATCATTCCCATGATAGGGATAGTTGGGGGAGCTGGAGGCTTGTTAGCTGGTGAATTATCTCATAACTCTAAGTACTCATCTACTCTTAGAAGAATAGCTGGGATCATTGCTCCTATTCTTGTTGTTTCTGCTGCTATTGCACTTATAATTGGAGCCAACTTAGCCACTGGTGGTAGCATTGCAATGTTAGGAAGCCCTTTATTATTTTTAGGTATTGGGTTACTTGCATCTACTTTTATGGTTATAAAGTTCGTTTCTATGCCTTTAATTAATAAGCCTGAGACCCAGTTTCTTGAAACACATCCATTTTCTGTCCATTCATCTGCAACAAACATTCCTCAAGAGAAAAACAATAGTGATTTACAAGAAAATAGAAATATTCAAAATCAAAGAAAAAAAAATAATGTAGACAACTCTAATTAAAAAATTAGAGTTGTTATTAAAATTTAGTCAATTAAAGCTGCTAGAAGCAATTCATTAACTAAGCCTGGAGCTGCTTTACCTTGTGTAGCTTTCATAACTTGACCAACAAGAAAAGCCAAAGCTTTTTTCTTACCTTCCTTATAGTCAGAAACAGAAGTTGGATTAGAGGCAACCACTTGAACAATAATATCTTGTAGAATGCCTTGATCCATAAGAGGCTCAAAAGCTTCATTACCACGAACTAATTCCTGTGGACTTACACCTGGAGATTCAATCATTAAGTCAACAAGACCTTTCGCCATTTTTCCTGTAATTTTTCCTGATTCAATCATTTCAACCATTTCAGCAATATGCTGAGGCACAACACCTGATGAAAGCAATGTCCCTTCTTTATTTTTGAAACGACCAATGAATTCTACAGTGATCCAATTAGCAAGAACCTTATAACTTTGAGTAAAATTAACTGCTTTTTCAAAAAAAGCTGCTAAATGCTTATCTTCAGTTAAAATAAGAGCCACAGCATCAGGTAAACCAAACTCTTTCATATATCTTTGATATTTAGCATAAGGAAACTCTGGTAAAGATTGTCTTACTTCCTCTATCTCTTGGTGAGATAAAATCAAAGTTGGTAAGTCTGGCTCTCTAAAATATCTATAATCTTCAGCACTTTCTTTGGAGCGCATAAGTACTGTTGTTTTCTTTTCAGCATCCCATCTGTAAGTTGCTGGGATGATAACCTCATTAATCGCTTTTTCAGGATTAGAACGATATTCTCTGATCTGTCTTTTAATCTCAGCCTCTAAAGCCATCCCCATAAATGTAAATGAGTTCATGTTTTTTATTTCAATTTTATTGCGTAATTCTTGCTCTCCTTTCTTACGCACAGAGATATTCGCATCAAAACGTAAAGAGCCTTCTTCCATGTTACAATCAGATATACCTAAGTAATCTACTAATAAACGAATAGATGTTGCGTATGCAATAGCTTCAGCAGGAGAGAATATGCAGGGATCTGAAACAACTTCTATTAAAGGCACACCTGCTCGATTATAATCAACACCTGCAAAGTCTAACGAATGCTTTAACATACCTGCATCATCTTCTATATGAGTTTGATGTAAAGTAAAGATCTTTTCTTCACCATGTACAAGCGCTGTTATTGACCCACCTTTAACTATAGGCTGATGAAACTGAGTAATTTGAAAATTTCTTGGGCTATCAGGATAAAAATAAGCTTTTCTATCAAAATAACTAACAGTTGATACATCACCACCAACAGCACAACCAAAAGCAACTGCTTTACGCACTGCTTCTTGGTTAAGCACAGGCAAAGCTCCTGGCTGACCTGTGCAAACAATAGAAATATTAGTATTAGGAACATCTCCAAAATGATTGAGAGCTGTAGAAAACAATTTTGACTGAGTATTTAACTCGATATGGACTTCAAGCCCAATAACAGGTTCCCAGTCCCCATAGATATCGCCTGTTTGTGTCATTTGTTCTTCCCATATTATCTTTGATTAAATAAAGGAGGCATTTTACCCCCATAGCCTGTGTTTTTTTCATATATGTAAGCTGCGTTACACAAATTTGCTTCTGCATATCGCTGGCCTACTAACTGGAAGCCATATGGCATACCATCATTATTAAACCCAGAAGGTAAACTGATAGCAGTTATCCCAGCAATGTTAACAAATATTGTATATATATCCTGTAAATACATATTTAGAGGGTCCATTATTGCTCCTCTTTTAAATGCTACACTTGGCGTAACAGGAGTAGCTAAAAAATCGCAGATTTTAAAAGCATTATTTAACTCACGAATAATGCGATTTTTGACCGCCAACGCCTTAACATAGTAGGCCTCTTTCTTAGATGATGATAGCACAAACGAACCCATCATAATCCGTCGACGTACTTCTTTACCAAAACCTTCTGTCCTACTTAATGCATATACTTCTTCTAAATTTTCAGCTGCCAAAGAACGATGCCCATAACGAATTCCATCATAACGAGATAAGTTACTACTGGCTTCTGCCATACTTAAAATATAATAAACTGAACAAGCATAACGTAAAACTTCCAGGTGAATATCTACAATTAATCCACCCTGATCTTTCCATACTTCTAAAGATTCTTCAAAATTTTTAGCCACATCAAGACTTAATCCACCAAGAAAATCTCGAGGAATCCCTAATGTTTTCCCCTTTATATTTTTATCAGAACAATTTATAGGCACTGGAGGAAGATTTACTGAAGTAGCATCTTGTTTATCATGACGACCTAGAATATTCAAAAGCAATGAAGTATCTTGCATAGTAGTAGCTAATGGTCCAATTTGATCCAAAGAAGACGCAAAAGCCACTAACCCATTCCTTGAGATTCTTCCATAAGAAGGTTTTAGTCCCACAACACCACAAAATGCAGCTGGTTGACGGACAGACCCACCTGTATCAGAACCTAACGCAACAGGACATAATCGCGCTGCTACAGCAGCAGCTGATCCTCCTGAAGATCCTCCTGGAACGCAGTCTAGATCCCATGGATTTGCCGTAAAACCAAAATAAGAATGCTCTGTTGATGAACCCATAGCAAATTCATCCATGTTCAGCTTTCCTAAGAAAGTAGCATCTTCATTTTCTAATAAGTTGATCACAGTTGAATTAAACAACGCTTCATAATTTTCTAACATCTTAGACGCGCAGGTCGTCTTTTCACCTTTAATATGAATGTTATCTTTAATGCCTATAGGAACTCCTGCTAACTTTCCAAATTTTCTCTCTCCTTTTAATCGTCTTTCATCCAAAGACCGAGCATGCGCCAAGGCTTTTTCATCAAAAACACTAATGAAAGCATTCACTTTTTTATCATAAGCTTGAATACGGTCTAAAAAACATTGAGTGATTTTTTCCGCAGATAATGATCCATCTAAAAAAGCCGCGTGAAGTTCTGTTGCTGATAACTGATACATCTTATTTCTCATTAATTCTTAATTACAGGAGGAACCTTTACTAAACCAGCAACATGATCAGGGACATTGATCAAAAAATCTTTTTGAGACAAACTTATTGTTGTTTCATCACTTCTTAAAGACTCTAAGCTCATCGTTTCATCTGCTTCATGATTATCTTGAAAATCTGATTCCTCACATTCTACCCCTTCAAGCACTCCACAATATTTTATAATGTTCTCTAAGTCTCCTATTAATGAATTCTGTTCTGTATCATTTAATTTAAGACGAGATAAACTCATCAACTGATTTAAAACATCTTGAGTTATATTTTTCATAAATAAACCTAAATATAAAGTTCTTTGGGAAAGAATTAGTTACTTTATAGTGAATAAGAAATCTTTCCAATCAAAAAAAAGTCCTCCTTTAACATCTTTTTTTTATTTTTCCATCTGTTATTATTAATAAATTTAATTTTTGTAAACAAAACTTTTATTTATATTTTATAATATTTTTTTTAAAAAAAAATATTATAAAATATAAATAAAAAGTTAATTAAAAAAATGCGCCCTTCCCCAATTAATAAATCTCTTTTTCAAAATGGGTTGGTACAAGATGGAAAATTTGTTAAAACTCCTAGTTTTATCAAGAGTGAAGCTGCACGTCCATTTGTTATTGGGGCTACAGCAGGCGTTGTTCTTTTATCCTTAGCTCTTATAATCACTACTGTTGCTTTAACTTGTATCGCAGCTAGTTCTATCGCTCAAATGGCAGCATTAAGCATTGCTTTCACAGCTATTACTGTTAGCTCAGCTGTCATCATAGCTAAATTTGTAAAAATCATACAATTATACCAAGAAAAGAAACTACAAAGACGCCTAGAAAAAAATCCTATTTTAATAGAAAAAACACCTGAAGAAAAACATAGTGAAAAAATTAAGAGACACCTAAAAGAAGTTGGCTTAAGCGTTAGTGTATTATCCTTAGGGTTAGGATTAACTAGTCTTGGAACATCTGTTAATGGGCAAATTGGAAAAGCTTTTCTGCAATCTGGAAAAATTACTACTGGCATGGGAAGTAATAGCACCTTAATGTCTGTATGTCGATTAATCCATGCACATCAAACACAAGGAGTACACAGCACTGAATTAGAATCTCCTGAAGATGAAGAAAAATTTAAACAACAAATCGCTATCGCTAATATGGTGATAGGAACTGTTTGTCTTCTTCTAGGTATTACCCTTATTGTACTTGGTGGTGTTGGCATAGCTGGAGTGTCTCCAGCATTAGCTGGTTTATTTGGAACATCTTTCTTATCTATTGGAGTAGCACAACTTATTAAAGAAATCTTAAAATGGCCCTTTATTCAAGAATTTTGCGCAAATAGTAAAGATAAGATAAAGGAAAGTTCTTTTAATCAATTTCTTCAAAAATTTAATAAATCTTCTCAAAAAAAAGAGTCTGAAATAAAAGAATCAGAACTTCAGGCTTTTTTAAAATATCATCGAAGCACAATCATCGCTTCTGCTTTTTTCCTTTTAGCAGGCATTTTATTAATCTTTTTTTCTTATTTAGGTGGATTAACAGCTTATCAATCAATAATTATGGGCATCTTTGGCATTAAAGCACTTTGCGCTCCCATTCCAATGGCATTAGCTCTAAGTTCAGGAGGAATCTTTCATAAAATGAAAGATTCTTTGCTTAATAAATACAATATTCCTGTCGTGATCCAGCAAATAAAAGAAAAACCTTCTTCTCAAAAAGATGCAGAAATTTCTGAAAATATAAATTCTTTGAATGCAGATAAAGAAATAGAAAAAACTACAACAAAAGATTCTCTTATCCAAGAAGAAAAACTAGCTAATTTACAGAATCGCATCTCTCTGATTGTAGGATCCATCACTGTACTTGTAAGTATTGTCTTTATTCTTATGGCTATAATTCCAGGGTTAGGAGGCGTTGCTAATGCTTTTATCCTCATAGGGCAAAGTGCTTTAATTATTGGCACTATATTAACACTCGTTGAATTGATTAATTTTCTTAATCGTAAACTCAACAAAAAAAACCTTTTGGAAACCTAGTTTATGTCTTCCTATCAAGTATCTACGAATTTTGCCAGATTTAAATCTTTTGATGTTAGTAACGCCCCTGAATCTAATGCTACTTCTTGGTATAAAATTATCATAATAGCCACAGTTGCTTTAACTATCATTGGCATGACTCTTCTTGTTTGTAGCGCTACCATTGCATCTAGCCCATTGGTATCTATAGCTGGTGCTATTATCTTTGATTTAGGATGGCCTATTATGATTGCTTCTGGCATTGCATTAGCTGTCCAGTCATATAATAAAAAAATTAAAGAACAAAAAAAATTATCTGCTAAAAAGGACCCATCTCTTTTAGATTCAGCTGTTCTTACTGCCAATAACAATTCAGAAAAAAAAACTCCTCACATAACAGTTCCACCTAAAGATAAATCAGATCCTCTCTTTATGAAAGAATCTACTACTATCATTTTGGAAAATATTTCTGATTTAGATCATTAAATACTTTGAAAAGATTATATGTTTTTTTATTAATTTTAATTTTAAAATATAAAAATATATTTTATTAAAATAATTTATGAATTCTTCTTCGAAAGCAGAAGATGCAAAGCGAGGTATATGTCCTATTAAACCTTGTACACAACAATCAAAAAAAAGTTTTTTTTCCTTTTTAAAATCAAAATGTAACCACATTTATCCATCACACCTTTGCGTAAACATTTTTATTTTAATTTTTGGAATTACTAGTGCTGTTATTTCTCTAAAGTATTTGCATTCACCTTCTTTTTTTCAAACTATTTTAATGAGTTTATCTTTAGCTGGAATAACTAGTGGAAGCTTTATCTTTATTAAAAATTGTTGTGAAATTTTAACAAAATATTTAGATGATCAAGAAGTAGAAAAAGTACTATCTCACAATAAAAATTGTCCTTCTCTAAAAAGAGTAAAAAAACATCTTCGTTATTTAAGAACAGCAGAAAAATTAATTAATAGCATTGGCCTTATAGGTTTAGGTATTACCATTAAATATCTCAGCGATATTGATAAATTTTTTGTAGCACAAACTTTTCTTAGCCATGCTGGGCAAATTCCAGTTATCCTTGGGCTTAATTCTTTC
Organism: Candidatus Clavichlamydia salmonicola; assembly: GCF_015356765.1. Classification (GTDB taxonomy): domain Bacteria; phylum Chlamydiota; class Chlamydiia; order Chlamydiales; family Chlamydiaceae; genus Clavichlamydia; species Clavichlamydia salmonicola. Next base: position 14,920 of record NZ_WTCQ01000001.1, read on the forward strand.
TTAATCTTGGGTCGCCAAACATTACCTTTTTTTAATAACAATCAAAATTCCAGTGATAAATCAAACCCTAACACAGTAATAAGTGATATCGCTACAGGATTATTTTGTATATTGACTGGGCTATTTCTTATTGTTTTGGCTGACATACTCTTCACATCAACCATAGAATGGCTTTGTTTAATTTTTGGACCCGCTTTTCTAACCATTGGTATTATTAAAACTATTAGAACCAGCATAACAATATTTATTAATCAGCAACAAACACAACGATTGTCTAACACGCGTCTTAAAAAGATGCATAAATCTAAGTTTAATTTTAAGGAAATGCTAAAAAAACAAAAAGCTAAGCTCATCGGAGGTGGCATTTTTTTAATTTTAGGAACTGCTCTTACTTTTTTAAGCTGTCTAGAATCTTTAAAACATCATCAAAAAATTATTATACAAACATTTGGCAGTAAGACCATTATGGCCTCATTACCTCTTGCTCTTTCTATTTTAGGAGCAAAATTATTTCAACTATACCCTAAAAAAAAACAGCATTCTTCTAACCCTAAAAACCAAGAAGAAATTTTAAATCAAGAAGTTTTGTCTTTTGAACAATGTCAAAATATTAGCCAAAAATGCTCTACTTTTTTAGTAAAAAAACATAAATCCTTAAGTCCAAAACAAAAAATTATTCTTGGATTTTTTGCTATTTTAAGTGGCATTCTTTTTATTATTTTTTCTTTAACAGCATTTCTAGCCCCTGTAAATAAAGCTTTTGTCCTGATTGGACATACAAGCATTACTACTGGATATTATTTAGTTTTAACAAGATTCAAAAAAATACCTAGCACATAACAAAATTAATAATTACGACAGCAAGTTTTAGATAAATAAAAACTCGCTGCCCATAATTAGCTATTCTACTAGTCGTTATTGTGGTTACTTCCACAACAAGAATTTTGCGATGATTTACTAGAGCAACATTTTTTCAATCCACAAAGAGCAAAGACTCCAGCTGCTCCTATTGTCACATATGTAATACGGCTATAAAGAGAAGCCGAACCTTTGAACACGACTGCTACTAAGTCAACTTGAAAAAGTCCCCATAGTCCCCAGTTCAAAGCACCGACGATAACCAAAAGCAACGAAAGCCCTCTCAGAGTTTTGCTTAACATGTGATACCTCCTGTTAGTTATTTTTTAATATTTTAAACAATAAAATTAATTCAAATATCTTTTCTATATCAAATTTTTACTATTATAGCTACATGTTCGCCTGGCTATGACCAATGAAACAATATGTATAAATTAGTGAGTAAAACTTCGGTTTTCTCCACCATACATAAAAAAAATACTTTAAAACAAGCTCTTGCTAAAATAAATCTAAAAAAGGAATTTTTTAATATTTATTATTTTTCAAACCGATCAAAATAATAAATTTCATTAGGAGAAACTTCTATCGAATTTTCTTTATTCATTATTTTTTGAGCAGAAGTTTTTTTAATTGAAAAACGATAACGTGCAATTTCAGGAGAAAAAATAAATTGTATCTTTTTAGAAACAACAGATCGAAATGTTATCCTACGAATTAATTTTTTAGTCCACTCTATATCAATACTCCCCATCAAAGGAATCTCTATATTCATCATTCTCCCAGAATCAAAATCTGGGGACAATGTTGGTAAAATAGAAATAGTGTCTGCATCATGTGTTAAAAATAGAGACCTGATTAAGAGAGAACTTTGTTTTAATAAAGGTACCGCTATCTTAGTCAAATCTAAATTTTTTGGTAAAATACCCCATCCATTTTTTTCATTTGTATAAGGTATTAACATATCAGAAAAAGCAGCTAAAAATAATTTTGTAAATGCTGGCGTAATCTGAGACGAAGAATGATTAGCAACAAGTTGCTGACACTCTTTTAATAAAGAAAATGTCGCTCCTTCTACAGGCCCTACAACATCTTCTTGAAAAAAAGTTCCTAACCGAAACCATAAAGGAAAAATTTCTTGTAAATTTTGCCTCCGTAAAATCAAATCCCAATCTTGAGTCTTCGATGAGCCAAGGAATAGTATTTCTTGGTTTTTAGGTTTTGGTAATGATGGATTTTTTGCTTTCAAGATCGTTTTATTAGGCAATACATGAAAACGATATTGATCACTAAAAACAGTAACACACCCTTTCTTAAGATCTTGCATAATAGTAAAATTTTTTACTAATCCTGAGACATGACAATCTTGTTCTGTAACAAGCTCTCCCTCTAATGTTTCTACTACAAAATAACTTGGAAAAGCTCTAACCACAATATCTGCACCTGGAACTAAACAAAGAGTACCTGGATTGTGCGAAAAAGGTGCTTGCTTTACAAATAAGGAAATCATACAGGCCTCCCAATCAAACCTTCCAAAGAATTTTCTGTAATAAGCACTTTCACCATCCGATTTACTCGTACCTCATTGGTACGTGGAATCATTATTTTAATAAATTCTGGACTATGACCACTAATATAGTCTCCTTTACCCTGTTCTGTTAACACAGAGATTTCTTTTCCTATATACTGTTGTCTCTGGCGAAAGGCTCTTTCTTCACTATATCGTGCTAAATAAGATTTCCTTAGATCCATTACATCCTTAGGAATCATACCATCATATTGAGCTGCCCGTGTTCCTTTCCGAGGACTATAGGGGAAAATATGGACTTTAACAAACCCTACTTCTTCGATAACATCAAGGGTTTCTTGAAAATCTCTTTCTGTTTCTCCTGGAAATCCTACTATAACATCTGTTGAAAAAGTGAAGCCTGGAATCTGTTCTTTAAAACGATGAACCCTATCTAAAAAAATTTGCCTAGTATATTTGCGATTCATTCGCTTTAAAGTGACATTTGAACCACTCTGTAGCACTAAGTGTAATGATGGACAAACTTTAGGCGTATTTATTACAGCTTCTGTTAAATCATCATCAAAATCATCTGGGTCTATAGAAGACAGTCTTATTCGCTCTAGACCTTCTACATCATTAACAGCTCTGAGTAAATCTCCTAATGAATGTTGAGCATCTTTGAAATCACCTAAATTAATTCCAGCAATAACCACTTCTCTATAACCAGAATTAACAACCTCATTAATTTCTTTTAAAATTGCAGGAATTTTTTTGGAGCGAGATCTTCCTCGGACATAAGGAATAATGCAATATGTACAGAAAGAATTACATCCATCTTGAATTTTAATAAAAGCTCTTGAATGATCATCAAATCGTTTAATAGAAAATTCAGGAAGCTCTTCTCCTTCATTCAACAACTCTTCTAATAAAAACTCTTTCCGACTATTAGGGATAACTGCAGTAATTCCTGGAAATTGTGTCATTAAATCTGGAGTTTCTTCTGAAAAACATCCTGTAACAAAAATTTTTGCATTAGGATTATTTCGAATTAAACGCCTAATTTGATTTCTACTAGATGAAGCAGCTGATGATGTTACTGTGCATGTATTAATAACACATACATCAGCAGGAACATCATCATTCTCAACTTCCTTGTATCCCATTAACTTAATCTGATCACGATAAGCTTGTATTTCATACTGATTGACTCGGCACCCTAAGTATACCAAACGAAATAATCCCTTAGGCTTTTCCTGCTTACACTGAATGTCTGTACTCATAATCCTCAAAAAAACATGGCAATGAATGTATTCATATAATAAAAAAAAAGAAACTCATTATAAATAAACGCTATACAGTAAATAAATTACACTTCATAAGATGTATAAAAATCTTTTAATGCATCTGTTAAAAGCGCCTCTACTTCTACTCTATCATCTAAAAATTCTTTGCTTAAAACGCAGCCTGCGTCTAGCAATTTTGCCACGTTATGATATTCATCAAAAGAAAAAGAAAGTTTTACTATTTTTCTACTTTTTTCCACTTCTTTTTCGACTTCTTGTAAAAATACATCAAAATTTTGACGTTCTAATGCAGAAACTGTTATTGCTCGTGGCTGAGAAATTTTTAATCTTTCCACCATCTCCATATCAGTACATTTGTCAATTTTATTTAATACTGTAATGATATCTGTAATTTTAATTCCTATCTGTTCTAACAAAAGATAAGTAGTGGCTGCTTGTTCTTCTGCGCTTGGATGAGAAACATCTATAACGTGAATAAGGCAATCATGATCCAAGGCAGCTTCTAAAGTACTCTTAAATGCAGCAACTAATGTATGTGGTAATTTACGAACAAACCCTACTGTATCTGTTAATAAAATTTTCTGATGATTAGGCAAAGAAAAACATCGAGTTGTGGGATCTAAAGTTGCAAAAAGTTTATCCTCTGCAAAAACATCTGCTTTAGTTAACGCATTAAGCAAAGTTGATTTTCCAGCATTAGTATACCCTACAATAACAAAGACAGGCATTTCTCCTCGTCTCATTCTCTTTTTTTGAACATCTCTTTCTTTTTTAATTTCCTTAATTTGCTTCCCTAATTTAGCTATACGATCTTTTAGCATACGACGATCTAGCTCAAGCTGCTTTTCTCCTTCCCCTTTAAGAAAGCCACCTGTTGATCTTTGCCTAGAAAAATGTCCCCATAATCGCTTTAATCGTGGAAACATATATTTAGATTTAGCTAATGACACTTGAAGCCTTGCTTCCTTCGTCCGAGCACGTGCAGCAAAAATTTCTAAAATGATCTCCGTTCTATCAATCACAGGCATTTTAAAAAGTTTTTCCAAATTACGCTGCTGCGCAGGTGAAATTTCATCATCTAAAATAACACAATCTGCTTCTTTTTCGATAAGCATCAGCCCAATCTCTTCTATTTTACCTTTTTGTAAAAAATGAGCACTGCTTTGCTTAATTTGATGGCAAGCAAAAACAGCAACTGTTCCAATATTAGATGATAAAGCAAGTTGTTCTAATTCTTTCAAATGATCTTTACATACTTCAAGTTGTGCTTTTTTTGCGTATACACCCACTAAAATTGCTCGATTACAAATTGTTGTATTTCGTTCGTCGGGTAAAAAACCCTTAGTATCCTCTTCGATACGTATCTCCTTTTTTATATTTACTCATTTTACCAGAATCTTGATTTGAAAATAGAAATTCTTTAGTTAAGAATCAAAAATCCTATTCTTATACATTTATATAATTTTCTTGAGCACTCTCCTTCTCATTTAAAACAAAAATTCTTATAGTAATGATCATATTTTAATGACCTGACTAGGAGCCCAATGCGTATAGCAGTTATAGGATCTAGCTATATGGGATTGTCAGTAGCATGGAATATTATAAATCTTTCTCAAGGAACAGCGACTTTAGATCTTTTTGATTCTCAATCTATTGATAATTCCTCCTCTCGCCCTATGATAGAAATTTTATCCCCTTTTCTTGGTGAAAATTGTGAAAAATCTTCTTTAGCTAGTGCTGCATCAGATGCTGTTCATCGTTTAATTATGGCAGCACAAAATCCTAAATATCCATCTTCAATCCTTGCTCATGAAATTTTACGCTTAGCAGAAACTAACACTCAAATAAGTCTTTTTCAAAAAACTGCTACTTCTTTTCCAGGAGAACTTGAATGGCTGCCTCAAGTCGAATGTGAAAAAAAATACCCTTATGTATCAATACCTAGCAATAGTGGTGGCTTATTGATTAAAAATTGTGTTACCATTCATTCTCAAAATTATCTTCAAAGTCTTCTACAAGCGTGTACTGTTTTTAATTTACAAACCTACACTGATAATTTTTTCTCTTCTCTAGTAGATTTTCAAGAATACTATGACCATATTATCATTACTGATGGTCCTGAAGCTTTTTTATTTCCTGAAATACAAAATCTTCCTTTAAAAAAAGAAAAAACAAAATGTATGGAGTTAACCTTAAATGCTACCCTACCTTCAAATCCAATAACCATTCTAGGAAAGGAATATCTTTTTACTTGTTTAGATCAAAAAGCTACATATTTCTTTGGATCTTCTTGTGGAATCAACCAACTTGATCTGGCAATCAATCAAGTGAGTACTGAAAATGCTATTTGGGAACAGATTAATCCAATTCTCCCCTCCTTAAAGTCAGCAACTATGAATAGCTCCAGCTATGAAGGAACTCGTCTTATGACTCCTTATGGATTTCCACTTATGGGTAAAACACCTTCTAAGCTTTGGTTCTGTTTAGGATCAAGTGGGTCTGAATTTTTTTATCATGGAATGGCTGGAAAAATTATTGCTTCAGCAATTTTAACAAATAATCTCTCTTATATTCCTAAACAATTTCTCTATTCTTTCCCTAGCTAATAGAATATTTATACAGATAAAGTTTTACCTGTAATAACTTCAGATAACACAGTTGCTTCTGGAAATGACGCAGGTTCTGCATGACCAGATAAAATACCTAAAATTTGATGAGCTAACACCTTCCCTAACTGTACCCCTTCCTGGTCAAATGAATTAATATTCCAACAAAATCCTTGAAAGGCAATTTTATGTTCATAAAATGAAATTAAAGCTCCTAAAGAAAAAGGTGTAAGAGATTTTCCTATTAACAAACGACTTGGACGATTACCTTTAAATAGTTTGTTTGCATTAGTAGATGAACGTCCTTGCGCTAATGCTATGGACTGCGCTAAAAGATTTGCTATCAATTTTTGCTGAGAAGTTGTTCCATCAACAACCCCATCAAAAGACGTCTGATTTTCCCTGAACCCTATAAATTCTACAGGTATTATATCTGTTCCTTGATACAGAGATTGATAAAAAGAATGTTGACCATTTACTCCTGGCTCTCCCCATACTGAAGGACCTGTCTTAAAGTTAACCATGTTACCTTCTTTATCTATTTGCTTACCATTAGACTCCATATCACACTGTTGTATATGCGCCGGCAATTCAGACAATGCTCTAGAATAAGGAAGAATAGCTAATCCTGGATAATCTAAAAAATTCCGATTCCAGATCCCAAGCAAAGCAGCCATCATAGGAAGATTATCTTTAAATGAATCCCGCAATGCTACTTGATCCATATAATGAGCCCCCTCTAAGAAACTCCTAAACACATCCATTCCATATAAAAATGATAAAACAACACCACCTACCATTGAAGATACTGAATAACGACCACCAATATAATCCCAAATATAGAAGACTTCAGCATACTCTTCTTTATTATCCATTAAACTATTCTCTTCTGTTACAGCAATAAAATGATCTCTTATGCAATACCCTTCTTTTTCGAAAATATTTTTAAGTAATTTTTCATTTGTCTGAGTTTCTAAAGTTGATCCTGACTTTGAAACAATCACTACTAATGTCTTACTTAAATCAAGCAAAGGTAATAAAATACCAATTTCATCAGGATCTACATTAGATACAAAATAAGCCTTTTTATCTTTAATGGCATATTTTTGAAGAGCAGTCACCATAGCCTTTGGTCCTAACTCTGATCCACCTATCCCTACTTGAATTAAAGAAGAAAATTTATGCCCATTTTTATCTAAAAATAAATTTAATTTATTAAATTCTCTTGCTGCTGCTCTTGCTGCATCTTGGGCTACTTTCTCTTGAGATGATATAGGCAATGCAACAAATGCTCTTAAAGCTGTATGTAAAACTGCTCTTTCTTCTGATTCTACGCCTTTTATGAAATTGATAATTTCTCCTCTTTGCATTGCTTGCATTTTATTGAAAAGGTCAGCTTCTTTAGCCAAATTCTCTAACTCTATAAGCACATCATCATTAATTCGCTCCATTCCATAAACCAAAGTAAAACACTGTGAATAACTGCAATAATTTCTTAAACGTTCTCCATTCAATGCTGTATTTTGCGTAAGATCATATGGAGCAAGAGCTAAGTGTTGTAATTTTTTAAAACTTTCAAATTCTGTAAATTTTTTGTTAGACATTGACTTCCTCACTTACAAATAAACATATGCTTTTATAACATTATATTTTCTTCCTGAGAACCTTTTCCAAAGCAGACAGTAGTGTTACCTTCATGCTTTTGGTATACTTTCTTTTAAGCAATACATTATGCAATAAGCATCTTTACATAATTACAACAATTATCATGAAAAAACTACTAAAAAACTTTTTAATATATCTTAATATTGATAAAGGCCTTTGCAAAAAAAGTATCAAAAGTTATGCATCTGATGTTACATATTTTCTCAAAGCACAAGCCATAATAAAGCCTGAAAAAGTATCTAAAGAAAGCGTCATTGCTCATCTCGGTCTATTAAAAAAAAAAGAATATGCTGGCAGCTCTATTAGTAGAGCTTTGGTTTCAATAAAAATTTTTTTTAATTTTTTGGTTGAAGAGGGAATTTTTTTACAAGACCCTTTAACTGACCTTCGCTCTCCTAAAATCTGGCAAAATATTCCTGAAATCTTATCGTTAGAAGAAACAGAACGCTTACTTGCTAGTCCTCATCAAGAAAATTTTTTAGAAAGTCGAGATAAAGCAATTTTAGAATTACTTTATGCCACAGGGATACGAGTATCTGAACTCTGTAATCTAAAATTACATGATTTTGGAGACAAATTAATTAGAGTCACTGGGAAAAGAAATAAAACTCGCCACATCCCTGTTGGCCAAGCTGCAATAAAAGCTACTGATCAATATCTTTTATTTTTTAGAGATGGGTTTGATAGCAAAAAAAATCTTTATCTTTTTTTATCTATCAAAGGTCTGCCATTAGATAGATCTGCTGTATGGCGTCGTATTAAATATTATGCTCAAGAAGCAGGTATTCAAAAAAAAATATCTCCTCACTCTTTAAGACATGCATTTGCTACACATTTACTAAATAATGGAGCTGATTTACGCATTATTCAAGAAATGTTAGGACATTCAGATATTGCAACAACAGATATCTATACACATGTCTCTCAATCACAACTTCAATCGCACTTTAAGTTATATCATCCAAGAAACACAGACAAAAAATAAATTTAATACTTTCACCAAGAACTGATTATGAGTAAAAAATGCCCGAAATAGGACTCGAACCTACACACTTTGCAGTACCAGATCCTAAGTCTGGCGCGTCTACCAATTTCGCCATTCGGGCAAAAGTGTCTCAGAATACTAACTCTATAAGCTTATATTTGTAAACACGATCTCATAAATATTAAAAAAAATTCAAAATAAATGAAAGCTTCTTCTTTACACACCAAAACAATAAAAACATTTATAATTCACTATGTTGTTGAAAAAAAGATCTTTTCTTTATAAGCTCCTCTCCCTAAATTGAGCGTCAGAAATAAGGAGTTTCAATGGCTGAAGAGCGTTTTACAGGCCTTTCCTCTCAAGAGTCTAATTCAATAAAAAATTCTATATCTCTTACATCAAAAGAATTATCTGGGCTGATTAAAACAGCTTTTGGAGATCTTTCTGTAAGCGCTAGTGCTATTATTGAAGAAACTCCTTGCTTAGCCTTTATTGAAGCAAGCCTAGAGTCCATCCCTTCTCCTGAAGCTGCGTTAAGTCAAACAGTATCTTTTCTTCCTAGCATGACGTTCCTTTCTCCCGAAGTCATTGCAACTGAAGAATTAATTGTTAATTTACTGAGTGATCTTGCCCAACCTTCCTCAGTAAAAGATAACTCTTTAGATAAAGGGTTATCTGACTCAAAATCATTAACATCTTTACCTACAAAACATGGTAATTCTCCTATTAATGATTTTGCTTCATGTTCTTTTGCAAAAGAACCTCTTGAATCAATTTTTCAAGTACAAGCCCAATCATCCACACATAGAGAAAAACAAAATCTTACCTCTTCTATAAATATCAATTCAGATAATACAAAATCTGAATTGATGGCTAAAACACCTCATAATTTTGGCTCATCTAAACCTTTTACTTCTCTACAATCTTCTGAGACTTTTGTAAAACATCCTTCTCCTAAATACTATGATGCTCACCTACGAACAGTCAAAGATTCTTCTACTGAAACGCCTGTTGCACACTCTTCTAACAAACAAAAACAAGAAGATCAAAATCAAAAACAGGATCAGCAAAAACAAAATGATGATCAAAATGATCAAGATGCTGATGACGAGAAAAAGAAAAAAATTAATGGAACACAAAAAAATCAATCCATTGTGGGTTCTTTCTTGCAACCACATTTTCTGCAAAAAAGCACATCTGATACTTCTTTTACATGTAATAATAACCCTACATTTAAAAAAGTGCCTTCATTGACTTTAGTAGAAAAAAAATCTTCTCCTTTTGACATGTTTAAAGCAACTAATCAGAAAAAAAGTAAATTTCCATGGAGTATGCCTTCTATGGAACCTGCTGATCCTTTTGATACTTTTGATACCTCTTCTACAAATGAAGAAGTTGTTAGTAATGAAATACCAGTTTTATCTTCTACTGAAAAAACTACATCATTCCCTGAGCTAGCCTCTATTGGAAATATTTTTGCTCGATTTATGGCACTTATGGCTCGTATTTTAGGACAAGCTGAAGCTGAAGCTCATACGCTTTACCTAAAAATTAAAACTCGTACTGATAATATTGATACCCTCTCTCTTTTATCAGCTAAATTAAATAGTGAAAAAGGTGCTGTTAATTGGACTCAAAATCCTGAAATGTGCCTTCTAATTGATAAAGTCCGTGAAATAGGCGTCCCCATTCCTGAAGGAAAATACTCATGGACTGATAATGAAAAATCATTACTGAAAGAAAATCTTCAAATGAAAAAAGATGGCTTTGAAAAAGTTACTCAATTAGAAAGAACAGACATGCAACGATACCTTCAAGAATCCTCTCAATGTCATCAAGCACGTTCTAATGTCCTTAAATTATTAAAAGAAGTGGTTGATACCTTTGTTCATAATGTGAGACCTTAATTGATGCTATTATTAAAATCTTTATTAAATCGTATTATAAGTGAGCGTGATGAAGAGTATCCTTTTCCTGATAATTTAGAAACTTACATGGAAGGATTTATTCCTAACCCATCCTTTCAAGATGCTATTTTTCAGAAAGTATTTAATGTATCTTCTGATGAATTAGAACAAATTTATAAAGAAGGATATGAATACTATATATCACATTCATACCCTCAAGCCATTACTGTTTTTCGTTGGTTACTTTTTTTTAATCCTTTTATTTCTAAATACTGGAATGCGTTTGGAAGTGCATTAAAAATGCATGAGGAATATGAAAAAGCTCTCCAAGCCTATGCTGTTATGGCAGTTTTAAATTCAGAGGATCCTTATCCCCATTACTATGCCTATTTATGTTATCGTCTTTTAGGAAAAATTTCTGATGCTATTACAGCACTCGAATGCGCATTAGAAAAAGCTGTTGACAATGACCTTTATGTAGATTTACACAAAGATATTCTTGCTGCTCTACAAAATGAAACTGTTTTAATATAAATTAAGACCTTAATTGTTGTATCATCACCACTTATGACTTTATCTTCTGTATTTGACCTATCTGCTGAAATGGCTTCGTCTCATGATTCTATACAAAATCAGCATGAAGAAGAATTTTCTGTTTTTGCAGCCAAACCTTTATCTTTTACATGCTCATATTCAAAAACTCACGGATATGTAAAAAATGAACAATCAGTTTGCTCTTTATTTAAAATATTTCAAGCATCACATGAAAAAGAAAACGCTTCTTTAAAAACAAAATTTTTTAAAAATTATAGCTTTTACCTTACCAATGCTAAAGAAAAGGTACTTTTATTTGGGGCTTCTGCCTCCTTGTGTCAACCTTATAGAATGAAATCTCTTTCTTCATTGTTTGGACTTACCAATACTAAAGTATTAGCTCATCCAGTCCAAGATGGTCTTTCGCATGCTAATATATCCAGTAAATTATCTACTCAAGACGATCAAAAATATTTTGATCAATCTTTGTTAGGTTATTTAGCAAAATCTAATACCTTATCAACAGAACGAATACCAAAAGCTAATCTTACATCCACTTCCTTTTCAGAAGAAAAGTCTTATACCCCTTTTCAAAAATATACTCCTTTACTTAAAGCTATTAATAAAGATAAGCGTTCTATTGCTCAAAATAATACTCATTCTTTATTAGATACCTCTACAAACTCATCTCTTATTAAAAAAGAAGATAAAGAAAAACAATCTAAAGATCAGCAAGAAGATGAATCTTCTGAAGATAATCGTAAAAAGAAAACTTTTGAAAAAAAATATTCTTCAAAATCTTCTAAAATACAAAAACCTTTTCAAACACATGCTTTTAATCCTGTTAATCAACCACCTATTCATGAAAAAAAAGACTCTCATCTTCATTCTTTAACTCTTATTAAACCCTTAATTCCTCCTCCTCAATTTGGAATATACTCTCTTTATTATCTGCTAACCAAGCAAGGTATCTTATCTGATTTCATGGCTTATTCTTCATATAAACAAGATATGAATATTACACAAAAAGAGCTGGATCTTGCTTTTGAAAATCGTTTAGTTCATCTTCAAAAAGCTGTTGATAAAGAACAATCTGTAAAAAGATGGAGTGCTTTAAGCAAATTTTTTGCATGGTTATCTTCTTTTGTTGCTACTGTAGCTGGTGCTATTTTAATGTGCACAGGTGTTGGCTCTGTTGTAGGCGCTATGATCTTTGCTGCTGGTGTATTCTCTCTTACTAATGCTATTATGGAATGGACAGGGGGATGGAATAAAATAGCTGAAATATTACCTGGCGATGATGTAGAAAAGAAAAGAACCACTGTGGCCTGGATTCGCATGGGTATTAATATTTTAAGCTTAATTTTTTCTATTATTGGAGTTATTTGGGGTGGTTACTCCAGTGTTCTTCGCTCTGCACAATCAGTATTTAGATCTCTCATTGGTCTTTTAGTAACTGGATTTGGTGTAACAGCTATTGGAGAAGGGATTGTTTCTTACCAATTTCATGGTGAAATTTCTTCTATTCGTTCATCAGATGTCAGACTTGAGATATTAAATCATAATCGTAGTTCATTAATGGAACGAGGTGAATGGGACCTAGAACAATTAGAGAAGCTCTTTGAGAAAATCTCTTATGTAATGGAGTTAAATCAAGAATTATTTTTAGCTGATATGTCAATCAATAGAAAATAATTAAAATATTTTAATACTCTTTTATAATAATAAATTAGCAGTTAAAATCTAGCTTCCTTTTATATTTTGAGGTATTTATGGCTTCTTCTTGCCCTTTTAATCCTACAGCAGTGAATCCATCTGAAGTTATAGGAAATGGAACAGATACTACTGAGGGAACTACTTCCTCAGAAATTTTATTAAATTCAATAACAGTCACTGTCGAAGAACCTGCTGTGGCACCCATTCTCGGAGCTATGGTTGCTCATATCTCATTGGCTCAACAACAAGCATTTAGTCATTCCATGCCATTATTTGCATCATTAGAAACAACAAACTCTCCTCTTGCTAAAGAATGGTCTCCTTATAATACAAATGGCACTACAACAAATAATAATACATCCACTAATGACCATCTTACAGAAACTAACCAATCAAGTAGTTCCACAACTTTACAAAATAATACTAATACTTTTTCAAAAATTGTATCTCCTTTTAGACAAATTGTAACAGCATCGCTTAACATATTAAAACAAGCTATTCAGTCTCCTCAAGTTCTTGGATGTGCTGTTCGCATGTTAAACACATATGGATTACATAAAACCCCTCAAATGGGAGCAAAAGTATCTTTTTTTACTCTTTCTGTTCCTCTTATAGCTTCTGCTGTCATCTCTAAAAGTTTGCAGGACAAACTACAACAACAAACAGCTCTTAAGGACCAAAATACTGCATTTACTAAGCGTCCTATGTCAACACCATCTTCACAACAAGAAACTTCTTCTACTAATCCTTCTGCTTTTGCTCATTCTTGGGGAATACCATTACCTACTTCAGAAAATGAACAGGATACATTAGCTCACCTTTTGCCAAAAGATAAGTTAAAAGAAGATCGTGAAGATCAACAACAAAAACAAAACGACTCTGAATCACAAGATCAAAAAGATGATACTGAAGATCTGGATATCTCTGTAACAACTACAGCTACTACAAAAACTTCAAATACAATGTTTTCAGAAAATTATAATTCTGAAAAAAATACAAGTAATGCTGCTGTTAACCTTGATGAAAGTATTCCTCCAAATCTTATTTACCAATACACTCCTTCCCTTTTAGATAATATTGAAAATCTTCTTTTATTTGGATTAGAAGCTTCTATCCTTTCTCAAATAATTAAACTTCGCACCTCTCATTTTGATGTTCTTTTATTATTTTTAGAGGTTTTAAAGATCTCACTAAAAAATCGTCACCAAGAGCGATTATGCCGTATTCAAGAAAGGTTATTACAAGTTGAACATATGCAAGCTGTTGTTAAAAGCTTTAAAGGCCAAGGTAAAAGCTTACTCATGGCTGGTGTTTCAGCTGGTGTAATGGCTATTTTCTCAGGTGTATCTCCTATTATTGGACAAATTAAAGGCGATTGGATTGTTGGGCAAATAGGCAGGCTCTTTTCTCGCATGAAAGATGTAGACTCTGCTGCATTTTTTGACCAAGTTAGTAAAGTAACTTTATCTATGTCTGAAATGAGTAAAGCTACAGGACAAATTCAAACCGCATTTGCAGAAAGTCATCGAGCATTTGATCAACATATGCAGGAATTATATAAAATTGAAGCTGATGAACGCACACGTAACATTGAAGAGATAAAAGAAAATTGGAGAGGATTAGAAAATTTTATCTATCAATCTCTCCAAATGTACCATGATACATCTCGTCAATCCTATCAATAAATGATCAGGCGATGACTATCGCCTTACATTAACAAAGACTTCTGTTTTTCCCCAAGGAAACCTTATAGGCAGAGTTTTTGTTAATGTATAACTATCAGATAAGCCAAAGTCCTTTAAAGGAGCACTTGTAGTAACAATTTTTGTTTGCTTATTAATGGTAGGATTATTAGCAATTTTTTTAATTAATGCATCTGAAAAAGAAGAACAATAAAAATAAATAAAGGTAGCTTGTGATAAATCTATCTCTTCTATTTTATCACATTCAAAAAAAATTTCTCCATTAGGAAAAAAAAAGCTTTTCATAGTTTCTGCAAATGCAATAAATTCTCCTTCTTGATCCACCCCTACTACTCTTCGACACTGAACATGGGCATGAATAAAAAGACAAAGACGCCCTTGACCACATCCTAAATCATAAAATACATCTGTAGAAAGTAATCCACATTTTTTAAAAATTGTAAGTGCTGCTGATAAAGATGTTTCTCCATAAAAATTGCCTGTTTGCTTTGCGTATTGACTCTTCTGTAAATGCTTATAGGGATTAAAAAAATAAGAACGCACCAAAAGTATTAAATCTATCATTAATATAGATAGAGATTTAGGATAAATAAAAATCATTAAACGAAAAAATTCTTTTAACTGAAAAATATATAATAATACACCCATACCCACACCATGAATCCTTTCAATTCATTATAAATTGCTATAACCACTTTAACACTTATTTCAAAATTCAATTATTCTAGGTGCCATATCTCAGCTTTTAAACTTTTAATTATGGAGAAATAATTCTGAATACAAATTTTATGAAATATGTTGAAGATCAGCAGCTCTAATACTATACGATGAATTAATTAGAAAATACTTAATGGCCTTTAAGGTATTTTTTTTTAAATAATAAGACTTTAAGACAAGATATTTTTTTATTAATGCTTATTTAAATAAAAAAATATCTTAATGAAAAAGCAAAAATAATATAAGAGATGCTTCTTAAAGAAATTACCATTAGGTCATCGCTTGCAATAAACCAGGCACCTTAATAAAGGCACCTGATTCAGAAATTATTGAATAGCTCTAAGCATTTTTTTTTGATTTAGAGAGCAATAACCTAATCTCTTTAATTAGTGCTTTTTTATAATTTTTAAAAGAAAGATTCTTAATATCATTTTCTGTAAAATCACAAGTAACATCAGGTATTACACCATTATTTTCTATGAAACTTCCATCTTTTCTTTCAGCCAATGAACCTGTTAATCTAAAAGATTTGATCCCACTGAGATTGGGATAATTTACTCCAAAAACAAACCCCCCTGCACCTGCTGTTTTTTGACCAAAAATTGTTGCTCTATTACTATCTTGTAAGATAGCTGGTAAGAAATCTGCACAAGAATAACAATGTTCATCAATTAAAAATAAAATAGGCTTAGTATACTGCACATCTGGGTGTGGATTTATTTTATCAAATCCAAAAATAGCAATAGGTTCTGTAAAACCATGTTCTCCATATTTCCAAGCATTAATTACTTGCTTTGCAAATTTCCTAATATTTTCAATACATTCAAGATCAACTACATATCCTTCTAAAGTATCACCTAAAATTTCAATAGCATCTTCATCTGTAGTAACATTCTCTGTAAGCCTTAACCATTTTAAAGATTGTTCTACTTCTTGCTGAGAAATTTTCATTCGATGCTTAGGAGCCTCTAATGGATAATTTGTTAACATTGAAGCCAGTCCATACATATAGAACAAACTTCCACCAGGATTATGTAACTGATCAATAACGAGCAGATCTGTTTTTTTCTGAAAAACTCGGATAATTTCTGCAAAATGATCCCAATGGGATTCCATAAAAATACTTAAATCAAATCCAGCTTGACTAGAAATTTCATCATCTTCCCACATAAAAAGGCCTATGCGAATAAACCCTACAGACCTTTCATTGCCATTATGATCACTTACCTTACAAATATATGCTTGAAAAGGAGAGTTATCCTGAGATTTCCATGTAATTTTACCTAATGGCGGTAAAAAGCTTTCGTGTAGCCCAATTTCAAATGGGTTTTCTGAGGCATGAACACCTCTTCTCTTTTCCCAAAAATATGGCAGCGAATGTACATTTAAAAATTGTCTAAGTTCTTTTACTTCACTATTATTCTTTTTAGCATGTCGATTATATTTTTCTGCTTGCCTTGCTGGTAAAGATAATAGTGGTTCTTTATGAGTGATATTAAGTAAATCTTCAATTTTTTCAGGTACATAGTCCCATTTTACAGCATAATCAAATACCTCAGATCCATCTAATGGCTTAATAGACAAAAGCATTGCGCCTCTAGAAATGGGATAATCTGCCAAGTCACTCCTTTGATGAGTTAATTTGGCTGTAGCTTCACCCAAATCAGTTAATGAATAAGGCTTTGTTTTTCCTTGTAGTCCTTCTCTTACCAAAATTTCTGGATGGACTCCATTCATTGAAAGTACTTCATCGCCAATCTGAAGAATACTTTCTTCATCAGATTCTATAGAACAAATAAAAAATTTATCCCTTACTCTTATCATATTAAAAGGTAAGCTTGAGCTTTCAGTAGAATAAAAAATAATCCCTGCATGATAATCTTCTAAACAAGAAAAAAGATCCTTTATTAATCTTTGAAAATCTTTTATAGAAAAAATTTCCATTTGATTAACTTTTTCAATAACTTCTTGAACCTTATCATCAAAAGACCATCCATATAAATGTTCTTTCCAAAGTAAAGGAGCATATTTAGCGTTTATCATATGTGCTATTGATTGAATTTCTGTAATAGCATTTATTTTGATATCTTTTTGTTTATCTGTATAAGATTTATCTCTTCCAAATAATGGCATTGTGATCAATTGAATACACAAAAATACAAAAAACCATCGCTTTAAAATTATTTTGTTCACAAGAAACTAACTCCTTATTGTTATGAAGATGTGGAAGATAAAAATGCTAAGATATAAAAAATATTATTGCGCCCAATGCATTTTTTTAACCTATAATTAACCTTAAAAAAAGAACTTATCCAAAAAGTTTTTCTATACATGTATAAACGAAAAAACCTCCAAGATAACCTGTCAAAGCTATCCAAGAAATTTTTTTTGCATACCAAAGAAAATCTATCTTCTCAATAGACATCAAAGCTATGCCAGCAGCAGAGCCAATTATAAGAATACTTCCGCCTGAACCTGCACAATAAGCTATCAAATTCCAAAAAACGCCATCTTTTGGAATATCGTACATACCCATTACAGCTGCTACCAAAGGAATATTATCTAATACACTGGATAATAAGCCAATAACAACTGCTACATAACTAGGACCAGGCAATGTCCTATTAAAAAAATTAGCACAATTAGTTAAAATACCCGCACTACTTAATGCATTAATAGAAAGTAAAATTCCTATAAAGAATGCAATAGAAGAAATTTCTATACGAGTTAAAGCATGAGGCATCATTAAATGCTGCCTTTTACTTCCATGAGGAGAATGAAGCCAATCTGTTACACTCCAAACTAAACCTAATCCCAATAATGTCCCCATAAAAGGCGGTACTCCTAGTACTGATTTCCAAACAGGCACCATCAATAAAGAACCCATTCCTAACATTAAAATAAGCAACCCACCTGGCTGTACTCTAAAATTGCCTACCTGCTTGGTGAGATTTACTTGTTTCCCTTTTACAAAAAAAGATGCGATGAATCCTGAAATCAATGTACAAAAAAGACTTGGCACAAACATGCTTTTTATAATCCCTAATGTAGAAATTTTATTATTAATCCATAACATTGTAGTAGTAACATCCCCTAATGGAGTCCATGCACCACCTGAATTAACAGCTATTACAACCATAGAAGTTAAAAACCATCGCTCCTGTTTATTAGGAAGCATTTTTCTCAAAATTGAAGCAATAATGATTAAGGTTGTTAAGTTATCCAAGACTGCTGACATGAAGAATGAAATAATCATAATCGTCCATAACAAAACAACATTTGACTTATTATGAAAACACTTGGCTATAACATAAAATCCTTCATGTGCATCTATTAATTCTACGATGCTCATGACAGCAAAAAGAAAAAATATGATCTGTGCGACATCAACTAAATCTGTCCCAAATTGTCCTGAAAATACATCAACTTTAAATAATGCTAAAAGTAACCAAGAAACTGTCGCTAAAAGCAAAGCAATCCCTGATTTATTTATTTTTAAAACACTTTCAAAGGCAATAGCACCATAACCCAAGAAAAATAAGCCTATAAGAATGAAGGAAAGCATATCTGTACCTTTCTAAAAAATATCCCTGCATATACTGAAGATACAATTAAAGATTATTAAGGACTAAATAAAAGAATTCTATCCCTTCTTATATAATGGATTGATATCATCAGGAAGAAGACTGTAAAGTAAAAAATGTTACCCCATTTTTTAATCTTGATTTTCTTTAATTTTTTTTTTGACCTATACACATAAGGACTTCCTTACGGAAGAAATATTTGTAAATGAAACAAACTTTTTGGTCTTTTCAAAATTTTATCCCCAAAATAATACCCTGCTTACAAAAAAATTATTCTTTTTCTTCTTTACGAAAAGATTTTATGGCAGGTCTTACTGTTGGAATAATTGCTTATCCTTTTTCTATAGCTGTTTCTATAGGTGTTGGAGTATCACCTCAACAAGGTCTGTATGCTTCAATTATTGGAGGCCTAGTTGCTTCATTACTAGGTGGTAGTCGGATCATGATTACAGGTCCTACCAGTACGTTTATTGCTGCTCTTTATGCTATTTTATCTCGCCATGGCCCTGAAGGATTGATCTGTCTTACCTTTTTAGCTGGCTTTTTTTTAATTCTTTTTGGCCTTATGGGACTTGGCACATACATCAAGTATATTCCTTATCCAGTCGTTGCAGGTCTTACTACAGGTATTGCTGTTATCATTTTCTCTTCACAAATAAAAGATTTCTTTGGTCTGCGAATGGGCGATCATGTCCCTGTTGATTTTTTGGGTAGATGGTCTGCTTACTGGGAATATTTATGGACCTGGAATTTAAGCTCTTGCATTATTGGCTTATTAACAATTTTTATTATTCTATTTTTAAGAAGAATTAAAGCAAAAATTCCAGGAGTAATGGTTGCTCTATTCATTACAAGTGCTTTAGTAGCCATTTTTGATATTAAAATTCCTACCATTGGTAGTCGTTATGGAGTTTTATCATCCAGCTTACCTTCTTTTCATTTTCCTGCTTTATCATTCCAAAAAATTATCATTTTATTGCCTGATGCCCTTACGCTTGCTCTTTTAGCTGGGATGGAGTCTCTTCTATGCGCAGTAGTAGCTGATGGCATGACTGGCTGGCGACATCAATCAAACTGTGAACTTGTGGCTCAAGGGACAGCCAACATATGCTCTTCTTTATTTATGGGACTTCCAGTTACAGGCTCTGTTTCTCGTACTGCAGCTAATATAAAAGCTGGGGGCAATTCACCCATCTCAGGTATTGTACACTCTTTTAGTCTTATCATTATTGTTGTATTGTTTGGATCTCTTAGCACTCGTATTCCTTTAGCTTCTTTGGCAGCTGTTCTTATTATTGTTGCCTGGGGCATGAGCGATATTAGACATTTTCTTCACCTTTTTACCGCCCCTATACGAGATGTTATGGTATTAACATCTGTTTTTATCTTAACCTTACTTACAAATATCACTGCTGCAGTACAAGTTGGAATGATCTTAGCTGCATTTTTATTTATGAAACAAATGAGTGACTTAACAGATGTTGTTTCAAATACAAGCTTTATCTTAGATGATGAAAAAGTTAATCAGAAATCTGATAGTGAATTACTCAACAAACAAGATATCCCAGAAAGCGTAGAAATTTATGAAATTAATGGGCCTTTCTTTTTTGGCGTTGTGGATCGATTAAAAAATGTAATTAATGAAATCAGAGAAATTCCAAAAGTATTTATTCTTAAAATGAAAAGTGTACCTACCATCGATGCATCAGGTATGCATGCCTTAGAAGAATTTTATCAAACATGTGATAAACAAGGAACCATTCTACTGCTGGCTGGCATTAAAGGCTCTCCCCTAAGAGATTTACAACGCTATCATTTACATGAATTAATAGGTGAAGATCATATCTTTCCCACAATTCAAAGCGCTCTACACTTTTCAGAAACATTTATTAAATTAGATAAGTGTAATAATGAAAAGCATGAGCTAACTAAAAAATCTTGATTTTTAAATGAATGTATGAAAAAAATAAGAAAACAGTTCCTTTATTTCATTATAAATAACGTTGCATCCATTTTTGGTGATATATGACATCTTTTCTTTCTATTTTATCTTTAGCGTCTATCTTGCTTATGACAGCAGATATGTATTCTAACTTAAGTACGATTGGTTCTATGGTTGGCACGCTTAACCCTAGGCAACGAGCTTCGTTAGTTTTAAGAGAGTCTTTGATCAATATTCCAGTCATGTTGCTTTTTTTAGTTTTAGGAAAAACATTAGCTAATCTTCTTAATTTTTCTGAAGCGGTTACATATCTTGGTGGTGGGGTAACTATATTTTTTCTAGGATTCACTAAAATTTTATTTAAGAAGGATAGTAAAACAGCTTTTGATTCTAAATTTTTTAAAATCACAGCTCTTTCTATTCCATTTTTAGCAGGACCAAGCTGGTTTGCATCCATGATCACTCTTGCTTATTCTCCTATGGATTATGGTTCAGTTGTTTTTGCTGTATTTCTTACTGCTGTAGTTTCTTCTTTTTTAAGTCTTATCTTTTTTACTTATGGTTTTAATTTGCTAAAAAATAAAGGCTTTGGAACCATGGAGAATATTTTTAGTTTGGTAGCTTTACTCCTTGGTGCTGAAAAATTTATTATTGGTCTAAAATTAATTATTACTTCTTTGTAAATATATGAATAATCCTTCCATTCTTCAAATTTCTTTTCTACTTTTTGTAGTCATGAATCCCATTGGAGCGGTCCCCCTATTTATTGTGGCTTTGAAAAATTTTTCAATCAAAGACCAACGAAGAATAATTTGCCGAGAAAGCATTCTTGCTGTTTTTGTCATGTTTCTTTTTGCTACATCTGGAACTGCTTTCTTTTCTTTTTTATCTATCTCCCTTCCAGCATTTCAAGTAGGAGGAGGAGCTTTATTATTAGTTGTAAGTGCTAAAATGATGTTAGCACCTATTCCTTCATTGAAAAAAGAAGCAGGCGTTGTTGTAAAAGATTCTGTATTATTTCCTTTTGCCTTTCCTATCTTGACTGGTCCTGGAGTAATGACATCTACTATTGCTTGTGTGCAAGCTGTAGGATTAAATAAAACTTTAGTTGGTATATTTTTTACAGGATGTGCTGCTATTGCAGTACTTATGTCTGCTCAAATTTTTAAACGGATACTAAAACCTAATCATATGCTAGCAGTAGAAAGGTTATTTGGAGTATTGATTTTCTTTATTGCTGTTTCTGTTCTCACTAATGGTATAGTACAAGTATTTTATTAAAAAAACATAATAGAATAAATTTCTAATACTATCTTTATTATCTCCATGTACTTGATTGAAAACTATGATAAAAAGAAATGATCCTTGTTGGTGTAGTAGTCATAAAAAATGGAAAAAATGTCATTTTCCACTACTTCCACCTGATGAAAAATCAAGAAATTCTTTAGAAAAAAGCTACCTTCAACGTTATGGTATTATTCTTAAAACACCTGAACAGATTGAAAAAATTA
Organism: Candidatus Clavichlamydia salmonicola; assembly: GCF_015356765.1. Lineage (GTDB taxonomy): Bacteria > Chlamydiota > Chlamydiia > Chlamydiales > Chlamydiaceae > Clavichlamydia > Clavichlamydia salmonicola. The sequence continues at coordinate 37,459 of NZ_WTCQ01000001.1, forward strand.
GGGCTGCTTGTCAATTAACAAGAAGAATTTTAGAAGAACTTTGTGCTACTGCAGTAGAAAATGTAACTACTAATGACTTAGATCGATTATCTCAACAACTTCATGCAGATGCAGGAGCTATCCCTGCTCCTTTAGGTTATGGATCTCCCCCTTTTCCAAAAAGTATTTGTACGTCTTTGAACGATATGATCTGTCATGGCATACCTAATGATATTCCTTTAAAAAATGGAGATATCCTTAACATAGATGCCTCAGCCATTTTGAATGGTTTTTTTGGAGACTGTAGCAATATGGTTATCATTGGTGAGGTATCTGAAGAAAAACGCTTAGTATGTGAAGCAGCTCAAAAAAGTTTAGAAAATTCTATTAAAATTCTTAGCCCTGGCATTCCTATTTCCTCAATTGGAAACACTATTGAAGAAACTGTAACTGCTTATGGCTTTTCCAGTGTTCATCAATTTGTTGGCCATGGAGTTGGATGCAAATTTCATGAAAACCCTACTATCCTTCATTATAGTAATCAAGATCAGACGATCTTAGTACCAGGCATGACCTTTACCATAGAACCCATGATTAATGTTGGTGCCGCTGATGCTGTTATAGATAATTTTAATAAATGGGAAGCTCGCACAATAGATGGTAAACCTAGCGCTCAATGGGAACATACTGTCTTAATTACTGAGACAGGATATGAGATACTAACTCTTCCATAGAATTGATCTGAAATTGAAGTTCGTTAACTTCTTTACCTAATATACTAATACAATTTACTAGCATCTCAGTTTCTTCTTCTCTTTCTGATAAAAAGATTGTTTCTACTCTTTTTAAAGTAAGTAATTCTTCTTCTCTATCAAATAATGCTTTTCTGGCTATAGAAAGTGCTTCTGTTTTTTCATTAAACTGCACTCTTAACTGTTTGTACATTCCATTTTTATCTGCTAACTCTTTTCGCAAAGTATGGTAATCAAGATCTTTATTATTTTGTTGATCCATTAAAGGAACAACAATCGTTGGTTCTTTAACATCTACTGCGGATTCTTGCGATGAATGGAACAATGTTTCTACGGTTGTTTTTTTAATTGTCTCTAATTCAGCATGTAATTGCTGAAATTCTTCATGTAATTGATTAAAATCTAATAACCAAGAGCCTTTTTGTTCAGAAAGTTCATGTAACTCTCTTTCAATAAAAACCTGTCGCTCTTGATAAAAATATGTTTCTTTTTCTAAGTCTTCTTTTAATTTTAAAGTCTGTTCAAGACGAACTTCCATCGCAAGGTATTGCTCTTTAACTTTTTCTGCTTCATAACGACTTTGAGCTACTCCAAGATCTGCTTGTTGTAATTGCTCTTGAATAGAGACATTTTTGGCTTTAACATCTGTATCCATCTCTTCAAGAGCAACAAAAAAACCATATAAACTTAAGGATAATGAAAAAATTAAACCCTCGTACCACAACAAGTCTTTCCAATACAAAGATGATATTGGTAAAAATAGATACAAGCCTAGAAAAAGAAGGGCATAACTCAGGATTAAGCCTGTCATTCTATAAAATAAACACAACAACAAACTAATACAGGATATAAAAGGCAGTACTAATGATAAATATGAAAAATGAAGAAAGCCAATTCCAAGAGAAAATAAAATCAAACAAACTGGAAGAAAGCAAAAAAAATGAAGTAATGACCATGGACGCAAAGATCGACAAACGCCTTTGCTGAGATGAATAAATAATAGTCTCATTCATTTTTCCAAATAATCATTATCAATTACTACAAATCCTATTGTCAGAATTGCATCTTCTTTCCATAGGTGTCAATTAGAAAATTGATCACTATTTTCTTCCATCATGTTCATGGCTGATTCTAATAAATAACTAATCACACATGGATCACCTTCATACTTCATTTCTACTTGCATTTTACCCTCAGCTGAGGGCCCTCCACAAGTAATTAAAATATAACAAGGAGCTTCTTCGTTCATCTCTTTTCCATTCACTTCTCTATATCAATAGAATACATCATTTTTTTATAAACAGCCCAGTAACTCTTCTATGAAAAAATAGCTACCAAGCATAGAATGGATTCAAAATAACTTTATTTTCAAAAAATTATTCAAAAAACGTTCCTTTTCATAACAACTTTAAGATTTTTTAGAAATATGAAATTCACTTCTAAAAATTTTTTATCATTTTTTTTTAATTCAATATGCATAAATAATTTTAAAAATATAACGAATATTAAATAAAAATATCTACATTCAATTAAAAAAATATTTCATAGGCTCTTCACCTAAGACTATTTAAATCTTAATTATAATCTTAACAAATTAAAAATAGTTTTATTAAAAATAAAAATTGTTAGTATAAATATTATAAATATATAAGTAAAAATAGAATAAAAGTGTTATCTACATTTAAACAAAATCATTCCCCTTCTTTCCTAGCTGCAACCACAACTGCTACCCCTACAGCCACTTCTACTACAGCTAAGACGAATAAAACAGACTTTAGCTCTTTAATTTATGCTTCTTTTTTTCTTTTATTAAGCGCTATTAATTTACGCCAAAGTACTATTCATATCCTTTCTCAGGAATTATCTAGCAACACCACCTTACAACAATCACTTAACACTCAAACTTCCTCAATTTCTTTTGCTGTTACACCAGATGGTGCAACCCAAACTCAAATTACACAAATCCAAAATCAAAACCAAAACTATTCTGCCCAAAGAGCTAATATTCAAAACTTACTTATTACCACTCGTCAAACAGGTCAAACTGTTCTAGCTAATACCTCTACTAGCATCAACCTTCTTCAACAATTAGCTGCTCAAGATTCTGCATTTTTAACTAGCCTTAGCGCTATTAGTAAAAGTGTTAATACAATGAACCAACCATCAGCTTAGAAAGGAGTTTTTATCATGTCTACATCTTCTAGTTTCACTTCATCAAGCAGCAGTAATGTTGCCCAAGATACATCTTTTTCTTCTTCTATTATTAATCAATTTGCTTCTTCTTCAACCCCCTTGCTATCAACTGTGTATCATATTTATCAAGCAATCTTAGCTATTCAAGATAATATGGCTATTGTAGGTAAAGATATTCAATCCAACTCTGCAGCACAAAATTTTCTTAATAACCAACTCAACTCATATCAATATGCTACTATTCCAGCCAATACTCTATATAACTCATCTGGCGCCCCTAGCACTACGATTCCTTCAGCATACTTACAAAACCTTTCTGCTGTTAACCAATCAATTTCTTCTACGCGCCAAGGCCTTCAAAATCAATTAAATAATCTTTCCAACTCATCACAAATAAATACTGGTAGTTTAAACACTGATGTCAACATTTTACAACAGTCTTTACAAGTAGGCCAAGCCTTAATTCAAAGTTTTTCTCAAATTGTTAGCTTAATTAGCAACATATAAAGTTAAGGATCATTTTTATGAGCACATCTGGACCTCAAAACTTTGTACCTCATGTAGTTGATAATTCTCTTATAGCATTAAGTTCTGGGGAAGCTCCTTCATTTAACCCTGTTTACAGTGCTCCTTCTCGAGCTTCTGCCCTTGTAGTATGCCTTAGCGCTTTATTGAATGTAGTAAATACCAGTATTAATACAGCTGGCTCTCTTATTTCTATCCTAAACGACAATACAAGCCATCAAAATGCTCTTAACTTGTCTCTTTTACAAACTTCTTTAGTCGAAGTACCTGCATTATCAAATAAAGGTTCTTCTAGCACCTCTACTGATAAAATTTATGAAAATCAAGCATTTGTACAGAATGCACAAGCTCTTAATCAACAAATTACTGCACAACGTGCTTGGCTTTCTCAAAAAATCTCTCTTGTGCAAAATGGAGCCAACGTAAGACAAACCCAAATTAATACTAATGTTTCTGAAATTCTTCAATCATCTGAAGCTGCAACATATTTTTTAAGCACAATACTTGCTTTAACATATAATGCATTATGCACTATTCCTCCACAGTAGGCATTATTGACATAAATTTATGAAGATTTCTTAATAAGAAAATTTTTTTCTTGCAAGGAGCTATTTTCTTTTTTAAAGTTGTCTTCCCTTGCAAAAATTATTAATGGCGCACAAGATACATTATGAAGAAGTCTTTTTCACAACAACCATCCTTTCATGAAAAATTACCTAACCCTGTACTTTTCCTTTTATGGGCGGTTTTTCTTACAGGGGTCTTTAGTCCCATTGTTTCTTTTTTCCTAGCTCATACATTCCGAGTTCCTGGTCCACAATTTTTTGGAAGTTTATCTCCTGAATGCATTATTCGTGGCTTTTTTTGGCAATTTTTTACTTTTCCTTTTATTGCCTCTTTAACAATTTCTTTTACGTTTGAACTTTTAGTAAAAACTACTTTAAGTTTTTGGGCTCTGTACCATACAGCTCACTCTTTAGTAAATTACTTAGGATCTCGAAAATATTTTATCTTTTGGTTTGGGTTATCTTTTTTTGTTGGTGCAGGAACTGTGTTATGCAGCATTTTTTTTGATAACAGCATCCCTTTATATGGTACTGCTCCTTTCGTATGTGGAACTTTTTTATTAACTATTTTTTTAGATCCTGATCGTAAAATTCATTTATTATTTTTTAAAAATCTTCATGTCAAATGGTTGTTTTTAATTGGACTGGGTGGTTTTTGGGTAATTTTAAAATCCAGGGGTCTATCTTTCTTCATTGTTTCATCTTTTATAAGCATGGCTTGGACTTTTTTTATTGCTTGGATATGGAATATCCCTAACCCCTATTTTACAGAATTTCATCATTCATATCGACAACATCAAAAAAAAGAAGCAGATCCTATTATAAAAATAAAAAAACCTAATAAAGATTAATTTTTTTATGCTCTTCTTTTTTTAAAAAAATTTTTAATTAATAAAGAGCATTCTTCTTTTAAAATATCTTTTTGAAAAATAATTTTGTGAAAAGGATGCTGTTCTTCAAAAAAATTCAACCAACTCCCACCTGCTCCTAAACGACTATCTGATGCTCCCCAGACTACTCTAGTGATTCTTGCTCCTAAAATAGCCCCTGCACACATAGGACAAGGCTCTAATGTTATATACAATGTTGTATCTGTTAAACGCCAATTATCTTGTAAAGATCCAGCTGCACTAATACATAATATTTCTGCATGAGCTGTAGAGTCTTGTAAAGATTCTACTTGATTATGTCCCTTAGTTATTATTCGATTTTCTTTTACTAAAACAGCTCCAACAGGGACTTCATCTTTATCAAAGGCTTTTTTTGCTTCTTGTAAAGCTGCTTGCATAAAGTATTCATCTCTTAGAGTATCGTCTGAATAATCCATCCTAACCTCTGTATTTATTAAAAATCATAAAGTATAAACATCATATTCATGATTATAAATTTTTGGTGGTTTTTTCTTTTTTTATAAAAAAATAAAAAAATAACTATAGCTTGTGCGCTCAATAAATATTTTAATTCCTAATCTCATACTTATCATTTTCATTTTTCCTATAATAATATTTCAGAAAAATTCTTTATCTCTTCTACAAATGTTGTACATTAACGCTATTTCAGGATATAATGACGTTCAAAAAAAGAAGGAGCAAACTTATAATGACGCTCGATAAAGGCACAAAAGAAGAAATAACTAAAAAATTTCAACTCCATGAAAAAGACACTGGATCTGCTGATGTTCAGATTGCCATTTTGACAGAGCACATTACTGAGTTGAAAGAACATTTAAAAAGATCTCCTAAAGATCATAACTCTCGGCTTTCGCTTCTTAAACTCGTTGGTCAAAGACGCAAGCTTCTTGAGTATTTAAATTCTACTGATACAGAAAGATATAAAACTCTTATCAAACGATTAAATTTACGTAAGTAAATTTTTTCGCACACACTCATCAATTAATTTATTAAATTCATTTCTGTATTCTTCTAAAGTTTAGGTCTAATTCTTTAGCTTTAGCAAAGAATTGGGGGAAAACTTTATGGCATATAAAAAAACAAGCATTACGCTTGAAGATGGAAAGACTATAGTCTTTGAAACTGGTAAAATTGCAAAACAAGCTGGTGGTTCAGTTCTTGCTCGCTTAGGAGATACAATAGTATTTTCTACTGCTTGCATAGATAAAAAAATCGATGATAAAATTGATTTTTTACCTTTGCGTGTTGACTATCAAGAGAAATTTTCTTCTGCAGGAAAGACTTTAGGTGGTTTCATTAAAAGAGAAGGCCGTCCTACAGAACGAGAAATTTTAGTTTCTAGGCTTATTGATCGTTCTATGCGTCCATTTATGCCTGCTGGGTATTATAATGAAACTCAACTGTTAGCATATGTATGGTCTTTTGATGGAAGTAATCTTCCTGATCCTTTGGCTATATGTGCTGCTTCTGCGGCTTTACTCTTATCTGAGGCCCCCATTACTAAAGCTATAGCTGGAGTAAGAGTTGGCTATGTAGGTAAAAAATTCATTATTAACCCTACTACAGAAGAGATGAAATCCTCTGCTTTAGAGTTATTAATTTCAGGTACAGATCACGCTATCTTAATGATTGAAGGGAATTGTGATTTTCTAAATGAAGAAGAAGTCTTAAAAGCCATTGAAGCTGGTCATAATGCAATTAAAATCATTTGTCAAGGCATTGAGCGCTGGGTGAATGAAGAAATTTTTTCAAGAAAAGAAAAAATTCAAGTATCTGCTCCATTTTCTCCTGAATTATTTGCTGAAATTAGTACAAGATGTAGCGCTGATATTTCATCTGCATTCCTTACTAGCGAACGTGAAGCACGTGCTTTACAAATGAAAAAAATAGAAGAAAATTTACTTAAATCAATAAGTGAAACTGCAGTAAATGACAGTATTTTTTCTAACCTAGTAGCTGTAAAAATTGCTTTTAAACATTTATGTGAAACTAAAATGAAAGAGCAAATTCTGCATACTGGTCTTCGCTTAGATGAAAGAACTAGTACCCAGATACGTCCTATAGATATTGAGGTTGCTATGCTCCCTCGAACTCATGGCAGTTGTCTATTCACTCGTGGAAGTACACAAACTGTAGCAGTTTGTACTTTAGGTGGAGAAAATATGGGTCAACGCTTTGAAGATTTGAATGGCGAAGGATTAAGAAAATTTTATCTACAATATTCATTCCCTCCTTTCTGCGTTGGTGAAGTTGGAAGAATTGGTTCTCCTGGCCGCAGAGAAATTGGACATGGAAAATTAGCTGAACAAGCACTAAAGCATACACTTCCTGATGTTACTGACTTTCCTTACACCATCCGTCTAGAATCAAATATTACTGAATCCAATGGATCTTCTTCTATGGCATCAGTCTGTGGTGGATGTCTAGCATTAATGGATGCTGGTGTTCCAATCAAAGCTCCTATAGCAGGTATTGCCATGGGATTAATTTTGAATGAGAACAAGCCTTTGATACTTTCTGACATTTCTGGAACAGAAGATGCATTAGGCGATATGGACTTTAAAATAGCTGGATCTAAAAAAGGTATCACAGCATTCCAGATGGATATTAAAGTAGCTGGTATCACCATAGAGATTATGAAAGTTGCTATTAATCAAGCTCAAGAAGGTATTCATCATATTCTTCAAGAGATGCACAAGACATTATCTGCATCAAAAGAAGAGCTTTCAACTTTTGCACCACGTATTGAAACAATGCAAATCAAACCTAATAAAATAGCTATAGTTATTGGACCAGGTGGAAAACAGATTCGTCAAATTATAGAAGAAACTGGAGTACAGATTGATATCAATGATAGTGGTTTATTAAGTTTAGCATCTTCTGATAAAGATGCCATGCTTCGTGCTCGCAAAATTATTGAAGGTTTAACAACAGAACCAGAAGTAGGTAGAACTTACCAAGGTCGAGTTACTTCTATAGTTGCGTTTGGCGCTTTTGTTGAAATCTTTCCTGGTAAGGAAGGTCTATGTCATATCTCTGAAATTGCCGAAGAGCGTGTTGAAGATGTCCGCAACTACCTAAAAGAAGGTGATTCAATAGCTGTTAAGCTTCTTAGCATTAATGAAAAAGGTCAATTGAAATTGAGTAGAAAAGCAACTTTTAGAAATTAACTTTTCTAATGATTTCTGATCGTTTTGATCCTAAAAAGATGTGTATATTTTACACATCTTTTTTTTTGCTTAAAATTTAAAAATACTACCACCTGAATCATAATTCTAAGATAAAACTCTTAGATACTAGCTTAGGCAATTACCTTTTTCAGAATTTTAAGCAAAAGAAAAACCCACACCATTAAATGGTCTGGGTTTTAACAAAGCTTTTAACAAATAAAGATTAAACTGGATCAATATCTGCTGTAGGAAATGGTGGAGGGGTATTTTGATCCACTTTATGATCCTGGGCAAGCATACGATCTCGCTTTTTCTGCATAGACCATGAACCATCCATAATCTCCATAACATCTTGAGCTTCTAATGTTTCAAATTCAATTAACATTGCTGTCATCAATTCTATTTCTTTAGACTTAGCTGTTACTATATCCTTAGCCATTGAATAGGCATTGGTCAGAATACTTTTAACTTCCACATCAATAGCTTTAGCTGTTTCCTCTGAATATGTTGTTTCAGTATGACGGCTTCCATAAGAATTAGAGTTTTCTGAATTATCATCATAAGCCACAACACCTAAAGATTCACTCATCCCCCATTGACAGACCATACTACGCGCTATACGTGTAGCTTGAAGAATATCCTGTTGTGCTCCACTAGAAGTATCTTTTAAAAATATTTCTTCTGCGGCTTTTCCACCCATAAGTACAGCTAATTTATCTAGCAACTCCTCTCGCCAATAACTTAAGCGATTTTTTTGAGGTAGAAAATGTGTAGCTCCTAAAGATAACCCTCGGGGAATAATAGTAACTTTATCTACAGGATCTGACTTTTTAACAGTAAGGCCTACAACAGCATGTCCTGATTCGTGATAAGCTGTACTATTTTTTTCTTGCGCATCCATTTCTAAGCTTTTACGTTCTTTTCCATAAAGAACCTTATCCCGAGCTATACGAACTTCACTCATTGTTACTGTTTTTCTTTCTCTTCTTGCTGCTAAAAGGGCCGCTTCATTAAGAAGATTTTCTAAGTCTGCTCCTGAAGAACCTGGTGATCCTCTAGCTACTGACATCAAATCTACTTCTTCATCTAATTTAATTTTTTTAGCATGAACAGTAAGAATCTCAAATCGTCCTTTAATATCTGGTAACTCTATAACTACCCTTCTATCAAAACGACCTGGGCGTAATAAAGCTTTATCAAGAACATCTGGGCGATTCGTTGCAGCCATTAAGATAACGCCTTCATTTGTATCAAAGCCATCCATTTCAACTAACAACTGGTTTAAAGTCTGCTCTCGTTCATCATGGCCACCACCCATACCAGCACCACGATGCCGACCAACAGCATCTATTTCATCAATGAAGATAATACAAGGGGCACTTTTTTTAGCTTGTTCAAACATATCCCGAATTCTACTGGCGCCAACACCAACAAACATTTCAACAAAATCAGAACCTGCAATTGAGAAAAAGGGCCTTTCAGCTTCTCCTGCGACAGCTTTAGCAACTAAAGTTTTTCCAGTCCCTGGAGGTCCAATTAACAAAACACCTTTTGGAATTCGTCCACCTAAAATAGTAAATTTTTGTGGATTCTTTAAAAAATCTACAATTTCTACTAATTCTTCTTTAGCCTCTTCAACCCCTGCTACATCTTTAAATGTAACTTTATGTTGTCCTTTTTGAAGTAACTTGGCTGGAGATTTTCCAAAGCTCATCGCTGAGCCACCAACTCCTTTAATTTGACGAGCAAATACAAAATAAACCAAAAAAAGAACGACTAAAACAGGAAAGACTGTAAATAAATAACTTAAATAATTAGGAGAAGGCTCTTCGCTTTTAAATATTTTTTCTAAAACTAAATTCCGTGGCTGATCAGGAGCTTTAAAAGTTAAGGATTTATTAAACTTAAATCTTACCCATTCATCTTGAGCAGAATCAAACCAATGACTAAAAATTTCAGGATCTTGTCTTTCTAATGCTTTACTAGATAATTCTTTATTATTAAAAAACCAGACAGAGTTAGCTACATGTCGCCGTGCTTTCTCTAAACCTGCTTCAGTATATTCAAGAGACTTTAGCACTTCTACATAATGCTCATGCGCTTCTTTATACTGCCTTACTGCACGTAACTCATTAAAAGAGACGCCACCCTGGTAACGCATCAAGTTATCAGTTAATTGTTTCAAATCTTTTAAAACATTTAAACAATTAGCTTCTAACTCTTCCTTTGCCAAATCTACCTTATCAATAGATTGAGACATTCTAACTAATTGTTGTTTTAAAGACTCAGATCCTATGCCTAAAGAAGGTGATTTATACTTAGCTAACAGTTGATTAAGATGAATACATAAAGCTTCCCAATCTTGAGCTAAAGCAGAAGATCCCTTTGCTCTTAAATTCTTGCATTGTGCTTCAAGCACAGTTAAAGAGATTCCAGAGCGAGTATTACCTCGGCTAACAATCTTTAAAGACTCTTCTGCATTTCCAAGTGCAGGACCTTGCACTATTTTAAAGCCATCAGCAGTTATTGGGATCCCTGTAACATCAAAAAAATAAAGAACAGATTGCTTTACAGAATTCTCAGCAATTCTAATAGCTTCAATAGACTCTAATTCATCACTTTGTAAGTGATGATAAGCATTTAAAAATTCTAAATATTTAAATTTATTTAGTGTATTTTCTGACTCTTTATCTTTAAAACGCCCTCCAAAAGTAACTAAATGATCATTAAGAGCTACTTTAAAAGTTTCTTCTGGAATAACCAATTCAAGATTTACGAGATGTTCTAATTGATGGCTAAAAGAAACCCCTGCTTTTTTTTGTCCTAAAACAAAACTTTGTACTGCTAATACAGATAACACTGCTCCAAACAAAAGCAGTAAGAAAAAAGTAGGAAAATTACGTTTAGGTGGCATATTAAATTTCTTATCACTGTTCATAAAAAAAATGAAAATACTTTACGTCAAGAATCCTGATTGTAGTCGAACCATGCTATTTAAAATAATCGTTTTTTAGCAAAGAGGCACAAAAAACTTAAAAAGTACTGCTCAGCTCATTTAAAACTTATAAAAAGAGAGTTTATCTGTATTTTTAGCTCAATGAGCCTTTTCTAAAGTCAGAGATAATTTTAGCGTATAATGATTAATAATTAAAATATGATTTCTAATTCTTAACCTCTTAGCCTTACTTCCTTTTTGTAAATGCATTACTAATGCGTCTAGCAATCCTCCTGAAGGTACAAGGTTCCATGGTCTAAGAAATTTTTTAATAATAAATTTTAACAAAAAAGAATGAATTAACAACTGAGGTTCAATGGTTAATAACGTCCCTTCATCTGTAATCATTACTTTATCGTCATATGTATCAACCATCTCTTCTAGAAACGCATGTAATTCGTTAGAACTTTGAGCTACCTTAGCTAATGAAGATGTCATATTTTTACCATATTCTTTTTCTAAAAAAGGTATTAATGTAGTCCTCATTCTTCCTCTTAGCAACTTTGTTCCAAAATTTTCTAAATCTTGAAAAAATGAAATCTTATTTTGATCTAACCATTTTAAAATCTCTGCTTTTCTTATAGTCAAAAAAGGCCGTAAAATAAATAAACAATCTTCTCTTATTACTGCAGGCTGAATACTTTTAAAATTATAAATTTCTGCACCACCAAACACCCTTTGTAAGATTACTTCAGCGCAATCATCTGCATGATGTCCTAATAAAAGGGCTCCTAACTTTTGTTGATCAATGATTTTTTTAAAAAATTTTAAACGAATCTCTCTAGCTATGTTTTCTTGATTACCTTTTACATAACTATCTTGAGAAATTTCATGAAGATGAAATGGAATATTTTTTTCTTTGCATAAATTTTTTAGCAATAAGGCTTCTTGCTTATCTTCTAAACGCCATCCATGATCAATATGAGCCACTTCAAAAGATAGCTTATACTTTAATAAGAGATAGAAAAGAGCTGTAGAATCTGGCCCACCTGAGTATCCTAATAAAAAAGACGTTTTAGAAGAAAATTGGTGAAAAAAATCAAGAAATGTTTTTTCTAACAAAATTCACCTTCAGAAAAAATAAACTTCTTATCATAACAAAGTAGTAATAATTTATAAAAATTATTTTTTATAGATTAATTATTGAAATTTCCATTCAGATTTTCCAATAAAACTAGAAAATTGATTTAAATAATTTGGACCTTTTTTTTCTAGCATTTCCACTAATCGTATAAGCATCTCTGCTAATGGTGCAAATACACACCTATCTCGAGTGGTTAACACAGAACCTGTTAATAATTGAAAAATGCTATCTGCATCTTTCAATAAAAGGTTATCCTGCCCCTTATTTAATTTAATGAAAGCCATAAAACTTGCTAAAAAAGCACCTGCCCCATCTAATGCATCTTTAGATGAAATAATGATTTTAGAAATATCTAAATGATGAATTATTCTCAAAACTGCTAAGTAATAGAAAATATTTAAAAAAAGCACTTTTTCATATCGAGATAAATTTTTCTTTTTAGAAAAAAAGACCTCTGCAATCAAGAATAGGAGATTTTTTAATTCCTTTTTACTCCAGATATCTTCCTTAAAATGCATAAAATAATGTCTATCTTTGCTTAATACATCATCATGAACAGCCATAATAAATGGCTCTATTCCTTGATAATGCCCATAAGTATCTGTACACCAAACAAAGTCAACATCTTCAGGCAAAGATATTGGATAAAACATTTTAGCGTATTCTGGTTGTTCCCTAAGTGACTCTATAGCATGACAACGAGTTTTTTCCTTCCAAGATAACCGATCTTGTAAGTTAACAAATAAACAACGCTCCTTTCTATGTGTTAAGCTTTTTAAAAACCCTAAAAACTCTTCTGTAATAAAGACTTGATCTATAGTTCTTTGTATTGTTGGGCATGGAGCTCTTATTATTTCTACTAAAATATTTTTTCCTGCGCGAAGAATTCCTTCTTTTTGTGGAAATATACCCAAAACCATAGGGTCAAAACGCATATGCTCTAGTGCCCCACTCTTTTCGTTTTCTATCAATAAATCCATACTTTTAAACAATGGTCCATTAGGAAATTTACTTAAAATCTCACCAACTTTTTCATAACTTTTTTCTATGAAACTAGATAATGGTTGATGAACAACAAGCTGAGACCATTCCTTAAGTACATGGGTAAAGCCTCTTTCCTTAATGTCTATAGTATAAATGCAATAACAAAAATGATTAAGAATTTCTGTGAGAACATAATACTCTTTTTCTGTGAGCAAATTTTTTTCATCATCAAAAGTTAAATCTTTAATAAAATCTATTTGCTCTAAAGAATTTCTTAAATAAAATAAAAAATCTAAAAAATATTTAAAACAATTTTTGGAGGATACTACTTCTAATAAATGCTCCGGTTTAGCTGCTAACATCAAAGCAACGATACAATTATGGATACTAAGAGACGCTGAGGATTTTCTTACATTAGAAAGCTGTTTATAAAATGTTTGTAGAAAGGCTTGCATCCCTTTTAGTATGGACATGCTTGCATAACAAATATCTCTATCTTCCCATAATTTAGATTGTACTAAAGGATCTTTAGAACCACTGTACCGAATATCTTTTTCTAATTTTCCTATACTACGTAGTACATTGTCTGAATAAAATCGACTACCTTTATCATTTTTTATATAAAACAATTCATAATGTTTATCTTTCTTAATATCAGAAACATTATTAAGAATTTGTAATACAGCGTCTTTACATACAGAAGTATTTTTACTAATATTTTGTTTCTCAGAAAAAATAACCCCTTTTTCATCTGAGAAAATCTGATGATTATTACTTTCTCCAAGAATGTTCTCTTGTATCTCTTGATAAACTTGCTTTAAGTTTTTGTATTCTGGTAGAGATCCTAAATTACAAAATAAAACATCAGCATGCTCTAAGGAAGAAATTGTGGTATCTACTTCCATCATAATATTATCAACTGTCTTCATTCCTATTTTACAAAGATCTGTCGAATGAACCATATTTTGATAATTATCAATGAAATATTCTTGAATTGTTTTTAAAGTAGATGTCACACTATCCATCACTCTTTTACTTTTATTAGAGTCATGTAAAGCAAATTCTTCCTCAAACAATGGTTTTATATCATTACCAATAGAAACTGTAAGGCCTTGATGAGAAATATTAATCTTTGATAATCCTGGACACTGTCCTAAAATATTAAGATTTTCTAAAGCTTCAGGTAAACCAAAACTAAAATGCTGCATAAGCACTTTCCTAGTTAAGTTAATTATGTGTAATAATAAATTAGAAGAATAGTATTTATAAATATAAGTAATCGATTACTCAAAACTATTATAATTTAATTAAAATTTCAATTTTAAAATAAAAAAGATGGAAGAGGAGGGATTCGAACCCCCGGTCGAGGTTACCCGACTCCTGTTTTCAAGACAGGTGCAATAGACCACTCTGCCACTCTTCCATACAATGTAGAAAATCAGACCCAATTGTCTGATTAAAATTGATTAAGAAAACGTAAATCATTTTCTAAAAACAACCTAATATCACTGATACCATGACGAAGCATAACAAGACGCTCCAAACCCATACCTAGAGCATACCCAGAATACTTTTCTGAGTCAACTCTTCCTTGCTTAAGAACATTTGGATGAATCATTCCTGCTCCAGCAACTTCTAAAAATCCTTGTTGTTTACACAAACGACAACCTGATGCTCCACAACCAAAACAACTAACATCAATTTCTAATCCAGGTTCTACAAAAGGAAAATAACTAAACCTAGACCGTATTTCTACTTCTTTATTAAAGAAAATAGAAAAAAAAGCCTTTAGCAAGGCTAATAAATCAGACAGTGTTGCATTTTCTTCTATCCTACATGCCTCTATTTGATGAAACATAATATGTGAGCGAGAAGAGATATCCTCATTACGGAAACAAGGCCCCGCAGATACAACACTCATGGGAGGGCTAAAATTTTGCATTGCCCTTACTTGAACATTAGAAGTATGAGTTCTCAATAACGTTTTTTCTGCTATATAAAATGTATCATGCATTTCTCTAGCAGGATGATCATCTTCAAAATTCAAATAATCAAAATTAAATTCATCACTTTCTATATGTGGAGCATCTTGCTCTATAAAACCAAAAAATTTGAATATTTCAATAATTTCTTCACGAACACATTTAAGCAAATGAGCCTTTCCTGAAAAAGAAGACAATCCTGGCAAACTTTCATCAATAGCATCTTTATTTAAACGTGTCTGCAGCTCCTTAGAACTAATCAACGATTCAGATAAAGCAAACGAATCTAAAATTAAAACCTTAAAGTCATTTATTACCTTACCTAATAATGGCTTTTGATCCGTTTGCGCTGATTTCAAGTTATCCATTAGGCTCTTTAATAGCCCTTTTTTTCCAAAACAATAAATTTTAATGACTTCTAAATCTTCAGATGACTTTGCCTGAGCAAGCTTTTCTTTGATCTCTATACGAGCCAAATTTATTGTTTCTTCAATATTCATCCAGCTATAAGCGCCTGTTTAGCTTTTTCTACAACAACTCCAAAGCCTTTAGGGTCATGGATAGCCATTTCTGACAACATTTTTCTATTTAAGGCACAGCCACTTTTAGTCAACCCACAAACTAACCGACTATATGAAATTCCTTGTAATCTTGATGCTACATTTAGACGCGAAATCCACAAACTACGAAAATCACTTTTCTTAACTTTACGGTGCATATAATTGAAAGCCATAGCTCTCATTACAGCAGGACGAGTTTGGCGAATATGATTTTTTCTATCCCCCCAAAAACCTTTAGCTTGTTTTAAAATCCGCTTTCTACGACGACGAGATGACGGAGCACAAGTAACTCTAACCATTTTAATCTACACTCCCATGAGCTGTTTATACATTTTAACTTGAGATTCATCAACAAGAAGCCTCTTGGACAAATGAAGCTTTCTTGCTGATGTTTTCTTTGACAGTTTATGTCGTTTACCTGGACAGTTTCTCAAAAGTTTACCAGTCCCTGTAACCTTAAACCGAGCCACAGCGGCTTTTTTGGTTTTCATCTTAGGCATACTAAAATCTACCTTATTCTATGTTTTTTTTGATTTTTACCGAAGTTCCTGGGCAAAGGATACAAATTAAGCTCCGTCCCATAAATTTCGATTCTGCTTCAGGTTGTCCCACATCTGCAAGACCCTCTTTTATTTTAGCAATCACATTATATCCAAACTGTGGATAAGCAAGCTCTCTTCCTCTAAAAACACAGGTAACTTTTACTTTATTACCTTTTTCTAGAAATTGACGTGCTTTTTTCAATTTAGTATTAAAATCATGATCATCAATATTAAGCTTTACCTTAATTTCCTTTAATTTAACATGATGCTGAACTTTTTTAGTTGTTTTTTCACGTTTTGTAAAATCATAACGATGTTTTCCATAATCAATGATTTTGCAAACAGGAGGATCTGCACTAGGAGCTACTTCTACAAGATCTAGCTCAGATTCTCTAGCCAAATCTAACGCTTCTTTCAAGCCCATAACACCTAATTGAACGCCTTCAGCGTCAATTACGCGGACACGAAGAGCTCTGATCTGTCTATTAATTTTTAAGTTTACAATCACCCGGTTTCCTTATTGGCATACTTTTTTATCGATTCTAGAATAAACTATTTTTAGTAATTCAGACTATCAGCAGCAGTATAAAGAAACATAGGCAACAAGACCTTCCTTATAACCGCTAAAAATAAGAAATATTAATGCTTGGAAAAATGAAAAGCAATAAAATAGTCTCGGAAGAAAACCTGATTGCATTTCTCTGTTTATTTTTTCAAAATAAACATGATTTATTTAAGATAATGTTCATTTTTAATGCTTATTTAATATTTTTTAAATCCATTTTTTTCTGAAATAAGACTATGAAAAATTAATCCTTATCTTATTATTTTTTTTTTACAAAAAATATCGTCCTAAATCTCGTCATCATTGAACATTTTACTTGTATATTACCTTTCATTTCCCAATTCTATTCTGTTAGAAACATTGGTTAATATGAACACCTTTTATCAAATTTAACTTAGTTTCCAAATTCGTAATCATTCAATGTATATATTAATTTTTTTGGCATAATTTTATGAACTTATCTTCTCAAAAAATCAGAGAAATTATATTACAAACGCTTTTTTGCTTTGAAGTCAATGATACTGAAAAAGAACACCTTATACCTCTACTTGTTAAAGATCTCATGGTTTCTAGAAAAATTGCTTTACTCGCTTTTGAAGAAGCTTTACTCATTTGGAATAATCGTGAGCAACTGGATATAATTATTTCTAATACTGTAAAAAACTATGAACTCCATCAAATTCCTTATTTAGAAAAAAATATACTTCGTTTATGTATTCATCAATTGATGAATAAAGAGATAATTACCCCTTTTAAAATTATTATGTCTGAAGGAACTCGATTAGCTTTAAAATTTATTGCATCAGAGGCTTCATTATTTATTGCAGCTGTATTAACAACATATAATCAAACAATAGCTGAAAATTCTACTATTCAACCCATTAATTTCGATGAATCGTCCCCAACATAAATTTTTGGCTTCTTGTAAAACTAATGTGTCTTTAGCCAAATTTTCTTCTTTTGGAATTGGGGGTCCTGCTCGTTACTTTAAAATTTTAAACACTATATCTGAAGCTGAAGAGCTTTTCGCTTCCCATATCCCTTCTTCAATACCAATTCTTTTTTTAGGAAATGGTTCTAACTGTCTTTTCAATGATCAAGGATTTAATGGGCTTGTAATTCTTAATAAAATTCGATCAATTGAAAAGAAAGAAAACCAGTTCACTGTAGCTAGTGGTGTTTCTTTAGCTAAATTAAGCCGTTTAACCGCTTCATTAAATTTTACTGGCTTAGAATTTGGCACAGGAATACCTGGAACAGTTGGGGGTTCTATTGTTATGAATGCTGGAGCTCATGGTGATTCTATATCTAACACATTACATTCCATTCTTTTTTTTCCCTGGAATAGTTCTCCTATACTATTCAAAAAAAATGATCCCCTTCTTTCCTTTTCTTATAGGTCTTCTTGTTTTCAAAACTTAAAAGGTTTCATCATTAAAGCTATTTTTGAACTTACATCTGATAGCTATGCTTCCAAAAAAGAAGTTGCATTTCGGCAACAACGATTACAGTCTCAACCGTACCAAGAAAAAACTGCTGGATGCATTTTTCGTAATCCTCCAAATCTTTCTGCAGGAAAACTAATTGATCAATGTGGATTAAAAAATTTTGCGTATGGAAATGCCTTTGTGTCTCCCCAACATGCAAATTTCATTGTAAATAAAAAATCAGCTTCTTCACAAGAAGTCCTAACTTTAATTCAAATTATTAAAGAAAAGGTTTTTGAGCATAGTTTTATTCACCTGGATGAAGAAGTACTGATCATTCCATACTAAAATAAATACTAATAAAAAATTTTATAAATCGATACTTATGATGTATTATTTTTAATGACCTAAAAGAGTCTTTCTCTTAGGATTGTTTTCATCTATTGAGGGGTATTAGCTCAGTTGGTTAGAGCGCCACGTTGACATCGTGGAGGTCAGCTGTTCAAGTCAGCTATATCCCATCTTATCCATGGTAGAGTTTTTAAAGATTGTGTAATAAATTTTTCTACCTTTTTCTCTCCATAATTTTTCAAACCATGAATTTCCATAAGTTTCAGCTGCTTCCAAAAAATATGGATCTGTGAAAATTGGCTTCAATCCTGCACTAAAATAAAGAGCTATGGTTTGCGTTAAACAATCATAATCATCAGTCGCTAATGAAATGTTTCCATCGTTTACTAAAGCATTTTTGATCATTTGAATAACTTCTGGGCGCATAATACGATTTTTAGCATGTCGTCTTTTTGGCCATGGATCTGGGAAATTAATCCATAAGTTATTGATGCTTTTTCTTTTTAAATAATGTGTTAAAAAAGTAAAAGCATCTCCACATACCAATATAACATTATTGAGTTTTGCATTTTTCATCTTTGACCAAATTTTGCGAATCCGATCAAAACGAATTTCTACAGCTACCCAATTAACATATGAATTTTGTTTAGCTTTTTCTATAACCCAATCACCATTACCAGAACACAACTCCATTTCTACTGGATGAGAATTTCCAAATAAAACAGGATCATCCCAATCTGGGAATAAAAAAGCTGTGTGCTGATCATAATACTCAGGTACAAACAAAACCCGATCAGAAAATAAAGGTTGTCTATCTTTCCATATAAAGGGACAAGTAAGGCCTGAAGGTCTCATATTTCCTAAAAAAATCAGCTGCTACCATGAAAGGCTAGCAGAAGTCTGATACTCTGTTACACGTGTTTCAAAAAAGTTTTTTTCCTTAGCTAAATCCATAGTTTCACTCATCCATGGAAATGGATTTTTAGAACCATATAAAATTTTCATGCCAATTCTTTCCATTCTTCTATCCGCAATATGCTGCACATAATCAATGAACATGGAAGACTTTAATCCTAGAATACCTGTAGGGAGACAATCTTCTGCATATTCAATTTCTAATTTTACAGCCTCTTGTATCATTTCTAAAATTTCATTTTCAAATGCTGAAGTCCATATATTTGGATTTTCTTCTTTAATCCCATTGATCAAATCAATACCAAAATTCAAATGAATTGTTTCATCTCTTAAAATATACTGATATTGTTCTCCAATACCTGTCATTTTATTTTGTCTATGAAAAGACAAAATCATAACAAAACCACTATAAAAGAAAATTCCTTCCATAATGACATAATAACCAATAAGATTTTTTAATAATTTTTGTAATCCTTCTACTGTTTCTGTAGAAAAATCTGGATGAAAAATCTCTTCTGTTAACTTCATTTGAAAAGCATCTTTACGATGAATTGAAGGTAACTCATTATAAGCATTAAAGACTGCTTTCTCATCTAATGCTAATGACTCACAAATATATAAAAATGTATGCGTATGCACTGCTTCTTCAAATGCTTGTCTTAACAAGTACTGTCGTGCTTCTGGATTAGTAATATGCTTAAAAATAGTAAGTACAATGTTATTACCCACTAAACTTTCTGCAGTACTAAAGAACCCTAAATTTCTTAAAATAACCCGTCTTTCATCATCTGATAAACGTGATGATTTCCATAATTCAATATCTTTGGCCATTTGTACTTCATTAGGAAGCCAATTGTTGGCACAACCATTTAAATAATGTTCCCACGCCCACTTGTATTTAATAGGCACTAGCTGATTAACATCAACAGCATTACAATTAACAAGCCTCTTGTCATTGACATTAACTCGTTTAGCCAAGCCGCCAAGCTCTTCTTTCTCTATACTTGTTATAGTTTTACTCATAATCCTGCCTTCTTATTAACATTTCTTACTGACATGATTCACACCCTTCTTCAAGATTACAAACTGGACTCTTTCTTGATACAACTACATTACCTGATGCAGATTTGTTTTTCATCCAACGAGGCTGCAAGTCTCTTTTATTGATATCAATAGTAGATTTTTCAACTGAAGTTGCTCCTAAAGAACGAGTATAATACGTTGTTTTTAAACCTTTTTTCCAAGCCAATAGATACATATTAGATAATTTTTTTCCATCTGGCTCAGCTAAATATAAATTTAATGATTGCCCCATATCAATCCATTTTTGCCGTCTTTCAGCACAATTAATTAACCATTCAGGATCAATTTCAAATGAATTAAGGAAGAGTTTTTTAATATCATCAGGAATGCGATCAATCTCACTTAAAGAACCATCAAAATATTTTAAATCATCTAACATTTCATCATCCCAAAGATCATGTTCCCTTAACTTATTAATCAAATACACATTAGGAATAGTAAATTCCCCTGATAAATTTGATTTCACAAAAAGTTGTTTATATGTTGGTTCAATAGATTGAGTAACCCCTACAATATTAGAAATAGTTGCTGTAGGTGCTATAGCCATTAAGTTACTATTACGAAGGCCATGTTTTAAAACACGATCTCTAACAGGCTGCCAATCTAATACAATGTCTTTATTCAGCTCAACATACTCATGCCCTCTTTCTTGTTCTAGTAAATCTAGAGTATCTATAGGCAAAAGCCCTCTATCCCATTTAGAACCTTTATAAGATGAATAAACCCCTCTTTCTTGAGCTAATTCTGTAGAAGCAATAATGGCATAATAAGAAATCAATTCCATCGTACGATCAGATAATGTTACTGCTTCATCAGAAGCATAACTGATATTCAATTGATACAACATATCCTGAAAACCCATTAACCCTAGCCCAATAGGACGATGTCGCATATTTGCTGTTTTCGCTTCTTTTGTTGGATAAAAATTTATATCAATAACATTATCTAACATTCGTACAGCTGTTTTAATCGTAGCAGTTAATAGTTCTTCGTCTATTTTAAAGTCTTTAATGTGTGCTGGAAGATTAATAGATCCTAAATTACAAACAGCTGTTTCTTCTTCAGAAGTATTAAGTAAAATTTCAGTACATAAATTTGATGAATGAATAACTCCTACATGATCCTGTGTAGAACGAATATTTGAAGGATCTTTAAATGTAATCCATGGATGACCTGTTTCATAAACCATGCCTAACATTTTACGCCATAAAACATTACAGTCTATTTTTTTGAAAAGCTTAATCTCACCTGCTAATATTTTTTTTTCATATTGTTCATAAGCTTTTTCAAATTCCTTCCCATAAATATGATGTAAATCTGGTACATCGCTTGGGCTAAACAACGTCCATACTTCATTCTTAAGCAACCTTTTGAAAAAAAGATCTGGCACCCAATTTGCAGTATTCATATCATGAGTTCTACGTCTTTCATCACCAGTGTTTTTTCGTAATTCTAAGAAATCTTCAATATCAAGATGCCATAATTCTAAATAAGCACACATAGCACCTTTTCTTTTGCCACCTTGATTAACTGCTATAGCAGTATCACCAGCCACCTTCATAAAAGGAATAACTCCTTGACTGACTCCATTTGTTCCCTTAATTAAAGAACCTGTAGCTCTAATATTTGTCCAATCATTACCAATACCACCAGCCCATTTAGATAACAGAGCATCATCAGCAATAAATTTGAAAATATGCTGTAAATCATCCATAACTATAGATAAGTAACATGAACTTAACTGTGGGTGAATTGTCCCTGCATTAAATAAGGTTGGTGTTGCTGATGTGAATAAGAAAGTAGATAATAAATTGTAGAACTCAATTGCCTTGGCTGTTTTTTGCTCCCCTTCATTTAAAGCTACCCCCATGGCTACACGCATCCAAAAAATTTGAGGAGTTTCAATACGACGCCCTTCATGCTGAAGAAAATATCTATCATAAAGAGTTTGTATACCTAGATAAGCAAATTTACGATCTCTTTCTAATACTAATGCATTTGATAACATTTCTATATCATAGTCTTTTAACCGTGGATCTAAGCGTCCAATAGAAATTCCAAAATCTAAATAAGAATAAAAATATTTTTTATGAGCTACATTTAGATTTACATCTGTAATACTTACCCCTATAACTTCCCGAAACAAGACATCCACTAAAAGATCTGCTGCTACAAAAGCATATTCTGGTTCTTTTTCAATCTTTGCTCTTGCAGCCATAATATTTGCTAAATCAACTTCTTCTTCCTTCATATCATTATAAAAATTAGAAAAAGATAATGCTGATAATTCATTTGCAGAAATAATTTTTGAATCGAATCGAGCACATAATGATTGCATCTTAAGCGCGACTGTCTGTTGATCAATAAAATAAGAAGTATTATCAGATCGTATAACATTGTAGCGAACAACATTAGAAGGAATAGCTACTTCATTCTTTATGACCTGTTCTTGCATTTCTGAAAAAGGGACTTTTTTCTTAAGCTCAACTAATTCTCTTTCATGAGCTCGAGCAGATCTGTATAGAATATAGTTTTTTGCTACTTCATAATATCCATCTACCATTAAATGCCTTTCTACAGCATCTTGGACTTGTTCAATATCTAACACCTTTGCTTCTTGATTATTAAATATATACGCAACAATCTTGTTAGTAATGCCATTAACACACTCCACAAGACCTTCAGAACCCTGACTTCCAACATTATATGTAGCTTGAAAAGCTTTATGTAAAGCGTATGAAATTTTTATTGGATTAAATTTTACTGCTGAACCATCTCTACGCAATACTTTAAGCACTTGAGAACTTGCTTCTCTTTTTGCTGCATGATGATCTCTATAAAGAATATAACCACGAGCCACATCATGAAATCCTGTGGCCATAAGAACAGCCTCTATAATATCTTGTATACTTTCAACAGAAAGTACTTTTCCTAAAGAGATATTTCGTACAACTTCTTCAATCACTGTGTTAGTAGTGTCTATAACTGCTTCTTTAAGTACATAAGAAAGAGTTTGATCGACAGAAATTTTTCTTACATCTCTAAAAGCACTTTCTATAGCTTTTAAAATACGCGTTTTACAAAATGGAACCATCATTCCATTTCTTTTGAGCACCTTATAATGAAGCTCATTAAAATTCGTCTCTGACTTATCTTTAATTAAGACTTCTTTTAACAATGTTTGGCCATTAGTGTACTCTTCAGCGTTGATCATAACACCTCTTATTTTTTTATTTTTAACGATCTGTAGATTTGAATTATCAGCTATGAAAGTAGCACTCAACATATTGTATCGGCTATTCTTTTATACTACTATATATAGTAATGCTATCCTTAATCTGCAATGGAAAAACACTTTTTTTTTCTTTGCTCTTAGAAGTAAAAAAAATTTTATGCTATTAGGCTTTTCAAAAAATTAGTAATGGCTATCCTCCCTATAGTAAAGAACCTTTCTTATTGCTTTTTTATCTTATTCTCTATACTAATCATAGTTTTGCTATAGCTTTTTATGGAGATTTTTCCTAATGAGACGTGTATTTTTAATCCCTAATGCTATTACAGCTCTTGGTCTCTGTTGTGGACTGTTTGTTATTTTCAAAATTATCCTTAAAGATTCTTCTAGAGATTTACTTTCTATGCTTCAAGGACTTTCAATATTATTATTAATTGCTTCTGTAGCAGATGTAGCTGATGGCGCTGTTGCCCGAATGATTAATGCAGAAAGTGCTTTTGGTGGACAATTTGATTCTTTATCTGACTCAGTAACCTTTGGTATTGCTCCTTCTATATTTGTTATTAAAAGCTTAGAAAACGAATGTATTCATAAAGGAGTTGTTTTTTTTATTATTATAGCTGCAATGATTTATTCCCTATGTGGTGTTTTAAGATTAGTGCGATATAATTTATCAAAAATGCCTAAAAAAATAGATCCTCTACAAGGTAAATTTTTTACTGGCCTACCAATTCCTGCGGCTGCAGCTGTATTAGTCTCGACATCACTGATATTGACACGCCCAATCTTTGCTCCTCTTGGTATTGGAAAAGCCTTTATCATGGCAGCGATTTTGTCATTGATGGGTTTTTTAATGGTTTCTAGATGGCGTTTTCCTCGTTGGAATACATTTCATGTTCGAGTTTCTGTGTTTTATATGGTTTTAGCAACTGGATTGGTTGCTGCCTTACTATTTTATGGAATTGTAGACTTTTTTCCAGAAGGATTTACTGCTGCATCATGGTTATATCTTCTTGTATTAGCTCCTTTAGGAGGAGTTAAAGCCCGTCGAATGAAAAAAAATTATCTATCTACACCAGAAGAAGACGAACTTGAACGTATTGTTTAAATTAATTATTTGTGTTCACCTATTATGATGATCATGCCTATCCTTTCAATAATATCAACGTTTATGGGAGGAATAGCGATAGGATATCTTATATCTTTTATCAAAAATAATATTCATAAGACAAATCTTGAAAAAAATCTTCAAGAAGTAACTCTTAGACTATCCTTAGCATTAGAAAAAGAAGCAACCACACTAAGCTTAAAAGAAGAAGTTAAATCTGCTTCTTTCCAAGCTTTAAATACTTTTTATGAAAAAAGTGAACACCATTTTCAAGTTAAATATGCTGCTATTGATAACTTAGTTAAACCTGTCACTGAAACTCTTCATAAATTTAAAGATGAAATTCAAGCGTTAGAACGTAAAAGAGCATTAGATCATGGTTCATTAAATCAACAACTTGAAAATTTATTTAAAACAGAAGGCTTATTACAAATAGAAACAAGCAAACTTGTTCGCATTTTACAAAATCCTGGGACACGAGGTAAATGGGGTGAGATGCAATTACGTAGAGTTGTAGAGTTATCTGGAATGATAAAAAATTGTGACTTTATGGAGCAACCAACCTCTGAAGAACATAAACAACGCCCTGACCTAATCATCCGTCTTCCAGGTAATAAACAAATTATTGTTGATGCCAAAGCTCCTTTTACAGAAGTGTATTTTAATGCTGTTAATGAACAAGATGGCGCTTTATACGCGCAAGGAATGCGAGAATTCACAAAAAGAATTCGCGATAACATTAAACTTTTAAGTCAAAAATCTTATTGGTCACAATTTGACAATACTCCTGAATTTGTCTTATTATTTCTTCCTGGAGAAAGCTTTTTTAGTGATGCTTTAAGACACGATCCTGATCTTATAGAATTTGGAACTAATGAACGGGTTTTTATCACCAGCCCAGTAACACTCTTAGCTACATTAAAAACAATTGCTCACTCATGGAAACAAGAAAATTTAAATAAACAAATAGTTCAGGTTGGTCATTGGGGTAAAAATCTGTATCGTCGCTTGTCCATTATGACTTCATATTGGTCAAAGATGGGAAAAAATTTACATAATGCAGTTGATGCTTATAACGAAGCTGTAGGAAATTTAGAAAAACGAGTTTTAGTATCAGCCCGTGAATTTGCGAATTTTGAAATTGCAGCTGATGATAAAATCATCGAAGATCTTGACCCCATACTTAGTTATCCCCGTTCTTTGCAAGATGAGGATGACCTGTTAGAAAAAGATATTGCCAGCGTTAAAATTTAATTTTTTTACTTGTCAAAAGCTTTTTCTATAGCTAATTCAGGAACAAAGATACCAGCTGCTTCCTTTAATAACGCCTCTCCTGCAAAAATAATACATTCTTTTTTATCTTTTTGCGATTGAATAACTTTTATAACAACATCTATGACTTTTTGTGAGGTCATTTCAAATAAAGCATCTCTGTATTGCTTACGTAGTTCTGGAGTACGACCACCTTTTAATCTAAAGTAAGCCAAAGATGCTCGTGCTCCTGGTGCTATAGGACCATCAATATCTTGTAATACCGAAAGAACTGCTTCATCAAGATCTTCATCATCAAACTCTTCTGATGTAATAAACGTTACTGCCTGATCAAATGCTGCAAAAGAAGTTATAATTGCTGGGTCCCTATAACTAGAAAAATAAAATGATCCATTATTAAAATTACCAGTTACTCCTGATCCATATGCTCCACCTTTTTCTCTAATTTCAGGATGTAAAACCAAATTGTCCATGAGGTGAGAAGCAACAGCTAAAGCAGCAGCATCACTATCTGTATATGAAATATTTAGTGGAAAAACTGCTACATTAAAAGCCACTGCAGAAGATATTTCCATAGCTCGATTAGGAGCAAAAGATAATGGTGTATTTAATGTAGGAGTCCATGGCTTTATAGTTTTTTTAAAAGCTGCACCAATGCCGTAAAACTGTTCCTGTTGAAGCTTTTTTAATGTCTTAGTATCACAACTTAACAACATATCAGTACCTTTAATCCCCAAACAACGCTGATGGATATCTTGTAAAGATGTCTGGATCTCAAAAAATAGCTCTTCAAAACAATCTGAAAGACGTTGAATCATTTTAACATAAGGAACACCATAAATCTGATACTGAATAGATCCTGGCAAAGATAATGGGGCAGCTGCCCAATTAACTGCATACGATGCTGGACTTTTTCTTAAACTATTCGTAAGAGATTCTGCATGTTGCATTAATATTTCTTTGATTCTTTCTTTATCAGAAAAATCAATCGAAGAAATCATATCTGAAAATACTGAAAATAAATGCGCCCGCTTATGTTCTAAAACTTTTCCCCTAATACTAATAGAAGGATTAATCTTATTACAATCCTGAGCATGTGGAGAAAGATCTAAAGTAAAATCTATCCCACCTGTATGTTCTAAAAGATATTCTAAATGTTCTTTATAAGAACGACCTCCACAACCAAGTTGTGGCGCAAGAAAGACAAATAAACGTAACCATGACAATGAAGAACTATCCATATCAGCTAATGGCGCTACTAAATCTACAAAAATAATATCATTAGTAAAACAATCATGATGAAATATTTTAAAATTTTCTCCTTCTAGTTCATTTAATTCAAATTCTTTTGTTTTACGACTAATTTTAGAAAGAGCTATTTTAGGTAAGATATCTTCATATTCATCATCAGCATCTTGATATTTTTGTAATACAATCATATCTGCTCGTACTTGCACATAATCTTTATCAGAAAAATTAGCTGTTCTTAACTGTAGTCTATCTGCTTCTTCTTTCTTTTCTTTTTCTATAAGATCTGGATCCGGGGACATTGTGATACAAACAAAGTGAGGGTTATCTAACAAGTATTTCTTAATAATATCTGTTAAATAAAAAGGTGATTTCAGTTGCTCACGTAGTAAACCAAATCGTTTGTGTATACTTAGTCCATCTAAAGGATGACCACCATGCTGCTTCAATAAACCTGCTCTAAAGAATAATGATAATCCATATGGATAAGAATACCCTCCAATTTCCTTTCTGGATAATTCTAATTGATGCACTGCTCCTTCAATAAGCTGAGGAGAAATACCATCTTTGCATAATTTCTCTAATACAGAGCGAATCAATTTTTCTAAAAGAGGCGCAGCCTCTTTATCACATCCTTTACAATGAAGAGTAAATGGTGCTTCTTGCATTTCATTATCAATAGAAGCATCTGCCTGCTTACATAAACCTGAACGAAGCAATTCACTTTTTAATGGCGATGCATCAGTTCCCATTAAAACAAGCTCAATAACATTAAAAGCTAAGAGCGTATCCTGATCGTGTATATGGCAAGTCAACCAAGAAAACCCAACTAAGCTTTTGTCTTTTAAATCAGGATCATTCAATGGATAATAATGTTGTTGATAAACAGGTGTGGAAAATCTTGTTTGTAATGGAATTTTTTTAACTTCTGGAGCTGATGTTACTTCAGATAACACCTCTTCATTCAAAAAACGTAAATGTTCTTGTAGAGGAAAGTTTCCATAAAAATAAAACAAACATTGAGACGGGTGATAATATATTTCATGAAATCTTTTTAAATCTTCAATCGTAAGATCAATAATCTCTGCTGGATCTCCTCCTGAATTTACTCCATAAGTAATGTCTGGGAACATTGCTACGCCTATGGCTTCAGATAAACGAGCCTCTGCAGTCATCAATGCACCCTTCATTTCATTAAATACAATACCATTAAAAGATAGTACTTCCTTCCCTTCTGCTGCTGGAGCAAATTCTAGCCTCCAACCTTCCTGTAAAAATGATTCTTTACGAAGTAAGGGATGAAATACAGAATCTATATACACTTTCAAAAGATTATAAAAATCTTCTGGAATTTGTGATGCAGCTGGATAACATGTAAAATCTGCTCCTGTAAATGCATTCATAAATGTATTTAAACTTCTGCGTAACATACTAAAAAATGGATCTTTTACAGGATATTTTTTAGAACCACATAAAACTGTATGCTCTAAAACATGCGCAACACCATTGGAACTATTAGGATGAGTAGGAAAGCACAAATTAAAAACATTCTCATCATCATCATGAATCAAAGCCATTACCTGACTTCCTACAATAAGATGACGTGCTTGCACAAGTGTACTTCGAATTTCAGTAAGATCCTCTACTTTTTCTAGCAAAAATCCATGGAAAATATCACCTTCTTTCATTGAAGACCTCTTACTTTAAGTACAAAGAAAAAAAATTTAAGAATTTCTTTACCATTTGACAACAACCAGTTTAAGAATTTCTCTAAATATTAGCGGTTTATTTTCCTATAATTTATTTATTATTGATACTGATTTTTCATTTATATAAAAATTAAAGAATATACATCTTTAATCAATGTTAAGTGCAACAAAACAGACAACATCACCTGGTTGCCCAATCATTAATAATAAACGTTTTTCTTTAGTAGCATTAGATAATGCTATATTAAATTCTTCCATTGTGGATACCTTTTTACGATTAACAGCTAAAATCAAATGCCCTGCTTTAATTCCACTATCTGCGGCTTGTGAACCTGGTTCTACATGAACAATTAATATCCCCTTTTTATTTCCAAAACCAAGCTGTTGTGCAAGATCTGGAGTAAGAGGTTGAGCTTTTAGCCCTAATTTACGCAAAGGAGATGAGGTGCCATCTTCTGGAATTGCCATAATTGTAATATGCAATTCTATGATTTTTCCCTCTCGTAAAACTTTAAGTTCTATCTTTGATTGAGGACTCATTAATGAAATTGCATTACGGAAAGCGCTTAAAGTTTCCACTTCCTTACCATTACATTCAATAATGATATCCTCCTGTCTTAGTCCTCCTTTATCTGCTGGAGAATCTTTTAAGATATCTGTAACTAAAGCTCCTTTTACATCTTTTAGTTGATAAAATGATGCTAAATCAGAGTCTATTGGTTGTAATGTTACCCCCAAAAATCCACGAGTAACTTGACCATCTTCAATAAGTTGTTTCATTACATGACAAGCCATAGAACTTGGAATAGCAAAACCTATTCCCATGTATCCCCCTGAACCACTTACAATAGCAGTATTTACACCAACTACTTGTCCATCAATATTTAATAAAGGACCTCCTGAGTTACCTGGATTGATCGCAGCGTCTGTCTGAATAAAATCTTCAAAATCTGCAATATGCAATTGATTCCGGCCTTTAGCACTGATGACACCAATAGTAACTGTTGCTTGTAATCCAAAAGGATTGCCTACTGCAATAGCCCAATGACCTACTTCCACTGCTTCAGAATCACCGAATTCTAAAAAAGGAAGATGTTCTTCATCAATTTTTATAACTGCTAAATCAGTTTTAGGATCTACACCAATAATAGAGGCTACATATTTTTTACCCCCATTTAAGGTAACTTGTACTTTTCCAGCTCCATCAACAACATGATTGTTGGTTACAATATAACCATCTGCTGAAACAATAAATCCTGTTCCTTTTACTGCTTCTTTAGGCAAAGGTTGTCTCTCTTGTGGAGATGGAAATCCAAAAAATCGATTAAAAAATTCATCATTAAAGTAATCAAAAGGATTTTCATATGGCCCTTTACGATTACCCTGTAAAGGGTTAACTGTGGAAACCTTTGCCTGTAGACTATTTGCTGGATAACTTTCAATATAAACAACTGCTGGAGTAGCTTTCTTAGAAACTTTAGCAAAATCTTGAGCAATTTGATGTAATAAGCCTTTAGACGAAGTTTCTTCTACGCTATGAGTCTTTGGCATACTAACTCTAGCTTCTATGCTTAAAGAAAACATTAATGTCATTAAAAACAGGATGCTAAGATGAGGGATCTTGCGCATATTACCTTCCGCTTAATTAAATCGATCAAAATATGAGTATAACAATAGAAATATAACAATACAAAGATTTATACGCGATATTCATTTTAACGAAAGTTTTACTGAATACTTGAACTATGTCTATACCTTAACCTACAAAACATTACCCAAAACTTGATCATGAAAATAAAAATGAGCTCGATTATTTTTTCTGTTCTGCTATAATTTTCTAATAAGTAATAAGACCTTATATTATGTTAAAACTATTCAAAAATGCTTTGCTTACATTAATAGGCAAAAAACAATTCTCTTACAACATAGATGAACTACAGTCTCTTTTTTATGGAGCTGACTTTGGCAGAGAATTAACAGAAAAATTAACTGCGCATATTCAAACATATACTATAAGCACGTCTGAAGATCTTTTTCAACTTATTGAAACCTTCCTTTTTAATATTTTATCACCTTTCCCTCCTTTTTCTCTTACAACAATTCATACTCCTCGAATCATTATGATATGTGGCACTAATGGAAGTGGTAAAACAACTTCTACCGCCAAGCTCATAAATTTTTTACAAAAACATGGTCAAAAAATTGTTGTGGGTAATACAGATACATTCAGAGCAGGAGCTCAAGAACAATTAAAAATTTGGCAAAATCGTCTACATTTTGATTTAATTAAAGGACAGCCTGGAGGAGATCCTGCATCTATTGCTTTTGATACTATAAAAGCTGGTATTTCTAGATCAGCTGATACTATCATTATAGATACATCTGGAAGACAAGCAAATAATACTGGCCTTATCCGAGAATTAGAAAAAATTATCAGTGTAAGTAAAAAAGCAGCACCTCAATTGCCCATAGAACCTTGGATTGTACTTGATAGTACCTTAGGGCAAGCCGCCTATGAACAAACATTAGGCTTTAAAAATCATATTCCTTTATCTGGATTCATTTTTACTAAAACAGATGGAACAGCAAAAGGTGGGATTTTATTTAAAATAGCAGACAAATTAAAACTTTCTCCCCTTTTTCTTGGATGTGGAGAAAACTTAAATGACTTTATTCCATTTAATGCTCAAGCATTTTGTAAAGGGCTAATCGCCCTTTAAAAATTCTTTTTTTTTAATAATTACTTACGATTGTTATTAGAAGATGAAAAAATTTGTAATAAATACCAAAAGATCATAATCATATTTAAATACATTCTAAGGGCCATCATTAATGAAAGCTTGTATGAAACAACTGATTCTACTGAAACTTCTTGGCTCATTCTGCGAATAGTGTGTGCATCATAAGCTGTAAGAGCTGTGAATAAGACCAACCCAATGTAGGAAATCATTAAATAAAAGAAAGGCAAATGAACAAACATTGATATCACAAAAAACAAGAGTGAAATCACAATAAATCCAACAAAAGCCATACTTAAAATTTTACCTAAGCCTGTCAAATCACTCTTAGTAAAAGTTCCATATAAAGCAGACATTCCAAAGATCACAGCTGCTGTTAGAAAAGCTGTCCAGATAATACCACCCCCATAAGCTTTCGCAAACATAGGCAATACCAATCCAAAAATGACTCCTTCCAAAACAGCATAAAGAACAAATAAGCTAGCAACTCCACCTAATGACATTGTCGAAATACGTCGATTAATCCAAAAAGAAATACCTAATGTACCTAATGTGCAAACCCACCAAAAAGGCTGTAAAGCCATGGATAAACCTGACGCACCTAATGTATATGCAACAAATGCAGTTACTGACAACCCTAGGGTCATCCAGCCATACACACGAGAAGAAAAAACACTTAATGCTTTAACATCTCTAACAGTTTCTCTACTATAGCTCATATTAATAACCTTTAAAAATTCTTTAAAAGACACCTAAATCTACAGAAAGGAAACAAAGATATCAACAAAAACACAAAGTAATAAAAATGATATTAAAAGGTTTCCACCTGGTATAATTCTTTGTTTATCAGGATATTTATATCTTCCTCTCCAAAAGACAATAATAGGTAATAAACCAACTAGCATAATACCACAAAATCCACTTCCAACACTTAACGCTTCTACTGAAAGATGGGGATATGCAATAGCAAAAAATAATCCTGGCAAAAAGGTAATCAAAACTAAAAGAAACCGTTTAAATCCTACTTTAGCCCATTGAAATAGATCTGCCAAAAAATCAAAAATACTTAAGGCTAAACCAGACAAGGAAGTCACCAAAATAGCAAAAGAAAAAATATTTCCTATCGCATGAATAACAGGACTACATTGGATATAATTTAGAGCTAATAATGCTGTATCGCCTTTATGCCTGGCCTCTACCAATATACTTAAAGGAAAAGCACCCAGCATCATTAATTCCCAGCCTACGTAAGTTAAAAAAGCAATACCTGTTCCAAGAATTAAAGCCCAGATCACAGAGCTTTTATCCTTTTCACAATAAAAATATAACGAAGGAACAATGCTGTGATAACTAAAAGAAAATAAAATTATAGAAAAATTTTTGGGAGAAAGAGCCCATTGATGCATTTGGATAAAGGGCAACTGAAATTTTGAGCCCATAAAAAAAATCATTACAACAAAAGAGCATACCAAAATACCTAAAAAAATCTGATTCACTCTATCAACGACATGAGTCCCAATAAAAATAAATCCACCAAATACTAGCGCTATTAAGATAGCAAAATAGGCACTTGGAAGGTTAATTATTAGATTTTTGTTAATCGATAAAAGCGTTTGAATACACACAACACCTTCAGACAAATAAAGGGCAGATAATGAATACAAAAATAGCAAGTACACAACTGTAACAAATATAGCTCCCCATGTTCCAAAAAGGCGTCTAACCATAGAACAAAAATTAATCTCATCCTGAAACCATGTACAAATTTCAACTAATAAACACCCTGTTATTAAAGAAAATGCCCAACATATAACATATGTAAGAAGAGAAGGGAAAAAACCAGCCTCTGCGGTAACAATAGGGACTGTTAACATCCCTAGTCCTATAGCATTACCAGCAATCAATAACGCTCCTGCAAAAATTTTCATATTAATACCATTTTTTACATAAGCAGCTAGCTGTTTCATCATTTATCTAATAAAACAATTAAATATTATTCAACTGTTACTGATTTTGCTAAATTTCTTGGGCAATCAATATCTGTGCCTTTTTTTAAAGCAATATAATATGCAAACAATTGGCTAACTACTGCCATTAGAATTGGTATACATTCTTCTGGTCCATCAGGGATAGATATAATATCATCAGCAATAGAAGAAAACCTTTCTTCTCCATCTGTAACTATAGCTAAAATAAATCCTTTACGAGCTTTAATCTCTAATAAATTATTTTTTATTTTTTCATTAAGAATAGCACCTTTACAAAAAGCTACAGCTAAAGTAGACGATTCGACTAAAGCTAATGGCCCATGCTTCATTTCTCCTGCGGGATAACCTTGAGCACTTACATAAGCAATTTCTTTTAATTTTAAAGCACCTTCGCAAGCAATTGGAAACATATAACCACGCCCTAAAAAGAAAAAATCAGTAATACTACTATATTTTTCAGCAAGTTCAGCAATAATAGTGTCTTGTTTTAAAATATTTTTAATCTGCTCAGGTAACTTTTTAATAGATTCTAACAATTCTTTAGTCATTGGCTTTTGAAATGAAAAGATTTTTAAAAAGAGCAATAACATCGCCATTAATTGTCCTGTAAATGCTTTAGTAGAAGCAACTCCCACTTCCTTTCCTACATGTAGGATAACACTTGCATCTGTCTCTCTAACTAAAGAAGACTCTTCTTCATTACAAACACTAATAATAAATAGTATTTGTTTTTCCTTAAGCATTTCTAGTACAGCAAGAGTATCAGCTGTTTCACCTGATTGACTAATTACTATAGCTAATGTTTTATGAGAAATAACAGGATTCCTATAACGAAATTCTGAAGCTATTTCTGCTGAAGCAGAGATTGAAAAACGATCTTCTATAAGATATGCCATTAATAATGCAGCATGATAAGAAGATCCACATCCTATTAATACAATTTTTTCAGCTTGGTTAATTAAAGAAAGATAAGGATCTAAGAAATTAAACAATAACTGGTTATCATTACTAATATAGGTATTTAAAATAGCTGTTATAGCCTTTGGCTGTTCCCATATTTCTTGTAACATATGATGTGCATAAAGCCCTTTGTTTTGAAATTGAAAATGCTTTCTAAAACCTTCTCTCCATTTTTCGGGCAAAATTGGATCAAAAAGATCATTATAAATTTGAATTTTTTGACCTATAATTTCTGCTGTCTCTCCTGTTCGCAGATAGACAAACTCTTTAATATCTATAGGAAAAGCTTGTGAATCAGAAGAAAAAAATATATTTTTCTCCCCTTTTCCAATAATAATTGGAGCACCTCTATTAATACATATTAATTTTTTTGGGCTATCTTTATGAACAACTACAAAAGCAAAGCGACCTTGCAATAAAGAAGTTGTCTTCCTAACTGCTGTTAATAAATCTCCTTTATAAAAATAGGCAATCAATTGAGGGATCACTTCTGTATCTGTATCTGAAAGAAAAGATACCTTTTGTTTTTCTAAGTTTTTTTTTAATTCTTCATAATTTTCAATAATCCCATTATGAACAACAGCACATTGATAAAGAGAATCAAAATGAGGATGCGTATTTTCTTGAGATGGATGACCATGTGTGGCCCATCGAGTGTGCCCCATTACAATATTCATAGATGCATTTTTTTGATGTTCGATTTCATCTCGAAGAAGAGGCACTGGTCCCACAGCTTTAAAATAAATCAACTGACCAGAATCATTTAACCCTGCTAACCCTGAAGAATCATATCCACGATACTGTAATTTCTCTAACCCATTAATAACAGCATCTAGCTCTATGTTTTCTCCTATACATCCATACATTCCACACATGACTAATCCATTATTTTAAAAATTGTCAACATTATGAATTATTGCTGAAGCTAATCTGTGCGCATGATGTTGTACCTCAACATCATTTGCCCCTTCCACCATTATTCTACAGCAATTTTCTGTTCCTGAGTATCGAACTAATATTCTTCCACAATTTCCTAATTGAGCATTTATATCTTGTAATATTTTTTGAAAATTTATTAACCCTTCTAAAGGAGGCTTGTTATCAACTGGTACATTAACAATCGCTTGTTTTCTTTTAGGTATTACAGAAGCCAACTGAAAAAGAGATTTTCCTGTTTCTATCATTACTTCTAAAATATGTAATGCGGCTAAAATTCCATCTCCAGTTGTACTATAATTAGAAAAAATAAGATGCCCACTTTGCTCTCCTCCAATAGAAATATCATTTTTTAGCATAGATTCTACAACATACCGATCACCTACATCAGCAATAACACTATTTATTCCTTGTTTTTCTAAATAAGCAATCACGCCTGAATTAGTCATTGTTGTTGTTACTATTTGATTATTTTTCAAGCAAGATTTGGAATGTAAGTAATCAGCATAAATAGCCAATAATATATCTCCATCAATGATGTTACCCTTTGCATCTGACATAATTAATCGGTCAGCATCACCATCTAAAGCAATACCTACATCTGCTTGATTATGAATGGTTCCCTGGGATATGACATCTGGTGTTAAAGATCCATAATCTTTATTAATATTAAATCCATCAGGAGTAACTCCAACAGCTACCACCTCAGCGCCTAATTCCCAAAAAACTAGAGGGGCAACTTTGTAAGCAGCTCCATGAGCACAGTCCAGAAAAATTTTAACGCCCTTAAGTGTCATTTTTTTAGGAAAACATGATTTCACAAACTCTACATAACGACCTGATGCATCATCTATTCGTTTACTTTTACCTAAGTGATCACTACTCACAAATTTAATATCTGTAGAATTAAGAATTATCTCTTCTATTCTTTGTTCAATTACTAAAGACATTTTAACTCCTGATGAAGAAAAAATTTTAATGCCATTATCAAAAAATGGGTTATGAGATGCTGAAATAACTACCCCTGCATCAGCTCTATAAGCTCTAGTGATAAAAGAAATGCCTGGAGTAGGCAAAGGCCCTACTAGCAAAGTATCTACTCCCATAGAAATCAATCCAGCCACCAATGCACTTTCAAACATATATCCAGATAATCGAGTATCTTTTCCAATAACTACTTGAGGGTGTTCTGTACTTTCTTTAAGAACTATAGCCAAGGCCTTTCCTAAGCATAAAATTGTTTCTACTGTCATAGGAAAATAATTAGCTTTTCCTCTAATCCCATCTGTGCCAAATAAAGGACTTTTTTTTATCATTTTTTCACCTCATCGTCCAAGCAAGAATAATAAAAATTGGATTAGAAGACTTATTCAGAAATTTTTTATTTCATGTAAAATGCTTCTAATTTTAGAGTAAATTTAATGGTTTTTTACTTTCTAAAAACTATCATCTCATCATTAAATATGTTTCTTATAAAAGACATCCCTTATGTCTACAAAACTATCTATTTCTATCTTATTAACTTAATTTTATTTTTTAATTTTTTAATCTAGACAAAATAATAAATATTTTTTTGGATCAATCATAAATTTTTCCAAACTTATTTAAAAAATAACTACTAAATTAAAACCTTTCAAGATGGAAAATAACCATGATGGTAAACAACCATATTATTGTGATACAATATTGACCAATACCTTGCTTGTAAAAAAAACAAGGAATGTAAACAAAAACTGTAAACTTTTTACTGATAGTAGCGCCATGATTTTCTACTTATATTTTGGCGAAAGAAAACAGGCTATGCTAAGGCATAAAATAACTTTTAGAAAAGTTTTTCTAAAATATTACATATTTATTAGCTACGAGAAGAAGGACCAACGTTCGTGACTCCTCAAATATACCCCTTACACAAACATGGGATTCGCAAAGAATCAGTAAATACCCATGCACTCTCTGTTGTACAGACTCTAAGACAAGCAGGCTACTTAGCCTATTTAGTAGGAGGATGTATCCGAGACCTTCTTATGAAGAAAACTCCTAAGGACTTTGATGTATCAACATCTGCAAAACCTGAAGAAATTAAAGCTTTATTTCGTAATTGTATTTTAGTGGGAAAACGTTTTCGTTTAGCTCATATTCGTTTTAAAAAACATATTATTGAAGTATCTACATTCCGATCTGGAGATCCTGAAGACGAAAGCCTTATTGTCCGCGACAATATTTGGGGAACTGCTGAAGAAGATGTCATGCGACGAGACTTCACTATCAATGGTATTTTTTATGATGCAGAAGAAGAAATACTTATTGATTATACAGGTGGATTTATAGATCTTAAAAAATCTTTACTCCGATCTATAGGCAATCCAATGCTTCGCTTTAAACAAGACCCTGTACGGATGATTAGATTACTAAAATTCCGAGCTCGCTTCAATTTTTCTGTAGAACAAGACACTCTAGAAGCCTTACATAGCTGCAAAGAAGAAATTTTTAAAAGTGCTTCTGCTCGTTTAATGGAGGAAGTGTTTAAAATTCTCATTTTTGGACATGCTGAAAATTTTTTTCGACTTAGTGAAGAAGCTCAAATGCTTCCTTTATTATTTAAAAAACAAGTTGAAATGTTCAATAAGGATCCTGAATTAAAAAAAATAGCATTTCAATATCTCCATGCTTTAGACAATCTTGTTAATAAAGGATATAGGGATATTGAAAGGCCTATTTTAATCGCCGCTCTTATATTTCCCTTATTAGACTTTTCTTTAAAAAATCATCCTTTAGTAAAAGATAACGATGTTTCTACATCGTTTGGCTTCATTGTTGATTTTATTCAAGAATTCATGTCGACATTTTTTTATCATTCATTAACTGGTTGTCCAAAAAAAATTCTTTTAATTACTTCTTCTATTCTTCAAAATCAATATAGAATGATAGGACTTACTTCTAAAACTGGTATACGAAAAAGTAAAACTGGATTTTTAAAACAAGCTTCTGCTGAAGCTTCTATATTTTTTCTAAAAATTAGAAGCTTAGTTGATCATGACCTTATTCCTATTTATAACAAATGGAAAAAAAGCCTTCATGATTTAAGAAAAAAAACAGATAATTCAGATTTTTGATGTCATGCATACTTTGTTTATCGTTATAAACAAAAAATTCATGATTCTTAAGATTTTATCAAATTAATAAATCTAATGATGTTTTAGGATTAATTCCTAACCACATCATCTAATATTAATAATAAAAGAAAAAAAACATTCTACTATGAAATGATTAGAAAATAGAATTTATGATGCATGTTTTTTAATCAAGGCAAGCTATTAAATATTTTTATATTTGATAGCTATTACCTTATTTAAAAACTTTTATAAAAAAAAGAAATTCATATAAAAATTTAGGCTTTTGCACTTACTACAAGCTTGCCTTTATAAAACCCACAAGTAGAACAAACACAATGAGAACGTCTTGGCCCAGCACAATTATCGCATACAAGCAGATCTTTAGGCTTCTTAGCATGATGACTTCTTCTTATATTTTTTCGGGCATTACTCAAGCGATTACGAGGAACTGCCATAAAAACTCCTTATTAAGATTAAGGTTTTCTTCAAAAAATTGACCAAAAAAATTTTATACACCTCTAGAGTAATGCATACTGGCCAGAAAAAAACCCAATTCAGAGATTGATTTTAATCATTTATGCATTTTTTACCAAGCAACATCCTCTTCAAAAACTATATTTTTAAAAATCTTAAAAAATAACAGAAGAACAAAAAATAATAAAATTCTGCTATGTTTTTGAAAAATGAACTCGTCTACTATTTTTGTAGAAAAGTTCTTAGGTTTCAACTAGAATGCGCACCTCATGAAAGCGAGTAAGTCTTGAAAGCTTGAAGGATATATCGCTTATTTTAAAGATAAAAACAGCAATTTTACTGTTGATTTTAGCTATGAAATAAGTAAAGAAAATTCTTAACAAAAGAGCTAATATACTTTACCAAAGCATGCTTTGATAATTTTGGTTCTAATGGCTGACACTTCGCCTCTTTTTCTTGCGTTGAAAATGAGCACAGGCAACCTATGGATAATGACGTTCTTCTAAACGTGGAATCGAAAGAGATTCGATATGCACATCTGGAACATGGCCTGCTGGCTGACTTAATTGTTGAACGAAAAAAAACTCGTCAACTCAAAGGCAATATTTACCGAGGAAGAGTTACTAATATTCTTCGTAATATTCAATCTGCTTTCATTGATATTGATGAAGGAGAAAATGGATTCATCCATATTTCTGATATCATAGAAAACACAAAAAAATTTGAACAAATGTTTGAAATGGACTTTGACTTGGATTATGACATTCAAGAAGTTGATACCAAACGCCAAGAACAAAAAAATATTGATGAAATCTTGAAAATGGATCAAACAGTCCTTGTTCAAGTAGTCAAAGAACCTATAGGTAATAAAGGCGCCCGCCTCACTTCTAACATAGCTATTCCTGGACGTTATCTTGTCCTTCTTCCCAACTCTCCTCACAGAGGCGTTTCTCGAAAAATAGAAGATGTATTAGTTCGAGAAAAATTAAAGCGCTTAATTCGTGCTTTTGAAATGCCTCAAGACATGGGCCTGATTTGCCGTACAGCTAGTATGTATACCTCTACTGAAATGTTAATTAATGAAGCCCATGAATTACTTGAATCATGGACTCAAATCATGGAT
Source organism: Candidatus Clavichlamydia salmonicola (assembly GCF_015356765.1). Lineage (GTDB taxonomy): Bacteria > Chlamydiota > Chlamydiia > Chlamydiales > Chlamydiaceae > Clavichlamydia > Clavichlamydia salmonicola. Next base: position 77,944 of record NZ_WTCQ01000001.1, read on the forward strand.
CGATTCCATGATACAGCTGGAACTGGCTTACTTTATGAAGAAAGTGACATTGTTAAAAAAGTTTTAACTACCTGCATTGATAAGAATTATGACCGTCTTTTAATAGACAATTATGCAATGTTTCAAAAATGCAAAAAAATGTATCGCAAGTTCACAATGGAACAAACATTAAAAATAGAATACTACAGAGATAAAGTACCTATTTTTGAAAGATTCAATGTAGAACGTGAAATTGAAAAAGCTATCAAAAGAAAGATATGGCTCTCTAGTGGCGGCTATCTATTTTTTGATAAAACAGAAGCAATGCATACAATAGATGTCAATTCAGGAAGAAGCACTAATGTAGAATCAGATTTAGAAGAAACATTAGTTCAAATTAATCTTGAAGCTAGTGAAGAAATTGCCCGTCAACTTCGCTTAAGAAACATTGGTGGTTTGGTCATTATTGATTTTATTGATATGAAAACTCGCAAAAATCAAAAACGTGTTTTAGATAATTTTAAAGAACAAATGAAAACAGATTCTGCAAAATGCACTATATTAAGCATGAGTGATTTCGGCCTTATAGAGATGACCAGACAACGTAACAGAGAATCTCTATTACAAACCATGTTTACTTCATGCCCTTACTGTCATGGAAATGGATTAATTAAAACCCATGAAAGCATTGTTATTGAGATGGAACGTAATTTAAAAAAAATAATCCATGAATCAGAACAATACTCTCTATATATCTCATTACACCCTATCTTACGCCATTACATGGATGTAGAAGGTGATGAAAAAGCATTAATTAAACTCGCTAAACAGATGAAAGTTTCTCTTGAATTTATTTCATCAGATCAACTGCATTTAAATGATTATCAATTTTTCTCTGGCATGACCAATGAAATGCTAGAATACTAATAGAGTCTATGAAAAGTTTCTTATCCCGCTTACAACTTGAAAAAGATAATGGCATGATTTCTTCACAAATTTTTGAAGAAATGTCCTCTGCCTATACGTCTTATTTAGAAAATTGTTTATCTGAAAAAATTACTACTGAATGGATTGATCAACAATTTACTATTTATCTTGATTTAATAAAAAAAGAACTTAGTGATCCATTTCAATTTTCATGTTTTCAAAAAAAAATCACAACCCCTTTTAATTATGAACAATTTGGGATTGATTTTACACGTCCTTTGTTAAATAAAAGCCTCTCTGGAGTGTTATATCAAGAAAACATAGATAAAATAACTGCTCAAATTGCTGCTGGGGATAATGTTATTTTACTTGTAAATCATCAATCTGAATTAGATCCAATGTGTATCCAATTATTATTAGAGGATAAGCATGCATCACTTATTAATGACATGATATGTGTTGCAGGACATCGCGTAGTATCAGACCCTTTATCTAAACCTTTTTCTTTAGGATTTAATCTTCTTTTTATTCATTCAAGACGTTACATCAATACTAATCCTGAAAAAAAAGAAGAAAAAATTATTCATAATCAAAGAGCAATAAAAACTCTTCGTAATCTTTTACAAGATGGTTCTAAGTTACTTTTTGTAGCTCCTGCAGGTGGGCGAGACAGAATTGACCCCATAACAAAAAAAATGTCTGTGAGTGAATTTGATCCTACTAGTATTGAAATGTTTCGATTATTAGGTAATGATTGCTGTAAAAAAATACATTTTTATCCTGTGGCTCTTTTGACTTTTAATATTTTACCTCCTCCTATGGAAATCCGCACAGCTATTGGAGAACCTCGTTTTCTTGAAAAAGATGGTATATGGTTAGCTTGTGGTAGTGAAGAAGAAATGTTATTAGATCGTTTAAAACATCCTCGAGGCTCTCTTTCTAATACTGAAAGAAATAAATTAAGACAAGAACAAGCAAAAATACTACAACAACGTGTTGTTGAGCTATACCAAGAGATTTATAAATTAAAAGAAGATATACAATCTCTTTAAAAAGATAAAATAGATGACTTTTACAACCATCTTGTTTTCTAGACTTTAGAAAAAGCGCTTGTATTTTTTTAAAATAATTTTATTAAAAAATAGCAAAAAAATCTTTGTTATTATAAGTATGTATTCTCTATAGGAGGGAAATATTTATGACTCATAACAAAGAATTCAAATATTTAAAAATTGAAACTAGAAAAAATAGTGATCAAAAAGATGCTACTATTGAAAAAACAGCTAGTGTCGCATCACAGAAAAGTCAATCACCACAAATCAATCTAAGCAATAACCAACAACATTCTTTTGTATCAATGTCTTCTCATAAAGAAGATTCTGGCATTAATATTTCTTTAAAAGAACTTGCTTTACAAATAGAAGTTCTTCAAAAGCGTGTTCAGCAACCATTATATTCTGATATTACTTCTGAATAAAATTTTTCATTTTTAGAAAAACTTTATACATGTCACAATAATACCTGGTAGCTGAGTAGTTATAGTAATAAAATATTTTGTTTCTGCTGTTTTTATTTATTATGAGGAAGAAAACTGTGCTTTTTAAAAGGAATAAGGTAGTTCATAGAAAAACTTTGATTGTTCAATCATATAATATTCTTCTTTTTCCCTAATAAATTTATCTTACTAGGGAAAAAGAAAACTAAAACACTCTATGAATTCTCTAAAGAATCTTCTGTCATTGCATCTGTATCAGATTGAGCTTTTACTTCTGGTTCTAGATCAGATAATACTTCTAAAGCAAAAGAAGCTAATATACCTTCTTTCAATTTTAAATTAATAGTATGTTTGCCTAAACGTTTAATGGGACTATTTAAAACAACTGTCTTACGATCTATGGTAATGTTTTTCTCAGCACATACTCGTACTAATTCTGCAGCACCTACTGATCCATACATATGTCCTTCTGAATCTACTTTAACGCGAATTTCAAAAATAACATCTTTTAAAGCTGCGACTAAAGATTCTGCCTCTAATCGATCTGCTGTAGCTTTATCAGCTCTTTGTTGTTGTAAACGTGCCTGCATTTTTAAAGTAGCAGGTCCTGCTATCAAAGCTTTCTTTCTAGGTAAAAGATAATTTCTAATAAAACCTGGTTTAGCAGTAACTATATCACCACTTCTTCCAAGTCCATCAATATCTTCTAAAAGCAATAAATGCTGTTTCATTTTCCTACTCTCCTCTCAATATTAATCATCGCCTACAAAAGGCAACAGTCCAATATAACGAGACCTTTTAATAGCTTGGGTTAGTAACCGCTGAAATCTAGGAGAAACTCCTGTAATCCGACGAGGTAAAATTTTGCCTTTTTCAGTAATGAAACGTTTAAGAGTTTCAGTATTTTTATAATCAACAGTCTTGTGACCAGCTGCACGAAAAGGACATTTCTTATTGAATCGTTTTTTTCGACTGTCTCCAGATGACCTATTAACTCTATTCATATATTTTTTTCTCTCATTATTCAGGTAAAAGCTGATATTCTAATGTTTCTTTAACTTCATCTGTTTTCAAAGTTAAAAATCGAACTAAGTCTTCATTTAACTGATAATCGTTCCATAAAGATGGCATAGCACTTGTAGCAACTGTAAAATACAGTAAATAGTAGTAACCTTCTCTAAAACCACGCATTTGATATGCTAATTTTCGTCGACCTTGGTCATGAATTTTATGAATTTCTCCATCATATCCAATAATACCATTAACAATTTTGTCTAAAGCCTTCCGACGAGCTTCTTCGCTTAGCGTGACACTTAGTATATACATGCCTTCGTAAAGCTGTTTCTTTTCTTTCATTATATCCTCTCTTCAAAAGATGCGAGTATTTTAATCACTTTAGGTCTCACGGTCTACAAAAACTTTATTCTTTTTTTTCCATAAGAAATTCTTTTATTCCTTTAGGCCCAAAAAGGAGCCAAGAAAGCAATGCATCTGTTGCCTTTTTTTTAAGAGCATCCAGACCTATTTTTTCTTTTGGACCAAAATCAGTTACAACGAATTCATCTTTTGGTAATTGATTTTCTTTTTCAAACAAACCTAACCCCATACTCAAACGACTATATTCATTGGTGTGCAAGACATCTCTAATACTTTTTAAGCCATTATGTCCAGCTGTTCCACCTTGTTCACGGAACCTTAATTCTCCAAAAGGTATGTAAAGCTCATCAGCGACAACCATAATATCACTTACAGAAACTTTATAAAACTCTTTTATATGCTTAACCGCAAAACCAGAGTCATTCATATATGTTTGTGGCTTGAGCAATAGAACAGATTGTTCCTGAATAACCCCTTTAGCCAATAAACTTTTTGCGCTTCTATCTTTTAAAAATGATAAAGAAAATCTTTCTGCCAACTCATCAAGAATCAAAAAACCAATATTATGTCGATGAAATTTATAAGAATCTCCAGGATTTCCTAATCCTATTAAAAGACGAAGCTTCATAGAAATAATTAACGCCTTACCATACTCACAACAACATCGCTTTGAGATCGTAAAGGAATAATATTACTAGGAATATTTAAATTGGATACTTTTAAAACTTGAGCTAAATTTAAATTTTTTACATCAAGTTCAAATCGTGGGCAAATATCTTCAACTTTACAACGAACATTAATTGCAAATAAAATTTGTCGTAAAACACCACCTAACTTCACCCCAACACATTCAAGAACATTGATACATTTTACTGGAATTTTCAGAGAAACAAGAGCACCAGGAGATAATTCTAAAAAATCTAAGTGTATTACTTGATAAGTAGTTACATTATATTGAATATCTTTAATAATCGCTTTAATTGGCTCTTTTCCTTCTAATTCTAAAGAAAAGATAGTAGAGGAAAGAGTACCTGTTTCAAGATCTTCCAAAAATTTATTAAACACTTCGCCATCAACAACGATAGACTGACCAGGAGCGCCTTTTGAATAAATAACCCCTGGGATATCGCCTAGTTGTCGAATTTTTGTTAGATAAGATCCCTTACCTGATAATCTGTCACGAATCGAGAGTTTCATTAAAATCTCCAGAAGACTTTTTGCTTAAAATAAAAGAAGCATGGAGCATAAAAGAATGAAGATTTTAATTAAAGAGAGAAGAAATGAATTTCACTAAAACAATTCTGCTATCTGCAATTTCTAACAAAGATTCTTTGCTTACAATTTTCCATATTATTTTTTTTCATTTAAATTCAGATGAAAAATAATTTATCAAAACCAAAAAATTTGAAAAGCCATTTTTTTAGAAATAAAATTTAAATAAATTTGAATTATTCTTTAATAAATCAACCTGATCTTTATATAATTTTTCTAATTTGTAAAAAATAACTTCTAATTTAGATCAATTTAGTTAAAAAAATTAAAGAATTGGGGTGGAAGGATTCGAACCTCCGATACATGGTACCAAAAACCATTGCCTTACCGCTTGGCCACACCCCAGGAAGACCCTGCTTATCGTATAGTTTGTTTGTTTTTTTTTCAAGATTTGCAGAATAAATCTCTAATACATTAGTTTTAAAAAATGAATATTACATTTATTACATCTGAATGTGCCTTGATAGCAAAAGCTGGTGGATTAGGTGATGTAGTCCACGGGCTATCTCAGCAATTAGCTAAAAATGGCCATAATATTCACTTAATTTTACCCTTTTATAAGGAGATAATACCCTCTATTATTCAAAAAAAAATTGAAGAAAAAAATTCTTTTTTTATTCAAGATGCCACTAAAAAGAAACTGATTATTTCTTACTTTTTTCAATTCAATCATGTAAAAGTAACCCTCCTAGCTCCTAAAAAAGATTCTTTTTTCTCTAGATCTAACATATATGGATACACTGATGATGTGGACAGGTTTATTTTTTTTTCTTGGATTGCAGCAAATTTTCTTTCTAAGACTCCACAACTACATGATCTAATACATTTACATGATTGGCCAACAGCTCTTATTCCTCGCATGATAAAACATATTCAAAGAAAAAATAAGAAATTTCCTATAATCAAAACACTTCTTACAGTACACCATTTCAACTACCAAGGAATTGGATCCCCTCATTTACTACAAAGCCTATTATTTCCTCAAAAAGTTAGAAAAATTAGTTCTAAAAAAAATAATAAGTCACTCAATTGCCTGAACGAAGGAATCCTACATGCTGACTATATAAGCACTGTTTCTCCTTCTTATGCTCAAGAAACTTTGAGTACAAAAAAGAATATTTCTTCTACTTTAATTTTAAAAAAAAATTTTTTAGGTATTCTCAATGGCATTGATCAGAACATATGGAACCCTTCTTCTGACCCTTTTTTAACTCATAACTATAGTCCTGTTGATATAAAAAGTTCCCCTCCTTTTATAGCACAAAAAAAACAACTCAAAGATCAACTTAGGTCTAAACTAAATATGTCACTAGGCAAAACATTATTAACAGGAGTAGTTACTCGTTTAGCAACAGAAAAAGGCTTAGAATTCATAAAAATGGCATTAATCAAAATAATTGAAAATCAAGGCCAATGTATTGTTCTAGGCTCATGCACAGACAAAGAAATTCTACGACGTTTTCAAATTTTATCTAAACACTTTGCTCCATCTACTAATATTCGTATTATCCTGACTTATAATGAAAAATTAGCTCATCATATTTATGCTGCTTCTGATCTTTTTTTGATGCCCTCCACAACAGAACCTTGTGGATTAGCTCAAATGATTGCTATGAACTATGGTTCTATTCCTTTTGTCAAAAAAACTGGTGGCCTTAAAGATAGTGTTGAACATCTTAAAAATGGATTTGTCTTTGAATCTGAATCTTTAGAAAGATTTAGTAAAGAAATTGATAAAATTTTTTCTATATATAATTCTAATGCCCCATTATGGGCCCAAATTATGAAAAATGGCCTAACTAGTACATGGGGATGGCCATCTGCCACTAATAAATATGAACAATTATATAAAAAGATACTGAAAAAAAAGCCTAACCCTAATGCTTTTTATTCTTAGATGCAGAAGTAGTATTGATCATCAAGATCAGATATTTTCTATTCACAATAAGATACTCCAAACCTGATGCAACTGAATATAATGCTGCCAAACCTATCCCAATGATTGCAGTATATCTTAAGGAATCTTGAGCACAATATCCTAATGAGTATGGTATCATCATTAATAATACCGCTAACGAGCTTATGGCCTGTAATACAGATTTTATTTTACCACTAGATCTTGCACCTAAGGCAATGCCATTCAACGCACATAAAGTCCTTAAAGTACTAATAACAGAATCTCTGTAAATGAAAATAAATACAAGAATCAGAGGTAAATCTACAGGAGGACGTGTAAAAGTTAAAAATACAGAAATATGATAAACACTATCTGCCATAGGATCTAAAACTTTCCCTAGATCTGTAACTTCTGCATATTTACGTGCTAAAAATCCATCCACAGCATCTGATAATTCTAAAAATCCAAAAATTATCAATAAAATATAGGGCAAAACAATGGAGCTAATAGAAAAAAAATTATGATTAAGATACAAAATCATAAAAATGGGGGTAACAAATAATCTAATAAAAGTGAGACAATTTGCTTTTCCTATCATCTTTTTTCCTAATACTATTGTTCCCTGGCTACTATCTTGGTAACACTAAGGGAGCTTTATAATAATAATCAAGCATTAATCAATAGGCTTTCATATTGATAACAAAATCACCTAAAATATACTGTTTTGATTTTGATCTTTATAGAAAAATATCTTATTTGTTTTTTTCACTCTAATGCTGTTTGCAATAATTTTCGAATTGATTTTTTTAATAATTAAATATAATGTTATTTTTCTTAAATAAATAAGCTCTCCTGTATAATGTATGAATTTTCAACAAGTCATTTTTAAATTACTCACTTTTTGGACCAAGCAAGGTTGTATATTACATCAAGGACATGATGTTGAAACTGGCGCTGGTACATTAAACCCTGTTACATTTCTACGTGCACTAGGACCGACCCCTTACAATGCAGTATATGTTGAACCTTCAAGACGTCCACAGGATGGTCGTTATGGAACACATCCCAGCAGACTACAAAATTATCATCAACTACAAGTAATCCTAAAACCAGTTCCTTATAATTTCTTAGAGCTCTATCTCAATTCATTAGAAGTATTAGGCTTAAATCTTAGTCAGCATGATATTCGCTTTGTACATGATGATTGGGAAAATCCAACCATTGGTGCTTCTGGGCTAGGATGGGAAGTATGGTTAAATGGTATGGAAGTTACTCAATTAACTTATTTTCAAAATATTGGGGGCTTACCTGTAGAACTTATTACAGGCGAAATAACTTATGGGCTAGAGCGTATTGTAAGTATTCTTCAGAATCAAAATTCTGTATATGATATTCAATGGAATGATACCACCTCATATGAAACTATTGTGCATGAATCTGAATACCAATGGGGACATTATAATTTTAATCATGCTTCTACAAAAATGTGGCTTGGTCATTTTCAAGATTTTTCTGAAGAAGCTACTCGTTTAATTGCATTAAATCTTCCTATTCCTGCTTATGATTTTGTCATTAAATGTTCTCATGCATTCAATATGTTAGATGCTCGTGGTATTATCTCTGTAACAGAAAGAACGAATTATATTAGTAAAATTCGTCAATTAGCTAAGGGTGTCGCACTAGCTTATAAGGAATGCCATCCTTCAAAAAATCTTCCAACAGCTTTTCTTACAGTTGAAACAAAAGATTATGCTGTAAAAAAATGTAGTATTCCTCCTTTTATCACCCCATTAAATTCGGTAGCTTCTTTTCTTCTTGAAATAGGTGTTGAAGAACTACCTGCAACATATATACCTCAAGGTTTACTTGCCTTAAAAGAAGCCATCACAAAATTATTAGCTGAAGAAAATCTTACTCATGGAACAATTAAGACATATGCTACTCCTCGTAGACTTGCTTGTATAGTTGAGGCTTTACAAACATCTTCCTCATCAAAAGTTATAGAAAAGAAAGGTCCCTTACTTGCTTTATGCTTTGATGAACAAGGCAATATTACCCCTATTGGAAAAGGATTTTTGACATCTTTTGATATTCCATTTATCACAAATAGTGAACTATTAAATCATGATATTTTAAAAATTAAAGAAATTAAATCAAAAAAATATCTATATGCCATCTTACTTCAAAAAGCTGAATTAACTCATGACATTCTAGCAAAACATTTACCTAAATTAATTATGCAACTCCCTGCTATTAAAAGAATGAGATGGGATGAATCATTAATTGAATTTAGCCGCCCTATTAGACATATTGTAGCCCTTTTAGACCATGAAGTAGTCCCATTCAAAGTAGGATTTATACATACAGATAAGATCTCGACAGGTCATCGTCTATTGAATAAACAACAATGTATAATTGATCATGCTAATAATTATGTGTCCATATTAAGAAGTCACCATGTCATGGTTGATATTGAAGAACGCACACAAATAATTAATAATCTCATTTTTAAAATAGAAAGTGAATTATCTGCAACTGTAGCTCAAAAAGACGAAGTGATGGCTCAAGTCCTATTTTTAGTTGAATGGCCTTTTGCATGTGTTGGATCATTTGATCAAACATTTTGTGGTTTGCCTAAAGAGCTTTTAATTGCAGAAATGGTTTCTCATCAAAAATATTTTCCTTTATTAAACGCTCAAAAAGAAATTATTAATAAATTCATAGTTATTACGAATAATCAACCAAATGAAACCATAATCTTAGGCCATCAAAAAGCATTAACCCCTCGCTTATCTGATGGTAATTTTCTCTTTGAACAGGATCTTAAAGTAGATCTCAAAATATTTTCTAGCAAACTTTCTCAAATTATTTTTCGTTCAGAACTTGGCTCCATGCAGGATAAAGTCAATAGAATAACCTCTATCGCTCATTTTCTTTACCTGCAAGCAAAAGATTTTTGTGTTGTTGAAGACCCTTCAGAAGCTGCTTCTTTATGTAAAATTGATTTAGGTTCTGCTGTAGTTAATGAATTTCCAGAATTACAAAGCATTATGGGATCGTACTTGGCTAAATTTCATGGTTTTTCTGAAATAACTGTAAATGCTATTCGTGAACATTCTGGGGAATTTGATGCCAAAACTTTTTCTTCTACAGGATTATTACTTGGCATGGCAGACCGTTTAGACAATGTAATATCTTGTTTTTCTTTAGGACTACAACCATCTTCTTCTAGTGACCCCTATGTCTTAAAACGCCAATTTTCAGAAATTCTTCAAAGTTGCTTTCAAGTGTCTTTACCACTAAATTTCCAAGAAATTTTTGAAAAAATTATCAATATTTTGACTACTCAGATTTTTTCTACCAATAAATTAAAAGTTACTGGTGAAGCACTTCATAAAAAATTACAGCTATTTCTTTTACAACGATTGCAAAGACTGCTTCAAGAAATGTCTTTTAATAAACATCATATAGAGGCTGTTCTCGCTAAAACTACTGCCTTTTATCCATTATTAGTTTTCCAAAAACTAAAACTGATCCAAGAATACCAAAATGCTCATCCAGAAAAATTTGAGCAATTACTTACAATTACACGTAGAGTAACTAAATTGTTAGAAAGTGCTGAAAAAGATTCAGAGAACAATAATATAGATAATGAAACTGCTCCTTTAACTGTTTCTTATGAAAAATCTGCTATTGAAGAGCAAATCTATGATGTACTAACAAAAAATAGCTCCTCAAGAATTGACTCTCACTATTTACCTTTTATGCATAATGCTTATGACCTTCTTGAAACATTTTTAAACAATGAACGTATTATTCATGATGATCATACCATAAGAAAAGAACGTCTAAATTTACTGAAAATGTTTATCATACAACATGAACAAATAGCAGATTTTACAAAAATTTTGCATTTTCAAGATGAGTTCAATAAATAATTTAATTCTCTATCATTTGAACATGACATCTTGAATTACGTAATTCATCAAATCGTTTGACTAATTTCCATGTATCTTCTTCAGAACGACGACCTGATTGTATAGCCATTTTTACATCCTCTCGATCCTTAATCCATTGACGATCAATTAATTTTTGTAAACTTTCTATAAATCCTTTATCTGGTTTGTCTAAGTTAATTTTTTTATTCATAATTTCATCTAGTACAGATAAATCATTAACAAATCCTGCGAAAGAAAATAAATCAATATTTTGAGAATTCAGTAACATAGTTTTACATTGTATGAATAACTCCTTACATTCAGAAACCCAAAAATGCTCTTCCTTTAAATAATGTATGATCGTACTAAAAAAAATTTTATTCTCACTATTACCTGAAAAAATTAACCACCTAATAACATCTGTTTCTAGGATACGATTTGGATCTATTTGAAGTTCTTTGCCTTTATCATTTAAAAAAGCATGCCTTTTTATTTTTTGATATTCTGGTAATGAAACTTCATTAATTCCTAACATGGTATGTGGGACATCCATTAATGATCCTAATTTTTTTAATGTCTCATACACCATAACTGGACTACGCCATTGTTGAATTTGCATAACAGCTACTTTTATCGCTTCTGCTTTACCTGCTGGAGCTGTAAGATCATATTCTTTAGCCAAATGCTGGACTAATAACATCAAATAATCTTCAGCTTGGTCTAAGACAGTAAGAATACCTTCAATCCCCTTCTCTGATAAAAATGAATCTGGATCATGTCCTAATGGTAAATTACCTATATGTACATCCATGCCTGCGCTTTGACATAGATCTCCAATTTTTAAAGATGCTTTTTTACCTGCTTCATCAGCATCCATTAAAAGATAAACTGAAGAAATACCAATTTTTTCTAATTCTTTAATGTGTAATTCTCCACAAGCGGTACCTAATGGAGCCACAACTAAATTAAGTCCTGCTTCAATCAAACGTATACAATCAAGTTGACCTTCTACAATAATAGCTACTCTTTCTTTAGCCATACGTCGTCGACACATATCAAAACCAAAAAATGTAGAAGATTTTTTAAATAAAGCACTCTCTGAAGTATTTACATATTTTCCTCCAAACGTAGTTTCATGAATTTTACGTGCAGAAAACCCTACAATCCCTCCCAAAAAATCTCTTATAGGAAAAACTAAACGATTTGATAATAAACATACTTTTCCACTTTGACTCAACAAACCTAACTTTGAAAGCAATTGATTAGAAATTTTTAACTTATGCATACAAGAAAAAAATAGCTCATTATCTATGACATACCCTAAATAAAATCTCTGAATAGAATCTGGACTAAATCCTCTAGAGTATAAATAATTTAAAGCATGCTTTCCTTCTTTAACATGAAATAAAGAATAGTGAAAAAAATCTGCTATCTTTTTGTTTGTACTTTTTAATAACCGCCTATCATCCTTTGATTCTTGATCAGAAATCTCAACAGCAACCTCAAATTTACTAGCCAAAAACTCAATAGCTTGAGTAAATGAAAAGTTCATATAGCTCATCAAAAAACCTATAGCATCTCCATGAGCTCCACAACCAAAACAATGATAATGATTATCTCCTCTCTTTACTAAAAAAGATGGCGTTTGTTCAGCATGAAATGGACAAAGTCCCTTGTAAGTAGATCCTTGCCTTTTCAGAGAAATGTGCTCAGAAATAACTTCTATGATGTCAATTTTATCTTTAAGCAGCTCTAGGCTTTCTTTTACGTACATTCTGATCCAAATTTATGTATATTGTTTTCACAAAAGCTTACAATAATATTTAAGAAGCCTCAATGAAAAGTAAATATGTACCTATTATCTTGCTAATCAAATTAAAATAACTTTTTTTATTTAGAGAATAATCTAAATTTTCTCTTGAAACTCGCCTTCATATTTAGTACAACCAGTAATCTTTATCTATGCGAATACTCTTATTTTAAGCAAATGAGGATCTTTAATTATGGTCATTGACCTGGAAAATGACACGAAAACAACTCCAATGATGGCGCAATGGCTGGCTTGTAAAAAACAAGCTCCTGATGCCATTTTATTATTTCGTTTGGGGGACTTTTATGAAGCCTTTCATGATGATGCCCAATTATTAACCTCTTTATTAGATCTCACCTTAACACAAAGACATGGTATTCCCATGAGTGGTATGCCTTGGCATGCCAGCGAACAATATATTGATCGCTTAATAGGCAAAGGCTATAAAGTTGCTATCGCTGAACAAACTGCTGGTCCTGAAGAACCTAAAGGGATAATGACGCGATCTATTGCTCGATTTGTTACCCCAGGGACTATTTTTAATTCTGCCCTTTTGTCTGACAAAAAACATAATTTTATTATTGCTCTCAATAAAGTAGGTTCTTTTTTTGGACTAGCATCGCTAGATTTGACAACTGGCTCCCTACATGTAATGGAAGTAGAATCAGAAGAAGACCTACTTAATGAATTATTTCAAATCTTTCCCAGTGAGTTAGTCATCTCTGAAAAAATGGCTATCAAATACAATAAATTATTAACAGAAATTCAAGCTTCTTTTAACACTGTTATTTCACGACAAAATGAATGGCGCTTTGATCATAAAACTGCTTATAATTTTCTATCTAAACATTTTTCTGTTAAACACTTAGAAGGATTTGGCATTAAAGGGATGGTTTCTGCTATTAATGCCGCGGGCGCTCTCTTAGTCTATATACAAGAAGATCTTGCCATCTCGATTCAACACATTAAAACTATTCGACCACAATCAAGTAAAGAATATCTTATTTTAGATCATATCTCGTTTAGAAATTTAGAATTAATTGAATCACAAAAAGAACAAGATAGTCGTTTTTCTTTATTATCTGTATTAGATCAGACTGTTACTCCTATGGGAGGAAGGTTAATGCGAGAAAGTCTAAAAAAACCTCTTTTATCTATTAGTGAGATTACAAAAAGGCAAGATGCTATTGAAACCCTTATCTACCTCAATGAAGCGCATCTTGGATTAAAAAAATCACTTAAAGAAATTCATGATATTGAACGCTTAATGATGAAAATTTCTGTAGGATATGCTTCTCCAAAAGATTTAAAAGGATTAAATATTTCTTTAGAACGAGTTATGTTATGCGCACCTTTTTTAACATCACTTAATCATAATTTTCTAATGAATCATTATGCATTAGCATTATCACAAATTCAACAACCCATAGAACTTCTAAACAAAGCTTTAGCAGATGAACCTCCAGTAAGAATTAGTGAAGGTAATATTTTTAAAAAAGGATATAACCAAGAATTAGATGAATTATATTCTCTTATTACAAAAGGAGAAGAATGGTTATTAAATTATCAAAATAAGGTCCGTCTTTCTACAGGCATTAAGTCATTAAAAATTAACTTTAATAAAGTTTTTGGATATAGCATTGAAGTCACCAAAGGCCAAAGTTCTTTAATGCCTGATACTTTTGTTAGAAGGCAAACATTAACTAATTCTGAACGATTTATATCTGAGGAATTAAAAATTTTTGAAAATAAAATTCTTCATGCAGAAGACCAAATACAAGTATTAGAAATCACATTATTTAAACAACTTTGTGAAGATATTAAAATTTTTGAATCTCATATTTTAACAGCAGCTTCTGCTATTGCGCATGTTGATTTTTTATGCAGTCTTGCAGAAATTGCTAAAAAACATAACTACTGCCGCCCTACTATTGACAACAGTAAAATTTTAAACATCTCTAATGGACGCCACCCTGTTGTAGAAAATACTGTAGCTAAATGTAATTTCATTCCTAATGATATTAACCTCGATGGAATCCAAGATCAAATTATGTTGATTACAGGTCCTAATATGGCAGGAAAATCTACATTTATTCGACATGCAGCCTTGCTTGTCATTATGGCGCAAATAGGTTCCTTTATTCCCGCAAAATCAGCGCATATAGGGCTTGTTGATAGAATTTTTACACGTATTGGTTCTGGTGATGATCTTTCACGTGGACAATCTACTTTTATGGTAGAAATGAGTGAAACAGCTAATATTTTAAATAATGCTACTGATCGGTCTTTAGTTATTTTAGATGAAATTGGCAGAGGCACAGGCACCTATGATGGACTAGCTATTGCATGGGCTGTAATAGAACATCTTTTACTAATAGAGGGACAACAAGCAAAAACCTTATTTGCTACACATTACTGGGAATTAACAGCTTTATCAGAAAATTTTTCATCTTTGAAAAATTTTCATGCCATTGTTAATGAGCAAAATAATCTTATTTCTTTCCCTTATAAAATTCTTCCTGGTGGAGCAAATAAAAGTTATGGCATCCAAGTTGCTCAACTTGCGGGTTTTCCTTTGTCTGTTATCAGCCGAGCAAAAGATATTCTTAAAAAACTCGAGCAAGAAAAAGAATCTACGCATAAAACTAAAATGAAAAAAGAGATTAACCCATTGTCTCAATTAACATTATTTTAAAAATATGAAATCACTTCCTAAATTCATCTCTTCTGCTCCTATGCAACCAGGTATTTACCTAATGAAGGATGAGAAAGGAAATATTCTTTATATTGGTAAGTCTAAAAACTTAAAAAAAAGAATAACTAGTTATTTTTCTTCTGAAAAAGATACTCGTCCCTTTATTCCATTTTTAATTAGCCATGTTTCTAATGTAGAAACTATTGTTGTAAACAATGAAACAGAAGCTCTTCTTTTAGAAAATACCTTAATTAAAAAACATCAACCTAAATATAATGCGCTTTTAAAAGATGATAAAACCTTTTTTACACTTGCCATTGATACTACCCATCCATGGCCTTTTGTACAAAAAATACGCTCTAAACAATTTATTAAAAAAAAAGGACATCTTGTATTTGGACCTTACACAAATTCAGAAACATTACGCCACACATTAAATTTACTGTATTCTTTCTTTCCTCTTCGCCAATGTTCTGACCAAGAATTCAGTCGACGGAAAAAACCATGCCTGCTCTATGATTTACAAAAATGTCTGGCACCTTGTGTAAATAAATGTTCATCTAATGAATATCAAGAGCTCTTAGATCAAGCAATATTACTATTAGAACATAAAAATATAGCCTTAACTAAACAGTTACAAGAACTATTAAAAGAAGCGATTGAACAACTTCTCTTTGAAAAAGCTAAACGTCTTCATGCAAATCTTAATATTTTAAAAAAAAATGCTGAAAGTCAAAATATTGAAAATATTCAAGTAAGTCATACTGACGCATTAGGAATTTATAGAAAAAATCTTATTGTTGTAGTGAGTAAACTTGTTTTTCGTGAACACAAATTAGTGAATGTTGAATTATTTACATTTTTAGAAAATACACAAGAAGATCCTGAAATCATTTCTTCTTTTATTCTTCAACATTACAAAATCATTTCAGACATTCCTAAAGAAATATTATTGCCTTGCTCCCTAGAAACTCGCCCTTATTTAGAAAAATTATTCGATGCACAAATTAAATTATCTTATCCTCAGAAAGGAAAAAAACGACGCCTTATTGAAATTGCTCTTCTTAATGCAAAAAATAAATTAGAAGAAATTTCATCTAAAAAACTTGTAGAAGAACAAGTCATACAAAATTTAACTGAGTGGCTAAAATTTAAAAACTATCCAGAACGTATTGAATGTTTTGATGCTTCCCACTTATCTGGAGCTGCGTTTATTGGAGTAATTACAGTTTTTTCTCAAGGAACGCCTCTCAATAAATTTTATAGAACTTTTAAAATTCGTACTGCTACAGATGGAGATGATTATGGAGCTCTTGCTGAATGCCTCACACGACGCTTTAAAATGATTGATAATGATTCTCTTTTACCAAACCTGCTTATTATTGATGGTGGTCGCCAACACTGGAACATAGCAAATAAAACTTTAACTCAATTAGGTCTGACTCAAATTGATATTATTGCTATTTGTAAAGAAAATCATCGCCATGATAAAGGGTTATCCCAAGAAAAAATTTTTAATAAAGCCCCATCCCCATTGATATTACCTCCTGCTTCCGCAGAATTATTTTTTTTACAAAAAATAAGGGATGAAACCCATCGCTTTGCCTTATATTTTCAAAAAAAATGCTTGCGAAAACAAAGCCTAAAAACTGAAATCAAAATTAAAGGCATTGGTCCTAGTAAAACTAAAAAAATACTAACTTATTTTGGTAGCTGGCAAGAAGTATTTAAAAAAAGCCCTACAGAATGGGCTAACATTCCAGGGCTTTCTCAAAAAGACTTAGAAACACTTAGTGATAGTAAGCGTCTTTTTTCCTAATTTTCTATACTTTCATCTTTAATGAGTAATTCTTCTGGAAAATCTTCTGAAGATAAGAACTCATCTGTCATTTTCTTAGAACTTTGAGCTTCCCTATCTCTTGGAGAACTTAAGCCCCTAATTACTACATGCACAGCTGCTACATGTAGGCCTGTTAAACCTGAAATTTCACCTACAATTTTAGATTGAATTTCTTCAGTTTTTTCAGGAATTGCAACACCATAAATAATGTTTACTTCAACTTTTACTTTTACAAGATGATTTTTTGTATCTTGCTCAACATAAATGCCTTTAACTCTCTCTACTTCTCTTCCAAATAGTGCATCTATTAAGTTCCCCCCTTGTAATCCTACGCCTTCAATTTTGGATAAACAATGCAAAATAATGACCTGAATAACGCGGGTTTCAATGTCGCGACTAAATACAGTTTCTGGAAATTCTAATTCCTTTGCATCTAAATTTTTAACACCTTGGTCTTTCATGGCAACCTCCTATTATTCATTTTCTATAGAAAGAAAATCAAAATACATAAATAATGTGCTTTTTATAAAAACACAATTCTAATCTCACTTTGGGTAATAATGCAAACCTATCTTTCTCCATTCAGTCAATTCTTTTTATTACTTTTTAGCTTTTGTTTACAAATTACTTTTGGAATTACTGCTGCTTATATTGCTACGAAAAAAAGACGACATGTTCTTTTATGGTTTATCTTAGGAATGTTTTTTGGAATTATTGGGATTTTTTTTCTCATATTGTTACCTACTAAAGACGAATATAAAATTCAATTACAAGATTTACCTCAACGTTGTTCAGATATTCTTACTAAATATAGTGACAGTACCCCTCCTAAATTTCCAAATGTTAATGACCTCTGGTTTTATGGCAAATCTCCCCAAAGCCAATCTGGCCCATTATCTTTACAAGAATTAATAGAAGCTCTTCAAAAAGAAGATAATTTAAAAGATATTTTTGTATGGAAAAAAGGAATGAAAGTATGGAAAAAACTTTCTTTTACACCTGAAGTTATGCTGCAAATGCCTAAAAATCAGAACTCTAATCAATAAAAATTAATGCGCAGAGAATTTTTTTAAATTCAAAATAAAAAAACCCTTACTATAAAAAATTCTTGAGAATTCAAAAAAGTAAAGGTTATATTTTTTTAATTACCAGCTAGCCTTAGTAACACCTGGAATTTCTCCCATATTAGCCATTAGACGAAAACAAATTCTGGAAAGACAAAACTTTCTTAAAAAACCTCTTGATCTTCCTGTAAGCTGACAACGATTTTTTAATCTCGATGGAGATGTATCTCTCTTCATCTTATTCAAAGCTACTCTCGCTGCTTCCCGTTCTTCTTCACTAATACGAAGGTTTCTCGCCCTCTCTCTTAGTTCTGAGCGACGTTGTGCACCAAGAGCTACAAGACGTTCTCTTTTTTGCTGTTTTATTATGGACGATTTTTTAGCCATGAACAAACTCTTTGTTAAAAATTATTTTTTGCGAGCAGGGCCTTTTTGACGCTGTTTTCTATTTGGATCTTTTTTGTTAATAACATAAAGACGACCTTGTCTTCGCACCAATTTATCGCCTTTAGACGGATCGGCTCTCACCGAAGCACTGACCTTCATGATCTATTTACCCCTTAAATAAAAAAAACAAAAATGGAACAACAACTAAATCGCTCTCAGATCAAACAGGCTACCTTCTATTTTGTTTTTTTTCAAGAATCCTGTGCGTAAAATATGCATTTAAATTCTCTTTTTGTAATTTTATAATAAAAAGCTGTTGTTCTTTTTTATTTTCCCTGTTAAATTGCTCTATTCCAAATGTGGAGTTTAAGGATTGTGAAACGCACCTATCAGCCTAGTAAAAGGAAACGTCGCTCTTCTGTAGGATTCAGAAAACGTATGCAGACAAAAAATGGGAGAAAACTCCTTAATCGTCGTCGCAGACACCAGCGTCATTCTTTAATTAATTTATAACTGCTTTGATTGTGACTTCATGTAGTAAATCTTTTAGTTTTCCTAAAAGTGCTCGATTACTAAGTAGCCACCGTTTTAGACAAGTATCAAAATATGGTATTCGCCGAACTGGATCTGTTTTACATATGTCAATTCTTACAGGTAAAATTAGACAAAATAAATTAGGCATTACTGTCTCTAAAAAGTTTGGCAAAGCAACTAAAAGGAATTATTTTAAACGAGTTGTTCGGGAAGCTTTTCGTTCAATGTATAAAGATATCTTTCCTTTTTGTTTTATTAATGTGGCTCCTCGTTTACCAAAAGGCGAAAAACTTTCTTTAGAAAAAGCTAAAGCAGATATTCAATATGCTATTAAAAGCACGCATCGAGATACCCATCAAAAAAAAAATTCTACTCTTCCTGAAAAATCAGCTTGATTTTTTTTTGAAACAAAAATTAAATCTAATTATATCTTTATTTATAACATTAATTTTATTCAAGGACGACTATGCTTAAAGATAATCGCACTTCATTAAAGATTTCTTTTAAACTTTATAATACAAAAACTCGCAAAAAAGAAATCTTCGAAGCTTCTAATAAAGTTTTAATGTATACTTGTGGACCAACTGTTTATAATTTTGCCCATATTGGTAATTTTCGTACTTATGTTTTTGAAGATATCCTGAGACGAGTGTTAGAATTCTTAGGATACCAGACTTTTCATGTGATGAACATCACTGATATAGAAGATAAAATTATGAAAGCAGCAGTAGAAAAAGGTTGCTCTGTTCAAGAATTTACTCAGCCATACACAGATGCCTTTATGGAAGATATTAAAACGTTGGGATTATTGCCAGCACACGAATATCCATATGCTACTAAATATATCCCCCAAATGATTGAAGCTATAGAAAAACTTATACGAACAGGTTTTGCTTATAAAACAGCATCTGGATCTGTCTATTTTTCTATTAATAAAAGCCCATCATATGGCTGTTTAGCGCATATAAATACAGAAACTACTACTAATGAAAGCAATGGCAATCTCGATGATGAATATGATAAAGATGATGTTGCTGATTTCGCTTTATGGAAGGCATATAATCCTTCTAGAGATGGCAATATTTTTTGGGAAAGTTCCTTTGGCCCTGGCAGACCTGGATGGCATATAGAATGCTCTGTGATGGCTATGAGTATACTAGGACCAACTATTGATATACATGCTGGTGGCGTAGATAATATTTTTCCTCATCATGAAAATGAAATTGCTCAATCAGAAGCTCTTTCTGGCCAATGTTTTTCTCGCTTTTGGGTACATTCTGAACACTTATTAGTAGATAAGAAAAAAATGTCTAAAAGTGCTGGTAATTTTTATACCTTAAGAGATCTTCTTCAAAAAGATTTTACAGGCATGGAAGTCCGCTACATGCTTTTACAAGGTCATTATCGTTCTCAGTTAAACTTTTCAGAACAAGGTATGATCGCATCTCGAAATTCTTTAAAACGTTTAAATGAATTTGTTTTTGCACTAGAAACTTCTTTAAATGAAAAAACTGCAGACCAAAATTATAATGGTTGGTCTAAAAATTTATCTGATGCTTTAGATTCATTCACTCTTTCTCTCGCCAATGATCTTAATGTATCTGAAGCATTAGCTATATTATTTGGAATAGTACAACTCACCCGGCCATTAATTAACTCTCAAAGTTTATCTGCTTTTGATATTCAAAATACTTTAGATCTACTAAAAACCTTCAATTTAGTCTTAAATATTTTAACATTCAATCATGTAAATGAAATTTCTAATGAACTAATGACTATTTTAGATGCTAGAAATACAGCAAGAAAAGAAAAAGATTGGTCTAAAGCAGACGAAATGCGATTAATATTACTTGAAAAAGGTTTTATTATAGAAGATACTCCTAATGGTTCTTTTTTAAAAAAACTTAATTAAAAATGATAAATATTTAAATAAAAGCACTCTTATTCTGAGTGCTTTTTTAGTAAAGGAAAATAAAGGACATCTTTAATAGAAGCAACATTTGCAAAAAGTGCAACAAGCCTATCAAGACCTATGCCAACTCCACCTGCTGGAGGCATTCCCTGACAAATAGCTTCTAAAAATTCTTCATCTAATGGATGCACTTCCTTATTAGGAACCTCTTCTTTAAGCTTAATCTGCTCTTCTAAGAAATTTCTTTGTACCATAGGATCATTTAATTCTGTATACGCATTACAAAGCTCTTGCCCAACAACAAAGCTTTCAAAACGTTCTACTAACCCCTCTTGTAATTGAGCTGAAGAACGATGCAATTTGCATAAAGGCGTAGTTTCTTTTGGATGATCAATAATATGATGAGGCTGAATAAGTAATGCTTCAACTAATTCATCAAAAAGAAAAAAGATTAACATTCCTCTAGAAGCATTTTCAAAATTGACAACTTCAAGATCAGTTTTTTCTCTTAACATTTTTCGTAATTCTTCATTACTTTTAGTATCTACATCAATGTTCATATACTCTAACAAAGCTTCTTTCATACTTAATCGCTTCCATGGAGCAGAAAAATCAAGAATGACATTAGGAGCTTGTGGACAATGATCATATGGTAGTTGAGCTGTGCCAAATAAACTAATTGCTATAAATTCAATAAGTTCTTCAACTAAGACCATCATATCATTATAGTCCCAATAAGCTGCATAAGCTTCAATCATTGTAAATTCAGGATTATGAGTACGATCTATGCCTTCATTACGAAAAACTTTACCTATTTCAAAAATACGTAGTGCTCCACCTACTAATATTTTTTTTAGAGAAATTTCTAAAGAAATTCTCATAAACATATCTTGTTCTAAAGCATTAACATGAGTAATAAAAGGTTCTGCCTCAGCTCCACCATATGAATTTTGTAAAATAGGTGTCTCAACTTCCATAAATTGCTTTTGATCTAAAAAATCTCGAATTAATTTAAAAATTCGACTACGAAGAAAAAAAGTTTTTTGAACATCTGAATTAGAAATAAGATCTAACCATCTTTTACGATAACGAACACCTTTATCAACAATTCCAGTATGCTTATCTGGTAAAGATAAAAGTGCCTTACATAAAATGCTCCATTTTTGTACCAAAAGAGTAAGTTCTCCAGTCCCAGTCCTAAACAAGACCCCTGACACTCCTAAAACATCTCCTAGATCTACCTTTTTCTCTAAAAATTTTAAAGAAGTAATATTTGATTCAGGAGTAAGGCCCTCTGCGATAGAGATCTCCCGATTAAACATCAATTGAATCTGTCCTGTTGCATCTGTTAACCGAGCAAATGCATTTTTTCCCATAGAACGAAAAAGAACAAGGCGCCCTCCAACACTAAAAAAGGGCCCTTCTCCATTAAATGCAGCATGACTATTAGCTAATGATGTATCTTTGTCATGGAGATCACAAATAGCTTGAATAGACAAAGGTGAGTCGAATTTATGTGGATATGGATTAATACCAATTGATTGAATTTCTTCAATTTTTTTTGCTCTAAGCTGAAAATCTTCTTGAAAACTATAATCTGACATAATATCCACTCAAAAATCTCAAAGATGAAATGTATAATAACGATTTATCGAGTAACAAACAATACAAACACAAATAGTAGTAGACTACCATTGTTAAATTAATTTCCTTTACTAATCTAATTTCTGTTGAAAATGTGCTAAATATGCTGCACTTCCACCTGGTAAATAACCTTCTTGAGCAACAATATTACCAGCACCATCTAAAAATATCATCGTTGGGTAGCCACGGATACCATATAATGTTTTTAACCCATGATTAATAAGAGCTTGTGAAGGACTAATAGTCTCTGCTTTTGCTGGAAAATCTACCTTTACCATTAACAATTTTTGAGCAGCATAATCTATAAATGAAGGATCTGCAAATAATTCTTTTTCAAGTTTTTTACACCATACACACCAGTCTGATCCTGTAAAAAATAAAACTACATATTTTTTGGTAACATGAGAAGCTGCTGCTTCCTTCATAGCATCTGCATAAGAATGCCATGCCAATTCTGCCTTTCCATCAAAAATACTACTTTTTTCTATAGCATATTCTTCTTGCGCATACACTTGTTGCTGAAAAGATGTTAATATGCACATGTAGCCCAAACAGAGCATACTGCTTATAATCTTCTTTTTCACCATCGACTCCTATCCTTTTATCAAGAATAAATACAAAAATCTTTGCACCCATCTACCTTCTCCTTGCTTATAGTTGATCTTCATTTTTTCTTCAAAATCAATTAAACTTCAGAATTATTTTGGTTCTTTTAACAAAAAAATTTCTCTATGAAAAATAATGATTCTATAGCCTCTCCAATAAAAGCCCTTGTTCAAGAAATAAAAAATTATCTGATTGAGGATCTGTATTTTTGGCAAGAACCCTCTTTACCTAATCTTTCAAAAAAAGTAATGAAACGCCCTATTATTTTAGATAAACGACCTCATGAAACAAAATATCAAGAAATTTCTAAAGCTGAGAATCCACTTCCCTCTCATGAACTTATTCCTCAAGAACCCACTAGCGAAAAAGTTACTCCTTTGCCTATACCTCAAGCGCACTTCAATAAAAACCCTGCTTCCAATGCCTCTACTCATTGGCAGCTTTACCCCATGATGTGTGAAAATATTACCTTTATAGATTATCCAATCTTTTCCAAAATTTTATCCCCTTCATGCTCTCATGTTTTTTTTGAATTTCATATTTTATTACTTTCACCATCCCCTTTAGATCAATTATTTTTTGAAAATGTATCTCGAGGAATTACTCGCCTTATCTCTCCTACTAAAGTACTTATCTATACTGACTTTGCAAGTGCAAAGAAAAAATTACCTCGAGAAACAGTCGTTCTTTGCCCATTAAATGAACTTCATGCTACTTTTCCTGAAGCATCTCTTCATGAGCAACTTTCTCATGAAGAAATAAATTTTCTGACTATAGAAAGAGCTCAGATGTATATTAAAAACCCTTCATTAAAACGTTCGTTATGGAACATTCTAAAACTGATTCATTCATCTGCTTTGCAGAAGTCATAGTCGATACCTTTATTAACAAGGTTCTCGATTATGGAATTCCAGAAGAACTGATACCTTTAGTACAAAAAGGAGCCTGTGTTGAAGTCACTGTAAATGGACGAAAACGTGCTGGATTAGTTATAGCTATTAAAAACGAATCCCCAGTCCATAATGTTATTGCTATTAAGCGTATCCTTGGAAATGGCTTACGCCTTTCTCAAGATTTAATTTCATTAATTTTATGGATGAGCGATCATTATTCATGTCCTTTAGGACAAATTCTCCGACACGTCCTACCAAGTGGCCTACGATTAGACGTATCTTCTAAGAAAAGTGCCCAAATCTTTCCACGTCTTACCAAAGATAATCTTTTACATCATGCAGAAGCACTTTCTAAAACATTTCCTAAACAAGCAAAAGTACTCTCAATATTAATAGATTCTAATGATGGCATCTTTTTAAAAGATCTTTTAAAAAAAGAAGGCACATCTAAAAGTACTATTAATACATTGATTAAAAAAAATCTTATTTTTCTTGAAAAACAAAATTATGAACATCCTATTTTTTTAAATGCGCGCTTTTTTAAAACTACATCTAAAAAATTAACTAATGAACAAGCTGCGGCTCATAAAAAAATTATTGCCTCCCTTCATTCTAACACCTTTATGACTCATTTACTTTTTGGAGTAACTGGTAGTGGTAAAACAGAAATATATCTTCAAGCTGTTCAAGAAGCTCTTCTTTTAGGTAAAAGTGCTATCATCCTTGTTCCTGAAATTTCCTTAACTTTTCAAATTGTTAGAGAATTCAAAGCACGATTTGATAATAAGATAGCACTTCTACATCATCGATTAAGCGCTGGAGAACGACGTCAAACATGGGAAGACGCTTCATCAGGAAAGATAAAAATTATTATTGGGGCTCGATCTGCGTTATTTTGTCCAGCACAAAATCTGGGCCTTATCATTGTTGATGAAGAACATGACTCCGCTTATAAACAACATGAAGAAGCCCCTTGCTACCATGCAAGAAACTTAGCTGTCATGAGAGGAAAAATCTGTAACGCTACTGTAATTTTAGGAAGTGCTACACCGAGTATTGAAAGTTACACTAATGCTTTAGAAAAAAAATATCAATTATCCTCATTAGCTACAAAAACATCTGGGCATGCTATTGAAAATCTTACTATCATTGATATGACCAAAGAAAGAGAACAATCTGGTAATAAATATGCCTTATTCTCTAGACAACTTCTTGATGGCATTCAAAAACGGCTTCAAAAAGGAGAACAGTCTTTATTACTACTTAATAGAAGAGGTTACCATACGAACCTCTCATGTACAGACTGTCTTTATGTGTTTAAATGCCCTCATTGTGATGTTACAATGACATTTCATCGTGGAGAAAAGATTTTAGCCTGTCATCTATGTGATTATAAACAACATCCTCCCCCTGAAATTTGCCCACAATGCCATAAAACAACCGCTTTAGTTTACCAGGGAACTGGAACAGAAAAAGTAGAGGCTTTGTTACATGCTATTTTTCCAGCAATCCGCACTTTAAGAATAGATACTGATACAACACGACTCAAAGGCAGTTATGAAGAATTATTTTCTAAATTTTCTACTGGTAAAGCTGATGTTTTAATTGGCACTCAGATGATTGCTAAAGGGCTTCATTTTCCATCTGTTACTCTTGTAGGAATTTTAAATGGAGATGCTGGATTACATATTCCTGATTTTAGATCTAGTGAACATGTCTTTCAATTAATTACACAAGTTTCTGGAAGAGCTGGCAGAGGAATTATCAAAGGTGAAGTTATTATTCAAACTCACTTACCTGATCATCCTGTTATCAAGCTTGCTGCTATGCAAAATTATGAAAAATTTTACGAAGAGGAGGTAGCTATAAGAAAAAGCTTTGGGTACCCTCCTTTTTCCCGCCTATTAAAAATTATTTTTATTGGAAAAAATATCCTAGAAACCCAACAAGAAGGCTTTCGCTTTAGACAATCATTAATTGAAGCTGCAAGCTGCACAAAAATGATTATTCATCCACTAGTTCCTTCTGGTCATTATAAAATCAAAGATGCCTTTCGATTTCAATTATTAATTAGAACAAAGAATCTTACAGAGTTAAATAAAATTTTAAAAATAGCACATAAAAAAACATCCCTCTCATCAAAAGTTAAAATGATTATTGATGTAGAACCTATTATTACTTTTTTTTAATAATGATTTTTTTTCTTTAACCTTCTGTAGAAAAAACAAGAGCTCCATAATTGATTTTACCAATTCCTAGTAATGGGATTTCAGAAATAATTTCTAATTTACTCAACCGAACTAGTTCTCCTACTCCTTGCTCTTTAAGCGCATGATTAACTTCTTTTAATGAAATATCTATTGTAGAAAATAAACATAGACGAGTTTTTTTACCTTCTATAGATAAATCTTTTACCACAAAATAAGTCTTACAACTATCTACAGTCCATTTTCTTTCTAATGCTACTTCATGAAGAATAGCTTCTACAGAACATAAACTAATCATTTCTCCTCCAATTTTAGTGAAGCGTTTTATGCGCCCAGCTAAAATTAAAGAACCTGTTTTACTATCTATTTGCCCTAAATCACCTGTTGAGTACCATTTTTCTTTATTTATTTCTATAAATGGATTCACTACATTCGTTGAAGAAAAAATATAGCCTTTAAAAACACTTGGGCCTTTTACTAAAATTAAACCTTGTTCATCTTCTTTACATGGCAACAATGTTTCATGATTTACAATAAGCAATGATACACCTGGTAAAGGAACACCTGCCCCTATTTGTTGTTTATTAGGAGATACTACAGTTATAACTGGAGAACATTCTGTTGCTCCATACCCTTGTAATACAGCAAGTTTTGGCAAAATATCAGCACATCTATCATAAATATCTGCTGTTACTGCCTCCCCTCCTAAAAATACTTTTTCTACAGAAGATAAAGATAAAGCTTGTTCTCCACCTTGCAAAAAATTTCTAAAAAAAGTTGGAGTAAGAGCCATTAAACTTACTTTATTTTCTTTAATAATCTCACAAAGACTTCTAATATCTAATGGATTGGGATAAAAAAACACTCTTAGACCAGTAAGTATTGGAAACATCCCTGTTAAAGAAAAACCAAAAGCATGAAAGGGAGGTAATACAGATAATAAAATATCTTTAGCAGTCGTATTTAAAACAGAAAAACATCCCCTTAAATTGCTTAAAATATTTCCATGGGTTAGTGGGACACATTTTGGCATACTTTCACTACCACTGGTAAATAAAATAATAGCCTGCGAAGATTCTCTTAAGTCGCTACAACCAAAAAGCTCCATAATACTAGTTGGTGTTTTAAACGCTCTCCACCATGCTTTCATTTTTTGAAAACAAGAAAATCGTTTCTTAATACTTTCCATATCTATAATATGAAAATTACATAAGCTTCTTTTAAAACCTTCTCTTCGTTTTAAAAACCTTTCTGAAGAAAATACAATTTGTGTATCTGTTAATTGAGTCAAAAAATTAATATCTCTATGACCCATCGTCCAATTAACCTGAACAGGAATCTTCCCCGCTAGCATAATCGCTAAAGATAATAATTGCGCAGCTACAGAAGAAGGCAACATAATACCAATATGCGTATCTGGTATTGAACGAACAAAATCAGCTAAGAGTAAAACACCTATCTTAGCTTTACGAAATGACACTTTTCCTGAAGATTCATCCTCTCCAAGTAAAAAATGCTTCATCCGATCACAAGCCAAGAAAAAACTTTCTACTAATGAATGCCCTTCTGGAAAAAATGCATCCGGCCTTAAAGATTCTTTCTCATTTGTGAATGAATCATTCATATGTGTTTGTTTCATAAAAATCATCTTGTTAAAAGATTTTGAATGTATAGATCGTAATAAATATTTAAAAAATCTAAACAATTAAAAATGAGTATTGATTTTAAAAGAATTCATTATATGTTTCCTCTAAAAATGTATTTATTTCTTTTTTGTCTTTTTTTTCTCTTATTTCTTTAGTTATATCTTTACAGAAGATCTCTATCTTGCGTCTAGGCATAAAAAATATGCCTCTTTTTAACATTTTTAAAAAATTATTCATTAATTGCTTTCCCAACGAAGGAGTTTTTCCTGTTTGGTACTTAGAAAAAGAACTTCCCCATAAACCTACAACACAAAGTATTAGAATAGGATTATTAGGATTTTTTTTTAATAAAATAGAAGCTCCTGATGCTGTTCCTAATTTCTCAATTCCAGTAGAAGTTAAGCGCCCTGCTGGCCAAAAAATAATATTATCGCCTTGCTGAAGTCCTTGATGAATCTCATCAAAAGTAGCGTTAATATTTAAAGATTTATTTAAAGATGGATTCGAAGAATATTGTGGAACAGAGATAGCTCTTACTTTTTTTAAAAAAAAATTAATATATTTTATACGAAATAAATAATCAGATGCTGCTGGTCGTGGCTCACATATTGGCCATAAAGCTATCTCAAAAAGCATAGGATCTAGCAAAGATACATGATTAGCAAAGAATAAAATCCCTTCTGGATTTTCTTTTTTTTTTGTCAAAATTTCACTAACGCCATGTAAACGAACAGAATAACGTAACTTCAGCAAAAAAGAGAGCGTAATATAAAGAAACTTATACTTCATTGATTGTTTTTTTTTGATTTTCTTTTAATTTTACTAGGCCAAGTGATTTTATTGACAAGGTTTTTATCATTGCTCTATGATTCTTGCATGCATTCTTTCCTCAAATACGAAGAAGAAATTAGCTGTAGACTCGTTTCTATGGCAACTTTACTCCTTAGCCAAGAACAATCTCTTTTCTCTCTTTCTGACACATTTATCAAAAATGATGGATCTCTGGTTACTGTATTTGATTTTGCTATCCAAGCAGCTTTTTGTGAAAAAATTTTATCTATTTTTCCGGAAGATGAATTTTTAGGCGAAGAAAGTGGAGCAATACTCAAAACTCATCCTCAATTAATCGATAAAGTTTTGTTTTTCGCAAATAAAATAAATCCTTCAGTTTCTTCTGATAATCTTTTTGAATTATTAAGCTCTCATTATCATAAAAAAGCATCCCGAGTATGGATTTCAGATCCTATAGATGGAACAAGTGGATTTGCTGCAGGACGAGAATCAGCTGTTACTTTAAGCCTTATAGAAAATGATGAACCTATTTTAGGAATATTAGGTTGTCCAAAATATATTTATCAAAATATTGAACAATCTGTCGTACTATTAGCTAAAAAAAATGAAGGTTCGTTTGCTTTTACACACTATCCTGATAAAAAAGAGCAACTTCATATCAATAAAATATCAGCTAATAAACCTTTGGTTTACACTGAAGCTCGCTTTTCTTCTACGTATCACAATCATTTTCTAAGCTTTACATCTATGCTATATGCTAGTAAAAATCAACCTGTCAATTCTTGGAGAAAGGATAGTCAAACAAAATATGGTTATGTAGCTACTGGAAATGCTGATGTATTATTTCGTCTTCCATTTTATAAAAGTGAAGAACAAGTTTGGGATCATGTAGCTGGTCTTCTTTTAATTAAAGAAGCTGGAGGAGTATTTTCTGATATGTTTGGAAGTCCTATTTCTTTCAGTAATAAATACACTCTAAAAGGAACTCATGGAATTATTGCAGGAGAAGCAAGTCTTTGCAAAACATTAACCTCTTACATGCAACAACATTTTCTTTAGGCCATTCATCAATATAATATTTTTTATTAAACCTATCATTTAATAAATACAAAAAAGCCCCCTTCCTCCAAAAAGATAGAAGCTTTTTTATTCACATACTCATTGCTAAGTGAAGATATTTTTATTCAATACCTAATATTTTACTAACTTTTTTATTAGCTGCTTCTAATGGCAAGATATCATGTTCTAATGAATCGTTTAAAAGATCTTTAATAGATTCAAATAAATTATTTACCCTTTTTTGAGAAAAAACAGGATCATAACCATTTGGTAAAAGCTCTATAGCTACATTAATTAATCCACCTGCATTAGATAAATAATCAGGGATATATAAAATATTTTTATCTTTTAATAATTGTGCACATTGATCATTTTCTAATTGATTATTAGCCGCACCTACTACAGCTTTACATAATAAATTAGGAATATTTTTAATATTAATACTACTCCCTAGTGCACAAGGAGCAAGAATATCACATTCTTTTTCAAAAAGCTCTTCTGGGGATACAACAGATGCTCCATATGTATGCTGAGCAAAATCTACTACTTCCCTTCTTAAATCTGCTACAATGAGATCAACACCTTCCCAAAATAAGAATGCAGCTAAATGCATTCCAACATGCCCTAAACCTTGTATAGCAATTTTTTTACCATTTAAAGATGGGCTTCCCCATAAAGTTGTTGCTGCTGCACGAATACTTTGAAAAACCCCTCGTGCAGTAAATATAGATGGATCTCCACTTTTTCCTGGAAGCCCAGCTACATATGAAGTATATTTTTTTATAATATTAACTTCTCTTAACCCAATGCCAACATCTTCAGCACAAATATATCTTCCTTCAAATTGATTCACTGCTTCTGCAAAAGCCTGTAATAAAGATTCTTCTATTACTTGAGTTCCTGGTTTAAGAATAATCACACTTTTTCCACCACCAGTATGTGTACCTGCTAAAGCAGCCTTGTAAGTCATACCTTTTGACAATCTTAAAACATCTTTTAAAGCATCATCAAAAGATTCAAAAGGAAAAGCTCGGGTTCCTCCTAACGCTACCCCTAAAGTAGTATTATGCACTGCAATAATTGCATCAAGACCTGCTGAAGTGCATTGAAAACGAACAACTCTCTCATAGCCTGGAACACTTAACTCCGTCGCAAAAAGATCAGAAAAAACCACAGAAATAGCTCTCTTTTAAGGATTATAAAAATTTATTATTCCTAGAACAAGATTTTTAGTCAAATTAGCTTAATATAAGCATTTGAATAACAATGACAATATTAAATAATAAAGTAATTATCTCCCCCATATTGAATAATTCTTAGAAATTATATCTTTCAAAAACATATTTTATGTTTTTACCATTAATTAAAATATGTAACTGTTTTTATTAACATTGTTATTTTTTAATATTAATTTTATTGATTTTTAATCATATTTATGTATAAACTTTATCAAAAAATTATATGAGCATTTTATTATGAAAATTCCTCCCTGCATACAAAATTCTATAAATAAAGAAAGTATCTTTGGAGTATCAACGCAAAAACTTTTCCGTATTGCTTGTATCTCTTCTTTAGTATTATCTATTTTATTACTAATTGCAGCATTTCTTGTTGTTTGTGGAAACACTATAAATACATTATGTACAGCAGAGTTAGCTTTTTATAGCTTAACAATTATTGCTGGATTTGTCTTATCTATATTCAGTGGTGTACATTTGGCTAAAAACTTAAAAAAATCTGGTTGCAAATGTTCTAATTTCAAGGCATTAAGAAATAATTTTCCAAAAATGCAAAATTTTCCTCTCTTTAAATTAGAAAATTTACAAAATTCAGAAAATACTGACTCTTCTTTACCTGTAGAAGATAATAATTAATATTATTTGAAATAGTATACAAACAATGAATGATTATAAAGATCATTTATTGTTTTTTTGATCTGCCATCCTTCCATCAAAATCTCTTTTTTTCTTTTTAAAAACAATTTTTCTTATTAGAATTAGTTCTTATAAATTTATTCAAAGAAACATTGTCTATGACTCTTCAAAAT
This sequence comes from Candidatus Clavichlamydia salmonicola, assembly GCF_015356765.1. Taxonomy (GTDB): domain Bacteria; phylum Chlamydiota; class Chlamydiia; order Chlamydiales; family Chlamydiaceae; genus Clavichlamydia; species Clavichlamydia salmonicola. The sequence continues at coordinate 109,965 of NZ_WTCQ01000001.1, forward strand.
CGCTTACACCCATGGCATGGGGTACATTTATCTGATAATAATTTAAAAACAATGAACTGTTATATAGAAATATTGACAGGAGATAATATTAAATTTGAAATAGATAAGCCTTCAGGCATTCTAAGAGTAGATAGACCTCAAAAATACTCTAATGCATCTCCATGTCTTTATGGCATGCTTCCTAAAACATATTCAGGAAAACAAGTTGCAGCCTTTTGTGGAAAAAAAATTAATCGAGAAGGAATTTCAGGAGACCATGACCCTATAGACGTTTGTGTTCTTTCTGATAACACTATTCAACAACGTGATATTTTGGTTTCAATCAAAATTCTTGGAGGCTTTCGGCTTATAGATAATGATGAAGCTGATGATAAACTTATTGGAGTAGTAGAAGGAGATCCTGCATATTCTCAATATCAAGAAATAGAAGAATTACCTGAAGCCATACTTTTACGCATTGAACACTATTTTCTTTCATACAAAGAATCCCCAGCAAATCTAAAGAATAACTCTAAAAGAAAGATAGAATTAATAGGAAGATATGGCCGCTTAGAGGCTTTAGAAATTATTCAGCTATCACAACAAGATTATATTAATGAAGTTTCTTCAATAAAAATGCTTTAATCAATAGCTATTGCAGAATTTTTAGCTGATTAATAACAGTTTGACAAATGTCTTTATTACTTTGAAAATGGATTTCTTTAGCTGCATCAGCTAAAGAATACCATGTACCATCCTTAATTTCTTCTGCTTGTAAGACTACTTCACCTTGAACAATGGCAGTAAAATACCAAACTGTTTTTTGATAATAGTCACCTTTAAAAAAAAATGAATAAGAAACTTCAAATGACTCTATAGGCAAGAAAGAAGAAACTTCTAACCCAGTTTCTTCTTTTAACTCTCTTTGGGCAGTTTCTTGAAATGTTTCTTCCTTTTCTACATGTCCTTTTGGAAAACCAACATGACCTCCATAACGATGCTTAATAAGAAAAACCTTCCATTCATTATCAGCATTCTTTTGCAAAGGAATAATTCCTGCTGCGTACTCCTTAATGCCTTCTATGTTCATTATTTTATTTAATCCAAAGCAAGATTCTTATTCATGAAATGCTCCCATAAGAAGAGACGCATTATGCCCTCCAAATCCAAATGAATTTGATAAAGCTAAATCTATATTTAATAATTGGGGCTCTCCTTTTATAAAATCAAAAACCATTTCAGGTATTGGATTATCAACATTGAGAGTAGGATGTATTTTTCCTTCTGCAATAGCCTTAAGGGTCACTATAGCCTCTAAACCACCTGCCGCACCTAATCCATGACCTATTAAAGATTTAGTCCCATTGACTTTAAGAGTATCCTCTTGTCCTACAAAAACAGTTTTTAAAGCAATAGCTTCTGATAAATCACCCAAAGAAGTTGATGTAGCATGCGCATTTACATAATTAACACGACGTTTATCTACACCTGCTTCTTTAATAGCCTGTTCCATGCAATGTATGACAGCAAGACCATCTTGTCGTGGAGCTGTGATATGATAAGCATCGCAACTCATACTACCACCTAATAATTCTCCCAAAATAACAGCACCTCGTGCTTTTGCATGTTCTAACTCTTCTATACATAACACACCTGCTCCTTCTCCCATGACAAAACCATCTCTATCTATATCCCAAGGACGAGAAGCTTTTTTAGGGTCATCATTTCTTTGGGAAAGAGCTTTATTTGCTATAAATCCTGAAAGACCAACATGATTAATAGCAGCCTCAGAGCCACCACAAAGCATTAAATCAGCTTCACCCATTTGAATATGTCGCATAGCAGCTAAAATAGAATAATTGCCTGTTGCGCAAGCTGTAGAAATAGAATAATTTGGCCCCATAAATCCAACATCAATACCAATCAAGGCACTTGTAATATTAGAAATAGAATAAGGAATAAAAAATGGAGACACACGTTTGAAACCACCTTCTTCTGCCATTTGCTGAATACCTTTTTCTAAAACATAAAGGCCCCCTAAACCAACTCCAACAACGACACCATAGCGAAATGGATCTTGGCCAGTTTCTAAACCTTGCCATCCTGACATCTCAAGAGCTTTTTTAGCAGCAACCATACCATAAGCCATAACAGGGTCTATACGACGTGCTTGTTTTTTATCAATATAATCACCTGGATTAAAATCTTCAATAAAAGCAGAAAAACGTGTGGAATAATCAGATACAGACATATGGGTCATCGTACGCACGCCACTGTCTCCCTGTAAAAGACGTTGATAAAATACATCTACATCATTTCCAAAACAGGAAACTACTCCCATACCAGTAACAACTACTCTTCGCTTTTTCATATTCCGCACCAATATTAAGCAACTAATGAATCTAAATTTAAAACTTTTCCAGCCTGCCACAATTGTTCAAGTTTATACTGATTTCTAACTGATGCAATAAAAAGATGTACTACAATAAAGCCATAATCAATAACAACCCAATCTGCTGATTGTAATCCCTCTACATACAATGGTGACAATCCATGCTTTTTTAATCCTTCTACAACAGCTTCGGCCAATGCTTTTACATGAACAAAAACAGTACCTTCTGTGAAAATAAAAAAATCAGTTAATGCTTCAAGATCTCTTACATCGAGGACTAAAGGATTTATAGCTTTTTTATCATCCAGGATCTTAAAAATCAGCCTTAAAGGCTCTTCTGACATATCTTTCATCTTTAATACCAGTATAAACTATTTATCATTAAAGCAAACTCCAACCCCATTTCATAGCCTCTTTTTTAAGAGATCTTTTGGGTTGTACTACCACAGCTTTTTTTGCTAAGCGTAAAAAAGGAAGGTCATCTATATCATCTGCAAATGCTTGTAAACATTCTTGACCATTTTTTATAAATTGCTGTACTACTAATGCTTTTTGTTGACCATTCATAAAACAGGATATAGCTATTAGCTTCCCTGTAGAATCTTCTCTGCACGTTGTGCCAAAAAAAATTTTTACACCTATTTTTTTAGCAATGGCCTCTACTAAAAAATCAGGTCCAGCAGAAAGAATTACAACTGGAATTTTTTCTTTTAGCGCTTTATCTAGCACTAACTTAACTGGAGAATAATATAATTTATGAAGCTCTTTTTCTACAAAATGAAACGCAAGATCTTGTAATTCATTTTTTGAATATCCTTTTAACAATTTATTAAAAGTAATTTGAGACCATCTATTATATGAACAAAATATTTTTTTTCTTATAAGTTGAAATATGGCTACAAAAATAGATAAGCAAGGAAAAAATCCTTGCTTTAAGCCAAAAAAATAAAAAGAAAATGAAGAATTACACTTTAATATAGTTCCATCCAAATCAAAGGCAAGAAAACCTGATTGATCTTTAGAATACAAGGAAGTTAACCATATAAATTTATTTAGTTTTTTTTCTAATCTCACTAATCTTCAAATCTAACTCTTTAATACCTTCATCCATTTTACCTAAAAGTTCTTTTTCTGCTTCTATTTTGGAATTATACAGGATTGCTTGTTCAAAATCTAAACCTGATCCACTGATAATTTTTCGGTATTCTTCTATTAATCCTTTAAGCTCTTTACGGCGTTCTCTTCTTTGACCTACTACATGAATAAGATTATCTAAAGTTGCCCGATCGTCATCAGATAAAGCTAATAAATTGCTTTCTTCTTTTTCAATCATTTTATCTTTAATTTCTTTCAATGAGCGCTCAATAACTTGTCTTTCAGTTTTATTAGATGGAAGTGAAACAAAACCTTTCTTCAACGATTCCCATTCTTCTCTAACAGCCCCAACAGTCATATTATCCATAGCAGTTATCAAAGTAGATATTTTTTCTTTGAAAGATTGAACTAATTCTCCATGTGCTTGCTCGATTTTTTCGCGCTTTTCTCGACGTAAATTTTCTTCATCATCTTTAGCTTGCTCAAATGGAGCTATAGTTTCCCTTAGCATATCTTTTAAAGATATTACATCTGCGTATACTAAATCTAACTGCCTCATCCATCGCAAAATAGCATCAACTTCTGAAAAACCTTGATCTGGAGTAATTTCTCCTTTAAGGTATTTTTCTGAAAGTTGAGCAGCTCGTTCTTTGACTAAAACTACATTTTCAGAAGAAACTTTTTTATTCTCTGCACTGTATCTTTTAATTTCTTTTTCTAAGCCCTTAAGTTGATCCCAACAACCACTTAATAATTTTCTAGTAGAAGAAAAAGCATGTGTATTAAGCACTAAAAGCTTTGCTACACTTTGGAGATTTTTAATTTCTTCTCTTAAAAAGAAGACATATTTCTTAACATTATCGCGATTAAAAACTTCATCTGCAAAATAAGCAGCTTCAAAACTTTTAACATCTGCTTCAAATTTTTCACTAACTTGCTTAATCAACTCTTTTCTTAAAGGAAATAATTTATCCCCTAAAGTAGACAGTCTCTGAAAAAACTTATTTTTAATGCGAATACGAGCCCCAATAGCGATAAGCTCTTTTCTTAACCCACTAATTCGAGAAACAAAAGCATTTAACCAAACTAAACGAGCATGTAACCAACGATATTCATCTTCAGATTCTTGAAAAGCTTTTGGCAATTCATTCAATGTAATCGAAGGGTCTCTTTTTATAAATAATTCTTGATCAGCAAAGAAAGCTTCTACATCTGTTTCTAAAGAAGCAATAGCTAACTCTAATTGATCTACTGCAAATGAAACTTCTTGCTCTGTAATTTCTTTTAATCGACGATTTTCGTTAGATAACTCTATATATTCATGCCATAACTGCGAACGCACTGCTCCATGCGCAACTGTTTTAAAAATAATAAGAAAACTGCCTGATGCAGTCCGAAAATTTTTTAAATCTGGAGCATTTTCTCCAAACAAACAATCTCTCATAAAATCGACGCTATAGCGCAATTTATCTTCTATGGACTGAACCAACTCCAACCCTTTTATGAAAGGATCTTCAGGATCAGGAACTATAGGAGTTAATCTTTTTTTTGGGAAATCGACAATGGAATTATTCATGAACAATTTTGAAATCAAACTAATCTAGAGAGAAAAAGCTTATATGCTTTCTCTACTTTTAGTCAATTATGTTTCCAAAAAATATAAAGAAAGACCTTTAATAATTTTTTACTCTTTTAAATTATTTCTTTTAATTTTTGCCAATTACTTAATCGATAAAAACTAAAAACAAATTAAAATAAAATTATTTTAATGTAAGATGGACAATAATATTTATGAATGGCATGCAGAAATTTTAGAGTAACATCCTTTATTAACCTATGATTATGAGGTAAAAATTCGTAGATTTCTTTTTTTGGCTAATGATTATTTGCAAAATTATCTGCTAATTCCTCAGCCAATATCTGTAAATTTTTGCCATTAATATCCAACACATCAAACAAAGGATCTTTTTTAAACCATGTACACTGCCTTCGCACATAACGTCGTGAAGCTGTTTTAAAATCAGCCACAAACGCATTGTACTCTTCCATTGATTGATTACTTTCAAGAAATTTTAAACACTGGGCATATCCTATTGACCTTGCAGCTGAAGGATTTTTTTGAATGCCTTCTTGCTTTAAAGCTTTAACTTCTTCTACAAAGCCTTCTGCTAACATAGCATCACATCTTTCATTAATACGTTGATGCAAGATGTCTCTAGGTAATGACAAAAACCATCCCATATATACATATTCTTCTGCTGTAGATTTATCTGGTCTTGCTTTACTCATGGCCCATTTACATGCACTAACAGGAGCACCTGTTAGTGTAATAATTTCAAAAGCTCGAACAATTTTATGAATATCTTTAGAAGAAATAGTACCTGCATATTCAGGATCATATTCATGTAATTTTTCATACATTGACAGGACGCCTTGTTCTGCCATTTGAGCTTCTATCTGCGCTCTAATTTCTTTAACAGATGGTGGTCCTGGAGGCGGCCCTGAAACAAAAGTTTTAAAGTAAAAACCTGCGCCTCCAACTAGAATAGGCACTTTATTTCTAGCTAATATAGAATCGCAGACCTGCCGAGCTTCATAATAAAAATCTACAACATTGAAGGGTTCTTGAACATGCCTTATATCTATGAGATGATGAGGAACAGAGTCTCTCTCTTTTTTAGATACCTTTGCTGACCCAATGTCCATGCCCCTGTATACTTGGATAGAGTCTGTGGAAATAATTTCACCATTTAATAGCTTCGCTAACATTATAGAAAGAGCAGTTTTCCCCACTCCTGTTGGACCAGCTAATAAAATTATTTTTTTGCCAGGCTGCTTTTTCATTAAGCACCATTTTTTAACCAAAGTATCTGGTCCTTGAAGACAAAGTGGATGCTCTTTACATTCCGAAAGAAAAGATTTTACCATTTATAAAAAATACGAAAAACTAACTTTTTCTGTTTCACAAATTTGTAAAACGTTATCAAATCCTGCTATACGCAAAATATCCAGCACTTCTTCTTGTAATTCACACAAAATTAAAAGCCCTTCATGATGACACATCTTGCGATGAACTGATAATAGGCCTCTTACCCCAGCACTACTAAGGTATTTGGTATTTTGCATATTCAAAAGTAGTTTCTTACTTCCATTATTTATGAGAGTACTCAGTTGATCTTCCAACATTGTAGCTGTGGCTGCATCTAATCGTTCTTGCAGGAAAACAATTAACACATCCCCTCTTTGTTCGACCTGGAATTTCATGCCTAATCTCCCTTATAAAATTTAATAATCTGATGTAAACATTATTGTTATTCAGAATAAAAAAACAATTTTCCTAGAAAATTGCAAAAATCTATTCATATAAGAATGCTCTTTTCTTCATTTATTGTTAAAATGAAAATAATAATGGCTTCAAAAGAGATAAAAGCCCTGTACCAAAATTTTTTATTCTTTTAAACCATTATCTCTAAATTTTTTATTCTTAATGGAATCATTACATTGCGTAGGCATTTTTTATTTATCATTATTCTCATTTCTTCTTGCCTTTCTCTGGGCCTAGGCGCTTTTATCTTTAATGACTATTCATTTAAATCCCAAAACACTCTCATTCAATCTTTTCAATTAATTTCAAAAACTCCTGGGGATCATATCCCTCCTCATTTTTTTATAGAAATGTTAGGCTTATATAAATCTTCCAAGCTCACACTTCGTTCATTTGATAAAAAAGCAGCTGAACAAATTCTTTTAAACACACACCTATTCTCAGAAGTATCCATATCTCTAAACATATTTGGAGAACCTATCATCCACTATGCATTACGGCAACCTGTTGCTTATGCTGGTAATATTTCCAATATGGCAATAGACGCCTCTGGATGTTTTTTTCCTAAAGCAGCTTTTGTATCTTTAAAAAAGCTTCCTTTTTTATATATAGGGAATCCTGAAATTATTGCTATTTCTGAAAAACTTCCTCCAAAAATATTTGCTATCTTTCAAGACATTGTTAAACTTTTATTAACTATACCCCTAGAATATGTTGATTTTTCTTTACTAGATCAAGATGGCGCATTTAAAGAAATTCATATCAAAACACGCTCTGGAGATTTTCTTCGTACGACTATCTTTAATTATGATAAAGAGTTGCTAGGTTATCTTTTCATGCGTAATACTTCTTCCAATAGCATTCCAGCTGCTTCTGTTTTTGATCTTCGTATCCCTAACATCGCATTAATAATTAATGAAAATTAATAATTGTTTATTATATTTTATTTTTTTTAACAATTAAACATGAACTCATTATGCAAACTGAATGGATACTTATTTATTGGACCTGTTCATCAAAAGATGAAGCACAGTCAATTATTACAGATTTACTCGACCAATCATTGATTGTTTGCGCCAATATCTCATCACCAATACAATCCATGTATAAGTGGAAAGGCATTATTGAAAAACAAACAGAGCTACAAATCACACTAAAAGCACATCATTCATTATTTCAAAAAATTCAAGATTTTATTTGCTTAAATACTGCTTATGAAATACCAGAAATCATTGCTGTTAATGTATCTTATCTTAGCCCTGGGTATGCTATCTGGTTAAGAGAAAACTCTCTCCTTCTTGATTAAAAACACTAATCTATGAGACAATTCTAGGATTATCTCTTTATGATCCTAATTTTATGGATAGTTATATATGGAAGAATTTGTTGCCTATATTGTAAAAAATTTGGTTGCTGAACCAGGAGAAGTTCAAGTTTTTTCTTCTCCTGAAGAAGATGGCATAAAAATAGAAATTAAAGTTGCTCCTAATGATGTTGGCAAAATTGTTGGTCGTCGTGGCAATACCATTCATGCACTGAGAACTATTGTTCGTCGCATTTCTTCTCGAGTGAAGAAAAAAGTGCAGTTGGAGTTAATTCAAACTTATGCTGATGAAAGTCCTGATTTATCTTCAGAAGATTGTATGGAAACACCTAACCATGCTCCTGCTTCTTCTTGTTGTCATTCAGGAATTTCTTGTTGTATGAACCGACGTCAAGATATAGAAAGTGATCTACAAGAAAGCTCAGATTTTATAGAAGAAAAAGAATTAGAAAACGCATAATTAATTTTTTATGTATTTTTTTAAAAAAGCAAATATCTACATAATATTTGCTTTTTTTACTTCATATCACTCCATTTTTTATGCTTAATGCTAAAAGATGTTCTATCACTTTTTTTGGAGTTATGCCCATTTTTTCTAAGCTCTGAGTAAATGTGCTATGCAGAGTACATCCTGGAATGGAATTAATTTCAGAGAACCAAAATTGATTATTTTCATCTAAAAAGAAATCTACTCTCCCTAATCCTGTGGCTCCCATTGCTTGATAAATCTTTAAGGCATGCTGTCTACCTACCTGTATTAACTCATCTGAAAGATCTATAAATTGAGATTTTATTCCTTTTACTCCATTAAGCCCATATTTATAATTATAATCTAAAAAACATCCCTGTGATAATCTTTCAGCAGGAAACCCTTCTAATAAACCTAACTTAAAAGCATCCCCTAGAAATGAAAATTCTATTTCGCGACAGCCCAAACGACTTTCTTCAATTATAATCTCATTATGCAGGGAAAAACATTCCTGCAAAACACTCTTCAACTCTAATTTTTTATAAACACAAAACGTTCCTACACTTGACCCTAAGTAAGATGCTTTCACAAAAAAAGGAAAATCAAATGTTTTCACAATTTTTTCTATTACTTGTTCTGACTGATGTTTCCACTCATCTAGATGAATTACTAAAAATGGAACAGTAGGAACTCCTATCTGAAGAGCCACTCTTTTTGTTAATACCTTATCTATAGTAGAGCAAGCATAAGAAAAAGAGGGTCCTGCAATAGGCTTTTTATAGATAAAAGCAAGAGCTTGTAGATAACCATCTTCTCCAAATGTACCGTGTAGCATTGGGTAAATCACATCAATATCTTTGAGAAATTTCTGAACAACTGGAGAATGAATCTCTTCCCCCATATCTTCTGGTATTGTAGAAAGAGTCGTATCTTGCAAAAATATTTCTGCACGCTCTCCTATTTCCCAATGTAATTGAAGATTAACCGCAGCATGAATTACTTCATGGACTTCTTTATCAAAAACATTAATGATATGCCTAGCAGATAAAATTGATATATCATGCTCATACGAAGGCCCTCCAAATAAAAATCCTATCTTTAAAGAACGTGGAACAAAATCCTTTAATTCATCATGAAGATAATTAATATCCCCTGCTCCTAATGTAATACAGATATCATAAGGTAAAATAAGCTCTGTTATCATTTTTTTTATTGCATCACGTGGCACATAACGACAGACTTGCTTGAATGTTTTGGATATAGATTTCACAAAATCTATTGAACTGATCCCCTCTATAGGATCTTCTCCAGCAGCTTCCATATCTGTGACTAATATAATGTCTGCATAGCCAAAAGCCTCTTTAAATTCTGACCAAGAATGTTGTAACCGAGAAAATCTATGAGGTTGAAAAATAGCTATAAGACGACGATGAGGCATAAGCTCATACAAGCTCTTAAGCGTTGCATTAATAGCTGTTGGATGATGAGCATAATCATCTAAAAATAAGACTTCTTTAATTTCTTGTTTTTGTTCTAAACGTCTTGCTACTCCAGGAAATGTAGCAAATGCTTGCCTTATTATCTTTTCAGATATTCCTAACATGAGACAAAGAGCAAATATAGGAATAGCATTAGAAACATTGTGAACACCTGGTATATTTAATAAAATGTCATGATACGACCTTTCATTAATATTAAGATCAAATAATGACTGCATCCCCCTTATACGATAATTTGATAAACGAATAGCACAGCCATCTGAACATCCATATGAAATACTTCCTATTGGCCAAGAACATTTAGCTAACTCCAGACAATCACCATTATATAACAAATATTCTGGATTTTTTACCTTTTGAATAAAATTATTTATACTCTTTCTTAAATTATCCATTGTTTTATGATAATTTAAATGATCCTTATCAAGATTTGTAATAATTGCAGAAAACGGTTGGTAATACTTTAAAGAACCATCACTTTCATCTAACTCAGCAACAAAATAAGGTCCTTTCCCAAAAGTTCCATTACTTTCCTGCAACATTCCACCAATAGAAAAAGAAAAATCTTTATTAGCTGTTTGTAAAACAAAGGTTAGAAGAGCAGAAGTGGTTGTTTTACCATGACTTCCTGTAACAACTAAACTTTGTTGCCCTTCCATTAAAGTTGCTAACAGCTCGGCTCTATGCATCATCTGAGAAGAATGAACTAATGCTTCTTGATACTCTTCATTATTCACTGATATAGCTGAGCTGTAGACAACAATACTATTAGAAGGAATATGAGCGGCAACATGACCTTTAAAAATGTTTGCTCCTTGAGCGACTAAATCATCAGTACCTTTATGTAAATTTAAATCACTACCCGAGACTTTATGATTTTTTGCTAATAAAATACGGGCTAAGCTACTCATGCCAATGCCCCCGATACCTATAAGATGATAATTTATCATATTTTTTTACTCATTTTATGGGGAAATTTTTATTTTATACTTATAAAGAAATCAGCATTTGATTGAGTATATCAATGCATTCAATATTAACTCTCCCGAGCTTATAGAATTGAATATTTTCGATTAAAGATTTTCTCACTGATGGCAATAACATTTTTTTAATAAATTGAGTTATGGATATCTCTAAATTAGAATCTTCTTGTCCCCAATACCCACCTTTTACTTCATCTGTAAAAAAAACAGCATTAAATTTTTGATGTGCTCCTGCATAAGGGTAAGGAATTAACAAAGCAGGTTTTTCAAAATATAGTAAATCAAAAATAGACCCTGCGCCTGCTCTAGCTATAACAAAATCAGCACAACTCAATGCTGAGGCCATATTTTTTTCAAATGGTTTTACCTCTGCAGTTATTCCTAAATTTGCATAAAACTGTTCATACATAGAAACGTCTTCTTGATAACCTATTAGATGAATCACCTGTATAGATCTTTCTGAAGAAGAGATTTTTTTAATAACTTTACATATGCTTTTGTTGATAGAAGAGGCGCCTTGAGAGCCTCCCATAATAAGAACAATTGGTACGTCTTGTTGAAACCTTTCTTTATAATAATTTGTTGCAGTACATACCTTTTGAGGATAATTAACAGTAGTAATATCTCCTTTTAAATATTTCTTTGTCTGTTCAAATGAAACCAAAACTTTCTTCACAAAACGAGATAATAGCTTATTTACCTTTCCTGGCATGATATTTTGCTCATGCAAAACAACAGGAATACGCATAAGTAATGCAGCTGTAACAGCTGGTAAACTATAATAACTTCCAAAGCCAATAACTATATCTGGATTAAATTTTCTTAAAATTCTCCAAGAAGCATAAATACCTTTGCATAAGTAATAAACACTCTTAAATAGTGATTTTAACGATAAAGAAGCCGATGGCACATCATGAAAATTAAACAGCTCTTTTTTAAAAAAAAAGTTAGAAGAAAGCCCTTTGCTAATAAACAGGATCTCATATCCCTTTTCTTTTAACTGTTGTGCTATTTCTTGTGCGGGAAAGAGGTGCCCTCCTGTTCCGCCTGCTGCTATTATAATTTTTTTGTTCATGTTGACCAATTTTTAATAAAAGAGCTAGCCCACAAAAATTAGCAATAAGAGAAGAGCCTCCCTGACTAAAAAAAGGTAAATTAACCCCTTTACTAGGCAAAAGCCCTGACACTACTCCAAGATTTAAAAAGACCTGAAAGGCCACTATAAAAGCAATAATTGCAGCTAAATACGCCCCTTTGATAGTAGCACTATTAAGACTTACTACAAAGCTTCCATACGCTAACGTTGCATAGAAACTTGTTAATACTAAAATACCTATAAATCCAAATTCTTCTGCATAGATTGCAGCTATATAATCATTCTTTGCCTCTGGTAAATAGGTTAATTTTTGTAAACTATTACCGGGGCCCTTTCCAAAAATACGTCCTGATCCTGCAGCTATTTTTGCCTGATGTGGTTGATGCCCTTTTCCTTTTAAATCTAACCCAGGGTTTAAATAAACAGCAATACGTCCTCGCACATAAGGCAAATTATAAGCAGTCACACTCCCGATAATTAAACTTACTAAAAGTGGCCACATCCAAAATTTTAAAGGCACCTCAGATATTATAAATAAAACAACCATCGTAGCTAACAATACAAGAGCTGTGCCATTATCAGGTTCTAACATCACCAAAATAACAGAAATAAGTAAAGATGATGCAAGAATTAAAAATTTTTTAAATGACTCCTTATATTCAGGAAAAGAGGTAATTTTTTCGATATAAAATAAAGGCATTATATATTTAATAAACTCTGAAGGTTGTATATGCAATCCTGCAAAATTAAGCCAGCGATGCGCTCCTTTACGACATACTCCAATACCTGGAACAAAAACTAAACATAAGGCCAAAATATTTATAGCAAACAAAACTGGACTTATACGAATAGCTTCAAAAATACCTATTTTCCAAACTAAATAAGCTATAAAACCAGAAATACAAGCATAAGTAATTTGACGAAATAATGCATAATGAGTGCTACAACTCAAAGATTTATCTAAAACCTCTGCTGATGAAGTATTAAACACCATTGTTAATCCTGTGGCAAAAATCAAAAAAAAACAAATGATGATGACTAACTTCATAAACTGCTTACCTTATTCTTAAACGATCACCTGGCTTTAATGTCCTGGCACGTTGTTCATCAAGATCATTAAGTCTTAATAGATCTTCCAGCTTCATACGATGACGCATCGCAATAGCCCACGGACTATCGCCTTCTTTGATAAGATAATACTCTACAGAATCTATGAATGTTGCTGCTTGACTTTCAGTACTATTTACATCATCTACGAGTGGTACTTTTAAGATTTGACCTATTTGTAACTGAGTAGATGTAAGGTTATTTACCCTCATAATAACAGTGACAGTTGTACGGTTAGCTTTTGCTATCCGTTCTAAGAAATCACCTTTTTTAACCACAACATTAACAAAATGTTCTTTCTTTTCTTTTTCTGCTAATTTACGAACGCTTTCTTCTGCATTTGTGGAAGGAATAGAAGTCATTCCATATGCTTCTTCTTTAGTCAAAGAATGTGTAGAGGAAGTAACCCCTTTTTCTTGATTTGCTGTTTCTTTTTTGCTTATCCCTGGAACAAATTCCTTAAGAATATCTTCTTCCACAATTGGAATAATCTTGGGATGAACCTTAACAGGAATAGTTTGTTCTGATGCAGTTTGAACCAGAGAACTGTCATTTGTAGCGTTCTTAGAGCGCAGTGAAGTAGCAAATAACACCACTAATAAAATAGCATTCACAGCTATGGCGGCTATCATGGTTTCTTTACGATTCATCTTCCTCATCCTTACTTAAAGATGTTACCAATTTTTTAAAACAATTGCCTCTATGATCATATCCATTAAATTGATCAAAACTCGAGCAACCTGGAGACAATAAAACTGTTTCGCCTTGAGCAGCAATATCATGCGCAGCCTTTACAGCCAGCTCTAAATCATGCACACAGAATACATCATACTCAGGAGATAATGCCTTATAAATATCAGCAGCAGACTCTCCTATAGCGAAAATTGCTTTTATCTTCGATCTAAATAGACTTCGCCAAAAAGAAAAATCTATATTTTTTCCTTTACCACCAGCAATCAGTATAATAGGCCCTGAAATAGAATAAACGGCTTGAACTACTGCTCCAAGATTTGTGCCTTTGCTATCATTAACATAATGAACATTACAAATATCTTTTACAAACTCAATTCGATGCTCAGGTTTTTGAAATGTCTTTACTGCCTTACAAAAAACTGATTCAGAAATAGGCAGAATTACAGAAACTATACTTAATGCTGCAGCATAATTATCTATATCATGCTCATATGTACCTTCCAATAAACCTTCTTTTTTTAAACATGTTTTCACAAAATTTTTCAAAAAGGAATACACAAAACATTTCTTAAAAGGAAATACAAATCTTAATTCTTCATGAATATAAACAGGGTTATCCACATTTACACAATCAAGCATACAAGCTTTTGCTTCTTGATAAGCCTCTATACTTTTATGAAAGTCTAGATGATCTGGAGTGATATTTAAAATTACAGCAGCTTCAAAAAAATTATGTTTTCCTAAATGAGCCAATTGAAAAGAGCTTGCTTCTATAACTAATACCTCTTCTGTAGCATCTAATGCTGCAATAACAGGATCTCCTACATTACCAATAGCACGAGCAGTTTTTCCTGCATGATTTAAAAGATGCGCTGCAAATAATGTTGTTGTTGTCTTTCCATTAGTCCCTGTAACTCCAAGACATCGATAACATTTTTTATTTTTCAGCAACATTAACCCTAATTGAAACTCTCCTATAATAGGTATTGCTTTTTCTTCTACTATTTTTCTTAAAGGATGATCTAAAGGGATACCTGGAGAACAAACACAACTATGAATATCTGAAGGAAATGCTTCTCCTTTCTTTAAAATTTCATAGCCTTTTTTTTGAAATAAATGAAGTTTTTCTAAAGAATCATCTGCACAGATAGTAGCAATGTTTTGCTTTTTTAAATAATCAGCAACAGCGCTTCCTGAAATTCCCATTCCTATAATGAGCACTTTTTCTTTTAACATTACTACCTATACTTCTATTTGATTGTTTTAAAAAATTATCTTTTAAAAACTAATTTTTAAAATAATCAAACCTATAAAAGCAGCAACACCACCAATTACCCAAAATCGCATTACAATACTTTTTTCTGATAATCCCTTATATTCAAAATGATGATGAATAGGAGCACATAAAAAAATTCGTTTTTTTCTATAACGCATACTTAAAATTTGTAAAATCACAGATAAGACCTCAATTAAAAATACTATCCCAACAATAGCTAATAACAATTCTTGTTTTATAATAATAGCTGATGCTCCTAATACTGCTCCTAAAGGTAATGAGCCACAATCTCCCATAAAAACTTTAGCTGGACAAGTATTATAACGAAGAAATCCTAAACAAGCGCCTATAATAGCTCCTAGCATGATAAAAGCAGCTTCATAGGGAGACCCATATAAAAAATTTATCCCTATGGCAGTTATTTTTAAATGAGATAAGTACGATGCATGCATTAAAGGAATGGCACTTAATACAACCACGCCAGCAGCTAATCCATCTAATCCATCTGTAAGATTGACCGCATTTGAACTTCCTGTCAGAACAAAAATAATAAAAATGACGCCTATTAACACTCCAAAATATCCTAAGATTTTTACAGGATAAGGATAACATGGTAGCTGCAATAAAAATTCAGGTTGGTGAAAAAAAGAGCTGATATTTTTTACTCTGTAAGCAATATCTCCTGACTCTTGCAAGACCTGCTCTCCAGGAGAAACTAAAGTAAAAAAAGCTACAACTCCCCCCATGAAAAATTGTACAAGAAATTTTTTTAGAGGAGTAATACCACCAGCATTTTGATATTTTACTTTCTTACGATCATCAAAAAAACCAACTATCCCCCCGCTACATAAAATTACCAAAAGCAATCCATTATAAATATTATGAGTCCCTCCCCAAAAAATACACGACATAGTAATAGAAAGAAGAATAAGCAATCCTCCCATAATAGGAGTTGCTTTTTTATGTGCATGTAACTGATTTAAAGTGCCACAATAAGGGCGATCTTCTAACAAACTTACCCTATAACAAGAAAGCATTTTTATAAAAAAAGGACCTAAAAATAACGTAAGTAACCAAGAAGAAACAAGAGCTCCTATGCCAGATAATAAAGTGCTTCCTAATGAAGATGAAAGACCTAACCACTGTTCTAGTAATTTACAGATACACCCAACCATAAGTCCTTACTAATAATAAATTTTCTTACTTATATTTTTTAAATATCATTTATTCGTAAAGATTTATTAATTTTTCTAACTCAAAAGTACGACTACCTTTTAATAAAATAATGTCACCAGACTGTGCTAATTTTTGTAAATAAACAGCACCTTCTTCAGTAGAAAAGACAAAAGAAATCTTATTTTTTTTAGCATTAGGAACAACGTCCTTACAACATTCCCAAAATGGACCAATACAAATTAAATAATCTACATGTTGGCATGCTGAAATAAAAGCTTCCTTATGTCCTTCTTCAGAATAAACTCCTATTTCATTCATTTGAGCCAAGACAGCAATCTTTTTTCCATTTAATGCTGATGGCATTGCTTCCAATGCTGCTTTCATTGATTCTGGAAGTGCATTATAAGCATCATTAATGAAAACTATACCTTGTCTTTTTACACTTTCAAAGCGCATGGGAGGCATCTTTAACTCATTATTTTCTATGCAAAATAAAAGCTTTTCTACTGGAACACCTGCTATAAATGCTGTCGAAAAAGC
This sequence comes from Candidatus Clavichlamydia salmonicola, assembly GCF_015356765.1. GTDB lineage: Bacteria > Chlamydiota > Chlamydiia > Chlamydiales > Chlamydiaceae > Clavichlamydia > Clavichlamydia salmonicola. The sequence continues at coordinate 126,919 of NZ_WTCQ01000001.1, forward strand.
AATCAATAAATTGCGATAAGCAGGTTTATATGAAAAATGTATCTTAATCTTTGTTTCACCTTGAGGATGTTTAATAATAACAAAGTCTTCTTTTATCAATGAAAACGAAAAAGAAGCCTGCACATCATGATTAGCAAATGTAAATACTGAGGCCACATGTTGAGTTTTTTGATGAAACAAATCTGTATATGGAGAATCTAAAGGAAAAAGAGCTGTCGTTAATAACGAAGAAGAAAAAATTCTTGCTTTTTCTTCAGCAATCCCTTGTATGCCATTAGCAAAAAATTTTGCATGTTGAGGAGCAATTCCTGTAAGTACTGCAATAGTTGGTGGGGCAAAAGCTAGTAGCTGATCTAAGTCTCCAGGTTCACTACTACCCATTTCTAATAAAAGGAAATCTTGTTCTTCTTCAGCCATAATAATACTCATAGGTAAAGACAACCTCGTATTATAATTTTTTGGACTCCAAAAAATATTAAACTCATTACTTAATAAATCTTTTAAAAAATATTTTACTGTTGTTTTTCCCAAAGAGCCTGTTATTCCTATGATAGGAATAGCTTTCTTTTGTAAAACTATTTTTGCTAATTTTCGTAAATTATCAGCAACATCTTCAACTGCTAAAAAAGACAATCCCTCAGATAATGACTCTTTTCCTTTTAAAAGAACGACACCTACTGCACCTTTATCTTTAGCTTCTTTAATAAATGAGTGCCCATCAACACGATTACCTGGTAAGGCAAAAAATAAATCTCCTGGATTAACCAAACGACTATCAATGGCAATCCCTAGTATTTTTTCAGGACTAAGCTTCAGATCATTAAATTCAACAAAATTTTCTTCTAATAAACCAGATCTCATTCCTTTTCCTTTCAAAATTTCTTTTTTTTAAAATTATATCAGTTGATAAAAAGACTACATAAAAAAGTAAAATGATTGAGATTTAATTATCAAAATTTGATAATTTCTTACCTGGCTCATATGGTGGCATAGCCAAGTGGTAAGGCAGTGGCCTGCAAAGCCTCTATCCCCAGTTCGAATCTGGGTGCCACCTTCTTTATTTTATACATCAATAAAAATATATTTTTTCTACTTATAATATTATTAATCATAAAAATATTATTCTTTTATTTCATTCATTGAGAACTAAACATCAAAACTGGTATAGATTTTAAATTCTAATTATTTTTATATAAAAGGTGATTTATGAATATACCTAAAGAATTAATGTTTAGCCATGATGTCCGTAAAAAACTATCTGATGGCATTAGTAAAATAGCCCAAAGCATTCGACATACTTTAGGCCCTAAATGTCGCTTTACAGGGTTTGAAAAAGAAAAAGGAGAAGGCTATACCATTACATCTGATGGTGGCTATATTTTAAAAGATATGGTCTTACCTGATCAGTTTGAAAATATGGGAGCTGGACTAGCTATAGAAGTTGCTGTGAATATCAAAGAACAGCATGGAGATGGTGTAACTACGAGTATTATTCTTATGGATGCAGCAGTCCAAGAAGGTCTACAGATGATCCAAGCAGGCTTTCAACCAGTAATTTTACAAAAAGGTATTAATAAAGGAATAGAACTTGTCATTCAATATCTAAAAAAAATATCTATTAGTGCTCAAAGAGATAATGTTATAGAAAAGGTAGCTTTCACCTCATCAGGAGGGAATGCTGAATTAGCAAAAATTGTCATGTCTGCCTTTGAGCAAGTTGATGAAAAAGGATTTGTTAGCGTAGAAACTGGTCGCCAAAGAGAGACTGTTGTAGAAATTATTAATGGTTTACGCATTCCTACTACTCGCCTTAACCTTTCCTATTTATCCAGTAATGAAACAAGCGGAACCATAGAAAATGCCTATATCTTACTGTCAGATAGAGTAATTAACTCTATTCATGAACTCTTACCTATTTTACAAATCCTTTCTCAAGAAAATCATCCTCTAGTCATTATTTGCAAGAGCATAAGCCATGATGTCTTAGCTTCATTAGCAGCAAATAGTATTCAAGGACATATAAAGGTTGCTGTTATTTCTATCAAAGTTTTAGAACAATTAAGCAAAGGCTGGCTTTATGATGTAACAATCTTTTCAGGTGGGGTTCCCTTAACAGAAGAAACAGGTCATGATCTAAGAAAGATTTCTAAAGCGCATTTGGGATTTTGTAAAAAAATTATTATAGGGGAAAATAATTCTACGTTTATTGGAGGAAAAGGATCAAAGACTGCTTGCGAATCTCGATGTTTACATATGGATATTATAGCCAATAAAAGAAACAAAGTTGCTGACAAAGATTCATTTAAAAAAAGACAAGCAATGCTTCAAAGCCAAGTAGCATTAATCAAAATTGGCGCAGATAGTGATCTTGAATTTCGCTATAAAAAAATTCTATGCAAAGACTGTGTTAATGCTGTAAAAAGCGCTTTATCTAATGGAGTCCTTCCAGGAGGAGGTATTGCTTTACTAAGAGCTGCAAGTCTTTTAGAATCTAAACTTCCCTCTGATGCTGCTGAGCGAGCTGGCATGAACATTGTTATACAAGCTTGTAAAGCCCCATTTTTACAATTATTATCTACTCATGAACAACGTGGATGTATACAAAGAGAAATACTTGAAGACACTAATCCATTTGTTGGGTTTAACTTAGTTTCAGAAAAAATTGAAAATCTTTATGAACATGGAATCCTTGATCCTACCCGTATAGTTTTAGAAGTTTTTGAAAAAGCTCTTTCTTCTACTGCTACCATATTACTAACAGAAGTCGCTATTGGAGACGCTGATATTCCATAACATACTGTCTTTGCATTTTATTGATCAGAGCAACGTCCTCTTTCTTAATTTAATACACGATTAAAGAGGATGTTATGAACCTTTCAGCAAATAGCGATTTTATTAATAGTATAAATAAGTTTAAAAAGCAGTTATTAATAAAAATGGAGTCTTTCTGCTAAGAATAAAGCTTTTTTTTTCTTGTTAAAATTTTTTATTTTAACTATTTATATAAGATTGCAATAGGTATTATGTATGACATTTCCAGAAAAAATCTGTATTTCTCACCTATCTGATATTCATTTTGCATTTTTACGTTCACATCCTTCCTCCTGGCTTAACAAACGTCTAAAAGGACTCCTTCGCATCTTATCTGGATCTGTTAATTTTAAAACTCAAAGAATCCATCAACTAGCTCCTCTATTAAAACAAAAAGGAGTTAATCATGCCTTTATTACTGGGGATTTAACCTTAACTGCTACTCCCTACGAATTTAAACAAGCGCTATCATTTATAAAAACTTTCCAGAAACAAAAAATTAATGTAGATATTTTACCTGGAAATCATGACTACTACACAACTGATTCTTTTCAAAAAAACCTTTTTTATCATACCTTTCCTAATATAGATCTGCAGCGAAATAAAGTTTATATCAAGCAACTCACCCATAATTGGTTTTGGATAGGATTAGACTGTACTTATTGTAATAAATGGAATACTGCTCATGGATTATACTCTTTCTCTATAGATCAACAGCTAAGATCAATCTTATCATCATTACCTAACTCTGCAAAAGTAATCATTGGGAATCATTTTCCTGTGCTTCCTGGCAAAAAAGCTTCTCATGATCTTTTAGGTTTTGATCTATTACAAAAAACTTTGAAAGAATTTTCTACAATTAAACTGTACCTTCATGGGCATAATCATAATGGAAGTATTATAGATAAGAGAAAAGAATCTTTTCCTATTATTATCGATGCGGGATCTGCAACGCTTATTTCTAAATCATCATTTTTTATTATACATTTATCTATTAATGAAATGAAAATAGAACAATTTACTATCAATAATTTGGATAAGCTTGATACTCCACTAAGTCTTAGCGCTATTCCAATAACAACTTTCTCGACTTAAACAACTCAGCAATATAAATAAAAACTAAATAAGATCTTCATATAAACGAGTTAAAAAACTTTTTATTCCTTCAGGAGATGCTGGATAACGAGCTTTGATATGGGCAACGCTTTCTAATGAAGAAGTTTCTTCTTCATTATTTTTTAAGCGTTCTACCCATTTTTGTATTTTTTTTTCTTCTGCAGCAGAAAATTCTTCCCTTTGGAAAGATTTTTCTCTGAGCTTTTTTAAAAGCTCTACTTCAACAGAACTATCTTTAAGAAGATCTTTATACATGTCCTTAGACTGCTCTTTTAAAAAAAAAAATTAAAGATAAAAATAACTTTTTAATAAAAATAATTATTTTGCAACGCGTGATTCATATTCGCCTGTGCGAGTATCTACTCTAATTTTTTCCCCTTCTTCAATAAAAATAGGAACCATGACCTTAGCACCTGTATTAGTAACAGCCGCCTTTAATACACGACCTGATGCTGTATCGCCACGAATTCCTGGGGCAGTTTCAGCTATAGTCATCTCCATAAAAATAGGCGCATCAACAGTAATAATATCTCCATTATAGAATAGAATTTCATAAACAATCTCTTCTACAAGCCATTTACGGATATGTTCTAATTTTTCCCATCCAATTACTTCTTGATCATAAGTCTCTTCATCCATGAAAGTCCCACCAAATTGATCAGTATACAATAACCTCATCCTCGATTCAGCAATATCAGCTGTTTCTATAGAATCCCCAGATTTAAAAGTTTTTTCAATAACTCTGCCAGAAATTAAATTTCTAATTTTAATCCTGTTAAAAGCTTGTCCTTTCCCTGGTTTAACAAATTCATTTATTAAAATCACATAAGGTTGTTTTTCAATTTCTACCTTAAGGCCCACTTTAAATTCACTTGTGCTGACACGAACCATAATTTTCACATTTTTAATTTATTCTTTCTTCTGTTGATAGGCCCTATCTAATAATTTGACTTCATACAGAAGCAGTTATCATTTCAAAAAAATTGCTTTTTGTGAAGAAGTCTCTTTATTTGAAGAATATTTCTATGATTATTTTTATAATTAAAAATAAAGATACTTATTTATAAATAAATAGGTGTTAAAATATAATAGATGTTAATTTAATTAAACATATGATATATGCCTGATAAATCTTTTAATAATGAAATTAAAATCGCTTTAGATACCCTTGAACGTTATTGTGGTTCCAGTTATAAAAAATTTGGTTCATTTCTTCTCTTAACAAATTTTTCATCTTATGTAGACGATTTTTCTAAAACATACCATTGTCCTATAACTCAAGGTGCAATGTTTTCAGCTTCTCATGACCCTGATACACAAGTAAGTATACTTAATTTTGGATTAGGCTCAGCAAGTGCTGCATTAGCAGTAGATCTGTGCTCTTTTATTCCTCAGATCAAAGCTGTTATTATGCTTGGATTATGTGGGGGTTTACGGGATTACTATAAAGTAGGAGATTATTTTGTCCCAGTCGGAAGCATCAGAGGAGAAGGCACTTCTGATTTTTATTTTTCTCCTGAAGTTCCTGCTCTTGGAAATTTCATTATTCAAAAAATTATCACAAATATCTTAGATAAAGAAAAAGCTATCTATCATATAGGAATTACACACACAACTAATATTCGTTTTTGGGAATTCAACGAGCCATTTAAAAATATCCTCAAAAAAAACAAACCACAAGTCATTGAAATGGAATGCGCCACCTTATTTTCTGCTAGCTATCGAAGAGAGGTTCCTTTAGGCGCACTTCTATTAATTTCAGATCTTCCATTAACACCAGGTGGAATCAAAACTAAAGAAAGTGGAACATATGTTTTAAAAACTTTCACAAAAAATCATATTAATATGGGAATAAAAGCCTCTAAACAATTGAATAAAATTATTGGGCAAACAAAGATAAAACATCGCAGCCTATATAGCCACGATATTCCTCATATGAAAATGAATTAAAGAGCAAAAATACGCTCTAATACACTATCTACTGTAAAACCAAACTCTTCTGCTAGATCAGGCTGTGGCGCTGATGCTCCAAAAGAATCCATGGTAATAGCAATGCCATTCATTCCAATATATTTATACCAACCAAGGTCACACCCTGCTTCTATAGCAATGCGTTTGCCTAAATCACCACCAACTACAGCGTCTTGGTATGCTTTATCTTGTTCTTCAAATAACTCCCAACATGGCATAGAGATCACACGAACATCTTTTTCTAATTTTCGTAATTTATTCGCAACCTCTGTTGCTAAAAATAATTCCGACCCTGTTGCAAATAATGTATATTCAGCCTTTTCTTTTTCTTTACTGACAATATACGCCCCTCTTCCTAACCCTTCAGCATAACTACAATCTGTATTAGCAATGCTTGGAAGATTTTGTCTTGAAAGAATTAAAGCAACTGGACCCTTAGCCTTTAAAGCTGCTACCCAAGCCATTTTTACTTCATTAGCATCTGCAGGCCGTATAAGCGTTAACCCTGGCATTGCCCTTAAAGACATTAAATGTTCTACAGGTTGATGAGTAGGACCATCTTCTCCTAAAAACACAGAATCGTGGGTAAATTGATAAATAACAGGCAGTTCTGATAAAGCAGCTAATCGAATAGCATTTCTCATATAGTCAGAGAATACTAAAAAGGTCCCCCCAAAAGGACGAAAATATCCCATATATGCCAGGCCATTTAAAATCCCTGCCATTCCAAATTCTCGGATACCATATTTAATATTACCCAATGAATATTTACCTACTTCAACCTTATCTCTTTGCTTCATCCATGTACAGTCAGAACCAGAAAGATCTGCTGATCCACCTATAAAATTTTCTATTTGATCAGCTAAAGCATTAAGTAATGTTTGAGAAGCAGCTCTTCCAGAAACAGATGAAGGCAAACTAATTTCTTTAACAAAAAGTTCTGTATCAATTGGAATAAGATTTTTTTCCATTTGCTCCCAAGATGCAGCTTCTTCTGGATAAGATTTTTTCCATAATCGGTACATCTCTAACCATTTATCTTCATTTTTTTTATCTTTTTGCAATTTCTGAGAAAAGAAAGCTGTAACAGAAGAAGGAACATAAAAATCAGTCTCTACATTTGTAAAAATTTTTCTTAAAGCCTCTACTTCACTCTCTCCTAATGGCGCGCCATGAACCTTACATGTTCCTGCTTTTGAAGCTCCTTTGCCAATAATTGTATGCGCTATAACTAAGGTTGGCTTCTCTTGAGATTCTCTTATAGTAGAAATAGTTTCATGAATTTTACGAATATCATGTCCATCTACCTCTATAACGTCCCAATTATAACCAAGAAAACGAGCTGTAACATTCTCAGAACAAGAATCAGATAAATCGCCATCTAAGGTAATCTTATTAGCATCATAAATAAGTATTAAATTATTTAAACCAAAGTGCCCTGCAAAAGAACATGATTCATGATTAATGCCTTCCATAATATCTCCATCTCCTGCAAGACAAAATACCTTAGAATCAAAAATAGAATAACTAGGACGATTAAATTTTTCGCCTAAAACTTTCATTCCTAACGCCATGCCCACTGCATTAGCCACTCCTTGTCCTAAAGGACCAGTTGTTGCTTCAATTCCCTCAGTAATAGAAAATTCAGGATGTCCTGGTGTTTTAGAATGTAATTGCCGAAAATCACAAATATCATCTAATGAAATATCAAAACCAGCTAAATGCAAACACGAATAAAGCAGCATCGAAGCATGGCCAGCTGAAAGAACAAAACGATCTCTATTTGCCCATCTAGGATTTTTAGGGTTATGTTGTAATGCTTGCCCATAAAGGTAAGCCCCTAACTCTGCACACCCTAATGGTGCTCCTGGATGTCCTGAATTTGCTTTTTGAATAGCATCTATGCTTAATTGCCTTATCGTATCAGCTATTTTTTCAAACATTTTTACTTGAACATCATCTAATCCCTTAGTACTCATGTTACCAGCCTTAGTTTATTCTTTTTGGGGACTCTATCATCTGACTTAAAAATGATTTGTCAACTAAAACTCATGTTTTTTTAATTTTTTTTCTTGTTATTCACTGAACTGCTACCATTTATAATTAATGATTATTTATTGTTATTTTCATTTTAAGGCCCTAATTACAAGAAGAATAATTTTTCTGTACTTCTTTTCAACTATCCCTTTAGAATTATAAGCAATCTTAAGAGCAGCTGTATTATAAATATGTAATGCATCTCTATGATATTCTTTTTTAACAGTAATTTGTACTGGTATGGCAAGCACTTCTTTTCGGCGTCGATTTCTTGAATTTTTTAAAAATAAAAATCACACCATTGTTCCTTCATCACCTGTATTACCCCATAATGATCCTTCTCTTCTATTTGTAAATGCAGGAATGAATCAATTTAAAGATTTTTTTTTAGGCAAGGAAGCTCCTTTATATCCTCGAGCATGTTCTTCTCAAAAATGCATCCGTGTTGGGGGGAAACATAACGACCTAGAAAATGTTGGGCATACTTCTCGTCATCTTACTTTTTTTGAAATGTTAGGAAATTTTTCTTTTGGAGATTACTTCAAAGAAGATGCCATTAAAATGGCTTGGGATGTTACTTGTAATGTCTTTGAATTTGATTCAGACAAAATATGGATTTCAGTATTTGAAGAAGATGATGATTCTTTCCAAATATGGGAAAACTTCGTTCCAGCTCACCATATTGTCCGCATGGGACAAAAAGATAATTTCTGGTCGATGGCTGATAAAGGGCCCTGTGGGCCTTGCACTGAATTATTTTATGACCGTGGGCCTCAATTTGGACAAGCTACTTCTTTAGATCAAGACCATGAAGGCCATCGATTTTTAGAATTTTGGAATCTTGTATTTATGCAAAATAATCGTCTCAGCTCTACTGAAATGATTAATTTACCAAAAAAAAATGTAGACACTGGAGCAGGTCTGGAAAGATTGCTTTCATTAAAATTTGGTTTTAATTCAGTGTTTGAAACTGACATCTTTCAAACTATCATTTATAAAATTGAAGAAATTTCTGGCCAAGCTTATTCTCTTAAAAATCAAAAATCCTCTCCTGCTTTTAGAGTTATTGCTGATCATGTTCGAGCTTTATTTTTTGCAATAACAGATGGTGTTCTTCCTAGTAATACTGAACGTGGGTATATCCTTCGTAAATTAGTGCGCAGAGCTGTTCGTTATGGACGCCTGCTCAATCTTCAAAAACCATTTCTGCATAAAGTACTACCTGCTGTAATTACTGCTATGGGATCAGACTTTCCAGAATTAAAGCAAAGCCAAGATCGAGTGGCTCAGATTTTAACAGAGGAAGAAGAAGGATTCTTAAAAACACTCCATCGAGGTAAAAATTTACTTAACTCAGTTTTGGTTAACTCCCATAATTCATCTATTATTTCTGGAGATAATGCTTTTAAACTTAAAGATACCTATGGCTTTCCAATAGAAGAAATCTTATTAATAGCAAAAGATAATGAATTAACTGTTGATACAGTAAAATTTCATGCATTAGAAAAAGAAGCTCGTGAACGCTCCCGTGCTGTAAAATCTTCAACTAAAAAAGATACCTCTCTAAATTGGGATGAAATTGATGAAGCCAACCTTGTTTCTACATTCTTAGGTTATGAAAGTTGCTCAGTCTCTTCTAAAATTCTTGCGCTCATTAATGATTCAGGCAGTTGTAATACTGTTATGGAAGGAGATCTTTGTTCTATTGTATTAAAAGAAACTCCTTTTTATGCAGAAAAAGGTGGGCAAATTGGAGATTGTGGCATAATAAAAAGCTCTACAAGCATTTTTGAAGTCATTTCTACAAATTCTCCAAAAAAAGATATCATTTGCCATAAAGGACGAGTTCTTAAAGGAAATTTTACTATTAATGATGCTGTAGACGCTTCAATTAACGAAAATCATCGCCACAAAGTTTCATGTAACCATACTGCCACTCATCTCTTACATCAGGCATTACAAGAAACTATTGGTAATGAAGCTCGGCAAGCAGGATCATTTTTAGACGATACAAAAATTCGCTTTGATTTTACTTTCTCTCGCGCTCTTTCTGGAAAAGAATTAGATCAGATTCAAAACAAAGTGAATAGATCCATACGATCTAATAAACCTGTATCTATTAGTGAAGTCGACCTTACTGTAGCTTTAGCAGATGGGGAAATTAAAAGCTTATTTGGCGAAAAATATGGCGCTCAAGTCCGTGTCGTAAGCATGCTTAGCTCTAAGGAATTATGTGGCGGAACTCATACTAATTTTACAGGAAATATTGGTTATTTTCGCATTGTCAAAGAAAGTGCTGTTTCTGCTGGCATCAGACGTATAGAAGCTGTAACAGGATTAGAAGCTGAACTAGAAGCTGAGACTATGAAGCACCGATTACAGGACGTTGCTAATCTTTTACATACCCCTGATAATCTCATCGAAGAGAAAATTCAAAATTTGCTAAAAGAATATAAGATCCTGAATCAACAAAAAGAAATTCTATTAGAACAAATGATTCAACTAGAAGTACAAGCATTACTTCCTTTGATTCAAATGCATAATGGTATTCCATATTTGACTCATACGTTACCAGCTTTATCAATCTCTTTATTAAAGAAATATGCAGATGTATTTTCTAAGTTAGCTCCTTCTCTAGTTTTAGTACTTGCTGCTCAAGACACCAATAAAACTTCTGTCATATGCCAAGTTTCTAAAAATTTAATACAAATTGGTTTATCTGCTGCTCGTTTACTTAAAGAAATCTCTGGATCTATTGAAATTAAATCAGGCGGCAAAGCTGAATTTGCTCAAGGAGGTGGTCCTGCCACATCTTCTATCACCCATATCCCAACACTTGTTTATCAATGGATTTCAACCTTTATAGCTTAAATAATCTTCCTATTGAAGATTTGATTAAAATGATTCATGCTGGCACAGATGTTGTCGTGGATAAAGTTACTCCTGCTGTACAGTCATTTTTAATTGCAGGATTATTAAAAAAAATTAAATCTAATATTGTTATTGTCTCTGAAGAACCTTCTTCTAGCGTTCTTTTTCAAGATTTAGCTTTTTTTTATGGCTCACCACCTTTAGAACTACCTGCTCCAGAATGGTTTGGGAAAGAAAAAATTATTAATCCTGACCTTCTTGGAAAACGGGATTTATTATTAGAAGACTTACATAAGCAAAAAGGTCCTATTTGTTGCCTAACAAGTTTTCAAGCCTTACTTCAAAAATTACCTTCCCCTATTTCTTTAAAAGATACACATCTGCATTTGAAAAAGAATGAAAATTTTTCTTTTGACGATCTCCTTATTACTTTAGAAATTTTTGGCTATCATAAAGCCCCTATCGTTAATGAAAAAGGAGATTACGCTTGCCGAGGTGGCATTATAGACCTTTATCCACTAGCCTCTTTAGAACCCTTCCGTATTGAATTTTGGGAAGATAAAATTGCTTCTATCCGAACCTTTAATCCTGTCACTCAAATTTCTGTATTAAAACAAGATTCTCTTCTTATTACACCTGCTCAAGATCTTTCAGAAGGAAAATCCTCTGCTTCTTTATTAGACCATCTTGGGGATGATACTTTAATTATTTTTGACTCTTTAGATAGTCAAGAAGAACTTTTTTCTAAAATTGCTGGATCAATTAAACTATCCCCTTCTATCTTTTTTTCTCAGGAAGAATTATTTGAAAAAATTAAATCAAAAAGATCTCTTTATCTATTTCAAGAATCTCTGTCGACACTAACTACTACATCTCAAAAATCATCATCTTTAAAGAAAAATGAAGTTACTTTTGATTTTTTTAATAGATCTTTCACAGCAGAAAAATGGCATTCCTCTTGCTTTCCCATTACAGATCTTTGCGATCCCATTCATCCTCCTATAAATATTGCTGACTTAGTCAGTACTACTGTAGAAGCATTCAATAAAGAAGCTGGCCATCTTATCATCACATTTACTAATGATTCTGAAAAGCAACATCTGGAAACAATTTTTAGTGGAGATATGCCCTTACTTAAGGCTATTAAGATCTCTATTGAAAAAGGCTATCTTTCTTCAGGATTTTTCATTAAAAAACATAATATCGCCCTTATCTCTTTTAGTGATATTTCAAAAACAAAGAAACTTCGTAGACAAAAACAGCGCACTTATCATCATTCTGACATTCATGAAAAAATGGAGTTATCTTCTGGAGAGACAGTCGTTCATCTTAACAATGGTATTGGTCGATTTTTAGGGATTGAAAAACGTCGTAACCATTTAAATCAAGAAACAGAATATATGGTCCTAGAATATGCTGAAGGATCTAAACTATTTGTGCCTATGGACCAAGCACATCTTGTTTCTAAATATATTGGTAGTAGCACACAAAGCCCAGATCTTTATCCTTTACAAGGATCTCGTTGGAAAAAAATCAAAGCTAATACAGAACAATCTATCCTTCGTTATGCAGAAAATCTATTGCAAGTTCAAGCAGAACGTGCATCAAAAAATGGCTTTATTTACCCTCCTGCAGGGCCTTTATTTAAAGCATTTGAAGAAAGTTTTCCTTATGAAGAAACCCCTGATCAATTATTAGCACTAAATCAAATTTATGCTGACATGGAATCTTCAAAGATGATGGATCGACTAGTCTGTGGAGATGCTGGTGTAGGAAAAACAGAAATTGCTATGCGCGCAGCAATGAAAGCTGTCTTAGATGGTAAATTACAAGTTGTCTTTATGGTTCCAACAACTGTTTTAGCCATGCAGCATTATGAAACCTTTCTTCAAAGAACCAAATCTTTTGATGTCAAAATAGGCATTCTTTCTCGTTTTTGCTCTTCTAAAGAAATAAAAGAAACAAAACAACAACTAGAAGCTGGTACTATTGATATCCTAATAGGTACGCATCGTGTCATTGGTAAAGATGTGATCTTACATAATCCTGGTTTATTAATTGTTGATGAAGAACAACGATTTGGAGTCCGTGTTAAAGAGCATATTAAAAACTTATTTACTTCAATTGATTGTCTAACATTATCTGCAACACCTATCCCAAGAACTCTTTATCTTTCTCTAACAGGAGCTAGGGATCTTTCAGTGATCAATACTCCTCCATCTGATCGTTTACCAATACGTGCTGTTGTTTGTCCTTCATCACCTGAATTAATACAAAAAGCTCTTCTTCAAGAGCTATTACGGAATGGCCAATCCTACATTATTCATAACCGAATTGAAACATTATTTGGACGAGCTACTGATATACAAGAACTGCTCCCTGATGCTCGAGTGGTAGCTGCCCATGGGAAAATGTCAGCAAAAGATTTAGATCGAATATTTTTAGATTTTAAAGAAGGTCGTGCTGATATTTTAGTAGCAACTTCAATTATTGAAAATGGAATCGACATCCCTAATGCTAATACTATTTTAATAGATAATGCTGATCATTTTGGGCTGGCAGATCTCTATCAAATGCGTGGAAGAGTTGGTCGGTGGAACAGAAAAGCTTACTGTTATTTTCTCACTGATGGAAGAAGAAGTCCTATTTCTGTTTCAGCAAAACGATTAGACATCCTTACTCATACAGAACATGGTGGAGGACTAAAAATAGCTTTGCATGACTTAGAAATGAGAGGCACAGGTAATATTTTAGGAACTGAACAATCAGGACATATTTCTGCTATTGGATTCCCTCTTTACTGTAAATTATTACAAAAATCTGTGACTGCCTTACAAAACAATACTATCCCAGTATTATTTGAAAAAGATCTTAAGTTAGAAATCCCCTTTGCTGCTAAAATTCCAGAAACTTATGTAAATGAAGTCTCCCTACGGATGGACTTTTATCAACGCTTTGGTTTTGAAGATAATGAAAAGCATTTAAAATTTCTTCTCGATGAATTAGAAGATCGATTTGGCCCTCCTCCCCATGAAGTCTTATGGCTCTACCATTCAACACGATTACGTATTTTTGGATTAAAAAATGATTTCTCTATCTTAAAACTTACTGATAAAAATCTACTAGCTCAACAATCTCATGAAAAAGATAATTTTCTGCAAAAATTATTACCCATAAAAGCTTTAGATAATCCTGAAGAAACTACCAACATGATAATTAAACTATTATCTGTACAGTTTCCATTAAAAGATCCTTCATCATTTTCCCTTTCCTCATAATCTTGTTTTACTATTTTTTTGAAGTTTTTTATAACCCCATAAGAACGCAATGTGAATATGTTAGATTTAGATCTTAGTTTTTTATCAGGAAGAAAAAAACCAGCACCTCATTATCTATCTTACCCTATTTCAGATGAGTGGAAACCTATACCCGAAGCTTTTTATGAAGAAAGCCTTGCTCTCTTAAAAACAAGAGATGAAACAACATTAGCTCTTTATATTCATATTCCTTTTTGCACAGCTAACTGTTCTTATTGCCTTTGTTCAGCAATCCTTAACCGCAATCCAGAAAAAGAAGCTGAATACGTTTATTTTCTTGAAAGAGAAATAGACCTCTTATTATCTCGAATAGACAAAAAATGTAAAATTTCTTCTATATATATTGGTGGTGGCACTCCTATAAAATTATCTCACGCTTTATTAACTCGTTTGATGGAAAAAGTACTTCTTTCTTTTTCAATCCTTCCAGAAGCAGAAATTAAAATAGAGATAGACCCACAATTAATAGCACTTTCTTCAGAAGATCAGCTTTCATTTATTAAATCTTTAGGCTTTAACCGAGTAAGCTTTGGAGTTCAAGAAATACAACCTGTAGATCAGGAAGCTACTAATAAATACTCTAGTAAAGAAATGACATTAAAGTGCTTTTCTCAAGCAAAAGATAATAATTTATGCATTGATCTAGATCTTTTTTATGGGCTACCCTTTGAAACATTAAAATCTTTTTCAGAACTGACACATAATGTTATTCAGCTAATCCCAGACCGTATTTCTCTCTTTTCTTACGCTAAAATTGCCCCTAGCATAACTACCTCAGAAAAATCTAATAGCCCTTCTATGAATTCTTCTCAGATACAATTTCGAATGTATTCCAATGCACGGGAGTACTTTATTCATCAAGGCTATCTAGGTATTGGTATGGATCAGTTCGCCTTAAAAAAAGATTCTATGTCTCTAGCTTATCTTAACAAAAAACTTCAACGTAACTGCTTAGGCTATACTATTAACCCAACAGATGAATTAATAAGCATTGGAGTCTCTTCTCAAAGCTTTTTCCAAAATCGTTACACCCAAAACCATGATAACCTTACTGAATATTACAAATCTCTAGATAAACGGTCTCTTCCTGTCTCTAAAGGACATGCTCTCTCTTCTGAAGATATCCTTAGAAAATGGATTATCCATCAAATAATGTGTAATTTTCAAATAGATAAAAATGAATTTTTTAATATCTTTCAAATTATTTTTGACAACAAGTTTTCTTCTATCAATGATGACTTATTAAAAATGGAAATGATGGGATTTTTAGAAAATACTAATGATTATATTTATATTAGTGGATTAGGAGAGTTATTTATACGTGTAATCGCTATGGCGTTTGATTCATATCTATCACCATCGCGTAATAAACCAAAAAACTTATCTTCTTTATCTTTTTAATAAATAAAAAATAAAAGTATTATTGATTAATTAAATAATATCAATTATAATTCCTTTTATTATTAAATTTTATTTTTTTATTTTAATGGCGTTAGCACCTTTATCCTCAAGTAGGTCTTCTTTTCCTATCTTAACTTCAGAATCTTTCGAAATTATTAGACTGACAGAATTGCTGAAGCCCAGCTGTGTTGGAACCTCATTGACTCAAACAACTCTTCATTGGATTAAAATTTCTCAATCAGCAGAGACTATTATTATCCAAAACTGTGCTTATGAGATCCCTACAAATATACAAGCTCTACAAGAAGCTTTTACCTGCGTAGGGAAAATAATATTTCTCGCATCTCATTCAACTACATTTTCTAGCCGTTTATCCATTAAATTAGTAAAAGATGGCTTTTTATCAATGACGATGCGTCATTTATGCCCATTCCATCTTGTTCAAATGCTTGCTTCTTTAGTTCAATGTCTTAAAAATCAATTATCTTATTGTTTTTTAAACCCAGGCATTCATCCTAAACATAAAAAATTATTTTGCGCATATATAGAGTTCTCATTAATACCACTACTTCAACAAGCTCACAATTTCTACCTCAAACATCAAAATAATCATCCACAAGCACCTAGGCCAAACACAATTCCATCTCTTGTCCAATTAGCTGCTAATACTTTATTGCAAGCACCTTCAGCAAAATATGAACCACCTACACAAGCATGCGCTTGCGTGGGCTCTCATACTTGCTTTTCTGAGAATTTAGGGGGAAATCAGCTACTGCAGCAAATTTCTACAGTATTTAAAAACACTAGCTTCTTACGATGTGTGAGTCAAAGCTTACCTTCTGGCCTTAACCTAGCTAATTCAGTTTCTTGGGTTGATGGGTCACCTGAATGGAGTTTAGAAATGACATCCCCTAGCACACCCTGCCTCAGCCTCATTAATTGGGGTACATTGGTCACTCACACATTACAATTAGAATACCTACTAAAGAAAAAATTATTAACAAGCTCTTCTACTGTTGCTACGCTCAGTGGATCATCTTTTTCCATCCCTCTTCCAATAGTAATATCAAAAATGACTGGCCCTTGGTTGCAAAAACCTTATCTTATGCTACAAAAATTGGAAACAACCATGCTAGCTGGCATCATGTCATGCACCACTTCTCATCATTATTTAATGAAATGCCTTTTCTTCTTTTTAACTAATGTGCAAATAGCTCTTAATATGGAACATGGCCCTACAGAAGAACGATTAAAAGTTTCATCTATTCCAGATATAATGCTAGAGCTTATGAAAATTTTTGGAGAGACTTCTTCTGCATTCTACACAGATGTCACAACACAACCCAGTGCCAATGATATCATAAAGCTATTACAAAATGCTCCTCGTTTTATAAATAGAAAAATTAGCGTCTTGGGTAAAATTGCTGGCATGAATGGTGAATTTTGGCTTGATGGTTTCTTACATGAACTTCAACTCACCCTTCAGACTATCGAAAAAGCACTACTTGCAAAAGGTGAAGAACTAAATCTTTCTCTAAAATCTTCTTATTCACCTTTTTTGCCTAATCCTAATCTCTTGTATGATCATAAATTATCTAAAGAATATTTAGACATCCCCCCCTCTCTCTCCATAACTAAATCTATATTAAGAAAACCTTCTTCAAAGAAGAAAAAGGAGAATAAAGTTTCTTTTAAACTTTAGTTTGATTGTATGACCTTTTCTAAATAGATTTTTTATGATTTTCGTTTCGCAGTTGATCTAGCTTTTCTTAAAAGTTAATCTAGACAATTACTTTTATACTAGTGGAGCGATTACAGAAGAGACCTTACTCACTAATATCTCTATAAAAATCAAAAAGAATGAGAATGCAATAAATACTAAGTTTATTTTTTATTTATAACAATTTGTAATTATGTCTTCTTTATTTTCTAGCTTAAGAGTAGATTCTCCTGAAATACTAGCCATAGCTACACTGATAAAACAACCCATTATTACTAGCCATTCAAGAAATCCTAGCATCAAGTGGATTGACCTGTCGTATAACTCTGACTCTTTATTTTTGAATAACTCCAGCATTTGTATCTTCAATCATGAACATGAAGTAAAAACCACCTTATCTACAATAAATACATGGCTTAAATCACTACCTATAGCTTCTCTATCACAACCTCAGATCACATTTACTTGCTGCAAAAATGGGACTATTATTTTAGAAACTTCAACCCTCTCACCACCTCAAATTATCCAACTTCTTGCTTCATTAGTAGAGTGTTTAAAAACCCAGCTTCTTTACTGCTCTCAAAATACTCATATTAGCCTTTCACACCGAGAAGTGGCGTTAGCTCATATAAAAAATTTTGTAACTCCTTTGTTAGTCAAATTACAAACAACTTACGCGAGTTATACTATCAAAAGCACTGAAAGATCCACTTCGCCATCTTCATTAACAAGCTTATCCACAATAGCACTACTAAAAGCACCCCTTCCTCACTTACCAACTCCCCCTACTAGTTGTGATTGTAAAGAAACTCACCAGTGCTTAAATGAATTCATAGAAAGCCATCTAGAATTAAAACAATTATCGTCATTACTGAACAAATTATCTTTTACTGAAGAACTTTTCTTAACAATGAATCAAAAGCTTAGCCTCACAGTAAAACCTTTTTCCAAAAAAGGTAGGCACACACTTATGCTACAAAGTTCTAGCCCAGCAAATTCAGAACTTAACCTTCTCCCTCTTACAATGAATCCTAATGACATTATTTCATTACAAAGCATTATAAAAGAACAACTGACTAGTCAGTATCTTGCCTCATTTTTATCAACCCCTAATCATTGCAAAGTTTGTCCATCTATACTTTTAAAAAAAATGATAGGCCCTTGCTTAAATCACCAATACCAAGAACTTTTGACAATTAAACATCAATTATCTCATGATCTTTTACACTTTACAAACTACAGAGAAGCAACTTTCTTAAATACAATCAGCTTTTGTCTTCTTGAAATTATTGCTCTATTTTCTGGAAAAAAATGTCAAAGCACATCTCCATTTACCCTTCACTCTGTTGAAGAGACTGTAAGTAAACTCTTACATTCACTTGCTTCTTTCTCTAGCACAGCCTCTTTCCTCCTCAAGCATTCTCAACCTCATAACATAAAAACCATCTTGCAAAATCTTCAGAAAAAAACCCGTCATACAAAAAGAAAAATAACACTTTTACAAAAAGTTGCTCAGGTAAATACAGAACCATGGCTTGAGGATTTTTTAAAAGAAGTTTTCAACACTGCACTTTCTACCCATAAAACTTTATTGGAACAGGCTAGAAAATTAAAATTAATTATTGATTTAGAATATAATCCAGCTCAACTAACAACAATTGACTACGCTACGCCTCTTTCTTTACAATTTCTTCTCCTGGAAGAAACAGCTTCTTTTTCTACTAAATCTTCTCTTCGCACAAACACTCCTAGAAAACTGCATGTTTCATTTTCTGAAGATCCAGATGAAATTCAATGGTTTGATCCAAAAGATACTATAAATTAATTTTTTAATAATCATAGAAATATTTTCTTATTCAAATAGAAAGATTTTCTTATTAAAATAATTCGATTTGCAACTATACTTCTTTATTAATTTGTGTTATCTATTGTTCTCACATCTAACTCCTTAGAAACAAAAAAAGTATTTTTTTCATAAAACTTAACTCATGAATACCTCTATCGCCAAATGCAATCCTAGATTTATCTCTTAATGCCTCTTTATCCTTTGTTTAAATATTTTCATAAATCAACTGAAGTAAAACATGTCTTCATCATCATTATTTTTAACACCAGATTCTTCAGCAGTAGAAGAACTATGCACTGTATTAGCACCCACTACAGTAGATTTAAAAAGTGGTTGCCCCATCTTTTACTGGGTAACTGTTGAATATAATTGCTATGGTATCACGCTTACACAAAAAACTATGAAATTGCCTGATCAGGCTGCATCATTGAACAAGTCTTTGGACAATTTAAAAAAAATCTTGTCCTCCCTTTTTTCCTTAGATTTTTTTAAAAACCCTCTTTGTTTAACCTACTTAAGGGATACTGCACCTGCATGGCATAGCCCACCATTGTCACCATTAAATATTTTCCAAATACTGGCATCTTTAGTTGTCTTTCTAAAAAATCAGCACCTTTATTGTTCTCAAGACCCTTCTCTACTTCCTTCAGATAGAGAGGCACTTTTAATGAGATTACACTATTCTATAATGCCTATATTAGAAAATGCAAAGAGTAGATTTATAACATCTTCACCTAATCTATATGCTTGTCATTCTACATCCTTTGTTCCTTCTCTACAAAGTTTAGCAGCTTTAGCTGTATTACATACCCCCCTTAACCAAGAAGATTCCCCTCCTAGTCATTGCTCATGTCGCTCTCTTCATCTTTGCTTCAGCGATGACTTAAAAGCCCATCCTGCTATTACAATGCTTTCTCCATTAATAAGAGCAGCTTTTGAAAACGTTTCCTTAGCTACACTAGCAAATTCTCATCTAACCCTAAGCTTAGCTGTTACATTAGGAGAGAAGCCCCCCACTCTTACCTTAGAACAGAGCTCTTCATTTTTGCCCTTCCTTAACCTTCTTCCTTTATCTTTTGGTGGCAAAAATGACATACAACTAAGAAGATTAATTCAGGAAAGACTCACTCTTACAGCACTTTCTTATCCACAAATGAAAGGCCTTAATTCTTTTATTCCTCAACAAGCTCTGATTGAAAAATTTTCAGGCCCTCTCTTAATGGAACCTTATGAATTACTAAAGACCATGAGAGGACACTTTCGCTCATCTACAACCCTCTACTTACCCCGTCATATTTTTATAATGAGTACTATGAATGAATTTTTCTTGAAAACATTAACTGCGTTCTCTTATGAAGAATCTTCTTTAGCAGCACCTTTACAAGTTCGCTCTATTACAAAAATCATTACCAAGACTGTACAATCACTCTTAGAGGTTTCTTCTCAATCAATATATATTTTGAAACACCCTAATCAGGATCATCAACAAATACTTGCGCAATTAGCTGACAAACAGTCTCATTGTATAATCAAAAATATCGCTCTTTTAACTAAAGTTGCCCATATGTCTATTGAACATTGGCTCTTAGACCTTTTGTCAGAAATGAAAAATAGCTTACTTTTAGGCCACGATCTCTTGCTATCTACAGCTACTACATTTGGTATTGATCTTGCTCCTATTTCCAATCCTTTAACAAGTTCTCCAGAAGCTCTTTTATCTTTGCAAAATCTACAAATAGCAACAGGAAGCTCTACAAGATCCTCTGCTTTAAAAAATAAGCCTCATAAAAAATTGAAGGTATCTTTTCTCCAAAATTAACCACTATTTGACAATTTGACATTACAGCATGCCCAAAAGACATATTTCAATAGGAATATGTCTAAATTTGGCTTCTATCTTTTTGACATTTATTAATTGATAAATATCTTCTTCATAATATTTACTACCCTTTTAGATTGCCAAAGGCAATTCCACTCCTAAGATTATCTTCAGCATAGTTTTTTTAAATTGATCTATCATATTAATTATCATAAGCTTGTTTTAATGAATTAATAATATCTTTAATGAGCATTCCATTGTCTTTAAATCCTATTTTAGGCCCTTCCTCTCCAATTGTTTCTGCATTAGCAGAAACCATCCCCTATTCTGTAGTTGCTAACACTGGTATTCCTATAATTGGCTGGATTCGTCTTTCTTTTAATAAAAAATCTATAACGTTTTCTGAAGCGTTTTATATTATTCCAGCAAAGGCCTTTCTCATCAGAAATAACTTACTAACAATCTCCATACTTACATCTATCTTATCTACTTCAGTAGGTTTTTATTTTCCATTAAAAATCTATTGCTACAAAGACACTGTTCAAAAAACCTTCACAGTTGCTTCTAGAAGCCAAGTTATACAACTATTATCTTCAACTACAAGTTATCTAAAAACTCAGTTATTTTATTATTTACAGCATGATCAAATCCCATCAACTATTAAAACTTGTATTATTAAAAAAATCCTTCCCCACATTCCTGCGATAGAACAATCACTCAAAACTACTTTTTTAAACCTACATACACTATCAAAAATAAATACACAGCATGCCCTAACTCCTCCATCATTAATAACTTTATCTACATTAACTGTGTTAAAAATTCCTACCTCGCAATCCAATAACCATTCTAGCAATCTTTTAACTATGAGTAACTTAAGCTCTTCTATTATCAAAATGCTATCACCATTCCTAAGAAGTATTTTTCAAAAAAATCAAATGGCACAAATAGCTTACGATTATTTAGAATTACAAATAACTTCTAAAGAAAGTTCAGATATTTATGAACTTGCCCTAAAAGCTACCCCTGGCTACCTATCTTGTTTAAATTTGCTCTCTTATACAAAAAAGCGCTTTCACACAGCTGCAATAACAGTCATTTTACAAAAACAATTTTTAGAACATGCATTAACAATCTTTTCAATAAATTCTTGCTTTTCTATTTGTTGTAAAAATGCATTAAAAACCAAACTTCTTGGGTATAACCTTTTGCAGGCATATGAAAAATTAGCCATAATTGCACGCAGCTTCACACTCTCCTATCCATTTTTAAGCAAAAAAGATAACCACTTAATAAATATACTCTGGAATGGTTTTTCGAATATGTTAACCCCTCTGTCTCTACCAATCCCTTCTTCAATTGAAACAGTACAGCTTAACTCTACATCTTATCTAATGGATCAGATCGCAGAAGATCTGTTACTCCTGTCATTTACCTTATTCTTTTATCTAGAAAATCCCTCTTTTTTGAAAAAAGAAGAAGTTTTAAAACAACTACAACAAGTAGAAAAATTTACATGTCGATCTGTAAATTATCTTCAAAAAATATCTCTTATAAGTCACAGCCCTTGGATGCAAGATTTTTTATTAGAATTAACAAACACTTTAAAAAGCGCTAAAAACGCATTAGAAGAAAAAGCTTCTACCCTTGACGCGCCATTACATTTGATACAAATGTCTTATTTAGATGATTATATCTATAAAAAAGCCCTATCTACAGAATATCTATCTGATGCAATTCCAGCCCCTATAACTCATTCTTGTCTCAAATCATCTTCTGTTCATCCCAGCCACCCTTTAAGCACAGCCTCAAATTTACCTTTCATTACAGAACCTAAAAATCAATCATCTTACTCTAAAGGGAAAGACTCTTATCGAGTAAATTTTAGCCTCTAGCATTAGTCACAAACGCTTTCATAAGCTTTACCTATTTATATTTAAAGTATTGTTAAATTATTAATTTAAATTAATATAAATTAACAATTATTTCCTAATTAGGATAAAATATTTCATTTTAATACTAATGTTTTTTTTACACTATGTCCATTTCTCTTTTAGGGCCACAATCTTCAGAAATATTAACTTTAGCTATTTTGATGCCCTATTCTTCAGTCGATGTTGAAACAAAAATGCCTGTAATTGGTTGGATTAAGGCTTCTCTTCATCACTCCACTATAATTTTAAAAGATCATCTTTATACTTGCCCTACTGACGCCTCTCTTTTAAAAGAAACTATCCAAACCATATCTCAAGCACCATATTTCACATCTCATTCAATACAGTCCCATTTTCCTTACAAGATTAGTTGCCTTTTCAGCGATTTTCAAACAACCTTCTCAATTACTCAGCCTATACAGCTTCTCCAACTATTATCTTCATTATTAGGCTATCTTAAAACTCAGGTTTTGTATTCCTCACTACGCAGGCATGTTTCAACTATTAACAAAAAAAGCTTATTAAGCGATATTACGCCTTCTATATTGGCAGCTCAACAACACCTCCAAACCTTATTTTTAGATCTTCAAGCAACATCACCAATAGAATCATCCTTACACTCATCTTCTCCACCTGCCTTAACCACCTTAGCTTCATTAGCTGTATTAAAGCTGCCAACTATTCAGCCTAAAGATTCTATTAAACACTGTTCATGCACTAACATACATAGGTGTTTTGATGAGAATTTGCAAAATCATTCAACTATAAAAATACTCTCTCCGTTACTAAGAAGCATGTTTTCATTAAATGAGTTATTTAATAATGCGCATCAATCTTTAGAATTAAAATGTTCTTTCTTAAAAGATAACGAAACACCTTTTATTACCTTAGAAGCTTATGATCCAAAAATAGCACCTTTAAAATTGCTTTCCTACACAACAAAATGTTCCCACACAATAACAACAACTAGAATTATACAAAGTCAGATCATGCAACAAGCTCTTGCTTCTCCTTTGATACACCCTCCTACTACGTCTCTTTCCATGAACCTTTTAACCAGCAAACTACTGGGAAATGATCTATATTTGGAATATGAAGAATTAGTTAATATTAAAAGAAATTTTAGACTTGCCTCTGTATCATATATGAGCCCACGAGACGAACAGATAATAAATTTACTCATACAAAGATTATCTAACATGCTCGAACCATTACCTCAACCAACTTCTTTTTCAACCGCATCTTTATATACTCAATCTCTTTCTACTTGCATATGGAGACTCTTAAACCTTCTTTTTGAGCTTTCTAATAATTTATACTCTTATGTAAAAGAGCCTTCCCCAGAGAAGAAAAAACTCTTTTTATCAAGTCTAAAATTCTCAGAAAAAAAGGTTCCACGGAAACTAGATTATCTTAACAAGGTCATGTTAATGAATCAGGAACTATGGCTTAAAGATTTTTTATTTTCAGTAGAAAGCACTATAAATACTGCTCAAAAGAAATTAACAGAAGTCGCTTCTAGACCTAATATGCATCTTGATCCTAATCTTGTTGTCCAATAGATTTACCTACAAAATATCTCACCTCAGCAACCTCTGCTCCTGTCACTCATTCTTGCTTAAAAAAACCTTGGACATCTAAGAATTACTCCTAATCATCTATAAGTTTTTCCTTACATTTCAATGTGGATCATCATTATGACCATGAAGAGGCCAGCGATTTAGCTGAAAGCTCTTAACACCTCACAACAATAGACTTGCCTCCTCATTTAAATATTATAAAACAATATTTTTTTTTATTGTAAAAAATAATGAATCATTAATTTAAAAGAGTAAAAACTAACAACTATTACTCTTTTTACTTTAAAATAGTTTGATCTTGTATTTTTTTTAAACTATGTCCATCTCTTTTTTAAATTCACAATCTGCAGAAATATTAATTTTAACTGC
The DNA here is from genome assembly GCF_015356765.1 of Candidatus Clavichlamydia salmonicola. Classification (GTDB taxonomy): domain Bacteria; phylum Chlamydiota; class Chlamydiia; order Chlamydiales; family Chlamydiaceae; genus Clavichlamydia; species Clavichlamydia salmonicola. The sequence goes on from NZ_WTCQ01000001.1 coordinate 151,711, forward strand.
TTTAATGCCCTCTTCTTCAGTGGATATTGAAGCAAAAGGTCCTGTAATTGGTTGGATTCAAGTTTCTAGTAATAGGGCTGCTATCATTTTCAAAGAACATCTATATACTTTTCCGACTGACAACCTATTTTTAATAGAAATTATTCAAGAAATATGTAATATATCATTGCTAATATCCACTTCAAAAAAATCTCTTTTTCCTTTAAAGATTAACTGTTTTAGTAGCGATTTAAAAAAAACATTAATAATTACCCACCCTCTTCACCTTCTTCAACTATTATCTTCAACGTTAGGATATCTTAAAACTCAGGTTCTTTACTCCTCACTACAAACACATATTTCAATTCTTAACAAAAAATCCTTACTACAACACCTTTTGCCAATTATATCGTCTGCCCAACAACAACTAAAAGTCATATTTTTAAACCTTCAAACTTTATCATCAGTAAAATCGTTACCTTCATCTGTACATTCCCTAACCACCCTAGCTTCATTAGCCGCATTACAGCTGCCAAATATTCATCCCCAATATTCTATTCCGTCCTGTTCATGCACTGAAGTACATATATGTTTTGATGAAAATTTTAAGGATCATTCAATTATAAGAAATCTCTCTCCATTACTAAGAAACATTTTTCAACTAAATGAATTATTTAATGTTGCACATCAATACTTAGAACTACAATTTTCTTTCTTACCAAATGAAGAAATACCCATTCTTACCCTAGAAAATAGTCTCCATCAAATAGCACCATTGAACTTAATCCCTTATGCAACAAAATGGGACCACCTAATAACAATGAAAAGAATTGTACAAAGTAAGATCATGCAACAAATTCTTGCTTCTTCTTTGATAACTGCTACTCCCATACCTTTTTCCACCAATGCTATAACAAGCAAATTGCTAGGAAATGATCAATACTTTGACTATGCATCATTATTAATCCATATTGGGAAAAATTTTACCCTTGCATCTCTCTTATACATGAGCCCCAGAGATAATTGCGTAATGAATGTCCTGCTTCAAGGGTTATCTAATATTCTCATGCTATTATCTCAACCATCTCACTTTTCACCAGAACCTTTTCATGGTACAGCTACACATAATCTTAATAAAAATCTCTTGAATCATCTTTTTGACCTTTCTTTTAATGTATATTCTTATTTAAAAAACCCTTCCTTAAAAAGGGAACAAAAAATTTTAGCATATCTAAAATCCAGAGAGAGAAAGACACTCCGAACCCTAAATTATCTTATAAAAGTGATGACTATGAATCAGGAGGTATGGCTCAAAGATTTACTGTCAGAAGTAGAAAGCTCTTTGAAAACTGCTAAAAATAGATTAAAAGAAAAGGCTTCTAGCCTTAATATGATACTGGATCCTAATCAAACATATCCTATCGATAAAGATCTTTTTTATTCCTCAGATTTACCTACAGGATATATAGCTGCAGTAACCTCTGCTCCTATAACCCATTCTTGCCTAAAAACATCCTCTGTTAACTCAACCATACCTTCTAGATCTAAGCATTTCTTAAAATCATCTGTACGCTTTTCCTTAAATTTAAATACTCATCATGATGATGCCTCTGAAAGCCTCTAACACCTCTCAAAAATAAGCTTGCGCCACTATCGTTTAGATATTAAAAACAACATGTTATAGTTTTTTTTAAACAATAAAATTATGTTTTGTAATACCATTGTTTGATCTTTATATAATAATTGTTATTCTTTTTTTTTAACTATGTCCATTTCTCTTTTAGACGCACAATCTTCAGAAATACTCACTCTATCTTCTTTAATGCCATATTCTTCAGTGAATGTTGAAACAAACAGTCCTATAATTGGCTGGATTAATACTTCTCTAGCTAACCCCATGATAACTTTACAAGAACACTGCTACGCTTACCCTGATGATGCCATGCTTTTAAAAAACACTATCCAAAAGATATCTAGAATTGCATCACTAATATCTACTTCAATACAATTGCCTTTTCCTTTAAAGATTAGCTGCCTTTTCAATAATTTACAGACCCCCTTGACAATTACTCACCCTATTCATCTTCTCCAATTCTTATCTTCAGCATTAGGATATCTTAAAACGCAGGTTTGCTATTCCTCACTACGGACGCATGTTTCAGCTATTAACAAAAAAAGCTTATTAAGCGATATTGTACCTTCTATATTGGCGGCTCAAAACCACCTAAAAATCATATTTTTAGATCTTCAAGCAACATCACCAATAAAATCCTCCTTACATTCATTTTCTCCACCTTCCCTAACCACCTTAGCTTCATTAGCTGTATTAAAGCTGCCAACTATTCAGCATGAAGACTCTGTTCCACCCTATTCAGGTAAGCAAGTAGATATGTGTTTTGATGAGCATTTGCAAAATCATTCAGCTATAAAAAAACTCTCTCCATTACTAAGAAGTATTTTTAAATTACATGAGTTATTTAATATCGCGCATGAATCTTTAGAATTAAGATTTTCTCTAACACCAAATAAAGAAACATCTTGTATTACACTAGAAGCCACTTACGCGCCAATAGCATCTTTAAATTTGCTCTCTTTCACAACAAAATGGAGCCACATAATAGCAACAACTAGAATAATACAAAGTCAGATCGCGCAACAAGCTCTTGCTTCTCCTTTGATAAACCCTTCTTCTACATCTCTTTCCATGAACGTTTTAACCAGCAAACTACTGGGAAATAATCGATATTTAGAATATGAAAAATTAGTTATTTATGCCAAAAATTTTAGACTTGCTTCTCTATTACTTATGAGCCCAAGAGATGACATGATCATAAATGTAATCATACAGATGCTATCTAACTTTCTCTCACAATTGTCTAAACCAGTTCATTCTTCAAATGGCCCCTTAAACCTTTCCTCTACAGATGCTTGCATTTCTAGCCTCTCACAGTATTTTTCAATCTTTGCTTTTAATTTATACACTTATTTACAAAACCCATCTTTAGAAACAGATAAAATGTTTCTGTCATTCTTACGATCGATAGAAAAAAGGCTATTCCGAACACTAAATTATCTTCAGAAGGCCATGGTAATGAATCAAGAATTATGGCTTAAAGATTTTTTCTCCTCACTAAAAAGCACTATAACTACTACTCAAAGTAGATTAAAAGAAAAGGCTTCTAGCCTTAATATGACAATCAATCCTAATCCATCATCCCCCATTGATCCTACTCTTATTTACTCAGAAGATTTACCTACAGGATATATAGCTACAGTAACCTCTGCTCCTATAACCCATTCTTGCTTAAAAAAATCTTCCTTATCTCAGCATCCCATTGAATTAGTAGATGGAGGCTTTTCTGAAAAAAACTCACCTACTTGCATGAAAAAAAAACTTTCAGTAACTTTTCTCCTCGATTGAAATAGATATCCTCAGCATATCCTTGAAGACTCTACAGATCAGCCTTAAAGTCGCAGTTTCTAATTATTAATGCTCTTAAACCTACCTTGCTTCTCATAGTAATATATTATTATAATCAAAAAATTTAACAATATAATATTTTCTTTTATGTTGATTCAAATTATTTACAAAAAGAAAATGATTTATTAATTTAATTATTTTACTAAAAATATGTCTTCTTCTCATTTTCTTTTAACTACACAATCTAATGAAATAACTGCATTAAAAGAGATCATTCCTCCTTCTTGCCTTGAGCTTAGCTCATCATCTTTATATCTTGCTCGTTCAGCATCCTTATCTTTTGCTCGTTCATTACCTTCATCTCTTCCTTGCTCATCATCTCTATATCTTGGTTGGATTTCATTTTCTTGCACCCCAACATCTATAAGTTTTGCTGATCATCTGTATCCTCTTCCAAAAAAAAATGCTATCTTAAAAAATGCTTTAGCAACAATCAAAAGCATAACATTTGCTCTGTCTGGCTCAATGTATTTCTCTTTCCCTCTCCAAGTATGTTATTCAAAAAAAGGCGTTAAGAAAACGTTATCCATTTCACACCCCACACAGGTTGTGCAATTATTATCTTCAGCAATAAGCTACCTAAGAACTGAACTACTCTATTATTTACAAAGTAAAACCCTCATAGGTGAAACCAAACTTTTTATACTTCACCAGACTTTGCCTCACTTACCACATCTAGAAGAAGCGTTAAAAGTTACATTTTTATACCTGCAAAAACAGCTCCCAATAAGTTCCCCTATCTCTTTAACGATTCCATCGTTAACAACATTGGCTACATTAGCTGTATTAAAAACTCCTTTTCCCCTCTCCAATAATACTTCTAATAGCGTTTCAGAAAACGCGCCATTAAACCTACTAACTATCACAAAGTTATCACCATTACTAAGATCTATTTTTAAAAACAACAGCCTCCCTTATGCCGCACAGGAATGTTTAGCACTAAACATAGAACCCACTGAAAATTACGATCTTTTCCTAACCCCTGTACCTAGCATCCTATCTCCCTTATATTTAATGTCATGTGCACAAAAACAGATGCATTCAACAGCAATAAAAGTAACTATCCAAAAACAAATTCTAAGATATGCATTAGCTCTGCCATCAATAAATCCTAGCCCTTCTCTTATGCCTATACAGACATTAGAGAATAAACTCCTTGGCCCTAATCTTTTTGATATATATGAATCCTTATCAACCCTTTATCCTAGCTTTATAAGTGCCTTTGCAAGGTTAACTAAAGAAGATGACTTGTTAATCAACGTTCTCTTTCTTAGTTTATCTAAAATTTTAACCTCACTATCCCATCAAAGCACTTCCAACACAGAAATTATACAACTAAAATATCTTCCATTCAGATTAAAAAATTCTTTTATCCTTCTTTTAAATGTATATGATAAATTAATCATGCACTCAAACAACAGCTCCTCTTTAAAAAAAGAACAGCTTATAAAATGGATCGACTATACAACCCTACATACAAGTCGATCTATACATTATCTTGTAAGAATTACATCTATAGATCATGACCCTTGGGTGAATGATTTTTTATTAGAATTAAAAAATACTTTTACCAAAATTAAAAATGCATTAGAAAGCAAAGCCTCTGATTTTGGTATCTCATTATCCCTTGAAGAAATACCTTCTTTCGCTGATCCTTGTACATACCCACACACACTGCCTACAGAATATCTATCTGATGCAATTCCAGTACCCATCTCACATTCCTGTCTTAAGCCATTTTCCACTGAATCCTCAGCTTTACCAAGCATGTTAGGCGCTACAACTACATCCTCTCTCTCCACAAACAAACACTCTCATCGAGTTACTTTTAATCCAGACTTAACTAATTCCCGACCCTATACCATTAATAACTCCTTGTCTTCTTCATATTTAGGATGTCTACCAAATGCCATGTGTAGCCTTTTTAAAAAATGATAAATAAAGCTATATATACAATTCATTCTTACCTTATGTTTTTTTCTTTTCCGCCAGAATCCGCCAGAACATAGCCTAACGTTATCTTTTTGCTTCTACAGAATAAACCTAAGGCCATCTTCTACTTAGGCAATAAAATATTAACTACTTCTGATAAAAATACATAATTATCATCTTCTACATCCACAAGTACATCTGGTAATTTTTTTGAAAAAGGTGTTGCTTTAGAAGGTAAGGCATTATCTGCATTACATAGACAACTCACTACTGCTTGATATTCTTTTTTATTAGAAAAAACCCACGCAAGCATACGCCATATATTAGCCAAATATGGATCTTGGTATAAATGATTATGAATATAATGCCCTATAACCTTACTGCTATGGCGTGTCACTTTATCGAATTCATTCAACGATAAGTAATACCTTGCTAACGAATAATCAACATTACGCAATATAGAGAGATATCCATGATCATCCAGCAATAATGATGCAAAAGGATGATTTGGAAGAGAAAAATCTGATAAAATCCCCTCAGAAATAGCAACTGCTTGCAACAGCCCTTTTGGATAATCTTTTGATACTGCAAGCCTTTCAGCTAATAATTCTTTAATACAATAATGAAAATAAGCCTGTCCTTTCAGTGCATTTCCACTAGGAGCTATAAACTTCTCTTCCTGTAAAGCTTCCTCTAGCAAAGATATAGCTATATGTACATCTGGTTCTTTATTTCCTAAAAAATAAAGAACCAGGGGCTGTAATAACGAGTGAGGAAATAAGTCTGAAAATTGCTGTAAATGTTCTTTAACTCCTTCAGAACCTTGCATATAATCTTGAAAAGAATACTCTAAAAAAAAACATTCATCAGCTAAAGGATAATAAGCGCACTCTTTCCATGAAAAATGATTAAGGGAAAGTAATTTTCCCCCATAAACACCTAATTTCGCTAAAAAAAGACGTAATTTTAATTGATACCGGCTCTTTTTTATGGAACCAAAAGCATCATATAACTCTGAAATAGCCTTTGCTTTAAGACCTTTCACAGAATATAACGCTGCCTTCATGTATTTTTCTATAAATAACCGATCTTCTAGTTCAAAATCTACTAATTGCAAAGATTTTAAAGCTTTAACCATCTTTTTTTGCTGATTATCTTTAATTATAATAGCAAAAATTCCCTCTAAATAATCACTTATAGGACCTTCTTTATGGTCTGTAAAAATACCTAATAATAAATCTTTAAGAGATCTCATTAAATCATCTTGCAATAATTGATAAATGCCATGAAGTGGCTCTAACAAAGAGCTTTGGCTAAAATGAAACAATAATTCTTCTGTAAGATTTAATAATCTTTCTTTTGCTGCAGTATTGGAATCAGAGGTATTCCTTAAGCTTCTAATCAATGTTTCTTCAAAATAATAGCTTTGCCTTCTTCCTGCCTGCAACTCTACTGAACCTTCTTCTAGATATAAAAAATCTCCCCCTGCAAGACTTTGACGCACAATCCAAAAACGATCTTGATCAGATAAATTATTAAAAAATTTTATAAGCTCATTGTGTTCTTTTAAAGAAACAACCATGCCCATCTCCTTCTTTAAACGAAGAACATAAGCAAAACCTACAACACCTTCTGATAAGCCATGATTCTTTGCAGCTTTAAAAAAAACATCCCCTGCTTTCATTAAACAATCTTGTTTAAGCTGTTTGTTAGAAGATTTTAAAAATAACTGAAGAAAAGTACATCCTAATAACTGTAAGCCTTCTCCAATAAAAATACCCTCAGCTTCTTCAGCTACCACTAAGGCTCTTCCTAAAAATTGAGCGGCCCTAAAAAACTCTCCTTTTGCATGCGCTAACCTTCCTTTTAAAAATAAAGGAGCAAAAACTTCTTTTTCATTTAAGGTTTCTTCCCATTTATGAATAATAGCAATCACCTCTTTATATGAGCCTTGCTGTAAGTAAATCTTAGCTGCAAGGAATGCAGCTCTTTTTTCTTCTTGTGATGTATATTTATTATCCCCTAGTAAGATATTTAATAAATGCAGCGCTAAATCATCTTTCTGACAAGAGTGATAATAAGCACCATCTTCTAAGAAAACCCTGTCCAATAAATCATTCCTATTCATAGGCTTCCCTGCCACTGTCCCATCTAAATTTTTACAAATTTTTTCATAATACTCAGCAGCATTGGAATACCCTGCTAATGCTTGTATATGCGTAGCACTTCCTAGATCTTTTTCTACAGATTCATTTTTTTTCAAATATGCCCAAGCAACATCTTTTTTTAATCGAGCAAGAAAAAATTCTTTCAAAGATAATTCTTCAAAACAAACAGGGTCTTTTGAAAATACATTCAATATTTTTTGATATTTTTCATAAGCTTCATCATAATTTTCCATGATTAACAAGCGCTGTGCGCTTTTTAATAATAAATCATAATTACTTCTTAGTGCTTCCTGTAAAACCTTTGAAAAACACTCATCCTGCAAGGACATATATGATGGGGATAAAAAGTCTTTTCTAGATTGTAGATAACGATAAAATTCTTCTGGTGAATGAGCTTGTGCATTTCTTTTCTGTAATTCTTCTTCAATAGAAAAACGAAGATTAGAAGAAATAGATAATTCCTGAATATTTTGTAAAATGGATAACCCACTTTCCTTCCTTTCATTAAGAAAACATAGTTCGGATAACTCAATTGCCAACCTCCCTAAAGTCTCTTTTTCTTGCGCATTTAAAGAATATACTGTTTCCATCATGATTTTTTGAAAAATAATAAGAGCTTGCTCAAGCGCCTTGCCATCAATATATTTTTTTAAAAGAAAGAGATTTCCCTCTTCTAAAGGCATTATTTTTTCAGAACAATACCCAAAAGTAGTGATACCAGTAATAGATAAGGTTAAAAGCAGAAGAAAAAATAGGCCTTTTATAAAAAAAACAATAAATGACAACCTCATCAACTATTCCTCAAAGGGTGAGTGTTTATGTAAACAATCTGAAAAAGCAATTATACTTTTCTTTAACCATACTCATATATCAAAAGCTAGTTCCTTTCATATTTATTTAAAAATTTGTAAAAACTCGTAAAAAAAAGATCATGATAAAAATAGGCCCCATAAGTTGTTTTAAAGAGGATAAAAAAAATGAAGCTTATTTCATTTTGAAATTCAAAAATATTTTTTTGAAAAAAGAGTTGCATAAATTTAAAGAAAGACACTAATTAAAGTAAGAAAGTGACTTTTTATTAAATAAACCAAGAGGAATATTATGGCTCTTAAAGATACATGTAAAATGATGCATGAATTGCTTGATGCAATTACCACGGACTTACCAAAAGCTGAAGATGGAAACAAAGCAGCTGCTCAACGAGTCCGGACCATGACCGTAAGGCTAGAAAAAGTAGCAAAACTATACCGTAAAGAGTCGATTAAATCAGAAAAATCCCCTGCTAAAAAACGTAATGCTACTAAAAAAACTGCTGTAAAAGCTAAAACTGCTGCTAAAGCTAAAACTGTGGTCAAGAAAAAGGCTGTAGCAGTCAAAGCTCCTGCAAAAAAAGTCGCTACAAGAACTGTAGCAACAAGAGTAGTGGCTAAAAAGCCTGTAGCTAAGAAAACTGTAGCTAAAAAACCTATTGCTAAAGCAGTAAAAAACAAAAGAGGAAAAAGATAGTATTTAGAAAAGCCCTTTCTTATCTTCTATTTTCTTTCCATTCGAAAAAGGAGAGTAACATCTCCTTTTTCATTGTTAATTTAATTTTTTCTAAAATGCTTGTGGATATTTAAGTGCATATCTTCTTGATCAGACCATCTTGTTCTGGTAATGTGTTTGCTATTACTATGTTCAATATTCGAGGAAGATTATGTTTAAATCCATATCATTTCTTACTTCTTTCGCGCTTTTATCCCTTCAAGGAATGTTATTTGCAGAAGAAGAAGTAAATCTCCCATCTCGTGGCTCTGTTTGGCAACCAGTTATTATGATTGGTGTTGCTTTAATGTTCTTTTATTTCATTATGTGGCGTCCTGAACAAAAACGTCGTAAAACTATGGAGCGTAAGCGTAGTTCAATGAAAAAAGGGGATCAAGTTACTGTAATGGGTATTATTGGTCATGTAGATTCTGTAAAAGAAAAAACTGTAATATTAAGATTGGTTGAAGGATCTAAAATGGAAGTAATGACAGCTGCTATTTCTGATATTCTTCCTTCATCATCTGATAAAGAAAGTTCTTCTGGATCATGTGCTGATGCTACTGCTTGCTCTGTTAAGTAAATTTTAGCTTATTTTCCGATTGTTGTGCAGCAAACACAACAATCGGAACATTGTTTATTTTTTAATTAATAATTCTAATAACTTCATTGTTCGCTTTAAAAACAACTCTACTCCTTCTAAGGTCTCTTCTCCTTGAGATAAAGCTGTAAGATCATAAATTTCTTTAACTAACAGCTCTGTTAATTCGCTATTATCTTTAAAATTTATGATATTTTTAATGAGGGGATTGTTGGAATTTAAAATTAACTGAGACTCCTGTAGCTGATTATTATTTTCTTCTTCTACATCAGCTCCTTGCATCTTAAAAGTATGTATTAACTCTCTTCTACGTCGCTCTTCTTCATTTATTACTAATAATGCTGGAAGATTGTCTGAAGATAATTCTTCAGAATTAATTTTTAAGGATTTTTTAGTAAGCACTTTTGTAAATAAATTTTCTACAGATGTTGAATTAGCAAATGGATTCCCATCTGCTTGTAAAAAAAGATCCTTTCCTTGTTTTGAGCTAATAATTTGATCAGTCATAGCGTCAATACGATAGAAAGAAACATTTAATTTTTTTTCTAGCATTCCCATAATTGCTGTTTCCACAATATGAGAAGCTCCTATCAATACTTCAATATTTTTTTTTTCATAAAGTTCGTTCAAAAACAAATTATTAATATTTTCAGCTGTATAATAGATAATCTTATCTCCTTTTTTTTCCAAATATTGCTCTAAAGAACTCCATTCTCCTGATTGGTTTTTCCATAATAATATATCTTTAAGACGATCATATAGCTTTGGATTTTCTAAAAGGCCAATCTTTATTATCATGCTTATGATTTTCCAGATCTCGATATAATGATTTCTATCGATGCTATATTGCTGCAGGAGCTTATCTATAATTTTTTTTGTAATATGGGTCGCTAACTGTTTAACATTAGAATTATGTCTAATAGAGCTTCTGGAAACGTCTAATGGAAGGTCTTGAAAATCCACCATACCTTGAATAATTTTTAAGTAATCAGGAAGTAAAACATTACCTTCGTTAGATACAAAAACCCGATGAGAATAAATATTGATACCATCTGATTTTGATGATCGTGCAGAAAGATCTTTAGGGAAATAAAGAATTCCTTTTAAAGAAAATGGATAATCCATATTTAGATGAACCCATAAGATTGGATCTTCTTTCGCAGAAAAATTCGCTCTATAAAATTCTATATATTCTAAATCTGAGACATCTGCAGGATTTTTTAACCATAAAGGTTGTTCCTTATTTATAAGCAATCCATCTAAATAAATTGAATGGGGTAAAAATTTACAAAATTTCTCTAATACTGCTTGAACCTTAGATGATTCTAAATATTCAGATGCATCAGGAGAGAGGTGCAATATAACATCTGTCCCATGAGTATCTCTTTCATCATCTGTTAAAGTATATTGAGAAGAACCATCACATTGCCACTTCACAGCTGTACTATTATTTTGATGAGATAAAGTAATAATCTCTACATGTTCTGCAACCATATAGGTAGAAAAGAACCCTAATCCAAAATGACCAATAATGCCACTATCTTCTGCCCCTTGACCATACTTTTCTATGAACTCTTTTGCTCCTGAAAAAGCAATTTGCCCTATATATTTTTCAACTTCATCCCCTGTCATTCCAAGACCATTATCTGAAAAAGCAATAGTTTTTTCTTTAGAATTAATGCTAATCTTTATGTAAAATTCTGACTCTTGAGAATCTGATTCTCCATTTCGCATTAATCGATTTAATTTTCCTATTGCATCACAAGAATTAGATACTAATTCTCGAATGAAAATATCATGCTCTGCGTACAAATGTTTTTTAATAATTGGTAAAATATTTTCTATATCTATGTACAGTGATCCTGTTTTCATAACTTTCTCCTTACATCATGATTTTTTATTAAAATTTAGATATGTTTAAATAATAAAATTAATAATTGTATTTAAATAAAACCAAATATTGAACATTTCATCAATGTTCTTTTTTAAAAAAAATAATGAGCATTAAAAGTAATTAAGAATAAATATATGTTTTTATATAGAAAAAATAATTTGTATATTATATAGGCATTAATATGTAACTTCTATATTATAGTGGTATTATTATGTATTTTTTTATATTACTAAATTATTAATTTTTAATAATAATTATCGCTTACACGTTGTAGGAATTGCTTTATAAAATGTCGATATTTTTTTGGTATCCAGTAATTTTTAAACATCATGGATATAAACCTTCCTGCTTATGGCAGCATGCCCTTAATGCTGTTGATCAATATTTTCATATTCATAAAAATTTTATATTCTTAGTTGATGAATCTATTGATTCCAACAAAAAAACTTCTCTACATCAAGGTGTCTTAGTAAAATCAGCCCCTTCTTCAAAAATTTTCACAGCCTGTAAAATTTTTACTTATCTAACTATTATTATTCCTTTAATAATGTTATTCGCAAAATTTTTACTTCGTTACTCTCATACATTTAAAGAAAGATCTATATTTTTTGATTCTATTAACAAATGCTCTTCTTTACCTAATTTAATCAATCCCTTTTCAAAAGACATTTCTTCTATTCTTGAAACACACTTTTTTAGCAGTATTACTGATCCTAATCAGTTAGATTTAGAAAATGTTATTAAAGAGCTATATGAACTAAAAGAGGATATTAATCAGAAAAAAACTCATCCTAATATTTATTATTATTATCCTGTTAGTCTTCCTCATATTCATTTTGAACTAAAAAGCTTTCCTGGAATTATCTTTAAAACCTATTCATCAAATAATGGACCTATAAGCGACTGCTCTTCTGAAGCTTATGTTAATGACTTCAATCAAACGTCAAAAAAATATTTAAAAATAAAAATAATAGAACAAAAGTTAAAGAAACAAAATTTTGACAAATTGATACTTCCTAAAAATAAACTTTTTACGATTAAGCATGCAGGACGAGAATATATTTATTTAGCAGAAGAAAAAATTACATGTGCTCCAAGTATCTATGCTAATAAGATCTGGCAATATTATGATGAAGAATTACAAGCTGCATTTATTCAACTTGCAAAATTTATAACCATAAATGGATTGGAAGATATCAGTCCTTCTAATTTTAGAGCTGTACGTTGTTGTGAAAATCAATGGAAGCTCGCTATTCTGAATAGTAACTGTCTAGTATTTTCAATTTTACCTACAGATTACTACTTTAATCAAGCATATCCTAATGGAATTATTGAATTAATAAATTCTTTGTATTCTAGAAAAAGTATAATTGCTGTAACAAATATATTTTCTTCAGCCATCCAAGCTACTCTACAAGAAACTGTGCTCTTAAGAATTCAAAAGCTTCAAGAACTTTCTTTTTAAGGGATAAAATTAATATTTAAGAAATATTATTTCTGTAATTATATGTTTTAAATATAATTTATAAGAATGATATACAAAACTTAGATAGTTTGTATTATCAATTATGATAAGCTCAAAGATATTCATAAAAACATCTTTTCAAGCCAATTATTTTTTAACAAAAAAAAAGCTTGGCAACAACCTAATCTCCCATACTCTTGTGTATAGTACCATCGGCGATAAAGGACTTAACTTCTGAGTTCGGAATGGAATCAGGTGTACCCCCTTCTCTATTGTCACCAAGCAAACTTTCGAATGAGTACACAATGATAATGAACAATTCACTCACACTAATTAACGCTTAAAGAACACTTTTGCTCTGCGTTAAATCTAATTTTAAAGATGATGTTTTTCACATGCTTTTGCCTATTCGGCTAAGAATATCACAAAAGAGATCAAGACAATCGACTGATTAGTATTGATTAGCTGAACGCATTACTGCGCTTACACCTTCAACCTATCTACCACCTAATCTAGATGGTGTCTCATGGGATACCTTATCTTGAGGGAGGCTTGGCGTTTAGATGCTTTCAACGCTTATCCTTTCCAGACGTAGCTACTCGGCTATGCTTTTGGCAAAACAACCGAAACACCATAGGTCTGTCCACTCCAATCCTCTCGTACTAGGAGCAGCTCCTCTCAAGTATCCTACGCCCACAAAGGATAGAGACCAAACTGTCTCACGACGTTTTGAACCCAGCTCGCGTACCGCTTTAATTGGCGAACAGCCAAACCCTTGGGACCTTCTCCAGCCCCAGGATGCGATGAGCCGACATCGAGGTGCCAAACCGCCACGTCGATATGAACTCTTGGTGGCGATAAGCCTGTTATCCCCGGAGTACCTTTTATCCGTTAAGCGACGGCGATTCCACTTTCCACCGCCGGATCACTAAGCCCGACTTTCGTCTCTGCTCGACTTGTAAGTCTTACAGTCAACCTGTTTTATACCTTTGCGCTCTACTCGTGATTGCCAACCACGATGAAACAAGCTTTGGACTCCTCCGTTACTTTTTAGGAGGATACCGCCCCAGTAAAACTGCCCGTCTAGCACTGTCCATCTTCCGGATTCACGGAAATATGTTAGATTCTCAACTCGTCAAGACTGGTATTTCAAGATTGACTCCAGCATTCCTAACGAAACGCCTTCCTAGTCTCCCAGCTATCCTACACATGAAAAGTCAAAAGCCAATACCAGAGTACAGTAAAGGTTCACGGGGTCTTTTCGTCCTGTTGCGGGTAAACAGCATCTTCACTGCTACTACAATTTCACCGAGTCTTTCGTTGAGACAGTGCCCAGATCGTTACACCATTCGTGCAGGTCGGAACTTACCCGACAAGGAATTTCGCTACCTTAGCACCGTTATAGTTACGGCGGCCATTCACCAGGGCTTGGGTTCAATGCTTTGCTCCGAAAAACTAACATATTCCTTTAACCTTTTGGCATTGGGCAGGCGTCACACCATATACTTCCCCTTAACAGGTTTGCATAGTGCTGTGTTTTTGCTAAACAGTCGCCTGGGCCATTTCTCTGCGGCCTCTCGACGCTCAAGTCGTTCGACAATCACCTCAAAAGGCTCCCCTTATTCCGAAGTTACGGGGATAATTTGCCGAGTTCCTTAACGAAAGTTATCTCGCGCGCCTTAGAATACTCATCCCGCCCACCTGTGTCGGTTTTGGTACGATTGCCAATCAGCAGCTAGAGATTATTTCTCGAAAGCATCGCGCTACACCATCAGTTCCTCCGAAGATTCCCTTTGGCTATGACCTGACCTTATGTTAACGGATTTGCCTATCAACCGATCTCATCATATCACGGACTCTTCCAATCGTCCGCGTGCTTAACTTACTCTGTCATCCCATTGCTATAGCTTTAGGCAGTGTAGGAATATTTAACCTACTTCCCATCGTCTACGCGTTTCCACCTCGACTTAGGGGTCGACTAACCCAGGGAAGACGAGCTTGACCCTGGAAACCTTAGGCTTACGGCGAGGAGGATTTTCACCTCCTTTATCGTTTACTCATGTCATGGATCCTCACTAGTATGCACTCCAGCGCTTCTTACGATACACCTTCAACGCAGCATACTACGCTCTCCTACCGCGCACCTAAAAATAGGTGCACCCGCGATTTCGGCTTTATGCTTTAGCCCCGATTATTATCGGCGCAACGATTCTCGATTGGTGAGCTATTACGCACTCTTTAAATGATTGCTGCCTCTAAGCCAACATCCCAACTGTCTTTGAACCATTACTTCCTTACTCACTTAGCATAAAATTAGGGGCCTTAATCGGCGGTCTGGGCTGTTCCCCTCTCGACAATGAAGCTTATCCCCCACTGTCTATCTCCCGGACTTGCTTTTGGTATTCGGAGTTTGATTTCCGTTGGTAAGCCGGTAGGCCCCCGCTAAAATTCAGTGCTCTACCCCCAAAAGCTTAATATCCGAGGCTAACCCTAAAGTTATTTCGGAGAGAACAAGATATCTCCAAGTTTGATTGGCCTTTCACCCCTATCCACAACTCATCCAAACCTTTTTCAACAGGTACTGGTTCGGTCCTCCACGAGGCATTACTCCCGCTTCAACCTGGTCATGGGTAGATCACTTGGTTTCGTGTCTACATCAAACGACTAATCGCCCTATTAAGACTCGCTTTCGCTTCGGCTCCGGAATGTCTATCCCTTAACCTTGCCGTTTAACGTAACTCCCTGACTCATCATGCAAAAGGCACGCCGTCAGCCATTTCTCTTAAAAAGAGACATAGGCCTCCGACCGCTTGTAGGCTACTGGTTTCAGGATCTATTTCACTCCCCTAACAGGGGTTCTTTTTACCTTTCCTTCACAGTACTGGTTCACTATCGGTCATTAACTAGTATTTAGCCTTAGAGAGTGGTCTCCCCAAATTCAAACCAGGTTTCACGTGTCTGGTTCTACTCAGGTACCGATATAAGTAAAAATCACTTTTCGTCTACGGGACTTTCACCCTGTATCATCAAACTTTCCAGAATTGTTCGACTAAATGATTTTATTCTTAATGTAATCGGCCCTATAACCCCAGGATTTAAAAACCCTGGTTTAGGCTGTTCCCCTTTCGCTCGCCGCTACATAGGGAATCTCGTTGATTTCTTTTCCTTTGCTTACTAAGATGTTTCAGTTCAGCAAGTATCGCCTTTCATGCCTATGTATTCAGCATGAAATGATAAGATATTAGTCTTATCGGGTTTCCCCATTCGGAAATCTCCGGGTCTTAACTTCTTTCCAGCTCACCGGAGCTTATCGCAGGTAATCACGTCCTTCTTCGCCTGTTAATGCCAAGGCATCCACCAATAGCCCTTATTAACTTGATCTCATAAATTTTATATAAATAAACATCCTTAAAATATAAGGATTCGCCGCAAAACAAGTATTCTTTAAGCGTTAATTATTGCAAGTGAAAAAACTTGAATACTTTAACTTTACTTACTTTGTTACTTTTATATTATGTACTTCACTCTTAGATGTATAGACATCTTAACAACACAAAGAAGACAAAATACAGGCTCAGCTAAAAGCTTGCCCAACCTTAGTCCAACTGCCGAAGCAGTCTTCCTTGTCCTTAAAAGGAGGTGATCCAGCCCCACCTTCCGGTAGGGCTACCTTGTTACGACTTCATCCTAGTCATCAGCCTCACCTTGGGCGCCTCTCTCCTAATAAAAGGTTGAGTCAACGACTTAAGGTAAAACCAACTCCCATGATGTGACGGGCGGTGTGTACAAGGCCCGGGAACGTATTCACGGCGCTATGGCTGACGCGCCATTACTAGCAATTCCAACTTCATGTAGCCGAGTTGCAGACTACAATCCGAACTGAGGCCGACTTTTGGGATTTGCTCCACCTTACGGTCTTGCTTCCTTCTGTATCGGCCATTGTAGCACGTGTGTCGCCCCAGACATAAGGGCCATGCTGACTTGACGTCATCCTCACCTTCCTCCTGGTTAACCCAGGCAGTCTCACTAGAGTTCCCACCCTAAGTGTTGGCAACTAGTGATAAGGGTTGCGCTCGTTGCGGGACTTAACCCAACACCTCACGGCACGAGCTGACGACAGCCATGCAGCACCTGTGTACCTGTCCTTTCGGAAGACGATATCTCTATCGCTGTCACGTACATGTCAAATCTGGGTAAGGTTCTTCGCGTTGCATCGAATTAAACCACATGCTCCACTGCTTGTGCGGGCCCCCGTCAATTCTTTTGAGTTTCACCCTTGCGAGTGTACTCCTCAGGCGGCATACTTAACGCGTTAGCTCCGGCACGAGTGGGGTTGAGTCCACTCACACCAAGTATGCATCGTTTACGGCAAGGACTACCAGGGCATCTAATCCTGTTTGCTCCCCTTGCTTTCGCGCCTCAGCGTCAGGATCAAGATAGAAAAGCGCCTTCGCCACCGGTGTTCTTCCACATATCTACGCATTTCACCGCTACACGTGGAATTCCCTTTTCTCCTCCCGACCTCTAGAAAGGCAGTATTAGATGCCTGTTCGGGGTTGAGCCCCGAGATTTAACATCTAACTTACCTTTCCGCCTACACGCCCTTTACGCCCAATAAATCCGATTAACGCTTGCACCCTCCGTATTACCGCAGCTGCTGGCACGGAGTTAGCCGGTGCTTCTTTACCTGGTACCCTCAAATTGACCTGATATTAGCAAGTCTTTCTTGTCCCCAAGCGAAAGTGTTTTACAACCCTAAAGCCTTCATCACACACGCGGCGTCGCTTCGTCAGGCTTTCGCCCATTGCGAAAGATTCTCGACTGCAGCCTTCCGTAGAAGTCTGGGCAGTGTCTCAGTCCCAGTGTTGGCGGCCAATCTCTCAATCCGCCTAGACGTCTTAGCCTTGGTGAGCTTTTCTCTCACCAACTAGCTGATATCCCATAGACTCTTCATCAACCACGAGGCCCAAAGGTCCCCCGCTTTAACGAACTCCAGATGCCTGGAGCCGCCACATTCGGTATTAGCGATCGTTTCCAACCGTTATTCCCAAGTTGAAGGCAGATTATCTATGTATTACTAACCCTTCCGCCACTAAACAACAACCGAAGTCATCGTTCCGTTCGACTTGCATGCCTCATCCACGCCGCCAGCGTTCAATCTGAACCAAGATCAAATTCTCAGTAAAAAAAAATATAATATAAATTAACGGATCTTTAAAAAAATCCTCACAAGCTTTTATTTTTTTGCTGGCTTGTATTTTGTCTTTTTTGTGTTGTTAAGAACAAGCTTTTCAGCTCATTATGCGTCCTTCGAAGAAGACGCTTTCGTTGTGAACCAAATGAATCAGTTCGATCAAGAAGCCAAGATACTACTAAAAAAGGCTTTTTTAATGCAATGCATTTTGAAAGAAAAAAAACAAAACCTTCATTTTTCTCTCTGTAAAACAAGAAAAAATATTCCCACTTCTGTTTATCTTTCATCAAGATTTTTGCAAAAAAAAATAAGCTTTCGCATTCATAAAAATATAAATTAAAATGCTTTTCACACATGCTTAAATGTAGTTTTCTTTTTTTTTGAAACTCAACTCTATGTAAACAAAAAACATATGATAATTTAAAAAACAGACTTATTTTGAATTTTTATGCTCTAAAAGTCCAAATTCCCTGCCTGAAACATTCTCTAAGAAACTATTCCTATTAAGAGGTTCTGCAATATTAAAGACACAAATCAGCGCACATAAAAACCTTATTTAAATCTAAAAATTTTCTATTCATTGGCAAAAAATTATTATCCCTCTTTAAATCTCAGACAATGACATTCCATCTATATATAATTCAGGCAATTTGATGCGTTTGTAATTTGACTTTTATTTTTTATCTCAGCACAATTATGTGCTTTAAGACCTCAGTTTGTTCATGGCGATCGTAGCTCAGTTGGTTAGAGCGTTGGATTGTGGTTCCAAAAGTCGCGGGTTCGAGTCCCGTCGTTCGCCCTCTTGTTATTACACTTCTTTCTATTCTTCTTTTTCTGTTATGTGTATATGATAGATACTATTTTAAAGGAAGACGACTTGTTCTCTTGTCGTGAAGTTTTTAAATGGCAAAAAAAAAACAAAATTCTTCTAGAGTAAAGTCCCCATCTGTTTCTATGCCTTTTAAAGCTTTGACTTTAATGGGATGGGCTCTTTTTTCTTCTCTTAGCATTACAAGCTATAAAGCATCTGCATCCTGGGAATCTAACTGGATTGGCGTTTTAGGCTGGCTTGTTGGCAAAATTTCCTTTTATACATTAGGATTAAATGCCTTTGGAATTCCTATTTTTCTTTGGTGGCTTGGCCTTTCTTTTCTTAGAACAAAGCAGCTTTCTTACCTTTTTAAAAAAAGTGTTTTTTATTTTGGAATGCTCTGTTGCTCTTCATTCATTCTGTCGTTTTTAGCTATTTATAACCCTAATTTAACTCAATCTTTTACACATTTTCTTGTATCTAAAAAACATCCACTCTTAAATACCATCGAACCTATTGCCTTACTTGGAGGAGAACCTTTTGCAGTTATCTATGGTGGAACTTCTCCTTATTCTTTTAAAAATGCGATTGGAGCAGTAGGATCTCTTATCCTTTTTACTAGCTTTGGTTTTATCTTTTTACTCTTTTTTCTTGGCATGACAAATTGTTTAAATACATTACGCAATGCATTTAACTTTTTTTTAACCAGTATTTTTTTTCCAAAAAAAATATGGGATTATATTTATAAAATAAGCAAAAAAAGTTATTTAGATGTGGTAAAATCTTCTCCACAAACAACAAAAATACCCTCTAATAATTTTTCAAAATCCTCTTTTCAAAAAACTACTATTCGATCATCCAATTTGCATAAAGAAACCATCCCAACACCACCAATAGAAACTCTTTCTATTTTTACATCTAAAGAACCCCAACGATCATCTAATATATTTTTAAAAAGCCACTCTTCAATTAATAAAAAATTTACAAACTCTACCTATGCATTTCCTCCAGCAGATCTATTAACAAAAGTCTCTTCTGAATCTAGCTTTAGTAAAAATGATATGAAAAAACAAGCGATGATTCTCAAAGAAACATTAGCTAGCTTTGGAATAGATGTAAGTCTTGGAAACATTGCCTCTGGGCCTACCCTTACTTCTTTTGAAGTGACGCCCTCTTCAGGAGTCAAAGTTCAAAAAATTAAAGCTTTAGAAAATGATATCGCCTTAAATATGCAAGCAAAGAGCATTCGTATTATCGCTCCTATTCCAGGAAAAGCAGCTGTTGGCATCGAAATTCCCAACCATCACGCTGAAGAAGTAAATTTTAGAGAATTACTAAATCTTTATCGTTCTGATGAACATCTACACTCTGTCCCCCTTCTTTTAGGAAAATTAAGTAATGGCGATCCCTTGTGGGCTGATTTAGCAAAAATGCCTCATCTTATAATAGCTGGCGCAACTGGTTCCGGTAAATCTGTTTGCATTAACTCATTAGTCATGTCCATTATCATGAATGCCTCTCCTCAAGAGGTTCGCTTAGTCATTGTTGATCCAAAAAAAGTAGAACTTACTGCTTATTCTTCTCTTCCTCATATGTTAACCCCCGTCATCACTGAAGCAAACTCTACATATAGCGCTTTACTATGGTTAGTTAAAGAAATGGAACTTCGCTATGAAATTTTAAGGCAACTTGGGCTACGGAATATTCATTCTTTTAACACACGTAAAAGAAATATTTCTTTTGAAACTGCCTTAGATTTAGATATTCCTGAAAAAATGCCTTACATTGTTGTTATTATTGATGAATTAGCTGATCTATTTTTATCATCTTCGCATGATATGGAAACTCCAATTATTAGAATTGCCCAAATGGCTCGTGCTGTAGGAATTCACATGGTTTTAGCCACTCAACGTCCTTCTAGAGAGGTCATTACAGGCTTAATAAAAGCTAACTTCCCTTGTCGAATAGCCTTTAAAGTTTCAAGCCGAGTGAATAGCCAAATAATTATAGATGATCCTGGAGCTGAATGTCTTATTGGAAATGGAGATATGCTATTTCTTCCTCCAGGAAGCGCAAATATTGTAAGAGCTCAAGGTACTTTTATCCGAGATGATGATATTAATGCAGTAATTAACTACATTTGTTCTAGATATCCTTCTGACTATTTAGTGAAATCCTTTGAAGAAGTATCTTTTTCTAAAAATACAAATCTAACAGATCAAAAAGGCGAAATACTTTTTGAACAAGCACGATCAATCATAATGGAAACAGGCAATGCTTCTACAACTTTTTTACAAAGAAAATTAAAAATTGGTTATGCCCGCGCTGCTGGCTTGATGGATGCTCTAGAAGATGCTGGTATTATTGGACCATCAGAAGGAGCAAAACCTCGAAGAATTTTATGCACAACTCCAAAAGAACGAGGACTAAAGGATTAATACATGGAAGGTTTTTTTTGCTTAGCCTCTGGATCTAAAGGAAACTGTCTTTATTTTGGATCACAAAATACTAAAATTCTTATTGATATTGGAATAAGTCGCTCTTCTATCATACAAAAACTTGAACAAATCAATGTAAAACCAGAAGAAATTTCTGCAATCTTGATTTCTCATGAACATGGAGATCATACTATAGGATTAAAAAGCTTTCTTTCTAAATATAACATTCCTGTAATTGCTAATTTAGAAACTGCCCATCGTTTTTGTGATGCGTTAGATGATATTCCTGATTTACATATTTTTTATACGGGAGAGATTTTTACCTGGAAAGACATTAAGATATTAACCTTTAATGTATGTCATGATGCAGTTGATCCTGTTGGATTTATTTTACAAACAGATACTTGTAAAATGGGCATCTGTACTGACTTAGGATATAGCACTTCTTTAATAGAAAAATATCTAGAAAATTGTGATTACCTTTATTTAGAAGCTAATCATGATATTCAAATGATTAAAATATCTTCTAAACCAGAATTTTATAAACAACGAGTACTTGGAAGGGAGGGCCATCTATCAAACGATGCATGTGCCACCTTACTTACCCATATTGCTCATGAAAATCTTAAACATGTTATACTAGCACATTTATCACAAGAATGTAACACTCCAGAAAAAGCCATTGCAGCTATTCATGAAGCATTTGGGGGCTGTCCTTTTTTTAAGTTATCTACTGCTCACCAAACAACAGGCAGTCCTCCTATCCAATTCTCACCCTCCTCTGATCTCATTCTTAATAAGGATCTTACTCTTTCTTGTAGGGATTAGATATGGATACTTCTTATATTAATACAATAAAACCTTTTTCAAGAAAATCCTCTTTAGTAAATCTTTCTCTCGATAAAGACCTATCTACCGCAAAATATTACTCAATAAGTCGCTTAGAAGAATTACTACAATTTTCTTACATTCCCTGCTTAGTATTTGAAAACTGGGAAACTGAAAAACGAATCAAAATGCTCTGTAAACATGCTCAAAAAAAAAATCTAATTCTTCCTAATGATCTATGGCTCGGAAAATTACATCACAAAGAAATTATTTTAGGACATATACCACCTATTAGTATTGGATGGCATGATTCAGGGATTGGATATGGGGTTTTTGCAAAAGAAGACCTTCCTGCTTGGTCTTTTTTAGGAGAATACTCTGGAATATTAAGAACTCAGCATAAATTATTTGGATTACAAAATGATTATTGCTTCCGCTATCCTCTTTCTCGTTCTATTTTTTCTTATTTTTCTTTAGATAGTGGCCATTTTGGATCTTTCACTCGTTTTATTAATCATAGCGATCATCCTAATGCAGAAGCCTTAAGTGTTTTTTGCAATAATATTTATCATGTAATTATTAGGGCAACAGAACCCATAAAAAAAGGAACTGAAATTACATATAATTATGGCCCTTTTTATTGGAGAAATAGAGAAAAAAGATTTTAAAAAAACGAATAAACTATCCATTATCTAATAATGTAGCAATTAAGTCTGCCCAACGTTGCTTACTAAGCAAGCTAACTATATTTTCTGCTTTTACACCCATAGAAGAAGCAAAACTTTTTATATCTGAATCAGAAAAATTTGCATCTTTAGAGAAATTTTCTTTCATCTTTTTTGTTAATACATTCCAAACCATTGTTCTATCTCGAATTTTAAGAAGATCTTTCTTAAGAGCTTCTTCTTTAAATACTGTTAATAAAACACGTAAGGGATGTGCTGTTTTAAGGTTACTTAATGCTTGCTTAAGCTCCCCTTCTGCTTTGGATAAAGTCCCTAATGATCCTTTTGCGCACAAATTCAAGATATAGGTCAGATCAGCCTTGACTGTTGCAGATAATTGCTTAGCATATTGTGCTCTTGTGCTATATGAATTATTTTTACTGCTCGTAAAAATATCTTTGAAACGTCCTGTTTTTTCAATAACTACGTCTTTTGTTTGATTTATAAGGGCTGGTGAAGCAGAAAGCTGCAGAGGCAAAATGGTTGATGTAATAAAAAACCAGACTATTTTTTTAGCAAAGCTTGTTAATTTCACAAAAAAAACCCATATTAAAGATGTTTTTAACGCCTTAATTAAGAAATTAAAATAATTCATCCTTAAATTAATAAACAATATGATTAGCATAGCAAATAAAAACAATTAAAATCAATCTTTCACAAAACAATTCATTCATCATCATATGATTTGATATTAATGATCATTGCAATTAACTCCCCATTATAACAATTATCTTAACGTTATCTTATTTCTTTTGTTGATTTGATATTCATATTTTTGATATCACAGAGAGCATCTCCCCCGCATCCTTTAAGCGTGGGCCAACAGCCACACAAGGTTTTCATGAGTACATTTCGCTCTATTTTATTCATGTTTTTTTTAATAACTACGTTTATTCATTCATCTTTACATGCTAATGCCACTACTAATCTTCCTTCATCAATAAAGCTTTCTATTAAAGAACTTAGTTCTGCTCGCCCTGGCTCTGAATTATTACTACGTAAGTACCCTGAGTTGTTTTGGCTCATTTCCAATGCTTCTGAAAACTCCAGTAGCCAACAAGCAAATGCTCCTTTAGATAAGGCTCTTAATGGATTGTTTCAGATCCGCAATTTCCTTGATGGCTCAAAAAATGCCTATCAGCGTTTTACCTCCTTACAAGAAGAGGCTCAGAAGCTTTCATTTCGTCAATACAAACAAATTCATATATTATTTCGCGATTTTATCTTAGAAAATCCAGCACTTAAACCTGAAGATGCTTTACGAGTTCTTGATACGGCCTTTATAATTGCTAAAATTAGTGAAGGAAAAAAAACTGCATCTGTATTTTCTCCTTTTTTCAGTATAACAGATGAAGAAACATTTTATAAAAAAGCACTTGCTGTTTTACATAAATTTCCTACCCTTTGCCCAACCTTTGGTAGATTACCAAAAAATTGTCAGAACGCTATTCTTGCATCTAAACAACTTTTACCCTTAAGCGATCCAAATTCTTTACAAGATTGCCGAAAATTACTTCTTCATGCAGAAAAAATAGATCTAGCAGGAGATAACTCCCTTTCGTCTAATTTAAGAACTTTATTATATTTTTTAAATGTGTCTACTACTGGACTTCAAAATGAGTTACTTTCTTCAAAAAGTTATACAGACCCTGTTCACAAAAACTTCATCTCTTTGCTTAGTTCTATTCAAGCAATGAAAAAAAATGGCATGAATGGAGAACAAGCTTTTTCTCTTTGTTTTCACCAAAGAGCTCAATCTTTAGGATTAAATTCATCAGATTCAGGAGATAGAGTATTGGCACAACTATGTAGCGCTCTTCAAATTCATGATGCAAAAGAAAGCTCTGCCCTTAAAGCTGCTTTTAAAGATTTTTCTAATGAAACTGTTGCTTCTGCGATCGCACATTTAGATCCTTTTCTTATCGGATGGGATTCGCCTCTGTCTTCTTCTGCTGTTAGTTTTCTTGCTTCTCTTTATCACAAAGAAAAATCTTCCAAAGCGTCTAATGATATAAATTTATATAATGCGATTAAGAATGGCCTTCCTCTTCTTTTAAAAGCTTTTTCTTTACATGAAACAATGATTGCATCGCACATGATTTCAGGTAAAACTGATTTAAAATTTGACTTTGCAGCTGATTTTGCATTAGCTCTAGAAGACTTATCTGTTTTAGAACTTAGTGATGTACAAATCACTAATAAAGGATATGTATTGATCAAACCAACTTCAGATATGACGATTACTTAAATTTTCTTAGAAGAAATATTATTATCCCCATTTTATTTATAAATTCTTTTCATTCCCTCACAACTATCCATAAAAGATAAAAAGAGTTGTTGCCCATAGTTATTTTTTATATACTCTCTTTTTATCATGATAATGAAGAAAATGAGATTTAGCCATGTTGGATATTAAACTCCTTCGCAAAGACAAAACAAAATACGAAGCTCTTTTACAATTAAAAATTCCAAACCTATCTTTAACTCCTGTCCTTGAAGCTGATCAAAAATTACGCCAACTGAAAACGTTTACAGAAGGCTTACAAGCTGAAAAAAAAGCTTTATCAAAAGAGACTGCTATACTCAAAGCTCAAGGCAAATCTTTTAATCATCTTTTTGAACGCGTTCAAGTCCTTAGCTCTGAAATAACAGCTTCTGAAATTCTTCTAAATAAAACTGAAACTATATTTTTTGACTTACTATCTCATATCCCAAATATTCCTTCTGAAGAAGTACCTCAATCATCATTGAAAGCTGATAATAAAATTATCAAAATAGTTGGACAAAAACCTGCTTTTAATTTTTTGCCAAAACATCATTTAGAGCTTAATGAATCTCTCGCTCTCTTTGATTTTCATCGCACTGCTAAAACATCTGGATCTGGATGGCCTGCGTACTGTGGAAGAGGTGCATTACTTGAATGGGCATTACTTTCTTATATGAAAGATAAACAATACCAACATGGATTCCAATTTTGGCTACCTCCTCTTGCTGTCCGTAGAGAAATTTTGTTTGGATCTGGTCAAATTCCTAAATTTGATGGTCAATATTATGAAGTTTTAGATGGAGAAAATAATTTATTCTTAATACCTACTTCTGAAGTTGTATTAAATGGACTGCATTTTGATGAAATTCTTCCTGAAAGCTCCCTCCCCATCAAATATTCAGCCTACTCTCCATGCTTCAGAAAAGAAGCTGGTGCTGCTGGCGCTCAAGAACGAGGTCTTGTAAGGATTCATCAATTCAATAAAATAGAAATGTTTGGGTTTGCTTCTTCTGATAATGGAGAAAAAATGTTATATGACATGTTAGCTGTTACAGAAGACATTCTTCAAGGATTAGACATGCATTACCAATTTTCTTTACTTTCAGCTGGAGACATGTCTTTTACTGCAAATAAAACAATTGATGTTGAAGTATGGTTACCAGGACAAAATCAATATTATGAAGTATCATCTGTTTCTGCCTGTACTGATTACCAATCACGCCGATCTAAAATACGATGCCGTAAAAAAGATGGCTCTTTAGAACTAGTCCATACTTTTAATGGTTCTGGCTTAGCCACACCTCGATTATTAGTCGCCATATTGGAAAATAATCAAGATGCAAATGGAAATATTAAAATTCCAAATGCACTTCTTCCTTACTTAGCTGCTTATAAAGAATTTTCTTCAGGCTTTATTACGTTGGAGTAACCTATGTCTTGTAACCCTTCTTGCTGCTCTTCTTCTTCCAAAAAAAAAGTGCATCAAAATCCTGAGCCAGTTACTTCATGCATACTTAATCCTGAATCTAAAATTTTTATAGCTCTTTCTGCAGCAAAAGAATCTATTTTTTTTCTTTTTTTTCTTTTTATCCTTTTATCCATTCTCAGCACTAGTCATGCATTGCATATAATTTTTTTATCTAGTGGGATTGGCTATGGGCTATGGAGAGCCCTTACCACTATGTTAAAAAAAGAAAATTTTTTAGAAAATTTACAATTAAATGTTTTACTGGAAAAAGAAGCTGTTAGAACATGCTATGATGAAAAAAAAAATGAACTGTTTATAATTTTTAAAAATAAAGGCATTGATCCTTCTATTGCAAAACAAATCACTGAATGTATTGCCTTAGATTCTCAAACATTATTAAAAGTATTACTGAAAGAAAAATTTAATATAGAAATGGATAGATACCTGCATCCTGCAGAATATGGCCTATGGTTATTTATAGGTGCTTTTTTTACTTCTCTTGTATTTTCAGCAAGTGCATTTTTCTTTTCCTATAAAGTAATAATTCTTACAGGGATAGGAATTTTTGTTCTCACCTCCTATTTAAAAGCTTTACATACTCAAACTGTAATTCTAAAGGCTATTATATGGCATCTTGCCGCTGCCTTTACTTGCTTAGGATTATTTTTCTTTCTTGTTCAGGCGCTATCTTAGGAGTTTTTGATGTTTCCTTTTTTTTCTAAAGCTGTTCCCTTTCTTCAGCACCTTTTACCTAAAAAAAGGCCTAATGTTCAAGAAGAAGACGATACTTTTGAAATAGATTTTTCCCTCCTTCTTAATGCTAATGGGAAAAAATGGCATCATTTTTTCAGCCTTAAAATGGCTTTTACTGCAGCAGGATGTCTCATTTGCGCTTTTGTATTTCATTTATTAAATAAAGCATCCTGGTCGCATTGTTTTTGCCTACTTACCTTTTTCTTTGGTGGAACCCAAGCTTTATCTATTGCTATAAAAGAACTTTTTCAATTTAAGGCAAATATTGATGTTTTAATGACTCTTGCAGCATTTGCTTCAGTTATCATTGGTAGCGAATTAGAAGGGGGTTTGTTGTTAGTTCTTTTTGCCATTTCTTCTGGCTTAGGAGGTGCTGTCAATTCTAAAGCTACAGGAACATTGGATGCTCTTAAAAAAGGCGCTCCAGAATTTGCTACTGTCATTACAGATACACAACCTGGGTACAAAAAATCTATATATGAAATTAAAGTTGGTGATTCAGTTCTTGTTAAAAGTGGTGAAATAGTTCCTCTTGATGGTGTTATTTTAAATGGTCACTCCTCACTTAACCTCAGTTTACTTACAGGAGAAGCATTACCTATTCCTTGTAACCCTGGGGATCATATTCCTGGTGGAGCACGTAATTTAGAAGGATCTTTTATCATGAAAGTCCTTAACACTGGCGCTGAATCTGCTTTAGAAAAAACAATTCGCCTTGTCATGCAAGCACAAGAATCTAAGCCAAAATTACAACAACGATTAGGAAAATTATCTTCTTACTACGCTTCTTCCATCATTAGTTTATCAACTATATTTGCCTGTATCCTTCCCTTCATATTCAATAATATTCCTTTTTTTGGAGTAGAAGGTTCTCTATATAGAAGCTTAGCCTTTTTAGTAGCAGCATCTCCTTGTGCATTGATTTTAGCAGTTCCTATTGCATATCTGAGTGCTATTAATGCTTGTGCTAAGATGGGAGTATTAATCAAAGGAGGCATTATTCTTGACGCCTTAAGCTCTTGCGACACAATTGCTTTTGATAAAACTGGAACCATTACTACAGGTAAACTGACATGTGTAAAATATGAAGTTTTTAATATTTCTGAAGATCTCTTCTTACCTATTATCCTAGGGATAGGAGAGCTTTCAGACCATCCCATCGCAAAAGCTTTTGTAAATTTTGGAAAACATAAAGGTATTTCTCCTTGTGCAGTAGAAAATTATAAAAATTTAACAGGCTTTGGAGCTTCTGCTTCTTACCAAAATCAAACCATTCTTATAGGCCAACCCTCTGTCCTTATTAATCACATTGCAGAACCATTAAAAACAAAACTATACCAAATAGTGAACGAGTCTTTAGAGATGGGTCGCATCTGCTCTATTGCTGTAATGGGCTCTGCTGTAGCACTATTTTGTTTTGAAGATTCTATCCGGCCAGGAATAGCAGAAACTATGGCTATTCTAAAAAAAACCTGTCAAATGCGTATAGTCATGTTAACTGGAGATCATGAGACAAGCGCGCGGCAAGTTGGACTAGCAGCTGGGATAGAAGAAATTTATTTTTCTATGCGCCCTGAAGATAAATTAAATAAAATTAAAGAACTGGCTTCTAAAAGCTCTTTAATCATGGTTGGAGATGGAATGAATGATGCCCCTGCTTTAGCCTATGCTACTGTAGGAATAGCAATGGGACAAGGGGGCAGCCCAACAGCAACAGAAGCTGCTGATATTGTTCTCTTGCAAGATAATATTTCCACTCTTGTGCATTTAATTTCAAAAGCCAGTCAAACTCGTCGTATTGTTACTCAAAATCTTATGATTGCTGGATCTGTTATTTGTGGTATTTCATTACCTGCACTATTAGGTATTATTCCTTTATGGTTAGCTGTGATTTTACATGAAGGCGGTACAATTTTTGTTGGATTAAACGCGTTAAGATTATTAAGAAATATCAAGCGTACTAAGGAGTAAAACGCCTGCTGTAGACACTCTGTAGTAATCCCAAAGCCCCCATAGTTGCTACAACAGATGATCCTCCATAAGAAACCATAATCAATGGAACTCCTGTTACTGGAAGCAACCCACACATCATCCCAATATTAATGAGTATGTGTACTGCCATATAAACTGTGATACCTGCTGAAAGTAATCTCCCAAAAGAATCTTTTGCAACTGCTGTGATCTGACAACTGAAATAGATAAGAGAATAAAATAACCCCAAAAGAAACACCATCCCAACTAAACCAAACTCTTCTCCAAAAGCAGAAAATACAGAATCTGTATGAGCATATGGTAACCAACCCCTTCCTGCAAAATCTCCTGATCGCCATCCTTTTCCAAATACCCCACCAGTGCCAATAGCTGTAACTGATGCCCATTGATGATGATTATTTGGCATTAACCGAGCATATTGATAAGGCTTTAATATTTTTTGCGCATAAGGTTGAATCACCTCTGGAGCAAGTGGCCCTATAAAAATAGCTAAAATTAATAATAAACCTACTAATCCTCCATAACTACCAATTTTAACAATGCTAGCCTTAACATTACCTAAATAAAAAACACCTAATGTAATAGGAATAAGAACAAGGGCTGTCCCTAAATCTGGTTCTTTTAAAATTAGTATGAAAGGCAAAAAAATAATAGAAATAGCTGTAATTGCTGTCTTTAGAGAAGAAGCTTCTTCTTCTTTTTTATCTAAGAAGCTACTTAATATAATAATAAGAGCTGGCTTAGCATATTCAGATGGTTGAAGGCTCATTCCTATAAATGGCACCCGGTACCATCTATGTACATTTTGAATACTTGGAACAAAAAACACTCCAAGCAAAGCAACAATCACGACTCCATAAAGTAAGATAGAAGTGTCTTTCAATTTAGCATAGTCATACCTTGCAACTAAGAAAAATACTCCCCACCCTAGAATAAAATGTTTTAATTGCCCTAAAGTCTTAGGGCCAAAGAAATGACCTTGTCTATCATTAGCTGAAAAATCCATCGAAGAGATAATTAAAAGACTAATAAACATTAAGCTAATAATAACAGGAAAAAATCGCCAATCTAACTTTTTGAAATAAGAACATATATGCATAATTACTCCTCTTTACACCTTAACTAACCTCTAGTATGAAATTAGCTTACCTTCATCTTCCCATTACAACTTCTACAAATGATTATGCAAAATCACATTTATCAATAAAATCTTTAGGTTTATTCACTATTATTTCAACAGATCTACAAACAAATGGTCGTGGGACATCTTCTAGACAATGGTTATCTTCAAAAAATGATCTTGCCTTTTCAGTATGTTTTTTTATGCCTAAAAATACAGTGGACCCCTTGTGGTTAACTGCTCTTACTAGCCAAATAATGAAAAAAATTCTTCTTTGTTATGGAATTAACTCCACTATCAAAAAACCTAATGATCTATTTATAAATGGGAAAAAAATTGCTGGTATCTTGACAGAAACCATTTCTCATAACGATCAAACTCTCGTTATTATTGGTATTGGACTGAATGTAAATTCTTCAGCAACATTTCTTGAAACTATCTCTCAACCTGCAACATCTATTTTCAATGAAACAAATGTCATGACAGACTGTAAAAATTTATTATATACAATCACCCAACAATTACATGCTGAGATAACGTCTATTAAGAAGGAATCATAGTTTTTTTGGTAATGGTAAAGAAGCTTCCCATCCAAAAAATTTTAAAAAAGAAGAAAATAAAATACGCTGAAATAAACCATTATATGAACAAACACACTCTTTATAACGAAAAGAATGGTAGGCTATTTTATTCTCAGTTGCCCATAAATTCTCTAAAACATCTAAAAATAATTTTTTACTTTTATTTGTCTTAGGCTCAAAAATAGCTACTGTATCATAAATATACTGAGTATCTTCTTCTAAATTATGATAGCAACTCCATATTTTTCTAATAGTTGAGGCATTACGACAAAGAGATCCAGCAGTTATCTTCTTATAATCATCTTTTTTTTGAATAAAATATTTTTTTAAAGACGAATTTTGAGACACTTCTAACCCAACAAGTTCTTGTAGCTCTCTTAATTCTCTCCATTTTCTTTCATAGCTTTCTATTAATGGAGACCAAGCACTAAAGACTAATTGCCCTAAATAACGTAACCGTAAAAAAAATCCTAAGCCTATTCCCACAAATATACATAAAATAAGAAGGGGAAAAATTAAATTCATAGCAACTATGTATCTGTTTCTATTGGACGTTTGCGTAGTTTATCTGTTCTTTTTTCTTTTAAAAGAATTTCCTCTATTTCACAAGGAGTTAATGGTCGGTATTCTCCTGGTTTCAAAGAACCCAAAACTAAAGATCCAATACGAATACGCACTAATTCCAATAAATCAAGAGACGCATGTGCTGCTAAAATCCTGATTTCATGTTTTTTGCCTTCTTTAACTGTGATCTTTAATGTCCCTTTCCGAACTTTTTTGACACTAACTGGCTTAACAAATACTCCTTCAACAAAAGTACCTGCTGTTAATTTTTTTAAATGCGTATCTGTAATATCTTGGCGCACTTTAAGCAAATATTCTTTAGTAATATTATAAGATGGATGAATGGCTTTATTAGCAAAAAGACCATCATTAGTCATTAAAATAAGCCCTGTAGTCTCTTTATCTAATCGACCAACATTAAATAACCTATAAGGTAAATGTTTAAATATATCAGTGACTAACTTTGTTCCTGTAAAGAGCCGTGCTGCAGAGCAAACATAATTAAATGGCTTATGTAATAAAAAATATACTAGATCTTCTTGACGGACCTGCTTTCTTCTAAAACAAATTTTATCAACAGAAGGATCTACTAATGTTTGGGGTAACATCACACGGTAGCCATTAACAGTGACTTCACCTTCTAAAATGGCTTCATCACACCATCGTCTGGAAGCTACTCCTGAAGTGGCTAAAAATTTATTGAGTCGTACTTTCACTTTCTAAAACAAGCTCTCGCAAAAAAGTTGAAGAATATGTATTTTGCCAAGAAACATAATAAGAGTCTAATAACGATAAGATAAAATAATTTTATCTTTGAAAATATCATCCCTTTTCCTTCTTTTAACCATAATTAATGGGGTTTTCTCATGAAAAAATTAATTTTATTACGCCATGGCCAGTCTGTATGGAATAAAAAAAATCTTTTTACAGGATGGGTTGATGTGCCATTATCTTCAGAAGGAATACAAGAAGCATTCGCTGCTGGTGATCTACTTCAAAATGAACCTATTGATCTAATCTTTTGCTCTACTCTTATGCGATCTTTAATGACAGCTGTACTAGCTATATCCCGACATAAGGATCAGAAAACTCCTATTAGAGTAAATAGTGATGGCCTTCTTGGATTTACAAATCCCACAGAAGTAGAATCTTCTCTTCCTGTCTATGAATCTGCTGCTCTAAAAGAACGCGCATATGGAGAACTCCAAGGTACAAACAAAAGTCATGCAGAAGAAATTTTTGGAAAAGAACAAGTTCATATCTGGAGAAGAAGCTTTGATATCGCGCCTCCTAGAGGAGAAAGCTTAAAAGATACTGCTGCTCGTGTTATTCCTTTTTTTAAAGAGACTATTGTCCCTTTATTAAAAAAGGATAAAAGTATTTTTATTTGCGCACATGGAAATTCTCTTCGGTCCCTAATGATGTTTATAGATAATCTTTCTAGCGAACAAGTACTTAAATTAGAGCTGCCAACAGGAAAACCTTTTATTTATGATTGTAATCAAAAAGATTTTTTAAATTCATGATGATCTGGCTAAATAACCAACAAGCTGCTCATCCTAATGAAAAGCTATTTAAAACATTTCAATCATTTTCTAATGCATTTCCTGTATCAACCCAGTTTGATAAATTTACTCAGGGCGCTAAAGACGCAGAAAAACATTTAAGACAATTAGCTAACATTGATGATTCTTATCAATTTTTCTTTACTTCTTCTGGAACAGAAGCCATCAAAAATGTTTTTTTATATCTTTTTCTACAAGGTATTCATAAAAAAATAATCAAACGTATTGCTATTCCATCAACTGATGAACAAGCCACCATTCATATCTTAAACGAACTACAACGATATAATGCCCATTATGATTGGATAAGAACTAATGAAAATGGTGTTATTACTGCAAAGGCTGTTGAAACTGCTATTAATAATAAAGCTTCTATTATTTCCATGCCTTGGGCAGATGGATTGACTGGCATCATCCATCCTCTCAATGAAATTATGGAAGTCTGCCAAGATAAAGGCGCTTTAATTCATGTAAATGCTACACATATACTAGGAAAAGGCTATTACCCTTTTGAAGTACATTTTCCTGATTTTCTTTCTTTTGATGGCCTTCCTTTGCATTCATTATCTGGCACTGGTGGAATTTTTATTAAAAATCAATTGATTACTGACTCTTTGTTATTTTCTAACTCTTTAAATCAAAATTTTTTTTCTAATACCTATCATCCCGCATTACCTATAGTCCTTGGAGAAGCTGCTTTTGAAATGTCTTCTCAACAAGATCGTATGTGTATGGAAACACTTAGATTACGCAATTTTTTTGAAGAAAGTCTTAGCCAAGCTATTCCTGGTATCCAAATCTTGTTTAAAGAGCAAGAGCGACTCCCCAATGTCTCTCTTATTAATTTTTCTGATATCTCTGCTGAAACACTTGCTTTTCTTCTTTATCAAAAAAATATTTATGGAAGTATTGGGTATGGAAATTTTCAAGGACTTTCAATGGTCCTCCAAGCTTGTGGTATATCTCCACTTTTATGTCATAGCACGATAAGCTTTGCTTTGTCTCGCTTAACAACTCAGGAAGAAGTTATAGCTACAATCAATGCTATTACAGATTGCATTACCCAATTAAAAAAACGTTCTTATCAACCTATACTTTCTGACTAACCCTCTTGATCTATGTTTTATCACCCTCATCAAAGTTGGCATCGTTATTCTAAAAAAATGATTCGCCGTATTCTTTCTCCTATATCTCCAGGATTTTTTTCTGAAAATGAATCTTCTCAAAGAGACATGCGCTGTGTAATAGGCTTTCAAGGAGATAAGATTATTGGCAATCAAATTGTTTTTTATCTTTTAGTAGATGAAACTGATGGAATGATTGTTGATGCAAGATTTACAGTATTTGGTCATTCATCTCTTATTGCTTCTGCAGACGCACTTTGTGAATTGGTCATAGGAAAAAATTATCAAGAAGCTAGTCGCTTATCTATAAATGATATTGATAAGCATTTATCAGATAAAACAAGCACTTCCGCATTCCCCTTTGACACACAAAGTTATTTAAATTTTTCTTTAGATGCTTTAGCAGAAGCTCTTGATAATTGCTCTGATCTTCCTGTTAGAAATTTTTCATCCCCTTTCCCTTCAATGATGGAAGAAGTAGATGAACGCCTCTGTAATGATTGGCCTAAACGTTCTGAAGCTGATAAAATTATAATGATCAATATGGTCTTAGATAATCACATTCGTCCTTATGTTTCTATGGATGGAGGAGATGTAACTGTTATTTCACTTAATAATGATGAAGTCACCATAGCTTATGGTGGAAATTGTACAGGCTGTTTTTCAGCTATGGGATCTACTCTCTCTGCTATTCAAAACGTGTTAAATAAATTTTTAAGTCCAGAAATCAGTGTCAAGGTAGATGTAGATAATCCTCCTTCACATGGAACTTCCCATAATATGGACCTATTTTCTTACTAACCTTTTCTTTTGATAAAATAATTTCTTTAATAAAAGAGATTGAAAAAAAAGCGTAGAACTTCGAAAAAGACAGATTAACAACCATGTATTATCCAGTGTCTTCTTTTTCAAAAAAAATACTTTCTGAAACATTTTTTTCTTGTCATCGTCTTCTTTCTAGCCTTGGACAAGAAAAAATTTTTGAACATTTTTATACTCTTGCTTTCACAGAGCAACTGCATTTATTGCACCAAATACAATCCTTAGATATTAACCTTTTTAAAAGACAACGTAGAACTCTACGTCTTCCCAAGAAAAGGCTTTCTTATACTCCTTTAAAAAATGCGCCTTTAGAAAAAGATCACTCTTTTTTACATGCAGATGGAGTCAAATTAATGGCTCAAGGAAAAACTGGCTGTATTATAATGGCTGCTGGTCGTGGCTCTCGATTAGACCCTAACAATCCAAAAGGAACATTTCCAATATCTTTAGTCAAAAATAAATCTTTATTCCAACTTATTTGTGAAAAAACCTGTGCAGCCAGCACTCTTTGCAATCAAAAATTACCTATTGCATTTATGCTTTCTCCAGAAAATTTTTCTCCAGTTCTTCGTTATTTTCAAAAACATAAATTTTTTGGATTAGACCGCGATCAAATCTTTTTCTTTATTTCACCAACAGCACCTTTATTTAATAATGCAGGATCTTTATTTTTACAAAATCCCTATACTATTGCAGCTGATTCTTTAGGGAATGGAGCTCTTCCTCAAGCTTTTGATAAAAGTACTATTCTTGATCAATGGAAAAAAGCTGGAGTTGAAATGATAAATATCATTCCTGTAGACAACCCTCTTGCCTTACCTTTTGACCCTGTATTATTTGCTTATCATGCAACTCAGAAATCAGATGTTACTATTAAAGCCATTTCTTCTACTCATTCCCATGAATCTGTTGGTATTTTAGTAAAAGATGAACGCCAAAGAACATTAATTGTTGATTACTCAGACCTAGATGAAAGACAAAAAACAAACCTAGACCTACAATCTTACCCTTTAGTGAATAGTGGCATGTATTGTTTTTCTTCAGATTTTTTAAAACAAAGCAGCCAACTCCCTCTATCATTACATAAAGTTTACAAGCGCACCCCTTGCAACATGTCTCTTGTTCCTTGCTGGAAATTTGAATATTTCCTTTTTGATCTTTTTGCCTTTACAGATAAAGTAAGCACCCTTGTTTATAATCGATATGAATGTTTTGCCCCATTAAAAACTTTAAAAGGAGTTAATAACCCTGAAGACGTTCAAAAAATTGTTATGACCCATGAAAAAAACCTTGTGACTAATCTCATTGGTAAAACAAATCTTTCAAACGAAGTTCTTGAAGTTGATGCTGATTTTTATTACCCTTCATCACAAACAATAGAAAACTGGGAACAGAAAGTTTTCTTTTTAAACTCATGTGCTGAGGTATTATGCAAAAAAATATTGCCTACCTAGGTATAGGGGCATGGGGATTCTGCTTAGCCTCTCTTTTAGCCAAACAAGGTCATCTTGTTAAGATGTGGAGTCATCGTTCTGATATTATTCAATTCCTCTCATCAAAAAAAGAACATCCAAAATTTCCAGGCGTCCCTATTTCCCCAAATTTATCATTTTCTAATGACTTAACTGCAACATTAGACTCTGTTGACTTGATTATTGAGAGTGTCTCTTCACAAGGTATTCGCCCTGTATGTAACCAAATAAAAGATAGTATAACATCCTTATCCTGTCCCTTTGTCTTAACTTCTAAAGGCATTGAACAAGATTCACAATTATTATTAAGTGAAATTGCTCAAGAAATTTTAGGCCCCGAGTCTACTGCGTTCATTGGATCTTTAAGTGGTCCTTCTATTGCTGGAGAAGTCATGAAAGGACTTCCTTGTTCTGTGGTTTGCTCTTCTTATAATCCAGACATTCTTCCTCTTATTCAAGAAACTTTTTCATCTGAATCTTTTAGAGTATATCCAAACGCTGACATCAAAGGCGTTGAATTAGGTGGCGCTCTTAAGAATGTAATCGCTATTGCTGCTGGTATATCTGATGGCATGAATCTGGGATATAATGCAAAGTCTGGTTTGGTTACCCGTGGTCTTCATGAAATACGTAAACTAGGACGTGCTCTAGGATGTAAAGACACAACCATTACTGGATTATCTGGGATGGGTGATCTATGTGTTACATGCTTTTGTGGCCTTAGTCGTAATTATTCTTTTGGACAATTACTCGCCCAAGGTACTACTGTTGAATCAGCAAAAGAACAAATAGGTATGGTTGTAGAAGGTGCCTATACTGTTGTATCTGCTATGCAAATGGCTGCAACTCATCATATTGATATGCCTATCATAAAAGGTATTTTTAATGTGATTTATAAGAAACAATCTTCTATACATGCACTTAAATTACTATTAAGCCGTGAAATTAAAGAAGAACATCTTTGATTATTTTTCTTTTTAATTGCTCGCAATTTTATTTTTTAATAGAGTTGAAATTTGTAAGATCTTAGAGGTATTTAACTCTCTTGCCTATCCTATAGATCTTATTCTTTATTAAGAGTTTAAAATAGTATGATGCTAAAATTTCTACATAATCGACTTCTCTCTCAAGTAGTTAGCATTTTACTATCCATATTTTCTATTATTTCTTTAGATCTTCAAGCATCCCCAGCTGGAAACCCTGCAGACCCTATCTTACTAAGTTATAGCACTTGGGGCATCTGTACTGGACCTTTATATGATACTCCTACGATTCTTAAAGATTACTCTGAATATACAAGTCCATTTTCTATGGGAGTAAAATGTGGCTTTTATGGCGATTATATCTTTAAGAAAAAAATGAGTATCCATAAGGTTCCTCTTTATCTTGGTGATATTATTAAAATTAGTGTGCCTGTTAGAGAGATGTCTCTATCTCATTCTGGCGTTTCATTCACTATAAATTTTCAAGGCAATGACACAGAAAAATGCTTATCTGTTTGGGATTGGGAAGTATTTGGAGTAGTAGGAGCAACATCTATGCACCTTTCCTTACCATTATTAGGCTTTCGTGTGCCTACAGCATCTGATGAACCTAATACTTCTACAGGCATGATGGATATTCTTACAGATATAGGACTTTCTTATAACGTTGGAATTAAGAAAATTTTATATAGACGCAACGATATTGTCATGGGAGTTTCTGCAGAATATACCACTGCATTTCCAAAAATGCATCAAACTATTCTTTTTCAGGTAGATGCTCCAGAAGTTTATTTTGAAGAAAGTCCTCATATTTTGCGCTATCAAGATTGGTCTACTTCTTTAAGCATGTGTACTCGGGTTAATAATTACTGTTTTCCTTATGTAAGCATAATTGCTGGATATTCAATTATAGAACCCTCTCAACCTGAAAATATATTTAAAGAATTCTCTACTGCATACTTAGATTGGAACTTTATTATGCGAGATATAGAAAGCACCAAAATACTTTCTGTTGCTTGTGGAATGAGCTATCTTGTTGGCAATAATACTTCTGTTACTGTAGAAGGCCGCTGGGGACAACAATCTGCTATCCATGTGGATATGAAAGTTCTCTTCTAGCTACTATATTTTTTATCCTCTTACCTCTTCGATCAAACTTCGATACATCTTATATAAAACCATTAAAGAAGTAGAAACCACAGTCCACTGTTGAGACATTCCTGCTAAATTCAACTGTAACGCCATCTGTTGCATTTGACTAATATCCTGTAATGATTGCTGATCTTGAATCACTTTTTCTATAAAAATTCCCATTCCTCCTGGATTCTCTGATCCATCCCCATTAATAAGTTCATCTTCAGCTTTTTTAAGAGTTCCATACCAATCTAAATCACTAGATTTTACTTTAAATGATGTATTTGCTGTAGGAGCTATAATTTCTATTGATGATAGACTTGTTCCTAAAGTATCAAGCTGTTTTTTAATTGCATCGAAGGTTTTTAAATAATCTTTAAAGAGATTAGTTAAAGTTGTTTGTTGATCATTCGTCAAATTAGTATTTTGTGGAATTTGCAAAAGAATATTCTCTACAATACTCTTGGCAGTCTTCACACTAGATGTATCTGCCTTTTG
Organism: Candidatus Clavichlamydia salmonicola; assembly: GCF_015356765.1. Lineage (GTDB taxonomy): Bacteria > Chlamydiota > Chlamydiia > Chlamydiales > Chlamydiaceae > Clavichlamydia > Clavichlamydia salmonicola. The sequence goes on from NZ_WTCQ01000001.1 coordinate 191,093, forward strand.
TTGATTAATTTCTGCTAACAATCGCTGCTTCACCTCTTGCATCTCTACAGGTAAGATGATCTGCTGCAAAGTCAAAATATCTCCTGTCAAATCATATTTAACTTGTGCCTCAGCAAAATTACTTATAATCCTTACTACTTGATCAATGATCCCAACTCCATAATTACTATAATTCAAAGCTTCTGCTAAAAGCAGTAAATTACCTTCTTGTTTAGGAATATAATCTAATAAAATAGCATTATAAAAAGCGCTTGGAAGCGGCACTGTAGTGGCTACTTCTCCTGTAGCAGGAGTACTTACAGTCACTGCTCCTAAATAATTAGGTTGAATATTTAATAAAAGAGAAGAAAGGTCCTCTAAAGCTTGCGCTGAATAACCTGATGCTTCTGATTGCTTGCGATCATAATCACGGGCTACCTTACGTTCATCTGCTTGTTTAGCAGCTACTGTCATATTTTGTAGCAATGCCATAGTAGTTGCAGTCATTAATAAATCTTTTTCTGCAGAAAAAGCGGTTTCTTGAGATTGGAAAATTTCTACGTTATCTAACATTAATACTAGTTGTTTAAGCATTTGCTGCTTATCCAATAACATTTGATAGCCCTCTAGATCATTCATTGAAAAAAAACTTGCTTGTACATTCATGTCTAGTGAAGGATTAATGGAATCTATACCTTCTTGTCCTGATGGGTTCTGATATAGATCATTTGAGCTACTGACGTACATTATCTTCTCCAAAGAGTTTATAATTAATGAGATCTTTTACATTTAAATTTACTGGCTAATGTCATGTACAATCTTCCTAATAAATGTAGTCCTGTTGTAATAATCGTCCATTCCTGTTGTACAGCATTTACTTCTAGGTTCAATGTTAATTGCTGCGCTTGGCCTTGATCAGCATAATTAGCATAACCACTCTGTAAAAGATTCCCAATAGTGGATATTCCTCCTTCAAAGATCTGCTTTTTATTACCTGTAATAAATTGCTGTTCTAAAAAAGGTAATGCATAAGGCCATTCTGCTGGCCCTTCCACATTAAAAATATTTGTTTTTGTTTTATCTGTTATGCCAGTAATTGATAGAAGATTTACAAAATTGTATAATTTAGTTCCTTGATCTGCTGCAGCTGTTAAGGAATATTTCATATTAGTTAATTCCATAATCAATTGATTTTTTTCTAAAGAACCAAATTTAACATCATCTTCCATATTTATTATTAATTGATTACATAGCCTTAATGCATCATCTACTAAAACAAGATCATTATATATACGACGTCTAGAAGCTGTTAATGCTGATCTAGTTACATCAAATGCAGATGTAATATTCTGAGTATTTGCTTGGTTCAAGCAATTACTTAAATTATAGTGAGCAACAGCAGAAACAACTCCTGGTAGCTTGGCTCTCAGTTGATTATACAGGTCCATTCCCACCCCTGCGTAATTCATATCATGCACCATCGAATTAAGATAACGATCTTGTTTAGGAATGAAATTATTAATCATTAAAGATTGATATTTAGATGCTAATACATCATATGCATTTAACCCTGCGCTAGCAACATCGACTATAGACTGATATCCTTGTAAAAGATTTTTTTTCTCTTGAATTCCCTGTAACTTGCTCTGATAGTCACTTGTTAGTGTTGATTGCGCTTCTTCATACTTTGTATTACATTTTGTTTTTGCTTCTTCTTGTGTCACAAGATGAGCCTGTAGTTTACTTAATTGTAATTTAGCTAATGACTTATAAATAGCCAGAGAAACCTTTGAATCTACTTCATATTCATCTGCAGCAGGCGCTATGCGAACAAAGAACACTTGGTCAAAACAACTTAGCTGTTGCGCTCCTGTTGGATTGAGAGTTGTATTATTTAACGAATCCTTGAACTTAGTAATTGGATCTGATAAATCAGTAGAAAAATAATCATTTATCGTAATTTTTCCTACTGTACTAACAATATCAGCTCTTTCTGCTATCCCTTGATTTTCTGCTAATTTATTTCGCAACTGATAAATACTTTCTTGGATTCCCATAAAAAATCCTAAGCTATAAGTATTAGATAAAGGCATTTCTAGCAATGTGTTAATATAGCTTTTTAACTCTTCTGAATAGTTTTTTAATGCGCTTGGAGTAGTCCCTGCTTTTAAATTATCATAAATAGTGTTCTTTAGATCAGAAAGAATTTGTAAAATATCATTCCCACTGTTCATTAATCCATATGTTACAACATCAATTCCAGGTGTTATTGCTGTTGAAACAATCAAGTTAACTTGCTGTTGAATAGTCTTTACAGCTTCTTCAACTAACTGTTGTCCTTGAGAAAGGGTAAGAAACATATTGAAATAATTTTCAAGAGAAGCTGCTTTTTCCTCAAAAGTTGCAATTTTTGCCTTTGCCACCTCTACAACTTTCTTGAATAATGTTTTTACAGAGGTCCAAAATGCAGCTTCTTGTTTTTGACTCCAGATACTACTTGCTTGTTCTCCAATAAAAGAAGGCAGTTCATTTACAAAATTAGCATCACTAAGAGATAATTTTCCGGCTATTCCTTTGTCTACTAAATTTGATAATTTAGTGACTACCCCATCTAATGTTTGAATTAAATTACTGTTCGATAAGCTATCTTGTAAGCCATTAACAATTTTCCATAATTTATAAGCTACCACCATCGTATCGTTATTGAGTTCACCTGAAAAACTTAATGATCCGACTGCTGATGTTACTGTTGTTGAAGGAGAAGTGCTGCCAAGTACCTTTAAACTCAGCTCTTCTTTTTCTAATATTTTATAATTAAGGCTTTCCTGATTAATTAATTTTTTACGCTCTATACAAGTATCTTTCGTTGCTAATATTTTTAATACATTTTGAACTGGCTGTAATTGATTGAATAAAGATACAGATGAATGATAATCACATAAATTTTTTAAATCAGAATAATGATCTAATCGGGAAAATTTGGCTGAAAATTGATTTGTTAATGTCATTTCGATTAAGTGTGGAAAATTCTGTTTTATACCAGATAATATCTCCAAAGACATAATTGAAACCTTTTATATTTATTTCATTTTATTAAAAATAAATTATAAAAAATAGATTAAAAAAAGCCACTAAAGCAATAAAAGAGTCAACTCTATGATTAAAAACCTCTTATAAAAAACAATAAATTAAATATATAAAAGCATGATTTTATGAAGCGAAGACCACGATACCATGATGGAAGAAATGGCCAATAAAAAAATTTATGTAAAACAATTTTACATAAATTTTATTATAAGACCTTCATAAATATAATCTCTATAGATTGACTCTATAGAAGACCACGTTTCTTTTTAAATTTATCTAAATGCTCTAAAGCTTTTCCTGTACCTAAACAAACTGCTAATAATGGATGTGGCGCTATAATTACAGGCAATCCTGTGTTTTTTGTAAGAGCTCTATCCAGTCCTTTAATAAGAGCTCCTCCTCCTGCTAAAACCATTCCTCTTTCTACTAAATCTGCAGAAAGTTCAGGTGGACATTTTTCTAGAGTTAATCGAACACATTCTATGATTTGTTGAATAGGCTCTGCTAAACACTCTCTAATTTCGACAGAATTAATACGTTTAGTAATTGGAAGTCCTGCTACTTGATCACGACCTCTTACTTCCATCTCTAACTCTTTATCCCCTAATGGAAAAGCAGAGCCTATGGTAATTTTAATTTCTTCAGCAGTACGAGGTCCAATCATTAAATTATATGTTCTACGCATATAATTAATGATGCATTCATCGAATTCATCCCCTGCGATTCGAAGAGATCGCGATTCAACAATACCACCTAATGAAATAATAGCTATTTCTGTAGTCCCACCACCAATATCAATAATCATACTTGCAGCAGGTTCATGAACAGGTAAATCTACACCAATAGCAGCTGCCATTGGCTCTTCAATTAAAATAACTTCTTGTGCTCCAGCATGTAGGGCTGAATCTTCTACTGCTCTTTTTTCTACGCCTGTAATACCTGATGGGACAGCTATTAAAATTTTAGGCCGAAATAAACTTCTTGCTGGAGTAACCCGTTTAATTAAAGCTTTTAACATTCCTTCAGCAATTTCAAAATCAGCAATTACCCCATCTTTCATAGGACGAACAGCTAAAATCTTTCTTGGTGTTTTGCCTAACATAGCTTTGGCCTTATGCCCGACAGCAAGAACTTCTCCTGTTTGTGCATCTACTGCTACCACAGAAGGTTCACTTAAAACAATTCCTCGCCCACGAACATAAACTAGCGTGTTTGCTGTACCTAAGTCAATTCCTACATTTCCAGAAAAAAAGTTAAATACTTTATCTAAACGTTTTAACGTTGTGTTATACATAGCGTTACAAAACGTTTTCCAATGATGATGTCGGTTATGAGTCATACCCTACCTAAGTCTGCAATAATTCTAATACTTCTTCCCAGGTCAATTTATAAATAACCTCATCATCAGTACTGATGACTTTCTTAACCAAGGATCTTTTCTTATTTTGCATTTGCAAAATCTTTTCTTCTATTGTATTCAATGTTACCAATTTATAAGACGACACTGAACGACGCTGACCTATTCTACGCACACGATCTGTGGCCTGATTCTCTACAGCAGGATTCCACCACATATCATAATGAATAACTGTATCAGCTCCCACTAAGTTTAAGCCTGTTCCTCCTGCTTTCAATGAAACAAGAAAGATAGGGATATTTGGATCATCATTAAATCGATTCACAATATCCAATCGATTTTTTGTAGACCCATCTAAATACATAAAGGCTATACCTCTTTCCTCAAGATCAGTCTTCATAATAGTTAACATTTTTGTATATTGACTGAAAACAACTGTTTTATGGCCACCCTCAATTAAGGAAAGTAACAATTCTATTAACATATCATATTTAGCAGAATCACCAGCTTCATGCTTATCTTTTGCAAAAATTGCTGGATGACAACAAATTTGTTTTAATCGAGTCAATGTAGCTAATACATGAATATGAATCTTATCAAAGCCTTCTTGTTTTACTAAGCGTGATAATTCCACTTTGGCTGATGCAGCATAAGATTGATACAACTCTTTCTGTGAATCGGTTAAATGACAATGATACAAAATTTCTGACACTGGTGGAAGGTCTTCTAATACATCCTCTTTCATACGTCTTAAGATAAAAGGTGCTACTTTCTTTTTTAAAGCTTCTAAATTATCTGTCTTATTGCCCATAAATCCACAATTACGGATATATTTCCCAACAAATCGATCATAAGTACTTAAAAATCCTGGCATTAAGAAGTCAAATAAACTCCAAAGCTCTTCTAATGAATTTTCTATAGGGGTTCCTGTTAATATTAATCGATGAGTCGCAGCTATAGCTTTTACAGATTTAGCGTTTCTTGTTGTTCTATTTTTGATATGGTGCGCTTCATCTAAAATCATATAATCAAACTTAATGTCTTTATAGATCTCTATATCCTTTTGTAAAAGATTATAGGAAGTAATAATAACATCATAATGCTCCAACGACTTTAGCTGCTTCCGTCTTTGCATTGGAATACCATCCACTGCTAATGTCTCTAATTCTGGATTAAATTTGCGAAATTCCTCTTTCCAATTATATACTAAAGATGTTGGGCAAACGACTAAGGACTGTGCTTTTGGGTTCTCTGCTTTACTTTGTGTAATAGCAATGATAGCCTGTAACGTTTTCCCCAATCCCATATCATCTGCTAAAATTCCATTCAAGTGCATCTTGCGAAGTCTTTCTAGCCATTGAACACCTTCCACTTGATATTTTCTTAGTGTTGCCCGAATAGCCATTGGAATATCTTTAGCATCAAAGGAAATTTCTCCTCTAATCTGTTTTTGAATTTCTTCTAATTCTGGACATATCGTCATAGTAATAGGCAATGACTCAAACTGATCTTGATGAATACTTGTCAAACTCCACAATGGTCGCTTTTCTACCATATCATCTAAAACACGAAATCCTATCTCATTAAAAATTTGAACTAATGGAACAAGTTTTTCTAAATCTAAGACCAAAATACGTGGTAATTTTGTAGGTATATGTTTATAGCTTTTTTTAGCCTTTAACACATTATTACAACGTTTAACAGGTAGTTCTACATAACATTTTTTAGAACCTATACAGTCCCATAGTAGATCTAAATGAATACCTTTTAATAAGCCATTTACTTTAAGACGAACTTCATACGTATCCACTGAATCACTACATTGGAAATCTAACTCAAAATGAGTTTCATCATATATAAATTGTTCTGACAAATTTTCTGGACACTGAAATGTCATTCTATATTGATTTTTAGGAATCGTTTCTGTCATAAAATCAACGATCTTTTTCTCACTTTTTAAGCGATAAACTCCATCCTTCTCATCATAAATAAAATCAGCGAACACCTCTTCAGAGATCTTTCTTTCTTCTACTAAATTTCTTGATAAAATACCATCTGTTCCAATGAAGCCTGCTACAGTTTTATATTGTAGCTGATTAGACGCTACAGAAATTTTAGCATCATTATAAATGAAAAATAGATGTGCCTCTAACTCTCCATTTAAATAACTCATCTCGCATACACCTTGAATATTTCCTACATATGGCAAGGTAGTAACTGAATCTAACACCTCTGTATTAATGACATCTGCATAACTTTTCAATACAGGCAAAGCATTTTCAACAAAAGTACCAAAAAGAGCTTCTGGAACTGTAATTTCTCGAAGTCTTAAAAGAGATCTTAAATGATTTCTTTTAATCTGAGGAACAAAACGATAATAGACAGCTTCATGAATCAAACCAGGTGCATCTGACTCCAACAAAAATAATTTTTCTGGAGAAGTCTCTTCTTCACCAAATGAAATCAATGGAGTTAATAATAAAGCCCGATAAGGAGATTCAAAACGATCTAATATAAATTTTACTTTAGATGGTATTGAAGACCACCATAAAGGGTCTTCTAAATTACCTAAAAATAACCCCGCAAAAGGTTGTTTACCATCCGAAACAACCAATAAATTATTTCTAGGCGCCATTAATGAAGCATCGTATGCTTTAGCTAATAATTTACCTAATGCAGCAGCTGGTAATTGTGCTGATTTTAAAAATCTTTCTTCTATGCCAGGATTTGCATAACAGGCGTACCTAAATAACAAATGTAAGCTTTCCTGATCTCTGGATTCAAAAGATTTTAAGGTGAAAAAAAATCTTTTTCCAGACAAAACAATTGGTTCTTGATAATGTACTGCTTCTAAAAATGCTTTTACATTTGGAACATAAATAGGTTTTGACCGATTAGGCAATCTAAGAAAAATTTGAAAATCAACAGAATGAAATGGGCAAAAAATTTCTTCTCGGCTACCACTAACAAAAATGATTCCTAACTCTGCTAAATCTTCTTTTAAATGTTCAGCTGGCAAGAAAAATGGACTTGCACTAAGAACTTTTGACGCAGCAATATATTCACTCAAAATTTCTTTTTGATGTTGCTGATCTTTCCTTACTTCTTCTTTATTAGCTGCATATTCAAAAGCTTCTTTAAGCTCTTTTTTTACTTCTTCATCAATATTCTGCACAGCTTCTAAATTCGCTTCTTGAGAATACGATACTACCATCGCATCAAAATGAATTTCTAAATAAAAAAGTAATGCCACAATGTGCTGACAATCATATGTATAACTACAATCACAGTTAGAATCGACTGTCTCAGATTCACTCCGATCAATTTCTATTTCACTTTCATAGCAATTGTCATAAGCACCTTTTATATTCGCGCTTAACCGAACAATCTCGCCATCAATGTGTAAAATTTTTGCGTCAACAATAGATTTTTTATCAAATAGCTCTTTACCTTCTTGTAAAACGGCAGCAGCAAAATCTCTTCTTAACTTACGAAAATTAAGCATTCGTCCTCTATACGTGGTCGACCTAGTCTTGCTAACTTGTACCCTTTTGTAAGACTCGAAATCAATGAAAAATTTTATTAGAAATGAATTATCCTTAAAAAAGAATCTTTCTTGCTAAAAAAACCTTTTCATCTTAAAATTCTGCGTTGCTTTAGTGTTCATGCGGGTGTAACTCAGCGGTAGAGTGTCACGTTGCCAACGTGGAAGTCGTGAGTTCGAATCTCATCACCCGCTTTAGTTTTTTTAGAAGGATATAACACTCCTTCAACGCAAAAAATAAGACACCTTATTCTTTTATGATATGCCTTATTTTTGCCTTCAAATTCATTTCTGTATTATTGAGGCCTTGTGAATCCATCTTTTGTTAACGATGATATTACTGTTGAAATTCAAGAAGAACCTGGCTGTGCTGTCAAAGCTGTAGTTCATTTCTTCCCTTCAAAAACTCTTAAAATTTATGAAAGTTCTCTACAGCAACTTCGTAAAGAAATTTCTTTACCTGGATTTCGCAAGGGCAAAGCGCCAGCAGAAATTATAAAACAACGTTATGAAGAACGTCTAACCAAAGACTGGCATCGGTCTCTGATAGATCATGCTATTAAAGATGGCATTGCTATTACTAATACTCGCTTATTTAATAATGATAGTCTCCAGAAAGTCGAAGTTCTTTCATGTTCAGAATCAGAAGGTGCTCGAATCGCTATAAATTATGAGCGTTTTCCTTCTATTCCAGTCATATCATGGGAAAATATAAAGATACCTGCTCAGGAAGAGATTCATCCTATTTCTGATGATGATATTGCTAAACAAATTGAGCACATTCGTTTCTTTTTTGCTAAATGGGAAAGCCGTAACTCAGACGAAGCTGTCGTTCAAGAAGATGATTATATCATTCTTTCTGCTTCTCTTGCTTCTGCTCATTCTCAAGTAACGCTTTTTGAAAAAAAACGTTTTTCTTTGCAAAGCAATGATCTGGGCTCATCTATTCGTTCTATTCTTATAGGAAAAAAAATTGGTGCTTTAGTAGAAGAAGTTGTCAAAGATCCTGAAATAACATCTTGGGTTCAAGGAGATACTATTACTTTCACAATAAATGATATTGTCACACCTCAACTTCCTGAGCTAGATGATGAATTTTTTAAATCTATCCATGCAGAATCTTTAGAAGATTTACAAAATAAAGTAACCATTCAATTAAAAAATCGATCATCTCTTGATGTAAAAGAAAAAAGATTACAGCAAGTAGAAGAAGCGCTTTGTGCTGCTTATGATTTTGACATCCCTGCTTCTTTTGTTAACAAGCAACCTTTAGAAAAAGTTATTCGTGAACATTTATTAAATCTACGTTTTGTAAATGGTATCTCTGATGAAGAACTTGCTGAAAAAAAACAAACTATTCGCGATGAATTTTCCTTAAAAGCAAATAATAATATGAAATTATTCTTCTTAGCTCAGCAAATTTTCTCTCAAGAAAATCTTGCTATCTCTAAAGAAGAAATGAATGCTGAAATTCAACAGTGTGCTCAGGAAAATATTCAACAAGGTCTTTCAACAAAAGATATGAATACTCAAGAGATTCGAGAATTGATTGCCTTTGCTAAAGAACGTCTTATTTGTAAAAAAGCCTTTGAAATAGCGTTAATAAAAGTAGAGGAGACTCCACAAAATTCTTGACCTGTTCCAAAAATCAGCATAAACTTTGATCCTTTATTAAGCATACCTTTAGGGGATACCTAATTATGGCTTTGGTACCTTATGTAGTAGAAGATACTGGTCGTGGCGAACGTGCCATGGATATTTATTCCCGTCTTTTGAAAGACCGCATTGTTATAATAGGTCAAGAAATTACGGAAGGCTTAGCTAATACAGTTATCGCTCAGTTGCTTTTCTTAATGTCTGAAGACCCAAAAAAAGACATTCAAATTTTTATTAATTCTCCTGGTGGTTATATCACTGCTGGCTTAGCCATCTATGATACAATTCGCTTTTTGGGATGTGATGTGAGCACCTATTGTATTGGACAAGCTGCTTCAATGGGCGCTTTGCTTCTTGCAGCAGGAACTAAAGGTAAACGTTTTGCTTTACCTCATAGTCGCATGATGATTCATCAACCTTCTGGGGGAATCATAGGAACTTCTGCAGATATACAATTACAGGCTGCTGAAATTCTTACCTTAAAAGACCATTTAGCTCATATATTAGCTGAATGTACTGGCCAACCTATTGAAAAAATTAAACTTGACTCAGAACGTGATTTTTTTATGGGCCCTCAACAAGCTATTGAATATGGTCTTATTGATAAATTGGTCGTCTCTGCAAAAGAATCAATTAAAGAAAACAAATAATTGCACATATGAGCAAAAAAAATAATGAAATAGCTACTTGTTCTTTTTGTGGTAAAACAGAAAAAGAAGTAGAAAAACTTGTCTCTGGTCCTTCTGATGTTTATATCTGTGATGGCTGTATTCAATTATGTGCTGGTATTTTGGATAAACCAGTGGTTTTACCTCCTGAGGTAGCGCCTAATACACCTGAATCAAAAGAGCTGACTGTATTTAAACCTGCTGAACTCAAAGAACATATTGATGAATTTGTTGTTGGACAAGATAAAGCAAAAAAAACTATTGCTGTAGCTGTCTATAATCATTACAAACGTATTAGAGCACTCAAAGCTAATAAAGAAGTGTCTTACTCTAAATCTAATGTACTTTTGCTAGGACCAACTGGATCAGGAAAAACTCTAATAGCTAAAACTTTAGCAAAAATTTTAGATGTTCCTTTTACTATTGCTGATGCAACTACATTAACAGAAGCTGGCTATGTTGGAGAAGATGTAGAAAATATTATTCTTCGCCTTCTTCAAGCTGCTGACTATGACGTTGCTTTAGCAGAACGTGGCATTATCTATATCGATGAAATAGATAAAATTGGTCGCACTACTGCAAATGTTTCTATTACAAGAGATGTTTCAGGAGAAGGAGTTCAACAAGCCTTATTAAAAATTATTGAAGGAACAACAGCAAGCGTTCCTCCTAAAGGAGGACGAAAACATCCTCATCAAGAATATATTCGCGTAAGCACTGAAAATATCCTATTTATTGTTGGTGGTGCTTTTGTTCATTTAGATAAAATTATTGCTAAACGCCTTGGAAGAAGTTCTATTGGGTTTTCTGGAGAAGCGGATAAAAATAAACAAAATAATGATATTGTTTTTTTGGATGATAAAAGTTGGCTTTTATCTGAAGTTTCTACTGAAGATCTTGTTACTTTTGGAATGATTCCAGAATTTACTGGTCGATTTAACTGTATTGTTAGCTGTAATGAACTTTCTTTAGATAATTTAGTAGATATTCTTACAAAACCAAAAAATGCAGTTGTAAAACAATATACAGAACTTTTTGCTGAAGAAAATGTCTCTCTTATTGTTGAAGAACCTGCATTATTTGCTATTGCCCAAAAAGCAAAAGAAACTAAAACTGGCGCGCGTGCTTTACGAATGATTCTAGAAAATCTTTTAAGGGATTTAATGTTTGATGTTCCTTCTGATAGTTCAATCACTGAGATCCGCATTGAAGAAAGTACTGTTTTACACAATACTCCTCCTATTGTTATTCGTTCAGGTGCTCAGTAGCAATATTGATATAGGTCCCCTATGACCAACAAAATTGCTTCTGCCAAAGAAGTTATCCATGTGTTAGCTCAACATGGTTTTAAAGCATTTTTTGTAGGAGGATATGTCCGAGATATGCTCTTACATATCCCCTCTATAGATATTGATATTGCTACAGATGCTTCTGTTGAAGAGATTATCAAATTATTTCCAAAAACTCTCTTAATTGGTGCTGCGTTTGGTATTGTTGTTGTTATAATCAATAACTTTTCTTTTGATGTTTCTTCTTTTAGAGAAGATGGCACATATGAAGATGGACGTCATCCTACCTCAATAAAAATGGGGTCTATTATCACTGATAGTTTACGTAGAGATTTTACTATCAATGCACTGTTCTATAACCCTTTTGATAATACAATCATTGATCATGTGCAAGGTCTCACAGATATTAAAAAAAAATTAATTCGTACTGTTGGTCAACCTGTATTACGCTTTGCTGAAGACCGCTTACGAATGGTAAGAGCATGCAGATTTGCCGCTACTTTAAATTTTAAAATTGATAAAGAAACGAATAAAGCCATTTTACATGAACATTCCTTCTTATACCCTTCTGTTTCCAAAGAACGGGTTCATCAAGAATTTACTAAATTAGAACAATCTCCTTATAAATATCGTTTTCTAATGCTGATGTATGCATCAGGTCTTTTACAACAAATTTTTCCTGTATTTAAAAATATTTCTTTTTTTCATTTTAAAAAAGAAGCTCATTATTTAAAAAAATGTGTTAAATATTTACCTTTACCCATTTTTTTGGCCCCTTTATTTAAGATTTTTTCTGCAAATATTTGGCCTGTTGCTTTATTAGATCTTAAAGTATCAAAAAAAGATCATGATTTAGCATTATTATGGAATGAATCTCTTTGTATTCTTTTTCCATTAACTCCATCTGTAGAAAGCATTCATTTTTTCTGTAAACCTGGAGTAAAACATGTTATTGAACTTCACCTTTTACTCCTATCTAGCCTTGAAGAAAAAGAGCAATTTTTACAAAAAATTAATGATTATCAAATTCATTATAAACCTCATATTTTACGTGCTGCAGAAAAAAAATTTCCTTTATCTTCTGATGATTTAATAAAAAAAGGAGTCCTACCAGGAAAAAAAATGGGTAATTTACTAAGAAAAAGTGAAAAAATTGCAATACAATTAAATACTTGTGACAAAATACAAATATTAACTCTTTTAAAAAACGATTTTTGATATTGTTTTTATTTTTATTGACTAAGGTTGCTATAACCCTTAATTCTAATTAATTTCTTTTTATTTATCTTATTCATATTTATGATCTTTTCTTAAAAATAATAGAATAATTGGAATTGCATGTTACATATAGCCATTGTAGGACGCCCAAATGTTGGTAAATCTTCTTTATTTAATCGTCTCTGCCGCTGCTCACTTGCTATAGTTTCTGAAGAAGAAGGCACAACTAGAGATCGTCTTTATGGAGATCTACGCTGTAGAGCTACTACTCAATTAAAATTAATAGATACTGGTGGTATGGATCGTTTTGGTACAGATCCCTTTAAAGATGGTATTATATATCAAATTAGGCAAGCTGTTAAAGAAGCTGATGCTTTGATTTTTGTTACTGATATTAGATGTGGAATTACAGTACAAGATCAAGAAATCGCCAAAGAATTACTTCAAACTGACAAACCTGTAATTGTTGCTGCCAATAAAGCTGAATCTATTCATCACGCTAACCGATCATGTGAATTTTATGGTTTAGGCTTTGAACATGTCATTCCCATTTCAGCAGCACATGGTCTTGGAACTGATAATCTACTAGATACTCTTGAGCAAATGATAGCTCTTCGTAATCCTTCTACTGTTGCTGTAGAAGACCCTCTTCTTAATGATGACTCAGAAAATGAATTTTTAATAGATGCTGAAGATGTGGAAACTCTTGAAGACAATTCCTCAACTACTCCATCGGCGCCTATTAAAGTGGCTTTAATTGGTAGCCCAAATGTAGGTAAATCTACATTAATCAATGCCCTTATTGGCGAAGAACGCTGTTTAGCAACAAATATACCTGGTACCACACGTGATAATTTAGATGTTCCATTTATTTTTGATGATATTGCTTTCACGCTTATTGATACTGCTGGCATACGGAGAAAAAATGTTTTAAAAAGCCCTGCTGATCATATTTCTATTGTACGTTCTGAAAAAGCTATTTCTCGAGCAGATATTTGCTTACTAGTTCTTGATACAACAAAAGGGCTTTCTGAATTTGAAAAAACTATTTTAAATATCATTGAGAAAAGAGGCAAACCTTCACTTATTATCATTAATAAATGGGATCTTAATGAAGGTACTCGCATGGAGCACTACCTTCAAGACCTTCGTGGATTCAATAGTTTCTTATCACATGCACCTACAGTCTTTGTTTCAGCTAAACATCATAAAAATTTACATAAAATTTTTCCTGCTGTTTATGCATTACATCAAAAAGTTCATCATAAAATACCTACACATGGCTTTAATAAACTATTAGAAGAAGCTGTTTGTACTCATTATCCTCCTTTTATTAATCATCGTAGATTACGCATCTATTTTGCTACTCAAACACGTAACTATTCGCCAGTTCAATTTAACCTTTTTGTTAATTCAGCATCTTTACTTACAAAGGATTATGAGAAATATTTAAAAAGAGTTATTAGAGAAAAGTATAACTATTATGGCATCCCTTTTGTTTTAAAAATAAAAGAAAAACCTAAGCAAAATAAAAAAAGTTAATGCTTTTGTAATATTTTATTTTTAATAAAAGCCATCTATTGCTATTAAGTACTGTATTAATTGAAACCATTTAAAAGACCATGGGAGGATGTTATGAGTCTTGATACAAATAGTGAAGATGCAGAACAAATCATTGAAGAAACAACTCTTGCTGATACAGCATCAGAATCAACGATTGAAGAAATAGATATTCTTGATAATGACAGCACTACTGATAGTACTCAAACTAGTGAAGAAACTACTTTAGATGAATATGTCACCACTGGGATTTACACTGAAGAAGGTAATCCTGCTGGTGATATGTTGCTTGTTTTAGGTAAAGATATTCTTGAAACACATGTACGTCAATTTTATCTAGCTGCAAGCAATGCTGTATTTGCACGTATTGAAACAGAAGAATGGACATCGTGGTATGCCATTAAAAGTGATAAACCAACAGAACAAGAAAATTTAGATCTAAATACTCTTTTAGAAACAAATCTTTTTGATCTTACTGGTGTAGAAAAATTTGAAAATCACCCAGAAGGCTTTTCTTCTAGTGAAAATAGCTTACTTTTCTGTGTGCCAGTAACTGAGGATCATTGTTTGCAATTTTTAGTAGCAGATTCTAGATCTTCATTCTGGGTACGTCACTATACTGATACTACATGGGATATTTGGAATCGTTTTGTGTGATTATAACACAAATTTAATCTGAACCAAGATTCATACTAAACGTATGCATAAGATATACGTATGGTATGAATCTTTTTTTTATCAATATTTAATTTTTACAAAAATATTTTTTTCCATTTACTGAGGATGTAAATTATAATCAAGAGTGCCTCCAAAGGAAGTTCCTCGAGAAGATAATAAAGATGGGGATTGATGTGCATTATTTTGGCCTTCTATACCAATATTCAAGCGAATCAAACTTTTAGAAATCTCTTTTCTTAAGTTTTTAGCTAAAAGATTAAATAATAAGAATCCTTCTTTCTTAAATTCAACCAATGGATCTTTTTGCCCAATGGTCCGAAGATTAACCTCTGTTCTCAATAAATCCATATACTCTAAGTGCGCTTGCCATAGTCCATCAATATGGGTAACAAACAATGAGCATAATATATCATTATACACGTCTAATACTGAGACTTCTGCTTGTACCTTGAGTAAGTCTGAAGCTGTGGCTTCGTACTTTTCAGTAAAAAAATCTATTACTGCTTGAGAAGATTTTTTGATCAATAAACTTGGAGTAGAAAAATCTACACTACTCACTTCAATACTTAAGGGAAATATAGCCATAAAATTTTCTTCAAAAAGAGCATTGCCTAAATGAGATTTTGATTTATCAACACTGTCTTCCACAATATCTACACAAGTTTGTCCTAAAATATCACAGGCTTTTTCTACAAGGTTCTTTGAAGCTAGTATTTCATTCCTGAACTCATACATTGATTTTCTTTGATGACTCATTACATCATCATATTCTAGTGTATGTTTTCTAATTGTGTAATTCCGTCCTTCTACTCTTTTTTGAGCTGTTTCTATCAACCTATTTAACATTCTATCAGAAATAGCTGCTCCTTCAGGTGGCCTAAAACGACGAATCAATGCATTCATCTTAGGTGAAGCAAAGAGCCTCATTAATTGGTCTTCAAATGAAAGAAAGAATTTAGCACTACCTGGATCACCCAATCGAGCACATCGACCACGTAATTGCCTATCAATTCTTCTTGATTGATTCCTTGTTGTCCCTATAACGTACAACCCACCTAATACAGCAGTACCTTCTTGCAACTTAATATCAGTACCACGACCAGCCATATTTGTAGCAACTGTGACAGCACCTTTAGCACCTGCTTGAGCAATAATTTCAGCTTCTTGAGCATGATTTTTAGCATTTAAAACTGCATGTGGAATATTAGATCTCTTCAAAATTCGAGAAAGCTTTTCAGAAATTTCTACAGATTCTGTTCCAACTAAAATAGGACGCCCTTTACGGTGCACGTCTTCTATCTCTTTTAAAATTGCTTGGTACTTTTCCCTTTCTGTCATGTAAAATTCATCATTAGAATCAATACGACGACACATTTTATATGTTGGAATTTGTAAAACATGTAATTTATAAATTTCTTTAAATTCAGACGATTCTGTAATAGCTGTTCCTGTCATCCCTGCCAATTTAGTATATAAGCGAAAATAATTTTGCAGAGTGACTGTTGCGTATGTCTGTGTTTCTTTTTGTACTTTTAAGCATTCTTTAGCTTCAATAGCCTGATGTAATCCATCACTAAAACGACGTCCTGGCTGAGGTCGTCCTGTATGTTCATCAATAATAATGATTTTTCCATGCTCAATAATATAATCCACATCTTTCTCCATAAGAAGATGTGCCCTTAACAATTGATGTAAATTATGAGCTCTTTCTTTGCGCTTTATGTCTTCTTCATTTACTTCTAATTTTTTTTGGGTCTTATCTTGTAAAGATAATGAACTATCTTCATCGATATGAAAATAGGCTTCCCCTAAATCAAGCATTATAAAATCATCAACTGATCCTTCTTGTAAACGACTCCATTCCTGAATACCTTTATCAGTAAGTTCAAATTCATTCCCTTTTTCATCCAATACAAAAAATAAAACAGATAAAATACGAGTCTTTTCTTCTTTGTTTTGGTCATTATGATAATAAAGATCCCACTTATCAATAAGGACTCTTATATCTGGATTCTCCCGAGCTTGACGTACTATAGGATTCAATGGCATTCCTTTACTAATAAGCCATAATTTTTGTGTAGCCTCATTAAGCTTTTCTAAAGATTTTTTATCTTTAGGGAGTATCTCTAAATCCCAAAACATCATTATTGTATTTTTGGCTTTCTCTGCCATAGATGTACAAAGCTCTCTTTGAGAGCGTACTAACTGTGCTACATCCTCCTTTAATACATCATACATTTGTGAGCTTTTAGTTGATGGCCCTGAAATAATTAAAGGCGTCCTTGCTTCATCAATCAAAACTGAATCTATTTCATCAATTATAGCAAAATTAAAACCTCGTTGAACTTGCTCATCTTTAGATGTTGCCATTGCATTATCCCGAAGATAGTCAAATCCAAATTCTGAAGCAGTCCCATAGACTACATCTCTTTGATAAATTTCTTTTCTATTAGCCAAAGGAATATCTTGAGTTAAAACTCCTAAAGATAGCCCTAATAATTTTAAAACAGCACCCACCCATTCAGAATCTCTTTGTGCTAAATAATCATTTACAGTAACTAAATGGACAGATTGTCCAGAAAGTGCATTAAGATATAGTGGCATAGAAGCTGTTAATGTCTTTCCTTCTCCTGTTTGCATTTCTGAGATATAGCCCTTATGCATAGCTATAGCTCCTAAAACCTGTACATCATAAGGGATCATATCCCATTTTTGATCATATCCAGAAACAGCTATTTCTCTGCCAACCATAAGACGACAAGCTTGTTTTACTAGCCCATACGCTTCTGGAAGTAGCATATCTAACGTTTCTCCCTGGATGTATCTTTCTTTCAATTCACAAGTTTTATTTTGTAAATCTTTTTCACTGAAAAAAACATATGTTTTTTCCCAATGTGAAACCTTTTCTACAATTTTTCTAAACCGTCGTAAAACACGATCTTGAGAAGAACCAAAACATTTTTTTATTAAACCAAACATGAGCATGCACGCAAATTGCAAAAACATTTTTTCTGTACCCACTCAGCAGAGAAAAAAGTGTCCTAATTGAAAAAGTCAAAGTTTATACAAATCAAAAAAAAAAATCTTCTTAAAGACCATTTCTCATACATGAATATACAAGATAGTAACCTAGGCAGCCAAGGTTTGATCCACTGATGCCTCTCCAAAAATACGCCTTCGTCTCGTTCCTTTCCAAGATATAGGTGGTCTATTGTTTCTAATAGCGTCTCTTTTATCAGAAAATATCCGTTGTTGACAGGCATTAAAAATATCTAATGCAGCATCACTTTTTTCTATTTCCATAATTATTTGCGCCATCTTTAATCCTTCCTCTGGAGACAAAAATCTTGATAATCCTTTAGAAAAAAGTCGTGCTAAAGCTTTATATGCAGCAGTATAATTTTTATACTCTGCTAACAATTTTAAATAAATTGTTTCTGCTTTTTGCCATTTTTTTTGATATTCACAAGCTAGTCCATAATATAACATTACATTAGGGTCTCTAGCACTTTGTGTTTGTAAATTTAATACTGAAGATAAGTATTCTTCAGCAAGAAAGAAGGCTCCTTCCCTTAAAGCGCATAGTCCTGCATGCTTTAAAATAAAAGGAGAAAAGGCTCCTTTGGACAAAGAAGCTTGATAAATTAAAAATGCCTTATGGTAATGACCCTTGTCTTCTGCACATAAACCTAACCCAAATAATCCTGCTGCCATGGATCCAGTTTTTTTCTGTAATAACATTTTAAAAAAATGGGTTGCTTGATCAACATTTCCTAATTTTCTAGATAAATGTCCCAATTTTTCTAAGATTTGCCCTTTTTCTTTTCCACTGTCTAAAGCTTTTTCATACATAATAAAAGATTGGGCCCAATCTTGAAGCTCAAATAATACCTGCCCTAATAGTTCCCATACTTCAGATGATGGTAAAATTTTTGATAACGGCTGTAAAATTGATAAACTTTTATGAAATTGCCCTGAAAATAGTAAAGCTTTTGCATAACTTAATCTATCTCCTTCTTCCCAAATTAAAGAAAAAGCTCTTTCAAATGAAGAAAGGGCTTCTTCTGTATTACCAAAAGATAAAGATGCTAAAGCTTTTTCAAGAGAAAATCGTTTTTCATCAGGAAACAACTCAATGCCTTCATGAACAATATTTAAGGCTGCTGCAAATCGATTAGTATGTCTATACAGATAGGAAAAAAATAATAAAGTTTGGCGGTAATAACGACGATCTTTAGATAATTTTTTAAGAGCATGTTCTGCTTTTTCCCATTGCTCTAAAGAGAAAAAATAACCAACATCTTTTAATAAATCATCTGAAGATCGCAATATGGGTATCTTAGAAAGATGCAACATACGGGATCGAAACTTGAGTCCTAAACAGACAACAAGTCCAAAAAATAATCCAATAAACGAAAAAGACAGGACCAACATGACACAACGTCAATACAAATAACCTAGCATATCCTGACATATCAAAATATGTCTTTAAAATCGAGCTTAATTACTTAGAAATAACCTTTCCTAATGATTGGCCCATGAAACATAGTGTTTCTATTTTTTTCAATGAATTCTCTACAAGATCTTTATCAAAAAAAATAGTGTTTTTTTTAAACAAAGCTACTACAGTTGACCCTCCAAAAGAAAAGTATCCTTTTTCTTCTCCTTTAGAATAAAATTGCCCTGGTTTGTAGGTTTGTTTAATAGACCCTACATTCAAAGCACCTACTTCAATAAACAGCACTTTTCCACACACTTCATTATTAAGCACTGTAATGGCTCGTTTATTCATTGTGAACACTTCAAAATAATTTTTAATAGCCCAGGGGTGAATTGAATGAAGATCTCCTTGAATTAGATAAGATTTTTCTGGAATGCAATCACACATAAAGTGAAATCGATGATAATCCACTGGAGCAAGACGCGCGACTAAAATACTTCCATCTGAAAACTCTTCTGCTAATTTTTCATCTCCTAAAAAATTTTTAAGAGAAAATTTTCTGCCCTTTATTAGCAAATCATCCATCTGACTTCCATCTGGGTAAACTAAAAATCGCCCATCAACAGGTGCTACAAAAAGATCTGCTCCTCCTGGAGCAATTGGACGTTGGCTCTTTTTTAATTTTCGCGTGAAAAAATGATTAAAAGATTTATATTGACTTGGCAATAAAGTACTTTCATTTACATTAATGTCATACTTTTTGACAAATGATGCAATTTTATATCTAGTAAATGGAAGCTTTTGCCAAGTGCCATATAATGAACACAGCCATCGCCAACTAACGCCAGCTAAAACAGCCACTAGATTTGTAGACCACTTTTGGCCATAACAAAAACGCATAGATCGTTCTGAATAAATTTTTTCTATTCTTAACTCTCCAGACAACCTATCTATGTAATATACTGGATAAAATTTTTTTGACACACTATCTCCTACTATTATGCAAAAGAAGAAGATTGAAATTTTCATTGTAACAAGATATAGTCATCTGAAATAAACAACGCTTTTTTTTGTAAATTTTTTCTTTATGGCCTTGTTTTCTCTTCAGGATACTATTGCTGCTCTTGCCACTGCTCCAGGAGAGGGGGGAGTTGCAATAGTACGTATTTCTGGTCCTAATTCCATTAATATAGCAGAAAAAGTATTTTCTGGAATGGTCTCTTCTTTCCCTTCTCATACTGTAAATTTTGGCAAAATTCTACTAGAGGATGGCTCTGTTATTGACTCTGGCCTACTTTTAGTAATGAAAAACCCTAATTCCTATACAGGAGAAGATATTGTAGAAATTCAATGTCATGGAGGACACTTTACTTCTCATAATATTTTAAATCATTTATTTAAGCTAGGCGTTCGTCAAGCAAGCCCAGGAGAATTTACTTTCCGTGCATTTATAAATGGAAAAATGGATTTATCTCAAGCAGAAGCAGTTCAACAACTCGTTTGCGCAAAAAATTCTCTCGCTGCAAAATTTGCGCATCGCCAATTAGAAGGCTCTCTTTCAAAAAAAATTCTATTTTTTCAAAAGAACATTACATCTATTTTAGTGATATCTGAAGCATTTTTAGATTTTCCTGAAGATGACATTGATTTTCATGCTCTAAAAGATGCTAAAAATCAATTAAATGAAATTATTACATCCATAAAAGAGTTATTAGGAACCTTTGATACCACTCGGAAAATTTCACAAGGCTTTATAGTTGGGATTATTGGCGCCCCTAATGTTGGGAAATCTTCACTCATGAACACTTTACTGGAAAAAAACCGTGCTATTGTTACTCCAATAGCTGGGACAACTAGAGATACTATTGAAGAAGAATTTCTTTTAGAAGGGCGTTTATTAAAATTAACTGATACTGCTGGCATAAGAGAAATAAGGGATCCCATTGAAGAAGAAGGTATCCAACGATCAAAACAAGTGGAACAAGAAGCTGATATTATTCTTTGGGTTGTTGATGCATCTCAACAAGAATTAACAAATTCTGAAAAAATACTTTTTCATTCTTTAGATCAGAAAAAAACTTTATTACTAATGAATAAATCTGATTTATTAGATACACCTACAACAAACCCTGCTCAATCTTGGACTGGAAAACAACTTTCTACGTCTACGTTGACTAAAAATGGGCTTAGTGGTCTTAAGCAAGAGATCGCCAATTTTGTAAATATTGCCCTTCATCAACACCAAAACCATACAGCTTGCTTAGTTTCTCATCGCCATTTCTTAGCCCTTACAGATGCTCTTATTCATTTAGAAAAAGCTTATAAAGAAATTAATCATGGCGCTTTTGAAATTACTGCTGCTGACTTACGTTGTGCCTTAGCTGAAACAGGAAAAATTATTGGTACAGATGTTACAGAAACTATTCTTTCTGAAATTTTTAGTCGTTTTTGCATAGGCAAATAAATGCGCTTCAAGCAAAAAATAAAATTTATTTCCCAAACGCTTGATAAATTTTTCCCCTACCCTCCTATTCCCCTACAACATCAAGATCCTTACACACTATTAATAGCTGTCCTTCTTTCTGGTCATTCTACTGATGCAACGACCAATAAAGTTACTCCTGCCTTATTTGCTATTGCTAATACTCCTGAAAAAATGGCCTCTCTTTCCCAAAGTTCCATTCAAGATATCATTCGTCCCTGTGGTTTATCAGAAAGAAAATCTTTTTTTATTCATGCTCTATCTGTAGATTTGGCTACTATTTATCAAAGTAAAGTGCCTTCTTCACTAAAGGAACTCACCAGCCTTCCAGGCGTTGGACAAAAAACAGCTGAAGTGGTCAGAGCCCAAGCATTTCAAATTCCAGCATTTCCTGTAGATACGCATATTCTAAGGCTAGCTCATCGATGGACACTTTCTGAAAAAAAAACTCCTTCGGCAGTGTCTGCTGATTTATGCCTTTTATTTCCTAAAAGACATTGGATCAAGTTACATTTACAATTTATTTATTTTGCCCGTAAATTTTGTCCTGCACGTTTTCATAATCCCTTAAAATGCCCTATTTGCAAGCAATTATAAGAATGTTTATTTTTAATAAAGTTGTCAGCTTGCATTGGTTGATCAGCCGCTTTCAAATTTACTTTTTTATAAAAAATTTCTTAATCATGATTTTTTTGATCAATTCTGCCCTTTTCTTGTATCTTTTTGCTTTTCTTTATTAAAATGTGATGTAAATATCTGTAATAATGCTTTCTATGATCAATATTTTGTATAAGATCAAAAACTTTGCCTACGTAAAAACCTGTTTTTATAGTACATTATGAATATCTTTAAGCTTTTAAATTATTTGTATAACTGCTATTTACAAAATTTAACCTCACTGCATTTTTTGCAAAATGCTCCTAAAAAAATTGATTTATTGATCAATGAAACACTTTCGACTAAACTGAAGTTTGTTTTTCTGCTTTCCTTGAAAAAACCAGACAAATAACCACAAAATTAAACTTGGAACAAGCCTCTTTATTTCCTTACATTTATGAATTTATCCTCTAATTGGCTTACAGATTATGATTTCTGTGTTCTTTCCCTATCTTATCTGGTAGCAGATTTAGATTTTTCTGGCCCTACCTATCAAATTAAAATAAAAAGTAAAGACGAAGCAAATGTGGAAGCAAATGCGCAAGAATTTTGGTGTTTTCTTCAACTTGATAATCAGCGCAACTTAAAAGATGCATTCTGTGGTTGCGTATCATGTGATAGTGGCTGCCAACATTTAGCCATGGCTTATTTTACAATTTTTCAAGAAAACAATATTCCTTTGCATGAAATATTTGAAAAATCTTTTTGGAACCAAATTTTTCATTCCATCGCTAAATTAAATAATTTTCAACAACATCCCTCTATTTTTTCTAATTCTTATATTTTCACGAATGATTTAATGGAATTTTCATTAACCAACCTTAATGATTCCCAATTATCAATTCTTACCTCTCTTGATTCAAAGGAAGCTGAAACACCTGAAAATTCCATTAAATTTTGTGCTTGTTCAGAACAATGTTTAGCAGATTGGCATAATGGCATCACTGATGAATCTTTAGCTTACACCCTTTCTCGTTGGCAAGATCTTGCTAAAATGTTTTTTTTACGAGAACTTCCATCCCCAAATCTTTCTGAATTTACTGTTTCTGAATCTGCCTCTAATAATATTGAAATTCATGCAACTCAAGATCCACTAAAGATCCACTGGTGTTTTAAAGATATCAGTGCGTGTGAGCCTTTATTAAATTTTATCCCTTTAATGAACTCGTCTTTAATTGTTAAAGAGATTTCTCCTGAAATTATTGCTGCTAGTTTTAATACTAAAGATCAAATTCTTTCTTTAATAAATCATCCTTCTCCTCTTTATAATCAACACCCCCCACTTAATAATCATTCCAAATGGTCTTACCTTTCTGGAAAAGGATTTTATAAAATCCCACCAGAGCATGAGCATATCGCAAAAGAAGAACTGTTAGAGACATTAAAAAAATATCAAAGAAACATTGAACCCTTCATTCCTATATGTACTGCTTCTATTTCTTATACTGCTGTCTTTGACACTCAAGGCAACTGGCATTTTTCTCCTTATCTTTTTACCCCAAATGATTTAGAAAATAATAATACTATCATTGCTCCTGGAATAGCTTTTATTAAAGAAAGAGGTTTTATATTTACACAAAGTCTTTTTCCCCAAGATACTGCTTTTACAGTAATGCAAGAAAAAGTAGCTGCTTTTATTGAAAAACACTCTGATGCACTTAATACCATTCCTGGATTTCGAGTTTTTGAAGAAGCAGATGCCATTCAAAATTTAGATTTTTTCTTATCAGAAAATCATACTTTATATTTTCAAGAGCGGACATTAAGTCATAATCCTCAATTATTTTTACATTTTGGTCATTGGGTTTATCAACCAAACAAAGGATTTTTTAAAAATTATGTTCGTCCAGAACATTTTTTTAAAGAAACTGAAATTCCTTCTACTAAAATCAGTTCTTTTATTGATACACATATAGATATTTTAAAACAGTTTCCTCATTTTTTTATTAATCAGCCTATTTTAAAAGAAGTTTATCTTCACATAAAGCCTCAGCGTGATCAGGCCCTGCTTATTACTCCACACTTTTCATTAACTTCTGAATTTGAATCCAGCGCAATATTATTTTTTGGCAAATATATATATCTAAATAATCAAGGATTTGCCCCTATCCCTGCTGGAATGAACCTTCCAGAAAGATATCGCACTCCTTATAGAATAGAAGCTGACAAAGTAAAACCTTTTCTAATATCGGAAATTCAACACCTAAAACCATTTATTAAAGATCATCCTATTGAGCTTCGAGTACCTTCTTCTATCTGGTTTGAGATTAAAAGGCTTACGCGTAATAATTCTGGTTCATTAATTGCCATTATAGATCTATGTTCAGAGCTAGGAAGGGTTCCATTTAAATCATTAATTCAATCGTTACATCAAAAAACTTTTTCTGTTTTTTCTCCTGCAGGGTATCTTAATTCGCATAATGATTTTTTTCATTTTCTAAGCCTCCTTTCTTTACACCCAGATTTACATTCTGAAAATACAGTCGCTTTATCTGTCATTGAGTACCTAAAATTAGATGCTATAGCTCCTATTAAACCTGCCTTTGAAGTAGGAGATTCCTTATCCGAAGAGCTTTTAGTCCAATTAAAAGAGTTTTGTGTTCCTCGTCCTCCTGCAAGCTTTGATAAAAACCACCCATTACGTCCTTATCAAAATAATGGGCTCCTTTGGCTATGGTTTTTATATCATAATAATCTATCAGGATTACTCTGTGATGAAATGGGTCTAGGAAAAACCCATCAAGCCATTGCCTTAATTGGAACAGTCTCTACTACTGTTACAAAAGATATATTATTTTTGGTCATTGCTCCTACAGGAGTTTTAGGGCATTGGGAAGATCGCTTAACTACTTATCTTCCACATTTAGATCGTTACTTATTCCACAAAGATAAAAAATTAGAATCTTTGCCTAAAAAGGGAATTATTCTTACTTCTTATGGAACATTTCGTCGGCACGCTGCTATTTTTAAACCTAGTGAATTTGAAGTTGTTGTATTTGATGAAATTCAAATGGCAAAAAATGCTGATAGTAAGCTTCACAAACAACTTAAAAATATTACTGCTAAAATGAGGTTAGGACTCACTGGAACACCTATTGAAAATAATCTTCATGAATTAAAAGCATTATTTGATATTATCTTACCTGGATATATGCCTCCTTCTTCGCTTTATAAACAATTATTTGTTCATCCTATTGAGAAGAAACATAACTCAGAAAGCATGGCTCAATTAAATAAGTTTATTGCGCCTTTTATTTTGCGTAGAACTAAAAAAGACGTTCTTCCTGACTTACCTGCAAAAACTGAAATGAAAATGTTCTGTGAACTTTCTCCTGAACAAAATGAACTTTATTTTAATTTATTACGCAAAGAACAAAATCTTGTTGAACATCTTCAAAATTTGGATAAAAAAGTAGAATATATTCATATATTTACAGTAATTAACCATTTAAAACAGATTTGTAATCATCCAGCTGTTTATAAAAAAACTCCTGACAACTATAAAAATCACGCATCTGGAAAATGGGAATTATTTACAACTATTTTAGAAGAGGCTTTAGCTAATAACTCCAAAGTCGTTATATTTTCTCAATACCTTCTCATGCTCAATATTATCAAAAATTATCTGCATGAAAAAAATATTGAATTCGCTCATATTCGTGGAAGCACAGTAGATCGTTCTCAACAAATCAAAGCTTTTCAAGAGCGACCAAGCTGTCGAGTTTTTGTTGCTTCTCTTTTAGCTGCTGGTGTTGGAATTGACCTAACAGCTGGCAGTACTGTCATTATGTATGATCGTTGGTGGAATCCTTCAAAAGAAAATCAAGCTATTGATCGAGTTCATCGTATTGGCCAAACAGAACCAGTAATGATTTATAAATTAATTACAAAAAATACATTAGAAGAAAAAATTGATAAAATTATTTCTTCCAAAGAAGCTCTTATCCGTACTGTAATCCCCCAACAAGACCAACATTTACTTCGTACATTAAAACGAGAAGATTTATTAGAAATACTTTCTTATAAAGAATTATCTGAAGATGGACCATCTTCTTCTTTTTCTCCATATAACCTATAGCCTAAATAAAGCATAGCTGCGCTCAGTGGTACATAATACCACAAAGCATGTACATTCCATCGCAAAACTAACTCATGTTCATGGGAAAATAGCAGCATAAAAATAGAAAATACAAAAAACCCAGCTCCTATAAAAATAAGAGCTACAGATAACCCTTTTGATAATAAACTTTCTTTTTGTATTTTTTGAATTTCTTCTGTATCTGATTCTATGATGTTTTTTTTAAACGCTTTTTTTTGCTCTAAAGACTGGAATAAAGGAGCGCTTTTAGGAAAAAGAAACCCTTTCTCTTCAGCTAATCTCACATCATTTGGTCCAAAAATAGGTGCATCATCATCAATCATTGAAGGGTCTTTCAAAAAAACTCCACAATATGGACAAGAAGATAGCAGTATAGAAACGTACCCATCACAATTCCAACATAGCTGCTTTTCGTTTGTTTTATTCACCAAAAGAACCACCTTTTATTGCATCTATCTAATTTGATTAAGCTTAACCACCCTAAAGCTCTTGCTTTAGAAATTTTCAATAAACCTTTAGATCATTCGCATCTTACAACGATAGAATCAGAGATCTCAAGGAAAAAATAGCAAGGAAAAATATCTTGTTTTCCTGTAATGTAGCACTGTGACTACTTAGTGATCTCTGCTGTTTAGCTTATGAATTTTTTAATGTTAGGTTTGTTTTATGGAAAAAAAATTATTTGATTGCGCTGTCATTGGCAGTGGACCTGGTGGATATGTTGCTGCCATCCGAGCCGCCCATCATAACTTAAAAACAGTCCTTATAGAAGACACTTTTCCTGGTGGAACATGTTTAAATCGTGGATGTATACCTTCAAAAGCACTTATTGCTGGAGCTGATATATTAAGAAAAGTACGTAAAGCAGGTGCCCTTGGTATTAAAGTGGAAGGTATTTCTATAGATTACTCTGCCATGAATGCACATAAAAATCGTGTAGTATCTCAAACTCGAGCAGGTCTTGAAGGTCTTATTAAACAAAATCGTATTACTTTATTAAAAGGCCGTGGAAAATTAATCTCTTCAACAGAAATTGCAATCATAGGTCAAGATGAGTGTAATCTATTCGCTAAATCTATCATATTAGCAACTGGATCAGAGCCATTAGCTTTACCTGGCATGCCTTTTGGACCACGATTAATCAGCTCAACTGAACTTCTTGAACTAACGGTTCTTCCAGAAAGCCTCATTATTATTGGTGGTGGAGTTATTGGTTGTGAGATCGCTTCTCTTTACGCAACATTAGGAGTAAAAGTTACCATAATTGAAATGAGGGAGCGCTTGCTTGCCGCTGCTTCTATATCCATATCTACTAATCTCGAAGCTGCTTTTAAAAAAGAAAATATATCTATATTTACAAGTACTCGTATTGTTTCTGTTAAAGAAGATGTTTCGCATATAACTGTTACTCTTGATGATGGAACAGAATTAACTAGTGAGCTTGCTCTTAGCGCTGCTGGTCGCCGCTTCAACACTGAAGATATTGGTCTTGAGGATGTTGGCGTTATAACAACTCCTCAAAAAGCAATCCCCGTATCTGCAACTATGCAAACAAATATTCCTAATATTTACGCAGTGGGTGACATTACAGGACAATGGCTGCTTGCTCATACAGCTTCTCATCAAGGTTTAATTGCTGCTGACCATATCGCTGGAAAACCTTCTGCCTCTCAAGGACATGCAACTCCTGTCGTATTCTTCACTAACCCTGAAATTGCTTCTGTTGGTTACACTGAAGAAGAAGCTGTAGCTGCAGGATTCGTTGCTAAAACAGCCACATTCCATTTTAGTGCATTAGGAAAATCCCGAGCTCTTTTTGATGATAACAATGGATTTGTAGAAATTGTATGGGAAATAGGATCTGAAAGAATCTTAGGTGGGCAGGCTATTGGCATGCAAGCATCTAACCTTATTGGAGAAATTGCTGTCGCTGTATACAACGAACTAACTCTTCCTTGCATCTATGATACCATTCACCCACATCCAACTTTAAGCGAAGCATGGGTAGAAGTTTGTTTAATAGCTGCAGGAAAAGGTGTTCACGCTCTTCCAACGCCTAGTAAGTAGATATGAGCAGTGTAGACAAGACATCTCCTTCTTCCAATAAACCCAGTGAAGAAAGTACTACAAGCAAAGCTTCTCTATTTCCTAAATGGCTTAGAAGAAAATTACCTACTGGTCGTTCCCTTGGACAAACCACTGGTGAAGTTCGTGAACAAAAATTATTTACAGTTTGTGAAGAAGCATTTTGCCCTAACCAAACTGAATGCTGGTCTCGAAATACTGCCACATTTTTAGCTTTAGGAAAGTATTGTTCTCGGAAATGTGGATTTTGTAATATTTCCTTTGCAAAAAATCCTCCTCCTCTTGAAGAAGATGAACCTGAGCGGATTGCTGAAGCTGTAATTCGATTAAAATTAAAGCATGTTGTTATTACAATGGTAGCAAGAGATGATTTAGCAGATGGAGGCGCAGAACAACTTGTTAAAATTATGGCTACTATTCGCAAGAAAATGCCCTCTACCTCTATAGAAATTTTTCCTTCTGATTTAGCTGGTAATGTTGAAGCTCTTGATTTAATACTTTCTGCTAATCCAAATATTTTTAATCATAATCTTGAAACTGTAAGAAGACTTACTCCTTTTGTACGGCATAAAGCAACGTATGATAGATCCCTATCTATGCTCAAACATGTTCATCTAACTCGCCCAGATATTTTAATCAAATCAGGCATTATGGTAGGGCTAGGAGAAAGCCCTGAAGAAGTTCAAGAAGTTCTTCATGATCTTTTGCATATCGGCTGTCAGGTTGTAACAATTGGTCAATATCTGCAACCCAATAGATTAAAAGTAAAAGTTCGGCAATTTATAGATCCTGAACGATTTGACACTTACGCTGAATATGGAAAAACATTAGGGTTACTTGTTTATGCAGGCCCTTTTATCCGTTCTAGCTATAATGCTGATAAAATTTTTGAATTAATTCAAGCTACTGTTGTATGAGTAATAATCCTTTGATAAACGTTTTTGATAGATTCGATCTTACTGATGAAGAAGATATTGATATTCTTCTCTTTCGAGATGCCCATTTCAATGGGGATTTTGACCTAATGATCAAGTATTTAGAAGATAATGATGTATGCGATTTTAGAAATGAACGTATAGAATATTTACAAAAAGTAGAAATTTCTTTAGGCCATGATCTTGCACCTCTTTTACTAAGTACAGAAGCCGCTGAACAAGTTGCTAAATCTCGCCAAAGCTATATCCAATTACGTACTGTTTATGAAGATCCTTTATTAGAAAATTCTATAACACGATTAATTGCAGATCTTATATTAAGTGAAGCAAATGAATTAAATAATGCTATGGATGCTTTAATTATTTATGGAAATAATGCTACTTCATCTTTAATTAAACTTATTCAGGATGATCGTTTCTATAGTCCATTTTTTCCTGGATATGGAAAAGCCCCTGTAAATGCTATTATTTGCCTTGGAAAAATAGCAGATCCTTCTTCTATCCCTTATCTCTTTAGTCTTTATGGAAAAATAGAAGAAGAAGCAAGTATTACTAATGCACTTTATGAAATTGGTGATTCTTCTAAACAATTTCTTTTAAAAATCTTGTCGAATCGTCCTATCGCTCAAGATACTACACATGCAGCCCTTGCTTTAGCTGCATTTGCAGAAGATAAAGAGGTCATTTCAGCAGTTTTTTCAGAAATTTCTCTGCTTATTCATTCTAAAGATTGCATGTTACTTTCTTACTTAAGTAATATCTGCTGTGATACTGATAATATGGTACAAAGGTCTTTTTTTAAAAAAGAAATAGTTCCAAAATTACCAGAAAAAATTCGTAATACTTTTACTATAATTGTTCGTAATTGGCACTAATGTTGCCTTTTGTTATGGTAATGAAAAAATAGAGATCATCTAATTATGCGTCTTCATCGATTATGTTTGCTGACCCTTATAGGTATTTTGACTCTTTTCTGCACTGGCTGTGGAAAAAAGTCAGTTATTGCCAGCGGTATACCCGCAAGAGAAGCTAATGAAATTGTTGTTCTTCTTATCAGTAAAGGTATTGCAGCTGAAAAAACGCCTGCTATTACCTCTTCTGTTGGTGGTGGTGGTGGTGAACAATTATGGAATATTATTGTTGATTCCCCTCAAATCACGAAAGCCCTCGGGATTCTTAATCAATGTGGGCTTCCCCGTATTAAGGGAACTAGCCTTTTAGACTTATTTGCAAAACAAGGGTTAGTACCTTCTGAATTACAAGAAAAAGTCCGTTATCAAGAAGGTCTTGCTGAACAATTAGCTACTACTATCCGTAAAATGCATGGGATTGTGGATTCTACTGTTCAAGTATCATTTCCTCAATCTGAAGACTCTACAGCCACATTGACTGCTTCTGTGTATATAAAACACCGTGGTTCTTTGGATAATCCTCAAGGTCTTATTAGCTCTAAAGTACGCCGACTTGTAGCAAATGCTATTCCTGGCTTAGCTATAGAAAATGTTTCTATCATCACTGATAAAGAAGCCTCCACAGAAATGTCTTTACTTTCTGGTCCTGCTAGTCAAAAAGAACTTACTTGCATTTGGGGACTAATGCTAGCTAAAGGCTCTTTAGTTCGTTTTAGGTTAATTTTTTATTTTTTCAGCACTTCATTATTTTTAATAGCTGCTGGATTAATCTGGGTTTCTTGGAAAATTTTACCCTTGGTAAAAGAATTTGGTGGGCTAAAAACACTATTAAATCCTGTCCCATATGGAAAGCCTCCAACAGAAAAGAAACCTGAAACTCCAGAGGCAGTTGTAGTGGAAGCTACGGTTGAGCCTGTTGTTGACCCTAATACATCTTCTCAAGAAGAGGGTGAGTAACTGTGCTGGAGCAACAATTAGGCATTCTTCAAAGTTTGATAAATTGCGATGAACATCCTTCATCGCTATGGAAACACCTGCCTTCTTTTTTTACAGTAAATGCATCAATGCGTTATCCACCTTTCAATAGAAAGATTTTGCTATATAATATCCGATGGTTAACTCATATCCATTATTCATGGCTACTACCAATTTTTCAAAAAATTCCAGCAAATGTAAAAGGTCTTTTCTTTTCTCTTTTACCCAATAAACTCCGAGAAGCTTTACAAAATCATTTTGATCTTCATGGCCCAATTCCTCATCCTTGTTCAGAATTTGCAGCCTTTTTTTTGCTTGATTTTCTAAAAAAACAAATTGTACCTGAACATGTTATAGATACTTCTTTACTTCCTTCTTCGGATTTTAAAAATCTCTTGCGATTGAATTCAGGAGAACGTAATTCTCTTGCAGATCTTCTTGGAATGTATGATGTAGCTATTGAATTACAACAAGTAGTAGATTGCCGATTAATTGCTAAGCTTGATGCAATACTTTCACAAAAACAAAAACAATTCTTAGAATATTGCAAAAGACAACCTGTAAAATGGATGCCTCCTCCCTTACATGTTATTGATACTACTTGCCCAGAACCCATTCTTTTAAAAAAAATTCATAGAAGAGGGCTTCTTCGCTTGGCTTGTGCTATAAAAAAGGAAAATACTAGCTTTATTTGGCATTTATTGCGTCGTTTTGATTATGGTCGCGCTCAAATTATTGAAGAATGTTTACATGAAACACCTTCTGATGATTTATTAACTTATTTTAAAAGTCAGGTTTTATACTGTACTAAGGTCTTACTAAAATGAAATGTTTTTCACTGATTGCAGAACCAAAACAAATATCATTAAATAAAAAAGTTATTCCTGAAGAGGAATATGCTCTCTTACTAACAGCTCAAGAAGTCGTTGATACAGCAGAACAAGATGCTGTAAGATTGAAAGAACTTCTAATGGCTCAAGGAAAAAAATTAAAAGCTACTGCCACTAAAAATGGATTTCAGGAAGGTCTTAATCAATGGACTAAACAGCTTGCTTTTCTTCAGGAAGAAACAATGAGCATGCGTGATCGCATGAAAAATGCTGTCGTTCCTTTAGTTGTAATGAGTGTTAGAAAAATCGTTGGAAAAGAACTTGAAGTCCGTCCTGAAACAATTGTTTCTATAATTGCTACCGCCTTACGAGCTGTCAGTCAAAATAAAAAAATTAGCATTTATGTAAACCCTGGCGATTTAGAAATAGTCTCTAACAGCAAACCTCATCTTAAATCTGTCTTCGAATATCTAGAATCACTCACTGTCGCTCCTAAAGAAGAAATCGTTAAAGGTAGCGCTATCATTGAAACTGAAACTGGTATTATAAATACAAGCTTAGATAGTCAGCTAAAAGCCCTAGAAGCGATATTAAAAGATTTAATAAAAGAGCCTGAACCAACCCCTCCTGCTAAAAAAACTCCTGCTACTAAAAAAACCGCAGGAGCTCAATAATGCGTCGCTTATTTTTACTTATTGCATTGTTAGGCTTACTAGGAACAGTCCCTGTTCATGCATCAGAAGGAAAACCTGCTACTCATAAATCATCATCTAATAATCTTTCTCCTATAGATCGGATGATGGAATCTTCTCCTTTAACAGGGGGCGCTTTTGAAGAAAAATATCCTGATATATCTGCACAAGCAATCGTCTTAGTTTTATTAGCATTGATGCCCTTCTTAATCATGCTTTTGACTTCTTATCTTAAAATAATTATTAGTCTTGTATTACTAAGAAACGCTCTTGGGGTACAACAAACCCCTCCGAGTCAAGTTCTTAATGGAATAGCATTAATTCTTTCTATTTATGTGATGTTTCCTACTGGTGTTGCCATGTACAATCAAGCAAAACCTACATTAAATAGTTCTCATTATTCATCACCTTTTATGAGTAAAGAATCAGCAATGACAACTTTAAAGGTCGTGAACCACGCTAAAGAACCACTTCGGGATTTTCTTTTGAGAAATACCCCTCCATCACAAATTAAAAGCTTTGTAAAAATAGCTCAAAAAAGCTTTCCAGCTGAGTTAGTACCTAACATTACTGATAAAGATTTTTTAATTGTGATTCCTTCATTTATTTTAGGGCAGATTAAATCAGCATTTGAAATTGGGGTTCTTATTTACCTTCCTTTTTTAGTCATTGATTTAGTAACTGCTAATATTCTAGTTGCTATGCAGATGATGATGCTTTCACCCCTCTCTATTTCTCTGCCTTTAAAACTTTTACTAATTGTAATGATTGATGGGTGGACTCTTCTCTTACAAGGACTCATGATAAGCTTTAGGTAACCTATGAATTCTTCATTTCACGCCATGCTCTTTGAGTATTCCTACCAGGCCTTACTCCTTATTTTAATGGTATCAGCCCCCCCTATTATTTTAGCTTCTGTAATTGGGATTTTGGTAGCAATCTTTCAAGCAGCAACACAAATACAAGAACAGACTTTTGCTTTTGCCATTAAACTGGTTGTTATCTTTGGAACTATCATGATTACTGGAGGCTGGCTGAGTTCTTTAATTTATCAATTTGCCTTGCAAATCTTTAAAAATTTCTCAAAATGGAAATAAGGCTTCTCTCCTATGACGAATCATTATATCGATTTCTTATTTCGTCATCCTCCTGCTATCTTATGGCAAATTTTTTTACTTACTTTAGCTCGCATAATCCCTGTCTTTGCTCTTATCCCATTCTTAGGTAGTAAATTACTTGCAGCTCCCATCAAAATAGGGTTAAGTATTGCTCTTTTACTACTCTGTTTACCTCAAATATTGAATGAAATTACACACTTGCCAATTAATGATTGGCATTTTTATTTATTATTAGTTAAAGAAGTTTTTATTGGGTTTTTTATTGGTTTTATTGGAGCATTTCCTTTTTATGCTATACAATCTGCTGGAGCATTTGTATCTAACCAAAAAGGTATCCAAGGGATGGAAGGCTCTACGTCACCTTTGTCCTTAGAACAAACTTCACCTACAGGTGTTTTATATCACAACGTAGCTACTATTGCTTTTTGGTTTTTTGGCGGACCTGCCATTCTTTTAAGGACCTTATTAATTTCTTTCCATACATGGCCTCTTCAGCAATTCTTACCTGCTGGATTTATTCTATCTGAAGCTCCTTTATGGAAGATTATCATCAAGCTAGCTCAACTATGCCTTGTCTTAATGATACAATTAGGCGCACCTTCCACTATTGCTATGCTGCTTTCAGATATGTTTTTAGGAATCATCAATCGGATGGCTCCACAAGTGCAAGTTATCTATCTACTTTCAGCGTTAAAAGCTTTTATGGGAACTCTCTTTCTTTGCCTAGCTTGGTGGCTTATTGTCAAACATATAGACAGCACTATGCTTTCTTGGATGCATCAACTAGAGATATTAGTGAAGAAATGGTAAATAACTAATAATTATTTTTGTCTTGCTGTCATTGCTGCTGCCACAAACATAATCAGTAAACTAATTGATAACATAGGCATTCTTGCAAATGTTAAAAAAAGTAGACCACTCCACATTAATGTTTTAAAAAGTCCTTTTTGGGGATAATAATTTTTAGCTATTTCTGTAACTATAAGAATATCTTCAGCAAAATACCATCCAAAACCACATCCAACCATTAGACTTCCAAAACCATGGAAAAAAGAAACTACTAATCCAAAAAACATAAGGCTACCACAAATTGTTTCTTTCGCATGTGCTACTAAAAACGCTAACTTTGTACGCAACATCTCTTGAACAGCCGATTTTCCTGCTCCATGATTTTCATTTTGTTGAGGTTGAGCTTGATCTTCTTGTTGATCTTTTTCTGCCATTTTCTCCCTCCCTTTGTATTTAACAGTGAAAACATCCAACTGCTTGGGGTTTGACTTTTTTTGATTATTTTAACAGTAACAAATTGTAATAAAAAAATAAATTAACAAAAATTAATAATTCAGAACTAACCAAGCTAAAACTCTTTTGTCACAACAAAATAACAATGCTATTTTCTAAAAAAAAATTATTTATTTATCTTTAATTATTACTATTTTTTTTTATTTACAACGCTTTCTTTCAATGGTACCTGTTAAAGGGTCTTTCAGGATGATATAACTGCCTGGACTTCCCAGAGTGAAATTAAAATAATGTTGTAATGTGTTCATTGTCATATCTGTACAATGAGAAAAAATAGCGGTGGTTAATTCTTGACGCCATACAGTTCTATTTTTAAAGTCACTTAAAGAAAGTTCTTTTTTATATAATTGTTCTTCTTGAAAACACATTCTAGAAAAAAAATCATCTCTTAAAGCAATCAATTCCTTCGCAATAAGATCATGTCCTAAAATTGCTTCAATTAAAAGAGGTTCTGCAAATAATAAATTTATCTTATATGAAGCCTTTCCATTAATGGTTAATCGAATAAAATTAAGTAATGAAGGAATACCTTCTCGCCCTTTTAACAATAAGAGCCATGCACAATTTACCTGTGGGTTATCTAAAATTATAGAACTTAATTCTTCTTCTGAAGAAAGGGACAACAACTCATCTCTTTTACTAACTAATGCTAAGGCTATAGATTCTTCAATACCTGAAACAAATATAGTTGGCTCAGACTGCTGCCAACCTACAGCGATGATTCTTTTTAACAAAGAAACAAAAATATCATAAAAAGCTTTAACATCTTTATCAGTACTATCTCTTACTAATGCGATATTAAAACGAGCTTCATCAGGAGGACGATATGTTTGTAAACGCAATGCATAAGGCTTTTTAACTGGGGTATTTATAACAGAAGAAGATGGATTTTTTGGTAAATGTTTACCATATTGTTTTTTTAATCGATCAAACTTAGCTTCTTCTAATAATTGATTAAATTCATTCCTAAAATCTTCTCTTTGTTTAAAAAGAGATAAGCGCATCTGATTATTGATTGCCTGAAATGACTCTCCTGTAGAAACAAGCATCATTATCGTTAACCAAAATAATGTCATGACATAAGGGGACATGCATTTATCTCAAACATATAGCGAAGAACACGTTCTGGCAACCCATGTGCTGCTTTTCTTGTGATCAAAAGTTCTAAGGCAACTGGTGGTTCTCCAATAGTATCACCACCTTCATCTTCTATAGATGATTTTATCATAATAGGTTTCCATTCGCATCTTACCACATCATCTAGAAAGGGAAACACTTTTTCTTCCTGAGGAGTTAAGGACTCAGATCCTTTTATACCTAGCATAAATCGTCCTTTTGCTTCCTCAAGAAAAAAACGTGCAGATACAATCCCTTGGGGCAAAGATAATAAGGAAGCCCCTCTATTAAAGATAAAATACAATTCTGTAGCTTGCACTGAAATCATTTCTGGGACAGTAATTTTATCAAAAATATTTCTTAATCTAAGAAAAGCACTATGCTCTTCTGCAATAGTACGATAGCTAGCTTCTAGTCCTTTTTGAGATCGCTGATGCCTATGAAACCAAAATGTAAGAGAAGAAAACAAGAGAGAAAATAAAAAAAATGTAACCAACATTTCACTTAACAAAACACTTTGTTTTTTTAATTTTTTCTTCATGGCAATACTACACATAAAGCTTTACTTAATATGAAACTTTTTCCTTGCCTAGGAGATAGTTCCACCTTAATATTTACAAGAGACATCTCCCCTGAACCATTCATAAAAAATATTTTCTCTTTTTCCACAATTTGATAATGAACTTTATATTGTCTTTTACATCCTGTGACAAATACTTCTATAGGATTAAGCTCTCCATCTGAAATTCCTTTGGCTGCTCCTTTCCTTAACAATAATCCTGTATCTATTAAACAATTGGAAGCGGCTACTTGTAGCTGCATATTAACTGCCTGTTTTTGAGAAAAACGATAAAGGCGAGAATGGAAATGTAATAAAGGAATTCCTGCTAAACTAACAAGCAATAAAGATAGAAGCACTTCTGGAAGTAAAAAACTTCCTTTTTTCTTCGTTTTTTTGAATAAAGAATAATTCATGGCTGCCTTTTATAAATAGTGGAAGGAAAACCTTTCAATGTAAAATCAAAGGTATATTTTCCTATAACCACTCTTAACTCTCCTATTGGGCCTGCTCCACCTAACGAACCATCAAATGAAATACACTTTACAGATCTATTATTAAATAACACCTGGTCAAAATACATTTTTGGAAGATCTTTACTAATCAATTTATTGATAAAAATTGGGAGCGGCCGTGGACAGATTATTTGGCATGTATAACCTGCATCTTTTTTATTAAACACTAACTGTGTATCAGCATCATAAATCAAGGATAATTGTTGCGTTAGGGTAATCCATGCAGCCATTCTATCAGCAAAACCTTCTAGTTGCTTAGTTTTAAGTCGTTCAGCATTTCCATAAAATATCCCTGCTGTACAAACCACGCCTAATAACCCTAACACTACCATAATTTCAATTAAGGAAAAGGAACACCTACAAGTGCTTCTTTTTAAAGGCACTAACCTTTTCTGAATAAATTTTAATATCTTCGCCATCTTTTGATAATTCAACTATAAATTCTTTGCCCCAAGCATCCTTGAAAATTTTATCTCCCTTATCTGACAATGGAGATTTTTTTGCTATAATCTGATAATCTTTTATAATTTCTTCTAATGTCCTATTACCTTTTGCATATTCCATCATAAGAATATCGTATAATTTCATCGCATTTTGTTCTGAATGAAATACTTTTCCCTGATCTAAACTGCCCCTCATACTGAAGGCTAAAGCTCCTCCTATTAATCCTATCAAAAAGATCACTACCATAACTTCTATCAAAGTAACAGCTCTTCTAACTTTCTTCATAAACAACTCCTTTCTTTACATAAAGAACTTTCCATTCGTTAATGGTATCAATACTGACAACATAATCAATCCAATAAATCCACCAAGAATTATTAGAATAATAGGTTGTAACCATGTAACGAATGTGTGTATCGTTTTATTATTATCTTCATCATAAATGTCAGCGATATGTTCCAAAACAGTAACTAATGTTCCTGTTTCTTCTCCTAAAGCTATCATGCCTTTGACAAGAATAGGTACCAATGGTGCCAAAGAAATTTCTTTTCCCAAAGAACTTCCTTCCATAATTTTCTTGCCTGCTTGCTGAAAAATATTTTTTAATGACGACAGAATAAGAACTGGAGTTGCTATATCCATGGCTTCCAGCAGTGGAACACCTTCTGCCAATAAAGAACCAAAAATTCTACTAAAACGAGCAAAAGCAAATTTAATTAAAAAATTTTTAAGAAAAGGAATCTTTAAGGACCATTTTTCTCGTTGCTGCTTCCCTTTATCAGATCTCCAAAAAAGAAAGATCGA
This sequence comes from Candidatus Clavichlamydia salmonicola, assembly GCF_015356765.1. Classification (GTDB taxonomy): domain Bacteria; phylum Chlamydiota; class Chlamydiia; order Chlamydiales; family Chlamydiaceae; genus Clavichlamydia; species Clavichlamydia salmonicola. The sequence continues at coordinate 230,094 of NZ_WTCQ01000001.1, forward strand.
TCCTATAATCAAGAAAAAACTACCTAACCAAAAAATACCATTTTTGCGCAAAGATGTGCTTATCCCAAAAACAATGCCTGAAATTCCTCCTGGAGGATTATCTTCAAATAAAATTTGTAGCCCCGGAACAACACCTAGTAAGAAAAATAAAATAACAAAACAAGAAAAAAAGAATAAAAGTATTGGATACGATAGTGCTGATACCAACTGTTTCTGAAGTCTTTCTTTTTTCATTCCTAAAGCAGCAATAGAAAAAAGCGCTGTTTCTAAATTTCCAATAGCTTCTCCAGCAAAGATCATAGCTAAATAAGATGGCTCAAAAATTCGAGGAAAAGCTTGTATTGCTTCCGAAAAACTTTCTCCATTACGAATCTTACTTGCAATCCCAATGGGAAGATAATGAAGTGGTCGCCCTCTGTACTGCTCTTCTAACATACCTAAACTTTGATATAGAGGAATACCCGCCTTTAATAGTAACGCTAGCTCTTTAATTAATCCTGGCAACCCAGAGGTTGTTTGTCTTACCTTAAAGCAAAAAATTCTTTTTCTTTCTGATACTTTTTCTGTTAACTCCAAAAGAAAAATACCTCTCTGCAAAAGTTCTTCCTGAGCTCTTGCTAGAGAATCAGCTTCTGTTAGTCCTTTTTGTTTTTTTTGATTAGGATCTAAATATGTATATTCAAAAAATGGCATAATATTTATTTAATCATCATAGCTACGGGTAACTCTTAAAATCTCATCAGTTGTTGTGATTCCTTTCATAATCAACTCCATTCCATGAAACATAAGCGGTTTAAAACTTTTCTTTTTAGCTAACTCTCGGACCCTTAAGGCGGTTCGATCTGTTGCCATCATAGATCTTAATTCTGTATCAATGACGAGTAATTCATAAATCCCTTGTCTATATTTATATCCTGAACCAAAGCACTCTGAACAACCTTTTCCCCGAAATAACATTTTACCTTCTGGATCTACATGATGTTTAATTAAAAAGATTTTTTCTGCATCAGAAGGAGTATAAGACTCTTTACATTGAGGACAGATCTTCCTCACCAAACGTTGAGCAACAACACCTATAACAGTTGAAGAAAGCAAATAAGGCTCTATTCCCATATCTGCTAACCGAGGTAATGCCGAAAGCGCATCATTAGTGTGTAGAGTACTTAATACTAAATGCCCAGTAAGCGAAGCTCTAATAGCAATATCAGCTGTTTCTGAATCTCGAATCTCCCCAATCATAATGACATCTGGATCTTGTCTAAGAATATGTCGTAAGCCTTTAGAAAAGGTCATTCCTATCTTTGAATGCACAGTAATTTGAGAAATTCCTTGGAATTTATACTCTACTGGATCTTCTATTGTCATGATATTTGTAGTTTCTTTATACAAATCTGAAATTGCACCATAAAGAGTGGTAGTTTTCCCACTTCCTGTTGGTCCTGTGACTAAAATGATTCCTTCAGGAGATGTAATAAGTTTACGAAAATCTTCAAAAATAGCTGTTGGCATGCCTAATTGATCTATCCCAGGAACCACATTTTCTCTATCTAAAATACGCAAGACAATGCGCTCTCCATTCATGATAGGAACAGAACTCACTCTTAAATCAACAGTACGGCCACCTATTTTTAATTTGATCCTTCCATCTTGGGGCAATCGATGTTCCGCTATATCCATAGATGCCATCACTTTAATTCGTGTGATTAATGCATTGCGATAGGCTTTGGGAGGAGAATGTCTTCCTTGCAATACTCCATCTATTCGATAGCGAATCTTTAAATCATTCTCAAATGGCTCAAAATGAATATCTGACGCTCTTTCTTTGATAGCTTCTTTTAAAATCAGATTTAATAAACGAATAATAGGCGCTTCATCACCCCCTCCTAATAAATCTTCAGAATCTTCTATTGCTTCTCGAGATTTATCATATTTATTTTCTTCCCCTTCTGAAAGATGCGCTAAAAAATCAGATGCTGCTCCTTCTTTTCCAGCATAACTACTTCTAAGCACCCGAACAATTTCTTCTTCAGGAACTAAGACCATTTCAATAGGCTTATCCAATAATAAGCTAAGCTCATCTATAGGACTATTATTCAATGCCTCTGAAACAGCAACCAAGATTTTATCCTGCATTTCTATAATAGGAATTATCTTGTGATGATCTAAAAAAGAATATGGAATTTTTTGTAATAACCCATGTGGAACTTTACTATCATCTATGACTTGTATTAACAAAAGTCCTGTTTTTGAGTCATATATTGGATTATTTTCATATTTTTTAGGACTGTCCATCATACTCATTATTAGTCCTTGCATTCGTTTTCAACAAAAGTTTATCTGCTTCTGCCTGTATAAATTTTTCATGTAACAGCTGTTGATATCTTTCTTTAGCAGATACTAATGCTTGTGCTAACTCTTCACCATCACCATGTCTTAACTCATAGCGTTCCATTTTTTCTTCATACTCTACAGTAGCCGCATCAGGAATAATCTTAGGGGTAATAAACACGAACATCTCAGTACTAGACATATCAGAACCACTCATTCCAAATAATTTACCCAATCCTGGAATATCACCTAAAAAAGGAATCCCATTTTTACTAGATCCATTACTTTTACGGCGTAATCCACCTAAAATTACTGTTTCTCCATTAGCAATGCGTACCTGATTAGTAATGTGTCTCCGGGTTACATCAGGACGATCAGTAATAACACCTTGAGTAGTATCAAATGTAATATCTGTATCTAATAAGACATATTCCCTATCTCCATCACTTTCTTTTTCACCACTATTGATAGTAGGAAGTATACGAATAGTAATTCCATATTGAGCTCTCTTAAACTGTGTAACATGATCAGAATCTTTTTCTGACCCTGAAATGTCTGCAATAGCTATTGAAATTTCTTCTACGATAGCAATCGTTGCCGGAGTGCGATTCAATGTCATAATAGAAGGACTTGCATTGATTTGAATATCTTCCTGGGACATTAAAAACTGATATGCAAGATCATAAGCAGGCATTTTTTGATCTGCTGCTTTAGAAAATACAAAATCTAAAATTCCTGTTTTTCCATTAAGTTGGGCACCTGAATTAGAAACACCTTTTGCAAATGCATCTCCCAAACGTAATAAATTCATCCCACTATGCCTACTGGACGATACTTTTCTTTCAAATAGTAAGACCTCAATATTAATCATTCGCTTAGGAATATCTAACTTTTTCAGCAATGATCGTATTTGAGAAACTTTATCTTTTTCTGTGACCATGACAAGCGTTCCTGTTTTTGTATCTACAACAAAATCTGAAGCACTTGTTTTAAAATTCACTAACGTATTATTAGAATGACTATTAGCACCTTCTCCACCTGGATTTACAGAAAATCCTTCAGAAGAAAAGGATGATTTATCATGTTTAATATTTTTAATGTTTTCATCTACGCCACGAAGTTGAATAGTTGGACGAGAAACATAAGTAGGCTTTTCAGTCATCTTTGTCTCTTCATGATTCCATAATGAATGTACCTTACTCAATAATGTAGCCAACTCTTCTGGATCTGAGTGTTTAACTTTGTACCAAAAAATTGTTTTTTCAGTTGGGCTATTCATTCCCTCTTCAATACTTTTAATAAGTTTAGCTGCCTTATCAACATATTCTTGTGGGCCACTCAAAAACAAAACATTACCTTGCTTATCTAAAGAAAGGACTATTAACTTTTCATCTGCTCCACTTTCTTGTGCAAACTCTGTAAACTGTTGCTTAAAAGTTGCTTGTAAAACCGCTTTTATTTCATGTACATCTGTTTTACATAGATTAATTAATCGAAAATCTTGCTTTAAACGTCCATTAGCAGAAGCAAAATCATAAAATTTTAATAATTCAAGAATTTCATGAACAGGACCACAAATAAATACTTTCCCTGCAATATGTTCAATATCTACAGAAGTAGCTCTAGCAAATTTTCTTAAAATACGCACATTCAAAGAAAGATCTGTTTCTAATCCAGACAAAACAAAGCAAGCGCGTGAATGTGGCGGGACAATAGATAAAGCTTCGCGCGAATTGCACATAACATTTATGCCAGAATTTTTTCCTGTCATAAAATATATCTCAGAAACAAAAGGATTTAATTCCTTTGCTCCTATACCAAACACATTTAAAACTAAAGAAAGACACTCTGACCATGCTTCACATGGCACTGGAAATTCTGATAATAACGATAACTTAATTTTGCCAACGTCATCAGGAATAAGATAAATTTTATCTCTTTTTCCATATTCCATTATTAGCTGAGAAACAGTGATTTCCGGGCTATGCCACAAAGCATCTGCCTCTAGTCCCTCTCCTTGAAAAGTTATAACTTTTTTCCAATCATCTCGGAGACGTGATAGTTCATCTTTTACTACAATAATTTTCTCAGCTAATTGAGAAAATGCTAAATCTTCTTTACCCTCTGCTAATAATCGCCCTCCTTCCTCATATAATGCCTCTAAGTGTTTTCTACTTTCCAGCATAGCTTTATTAAATTTTTGAGCGAGATTACCTTCTTCATGCAAAGCATTATTAAGTAAAAATTGTTCTTTTTTTTCTTGAATGGTTAAAGCTTGGGCTGTGCCAAAGAAAAACACTCCAGCTATAAATAACATACAATAAAAAAGTGAGCTTATGGATAGTCTTGTATTCATGATTTTTGTCTCTCTTTCTCTTGCTTAAGTAGCATGGATCCAGCTGAAGAAAGCTGTGTACCTTCTCCTGTTTTTTTTATTTTTAATAATATAGGCTCTGATTTACTTCTTAAGCTATTGAATAAAGATCCTTTTATTGTTAGGCATTTATTTTCTTTAATAATTTTTTCAAAAACAAATAATGGTCCTATAGAACGTCTTTCCACATAAGCATCTAAATCTTCTAGGGTAGAGATTTTTTTCCACTGTCCAGATTCTTTTAATAACCAATCTGAAGGATCTAAAATAATACGCTTACCATTAGAGAATTCTATAATAGGGCGATCTAATGACTGCATTCCTACAAAATGCACTTCTTTTCCAAAATCTAAAAGCTCTTTAGAAGGATCTTTAAACTGTATTAAAGAATAGACTACTTTAGTAAGACCCTCTGTATCCCATAATTCACAAATCATGATACTTTCAGTAACGCTGCGTATAAATAAAATAGGTTGATTCTCTGTTTCTATTACTTTTGGAGCTAACATCCATTGATTTGCTCTTCGGATTAAATAATCTCCAGCTTTGACAAAACAAGTATAAAGCTGGCCATTTTCTTCAAAATCAATCCGTTCTTTATCTTTGTAAGAAGAAAAGTGATCTCCACCATAGTGAAGCAATATGAGATCTTTTCCTACCCATCGAGCCTTCTGCTTTAGAAAGAGTGTATTATCAACTTTTTGTCCATTGATCATAAAATCAAAGGTAGTTATCCCTTTTTCTAGAATTGGAACACTAAATTCTTTTTTTACTTCCTGTGAAGAGACTTTCATTAAAGAAAATAGGGCCTCATTTTCTTTAAGATGCTCTAATCTAATTGTAATCTTACTTTCAGAATTCTTTATAAAATCATAAAAAAGAGTTCCTTCTCCATCTTTTTTCGCATAATAAAGCTTTAGCTCTTGTCCTACTCGAAACTCTTCCTTCTTAGAGGTCCCTTGCAATTGAAAATAAATACTTTGTTTATCTGAGTCTGGTCTTTCATTTATTCCACAAAAAACCAAGTCTCTTTGTATATCTTCTTTAACCCTTTCTAAAGAAGGTTCAAAGGGGTTAAAAAGATTTTCTAAAATCGAAAAAGTAGGTCCTTCCTTCTGAAAAATATTTAATAAAGCTGGCGGTAATTTTTGCGCTACAGAAGCTGTAAAATTACCACATAATGCTACTAATATCGCCCAAAAATAAAAGATACAGGCAGAGCCCCATGCAAAAAATCGTAACAAGAAAAAACGATGCATATAATAAAACTGGCCAGCTCCTGCTCAGAAATATAAATCCATTACTATATTAATAGGAAATTATAACAAAAAATTATAAAAATCAATTTATAACAGAATAATATAAAATTAAATCTAATTAATTTTAAAATTAATTAGATTTTCATATGATTTTCAATTTGATCATGCAAACCAAATCTTAAAAAGAATAGCCTTTAAAGACAATACGCTATCTTGATTCATAGAAGCACGCTCTTCTTATCTCTAAGAAACTCCTATAACTGCTTATGAATGATTTTTTTTGAGTCTTTCAAAGCTGCTAATTGTAAGAGATAAAATTTGTACTTCTAGTGATACCTTATTTTAATGGAAGATAGCAGCAGTTGTTGATGTAGAACTATCGGCAGCATTTTGCAACAACTGTAATGCTTGGTTCATATTTTGCATACTTTGCTCTCCTAGTGACTGAGCTTGACCTGCTAATTGTCCATATACACCACTTATTTGTTGTAATGTGGTAGATGTCGCTTGAGCCTCCCCTTCTCTTACTTGTGCTGCTGCAATCTGTGTTTGGTATATTGAACCTGCTATACCATCAACACCTTGCACAAGTAAGTTAGACAACATAGCTACTTTAGAAGCATTATCTAGAAATATTCCCATTTTCTCTACACCTTTTCCAGCAGAACTCTTTATAGCACTAAAACCTCGGGACATTTTCTCCTTCCATTGTGGGTTATTAAGAGCCTCATCAATACTTTCAGCCTTTTGACTAGATTGATTTTTAACAACATCCACTTGTTGCTCTGCTTTTTTTTGCGCAGTCATTTTTGAATTTGCTTGTGCTTGTTGAGCCGCGGATCCCTTACTAGCTTTACTTTTAGTTGTTGCATTAGCAACTGTCTCTGCTACATTACTTTCTGCTGTTTCAGAAGCCTTCGATGCCTTCATAGCAGAAGCTTCTTGCATCGAAGCTCTTTTTAACACTGCTTCTTTTGCTAATTGTGCCTGTGTGGCTTTTGAAGCTGCTGTAGCTCCTCCTGCTCCTCCTGTTGCGCCAGCAACATCATCCATGATCTTTCCTCCTTCTCCTACAACGCCCTTACCAGCACCTACTCCAGCAGCAGATGCAGCAGCAGTTTCTTTTGTAAAAATGGCAGATCCCAATTTAGCACTACTTTCTGTAATAACACCTACCATCCCCATTGCTCCTGCGGCTGCAAAAGCACATATATTCATAACTCCTGATACCAATTGCTGCTGAGCTTGTAATAATGTAGCATCAGATTGTGCTGCCGCTTGGGCTCTAATAGCATCGCCTATTTGAGGAGCTAGCGCTAATTGAGCTTGTATATCTGAATTTTGTGCTTTAAATTGCTCTGAAAAAGAGCCAGAATTTGCTTTTGCTAATAAAGTTAATACCAATCCTAATAAAGCTAAAAAGCCCATATCTTTTTTTATCATCTCACCTTGTACTGTTGCTTTAGGAGGTGGCAGAAAAGCTGTTGATCCAACTGTTGTATCTGGATCAATAAATTGTAGGTTTGTAATTTCTTTAACATCTTTTGTTTGAATCTGAGATGCTTTTTCTATCTTATCTTGCATTAAGACGCTCATTTCCATGGTAGGACCATTTGGAAGAGCTTTAGGTCTACCAAAAGAATCTACAAAGACTGTTTCTTTAACAGGACCAGTAGTACTTGTTCCTTTTGGTTGAATAAAACCATCTGGTAGCTTCCCTCCATCCATCATTGCAGCATCTGGACCACTTGAGGTAGGAGCTTTAGCATTTGCTGATGCGGGATCTATTGGAGCATTTGTCTGTAAGACATTTTTTTTAACTGTGGAAAGAAGATTTTGCCAAGCAAATTGATTACTACTTTGACTACCACTTGATGATGGATCTATACTTGAACTCATAAATAAATTATTCCTTTTCTATTATTTTTAAACAGGCGAAGCCATACCAGCTGCAATACTTTGCAATGCTTTCGTTAAATTGCCATATGTTTTACCTAAACTCGTTTCTAATGTTTGTGTTGAAGATATTTGCTTGCTTGCTACAGCAGTAGCTTGAGACCAAAAAGCGGCAAAAGCTTCATTTTCACTTGCTTGAGCGCTAATATTTCCTAATTGTTTTTGTAATCCAGCTAATTCTTTCTTTAAAGCTGACAACTCTAAATCTTTAATACCCATAGCTAACTGTGGTAAAGCTAAAACAACTGCTACACTCGTATTTAAGGTATTATTAGAAGCTATGTCCATAATTTTGCCAAAAGCTGGACTTTTGTCTCTAATGACCTCTTCGCCTGCTCTTTGGAATCCTGAAACCTTATCCCTAACTTGTGTAATTTTATCTAAAAGTGGTTGTATTCGATCCTTTACAGATCTCATTACAGCACTTATAACTTGTTGAGCAAAATCTTTAGCACTTGTAGCCATCTGAGTGATAACTCTAAGAATAGTCTGAGCAAGAGTAGAAGCTACTGCTGAAGCAACACCCTCTGTTACTGCTACTGTGGCTCCTTCTACTGCTGCAAGAGCTACTCCTTCTGCTACTCCTTCTACCACACCAAGCGCGACACCTTCTGCTACTCCTACAGCTACTCCTTCTGCTACTCCTACAACAGCGCCCTCAGCTGCTGCTGTAGCACCTGCTGCTGTTGCTTCCCCTGCCATAATTGCTGCATCCACAGGAGCCATCACAGCAGCTCCTATACCACATGAAACAAGCGCTATGATTAAAGTAACAACAGCTAAAGCAACCCCTATACCTATTGCAATTGCAGAAGCTGTTGATAATCCTCCGTGTGCTTCTGATCCTTTATCTATTTCAGCCTGTTTTTTTATATGGTCTTGTCGCACTCGACTAAGTTCTTTAGATGACACTAATGAATTTCGACTCGATGCATCTTGCATTTCTTGAACGCCTGAATAGGACTCTAACGCAGATGTAACTTGATCATTTAAATTAGACAATGCTGCACTAAAAGCTGCTGCTATTTCTTGCATCTCGGTAGAAGGTAATCTTTTTGGCAATGGTAATGCTACTATACCTGCTAGATTAGATTTAGGAATTGTACCTTTGATAGAAGCATAGATAATCTCTTGTATCTGAGCTTGGGTTAATCCCTTTGTATTAGTTTTTGCTCCAGTAATACTGTCAATATCTTGCACTGGACCAGCTTGACCAGCAGCTCTTAACTGCGATGCTGATTTATTACTCCCTTGAGTTTGATTAGCCTTTTCATCTTTTGAAATATCCTCTTCTTCCAAATCTTCATCAGAAAATTGCTGATTAAAGCCTCCCTGATCATTAATCTGAAAGGCTCCAACTGTTTGTGCCGCTTGAAGATTTGTTAATGATGAAGCATAGCTCTTGTTAGCAAGGTCAGATCCTGCAACATGGGATACATTTGCTTGCGGTACTCCCATTTGTGGATTAACACCTTGAGCATAATCAAATTGATTAGTCCCAGTGCCTATATCTCCTTGGCCTGCTGCAGCTGTTACTTGTTTATTTTCAGCCCCTACCCGATCTTTTGGATTAACAACTGGTGTAGATGAATAAACCTGATTTTGAATTGTTGGCCCATTAGATCCAGGAACCCCTCCAGCTGACATACCCATAAAAAACTTTTCCTTCCTTTCTTAAATATTTATCTATCGTATGATTTTTTTCTTCTTAGTAGTGCCTTCTGTTTTTTTTACATTAGCTTCTGGGGCTACTACTTTTTCTGTTTGTTTAGCTGCTTTCTTGGATGGTGTTTTCTTCTTACCATCTGTGCTATTGATGGCATTTTTCATGAAAAGGGTTTGCTCTTTTATTGAGCTATAACTAGGTTTTTTTCCACATAAATTAATAGTGATATCTATAAACTCCTTAGCCTCTTCTATAAAATCTCCTCGGAAGAAACTATCAGCGATATAATACGCTGGGATTGGGTTATCTGTTTGCTCACTAAATGCTAGGAAAAAAGAAAAGGCTGCTTGCTCATAGTGTCCTAACTGGAGGTAACAAGATCCAAGACCTAAATTAAATTTATAGCTTGCTGGCTTTGCCGAAACTAATGTCTGAAAAAGACTTAAAGCTTCTTGGTACTTTCCTTGGATATAAAATCCATAAGCTAATGCATAAATCTGTTCTATAAGATCATTAGAAAGTCCTAAAATATTTTGAAGATTTTCCCCTCTCTTCAATCGTATTAAAACATTTGTAAGAGCTTGTTTTGCTTCTGCCTGCGTAAATGTACCAGACTCTGCTGCTCTTTCTTCTTTTGATTTATGAAAAGCAGCAATTTCATCTAGCTTACTTTTATTTTGCTTAGAAGATTTTTGTGAAGAGGATGTTGCTTGCTGTACCCTCGTGTTTTTTTTAGAATTACTTGGCTGACTTGTGGGTTGAAAAGGCATATGATCCTCTTTTAATCAAAGATATTAATTTATAAATAAATTTTATAATTAACATAGCATCGTAGTCAAATTAATAATTAATAAACGAGTTTATTTGTTCTGTTTTTTTATTGATCCTTCCATCAAATAAAACTATGAAGAAGATTTTTTTATCTTTGTTTTTCTTAAGTAAATTAAAAGAATAAGCCTCCTAGACTTTAATATATCTTTTTTCTAAGATTTACCTTCTATGAGTAATATTCAAGTTCTTGATCAAATAACTATTAATCAAATCGCTGCTGGTGAAGTAGTTGAAAACCCTGCCTCAGTGATTAAAGAATTGGTTGAAAATTCCCTAGATGCTTCTGCAAATGATATTGAAATTGAAACATGTGGTGCTGGCCTAGCGTCTCTTTCCATTCGGGATAATGGACATGGCATGGATATTAAAGACCTTCCTCTTTGCATCTTAAGACATGCCACATCTAAAGTCCGGGCATTTAATGACCTTTCACAATTAAATACATTAGGCTTCCGTGGAGAAGCTCTTCCTTCTATTGCTTCAGTTTCAAAAATGCGTATTTATTCAGCCACAGCAAATAATGATGGCGCTATGATTGAAATAGATGGAGGTACTGTTCATTCGCCAGAACATAAAGCGCGAACCAAAGGTACTACTGTTGAAATTCGCTCTCTTTTTTTTAATGTCCCTGCTCGAAAGGCTTTTCAAAAGAGCGCCTTAAGTAACAAATTAGCTATTCGAAAAACTGTAGAAAATCTAATTCTAGCAGCACCAGATGTTTCATTTTCATGGAAAGATGATAATCGAATAGAAATTTCTGTAGAAAAAGGAGATCTTGTATCTCGATTAAATCTTGTTATGGGAAATGATTTTTTAAAAAATGCTATAAAAATAGAATGCCAAAATTCTCATATAACGTTACTTGGATTTTTAGGTAGCCCCTTGCATCATAAATCAACCCGTTCTGACCAACGCCTTTTTATTAATGGTAGAGCTATTGTCTCTCCTTTATTAGCCATTAAAATTAAACATGCTTATGGACATTTACTGCCTGATAATCGTTATCCTTCCTTCGTTCTTCATCTAACACTTCCTGCTGACTGGATTGATGTAAATGTACATCCACAAAAAAAAGAAGTCCGACTAAGAAAAGAAGAGTTTATTCTTCCTTTCATTTCAAAAGCCATTATTCAAGCTCTTCAACAACCAAATGCTTTTTCATCTAATTCTGACCCTTCAGACCCCTTTAATCTTGACGCAATGAGCTACATTATGCCTTTTTCAGAAAAAATGCAGTCTTCAACTCTTGAAAAAGGCATAATTTCTGAAATTTCTTCTTCTGGAAATGACGTTATTTCCTGGAAGCCCTCCATTAACCATTCCCATGCTACAGATTTTACATCAACTAATGCAGCATTTTCAGATGATACCCCTACCAAAAATCCAATTTCTTTAGAAAAACCCACATCACGATGTTCTTCCATGTTTTTAGAAAACATTCATCTTGTAGGAAAAATTGGACAATTCATGCTTGTACAAAAAAATGATGCTTTTTACTTTATTGATCACGATGCAGCTAGCCATTATTTAATTCATAAATCTGTGAAAGAAAGCTCTATTACCATTCCTGTTCAACAACTTCTTCTCCCTATTCGATTAGAATTATCTGATAAACAAATGCTAATCCTTTCTAATAATACTGCTTTCTTACATCGCTGTGGATTTGACATCCGTTCATTTGGAGGACGATCTGCTGTTATAGAAAGTTTACCAGTATTTTTTGATCCTCAAGAAGTAACTTCATTAATTTTAAAAATCTTAGAAACTTTAGGAGATAACGATGAAGCTATAGCTACTGATAATGTTCTATTCTTATTTGCTCAAAAAAAATATAAACATCGCTCTTCTTTCGCTGCTAGCGATCGAGCGATCTTCCTTTTTCTTTTAGAAGAAAATATGCCTGCTAGAAATCATATTGGCATACCGATATGTAAATTAATAACTGAAGATATGCTTCAAAAATCATGGTTAAAATGAAACATCCTCTAGAACAAGCTCGTTCTATACTTTTAGAATTTTCTATAGACGCGCTACTTATTGATCATGAATCTGATATCATTTATTTCACAGGCGTTCATACAGGTGGAGCTTCTTTATTACTCTCTGCAGAACACTCTATTCTATTTGTTTCTAAAATGGACTATGAGTTAGCTAAAAAAAGCTGTTCTGAACCCTCTATTTCTATTGTTTCCTTATCTGATAAGACACTCTCTTCTTTTATCAAAGAGCATTTTACTACTATAGGCTTTGACATTGATCATGCTTCTTACAAAAAAATCTCTTTATTAGATGGAGCAGCTTCTTTTAAACCATTAAATAATCCATTAAAAAAAATAAGAGAAATCAAAACAGCACAAGAGATCCATTTCGCTCAAAAAGCAGCAACTTTAGCTTCAGAAGGCTTAGATTACATCATTCATTCAGTCCTAAAAACAGGTATTACTGAAAAAGAAGTCGCTAATAAATTAGCATCTTTTCTCTTTGATAAAGGGTCTGATGCTCTTGCATTTCCAATTATAGCTGCCTTTGGAGAAAATAGCGCATTCCCTCATTCCTCTCCCTCTCTTCGATCTCTTCAAGCAGGAGATACTATTTTATTAGATTTTGGAGCTGTCATTGGCTCTTATCATTCAGATATGACAAGAATGTTTTCATGGAACTATTGTTCTCCTGAAGTGAACTCTACCTATACTATTGTTCTTGAAGCCATGCAAAAAGCTTTATCTATTTGTACACCAGGAACTACCATTGCTGACCTTGATCATATAGCTAGAGATCATATTAAAAATGCAGGCTTTGGGGATCAATTCATCCATGGACTTGGGCATGGAGTTGGATTAGAAATTCATGAAAGCCCTATTATTAACGCTTCTTCTTCTGATGCTCATAGAACTCTTTTTCCTGGCATGATAATTACTATAGAGCCTGGTATTTACATTGCAAACCAATATGGTATCCGATTAGAAGATATGATTCTGATTACAGATGCAGGGCACAAAAATTTAACCAATAGACCCTTACCTTCCTCCATGCCAATTTTATCATAAAAAAAGCATGACCAACCCTATAATCATATGATACAAAAAAGAAATTCTTTAAAAAAAAGATTTTGGATTTCTTTTTGTGAAAACAGCCACCTATCCATTTTGTTATTTATGGAAAACAACAAAAAAAATTTTCAATCAATACAAAAATCAAACAAAAATAGCTCTTAAGAAACTTTCTTATTCATCAACAAAGCTTGATAATTCAGCATGCCTTCCTGAAGATGTATTTTCTGTGATATCCCATGAAATAGCTAATAGCCTAACTATATTATTGAATACATCTGCCTTATTAAATTCTCCAAACAACAAAAATGGTGCCTATAACCTTTACTCTGCTGAGATGATTTCTCAACAAGTATTCCGAGTTCAACAAACCATTAATTCCTGTCGTCTATTCCTTCTTCCCCAAGAAGATCCTTTTCTAGAACAGTGTTCTTTAAAAGACATTGTTCATGAAGCTTCTGCTTTAATAAAAAATACTTTTTTAGATATAGATTTTCTATTTCACTATGCTACAGAAGATTCTTTTGAATGTTTAGGTCACCCTGACTTGTTTCTTCAGGTATTTATAAATTTATTTCATAATAGCATCAAACACTCTTCTTCTGATTATCGCAAAATCATTACTATTTCTTTTAATTATGATGTTAATCAGATATCTGTGCTCTGCGCAGACAATGGCCCTGGAATATATCTTGAAGACCCCAATCTTATATTTATAAAAGGGATCTCTTCTTCAAGATCAGCAGCAGATCAAGGTATGGGATTATTTATAGTACAACGTATTATGCATACGCTAAATAGCGTTATTTCATTGGAAAGCTCATCATCTAATGGTACAGTCTTCAAGCTTTCTTTTCCAACCTACTCAAACGCACCCTTAACATGATAAGCTATAAAAATAGGGTTAGTAAATGAAGATACTCCCTTCCTAAGCTACTACTTTCCTATAACGATTAGAATCATGATATACAGCATGCTTACCTAATTCTTTCTCGATCATTAATAATCGATTATATTTTGATATACGATCTGAACGGCTCAAAGAACCAGTCTTAATTTGCCCAGATCCAAAGGCTACCGCTAGATCCGCAATTGTTGTATCTTCTGTTTCCCCTGAACGATGAGAAAAAACACAGGCATAACCACCTGCCCGAGCAACATTTATACATTCAACAGTTTCTGTTAATGTTCCAATTTGATTTACCTTTATCAAGATGGCATTTGCTTGTTCATTTTGAATACCATCTGCTAAAATTTTTGGATTAGTTACAAAAAGATCATCGCCCACAATTTGGATATCCTTGCCAGATACTTTGGTAAAGACCTTCCATCCCATATGATCATGTTCTGATAACCCATCTTCTATAGAATCTATGGGGAATTGTTTATATAGATTTCTAAGAATACTTATTTGATCATCAGAACTTCTATCTCCACCATATTTTTGTGTTGATGGATCATAAAACACAGAAGCGGCACAATCAATAGCTAAAGAAATATCTTTCCCTGGTTTATATCCTGCTTTTTCAATAGCATCGCAAAGAAGCATGAATGCTTCTTCATTGCTTGCAAGCCGTGGAGCAAAACCACCTTCATCTCCAACAGAAGTCACCATATTTTTTGACTTTAGAATACCTTTTAATGCATGAAATACTTCAGATCCCCAGCGTAAAGCTTCAGCAAAAGTAGGTGCTCCACATGGTCTAATCATAAATTCTTGAAATTCTAACCCACTATCTGCATGCATGCCCCCATTAATTAAATTCATCATAGGACAGGGCAATGTCAAAGCATATGTACCACCTAAATATCTATATAAAGGCATTTTTGCAGATTGAGCAGCTGCACGTGCTGTTGCTAATGAAATACCTAATAAAGCATTTGCTCCTAAAAATTTTTTTTCTTCTGTCCCATCTGCTTCTATAAGCAACTGATCTATATGCATTTGGTCATAGGCATTTTGACCAATAATAGCTGCTGCTAAGACTTTTTCAACATTACCAACAGCCTTTTGCACACCTCGGCCTTCATAGCGGACTGTATCCCAATCCCGTAATTCTAGCGCTTCATTATCGCCAGTAGAAGCTCCTGAAGGAACAAAAGCAGTCCCCTGAGAGCCATTATCTGTCTGAACTGTAACACATATCGTTGGATATCCGCGAGAATCTAACACCTCAAGTGCTTTTACCTCAGTAATTATTGTTTTTAACATCTTTTCTCCTCAGATATTATGAACTTCTTTGTAATTCTGCATCACGATAACGAAATATAAGATCTCGATAACGCGCAGCTTCATCAAAATCATATTCTTTAACAGCTTTTTTCATAAGACGCTCGTACCTTTTTTTTCTTTTGAAGAACTCTAGTTCTGGTAATAGTACAATATCTGCAATCGTTTCTTGCTCTGGACTAGCTGTTGGTTCTTTCTTTTCTGCATATAATCCTTCTGCTAATGCTTTAATTACTGTCTTTGGGGTAATCCCATGTAATTGATTATATGTATGCTGTAATCCTCTGCGGCGAGAAGTTTCTGAAATTGCAGCTTCTAAAGAACGGGTCATTTTATCAGCATAAACAATTACTTTACCTTCAGAATTACGAGCTGCTCTTCCAGCTGTTTGTATTAGAGCTGTTGTACTACGTAGAAAGCCTTCTTTATCTCCATCTAAAATAGCAACTAAAGTTACCTCTGGTAGATCTATCCCTTCTCTTAGTAAATTAATACCAACTAATACATCATAAACACCTATACGAAGATCCTTAAGTATATTCATTCTCTCAATGGTATCCACATCTGAATGAATATAACAGGTTTTTACACCTATATTCGATAGATAAAGAGTAACTTCTTCTGCTAATTTTTTAGTTAAAACAGTAACCAAAACTCTGCTATTTCTTTCTCTTGTATGCTTCCTAATCTCTTCTATTAAATCATCAATCTGACCTGTAGAAGGTCTAGTTTCAATTTCAGGATCAGGAATTCCTGTTGGACGCATTAACTGCTCTACTATCTTGCCTCCTGCTTGCTCCTCTTCCCATGGAGCAGGAGTAGCAGAAACATATATTGTTTGATGAAAAAATTTAAAAGCTTCTTCAAATTTTAAAGGTCTATTATCAAAAGCAGATGGTAAACGAAAACCAAAATCCACTAATGTTTGTTTCCGAGCTCTATCCCCATTATACATCGCCTTCATCTGAGGTAATGTTTGATGTGATTCATCAATAATCAATAAATAATCATCAGGAAAATAATTTAATAAACATGATGGTGGAGCACCTGGAGGTGCTTGAGAAAAATGTCTTGAATAATTTTCAATACCTTTACAAAAACCCACTTCCTTAATCATTTCTACATCATAAGTGGTTCGTTGAAATAATCTTTCTCTAGCAACGAAATCTCCAACACTTTCATAAAAAGCCATTCTTTCTTTTAACTCTTGACGAATACTATCAATAGCCTTTAGACGCACTTCTGGAGGAGTAACATGATGAGATCCTGGGTAAATATTGATCTCATTAATACGTTCTTGTCTTTTACCTGTTAAAGAATCTACCAAGTAAAGCGCTTCTATAGAATCTTCCTCACCAAATTCTATACAAACACAAATAGTATCTTCATAAGAAGGAAAGATTTCTAACGTGTTACCTTGCACCCGAAAAGTTCCTGAAATAAAATCTCCATCACATCGGGTATATTGCATATGTAATAGATGAATAAGAATTTCTTCACGACGATGCTTACGAGAAGTTATCTGTAAAACAAGAACCATAGCAGCATAATACTCTGGACTACCTAGTCCATAAATACAAGATACTGAGGCAACTATAATAACATCCCTTCTTTCAATAAGAGAACGTGTAGCTGAAAGCCGCATTTTGTCGATCTCTTTATTAATCAACATGCTTTTCTCTATATATGTATCACTACGAGCTATATACGCTTCAGGCTGATAGTAATCATAATATGAAACAAAATACTCAACAGCATTATTTGGAAAAAATCGCTTAAAATCTTGGAATAACTGTCCTGCAAGAGTTTTATTATGGGCTAAAATTAAAGCTGGTCTATTTACTCTTTTAATAACATTAGCTATAGAAAAAGTCTTTCCTGAACCTGTTACACCTAAAAGAACCTGTGCTTTAGATCCTTGCTTAATATTTTTAACTAAAGCATCTACTGCCTTTGGCTGATCTCCACAAAGAGTAAAATCAGAAACAAGATCAAATTTCATAATGTAGAATTTTTAAATGATGAGCTCCTTGATTACTCAATCCCATTGCATCTCTAACCTTTTCCATCGTATGCTCTGCTATTGTTCTCATTTTCATAGATCCTGTCATAATAATGTCATTAATATATTTAGGATCATTTTCAAAAATTTTTCTTTTTTCTCTTATAGGATCTAAAAAATTATTAATAGCAATAGCTAAACGTTGCTTCACTTCTACATCAGTAATAGTTCCTAACTGATATCGTTCTTTCATTTCTAAAATCTCTTCCTGATTAGGATTAAATTCATCATGAAAAATAAATACTGGATTATTTTCTACCTGACCTGGAGTAGTCGCATGAACACGGTTTGGATCTGTGTACATTTTACGAATTTTTTTATTTACAATTTGAGTATTATCAGATAAAAAAATCGCATTATCAGCTGACTTACTCATTTTACCCTTTCCATTAGTACCAACTAATGATGCTGTTTCACTTAATAAACAGTCAGGCAGTACGAAGATTTTACCATAAAGTCCATTGAAACGACGAGCAATGTCACGAGTTAGTTCTATATGAGCTTCATTATCCTTTCCAACTGGTACTAATTGAGCTTGTGTCAAAAGGATATCTGCACTTTGTAAAACTGGATATCCCATTAATCCAAAAGAAATACCTGCTTCATCTAGTTGAGCATTTCGAGCCATTTCTTTTAGGCTAGGTAAGGCTGATAACCTATTTAAAGGCATTAACATCCCCAATAATAAATTGAGCTCATAAATTTGAGGAAGTGCAGATTGTTGATAAATGGTCACTTTTTCTGGTTCAATACCACAAGATAACCAGTCTATAACTACTTCTTGAGTAAATCTTTTCATTTGCTGAATAGATTCTTTCCCTACATTAGTAGTGAGGGTATGTAAATCAGCGATAAGCAAAAATAAATCTGTCGAATCTTGTAAAGAAAGCCTGTTTTTTATAGATCCAGACCAATGACCTAAGTGTAACTTGCCTGTTGGTCGATCCCCCGTCATTACACGCTTTCTTTGCATAAAATCCCCTGATTATAGTTGCTTGATCAATTCCTTAATCACATCAAGCCCTTCTTGATTTGCTTTAACTGATTCTTCTCCCACATTACTTTGACGAATTTCTATCAGCCGAGAAACAAAATGTCGTATTAAATGAAGTGTATCCCGAACATCTGTCATTAACAAAAATTCACTTCCATCTAAACGGGTCATCCTATTTAAGAATGCACATCGATCTTGATGGGTCACCATATCTGATGTAATGAAATTAATGAATTCACCACGTTCTACTACCTCTTTAGCAAGACGTACTGGAACCATAAATTGCATCACTAATGAACGCATAAGAGCTTGTATTTGATTATTAGCATTTTCAGGTATTTGGCCATTTAATAATAATTCAAAAAGCAAACCCACCATTTCTTGAT
Source organism: Candidatus Clavichlamydia salmonicola (assembly GCF_015356765.1). GTDB lineage: Bacteria > Chlamydiota > Chlamydiia > Chlamydiales > Chlamydiaceae > Clavichlamydia > Clavichlamydia salmonicola. The sequence goes on from NZ_WTCQ01000001.1 coordinate 249,230, forward strand.
TATTATTTGCACAACCAACAATCACATTTTGAATTTCTCTAAAAGTTGTGTGCCCCACCTTCATGGAGAAAATCCTTTTTAAATTCCCTTCGATTAGCATTAATGCATTTTCTTCGATCACCAAAGGCCCTTTAGTTGTTGTCTCCATCTGTACTTTCCTTTACATAATAAAAAATATATTCTTTATGAACGCATTGCCTTTACAAGTAATGGTTCTATTCGTTCTTTCATTTCTTCTAGGACTTGAATCATATCTAATGCTTCTGAAGAATTCAAAGAAAAATCTGATACATTCATCATTTCTAAAATCTGTTTTAATCCCTTCATTATTTGAGCTGATGGGCGATGTTGTCGACGATCTTGATCAGCTAAAGGAAATAAAGCCCGTATCGAAGCCAAAATAACTTGTTTTTTTTCTCCACTATAATTTCGAAGCAATGCCATTTTTTCTTCTGGATCACCCTTTCTAGCAGCTAAAGCATACATTGCTTGCCTTGGCATTTTTTCTGCTATATCCCTCAAGGCCAATGGCAAAATAGTGTAAAACTCATAATAAAGTAAGAAATTATAAGGTGTTTGTCGATTACCATACGCCATCATTAACCATGATGAAAAAGCCCCTTCTTTATATTTTTTCAAAAGATCTCTAGCTTTTTGAATCCGCTCCCCATGAAGAATAATAGATTGATGGTGAATCATACGTACTTCTGCTGTCAGTCTAGATAGTATTCCTATATCTACTTCATCTGGATCCATTTCCCCATACTGACGCAATAACTCAATCAATACATTCTTTTCTTCTGCAGTTAGTTCCTTTACTTGAAACATACCTGCAAAAGAACCCACTGTGCCTTGAGCTGTTTGTTCTGCTAATGCCTTCATTTTAGCATTATTTTTCTGAAACCGCCGTTCTAAAATACCAGGGAACAATTTTTTCATATGTCAATCCGTTTTACAAATGTGTCAGTAACTCTTCAGTCAAAGTTTCATAATCTTCAGCTGCTCGACTGCTAGGAGCAATAGCAAACACAGGCTTTCCATAAATTGCTGACTCTGTCACGCTAGCATCTCTACGAATTCGAGTATTAAATAATTTTCCTGGAAATGTTTGTTTAATAATTTCTGCAAAAGCTGAGTTATTCTTGCCTCGTTGATTCCAGAATGATAAAGCCACACCTAAAACCTTCAATGGATGCCTGGCTGCAATACTATCTATAAATACAGCTAAGCGTTCTAATCCTTTTATACTATAAAATTCTGGAGTAGCACAAATTAAAGCATAATTAGCTGCAATTAATGCAGATTCTGTTAACCAACATAATGAAGGTGGTGTATCAATAATAATATAGTCATAGTCAAGCGATCTTAAAATGTTTTTTAATTTTTCATGTGAGTATCTATCACCTGCTAACGCTCCTGATACTTCTATTCTTTCAAGCCATGTATCTGCTGGAACTAAATCTATACCAGCTTCTTCCACATTTTGAATAACTTCATGAATACTTTTTTCACCTTGTAAAACAGATGCCAAGCTATCATATTCATCAGGGTTAAAACCTAACCCTGCGGTAAGATTTGCTTGGGCATCAAAATCTATCAACAAAACTCTTGCTCCATGATAACGAGCTAATGCTGCACCTAAATGAAGAGCTGTTGAAGTCTTTGCCGTGCCACCTTTAAAACTACTAACTGCTATGATTTTCATTATCACCAGATTCTTTTTCAAACAATGATATTTGTGAAAAAGAACTCCTTTCTTGATTGAGAATCTCTATAAATTCCATAAGGGTCTTTCCTCCTAGCACATGGTTGTTTCTAGTTCTAACAGAGAAAGTAGATGAGTCTATTTCTTTGTCTCCAGCCACTAACATATAATTAACTTTTGTTAATTGTGCATTACGAATCTTTTTATTAACTGATTCATTACTAAAATCTGATGTCACTAAGAATCCTTCATTTTTTAGCAATTCTTCAGCTTTTTGAAGATACTCTTGATGCCTGTCCGCAACTGATATTAACCGTATCTGTTCAGGACTAATCCATAAAGGAAATTTACCATAAAAATGCTCGGTTATAATCCCAAGAAAACGCTCTAAAGATCCTAAAAGCGCTCTATGAATCATCACTGGCACTTTTTTCTGTCCATCAGAATTAGTATACTCTAAATGGAATAGATCAGGTAAACACATATCTAATTGCACAGTACCACATTGCCATACTCGGCCAATAGCATCCTTCACATGTATATCAATCTTTGGACCATAAAACGCTCCTTCACCAGGGCTAATATTAAATGGGGTACCATGTTTTTCTAATGCAGATTTTAATGCTGCTGTTGCCTCTTCCCAAAGGGCATCATCACCAACAGTATCCTTATCTGGCTTTGTTGAAAGCTCAAAATGATATTCCAACCCAAGCACACCATAAATATCTTCTACCAACCTTAAAACAGAAATCATTTCTTCTTCTATTTGATCAGGTAAAACAAATAAATGCGCATCATCTTGGTGAAAACTACGCACCCGCATAAGACCTGATAAAGCTCCTGAAGCTTCCTGCCTATGCACATGCCCAATTTCAGAAATTTTTAAAGGAAATTCTCGATAACTATGAGAATGTGTTTGATAAAACAACATACACCCAGGACAATTCATAGGCTTAATAGCATACTCCTCGTTTTCAATCTCTAAGGTGTACATATTTTGCTTATAATTTTGCCAATGCCCAGACTGTTCCCATAAATGTCTTTTTAAAATTTGAGGAGTCTTAATTTCAGTATATCCCGCTGCATCATGCAAAGAACGCCAATAATCTAATAAACGATTCCATATCCTCATTCCCTTAGGATGAAGAAAAGGCATTCCTGGCGCTTCTTCTTTAAATGAAAATAAGTCTAAGGCAGCACCAAGAACTCTATGATCTCTCTTCCGCGCCTCTTCTAGTACTTCTAAATACTCTTTTAACTTACGTGAAGCAGGAAAAGAAACTCCATACAAACGTGTTAATGACGCCTTTTTTGGATCCCCTCTCCAATAGGCTGCTGATGTTTTCATCAATTTAAAAGCTTTAATCTTAGCAACTGTAGGTAAATGAGGACCTCGACAAAGATCAAAAAAATGTCCCTGCCTATAACCTGTGATTTCACCTTCTTCAGGAAAAGCTTCTATTATTTCTTTTTTATAAGGATTATCTTTAAAAGTTTTTAAAGCTTCTGCCTTATCTTTAAAGACTACACGTTCTAACTTATACCCCTCATCAACTATTTTTTTTACTTCTGCTTCTATCCGCGGAAAATCATCTTCAGACAATTTTAAATTAGCAAAATCATAATAAAACCCCCCTTCAATCACTGGGCCTATGGTTGGCTGCGCATCTGGCCATAAATGAAGTACTGCTTGCGCCATAACATGCGCTGATGTATGCCAAAAAACTTCTTTACCTTTCTTGTCTTCAAAATTTGGAAACGTTACATAATCACCATCGTTTAATGTAATAGATAAATCTTGGATCTTATCATTAACTATAATGACTAGTCCTTGATCTGACGCTGTTAATCCTAACTTCATCGCCACATCAATACCTTTAACAGATTCTTCAAAACATAATTCTTTGTCTTGATAAATGATGGTAATCATTTGTTTCTATCCCTCTTATGATGTTATTATAAAAATAAAAATTTCCTACTCTTTATATATAAATATGAATTGAAAAAAAAGCATAAAAAAGATAATATACTTTAATTAATTACTTAATTTTTCCTTAAACTAATCCATTTTCTGCCTATTTTTATGTACTTGTTTCTTGTATTTGCCAATTTTTTTCTTTGGTCTTCTTCTTTTACCATAGGAAAAATTACTCTATCAGTAGCAGCCCCTTTATATGCTACTGGCACTCGGTTATTTGCAGCTGGTCTTATTTTAGCCATTTTTAGACGCTGGAAGACAGGACATTTTATGCTTATTTCTAGAGAAGCCCTTCCTGCTTTAATTCTTTTAACACTATCAGGCTTTTACCTAACTAATGTTTGTGAAATTTATTCTTTAAAACATCTTTCTGCTGGACGCGCTTGCTTTATCTATAGCTTATCTCCATTTATTGCTGCTGTAGCTTCCTACATTCAACTTAAAGAAAAAATTACCTCTAAAAGATTACTGGGGATTGGCATTGGACTAGCTGGCTACCTTCCTTTACTACTAAAAGATATTTTTTCTTCATCAGGACTTCAATACTTAGGTCTTAGTGAATTAATTCTTTTAATTGGCGTAATTGTAGCTAATTATGGATGGACATTAATGAGAAAAACAAGCCTAAAACACAATCTTACTTCTCAAGATATGAATGCCTTTTGTATGATATTTGCTGGCTTTTTAGCTTTGAGTCATTCTTTATGTGTAGAAACATGGTCCCCTACTCCATGCATGAATTCATGGGCTTTTATTAAAATTACAGCTTTAGCAATTCTTATATCTAATCTTATTTGCCATAATCTTTTTGGATGGTTATTAAAACGTTTCTCATCAACATTTCTTTCTTTTTGTGGACTAGGAATGCCTTTATTTTCTGCCTTTTTCGGAAAACTCTTCCTTGGCGAATCCATTTCTGGATTTTTTATATTTTCTACTTTCTTAACACTCTTAGGATGCCATCTTGTATACTTTGATGAATTAAAGATTACCTCGATTCTAAACAGCCCTTCTTCAAATAAATATTAGATCACTCTTACTTCATCATTTTATTTATTAAAAACTTTGGCTCAAAAAGCATGATGTTATTCTTTTTTTGCTTATTTATATTTCATCAATTAAGAGCTATACAATATGAATTCTATCCATTTCAATTTACCATCAAAAAACAATCTATTACCAGGAAGCAATAAACTTAAAAATTGTATTAATTACATGCTTTCAAAAAAATTAATTATAATTGCTGTTGTTAATCTCATAATGGCTCTAGCTTTTTTTACTGTTGGTCTTTCTTTATTATCATGGCCTACTGTTATTCCAGGAGCCATCTTATTACTAATTACCTGCTGCATGGCTACTGTATATCTACTATTACGCATACAAAAATTAAACAAAGTATCCTCGCCACCCCTAATCTTTAGTCTTCCACAACCTATAATTACTCAAAGTATAAAAATTCAAAACACCGCTATTCCATTTTCTTTTCAACAATACACTAAAACAATTCAACAATGGTTTTATAAAAAGAAATGGTCCTTTGAGTCCTTACATGTCTCTCCATCGTCCATATTATCTGATGAAAATGAAGCTTTAACCATAAAAAATAATTACAATCAAATATCTCTTACATTAGTTAAACATGTAAACATTGCCATTCCCTTTAACATCGCCCAAGACAACCCTCGCATAGCAATCTTTAACGAACTAGATATTTCTCTTTTAAAAAAAACACCCATATCACCTCTTTTAACAGAAGCAAACAAGAACCCTTATGAAATATTAAAATTACGACCCACCCATCAAAAGAAAATATTTATAAATACACATGAAGCAATTCAAGATACTGTGAATAACGAATGTTGGACAGCTTCTATAAAAAACCATCATCTTTTTCTTCCTGGAGATGCTATCAGCACTCCATGGCGAGCTAAATCACCTCTTCCAACAGGATTTATCATGCCCCACACACTAATTCAAATACTTGGACCTAATCTACAAGAAAATACTAATGACATATCTATAATCAACTCTCAGTTAAATATAGTCTTTAAGGCATATACTCAGGCCTTTTTTCAAGCTAGTTTAATGGGATGCACATCTATACAACTGCCATTAATTGGAAGTTTATCTTCTCCACAAGATAAGTTTACATGGGAACTTGGATGCTATATTCAACTTTGTAAAGCTATTAATCAGCTACCAAAACATCATTTAATTAACAACATAACTCTTATTAATCAAAATAAAAAACCTTTACTTAATCAAATTATTATTGATTTTCTTATTAAAATTGGCGAATTATAAATTTCTTTAACTACATTTTTATAGTAACATTTCTTATTATTGTTAAAAAATTGTGTATAACAATCAAATAATTAGAGACTTCTATAGATATCCAAAATGTTCTACTAAAAATCATATAAAGAAAACAAATAGCATCAATTATTGGCATTTTGATAACAACTATAGCTACTGTTTTTACTCTCTTTATAAGAGAGACTCTAAGTTCATGGCTGATACTTGGATTTTGACATTGTTCTGTATCTCTAATTTTGTCCAAGCAACCAAATCCATTAGACCATCGCCCACTACAACACCATTCTCCCTTTCCTCATGGGTATATCTTTCACCTCTGTAATTGTTAACTCCTCAAATCAATATAAAAAAAAACTAGTAGTCTTGGAGTTAATAATGCTTTAAGTAACGTCATTCCAGACCTTTAATGACATGAATCTAAAAAAGGGAAAGAGGGATTAAATCTAGAAGAAACTAGCTAAGAACTTCTTTTATGGAATTGCATGCAATATGTCGTTTTACTCGAATATGTTCAAAAACCCACTATAACAAATCCTGCTCTGCGGATTCTTCAAAAAACAACCTGTTAACAAAAAAACTCATTAATTTAATCATTTATCAATGAATTTAATTTCATTTACATATTTCCTTATATTATTTAAAATAATAATAAATTTTACAAACACTTTTTATTTAAATGTCTTCTTATCTCCCTTCACTTTTATACAAAGCTAAAAACACTCTTTTACATCCAGAAAAACCTGCTCATTTACCTAGCATTGCCTTTTATCTAAGTATCGTTTTATTAGGAATAGCTGCCCTATCTTTCATCATAGCAGGAGCTGTATTAGGATCTATATCCCTTGCTAGTCCTGGAATAGTCATAGCTCTTTTGTTAAAAATTGTTTTAATTACAAAACAGTATGTTGTTTGTAAAAAATCAAAAACCTCTTTTCCTAAATTTATTCACTCTAAACAATCTAGATCAAAACTGATCAGCCCTCAACCGTCTTGCACATCATCAAGATCTAGCTCAAGTCTTTCTCTTCCTAAATCTTCGTATTTAAAAAGAAAAGATCAGGATGTTTCCTCTTTTTTTAAAGAACATTCATTACAAATTGTCAATGACTTACCATATAAATTAATATTTTCTACTTCTCAAAAAAACCTAAGCGCTCTTCAACAATTATTATTTCATTCTTGGGGAACGTATGAGAAAAGTTCTCAATCTTTTACCCTGCTAAATTTATATAATGGGGTGCATTTAACCCTGGCAAAACATAATCCTTCCTTTGTTTTTAAAACATTTTCTATTGATAATATCAAAAATGCTAAAATAGCCATGGTTCATGCCTTTAATAATTCTATAACCTCTAATACAAAAAGCTCCCTTACTCCTCTTTCTTCTCTTGTCACTTCTGAGTGTTGGCGCCAATCTATGGACAATAAATCCAAATTAACAAGAAATGAAGTAACAAGTGGGTTATGGGCGCCTCTGGGACCTACTTCCAAAGGAACACCTGTCCCATATGCTCTTATACAAGCAACAGCCCCTTCTGCAGAGAATAAAAAAGTCAATATAACCGAAGAACTTAAAAGTCTAAAAAAAATATTTTTAAATATTTTACAAGAAGCTCAAAAATTTAATTGCTCACATATTCAGCTTCCTCTCCTGCGAGGAGATCTTCATTTTGATTCTGATCAAGAGAAAAGTGAATGGCTCTATGGATCTTACAGAATGCTTCTTGAAGCTATTGATATACTTCCTTCTTCCCAAGAAAATCTTCTTCAGCATGTTGTTCTAGTAGATGAAAGTGAAATTTTTTCTTTAGCAACCATAGCTAATAATTACTGCAGATCAATAGCACATGTTCTCGAAGATAATGTACATGAAACAATATCCCTACAAACACCACTATTTTCATTTTAAATATTATTAAAAAAAATAACCTTATGCCAACAAGTATTTTTAAAAAAAATCTATCCTCTTTTCAAGAGAGCCAACTTTTTCAAAAAACATTTTTATCCACTAATCTCATCTTAAACATTTGCTTAGTTCTCAGTATAATAACCTCAAGCAGCTGCTTGATTGCAGCTGCTGTTACAGCATCTATGCCTTTAGCTATTGTAACTGGAGTAACTGTACTTATTAGCGGAATAGCAATAGGTATAAAATGTTTATCAATTAAACAAAAAAATCAACAATCGATCTCCCGTCCCAGAATCTCTCCTGATACCTTTTTAAAAAAACCTATTTCTATGGCCAGTTTAAATACAATGGATAGCAATCATCCTTTTGATGACCCTCTGCCCTTGCCCTCATCAAATATAGTTACTCTTACATCCCCTGGTTTATCTTCGACTAGCAGCATCCATAGCCATGAAAGTTCTTTTTCCTTTACTTCTTCAGATATTAATTTCCATACCAACAATACCCTTCGCAGAAAACCTTTTAACCCATTATCTATCAATTACAAACAACTTTCAAATTCGTTGCCTCAAGCTAATAACAACACTTCTCCTACTACTGAAGCCCTCTGGAACCAATTCATCTATGAATATTGCCTAGAAGAATATTCTAATAACTCCGTAACCTTAATTCACAAAATAAATGGAGTCAGATTAACTCTTACTAATCAGAATATTGCTATTCCTTTTGTTAGTAATACAATTTTTACAGCTATTGTTAACTCTGCTAATGAGACCTTAAGTAAAGAAGGAAATAATACAAATAACATTCTTGCTAAAGCTACTTCTAATAAATGCTGGGAAGCCTCTAAAGAAGGTAAATGTTTTCTAAAAATAGGAGAAGCTGTTGGTGGATTATGGGAATCTTCTGAGTCATTTCCATCTGATGGACCTGTACCTTATGCTCTTATACATGTCATTGGCTCTAGCCCTACCAATACACCTTCTAATAAATTACCTGCTCAAATGCAAACTACTAAAGCAGCATATCATGCTGCTTTTCAAAAAGCTGCCTCTCTTAACTGTTCTCACATCCAAGTCCCTTTACTTTCTACTCTTATCTTTGATCCTTCTACACAATTATCCCCAGATGATTATAGAAATGGTTCTTTATTAATGATTTTAGAACTTATTGAAGAATTCTCTCATGACAGTATAATTTCTCATGTCACTTTTACAGACACACATATGTCCCAATGGAATACATTTTGCAAAGAATATTCCCCTTTAATCATCCCTAACCAAGATACATTAGATAATAATTTGTAAATTTAAACCTAATTATACTAAAATACATTCAAGTATATATTTTTAATTAAAAATCATTATGTTCACAAATCCTTTTAATAAAAATTCAGTTTTTATTAATGAAACGACACCTTCGACAACATGGCCTCCTATTCTAGGTAAACATGCATCAAATATATGCTTAGCCATAAGCGTTATTGGAACTCTTGGTTGTTTAACCGCTGCTGCTGTTACTGCCTCCATGTTTTTAATTATCCCCACTGTAATATGCGCTCTTATAGCAACGATTATGGTAGGGATAAAATGCATACAAAATAAAAAAGCTCGTCCCTTACAAACGCAGCCACTATCGCCATTACCTAAAGAACTTAATCCATTTGACTCACATTCTCCTGCCAACTTAATACCCCCTCCAGCGCTTCAAAGAACTCTTTTTAACCCTTCTACCTTAAAGTTTAAAAGGCCCACTGAAACCCCTCCAAACATTTCAAATTCTTCTTTCCTTACCTTTAAAAATAATAGGGAATTTTTATTACAGGAATATTATACAGAAACATTTTCAAACAACTCAGTGACTCTCATTCATGCTGGAAATGGCGTTAAGTTCACCATGGCTAAACAAGATATTGCTAAGCCATTTTATGAAGGAGCCCCTTTAGCCATAGTCAATGCTGCTAATAACTCTATGTCTCAAGGTGGTGCTGGCACTAATGGAGCTTTATCACTAGCTACTTCAGCAGCATGTTGGAATAATGCAAGAGAAGGTGCTTTATCTCTATCACCAGGTGATGCTGTTGGTGGATTATGGGAATCTTCAAGTTCAGTTCCTGCTGAAGCACCCTCCCCTCGTGCTTTAATACAAGCCCTTGGTCCTAATGTACGCAATACCTCAGTTGAAAATCTATCTGATGAACTCCAAATTCTTAAGCAAGCATACAAAAATGCTCTTACAAAAGCAGCTTCCTTAGGTTGTTCTCATGTTCAACTTCCCTTACTATCAGGAGGTATCTTTGCCCCTAACCCTTTAACAACACCTAGAGCAAATGAATTTTGGGTTCAAGGTTCTTTCTTAATGCTTTTAGAAGTTATCCGCGAGCTCCCAGAAGATAGCATGGTCCACAATATTACATTAGTAGATATTAATCTGCCTTTCTGGGCTCAATTTGCTTCCAAGTACTGCTGTCAATTAACTTCTTCTTAAGAAAAAGAATAAAATTATAGCTTAACACCTAGTTAACATGAAAACAACTGCCTTCACATAAGCTAATTTTTTATTATTAACATTCTAAACATCTATTTCTTTTAATCAGCTCTATATAATTATTAATTATCCTTTACAAGGGATTTAAAATCATTATTCTTAAAGGGTTAAATGTGCTATAACTAAAAACTAACTCTTTTTATTTTTTATATTTGTTTTAATAAAAAATTATTACAATATAAAATTAAATTAATAAAAAATTAAATAAAAAATATATTATGTCTATTAGTGGAATTGGATCTAGATTTTCCAACTTTGTTTCCCAGAGCTCTCTTGCATCACTTGTTAGCACTCATGGAGCTAAGTTACAACGAGCTGCTGTTATTACAGGAGTTGTATGCACTGTTGTAGCTGGCCTTGCTTTACTTGGCGCAGGCATTGCTCTGAGCACTCCTGTGCTTATGGGAGCAGGAGCTGTAGTGATTCTTATACCAGTAGTAATGGCCGCTGTTAAACATTTAAGAACCTCTGAATCTAGAGCTGCATTAAAAGAATCGATACAAAATAAATTTCAAGAAATAAAAGAAAGTACTTCTAAACATTCCTTTTCCTTATTTAAAAATAATTCTTCAAACACAACACCCACATCTTCTCCTGCATCTTCCCCTAAACCAGACCTCTATGCAAAAATTAATAATCCACAAACATCTCCAAAGACATCTACTAAAAGTAACAGCTTACAAAGACCTGCTCAAGCACCTCCGCCTCCTCCTAGCTCATCACCTATCTATGCAAAAGTTAATAAATTACCAAAATCTACACCACCTGCTTCTCCAACAACATCTCTTAAAAGCAATAAGCCTCCTGTTGCCCCAAAACCTTCTGTTTCTATAAAAGACGAGGTTATATATGCATCTTTAAAAGAAGCTCAAACACCTCCATCTGCTTCTCCAAAAACATCTCTTAAAAGCAATAAGCCTCCTGTTGCCCCAAAACCTTCTGTTTCTGTAAAAGACGAGGTTATATATGCAGATGTAAAAATTACTCCTAATCCTAAAAGAAGCACCCCATCTCCTACCTTTAATCCTTCCAGTACCATATATGCGTCTTTAAAAGAAGCTCAAACACCTCCACCTGCTTCTCCAACAACATCTCTTAAAAGCAATAAGCCTTCTGTTGCCCAAAAATCTTCTGGTGCTGTAAGTAGCAGCTTACAAAGACCTTCTCAAGCACCTCCGCCTCCTCCTAGCTCATCACCTATCTATGCAAAAGTTAATAAATCACCAAAATCTACACCATCTGCTTCTCCAAAAACATCTCTTAAAAGCAATAAGCCTCCTGTTGCCCAAAAATCTTCTGGTGCTGTAAGTAGCAGCTTACAAAGACCTGCTCAAACACCTCCGCCTCCTCTTAGCTCATCACCTATCTATGCAAAAGTTAATAAATCACCAAAATCTACACCACCTGCTTCTCCAACAACATCTCTTAAAAGCAATAAGCCTCCTGTTGCCCCAAAACCTTCTGTTTCTGTAAAAGACGAGGTTATATATGCAGACGTAAAAATTACTCCTAATCCTAAAAGAAGCGCCCCATCTCCTACCTTTAATCCCTCCAGTACTATATATGCATCTTTAAAAGAAGCTCAAACACCTACGCCTACTACTAAACCTTTAAGAACACCACCTCCATTACCTAAAAAAGGCCTTCAATCTACTCCATCTTTCCTAAATGCTGCTTTAAAAACCGCTAAGGAACGTTCAGCCGCAACATATTCTATAGGTAATAAGCCTCCTGTTCGCCCAAAACCTACGCCTCCTACCTCATAAAAGACTGGACCTAAAACTTTTTCGAAACCAACAAAAAAAATAAGAGCCTGAATCTCCCTTCATATTTGATTTAAGAAAGGTGAATGTGCAAACTGATCAATCCCTCCAACCAGCTTGTTTTTATAAAGAAAGCTGGGGGGGGGGGGGTTAAGATATTGAGATAGCTATGAATAATTTTTTTTATCAATAATTAAAATATAAAAATATTAATCTTTGTATTTACTTTTTTTGTTACAATTAAAATAAAATTAATAATTAAAACATGTTATGGCTTTTTCTATTATACCCTCTTTAATCCAATTAGCTCACCACGCTGCAAAAACTACTTTCTTGAATCCTAAGCACCCTCATTGTAAAATTACTTTACAAATTATAGGTATTATTTTATCTGGCTTAACCGCTATTTCTTGTACCACAGCTGGATTAATAATGGGATCATGGGCAATTACTGCACCTGGAATCGCTTTAATTATCTGTTTAATGACTCTATTAATAGTTTCTCATTTTCATAATCACAAAAAAGTACCTCCCCCATTAACAACTTCTTCCAACGCTTTTGAAATGATATTTTCTAAAAAATCATTGCTTCCCACTAGCGCAAATTCTAGCTCTACAGAAACTCATCATACTGAAATAACAACTTTAGATCCTTTGCCTAGTCCTACTCATCTCGAATTATCTTCCCCTCACATAGATATAGATTACCGAGTTTTTGCAAATCCTGAGATGGCACAACTACAAACTAAATTAAGAGACGAGTGGGGAATGGAACTTCTAGAGAATACTTTTCTCACTATCCGCAACCTTAAAAATAGAATTCGTCTAACTTTGGCTCCTATTACACATCTAGATACTCCTTTCGATACTTCATCTGTAGATAATGTTAAGCCAAATAGCACCTTTGAAGAAGGATTTCTACATCTTATTAATAGATGGAAGCCTCTTCCTAAATCCCCTTTTAGACTTGCTTCTGAACCCCAGCCAGATAAACCAAGCCCTTTTACCCCCTCTCCAATTTTAAACAGGGAGGAATATTTATTAATGGTAAAAGAACGATTTTTTCTTACTTTTTTAAAAATTGAAGAAAATAATTTTTCTCATGTACAAATGCCTTTCATAAATAGAAATTGCTTCATCTGTTATAATGATAACTTACATTCTGAGTGGTTATCTTCATGTTATAATTCTTTTTTAGATACTATTGCCAGTTTATCTGCTGAAAGCTCTGTAAAACATGTTATCCTTGTAGATCCTCATCAACCACTTAAGGTAATAGATTTAGCTGCTAATTTTTGTTATAAAATTAATTCTAATAAAAATAAATCAATCACTAAAACTACTTATCTTATTCTTAAATAAACTATGTCTTCTTCAATAACATCATCTTCAAATCAAATCCCCCATCGCACTTTAAAAAAGCTTTTTTTTAAACATAAATACCCTAATTGTAAGATTACTTTACAAATTATAGGTATTATTTTATCTGGCTTAACTGCTATCGCCCTTGTTACATCTGGTTTAATACTAGGATCATGGGCTATAACTACTCCTGGAATAGCCTTAATAGGCTGTTTAATGGCCTCTTTAATAATTTCATATCTTCAGGATTATAAAAAACAAACTTCTGTCATAGAGCCTTGTTTAAGACAACATTTAGAAGAGCATTTACCTATTGATCAAAATAAATCATCTATACCTATAGCAGCACATACTGACAATATATCAACAAGCGCCCCTTTTGACCCTGAAAGCATTAAATTAACTAATCCTATGATAAATCCAAGATATCGGGTTTTTGCAGATCAGTATCTAGCGCAATTACAAACAACTTTTTATAATGATTGGGGGATACAGGAACAAGGAGATTATTTTATTACTCTTTGTAACCTTAAAAATGGAATCTGGTTAACTTTAGCCCAAATTTCACATCTAAAAAAACCCTTAGATACATCTTTCATAGATAATGTTTATCCCAATAGCACCTTTACTAAAGGCTTTATTCATGAAATTCTTAGCGATAGAAGTACTCCTGGATTGCCTTTTAGACTATCTTATGAACCCCTCATAGATGATTCTGTTTCTTTAAATTTTTCAGGCCCTTTTGAAGGTTTATCAGCAAAAGAATATCTTCCTCTGATTAAAGAAAGATTCTTTCTAACTTTTCAAAAAATTGAAGAAAATAATTTTTCTCATGTACAAATGCCTCTTATAAATAGAAATGCATTTATTACTGACAAACGTCTTGTAGAATGTGGTTGGTCATCTGCTTGCTACAATCTATTCCTCAATACTATCTCTAATTTATCATCAGAAAGCCCTATTAAGCATGTTATTCTTATAGATCCAGAACAGCCCCTAAAACCTATAGAACTAGCTGCTAATTTTTGCCAAAATATTTCTCCAGAATCATTAGATTCTGGTAAAAATAAACCTATCACTAAAACTACTTATCTTATTCTTGAATAATTGATATTAAAACTTGCCTGTCTTTAGCAAAAAAAAGAACTTAACGAGTAAAACAATGTTTACGATTTCTTCTCTCCGCTTCTTCTTTCTCTTTTTCTTTTAATTCAGCAAAAAGAGTCTTGTATGAATCCCATCGTTCTTGAGACATTTGACCATTCTTAAGGCCTTCTTTAACAGCACAATTAGGTTCAGCAAGATGTGCACATCCTGAAAACCGACAATTTTCTGATAAATTAACCATATCTATAAATAAATCTTTTAATTCTTCTGATTTAACTTCAGCTAATCCAAACGAACGAATGCCAGGAGTATCTATGCAAAAACCACCACATATTAATGTTAACAATCGAGTTTCAGTTGTAGTATGGGCCCCTTTTTTTGTTTTGATATTAACTTCTGTAGTTGCAAACGCAGAGCCAGTTAAAAAATTAGTAAGGCTAGTTTTACCTGTTCCTGATTTACCAGAAAAAAGAGATACTCCCGTAGACATGACCTCTTTTAATTGATCCATGCCCTCTCCATTCAACAAACTTAAAATAATTACTTTAACACCTATGGATTCATAAATTTGAGAATATCGTTGCATTTCAGCACGCTCATCTTCATTCATTAAATCAGCTTTATTGATCACTAAAATAGGTGTAATATCAGCTTTAATAGCCATGACAATGTAACGATCTGCTAACTTTGGCTGCCAGCCTGGCTCTCTCCACCCATGTGTAATAAGCACCCTATCAATATTAGCTGCTAATAAATCTTTTTTTTTATATGGTCCTTCTCTAAATAAAAGAGAAGCTCTTGGACCAACTTTAAGAATAACGCCTTCTTTCTGCGGAATAATGATATCAAAAAATACTTGATCGCCTACAACAACTCGATCACTATCTTTTTTTTTAAATCGCTTCAGCACACCTCGGACTGAACAAGTGTATCTATCAGCTTCATGCTGCACTACAATTCCTGATGCTGTAATTAAAACAACGCGTCCAACATAATATTTTTCAGAAAGCACTTGTATAGCCTAAATTAAAAAACAAAAATAATCCCTTCTATTAAGAATAACAAAATAATTATGAGTCTTTTTTTCTTTATATCAAAGATGAAATAATTATATTTTTTCTATTTCTCTTAAATTCTTTGATAACTTGTTACTTTCGAGTATTTTTTTTAAAAAAGCTGATTTTCCTCTCAATTAATCATATTTTTTTTATTATAAAAAAATGATTTCTTTTATACATACCATAGGGTTTCGGTTATGGTTATTGGGAACAATTACTTTAACTGTCCCTTTTTGCTTTGATCTTTTTTTAATTAAAAAAAATCAATATCAAAAAGTAATAAAAGAAACTGAATATCGTCTATCTGAAGCTCTTCTTTTTAAAAAAAATCTCCTTCAAGAATTTTGCTCTGAAGATCAGCAATTATTAAAAATGCTGCTGCAACATTTTATAGATAAAGAAGATTACTCCAAGAACATAAACACTCTTCTTTCCGAAAAATTAAAAGTATTTTTTAATCCCTCTTCTCTCGTGGTTTCTATTGCATTTACATCTTCTGATGATCCTCTTAATGGCACTATCATCGCTTCAACATCTTCAGAAAATTTAGGTCATCCACATCTATTAAAAAACAGCTCTTCTGATATTAGCTATTTAGAATGTATAGATAACACTTTGTGTATGAATTATGAGCTTTTGCTGCCTTGTAAAGAAGATACTTCATTAAAATTTAGTCTTATCATAAAGAAAAAAGCTGATAAAATCATTGAAAGCTTTTTGTCTTCTGATAGAGATGAATTTCCTAGTGAAACAATCTTAATGAACAAAGATGGCTCTATCCTTTTTTCTTCTATCCCTATTCCTTATTCAAATAAAATTAATCCTACCCTTTATCATCCCTATAAAGATTCAGTGTCTTTAAACAGCTTTTTAATAAATAAATATTCTTATCTCGGAGTTCTTAAAAAATTTTCAACTCCTGAAATCACATTAGCTGTCATTTGCGAAAAAAATTTTATTTCTCAATCAATAAAAGATATTATTACTGGTTATATTATTTATTTATTACTCCTTGTAGGAATTATCTTACTGATTTTATACCTTGTTAAAAGAATGTATAGGCCTGTAAATAACTTGGTCTATGCCATGATATGTTTAAGCCAAGGCGACACCCATAGCTTTTATAAAAAAGATCCTTGGGCTTTTGAAATTAATGAACTTGGTGAAACTTTTAATCAAATGAAAGAAACTTTCCTAAGCCAACAACAACTTAAGAAAAAAGAAAATACTCAAAAAAAACTTCTTCTTAAAGAATTAGAGCTTGGTGAAAAAGCGCAGCAAGCTCTTTTACCAATACAATTACCACATTACCCATTTTTAAAATTAGCCTGCTCTTATCTTCCAGCTATTATAGTTGGAGGAGATTTTTATGATGTATTTTCTTTTAAAGAAAACGATCTAGATTTATCTTTTTTTATTGTAGCAGATGCCTCTGGCAAAGGGGTCCAAGCTTGCTTTTATTCTTTAATCTTTAAAAACATCCTTAAAATACAGTTAAAAAACCATTCCAATTTATCTGTTGCTGTAAAAATTGCCAGCAACCTATTTCTTAAAGAATCTGGCAAATCTTGCATGTTCATCACAGCATTTATTGGACGCTATAATCATAAAACAAAAACCTTAGAATACTATTCATGTGGACATAACCCACCATATATTTTGAAAAACAATGGCACTATTATATCTTTAACGCACCCAGGAATGGCTGTTGGTTTTGTAGAAGAAACGCGTCCATTAGCAACTTTTTCTATTACATTAGAAAAAGATGATCTCTTACTTATCTATTCTGATGGAGTCCCTGATGCTCAAAATCATCAAAAAGAATTATTTGGTAAAAATCGATTAGAACAAGTATTAAAAACTTTTACTAAAAAAAATCCTCAAGAAGCTCTTAATAAACTTTTAAAAACTATTCAGCTCTTTGTTAATAATAGCTTTCAATATGATGATATTACTATCATAATACTTAAGGTGCTTGCTAATGAATAGATCTTCTATAGGAAAAAGAATGCTATTCATGTTTGGGGTCATTGTCCCCATCCCCGTGATTATCTACAGCATCATTTTATTATCTTTATCATTTTTTCAAACAAAAGCGCTTTTTTTATCTCAACTTCAAGATCATGGCAACGCTGCTCATGCTGATATTCAAGAAACACTCTTGATCAAAAAAAATCAGCTAAAAATTACAGCCAAAATACTTTCTCAATTAGAAGAAAAGCTGATCTTAAATCCAAACCATTACAATGATTTATTAAAAAATATTGCAGCTCAAATCAATACCCACCTAATCCTTATAGATAACACTGGGGTCTCTTTTTCTTCTCAAGCCATCGATGACAAACTGTCTTCTATAGTCCAAGAAAATAATTTTTTATCCTTCCAAGAAATCTTTTTAGCATCTGAACCTTCTATCTATACATTTAAATCACAAAACGTTGAAGAAGAAAGCTACATATTACTAGCTCAACCAATTACATATAATCAAGAAACATGTAAAACAGCTGTACTTCTTGCTGTAAGTCATCTTCCCACATTACTTTTTAATAATGATAATTCACTAGCATCAAATGTTTTACCTTCTATTCAAGGGCCTATTTTTTTAAATTCTGAAGGAGAAATTCTCTATTCTGAAAAAAAGACTACTATCCTTATTCCTCTTATTCCTTATTCTTTAAAAACTACCCCCTCGATAGCACTCAATAAACAAATATATCTTTTCCCATATCCACATAAACAAGGCTTTTATTCTTTTTCATTAATAGGAAAACATTGTTATGCTTTTTTATCGCCTCCCACCAATGTTAATACCCCTCGCGTCTTAACCTTTGTAGAAAGAAAAGCAGTCTTAAAAAGATCTATTTTATCATGCTATACATCATTAAGCATCTATGCTGTGATATTAATCATAGGTAGTTTTTTCATGATTATTTTGTGTTTATTTCTTTCAAAATCCTTAAAAAATATCCATGATCAAATGACTCGTTTAAAAAAAGGCGATATAAAAGCTCACTGTCAACCTCACAAATTAGGTTATGAACTAAATTTACTGGGGAATGCATTTAACCACAGTCTGATGCTTTTATTAAAAACCATAAAAGAGGCTGAAGCAGAACATATCAAAAGAGCATCTCTACAAAAAGAATGGGACCTCATCAGCCCTTTGCGAAAAAAACTTCTCTTATCTTCTGAAGATTCTTGTTTAAATATACTACATAATGGCTCAGATAAACCTATTGGCTTATTTATATCTTCTCATACTTCTATAGATCATTCCATAGTAGGCATTGGTCTCTGTCAAGATAAAGATTTAGCTTCATGTCTTTATGCTATTTCTTTCCGTAATATATTTTTAAGCTGTGCATCTTTAGATCAGCCTGTCGAAAAACTGCAGGATAATATAAACACTGTTATCCACAATGATCCTAGATTATCTACTATTCCTCTCCCTCTTTTGATTGGCATTTATGATAAAAAAGAAAAAAGTTTTTCCATCACGACTCCCCCTAATTTTTTTATTTTTATTAAAAAACCTCAGCAAAAAGCTTTAGTAATTTCTTCTGAATCCTCCCAAACTTATAAAATCACAACTTTTTCAAAAGGAGATTACCTGATTATCATTTCTGGTATCACCTATTTACAGAAGAATCCTTTGCTTTTTTTATCTGAAAAGACCATTTCTTATTTAGACAAACATCCAATAAAAGCACTTGATATGATGGAAAAAGAATTACAAGCATTAGCTAATAATCGATTGAAAACTCCTTTAGGTATTATTTTTATTACACCTCAGCTATGACTAAAAATTTTCTGGATTTTGCTTTTAGACATACTGTCTCATCTTCTCAAGAATATGAAGATGCTTTTCTTTTTGCTGAAGATTTTGAGCTGTATGATATTTTAAAACTCGCTCCCTTACAAAACTACTGTCTAAATCGTTTTCACCACCTTGTACTTGTTATTTCTAAAAAATTAACTACGCATGAAATTTTACTTAATCATTCCTTGTTACAACGATGGATAAAACAAATAGATAAAACTCCATTTTTTTCAGGGCCTTTAGACTGTCATGACGCAAAAATGCAACAACATCTTTTTTTAACATTAAAAAAATTAGATCAAGATCCTTCATTATCAAACTTACTCCAACGTTTAGTCCTGCCACGTAAAAAAAACCTCTGTGATATTATAAGAAAAACGCTTCACTTACATAATAATGAAAGCCTGCAAATCCATCATGTCCGTCAGGCAGTTTTGTCAGCGTTATTAAGTTTTTCTGACCTATCTAGCTCATCCTATGCCACCGCTTTTCGACTTCTAATTCAAACTAATTTTCCTAAACTGTTCTTAGAAGATATGCTTTCTTTAACACAAGAAGGAGCTTTGATTAGAAGTTTCAAAGGAAAAAATATTACAGCACCGATTAATACCCTGATCAATAAAAAAAATCTTTTTTCCCCTATCAAAATTTCTACTTCTCTACCTGCTGAAAAAATTTTATCCTACTGTCCTGGAATCATAGCTGGAGCATTAGCAGTAGGTATTATTTCAATAAAAATGACTCCTTCAGAACAAACAGAACAAATTAAAAAATTACTTGCTAATCTTATCCAACAAGGTAAATTACCATCTACATCAGGCGAGTGGACAGCTAGTCATATTTTTGAAGAACTCATCAAAGAATTTGGAGATTTTCAATCTAAAAAAACTTCTAAAGATCAAAGTTTTTCCTATACAAATGCTTCCATAAATTCAACATTTCATAAAGATGTTGCTTACGCGCTGGCTATCGAAGCCTTCCTTAACGAAACAAATAATTCTCTTTTAGATGCGTGGGAATTTACACTCGCTTCCTTCCCTACCCAAGATGAAGCACAACGAGCTAACCACCTAAATATTAGCTTAGGAATACTTTCTACCCCAGAGCCTTTTTCATTTACTGAAACTCTTTCTCTTTATGTAACAGATACTGTAGCTATACTAAAGAAAGAAATGGAAGAGTGTGAAATACGCGCTGAACATATTAAAGCTGCAGTAGCACAAATGCAATCCTCTGCCCTTTATTTACCTCCTAATAAGCAACAGCATATATTTGCTGAATACCGCTTAAGGAAAGCTGAATACGATCGTGCTGTCTATGAATGGAGTGAAGCCCGACGCATAGCAGAACTTGTCTCTCTTCTTCCTGAGCATATACTGCGCTTTTATTCAGAAAATTTACCTCACTATTTTCAAAGCTTCTACGCTAGCAATAATATAAAAATTATGGATGATAATTTTGCTGATGAAGACGCTGTTTTCATGCTTTTTTATACCCATGGAAGAGAAAATAGTGATTTATGGACACCTTTAAATTCACTTCAAGAATTCACTCATGCCATTAGTACATTTTTGAACATCACAGAACATGATCTTAAACAACAAGAATTTGCTCAAGATATTGAAAGATATTTGTCTTCTGCTGTATCTAGTATCTCTCAAAATGTATTAAAAGCAGGTTTTTTAGAAGCAGCTGTCACCCGTTTATCTACATATTATAATGTCTCAGTACCTATGAATATTGTAGAAAATCAAGATTTTCTCCCCATTACTCCCTGGAAATATGAAAGTACTACTGCTATGCACTATCTTTTAGAAAGTTATAATTTACTACCAAAACAAAAAATTCATATCTCTAAACGTCCAGAAACATATGAAGAACTATTAGTATTCTTTATTGATAACATAAAAGATTGTCCTGGAAATTTTCTTAAAAAAGCCTCTTATCAAAAAGAAACTGCCATTATTGCATCCTCTCCTTTTTTTTCTTTTCTTGCATTACCAGGAGAAAGTTCTTTGAAGAACGCATGGGATACACCTTATTATACTCCCTCTTGGGTAAAAGATTTTTGGGCACAACCTCAATATTCTTTTCTACAAAATTATCTTTTAAATTCAAAAGAAGCCTGTGCTTTATGGCAAAAATGTAGGTCTTTGATCCCATTAATGCCCCCTCTTTCTTCTTTGATTCAAAAAACTTTTGCAGAATCACCCATTAGTATACCCAATTTCACTTCTTATGTTTTAGAAGCATTTAACCCATCCTTACCAAAAGATATATGTTTAAAATTTAAGAATGATTTACACGGGGCCATTTTTTCATTAATCCCTCTTTCTGAAAAAAAAACGCTTCCTATAAATATACGTAATATTTTTGACTATATGGGAATTACTTCTATTGCGTATGAATTGTTTTCTCAAGAACTAGAACCTTCTTTAGAAAATATAGAGTTCTTATCTGCATCTGAACTACATAATATTTGCAAAGGATTAGCAATACTTTCTTACAAAAAAGCTTTTACTTCAGATGATTTTCATAAAGATATCGCCACAGCAATGAAGAAATTGGGATTAAAATATCCTGATCCTATTTTAATTGGATCTCTTTCAAGAACTAATCAATGGCTTGGATTTACAGTAAACCCTTCCACAGCATTGATTGACTTATGGTCTTTCGATCCTAGTGGAACTACTGGAAAACCTTTTTATCATCCTAATGGCTCATCTAAATTATTGCATGGCAGTGTATGGAAAATATTTTTTCCTCCAATAGAAATAGAACCTTCACCTGATGAAGAATACTAATTAAAACAAGTTAAAAAGCTTTTGAGCATTTTGACTTGTTGCAGCTGCTATTTCCTCTACTGATACTCCTCTTACCTCTGCCATTTTATCAATAATATGTGTAATAAAAGCTGATTCATTTCGTTTATGCCTAAAAAGCGTCGGTGCTAGATAAGGAGCATCTGTTTCAACCAATAATTGATTCAAAGGCATATCTTTAACGAGTTGTTTGAGTTCTTCAGTTCTGTTTTTAAAAGTTAAAATACCACTAAAAGAAAGATACCATCCTCTTTCCACTAAGGCCATGCCTTCTGCATAAGAACCTGTGAAACAATGAAGCATTCCAGGCAACGTATTTCCTTTATCATCTAGATAATGGCGCTCTAATAAAGAAAAAAAGTCTGCAAACGCATCTCTACAATGAATAACTACTGGTAGTGCATTAAGAGCTGCTATTTCAAGAAACTGTCCACATAAATCTTTTTGTAATTCTTTAATACTTTCCAACATTTCTGGGCGATAATCTAACCCAATTTCTCCTACTCCTACTATCTTCTTTTCCTTAGCTAACAGCTCAAAATAATCTAACTCTTCTCTGCTATAATCTAAGACATTTTGTGGAATAGGGCCTGCTACAAGCGGTATCTGAATATCAGCAGCCTTAGCTAATTTTTTAGAATCTTCTACTTCTTTTTTATTTGTAGCTACATTGATAATGATCTCCACACCAGCTACGCTAGCTCGTTCTAAAACAGGTATAATATCTGTTTCAAACACAAGATCAGTCAAATGTGCATGCGCATCTACTATCATTGTTAGCCCTTATTCATTAATATTAGAAATTTCTTTTTTTAAAATAACTGCAGAAAGTCTTTGCGGGAGAATCTTTATTTTTCTATTACTTGAATCTCCATAATATAATACATAAGTTGGCACTCCTACCCTACCTACTTTACTTAATTCTTTAGAAATATCTGCGCTTTTTTTAGTCCAATCAGCCACCATTGTCACAATACCTGCTTTTTTAAACAAATCAGTTGTTTCTTGAGCATATAAAACTTTCTTATTGAACTGACATGAAACACACCATTTAGCAGTAAATTGAATAAAAAGAGGACGTCCTTCAACATCTAATTGATGAATTCTATCCAAAGAAAAAGATTCCCAACTCGAATCACCTATATCTGTTTGAATAATCTGACCATCATCCCGTACTTTGGCAGCTTGTATCCCTAAATAACCAGCAAAAATCATAATGCAACAAACAATAATAAAGATAATGCGTCTTGTTAGCTTTTTGACTAATGGGGTGCCCCATTTTCCAAATAACCACCCTGCAAATCCAGTTATTAACAAAGATATCAACAATAAATGGACTCCTTGAGCTCCAGTTTCCATTTGAAATATCCCTATTAACCACACAACAGTGCCTAACAACATAAAACCCGTTATCTCTTTAAAGACATGCATCCAGTTGCCATTTTTAGGAAGAAAAATCAAAATTTTAGGAAAACTAGAAAAAAGAAGATAAGGAAAAGCCATGCCAAACCCCATCACTGAAAAGATTAATAATTGCTTCATTAAGGATAAGGTTAATGTAAAACCAAGAACTGACCCTAAAAAAGGCCCTGTACAAGGTGTTGTTAAAAGCGTAGCTAATACTCCTTTTGATAAAGATCCCATAACAATGCTATCATCTTCTTTTGTAACACCAGCACTATTACCAAATTTTGTAACTAAAAAATTTCCTGATTCAAATACTCCAAAACAATTTAGAGCAAATAAAAATAGCACTACAACTAACAAGGCTACAAATCCTGGTTCTTGTAATTGAAACCCCCAACCAACATTATGACCAAAAATTTTTAAACAAAAACCAACTAGAACTAAAATCCAAAATGATCCTATAACACCAATAGAAAACCAAACGCCTTTCTTAAAAATAGTTTTTCTATCTGAATTAGAAGATTTTATAAGTGAATAAACCTTTAATCCAATAAGAGGTAAAACACAGGGCATAACATTCAATATCAATCCACCTAAAAAAGCCCCTGCTATTAACCATAATAAACTTTGACTCCCTTTGTCATGACCATCAGCATCTATATTTTCCAAAAATGATAATCTTGTTCCATCTATTAAAAATGATTCAGCAATATTTGCTTTTTGATCATAAATCAGAAAAATTCCCCTTAAATCCCTTAAAGACCTTTTACTCAAACCCTTACTTAATATTAATGGAAGTTCAAATTCTTGTTTTTTATTCACCTCCATATCTTGAAATGAATAACCAATTTGGCCGGCATCATCAGGAATAAATGCTATCTGTTTTATATCTGATCTTTCTCTGGTGGATACAAAACGTAAAGACCAACCTTCAAGATCTTGAACAATCAATAGCTCACCTTGTTCTTTAGAAAGAATTCTGGGTGCTTGCTCTCTAGTCTCATGAAATAAATTTGACCATTTTTCATCTAAATGTGGCTGATCAAAAAAGATGGGTAATTGTAACCCTGCAAACTCTTCTAAAGGAACACACTCATCATTACAAGCAAGCCATGTTACATTCGCTTGTATAGAACATATGTCTTGTTTTTTTAAATTTTTAGGGATGAATATACGAAAAAGCACCAGTAATTTTTCTTCAAAACCAAATGATATATTCTCTGATTGATGAAAAATGGTAGGTGCTGGCCACACCTCTTCTTCCACAACAGATCCTCTAGGCAAATTCCATTTTACCTGTAATGGAAATCCTACTTCACCTGGATTTTTCCAATAAGTATGCATTCCTTCAGGCATCTTACACAATAAGCCTACCCATGTAGATTTACCAGGCCTAACATGCTCTTCTTCTGCAATTAAAGTAACTGAACACCTTTCTTGATCTTGAGCATTTACCTGACTTTGGCAGATGTTAAAACTCATCACTAGCAATAAAATAATATAATGTAATTTGATCTTTCTGCCCTCTCTCTTTCATTCTCTACATCATGTAAGATCTCTATTTTTACAGTAAAGAAAGGAGTAGAGCTTATTTGAAAAAATTGTTATGTTGATGAATGCATTTCTTTTTATTATTTGGATAATTAAAGCGTTTATATGTTGTTTCTTTTATCCAATCCTTTGTTTCATGCTTATAAACAAAGTGATATCTTTGGAAAAGGGATCTTTTTATCTCTTATTTTTCTTTCTGTGGCTGTATGGACAGTTTTATGGCATAAAAAAGTATTATTTTCTTCTGTCCTAAAGGATGGTTTGCATTTAAAAGAACTATTAAAAAAAAATAAGCTTTCACCTTTTTCTTTTGAGCTTCGCTCTTCTACTCCTTATCCTTTTACAACTCTTTTTAAAGCTGTAAAATCCTCCTCTTTAGAGCATTTCAATAAAAATAGAAAAAATTCTTCTTTCAATTCAGATAAAAATGAAGATGTAATGATTTTATACCCTCATGACATAGAATCATTAGAAACAATTATCATTAGTAAACTCCCTTCCAGCAAACGATTTCTTGATACCCACTTAGTTTTTCTCTCTACCACTGTTTCTTTAGCTCCTTTCTTAGGACTACTTGGAACTGTATGGGGGATTTTAATGGCTTTTGATGCATTCCGTATTACAGGAAATAGCTCTTCAGTAGTTGATGGTCTTGCAACTGCACTAGGAACAACAGTATTAGGATTAATCGTAGCTGTACCAGCTCTTATTGGTCATAATATAATCAAAGACCAAGCACTTGCAATCATGATTGATTTAGAGCATTTTGGAATGCTTCTCTTAAATACATTAGAAATACAGTATGGCAAACATGATCGGTAGCATATGAAATATCGTTTTAATTCATCTTATCTTCATGCATCAGCTGAAGAACCTTCCATGAACCTAACTCCATTATTAGATACTGTATTTGTTGTGTTGATTGCATGGATGATTCTTGCACCTTTTAACAATTCAGAAACTGTATCTTTAGCTAATGGTGGTATTCCAAACTCTGTTGGGATGGAACAAACAACTACTAACCTGAATCTCTATATTCACGAAAATGACTCGATTATGATTGGTCCAAAGCATGTAAGAAAAGAAGAACTCACAGATATTTTATCAAAAATTTATCAACAAGCACCTTACCTTAACCCTATATTATTCCAAGATCAACACTCTTCTTTTGGCATCCATCAAACACTTAAAACATCTTTAGAAAAAGCAGGTTTTAAAGAACTTACGGTGATTTTAAAAGCAGACGAATAAATGCGTAAAAAATTTGCTCTTATTGTAGTCTTACATATTCTTGGAGGTATCATAATTGTTATCCCTTCTCCATGTAAAAAATCAAAAATGATTAAATCTTTAAAAGTTATCACTATTAAAGAGCCTTCTTTAAAACGCTCTTCTCCTTTTATTACTCCTATCCAATCTAAGACGACTTTTTTAGAAACTACGCCCTCTGTAAACCCAATTCAACAACCCATAAACAAAATAACTAATAATAAAAAAACCATCTCTCCTTCATCCACTCAAAAAGTACCATCTTCCATAAATAACACAAAAACATCTTCAAAACCCACTTTGGCAGCCACTCCAAAACCCTCTACATCAACAATTAATAAAAAAAAGCTTTTAGAACTAACTCAACAATCTTTAAAGCAAATAAAAGGAATGGAAACAAATTTTCTTCATAAACAAAATCCCCCTGTTCCCTCTTTTATAGATTCTAGCCAACCTTCTTTAAATAAATCTATCAATGAAACACGCTTAGAAAATAACTATGCAGAAGAACTAATAATGACACTCAAAAACCATCTTACCCTCCCTGATTTAGGTGATACAATCCTATCATTGATTATTTCTCCACAAGGCCAGTTACTTAACATTGCTTTTGACCTTTCTGAGAGCCCTGAAAACGAAAAATACTTAAAAACTCAACTGCCCCTATTATCATTTCCAATAAGTCCAAGCCTCTCAAAAAATCTTCAACCTATAAAAGTAAAAATTCGTCTTATTAGTGAAAATCTGATTGCCATATCCTGATCTTTTTGTTATCTCTTTGAACGTTATGTTTCATTTTTGGCTTATTTTATTTATCTTATTTGCTCCACATGTTTTTGGCTTCGAACAAGAGTTAACAATACATGTGCCTGTTGCAACCCATTATAAAATTCCTTTTGTAATGGGTAATGTTGAATCCTTTTGCAAAGTAAAAAAAGCATTTTTTGAAAAAATTTTAGCAGAAGATCTTCGTTTATCAGAACATTTTACCATTCATAAAACAGATGCTAAAAATAATACTGCTGTACAAAAAAATGCATTAATACTTTCTGCAAATATTGAAGAAAATAAAGTAACTATTACTATTATCAATAATAAATCTACAAACCCTAATAAAGAAAAAATTGTTCTTTCTACACAATTTACATACTTTGATCGTCGGACGATTCATCTTATTGCTGATGATATAGTTCAGCATATTTGTCACACTCCTGGAATAGCCTCTTCTCGGATCATTTATTCTTTTTTCCCCAAAAAACCCACTCCTGGATTAAGTCCTCTTGGAGATATCCGTCTGATAGACTCAGATGGCGCTGAACCTTCTATAGTATCATCTCAACAGGTGATGAACATCTGCCCCTCTTTTGTTCCTTCTGAAACAGGCTCTCGATCTTCTTATTTTTTATATGTGTCATATCAAACTGGCACAGCTAAAATATTTTTAAAAAATATTAATGATGAAAGATCTCAAAAATTAATCTGTTTAAGAGGTAATCAACTTATGCCTACTGTCTCTCAGCAATGTAACAAAATTGCTTTCATTTCTGATGTAAATGGAAACCCAGATCTATTTTTACAAGATTTTTCCACAAAAGAAGGTCCTATTGGTCCTCCAAGACAACTATTAACTTCTAAAAATGGCACCCAAGGTTCTCCAACCTTTGACCCTACAGGCAACAAAATAGCCTTTGTCTCTAATCGTGATGGAACACCTCGTATTTACATAGTAGAATGCAATCCATTGCCTGGAACTATTCCTCAGCTAATATCTAAAAAAAATAGAGAAAATACTGCACCTACATGGTCACCTGATGGCTCTAAAATCGCTTACTCTTCATTATCTAAAGGAGTTCGGCAAATTTGGATATATGATGTGAAAACAGGTAAAGAAAAAGAACTTACTCATAGTCCAGGAGATAAAGAAAACCCTTCTTGGGCACCTGATAATGCCCATCTAGTCTTTAGCATGAATCAAAATGGTTGCAGTAATTTATATATAACTGGTCTTATCAATGAAAATCTTGTTAAAATTACTCATGGCCCTGGAGAAAAACTTTTTCCCTCATGGGAACCCATCCTATAATGAAGCATTTGGAGAGATAACATCATGAAAATATTAAAAATTATATGCCTACTCTGTCTGAGCCTTTTTTTTACTTCTTGTCAACGCTCCAATAAGCAACTTTGGCAAGATACTAAAACTTGTGGTCATTATGTTGGAAAAGGGTTTTCTTGCCTCTTAGGAAATGCAGACAAGCCATCAAGAAAAGCATTAAAAAAACGTTCTCGTTATGGCGGATTTGTAGCACTAAAAGAAGATGCTGGAGAACCATTAGTACTAACCTCTACTTCAGGTCATATCTCATCGAGTCTTCTAAGAGAAGAAGAAGAAATGGATCCTCAAACCTTTGCTACACCTACAGGAAAAATTGGCTCTATCCTGAAAAAGGTTCATTTTCCTACAAATGTATACACTATTACAAAAGCTGAAGATTTACAAAATTTAAAAGAAATAGCTCGGATGTTGCATAAAAACCCTCATATTAAATTATTTATTGAAGGACATACTGATGCCCGTGGAACAAACGCTTATAATTTATCCCTGGGATCAAAAAGAGCTAATAGTGTAAAAAACTTTTTAGTACAACAAGGTGTTAATCCTGATCGATTATTCACTGTATCCTACGGAAAAGAAAAACCCCTTGTACAAGGACATTCTGAAGATGCTTGGGGGAAAAATCGACGATCTGAATTTAAAATTTATAATCGATAATTATATGCAACGATGGTTATTATCCCTGTTTATAGGATTAAGCATATTCATTCCTAGTAAAAGCGAAGCCTTGTCTTACGATGATATTATGTCCCTGCGACTAGAAGTTAAAGGGCTAAGCAATCAAGTTAATCATCATGAAACTGATTTTTCTCTTCTTTATGATCGATTAAAAGATTTAGAAAATGCTCAAGATTATTTTCACGATAAGCTAAAAAAGTATGAAAAAGAAAACTCTCATGATTCTTTTAAACTGTTTGATTATGAAAAAGAGTTTTCTCGCATTAAAGAACACACTTCTCAATTAAACACTCTTATCTTGTCTCAGGGAGCAAAATTAGCTTTATTAGAGAAACAATTACATCAAGATGTTGCTTACCTTAAGCACTCTTTAGAAACTATTTTACATCACCTTGGAGCTGCTTCGTCTGCATCTACCGATAATACTTACACAGTAAAACCTGGCGATACCCTTAGCTCAATAGCTATCGCCAAAAAAACTTCTACTTCAGAAATAAAATTTCTTAATAAATTATCTTCAGATAAAATATTTCCTGGTCAAATTTTAAAAATTTCTTAAATCTTTATAAAAACTTTATAAAAAAGTTTTTTTTTTAATTTATACACCTGAAATCAAGTGCATTACAAGAATAAATATTTATACAATTAATAAAACTAATAATTTTGTATTATCTAAATAAATATTTAATATCATTTTTATAATGAATGCAAAAATAATAATTTTTGGTGAATCTGAAAAAGGTTTGTTTGAAACAGCATACCTTTGCCACTCTCTTTGGGATTTATCCAAATACCTAGGAGAATCCCCTCCTGATAGCAAAGGAATTGATCTAGCTATTAAAAGTCTTTTATATGATTACGATGTGGTCTATTTTAGAGTAAAAAATGAAGGATTTAGTGTAGAACAATATTTTCGTTGTTTACATTTCTTAGAAAATGAAAAAATATTAAAAAATGTTTATGCGCTTAGCTTGCCTGGCACTGGGGATAAGTCTATCTTAGAAGCCTCTCGCCACATCTGTAACAAATATAAAAGTTGTTTGATGTTTAATGAAAGAGACCTCTATGACTTTATTTCAGGATAAAAAATTAATCTTTTTTAAAGTAATCTTGTAATCCTTCAGAAGTTGCCCTCATGCCTTCTGCACCTTTTTTCCAGTTAGCTGGGCAGACTTCACCATTTTTTTCAAAGAAAATTAAAGCATCTACCATACGAAGAGCCTCCTCAACAGACCGACCTAAATGTAAATCATTGACTACCTGATGCCGAACAATACCTTCTTTATCAATAAGGAAAGATCCTCTGTAAGCTACACCCATATCTTCTTTCAATACATCATATGCACGAGCTAAATGTTTATTGATATCTGAAAGTAAAGGATATGTAACTCCTTCAATTCCACCTTGTGTCTTTGGTGTTTTTAACCAAGCCGCATGTGAAAACCAACTATCAATGGAACAGCCTAAAACAACTGTATTACGTTGTTGAAACTCTGACATTTTTTCTTGGAAAGCATGTAATTCTGTTGGACAGACAAAAGTAAAATCAAGAGGATAAAAAAATAAGTAAACATATTGCCCTAAAAAAGAGGACAACGATACATCTTTTTCTTGACCATCAACAATAGCCTTTACTGAAAAATCTGGTGCTTTTTTACCAACTAATACGCCCATAAAAACTCCTGTTTACACTGTTATTTGAACACACCGGAGAGGATTCGAACCTCCGACCGCCTGGTTCGTAGCCAGGTACTCTATCCAGCTGAGCTACCGGTGCTCTAAAGAATTCTTCACATTTTGAAGAATCGATATTATAAGTCAGCTAGAGAGTATCGATCAAGGCTTTATCCTCTAAACAAGAGGATATAATTTAAAATAGCTTTTCTACAGAGGACAACCTCTGAATTTTATAATTAAAACTTTGTTTGTAAAAATTAATCTTTCCACTCATGTCCTAGACCTGGCGGCATTTCTAAAGGCCCTTCTCCTTCTGGATAAGAACTATTCAAACTACCTAAACTAGTAAAAGGTGTTTTATCTGCAGCTTTTTTCACTGATTCAGGCTTTTCTACAATAAGAACGTCTCCAGTAATTAAAATAGACACTACTGAAGCAGCTTTCTTTAAAGATGTTCTTACTCCCATTAAAGAATCTACAATCCCACTATCAACTAAATTTTCATAAGAATCTGTTAATCCATTATATCCATAATAAGGACGTGGATCATTACTGATATCTTGAACAATAACAGTTCCATCTCTACCGCAATTTTCTGCAATTTTTTTTAAGGGAGCTACCAGAGCTTTTCTAACAATATCTACACCTAAACGCTCTTCTTCATCTACTTCTTTAGTTCTTTGGCCTAAAATATATGAAATTTTTGCCAAAGCAGTTCCTCCACCAGGTAAAAGTCCTTCTTTCACAGCACATTTTACAGCCTGAGCAGCATCTTCCATCCGAGCCATTTTTTCCTGCGCTAACATTTCTGTAGATGCACCAACATAAATAAAAGCACACCCACCTGAAAAAGAGGCTAATCGATGTTTAAAAGCATCATGGTCTCTTTCATTACCTTCAAAATTGTGAAGCACTTTTTCTAAATAAGATACTCTTTCCCGTACTCTATCTGGATCTATGTGCCCATCTATAATTTCCCCTATATCTTTACTTATACGAATACGTCCAGCCCGACCCAATACTTCCACCCCAGCCATATCTAGAGACATACCCATTGTAGAATCAATAATAGTAGCATTAGTAAAAGCGGCCATATCTTCCATTACAGAAAGATAAGTATCTGCAACTGGAGCAACTTGAACAGCAGCTATCGGAAGCTTTCCTTTCGTTGCATTAACAACAACCAAAGATAACGCTTCCCCTTCAATAGTATTGCATAGAATTATCAAAGGCAACATTCCAGCTTCTTGCACCTTGCTTAAAAAAATCGAAAGATCTGCCGCATCTGTTAAATGATCATTACATAAAAGCACATAAGGATTATCCATTTCCACATACATATGATCCTTATCATTAATAAAATAAGCAGAAACAAATACTGATTCAAAAAATAAACCATCCATAATATCTAACCAGGTATCTTGATTATTTGATCGCCTTACGCAAAAACGACCTTTTTCTCCAACCTGTTTCATGGCCTCTAGAACAACTCTACCCATCATTACATCATTATTTGTTGCTACTGTTGCTATCTGTAAAATATGTTCATCAGTCAAAGATTTTAAAGTCATCGCCTCTAAATATCCTTCTACAATAGCTATTGCCTTTTGTATTCCTTTTTTTATCCCAACGGGATTCATACCTGAAACTATAGCTTTAACTGCTTCTGAAAACATTGCTTGTGCCAATACAATTGCTGTAGTTGTGCCATCACCTGCTACTTCTACAGTTTTAAGAGCTACTTCTTTCACTAAAGAAGCACCTATATTTTCAAATGGATCAGGAAGACAGATATCTTTCGCTACAGTCACACCATCTTTTGTTGAATATGGTCCCCCAAAAGTATCTCGATTTTTCATAATTACATTACGGCCAGATGGACCAAGAGTAGAAGCAACAGCTTTGGCCAATTTATCAATACCACTTTTTAAAGAGATCAACGCCTCTGACCCAAAGCGGAATAATTTTGTCATAGAATGTTCTCCTTTATCTTCATACATGTTTAATAAAAATCTTCATCTTTCACAAAAATAACCAGCCATCTATTACATAAGAAAGATAGATATAGTCCTTTATTCTTGTTGTAATAAAAGATTTTCTTTTTTTATACATATACCTATAGTTTATTAATGTTTTTTACAACTTATTTTATTTTTTAAATAAAATTCGATACTAATAATGATCTATATTGCTGTCAAGAGTACATTAAAATTATTACAAGCTAATTTTTATTAGTATTCTTGATATAAAGGGTTGAGATAAAGAGATCGAAGAATTTTAAATTTTTCTCTCTCTTCTTTGCAAAAGGTTTTTAATGGCCAAATAACAAATGGCTGCTGTTTTAAGATCTGAATAACTGTTTCACTACCATTTAACTGATTAAAAACTTCTAATTTTACTTTATTCTTTAACAAAGCATTTAAAGCTTCATCAAAAGAGTCAGGATAAAGGTTTTTTATCACCCCAATAATAGTATACTGTGTTTCTACAGGTAAAAAAACTTGTGAATTTGTTATATGAATGAATACACCTTCGCAATTTTCGTTACAATATTTTCCGAAAAATGGGGTATAAAAAAAACAGGAAAAGAAAACACCAGGAAGTGCTTGTTTATTCAACTCATCAGCTAGTGTTTGAGCATGCATCCATGGGGCGCCTATAACTTTAAAAGGCACTGTATATCCAATCCCTATACTACAAAGAGATAAGTGGCCAATGATACCTGTAGTTGCGTAACCAAAAGCAGTATCCCACTCTGGCATTTGAGGAGTTGTAGGCGACCATAATAATCCCGTATCCTTAAATAACATATTCCTTTTCCATCCCCGCATAGGAACAACTGTTAATTGAGATTTTTTGCAATATTCACCTTTAAATAAAGTAGCTAATTCTCCCAAAGTCATTCCATGGCAATATGGAATGTTGATATATCCACAAGAAGAACGCCATTTATCAGAAACACCTGGTCCATCTACCACCACTCCACCCATAGGATTGGGTCGATCACAAATAATAAATGGGATATTTAATTGTGCAGCTAATTCCATATTTTTTAAGACATAAGCTAAAAAAGTATAAGAACGAGATCCTATATCTTGAACATCACAAACAATAGCTTCAATTTTTTCATGAAACTCTTTACTTAAAATGCCTTTCGAATTAATCAAATTAGTAACAGAAACACCATTGAA
This sequence comes from Candidatus Clavichlamydia salmonicola, assembly GCF_015356765.1. Taxonomy (GTDB): domain Bacteria; phylum Chlamydiota; class Chlamydiia; order Chlamydiales; family Chlamydiaceae; genus Clavichlamydia; species Clavichlamydia salmonicola. The sequence continues at coordinate 283,506 of NZ_WTCQ01000001.1, forward strand.
CAAATTTTTTTCTATCGGCTCTTCATTTCCTGTATGAATATTTCCTGATAAACCACTTTCTAAGGCACCTATGACAACAACTTCCCATAAATTATCTTTATGACAAAAACGTTCTATTGATGTCGTCCCTGATAAATCTTTTGCTGCGTAATGAGAAATTAAGCCTATTTTTTTACCATTTAACAACTCTTTATAAAAATCTTTTTCAAAAAAACAATCTACTCCTGGAATAACAGTCCCAAAAAGAGTAAAAGGGAAAAGAAGAATCATTAATAAAAAAAACAGATGCTTAAATTTTTTGTTAAACATTAGAATTTTTCTCCTTTGTTAATTTTTTTTTCTATGTGATTTTTTGTACTGCATGCATTACCCTTTTGTAAACCTTATAGGAGCACTTTAGTCATTTTATGGATATTGTTATTGCTAGTGGTAATGGATACAAAATACGAGAATTTAAAAGTTTATTAAAGACTTTTCCTCAATTAGATGTTTTCTCTATTTTGGATATTCCTCATTATAAAAGTCCTGAAGAAACAGGTGCCACCATTGAAGAAAACGCATTAATCAAAGGCCAAGCAGCTGCTTTAGCAACTGGAAAATGGGCATTAGCTGATGACACAGCTCTCGTTATTCCAGCTTTAAATGGCAAACCTGGCGTTCATTCTGCTCGATTTGCTAGCCCTACTGCTACGGATAAAGAGAATAGAAAAAAATTATTAGAAGAAATGGCTTATTTAGTTTCTTCTGTAGAGCGCGCTGCCTACTTTGAATGCTGCATTGTTCTAGTCTCTCCTGAAGGAAAGCTTTATAGCTCTGTTTATGGCTCTTGCGAAGGCGAAATTATTGATAGAGAAAAAGGATGCTCTGGATTTGGTTATGATCCTCTTTTCCTTAAGTATGATTATAATATGACTTTTGGTGAACTTAATGAAGAAATCAAAAATAGAATCTCTCATAGAGCGAAAGCCCTAAAGCAGCTTAATGCTAAATTAGAATCATTAATTAAAAGCAAAGGTTTCTAACTTAATCGTTAGTCTGTCTCTGCCTTTATAGTGTTTTTTAATAAATTTCCAATGCTACAAGCTAACGTTACAGTTTCTTGCATAGCTGCCATCTGTGATTCTATTTCATAAAGCATGGCTGCTTTTTCTGAAATTTGTTGCTTATCAGGCTCATCGTTAGTTTCTATACTGACATGAGTTTTGGAGTAAAAACAAGATGAAAAATTTTCATCTTCTTTTAATTTTTTCATGGAATTTTCCAATTAATAGGGACCTTATTCTGCTTTTTAAGGATATTATTAATTTTTGAAAAGTGACAACATCCAAAAAATCCTTGATATGCAGATAATGGTGATGGATGAGAGGTAGTTAAAACTGTATGTCGAGAGTACTCAGGAGTATCAATATACTTACATTTTTCATAAGCAGCACGCCCCCATAAAACAAAAATTACAGGCTCTTCTCTTTCACATAACAACTGAATCACTTTATCTGTAAAAATTTCCCACCCCTTTCCATAATGAGCACGTGGTTGAAATTGTTTTACAGTTAGTACTGTATTTAATAGAAATACACCCTGTCCAGACCAAGATCGCAAGCAGCCATTCTTAAAACTATTTTTAATGCCAAGATCTGACTCTAGTTCTTTAAATACATTTTTTAATGATGGAGGGGTTGGACATCCTTCTGGAACGCTAAAGCTTAAACCATGAGCCTGATCTGGACCATGATAAGGATCTTGCCCCACAATCACTACTTTAACTTTATCAAAAGGAGTCCACTTAAAAGCTGTAAAAACTTGATCACTTCGAGGATATATAGGTACACTACCTTCTCTTTCCTCTTGAATAAAATTTCTTAGAGCTTCCATATATGGTTTTTTCCATTCATCTTCTAATAGGTGTCCCCATGATGGATGCAATGCTGGTATTGTTTTCATGTGTATAATTTTAGCAGAAAAAAATTGTGAAAGAAAACTAAAGTACTTGATTGGTGAAAACAGAACAAGCTCTTACAATGATTTTACTTAATCTCTAACTGGATCCATCTTATGTATTCCCATGCTTATGCTGAATTAAACCCTATTCAAGAAGAAGCTGTACACGCTCCCTTACATCCTTTACTCATATTAGCAGGTGCTGGATCAGGAAAAACCCGAGTTGTAACCTGCCGTATTTTAAAACTTATTGAAAAAGGTATTCACCCATCTGAAATTGTTGCTGTAACTTTCACTAATAAAGCTGCTAGAGAAATTGAAGAGCGGGTTTTATCTATGACTAAAGAGCTGTTTCCTGGAACTAAGCCAATTATTGGAACTTTTCACAGCCTTGGAGTGCGAATCTTAAGACAATTTATTCATTTACTTGGTTATAACTCAGATTTTTCTATATATGATCAAAATGATTCTCAAAAAATATTAAAAAATTGTTTACAAACATTAAACATTAAAACAACACCTGCTGAAACTTTTCAATACGCTATTTCTTCTGCTAAAGGAGAAATTCGCTTACCAGAAGACTTAACAGACGCAATGATTTTAAAAGTAGATGGGATTAAAGATGTTTATAAATCTTACCAAGAAACTTTAAAACAAATGAACGCTGTTGATTTTGATGATCTTTTATTCCTTTCTGTGCGTTTATTTAAACTTTTTCCTGAAGCGTTAGAACATTATCAAGAAAACTGGAAAGCCTTACTTATTGATGAATACCAAGATACTAATCACGCCCAATACTTAATGGCTGAATCAATTGTAAGAAAACATCGAAATCTTTTTGCTGTAGGAGATCCTGATCAATCTATTTACTCGTGGCGTGGTGCTAACATTCAAAATATTTTAAACTTTGAGCGTGACTATCCTGGGGCTCGTATTATTCGTTTAGAACAAAATTACCGTAGTCAAAGTAATATCCTAAATGCAGCAAACGTTCTTATTTGTAACAATGCTTCTAGATATAAAAAAAGTTTATGGAGTTCTAGAGAAGCTGGTGAAAAAATTCACTTCTTTCTAGCAAAAACAGAAAAAGACGAAGCTGAATTTGTTGCTCGAGAAGTAGAACGCTTACTACGAACTACTTCCACTCCAGTTAATGAAATTTGCATATTTTATAGGACCAATTTTCAATCCCGTGCATTTGAAGATGTTTTTTTAAGAAAAAAAATTCCTTATGAAATCATTGGGGGCCTTTCTTTTTATCAAAGAAAAGAAATTAAAGACCTTTTATCCTTTCTTCGAGTTCTTTGCTCTGATAGAGATTTTATTGCTTTTGAAAGAGCTTTGGGTCTTCCTAAACGAGGCTTTGGCCCCACAAGCATGGAAGCTTTAAAAAGCTATCTGCTTTCATCTGATTTATCCCTTTTAGAATCTTGCCACCAACTACTCATTGATGAAAACCCTCCTATTTCTTTAAATAAAAAACAAAGAGCTGGCCTTTCTGAATTTGTTACATTTTTATTTTCTTTGAAAAAAGACCTACTTACAGAACCATTACATGAAGTAACTCTTTCCATCATACGTAGAAGTGGTTATTTGGATCTTCTTAAAGAGGATCCAACATCTTATGAAGACAGGAAAAGCAACCTAGATGAATTAGTATCAAAAACTTACGAATGGGGCCAACAAAATTCTGAAGGAACACTTGCAAATTTTCTAGAAGATCTTGCATTAAAAAGTTCTAGGGAAGACACACTTAACGCTGATCAAAGGTTAAAATTAATGACTATTCATAATGGAAAAGGCCTAGAATTTTCTGTAGCTTTCATTGTTGGACTTGAAGAAAACCTTTTTCCGCACGCCAACTCAAAAGGAAGCTATGAAGGCATTGAAGAAGAGAGACGTCTGTGTTATGTAGGTATTACTAGAGCCAAAGATTTACTCTATTTAACAGCAGCTCGTTCACGCTTTTTATGGGGTTCTCTGCGGATCATGAAACCAAGCCGATTTTTACAAGAAATTCCAAATGAATATTTGAAAACTGTATTATGAAGATTTTAGGACAAACACTCTGTCGCAATGAGTTATCACTTAAACAGAGTGTTTGTCCTCATATCTTGCAAGGCCTTCTTTTACTAGAAACCCCTATTAATCAATTAGAAGCAATTATCCAAAAAGAATTAGAAACAAATCCAATTTTAGAACCGGACCTATATTGTGAAGATGATGATTTTATAGAAGTAAAGGAATCTTTTAACAAAAGCTATGGAGCTGCCCTTTCTTCAGAAAAATCTTCTGATATATTTGATGCCATTGCTTCACCAGAAACTTTAATTTCTTATCTTTTAAAACAGTCATATCAAGCTTTTTCATCCCAAAAAGACCTCCTTGTTTCAGAAACAATTATAGGAAGTCTTGATTCAGATGGTCTATTAAGAACTTCTTCTGAAGAAATTGCTATTTTAGCAGAAACAACCATAGAACATGTAAATGATATTTGGAAAATAGTTAAAACCTTTGATCCTATTGGAATAGCTTCATCAAGCCTTCAAGAAAACTTATTAATTCAAAATAAAAATTTATCAAAGAATGCTTTTACAATTCTTCGGGAACACTTCTCTCTATTCATTGGAGGAAAGCCAGAATCATTAGCAAAAAAAATGAAATTATCTGTAGAAGAGATTAAAAAAATTGTAAACGATGAAATTCTAAAACTTTGCCCTCGGCCTAGCAATGGCTTCCATAGCCATGTTTATTCCTCTAACAATATCACTCCTGACTTAAGTATTTTAAAAAAAAATAACAGCTGGACTGTTGATATTAACCGCCGTCGCCTGCCCATTTTAAAAACAAATAGTTATTATACTCACCTTTTTAAAGATCCAAATACTCCCGATGAAACAAAAAAATATATCAAAGAAAAAATAAATTCCGCTGCCAAACTAATGAAAAACTTAGCCTCGAGAGAACATACTCTTCTGCGTATTGGAAAATTTCTTATTAAAAACCAATTAGATTTTTTTGAAACAATGGCCTCTCCTTTACCAGGTGAAATAAAGTTAATTGCTGAAGAACTTGAACTACATCACTCTACTATTTTTAGGGCAATTTCTGATAAATACCTTCTTTGTTCTCACGGAATTGTTCCATTAAAAATTTTTTTCTCTCGTAAACATAAGGACGATGGTTCTGATATATCGTTATCTAAAGTAAAAGATACAATTCAATCTCTCATAGCTAAAGAAGATCACCCTTTAACTGACCTAGAAATTCAAAACTTACTTTTAAAAAAAGGCATTAATTGCGCTAGAAGAACTGTCACTAAATATAGACATTCTTTAGGAATCCAAAACAAAAAACTTAGGGAGCCATTTGTTTTCTAAAAATAACTCTGCTTTAACATTCTCCAACGTAAATCTGTTTTACATTTCTTATTAATATATCTCCATAACACCGACTCTGCCTGATTAGCAAACATTTTGATTTCTGCATCACTTAATCGAATCATAATCCATAAAGGATTTAAGCCAATCATACCTCGTATTCTATTAGACGCTCTAAAAAAATAACTTCTAGCTAAAGTTAAGCGGCCTATAAAAAATCCTAAAAAACTACAGGCACACAACATCCCTAAAAATGGAGAAAAAATAACAGTTCCAGCACTTATAACTGTCATAAATATAAAAAAATCTGCTTCTTTAGAAGATCGGAATAATGGTCCTAGTAAGCGCCTAAAAGCAGACTTTGATGTCTGATATGCCAGCATTTCTTCAAAGATTTCTTCTTTAAAAGTAGCTCTAACAGCATGGACTAATTCATGAGCTAAAAGCTCTTCTTTTTTGTAAATCCAATAAATTTTGCTTTTTTTTTCAAATTTTTTACGCATTTGTACTAAAACTCTTTCTCCAGTCCAAGTACAAGCACCTTCCCACGCTCCTAATCCTTCATTGGAAAAACAACAAGAAACCCAAAAAGGCTCTACATCAAAAATCTCTTTTAAACATTGAGGTATCTTATAATTTTGGTCATTTGCTTGAAGAACCCTTTCTATAAAACGAAAATTTGGTTCTTGTGGTCCAGGAAAAAGACCCTCTCTATTAAGTTTTTTTAAATCTTGAATAGCGTCTTGCTCTAAAGGACCTTGATCAGAAAAAGAAAAGAAATTGGCGTGATTCATAGCTTCCGCCTTTTAAATATGGAGTGTAACGGGATCGAACCGTTCACCTCAACAATGCCATCGTTGCGCTCTACCAGATGAGCTAACACCCCAAAATCAGATCAGAAGAAATCTTAACATGAAGGTTTTTTTGTAGCAATCTAGATGCTTTTTCTCTTTAACACCTAAGCAGTTTTATTGGTCAAGGAATCTTTCCTCTTGAATATATCTTTTTCTGCTATCCTTTCACTTAAAGGCCTCTATATTTTTACTATTAGTTTGTATGAAAAACTATCTAGAAAAAATAATCATCTTCAAGGAATTTAACAACGACTTCTCGACCTTGTTTTTAATGAAGGTTTTATTGTAAGGATCTTTTAATGACGTCTTATCGAAAAAAAAACACCCCTTCAACAAGCAAACTTTTTCAATATATTTTTTGCTTTATCTTAATAACAATACCCTTAACTATTCCTTTAGCTTTTAGTAAAAAAGCTCAAAGAGCTGTTCTTTTTAGTTTATTTTTCTTTCACCCATCAAAAAAACCACTTGATCAATCTATAGAAAAAGAAAAAACAGAAAAATACCTGCTCACCCTTGAAGTAAAACGATTACATAATATTATTGATCAGATTTATGATTCTCTTATATGGGTGAATGAAATTTCATTAAAAACAAGTTTTAAAGAACAAATTAAAAATTCTCTCCTTATTCCACTTATCACTTTACCAGCTCAAATCATTTACCGAGATCCTGCTGGCTGGGGTAGTTCTTGTTGGATAAATGTAGGTAAACAAACAAATGCAAAAACAGGGTACTGCGTCATAGAAAAAAACAGCCCTGTTGTTATAGGTAATATTCTTGTTGGTCTTATTGATTTTGTTGGAGAAAGACAGTCTAGAGTACGTTTTGTAACAGATGCAGATATTCACCCAGCAGTAAAAGTAGATAGCGGGATATCAAAAAACTTTGAAACAATTAAACACATAGAAAGCATTTTAATTTATTTAAAAACAAACATTGATAAAAGAGAAGATCTACACCATTCATTAAATTTAATAGAATATTTAGCAAAATTAAAAAATGAACTACAAGGAGAAATAAAAACTTTAAATATAACTCTTCAGGGAACTATTTCAGGAGCAGGAAATCCTATAAAAAAACGAGGTTCCACCGTTTTAAAAGGAAATGCTTTTTGTTTTTCTTCTTCATTAGAAAAAGGCCCTTTACTCATTGATGAAAAGTTTCTTCCATCCATTCAACCATTAGATATGTTAATTACAACAGGAACTGATGGCATCTTTCCCCCTGGCCTAAGTGTTGGAAAAATTACAAAAATTATCCCTCCAAAAGCAGGCTCTTGTAACTATGATTTAGAAGCTATTTCTGAAATACCTAACTTTAACCAGCTATCACAAGTTTTTATCATACCGCCTTGTGCTTTTGATAAAAATGACACCCCTAATATTTTTAGATTTTTTCAAAATGATTAGTTATCTCTATCAAGAAAACATCTTTAAAACCACTAGAACAGCACTTAGAGCAATTTTATAAACAAACTCGTCTTGTTTTATTGATATTGTTTTTTTTGTAAGCCAGCAGCCATTGTAGAGCTTTCTTTTACTAAAAACATTTTTTTTATAGCGAGGGTTTTTTAACCTATCTTATTTTTCAAAGAAGTTAATTATTATCATGGATTAATTTTTTAAAAATTCTCTCTTCTTATCTTCTTTTGCCTATATATTTTAGGTTTTTTTATTAAAAATAAAAACAATTTTTTTAAAGTAGAAAAAAAGAAAATCCTTAAGATGATTAATCTTTAACGTTTTAATTTCTTTCCAAAAGGCTTCTAAATGGCTATTTCTTCTTATGGCGATAACAGTGGAAGAGTAATATCATTAGCTGAATTAAAACAATACCATGGCCATCATAATTTGAGCAGCATAAGAACAAGTAGCTCTTTTGAGACTGGTGTTAAAATAACAGTTTTAAGCATATCACCCTCTTCTTCTTTATACTCTAGTTCTTCTAGTGATTGGAGTAGTGATGATAGTAGTAGTAACTCTGAAAAAAACCATAAAAAAAAAGCTAAAAAAGTAAACCAAACTGCTCATAGCAGTTTCTCATCATCTAATACTAGTAAAAGCTCTAAATCTCATGTTTCTAAAAAAAAGAAAAAAGTTAAACCTATAAAAAATCAGCCAAAATCAAAATCTGATGATACTTCTATTGAAACCCATAGTCATACTTCTTCAAACACTAATGCTCAACAAAAAAACTCTTCATCATGTACAAGTTGTATTAAAAATTTTTGTGAAAATTTAAGCCAAAAACAAAAATTAGCCAGCCTTGTAGCTGTAAGCATCACAGTTATGGGCTTAATAGGAAGCATTATAGCTGGAGCTTCTGGAAATGGGGCTGGGGCCGCTAATATTATCAGTAGTGTTGGATCTGGCCTACCAAGTCTTATTCATGTCTAATATGTGAGGTTTATTTCACTAAACAACTTGTTATTTCTTTAATAACAAATTCTTTTCCTTGTATGGAGACGATATCTCCTTTTTTCTTCTTGAGTAAATTTTGTGCTACCTGAGATTGTATTGAGAGTATTCCTTTATCTGCGTCTGCATCCCATACCCCCAAAATAGTATAAATCAAAGCTTTGCCCTCTTCTCCCCTCATCTCAACAACACAACCTACCCCAACTTCATCTAAACAAATATCATTTTCTGTAAGGATCCGAGATTTTCCTATCTGATCAGATAAAACCTTTAACTCACCCTGTAATCGAGCTCTTTTCTCTAAAGCAAACTTATATTCAGAATTTTCTCTTAAGTCCCCTAAAGCCCTTGCAGCTTCAATTTCTTTAGCATTCTCAACTACTTCTGTTTCTCCTATATGTTGAAGCTTATCTCGCATTTTTAAGAAACTTTCTTGAGTAGTCCAAATAACCTCTACTTCTTTAGGTTCTTCCTTACTTTTCAAAAGAGGATCTACAACCTCCGCCAAATTACGCAAAATGCGTAAATCTTCTTTTGAAAACTGAGGGCACTTACTAGCTAACAAGAGAAATTCTTTCAAAAACTCTAAAGAAGCTCCTTCTATAAGTTTTCTTAAATTAAGGTATCTTTGACCAACTAAAAATTGATAAAGCTTTTTACCTAATTCTTTATAATTTGGAGAAGATCCTAAAAAATGAAGAAGAATTAAAACAGATTCTAAGAAGGTTCTTTTTAAATCTTCTGTATGAGGAATGATATTATCTTCCTTATTTTCCCATTTTTGTAAAAACCAAATAAAGGCATCAGGATAAAGCGTCGGTCTTTCTAAAAGCTCATATAAACGCTTCTCTAAAACAGGAAAGGCTTCTTTATCCGCAGAGAGTTCTTTAAAGATGAAGTCTCGAGTTGAAGGAAAAGAAATGGTAAAAAATAATCGTTGGAAAATTTCCCTCCAATCATCTCGTTTTTTCTGAATTGTTACCAAAACATTTTTTTTCAATGTCATAATATCCATAGCGTTGATAATGTTATCAATATCTGGAATAGACACAATTAAAGCATCTGCTTGGCCTGCAAATTCTTCTCCAAACAAATCCTGTAAAAAAATTAAACTTTCTAAAGCAATTGCTGAATCTTCAACAGATTTTCCTGTGTATGTTTTAACAAAATTAACTAATTCTTCTTTTACAAAGTCCTTGATATCTTTTTCTTTTAGTTCCAAAGGAAAATCTCTAAGAAAATTATAAATTAACAACAATTTCTTTTTTGATTCCCGACAAACAGCCAAAGACTGTTTAAGCTTATGTCCATGTGATATTTCTTCTTCAGTGAGATAAAAAGGGTTTCTAGCTGTTTTAGGAGAAATAATTTTAGTGTCTTTTTTGATCTTCGAACGAGCAGCCTGCCACCACTTATTCCACTCATCATCAGGTATAACCAATTCAACCAACTCATCTTTAATCTCTTGAGCTGTTTTCGGGCCTAAATCCCTTAAAAGGAGTTTTACTAATTCTATTGGTTTTTCTTTTCCAAAAAGCTCTAACGTGTCTGGATCTCCAAACCTTCTAGCTAAAAAATGATCTAATGGTATAGGTCTTAAACTTTTGAATGCTATTTCAAAAGATAAATCTTTTAATGAACAAAAACCCTCAAATTCAATAATCACGCGCTCTTGAATAAATGATATTTCCATCACCTCTCCAACACCCCATCCTCCTGTATGGAAGACAAACGCCCCTTTTTTCATATGAGTAAGTAATTGATAATTAGCTACTGATCCTTGAAAAGAATGAAGAGCTCGAAGACCTACTATCCGCATACCTTCACTAAAAAATTCATCTTTGGAATATTTTTTCTCTAAAAACTGACAAGCCACCTTTCCTAAAATAGGAGTGTTTGTATTCTGTAAGTCCATTAATAACGCTAGAACACGTTCTTTGTGAGGACCATCCTGCATTCTTTCCCACAGTAAAAGAACCGTTTCAGCAACATTTCCAAAAAAAGAAGCTAAAGAGGATTTTTTTATGGATTCAAGAAGAGTTATTAATTCTTTTCCATCAACCTCTTCAATCAAACAATACTCTTCCCATAACTTGAAAAATTGCGTTAATTGCTCGTCTTCTAGCAACAACTGAAATTTCTCCAGATAATCCATAATAAATACCAAAGTTTTTCAGAAAATATACAATGAATATTGAAAAAGAGCAATATTACGTTTTAAACATCAAAAAAATAGACAAAAAAAGTCTGTTTTTTCTTAAAAAAAACCATCTCTTTATACATCAATTAAATGAATTTTGTTATAAAAAAGCTTGTTATTTCTTGTTCTTTTTAAAGGTTTATCTGTGTTAAAATAAAATTATAACTATTTTTATGTTTGTGTTGTTTTATGAGTGATAAAAACCAAAAAGAAATTATTTCTGCTCTTAAACACATCTTATCTCTCTACAACATAGATGTTGGAGATGCTCTAGAAAAAGATCCTGAATCAACAGATTTTGGATTAGATTACGCTGCAATTATTGAAAAAACTCAAGAAAAAATAAATATTTTGCAGAAACAAAGTAATGATATCTTAAAAAAAACTGGTATGTCACCAGAAGAAATTGAAAGATATACAACAAATCCTGATAATTTTTCAAAAGAACAATGGGAAGCTTTAACAAACGTTAAAGAAGCTTGTAATAAATATAAAAAAGAAACAGAAACACTCTTAAATAATATTGAAAAAAATCTACCCAAAAAAGAAATTTTGGAAAAATTTGATTTAGTTGATGATGGTAGTCAACAAATAAACAAGAAAAAAAAATGGATTTCTCTATAATAAACTTTAATTATTTTCTTGTTTCTATTAATTGTTGAGCAATTAATGGTGCAGCAAATGAAATTATCATGTCTGCTCCTGCTCGTTTCATACAAATAGCTGTTTCAACAAAAGCTTCTTGACTTAACCAGCCTTCATTGACCCCATTCATAATCATTATGTATTCTCCACTAACTTGAAAAAGAGCTAAGGGTAAGTTGGTTTTGTTTCTTATACTGCTTATAATATCCAAACAAGGGAGCCCTGGTTTCACCACAAGAATATCAGCACCCTCTTCTTCATCTAAATTCACTTCTCTAAGCGCTTCTTTCCTATTTGCAGGATCCATTTGATAGTTTTTTTTATTTCCAAAAGTAATTTTAGAACCTAAAATTTCTCTAAAAGGACTATAAAAACAAGATGCATACTCTATAGCGCTGGACATGATGGAAACATTAAAGAACCCATGCTGATCTAAAGATTTTCTTATGTAACGAACTTTTCCATCCATCATACCACTTGAAAATACCATATCAACACCACTTTCAGCATGAAGAACTGCTAACTGACCCAAAATTCTAACAGAATCATCATTCAAAACATTTCCATACTCATCACATAGACCATCATGGCCATGAGAAGTATAAGCAGTTAAAGATAAATCTGTAATTACACAAATTTTTGGATACTCTTTTTTTATGATCTGTATTGTTTTTAGTAATATATTATTGGGATTAAAAGAAAAAGAACCATACGGATCTTTTAAATAAGGGTCTACACAAGGAAACAATAAAATACTTCCTATTCCTAACTCTATTATTCGCTCAATTTCTTTCAAAACATTTTCTGCATTAAAAAGAAACAAATTTGGTATTTTTGATGTAATTTTTTCTTTTGCAGAGTTCTCTTGAATAAATATTGGATAAATTAAGTCTTGAGGAGAAAGAAAAAACTCTTTCACTAAAAATCTAATGGCTTGATTTTTTCGATTTCTTCTAGGTCTTATAGGTATTTCATTCATCACAAAAAAAAGTTATCTACGATTTCCAGAATACCAGAAGATAATATCTTATTTATTAAATGTAAAATTCTCTTCTTCTTCTTATATTGTGGAAGTGTTCATAACTAACCAAAAAAACCTCGAAAAACAACCCGTTCATAACTTGTCAGTAAAAAATCATAACTCGTGAGTTATAAACAAAAACAACAAAAAGAAAAAGGTTATGATCAGGTTTTAACACAAAACAAACAGGTTATAAACAAAACTCACGCATAGATTTTGCTTGATTGTTCTTTTTATCTTGTGGCAGGCTGCTTTATATTCTTGGGAATGATAAAAGGGGCTTGTTTGGTGGCTGATTCAGAAGATTTTTCAAACGAAGAAAAAGCTCAACTTAGAGCATTTGTAACGAATACAGAAAGCAATATTTTTGCTTTAAGAAATCTTCCAGAGGTAGTTAAAGGAGCCCTTTTTTCAAGATATTCTCGTTCTACTTTAGGTGTACGGTCACTGTTATTAAAAGAATTTATTAATGGAGAAGAAACCTCTTTTATAAACAAAATGGGTGGAGCAGAAGAAGCTCAAGAACAAGAATTAGCGGTTAAGAAAGCAAAACAATTTTATGACCGTATTTTAGATAGTTATGGCGATGATTCTATTGGTGAATTAGGGGGCGCTCATGTTGCTTTAGAGAAAGTGTCAATGTTAGCTGCAAAAATTTTAGAAGATCCTCGCATAGGTGGTTCCCCTCTTGAAAAATCCACTAGATATATTTATTTTGATCAAAAAGTTAACGGCTTTTACCAGTACTATAGAGAGCCCATTTTACTTACATCTTCATATAAAAGTTTGTACATAGACACCTGTGATATGCTTTTTGATACATACTCTAGTATGATACCAACGCTAACAGAAATGATGGCAGAAGTATTTCCACACAAAGGCAAAGAGTCAAAAGCAGCATATACAGCTGCGTTAAGAGCTAAGGTGCTTGATTGTTTAAGAGGGTTATTACCTGCTTCTACTTTTACCAATGTTGGTATTTTTGGAAATGGACGATTTTGGCAAAGTTTAGTTCATCGATTACAGGTAAATGATCTTTCAGAAGCCAAAGATCTTGGAAGGGGTCTTTTAGACGAATTAATGAAAGTAATACCATCGTTTGTTTCTAGAGCAGAACTACATCATAGACACCAGCATCAGATGTCTTCCTTTCACTTGTCTTTGCAAGATCAATTGAAGCAAATGGCTAAAGAGCAAAATATTTCTTACTCTCAAAAAGAAGTGGGGGTTTCTCTGCTTTATGCAGATACAACAGCTATTTATAAAATGGCGGCCACCTTACTGTTTCCCTTCACAGATCATTCATGGAAAGACCTTATAGATCATTGCAGAAGTCTTCCATCAGAAGAATTGATACGAATACTTGAATCAGCTTCATCTATGAGGGAAAATCGTCGTCATAAGTCTCCTAGAGCTTTAGAATGTAGTGAATTTGCTTTTGAAATCGTTGTTGATTTTGGAACTTTTAGAGATTTGCATCGACATAGAATGGTTACTCAAGAAAGACAGTTGCTTACAACTAATTTAGGTTATTTCTTTCCAGAAGAATTATTAGACACAGCTTTAGAAAAACCCTACAGGGCAGCAATGGATCAAGCACGAGAGACTTATAATCTTATTTCTCAAGATTTTCCAGAAGAAGCTCAATATGTTGTTCCCATGGCCTTTAACATTAGATGGTTTGTTAAAGCTAACCTAAGGGCCCTACAATGGTTATGTGAATTACGTTCACAGGAACAAGGGCATGAAAATTATAGAAAAATAGCTCAAAGCATGGTTAAAAAAATTATCGATTTTTGTCCTCTTGTAGAATATTTCTTTAAGTTTGTTGATTATAAAGAAATTTCTTTGGGTCGATTAAAAGCTGAGAAAAGAAAAGAAGAAAAAGGTCTTGTTTAGATTTTAACCAGATAAAAACTATCTGCTTGCAAAGATAGTTTTTATGCTGATATCTTTTCTTGATTATCATTAATTACGAGATAATCATGAAAGATTTAATAGAAAATAATCTTGTTCGCTTCAAAAATATTACCAGAAAAAAGAATGGTATTTTTGCCAATTTTAAGGTGAAGGGAGTAAGAGGTGGAGCTTCTTTTACAGCTTCTATTGTTGTGGATATAGATGCAGCGGATCTTTCTTCTGAAGATTCTTTAGAAAAAATTATTGAATCTTGTGCTCAAATTGGATTAGATGAATTTAAAAAATGTGAATTCCATTTTGAGGGACTTACTAGTATCTAGTATATAATTTCTGGGTGTAGCGCAGACTGGTAGCGTACTTGCATGGGGTGCAAGGGGGCGGAGGTTCAAATCCTCTCACCCAGATTTCTTTTTCATTATATCTTTTCTAAGAACTTATTTTTTCTCCGTTTTTCCCTTTTTCTTCTTCTTCTAACAGATCTAAAAATGCTCTTAATTGTTTGGATCTAATAGGATGTCGCATTTTCCTTAAAGCTTTAGCTTCAATTTGTCTAATACGTTCTCTTGTAACATTAAAAGCAGAACCAACTTCTTCTAAAGTTTTAGGTTTCCCATCAAGAAGGCCAAAGCGATGAATCAAAACAAAACGTTCTCGTTCTGTTAATGTTTTTAAAACTTCCTTCATCTTGTCTTTTAGCATGGAATAGCCAGTGGCTTCTGCAGGAGATTCTACAGCGGTATCTTCTAAGAAATCTCCAAAAGAGCTTTCTCCACCATCACCAACTTCTGCTTGTAGAGAGATGGGGTGCTGCGCTATTTTATAAATTTCTCTAACCCGATCAGGAGTAATGCCAAGTTCTGTGGCAAGTTCTTCTGGAGAAGGTTCTCTTCCTGTTTCCATCATTAATTTTTTTGCACCACGTAGAACTTTGTTGATTGTTTCAATCATGTGTACTGGAATACGGATGGTCCGAGCTTGATCTGCAATAGCACGTGTTACAGCCTGTCTAATCCACCAAGTAGCATAAGTTGAGAATTTATACCCCCGGCGATATTCAAATTTCTCTACAGCCTTCATAAGGCCCATGTTGCCTTCTTGGATTAAGTCTAGGAAAGAGAGGCCCCTGTTTGTATATTTTTTTGCAATTGAAATGACTAAGCGTAGGTTGGATTCAACCATTTCTCGCTTAGCTTCTTGGCTTTTATCCATCCATCTTTGGAGCATCCTAACATCTTTTTTGAACTCTTCAAGACTTCTTCCACCAGAAATTTCTCTTTTTAGAAGCTTTCTTTTTGTAGCTGCTAATTTTGCTGCTGCGAATTTATTTCTTTCAGCTCGAATTTTTAGATCATTAATTTCTTTTTCAAGTGAAAGGAATGTTTCATAAGCATTAAAGACGACTTCTCCAAAATCTTCAGTTATATTATGCCGACAGTGGAAGCAACGAAGGTAAGCTTGGGTGCGGACACGACACTTCTCTAATTCATCATTAAATTCTTGAATTTCTTGTTTTTGAAGATTTGGCAGACGGAGTTGTTTTAAGATGTTTTCTAACGATAGGTCTTCTTCTTTTAAAAGGTTAATAAGTTTTGGAAGAAGCTTTAAAAATAAATTTTTATCTTCAACTTCTTTTTCAGAAATGATTTTATCGAAGCGTTCTTTTCCTTGAATGAGATAGTTAGCGATGGATATAACTTCTTTGGTCGAATATCTAAAACGTAAAATAATTTTTTCTATTTGAATTTGAGATTTTTCAATTCTTTTAGAAATTTCAACTTCTTCTTCTCGAGTAAGTAAAGGAACAGAGCCCATTTCTTTAAGGTACATGCGAACAGGATCATCAGGAGATCCTTCTGTTCTTTTTGAAAGCCCTTCAAGTTCTTTAGCTTCTTTTTTTCTTTCTTTTTGTCTTTCTACTTCAGCTTGGTTAAGTACTTGGATGTCCATACCAGTAAGAAATATAAGAACTTGATCAATTTGTTCAGGGGAATCAAAACTCATTGGAAGAATATCATTAATTTCTTCATAAGTTATGTAGCCTTGTTCTCGGGAAAGAGATACCAGCTCTTCCATTTTTTTTTGAAATTCTTCATCTGTAATTTCTGGGGAGGCATTTTCTGTTTTCATGAGCCGCTTTTTGTTTTCCGAGTTCTTGGTTTTTATAGGTTTTTCTATAAAAATTAATCTCTGCATATTTTAGATATAGGGATATTAAGCAGTTTTAATTTTTTTCAATCGACAAAATAGTGAAATCAAAAGCATTTTTATTGCATAAAAGGTCTTGATACTGTCTCATCATAGCAAAGTCAGGTTTTTTTTTTGTAAGGATAAAGGATACCAACTGAATGATGGTTTAATGGTCCTTGAAGAATACTTTTCAAAAAATAATGAAAATTGGATGTTTGTCCCTGTCGATCTTTTATCATTATTTCTCCTTGGTAAGGATTTCTGTCAGTTTTATCAGAATCTAATGCAGAGATCAAATTCTTGTAACCATTTTGCATAATATGAGGATACTCTTTCAGAAATTTTTCTAAAGGCCACCCTAATATTGTTTTGAAAAGATTATTAACGAACAACATCTTTCTTTCTTCTTTAGAGTAAATAAAAATAATTCCAGTATTATCATCTTTTAAAATATCAAATAATTGTCTGCATTCTATAGAACGATTATTAAGAGGTATATCTAAAAAACGAGGAATTTTTCCTTCTGAAGAAAGATAGTTTTCTCCAGTAAAACCTTCTGCTTTACTAATGAAAGAGTCTAATTTTTCAGAAAAAAAAGAAGACATATCACCTCGTTCGGAGGGAATATAGTAATCTAATATTTCTTCTTTAGAGCTTGTTGGTGCTAAAAAATTGTCTTTATCCATTTCTTCTAATTGCAGCAAGCTGCGTATTTCGTACATTAAATCTCGAATTTTACTTTCTAATTTTGTTATGTACGCTTGTTTTTTTTCTAAAAGACTTCTTTGTTCATAGGTTGTTTTTCGGTATTCATTTACTAATAATTCTTTGTGTCGCGTTTCTTCTTCAAAAATTTTTACTGATTGTTGAAAATTTTCTTCTGCAAGATCTTTTGCTTTTATAATACTATCCAAATGAAGGTGGAGTTCTTGATTTTCTTCAGATTTTTTATAAAGCTCTAAGCTCAAAAAATGATTAGATTCTTTTGTTTTTATCAGAGATTTTTGAATGGGATTGATTTGATCTGAATAGTGCTTGCTTAAATTATTAATATGATTTTGTAGAAGGGTGTTTTCTTCTAAGGATCTTTGGAGGGCTTCTTCTTTTTGTTGCTCCATAGACATAGGATTTGATCTGCGTTTTTCTTCTTCTTGGAGTTTTTTACATATTGTTTTAACGCTAGACTCTCTTAAAAAGATCAAAAAACAAAGAATAAAAGAAGATAATAAATAGCAAACAGCTACAAAATTTGTAGATAAAAAGGAAAGATATAAGGCTAATAAAGGAATGCTGATTAATAAGAAAACCAAAGAAAAAAAACTTTTTGGCGTAGAAACAATCTTTAAAAAAGTTTTTTTATACAAAGTGAACATTTTTGTTTTCCTATGAATAACTTTTGAAATTTAACAAAAAAATAAGGAAGGCTTTTTTTTCCATTAAAGAGTTTTTTTCTTTTGAGAGAAAGAAGATTTACTCTTTTTCTAAAGCTATTTTATTTGACTTTATGAGTAAAAAGCCTTACAGTAGAGAGGCTAAATATTATTTCAGAAGTTATTTTTATGAAAAAAAAACCTGTTGTTAAGAAGAAAGAGAAAAGATCTTCTGCGGAAAAACGCATCATTGTAGCTGAAAAAAAACAAGCTGTTAATAAAGCGTTCAAGTCAAAAACTCGAACAGCAATGCGTATTTTTGAAGATAATTTAAAGCTAGGTCACCAAGATAATTTGGAATCTGCCTTAAGAAGCGTATATAGTCTTATGGACAAAGGTGTCAAAAGAGGCGTCTTTACTAGAAATAAAGCTGCTCGAGTCAAAGCTCAAGTATACTCTCGTAAAGAAAAAAGCTGCGTTGTTTCTTCTTGACAAAAAAAAATCATAACTTTTTAAAAATATAGGGAAAGAGGGTACTTGTGGCGTTTTTAGCTTTATCAAGATTTGCAAAAGGATTCAGTGCATATTCATCATATAGTGGTTTACAACTTAATAAGTTAATGAATCATTTTGATAATGTTGATGGTCTTGCTCGTGTTGGAGCTAATATAGCAGGATTAAGTGCTTCAGTTTCTTTTTTTAAAGGTAATTCTGCTGCTGCTTCCAAGGCAGGTGGTATAGCTTGTACTTTTGGTGCTGTTGAAAATTTTTCATCTATGGGAAAAGCAGTATGTTTATGGCATAATTTTTTAACTGGAAGTCTGTTTTTTGAGATAGATGACAATGGTCGTTTTGTAAAAACTGAAGATGAACAGAAAAAGATAAGAAAACCTTTATCTATAGTTAGTGATATTTCTCAAATAGTGGGAAAAACAGCTTCTACGATTAAGTGGTTTGATGCTATGGGGGTTGGCAACCTTGGGCACCATGCTAATGCTCTTGGAGGTAGAGGTGTTGCTTTTGGATGTAGTGTTATATGTTGTTCTTTAGGCCTTGTGGATAGTGCTGTAAATCTTGGTGCATCATTAAAAGAACAAAATGTATCTGAAAAACGATTTGCAGTTAAGATGTGGATAATGTCTGTATTATGCTGTATATTTAATATTATAAGCCTGCCTTTTGAATATGGAACTATTGTTGGTATATCTCCATTGACAGCTCTTATAGGAGCGGTATTTTGTCTATTTTCTGCTTTTCTTAATCTTGTTAATTCAATTCTTTATGATTTTAACTGTATTCAATTATTAAGCAGTAGTGAACCTAGAAATGCATATGCATAATCAAAAACCTTTGATAATAGCTTCGGGTAATCCTGCTACAGCATGAATTTCAACATGTTTTTTAGCTCTTGTAACTGCTGTATATAGTAGTTTTTTTTCAAATCGTTCGCAGCCATTAGGAAGTAATATAAGTACATTTTCATATTCACTTCCTTGGCTTTTATGAATGGAAGTCACATAATTGTAAGAAAAAGATGATATAAGATCTGAAGATATCATTTTATTTCCTTCAAAAATCATCATTTTTTTATCAATATCTAAAACTCCACAATCCCCATTAAAAACATTTATTTCAGGTCTGTTTTCAGTGACCATAATAGGGTGTTTTTTATGAGAAGAAGCTGTTTTTTCATATAAGCGAGAATGAATAGCTTTATTAAGACTTTCAGATCCCCATAAACCTCTTTTTAAAGGAGTAAGTACGCAAAAAGAAGATGGAAATGATTCAAGGCTTATATTTAAAAATTTATTTGTTATCTCATCAACGGTTTCATTAAAACTTTTTAAGAGATTATAGGGGGGAGTTTTGCCAGCTAGAATATCTGCTGAAATTTCTTTAATGAATAAAATATCTGTGCGAAGTGTCTTGGTGAGCATGATTGTTTTATTAGGAAATAATGAGATCATTTCTTCAAAAGGATTTCCAATTCCTATGGGAGGGAGTTGATTAGGATCTCCTAAAAGAACAATGCGGCATTGTTTTTTTACTAAAGAAAAAAGAGCTGACATCATGATTAAGTCAATCATGGAGCTTTCGTCAACAATAATTAAATCATCATCCCGAACACCAAAACCTTGTATATCTTTGGTTTCTTGTAAAAGAGAATGAAGAGTTTTTCCTGTTATATTTTCATGTTCAACAGATTTTTTTAAATTTGCAGTAGCTTTTCCTGTTAGGGCTGTTACTGTAATTTTTGCATCAGGAAACATTTTAATAAATTGTCTTAAAAATACAGTTGCTGTGAATGTTTTTCCTGTTCCAGGGCCTCCACAAATAAGAGAAAAAGAAGATGCTAAGGCTTGATTAAGGGCTGTAGATTGTTCTAATGTAAGGCCATAATGTGGTTGATTAAAATCATGAACTAAAGGTAAAGGGCATGATTTTTCAAGACGATCAAGGTGAAATAAAAGATTTTTTTCTGCTTGTGCATGATCGTAAAAATAGAAACAGTTATTTTTTAAAGTAAAAAATTTTTCTTTTATTGATGGGGGTAAATCTATAGAGCCCTGAATAATCACTCCATCGTCATCTAGATTACCTGTAGAAGGAAGAAGAGTATTATTTATAATAGAAA
This sequence comes from Candidatus Clavichlamydia salmonicola, assembly GCF_015356765.1. Taxonomy (GTDB): domain Bacteria; phylum Chlamydiota; class Chlamydiia; order Chlamydiales; family Chlamydiaceae; genus Clavichlamydia; species Clavichlamydia salmonicola. The sequence goes on from NZ_WTCQ01000001.1 coordinate 304,076, forward strand.
CATACAGATGACCATCTCGAGTCATTGCTGAAAAAAAAGCTAAAAATAGGATAGCTTCAAAGGAAAGATCTTCTTTAGTAGAGATATAATGAGCAAAAAATAAATCAGCATGAATTAGTAATCCTTTTTCTACCAAAGGGTATAAAAAAGGATTTTTAGCTAATGAATCAGGAAAATAATTAGGTAAAAACATACAAAAAAAGAATGGTTTTAATTAAAGATTCTATAAATCTCTTTGTAAAGTACAGTGTTTGATTATTCTTTTATACAAATAGAATTATTGTATAAAAGAACTAGGCTTGTAAGAGCACAATGCTATTACAGCATACTCATTGAAGTTTGTATATAGAGGAGGTTCTTCATTATCTTCTTCAAAAAATGGTTTTTTATTTATAGCTGCTAAAGCTGATAAGTTATAAGAATCTTGAAAGTTAGGATCAATTTTTTGAACCCATTTACAGTATTGCTCTACTTTATCATATGAGCGTTTATTATATAAAAATTGTGCATCTGCCCAAAGGTTAGAAATTTCAGCTGGAGAAAATTGTAAAACAAGATTTACATCAAAATTTTTGGCCACTTCATGAATATGAAGAATTTCATCTATAAAATTATTACTACAAGCTTCATTGAAAATTTTTTGGAAAAAAATTGTAAAATCATGATTTATAAATTCGTTATGTTTACAGAAGTTCAAAGATAAATCTCCTAAAGCAATCGCTTTTAGCCAATCATTGGATTTAAGAGCATGTTTCATTTCATTGAAAATATATTTTTGTATTTTTGCTTTTTCTTCATGGTTATCTTCAACATAATCCCATAAAGAAAGATAAGCAGATACTTGAGATAATTGAGAAGAATCACTTCTTACAAGAATTGAGAAAGCATCTGCATGAATTTTAATAGCATTTCTAATAAGGCTTTTTTCTTGTAAATCTATAGCGCTTTGGATGAAAAAAGATGCCTGCATAATTTGATGGTTTTTAATATCATGAGTAGCTTTTTCTAGATAAATTTTAGAAAAAAGAGCTCTTAAATACAGTGCTTTTTCATCAGAATTTTTTAAAAGAGAATGGATTTTAAATAAATTTTCAGAACAAGATGAGTGGATATGATGGACCAGATTATATGCAATTTTACAAATTGCTTCTTCTTCATTCCAGTCTTTAATAATTTTTAAAAAATCGATTGTTAAAGAGGGGACTGTGTTTAAAATATCTTCGATTAACAAAGAAATTTCATCAATAGCGTTCTCTTTAGAAATATAAGGTAAGCTAAAATTAAAACAGGTGATTTTTTTTAAAATAGAAAGAGCTTTAAAATAATAATCAAATTTATCTTCAGGGGAAGCATTTTTAGCTTTTTTTAGGTAAAGGATGCCTTCGATTAAGTGATGAGTATTTTGAAAATTAGGTGTTAAGGATAAAATTTCTTTATGAAGAGTAGATAATTTTAAAGCTTCTTGAATATGGTTTTCTCTTAAGAGTTGTTGAATTTTTATTAAGATAATAAAAGGTTCTGGAAGAAGAGATTTAATTGTAAATGTAGACCAATTTTTATCTGGTAATAAATGAAAGCAAGGCTCTTTAAGAGCAGTGTTTTTTCCTTCCATAATAGCCATATAATTATGCAAATTACAAAAAAAATCCTTTTGTTCAATGGTTATTTCATAGTTTTTAATAATTTTATGTAAATAATGGGCGATATCATGATCTTTTTCAAAAAAAGCAATCAATAAACGACCACATATTGCATCAGAAAATACAATGTCTAGTCCCATTTGAGGGGAATATTTTGATGATATAAAGGTTTCTATAACATTATCAAAATGAATTTTTGCATTAGAAAAATTTTTCTCTAAAAGAGCAGAATACCCATTAAAAAAACTTTTAAAAGAAGGGTTAAACAAGGATAGGGTTGAAATTTTTTTTTCAGCAGCATCAATGTACCCATCAGAAAATAGTTTTAAAGCACTTAGTATGATTTTTTTTGGTCGCTGAAAAGAGTATTGATTGTATCTCTGGATAGATAAGAGACCACAGACAAAGCAAGCTGTTATCCAACTTAAAAATAAGGTGGTTAAGACAATTTTTTTGATTATAGAAAAACAAATTGTTTTGTTTACCATTTGTCTTTTAACCATTTTACGTTCAATTAAAAATAAAAACTATACGTTTTAGATGAGCTTTCAGTAAATTGAATTTTATTCTTAGTGGTTTATTGCCTTGAAAGATGGTAAAAAAAGAAAGGTTAAGTTATTGCTAAAAGTATTGCCTTATATTAATTATTATAATTATTGGGCCAAGAAGTTTTATAGATAAAGAGATCTCTTATGAATTTAAATAAGAATATTTTATTAATAGAAGATGAGGAAGATACAGCAGCATTAATCAAGATACATGCCGAATCTTTTGGCTATCGGATTCGTGCAGAAAAAGATGGGATATCAGGTTTTAGAGCTATCGCAAAAGAAAAACCAGATCTTGTTTTACTTGATATCATGCTGCCAGGGCAAAATGGACTAGATCTATGTAAAAAAATAAAGCATTCGAAAGATCTAAAACATATACCTATCATTATGATCTCAGCAAGAACAGAAGCAGTAGATATTATTTTAGGCCTTGAATTAGGAGCTGAGGATTATATTGTTAAGCCTTTTCATCCAAGAGTGTTGTTTTATCGAATTAAAGCTGTTTTCAGAAGAAATAAAGAAAACCAAAATACAGATAAAACGCTTTTATTTGGAGATTTTGTTTTAGATATAGAAAGGTTTGTTTTAAAAAAAAGAGAATCAGTGATTTTCTTAACTTTGTCAGAATTTCATATGCTAAAGCGATTTTTATTAGAAAGGGGCCATGTCTTAACCCGAGCCCAGTTACTAGAAGAAGTTCAAAATGATGATGGCTTTATCTTGGAAAGAAACGTAGATGTACACATAGCTTCTTTAAGAAAAAAATTAGGATCAGGATCTATATGGATTGAAACTATTCGGGGGATTGGTTACCGGTTTAAAGAAGAAGAAGATTTTATATAAAGCATCTTTAATCTTTTATCATTTACTATGGAACAATGATATTAGCGCCGTCTCTTTTTTTCGATTTTGATGATTTTATTTTAAAAAATCTCATGAATCAATCGTATCTTTGTTGGGAATTATTGACTTTTTTACCTCAATTTTTTGATACCTATCAATACTGCGGTATCCAAGGGCATATTCATAGACATGCTTTTTTGGAAAACGAGTCTCAAATAGAAATAGGCCCTGGAACAATCATAGAGCCAGGAGCATATATTAAGGGCCCTTGTATTATAGGTAAAGAATCGATTATTCGTCATGGCGCTTATATAAGGGGCTCTGTTGTCATTGGGGATCATTGTGTAATTGGACATGGGACAGAAATAAAAAAAACTATTTTTATGAATAGGTCTAAAGCGGCTCATTTTGCTTATCTTGGAAACTCTATTATTGGAAATGATGTAAATTTAGGCGCAGGGGTTAAATGTGCAAATATTCGAATAGATCAATCCAATATCAAAGTCAAGGTAAAGGGATTATCTGTAAAAACTGGTTTAAAGAAACTTGGAGCTATAATTGGAGATGGATCATTTCTTGGTTGTAATGTTGTAACAAACCCTGGTACCTTCCTTTTACGGAAAACTATAGTGTATCCAGGCCAAGTAATATCTGGATTCAATCCAGGCTCTACTCCATAAGGCTGTAGATCTTATTAAAAAATAAAATATCAGTAAAATTATGAAGAAAGCCACAAAAATTGTTTTTAAAAACTATATATCTCTCATTAATAAAAATATTGATAAATCGTTAGCGACTTTTGGTGCCCCAGGAATAGGCTTACGACCAGCTATAGAATATGCCCTAAATTCAGGAGGTAAAAGAATTAGGCCTTTAATTATTCATATGATGACGAAGGCATTAAAAAATATACATCCCATAGAACATGTGGCGGTGGCTGTTGAATGGGTACATACAGCAACATTAATAGCTGATGATTTACCGTGTATGGATAATGATGATAGAAGAAGAAACAAACCATCTTTACATAAAGCATTTAATGAAGGAACTGCTCTTCTTGTTACATACGCATTAATTGCTGCTGCTTATGATAATTTACGTGTAAATGCTCAAATCCTTCATGCTCTTATTCCTTCTGAAAAAACTACTCAAGCATATTTTCTTTCAGTAGAAAATGTAGCATATAATACAGGTGCATTTGGACTTGCTGGAGGTCAATTTGATGATATTTTTTCAAAAAATTCTCATCAAGACTTCTGTGATACTGTCATAAAGAGAAAAACAGGAGCGCTTTTTGAAATGACTTTTGTTTTAGGGTGGTTATTTGGTGGTGGTGATATAGAGTTTTTACCTTTACTAAAAGAAGCTTCTACTCATTTTGGTAAAGTTTTTCAAATAGTTGATGATATTTTAGATATTTCTTCAGATGCTCTAAATGTAAAAAAAGAAAATTTTAATTTTGCGCAAACTTTTGGTCTTAACAGTGCTAAAGATCAAGTGTATAAAGAAGCTGAAAATTTTAAAAGAATGTTGAAAGAACTCAATATTAATAATAATGAGTTCTTTCAATTAATGGATTATGTTACTGAGCAGATTTAATTAACAAGAGCAAGTTCTTTGTCAGATTCTGCTGGAGTGGTTTTTGCTACTGCAGGTGGAACAATTCCTGAAGGAAATGATTCAGTTAAAAGACGTTTTTCAATTTCTGCAAAAAATTTCTTATTCTTTTTTAGTTCTTCGCGAACAGCTTCGCGTCCTTGCCCAAGCTTTTGGCCATTATAACTAAACCAAGAGCCCTTTTTTTCAATGAGTCCTTTTTCAACAGCAAGGTCAAGTAGAGATCCAGCAGAAGAAATACCTTCATTAAATAAAATATCACACTCAGCGATGCGGAATGGAGGAGCAAGTTTATTTTTAGCTACTTTGATTTTGACTCGATTTCCAATGTCAATTCCATCACTACCTTTAATACCACCAATTCTACGAATATCTAAACGAATGGAAGAATAAAATTTTAAAGCACGACCACCAGTAGTTGTTTCTGGGTTACCAAAACTAACTCCAATTTTTTCTCGAATTTGGTTAATAAAAATAGCACATGTATTGCTACGGGCAAGAGTTGCTGTTAATTTACGTAATGCTTGTGACATCAGGCGAGCTTGAAGCCCAATATGATGATCACCAATCTCTCCTTCAAGTTCATTTTTTGGAACTAAAGCAGCTACAGAATCAATAACAACCACATCAATAGCACCAGAGCGAGCTAAAAGTTCAGCAATGCTTAAAGCTTCTTCTCCACTATCTGGTTGAGAGATCATCAATTCATCAACATTGACACCAATTAAAGCTGCATAAGAGGGGTCTAATGCATGTTCTGCGTCAATATAAGCAGCAAGACCGCCATTCTTTTGAGCATTAGCTACAATATGAGTAGCTAATGTTGTTTTTCCTGATGATTCTGGACCAAAAATTTCAATGACTCGTCCACGGGGAACACCACCAATGCCTAATGCTAAATCTAACGCAAGAGTGCCAGTTTTAATAACAGAAATTTCATGAGAGGCTGAATGCTTTCCTAATGTCATTATGGAGCCAGCTCCAAATTGTTTTTCAATATATGCAACAGCAGCGTCTAAAGCTTTTTTACGATCCGGTGAGGACATGTTATTCTCCTTCTGAAGTAATTATAATCATAAATTTAAGAATTTTCTTCTAATAACAAAACAAAACTGATTATGAGCAGTAACACTTTTTCTTAAAATAAGAAAAAAAATAAATATAAAGTTATTGTTTATTTGATAATTTATTTTTATAAGTAATTAATATTAATCAACTTCAGGAAGTCCATCTTGATAAAAAATAGAGAGAATAAGTTTTCCTTCTTCATTAAATATAGAGGCAGTACCTAGTCCATTAGTCACTTTTGATGAAGGGTTAATATCCCCAAGGCTAAAATATTCGCCTTTAACTAGAAGATCTTTAGAGTATTCTTCAATAAGCATCAGATCACCATTTGGATAATAGCAACTAAGAATTCCTTGTTTTTTGTTTTCTTGAAATTCTTTTTCACTTTTGATTTTACCATCAGGATAGTAAGAGGTAGCAGAGCCATTTAATAATCCAGCAACCCAATGGAGCTTTAACTTTACGTTAGAAGATTCAGGGTAAAAAAAGAGTTCAGGGCCATCTTTTAATTGATTATGTATATGGTATGTTTGACTAATATGTTTACATAAAGGATCAAAAATCGTTACTAGTCCATCAGGTTTACCTTGTTTATGTTCTTGGGTCTGATAAAGGCTTGAATGACTAAAGATAGCTTTAACACCATTACCTTTACGAATACTGGAAAGGGAAAGACCATGAGGATTGAAATAATCACCAGTTATAAGAAGGTCTTGATCAAAAATTTCTTCAGATGCTTTTTGTTCTTTGGACCAAAATCTTTGAGATACTCCATGTCGTTTGCCTTCATAAAAAGGAATGCTTTGAAGCAGTTCACCTGTATTTTTATAAATTGCAAATATGCCATGGAGTTGTCCCTTTTTAAAAGGACAGATTTTCCATACTTGACTATTAGCATGATAGTGATAGGAAAGACCTTCAAGACTTCCTTTTGTGTAATGAATCTCAGCGATTTTTGTACCAGATTCATTCCAAGCATAGCTAATTCCATCAAATAGCCAAGAGCGTTCTGCTGATGGACTTATGTCTGGGATTCCACCTGTTACATAGGTTTCAAGTTTTTTATTTCCATCAGAAAACCATTCTTTATATGATCCATAGGCACTTGTGTTCCGAGTTTCTAGATATTGTTTTAATTGACCATTAGGATGATAGGTTGTGATAAGCCCAAGAGTGATCCCACTTTTTGTTCTAAACGTGCGCATAACTTTTTGGTAAGATTGAGGGCTTAAAAAGTCTATTTTACCAAAAGAGCGAAGGCGATCTTTAGCTGTAATAGTTTCAGAAAGGCCATTACGATCAATAATATTGATACTTATAGGAATACGTTCTTTTTTAGCTCGGCGTCTTGTATAAGAAGAGGGGCAAGAGCGTCTTTGATGATAAGGGGCTGCTTCTGCGACTTTAAACGAAGATCCAAGGAAACACTGAATAGTTAAAAAGTAGAAAAAACAACGATTATTTAAAATACATTTCATAAATCAAGGAGCTCGTTTAAGTAAGGAAAACTGTAAGTCAAAAATAGCATCTTTAGAGAATGTAGATTGTCTTTGTACACTAAAATTAGTGGTAAAAAAATTAGGAGATGCCAAATATCCTTTTTCTATAATTTTTAAAATAGTATGCAAATCGTGAATATCAATCAGGGTATTTTTTTGAGTTATAAATAATTTTTCTGGATCATTCATAGAATTAGATAGATGTAAGTTAAGTAAAGGAGGCAATCTATTTTTTTCTAGGTCTTGCATAGAAGAAGAAGTTAATAAAGGCATTCCATTAAGGATTTTTTCAACAATGAGATGTTGTGCTGATTCTTGATTTTTCTTATTGCTCAGAAGAAGATAATGCCGATGATTTGATGCTGCAGTTTTTGCTACTTCTAGAACACGAATGGTTTCTTTCCAATTTTTTCTTTGATGCTGAGCATAGACCCACAAAAATAAATGAGGAGCAGTCACAATAGCCACTAAAAATATGATAATGCAGTTGTTTAGAGATCGATTATTCATGATTAATAAGGAGTACCATCTTTCAAATAAAAATCAGCATAGAAAAATCCTTTATCAGTTTTCCATGTAATAGGTTGTTCTAAATTAGCAATCGAGCTGTTGCTGGTTAGGGCTAGTTTTAAGCGGTTCATTAACAAGTGGTCTGGACAGAAACCTTCAATAGATATTTTTACTGAATATTTTTTTAAGGGATAATTTTTTGAAGGGTATGAATCCATTTTATAAGAAAAGGAAGAAAGGCTAGGGCCTTCTTTATTTTCATGAAGATCTAATTTTTCAGAAACAAATTTTAAAACATTAGCAGGAGAGGCCATAATAGGAATTAAAGGAAAGTTGGGCGGGGTAAAATGTAAAGATTTGATTAACATAGTACTGCCAGATTTTAAGCTTTTTTGTGAAGATGGCATAGGAAAATTAGGTTGATCACATAAATTGCATAAAGAAGAAAATGTTCGACGAGCTTCTCTTTGTAAAGGTAAAATAGATAATTTATAAGCTCCTATTGATAGCAACGATAAACAAGCGGCTAATCCTAAAGTAGGAAAAAGAATTTGCTTGATTCTGGCTTTAAATTTTGGATGAGCAGTTTTATTAGTAGAAAAATCTATTAAATTAAATTTGGAGTTAGCGCCTGCTAAGGCAGCTGCAATGGCAGGACCAAATTCTTTCCATTGTTTTGATGAAATAGGGGGTAATCCTTTAAAAATCAAAGAAGTCACAGAAATTTTCAATAAATTTTTAAAAGACAATATTTCTTCATTAGATAGCCCAACGCTAAGGATATTTTCTATATAAGCAGAAGGACTTAAAGTGGCAACACTTTCTAAAAACATTTTTATTTTAGAGGATGCTTTTGAATCAAAAAGAAAATTGCGCGTCGCTTTTAGAATATTATGAGAAAAGAACATGCAAGTAATGTTTTTTTGATCAGCAAAAAGAACTATATAAGGTTCCTTGATTGGGTGAGAAATATAGTTAATGAGATTCAAATAATCGACTTGTTTACCTGATATTCTGTCAGGAAATAAATTTTGACGAGCCAGTTCATTAATCAATTTATGAGAAAAATTTTTTCTTGTTACAAAGCTAGTTACAGTTTTTTTTCCTTCAAATGAAGGAGAGATAATTAATTGAGAAATAGCTTCTTCTTTTGGAAAAGGAAGTAAAGAATCAGCACGCAGGCTAAAACTTGCTTGAATATGTTTATTTTTTTTTACATCTGTTTCAGAAAATCTAATACAAATTTTTTCAGGAGACAAAGAAGCAATACGGATAGCAGATGAAGGAATATACCTAGAAAGATTTTGTTGAGTTTCAGATGCTAAGAGAGATTCTAAAACCCATCCTTTACAAGTTTTATGTAAAAGCGCTATTTTTGTTCCAGTTTCAGGGTCGAAGGTTATTCCTGCGTAAGAAAGAAAAAAGCGTGTTAACATGTATAGAAAAACTGCTATTATGGATACAAGAGCTTATAGTTTAGCTCATGCGTTTTTTCAAGAAAAATTATTGTAACTCCAGAATGAATAATGTTAGCTTATTTTTTTAAAGTTTTTTTTACTTTGTACCATTTTCTACTTGTTGTCTGGGTTATAGGTGGCTTTTTTAGATTACATCATCATCCTATTATGCAGTATGTAGGCAAGTGTACAGAACCTTATTTGCAAGTTTTTCGTCGAATTGTGCCTCCTTTGGGACCTTTAGATTTTAGTCTTATTCCAGCATTTATTTGTTTGCGATTAGCTGAATGGATGATCATAGCTTTATTTCGCTAAAATTAATTTTATTTCGTATTTTCTTCAGTTAAATGAAAAGTTTTGCATTGAAAGTTGGGCCATTAATGTTACGTTCTCCTGTAACATATGCTCCATTAGTTAGTTACACAGATTATCCTTTTCGTCAAATGGCGTCACAGTTTTCTCCTGGGTTAATGTTTTGTGAAATGTTAAAGATAGAATCATTAATAAGATATACACCTTCGTCAAAACAAGTGCTGGCTTATTCAGAAGAGATGAGGCCAATAGGAGCACAAATTTGCACAGGTAGTTTAGCTAATATTGTTGATGGAGTCCAAATTATAGAGGATCATGGGTTTGATCTTATAGATTTAAATTGTGGATGTCCAACAGACAGGATAGTTAAAGATGGTAGTGGATCTGGCCTTTTAAAAAATCCTGCTTTATTAGGCGCAATTGTTGAAAAAATGGTAACCAGTACATCTTTGCCAGTGACTGTAAAAATTAGAGCAGGCTGGGATCAGGAAACTATTAATATTCCATTAATAACAGCTCATATTGAAGATGCAGGTGCAGTTGCTATTTGTATTCATGGTAGAACTCGTTCACAAGGATTTAAAGGACCTGCTAATCATGACTTTATCAAACAGTGTAAAGATGCATCGAAAAACATTCCTATTTTTGGCAATGGAGATGTTCTAGATGGCCCATCAGCAGCAGCTTTAATGGCTAATACTGGGTGTGATGGTGTAGCAATTGGTAGAGGGTCTATGGGAGCACCATGGAAGTCTGATCATATTGCTCATTTCTTAAAATATGGAGAAGAAAGAGTTCCCATTTCTTTTGAAGAATCTAAAAAGCTATTTTTTGAACATTTAACTATTGTAAAATCGTTTTACAATAGTGAAGAAAGAACTCTTATAGAAGCTAAAAAACTTTGTGGTCATTATTTACAGGGAGTAGCTGGATGTTCCCAGTTGCGAAGGACTTTAGCTACATTTAAATCTTCTGAAGGTATCTTTGAATTATTAGATGCAGTGGAAGGTTAACTTAGCGTAGGCTTTTCTAAGTGTTCACTAAGTAATTTTGGAATAGCAAACATGTTAATAGGCGCAGACGAACCAGACAAAATTTGAAGATCCTTATTAGGTAAAATTTGTCGTTTATTAGAAGGATCTTGAAGGTTTTGACTTTTAATATAAGACCAAATTTTCTTAACAGCAGTTCCTCGAGTCACAGGCTCTGCTCCTATAATCGAAGAAAGAGTTTTAGAAGGAGTCAACAAATTACTCAATGAAGGAGCTCTTTTTTTCTTCTCTTTTACTGGTTTATTTTTAGAAACTTTTTCTTTTACAGTTTTAGTTTTTGAAGCGCGGGTTTTTACAGGTGTTTTCTTTGCAAAACGTCCTTTTTTCTCATAAGGAGTTTTAGGATGGTTGGCATATTTTTCTGAAATGGTGTCTATTTGATTACCAATAACATCACAGCGTGGGAAATCTGAACAGGCAAAAAAGGTTTTTCCATAGCGGGACATTCTTTGAATGATCTGCCCTTCACAGCCAATGGCCATACATGGAATCATAGCAATAGTTTCTTTAGCTTGTTCACCTTTTTTTAAGAGATTTATAATGCCTTTACATTCAGGATATCCAGAGCAACCAAAAAAGGCTCCATAAGGACCATGTTTAACTTTCATTTCTTTATTGCAGTTAGGGCATTGCTGCTCCCAATTGGTCTCTTCAGAGTAATCTTCTTTATTAAATGAAAGTTCTTTATCAGAAATTTTAAAGTCACACTCAGGATAACAAGAGCATCCATAAAAATAATGTGAACGAGACCAGATTTTTTGTAAGAAACCTTTTTTACATTTATCACAGGGTAAGTCAGTATCAATTTTTGGAATCAAAGCTTCTTTTTCTGCTGTTTCTACAATAGGAATAAAACGATGCCAAAAATCTTTAATTAGATCTTTCCAGTCTTTTTTTCCAATGGCTATTAATTCAAGAAGATCCTCCATTTCTGCTGTAAAACCAATATTCATGATGTCAGGAAAATTGGTATCTAGGAACTGTGTAATCACTTTTCCTAAATCAGTAGGTTTAAGGCGTTGATTTTCTTTTACAGTATATTCTCGTCTCTGAATCTTATTCATGATAGTTGCATATGTCGATGGACGGCCTATGCCAGATTTTTCTAATTCTTTAATGAGGGAGGCTTCAGTAAATCTAGGAGGAGGTTTGGTAAAACTTTGGTCACTAGTTATAGTATTATTAATTAATGGAAAACCTTCTTGAAGAGGAGGGAGTAAAATAGTTTCTTCTTCAGATTCATCATCAATTTTTTCTTTGTATAAAGAGAGAAAGCCTTCTTTTTTTAAAACACTACCAGAAGAGCGTAAGAGAATATCACAATCAGTACCAATAGTTACTATTAATGTATCATAAATAGCAGGAACCATTTGAGAAGAAACAAAACGTTTCCAGATAAGTTGATATAAAGAATGCTGCTCCTTAGTAAGAAATGGCGCTAAATTATCAGGCGTTAGATTAACATCTGCAGGGCGAATAGCTTCATGCGCATCTTGAGCAGTTTTTTTTGATGTATAAACTAAAGCTTTATCAGGGAGATTTGTGGTGCCAAATGTTTTTTTAATATAATTGCGTGCTTCTATAATTGCTTCAGGATCAGAGCGAACAGAGTCTGTTCTCATATAAGTAATAAGACCAGTAGAACCTTCTTGAGGAAGTTCTACTCCTTCATACAAAGCTTGAGCAATACTCATGGTTCGGGAAGAAGAAAACCTAAAATGACGACTTGCTTCTTGCTGTAAAGTAGATGTAATAAAAGGAGGTGAAGGGTAACGTCTTTTTTCTTTACGTTCAGTTTTTTCTACATGAAAAGCTGCTTTTTTAAGTTCATTAACAATTGTATTTGCAAGCTCTTCATTTCCAATAGTAAAGGTGTTTTTTCCTTCAGAGGGCTCTTTTTCCCATCTTAATCCATGTCTTGAATAAAGAGAGGCAGAAAAAAGCATAGGATCTTTCATGTCTTTTAATTGAGCACGAATAGTCCAATATTCAGTAGAAACAAAAAGGTCTATTTCATTTTCTCTTGTAACTACTAATTTTAAAGCAGCAGATTGTACTCGTCCTGCTGAGACACCAGAACGTTGTTGAAGTTTTTTGATTAAGAGTGGAGAAATCTTATATCCAACAATTCTATCAAGTAATCGACGAGCTTGTTGAGCATCAACAAGATCCATGTCAATTTCACGCGGATTATCTAGAGAATGCAGAACAGCATTTTTTGTAATGGCATTGAAAGAAACTCTTTTAATGATAGTTTCAGGTGGAAGCAAGGATGCGATGTGCCATGCAATAGCTTCACCTTCTCGGTCAGGGTCAGGAGAGAGATAAACGATATCACAATCTTTTGCCATTTTTTTAATATTGGCAATAATCTCTTTCTTATCTGCTAATATTTCATATTGAGGTTCAAAGTTATTTTCAACATCAATCCCAAATCCTTTAGTAGGAAGGTCTTTGATGTGGCCAAGGGAAGCAGAAAAGACAAAAGAATCTTTTAAAAATTTTTTAAGAGTTTTGATTTTAGTCGGAGATTCAACAACAATTAAAGACTTTTTCATCAACAGTATGATTTTAATTCAAAAAAAAGTGGCTTTAGCCAAGGCGGCTATTCAATTCAATTCTATGATAAGTGTCAATAGAAGGGATAGGTTTTTCTATATTTTTATAAAAGACAGATAAGTTTTTAATATTTTCTATAACAACTTTTATATGGTCAAATCCTTTGTATACCTAAGATTATGCATAAATTTTTTTGAAAATTTTTTGTCAAAAAAATAAAACAGGCCATTTTTTATTTGTATTCTTCATGAATTTCCATAACGGAGTGACCATCAGCAAGGAAGGTAGTATTTAAATAATCTTTAGAAAAAGGCAGCCCATATTTTTTTATATACTCAGGAGAGTCTAATAGTTGCCATATAAGAGAATATGCATGACGGGAAGGAAGAATAGAGTCATTAATATATAAGGGATCTGCTTCCCAGGTATAGCATATAAAAAATGGATGAGTAGGTTGATTATATTCTTGAGCAACCACTGGAACTAAATTATAGCCTGGGTAAGCCTGACGTAAATGCAGAAAATCTTCTTGATTAACTTTATAAACAACAGCAGTTAAAAAATCATCTTTTTGCGCAGGACAGATATTTAATATTCCAACATTGCTGCTATCAGGTTGATGAGATGAGTAATAGAAAAAAGAATTTTGGCAATTAAATAATCTTTTGAAGCCATAAATTTTTATAGCCCTTCCTGGAGAAAGAGGAGGGACGTTAAAGGGAGATAAAATGAAGAAAGAGTCAGCCATGCCAATATCATAAAGAGCTATCAATAAATGTTTTTGATTCAAAGGAGCGCAAATATTATTAAAAATGTTTTCAGAAGCTTGTAAAGAAGAAATCTCTAAAGATGTTTCATAGGAAGGGGTTAAAAGAGGAAAATGAGAGTAACGAGGTAAGGCTTTTGCATATGTCAGAGCATTATCTTTAAAATCAAAAGACATTACAGAATGTTTAACAGGATTAATCTTAGGCTGTAACCATTTTGATCGATCACCAGTAGTAAAAAATATAAAACTAATGAAAAACAGTATAGCAACAAGCAAAAGAAATTTTTTATACATAATAGGATCAACTTTTGTGCAATCTAATTGTAAGAGCTAGGTTATCTTACCTAAAGTTTTTTAAAATCAGATAACAGGATTTATCTTTCAAAAAAGAAAAAAAATTATTTCAATCTTTTTAAGAAGGCAATTATTTTACTGTTTGCTACTTTTATTTTTACTGTAGGAGGACAAGGTATGAAGGTAACGCAAGCAGATCCTAATAGTAAACATAAAAGCCCAAAGACAACACGGGGGGACATATAGTTCCTTGAGTTATTATAGATTGACCAATTATAGAATTATAAAAAGATCTTTTTTATGCAAATTACTAAGGAAAAAATATAACGCCATTTCCTTCAGGATCACAGCCACGAACAAATAGATAAAAGCTCCCTCCCCATTTATCAGCAGCATCAAAAAGACTGAGGTATTTTAAGGAAGCAATTTTGTATAGGCCAGCTTGCTTATCATAATGATAACGTTCTGTTACCTGCTTCAATTGATGTTGGGAGTAATCAGAGTAAGAAGGACCTATAAAATTTGTTTTCCAGTCAACAATATAAAATAGACCATTGTGTTGAAAAAATAGGTCAATAAATCCTTTAAAAAATCCTGTAGACTCAGACTCTTCAAAAAGAAACTCACATTCTCTAAAAATATATGAAGGGTTGATATCCGCAAGGAAAAATGAGTCAGCGCTTCCTTTTAAAGGAGTAAAAAAGACTTTTAATAACATTTCAGCAATTTGCAAAGACCATCCTTCAAGAGAGGTATGGTTTAAGAAGGGCTTAATTAAAGGCTCTAGCATATGTGGAGAACCTGCTTCAACTATTGCTCTAAAATTCATTTTTTCAAATATACTATGAATAATAAGTCCAATTTCTGGTCCCATTGGAAAATTTTGAGGAGTTATTAGATTTGCAGAAGTAATAGAATTAAGGGGGTCTTCATGGCGATATAGTGAAGAAAATGATGATGTTTTAGAAAAAGTATCTGAAAAATTAGGAAAAGATTCCAAAGGTAAAAGTTCTAGATTTTGTAAATCGATGAAGTCTCTTTTCTTAAAGCTACAGGGTGATGTTTTTGAATAAGAAAAAACATGGGGATGTTCTTTTAAGAAATCTTCTATGGAAGATCCTTCTAATATCTTATTTAATAACAAAGTTATGGGAGATTCTGGATATGCAGAGTAATCTGTCGGAACTGGAAGGTATAAACGATCTTTTGCGCGAGTAAGTGCTACATAGGTTTGTCTTAATTTTTCTGCTATAATTTCTTCTTGGTCCATAGAAGTGGTTTTTTGAGGAACTAATCCAATGGGGAAAACAGCACTATATTCTAATCCCTTTGCAGAATGCACTGTGATGACTGTAACAGCATCTTTTTCTTGAGATGATCTAGCACGAAAGGTTTCTTCACTTATGCCACCAAGTTCCATACGCTCTAGTAATAGGGCGTATTCATTAGGGTTATTAGAAAGATCTTCTAAGATTTCAATAATTTGTTCCATATCTGCATATAATAAATTGCCTTCTGGAATAGATATAAGATTGTTTCCATTTCTTAATAGTATATGTTGAAACAGACAAAGGAGCCCTTTTTGTTGAAAAATTTTAGAGTAAGATAAAAAAAGTTGAGAAAGTTCTATGCGATTTAAAAGTACGTCTTGAAAAGTACAAGCAAACAACGGGCTAAGTAAAATTTTTAAACAAGCACTATGATTAAAAGGTGTGCGTAAGGAAAAAAGAAGATCTTTTAGTAAGGAAAAAGCTGCTGATTTAACTAAAGATCGAGGTGTTTTAATATTGAGTGGCAAAGAAGTGAATTCTGCGAATTGAGCTGCTTGGTAGCGATCTTTTACTAAAATGGCACATTCTTGCAGTGGAATGTGGAAAAGGGTGTTTAATTCTAGAATTTCTTGCTCAATAAATTTAAACATTTCTTGTTGATCATGATGAAAGAAAAAATGAATATTTTTTTTCTCTGCATCATGGCCATTTTTAGGAGTAGGAAGACCACTTTTTAAAGGATTATAAATGAAGTGTTCGCCAGTTTTAGGTAGGTTAAAAAAACATTTATTTTTGCTAAAGAGGATATTTAATCCTGAAAGTAATCGTGGATCAGAGCGGAAGTTAACTTGGAGAGAATAGACATCTTGAGAGGGAAAACATTTTTTAGCTTTTTGATATACATAGATATCAGCATTTCGGAAGCGATAGATGGATTGTTTGGGATCTCCAACAAGAAAAAATGCTCCTTTATAATCTTTATCTAAGAAAAGAGTAGAAAAAATATCCCATTGAACCTGATCTGTATCTTGAAATTCATCAATAAAAACAGCGCTATATTTGTTTTGAATGGTGTGTAAAAACACAGAATTTTTAAGATTTTGTTGAAACAATAAAAGCAAGTCATCAGGAAAAGAAATTTCTCCTGGAGGATTATGAGATCGAATGTAGTCTCGGAGATCTTCTCCTAAAATATGTAAGATACGATTTTTATCTGAGTATTGTTTTAAAAGATCAAAAAGTCCTGATTGCTCACAATCTGCTAAAAGACTAGGAAAGACAAAAGAAGGAGAAATTTTATCAAAAGATTTTTTTCGGTTAGCAATGATCATTTTGATAAGAATAGAATCTATTAATAGTGAAGAGTCATTCTGAATCAAGCCTTGAGCAAATGTTTGCAGAGAGGTGATAGTTGCAGGATATAAATTATGTTGACGGTCTGCTAAACCTTTAAAACAAGAGGCTTGAAGAGCTAAATCTTCAAAAAGTTCTTTTGTATCTGTAATTCCTAAATTTTTTTTAATGCCTTTAAGAATAGCATTCATAGCTGTTATTAAGTCTGGATCAATAAATTTGGAATTGTCTGATATAGAACTTTTGCTTAGCAAGTGCTCTAATAAGTTAACGTGCAGGTCTTTTGGAAAATTTTTAGCTAATTTTTGAATGCTTTGAAGAGTGAGTATTTTTAAGAAATGATTTTGAATAAAATAATTTCGAATGTGTAAGAGAATTGTCTCAGCAACAGTATTAGGTTTTTTTCTTAAAGAAGAAAAAAATCCTGTTAGCTCAGGATGCAGAAGAAGCATTTCTGAGCAAAATCCATGGATTGTAAATATTTGTGCAGCATCAAAATCTAAAAGCGCACTGTTTAATTGTCTGTAAATCCGTTTTACATCTTCGGTTTGAGTTAAGTGTGTACTTAAGTAAGGAAATTTTTTTTCTATATTAGTGGGTGTATTTGTTGACAGCTGGTTAATGATTTCTAGAAGAGATTTTTTTATTCGTCTTTTTAATTCAGCAGTAGCTGCTTTGGTGAATGTGACAATTAAGATTGATTGAATTTTTGGTTCTGATGGATCACAAAGAAGACGAATTAAGAGTTGTTCAATAGCGAATGTCTTACCAGTACCAGCAGAAGCTTCTAAGAAATATTTGCCGGTCAAAGCTATGGGCGTAGTCAGAGCATTGAATTCAGTAGTCATATTATTTCCTGCTATGAATAGGATGAGGTTTTTTTATAAAGGTATTTTCAGTAGTTAAGGCTGCATAATTTTTAGTAAATAAAGGAGAAAGAAAAGATGAAGCAATGGGTTCCCAAAATTGAATAATATCTTTAGCTAAAGGAAGTTTACGGAATTTAAGAAACCAAAAAAGAGCCTGATCAGGAGATAGTCGATTTACTGTACTATGAATAAGAGAGTCAAGAGAGGCCTCATTTTTTTTTAAAATTTCTGATAACCATCTAAACAATAAAGGAGATGGTATTGAAGCAGCAATAAAGTAATACTCAAGTAAATCTTGCACTAGAGTCATTGCAGAATAAGGATGTTCTAAAGACAAAGAGAGATAACTAGGAACAAGTAAGCAAGAAAAAGGATCTTCCATAAGAGAAGAACCATTCAGGAGTTCTAAGATAAGAATTTCAGGCCAAAATTTTAGCAATGAAAGAGATTGTTTATCAGAAGGAATTACACGAATATTATTAATAAAAGGTCCAATTTTTCCTAAAATTTTAATACAACTTCCATTGCTTAAATAAATTTCAGGGGGACGTATTTTTAAAATACGTTCATTTTTTTCTTGGATGAATTCTGGGGTTGTTGAGTGATGTTCAGAAAGAAGAACATTATAACGAGAAGCATGATTTGTATGATCATTTAAAGTATTTAATAACGAGAGAATGGAGCTTGAAGCTTTATTTTTAAAAAGAGGAGAAGCAAAGGATAACGAAGTGGGTAAAATAGATGCAGCTTCTATATTTTGGCCGGCCTGTTTAACAGCAAAAGCAGCAACTTCTTCTTCAGTAAGATCAAATCTAGGGTGAAATTGTAACTTTTTTAATTGAGAGCGTGATCCCCAACTATGGTGAAAGAAATGATTTAAGGGAGAAAGAAGAAGGGATTGTAGTTCTCTAACATGAATACAAAGGCTTTTTTTTGGAAGAAATTGTTGAGGAGAAATGTTTTGAAAGGCAGCATTTTCTGAAAAAAAATCTACTAAAGGTGTTTTTTTTTGCACAGCTCCTTGAGCCATTCTAAAATGATGAGGAATAAAAGATTGATGAAAATTTGATTGAGTAAAATATAGTGAAGAATACCCTTTTAAAGGGTGCAGGACGATCTTTTTTAAAGAAGCAAAATTCTTTAATTCTAAAAGCCGATGATCAGTAGATTCATAAGCATCCTCATTAGAGGAGACATAGCTAATAAATAAGGTTTCCCGAGCTGATAAAATAGCATCTAAAAACATTTGACAAGCTAGCTCAAATTGAGTGGGAGCTGGATCTTTTCCAAAAAATTCTTTTAAAAAATCTGTTAGGGAGTCATCTTTTACTTGAGCAAGTTTTCCATCAAATCCTATTAAACAAACATGTTTATAAGGAACACCATGTAAATCTTGAAGTGTCCCAAAAGTAATAGCATTTTCATTATTGATATTAACAGTAGAGCTTCCTTGAATGACAAGATCTTGTAGTAAATCAAAGATAAAATTAAAAGAGTACAGGCTATTATTTTCTTTAATAGCAAAAAATTTTAAGGCTTCTAAATCTTGAGTTGGAATAGAAAAGAAATTTTCACCTAAATCTAAAAGAAATTTTCTCCAAAAAGTAAGTGTTTCACGTCTTTTGTTTCTTAATGGTTCCAAAAATTTATATAAGTGAGAAAGGGTGTCAACCCAATTGCCCAGTAAGCTAATAGCTTCAGGATCAGTAGAAATACTAAAAGGAGAAATCAAAGGGAATTTAGAAAAAATTTCTTCAAAAAGATCTTCCCAAGTAGCAGTAGAGGCATTGTTTAAATCAAGATTTAATGTATGAAATGCTTGTTGGCGATGTTCATGGTTAAATCCCCAAGAAGAAGGAAACATATCTAGCCAATAAGAAATCAGTCTTTTATGCGAATCATTCCACTCAGCTTTTTCAGAAAAAGCTGAGTCAAAAAGAAGAGAATGAAGTGAAAAATAATCCCAAGCTCGATTTTCTAAAAGATGTATCTTATGTAAAATTCGTAAAAAATTGTTTTGAAAAGGATCTTTAAGGCCACTAATACGTATTGGAAGAATATCAAAGACAGCTTTTATTAAAGGAGCATAGATATTGATTTTTTCAGTAATTACAACGATTTCAGATGGACGAGCGCCTTGTTTAAACAAAGAGCCAATATGGTTAAATAAAATTTCTATTTCTCTTAAAGGAGTTTCAGATACGTGTAATTGTAGGCTATCATCTTCTTGTATATTGGATGAAATTTCTAAATCTAACAAATCATTCTGTATTTGTTTAAGATGGGATGAAGAAGAAAATTCATGATAATCTTCTATTGAAAGAAAAGAAGTATTTTCAATCATTAGGGTCATTTTTTTTACAACAGACCCCATATTTGCTAAAAAAGGATGATGATGGTCTTGAGTTAAGTCAAGCCACGCTTCTTGTGATTTTGTTGAATAATTAAGCATTTTCCATTTTTTTATTAAAAAATTGACAGCTTTGTCTGTTGTTTGATCTGTCCAAAATTGCCTGCAAGGAGATAATTGATAAAAAAATAAGGAAGCTTTAGTAGATAGTTTTTCAAAAAAATTAAAATATTTACAAGGAAGATAAGAAAACCCAAAAAGAAAAATTTGAAGATTATTGGAAGAAGGTATGGATTTTAATAACTCTTCTAAAGTTTGAGATAAACAAGGAAAACATTGTTTAGGAAGTTGAAAGAGCTCATTTTGCCAATGATTCAGATTATTAAAAAATTCAGTAAATTCTTCTGTTCCATATAAGTCATATTTTTTAAAAAGTAAAGCTAAGTGTTTTATTAAAGAGTAAGGAATTTCTTGATCAGGAAGTAGGCCAAGAGAAGAATGTTGAATCGAAGATTGTTCTAAAGAATTGTAAATAAGATGAACAAGATCAGCATGAGAAAAAGAAGAGGGCAATGTATTCTTACTACAAAATTTTTGAAGCAAATGATTAATTACACCTCCTAAAAAAGAAATATTACATCCCATTAAAATTCCTAAAGAATTATGAGCTGCTATAGTTTTTTTTAACCATTTACTGATTTCTTTATTAGGGACAATGATAATTCTTTCTGTAAATGGAGATGAATCTATAGCAAATAAATGGGTTACTAAATGCTGAAATAAAGTTTCAAGGCGATTGCTAAAAAACACTCTAGGGTGTTTAATAGTTGACATGTCTTTTTTTTCTGATAAACGTTCATTTAGAGCATTATTCATTGTTCATTTCCTTACTTGCCTAAGTGATAATTTGTATAAAACATTATTAGTATTTTTTTTATTGAGCATAAGCCCAGAAAAAAGTCATGTAGTGCTTACTTTGACAGGATTGCTTTTTGTTGTGCCATTCATTTTATTTGCTGATTTAGCTGGCACACTAGGTGATCGTTGTAAAAAAACAACGATCATTTATTGGACCAAGTCTATTGAAGTAGTGGTCATGGCATTAGGGTTATGGGCTTTTACCTACCAATCAGTGAGTGTGGGCTATATAGTTTTATTTTTGGTGGCTTGCCTTAGTGCAATATTTTCTCCTGCTAAATTTGGAATTTTACCAGAGATTTGTTCTAAAGAACAGCTTTCCTATTGTAATGGCATTATGTTAATGACTACTTACATAGGAAGTATTTTAGGCGTATTTTTAGCATCATATTTGACTCAAGTAGGAAATGGCATTTTTGTTGTTTCAGGTATTGTTTGTTTAGGTATAGCTATAGTAGCTGGTATTCTTTCTTTTGTAATTGCTCCTAGTAATGTAAGAAACACTAAGAGAGCATTGTCGTTTTTTTGTTTTAAAGAGGTTTTTTTATCAGTAAAAATTGCTTGTAAGACACCTTTTTTAGTGCCATGTTTGTGTGGAGGTGCTTTCTTTTTCTTTGTTGTCACATATACACAATTAAATTTACTGCCTTTTGTTTCAGAGCAATTTGGTTGGCCAGAAGTTTATGCAGGTTATCTATTTTTAATCCCAGCTATTAGTTTAGGTTTAGGTTCTTGGTTAGTAGGACGTTTGTCAGGTAAAAAGGTAAGAATTAAACTGCTTCCTTATATGTCATTAGGCATGGCGGGGGGATTTCTCTTACTGTGTTTAGTAGGGCATATTTTTTCTTGGATGGTAATAGCATTATTTATTTTAGGAATGTGCGCAGGAATGTATACCATACCATTACATACCTTTGTTCAAGCTGTTAGCCCAGAAGATAGTCGTGCTAGAAACATAGCTGCCTGTAACTTTTTTGATTTTTTTGGAGTAGCTTGTGCTGCTGTATTTATTTTTCTCGCAGGGAAAGTGTGTCAATTAGGAGCAACAACAGGTTTTGGGGCAATGGCCATAGTTTCTGTTATTGTAAGTATCTGGTGGATGTTGCTATTCAAAAGAAATGCTAAATCAGTTGAATAGATAATCATTAAACTACAGTTTCTTCGTCTTCAGAATTTAAAAATACTGTAAGCTCTTATCTAAGAATTGCTTGCGCAGGCCTTACCCTATGAAGGTATTAAAAGTAATAAATTAGGTGTAAAACTAGAAAGAAGGATGATCGCTGTAACACATTTTTTGCTCCCAGAGATCCCTAAAAAATAAGCAGCTCTTGTACAAAGTTCAGGAGAGACAGGGCCTGACAAACAAAGCATTCTAAGCATATTACTGAGCGCTGCAATAAGAGTAGCGGCTGTTTGAGCAGTAATTGTTAAAAATAATGTTCATTGATATCCACGAGTTGAAGGTCTATAGGGTATGCTAATGAAGGATAGAAATATGTGTATTAAGATTACTTCAGACAGGATAGGTTAATTAAGATTATACCACAGTTTCATAAGATATAATGACTAATTTTTTTGGTTTAATAGGACTTGTTTTTACAGGATCTAAAGGGATATCCAAAGGAGAAGATTCTTCTTCTTCCAATAGAGAGCTAGCTAATAATGTTAAAGCTTGAAGGCTATGTAAAACTCCACCTGTGATAGAGAATGGACCAGCCAAATAATAATTAGGAGAGGGGTTTCCATCAAAGCAAGAACACCCCAGAGCAGTACTGGTTATAGCTGTAGTTGCTCCAGAGACTTGAAAAACGACACTAAGTATTTCTAAGCACTTTTTAATTTTTTTCTTTCTAGAGGGTGTTCCAGGCAATTGCGAGGAGCATAATTTTAAAGTATTGCCTAAACTAATAACAAGTAATACTACGCTTGCAGCACTTACGCTTTTAGACAGGCTTTGATAAACTGCAGGTAAAATTCTTGTAGGAGAAGGTGTAGGGGAAGAACTACTGGGCAGGCAAGGCGTAGAATATTCCTGCATTTGTGTGCCAACGACTATGCCAATAACAGCCATGGCAGCAGTAGCTGTGGCTTGAAGAACAACAGCAGCATTATTTTGTAAATTTGTGCAAGCTTGTTGAAGGCTCCGTGGAGCTCTTCTATTTCTTGTAAAAGATAGAAGCTGGGCAATAGGATTCATAAATTAATAACTAATTAATATTAAAGATGATTTATTATACATTTTTGTTAGATAAAAATATTGTAATTTAAAAAAAAATAATAAAAGGATGATGCTTACTAAAAATTAGCTATTAAAATATTATCTTATGTAAAAATAATTTCTTGAAAACATTGAAATGTCTTTATATAAATAGTTTTACTTTATTAGAAATTTGCTAATTTTATGAATAGTATTAATACAAGAATTTTCAATGTAGTTGGTCTTAGATTCCCTGAAACGCCAAGAGAAGCTTGTCAGAATGTATGCAGAAATTTAATGCATTGTATCAAAATTACTAAAATAGTTACTTCTACAGGGTTAGGTTTACTTGGCTCTACACTACGTCATAATGGTTGTTATGTAGACCCTTATTTGAATATGGATCGATCTTCAAAGGGTCTTTCAATTTTTGTTGTGAATGAGCTGGTAGACGATAGACTATTGGAGACAAGAGGAAATAATGATTATCCAAAAAAGATGTGCCTGTCTTGGTCTTTAATATTGGCTATATGTAGTGGGCTCATAGGTACGTATGAACTTGTTAAGATAATAAGACAATTAAGAAAACAAAAACAAACATGCAATGCGTTATTAAGAAATATTATGCTTGATGGAATCGCATTGAGCGCTAGTTCTCTGAGTGTTTTAACTAATACTATCCTTAGCGAATGTTCTTATAATATGAGAAATCTTTTGCCCAATAAAATGTATGATTGTTTACCTGTAATGGAAGAGCTATCTTCACTTCTTTACTTTACTTATGCAGGTGTATCAGTCTTTGTGGGAGTATGTACTTTATCTTCAAAAAAAGAAAGAACTGTGGCGCACAGGGTTATTTTTAGGGATAATGTTTCACTGATACAGTCTATGGGTTCAGCTTCTGAGGCTTCATTTATGTCTATCTTACCTCAAGAGGCCTTAAATTTAGAAAAAGAGCCTGTTCTTATGAAAGAGTAAATAGATAATAATTTTTTTAAACAAAAAATGGAAAAAATTTACCTGAAAAGACTAGGCTATCTTGATTATTTTACTAGTAAGCATGTGTGGTCATAAAATCCTATTGATTACAGTTAATAAGTAACTTCACTTTACCTGTAGTTTACTAATTTTATGATAAATTTAATTAATGCATATGGGCTACGTCATATTGGTCTTAGATTTCCTGAAACTCCAAGGAAGGCCTGTCATAATATATGTCACAATCTTTATGTCTGTTCTCATATTCCAAAAGCAATCGCATCTATAGGGTTAGCTTTAATAGGAATAGTAATAAATCAAAGAGGTTGTTTTAAAGAGCATTTGAAAGGCGAATTATCCTCTTTCTTAATATCTACGACCATTTTGATTCCTGGATTAGATATATCAGCAATTACAGAGGCTTCTCTAGTTATAAATAATGTAACAGAGTCTAATATTCTAACTAATACACATTCTTTGCTTCAAGAGGGTAAGAATAACTTTGCAGTAATGTTCTGGGGGCCTTTAATAACGCCAGGATCTGAAGATTTTTGTAGATCTTGGGGGATAATAATGTCTATGTGCAATGGAGTAGTATGTATGTTAGCATTATTTAAAATAGTACAAATATGTAAAGTGCATAGGAGAAAAAGTGGTGCTACCGCTGCTCTTATTTCTTCTGCAAATTTGGTATTAGTAACGGCTAGTGCGCTAGGTTTTGTGAGCAGTTCATTAATTCCAACATGTTATACTGATAGTAAGATATCTTCGCTAATGGTATGTGATAGATTGGGGGCACTATCTTGTTGGTCAAGCTTTCTTTACATTACTCATGCAGGCATGCTATTTTTAAGTACACTCTGTTTAGATCTTGACAAAACATCTAGATCAATTGAGTCATTAGATGATGTTGGTGATGCTGAAAGCATGATTATTACTCAGAAAGGAGCATCAGAAGTAGATTCTTTTCAAGAAAATAGTCTGAGTGAAGATAGGATTAGCCTTTTTGAAGCAAACAGGATGTGTTTAGTGCATGCACCACAAAGTGGTAATTCTTGTAAAAATGATTTAAGAGGAAGTGATGAAGGTTATCTAGGAAGAAGTTTTCATAATTCAGATTTTAATTTTTTTTCTGAGGAGTAGTCTTTAGGTAATTTTTCTCATTCAAAATATTTACTTGGATACAGTTAAAGGTATTTTAGTTCCTTTATGTTCCAGGATGGCTTGTAAAGTAGTGAATGATAGACTAGAGCTCCAAGTTTATTTATCTTCAGCCCTTTATTTTATCATGCAGGATTATAGCTGTTAGTATAGTGTGAGATGATTCACATCAAAGAATTAGACCAGATTCATCATTAGCAGATACTTGATGCTAAATAAAAAGGATTGGAGAACACTTTTTAGTGATCTCAGAGCAAGATAAACTCTTAAAAAGATGTATGTATTTATAATGATGCAATTTATAGTGAAGGCAAATATTTTTACACAAAAAGTGTGCTGATTTTATGATAAATTTAGTTAATGTTCATTGTCTGAATTGTTTAGGTTTTCGATTTGCTGAAACTCCGCAAGAAGCTTGTCGCAATATGCGTAGAAATATAAGAAAGCTAATAGAGATTGTTAATGCAAGTGTATCTTTAGGTATAGGCATTATGGGCTTTGTTTTATATCAAAGAGGATGTTATGCAGAACCATTTACAAATACAGAGCCTTTTTTAGCATTAAATAAAACTTTGCTTGTTGCTGTGAAAAAAGGTTCTGAAGATGTTTTATGGAGTACAGTGGCTTCATTAGTTACAAGTAAAACAACATCCTCGATGCTTACAATGACTGCCGCTAGAAAAGAAGAAGATTTGACTACAATTGCTCAAGTTTTGTCGGCAGCAAAACATCCTTGTGCAGCGTGGGCACCATCAATGATAATGTTTTCTAGTACATATGCTGTGGTGATGGTGATGCAATTACTAATAAGATTAAATCAGCTAAGAAAAAGTTCTCCACAATTACTTTTAAATGCAGTTTCGACGGGATTAGTAGTAACAGCAAGTATTTTAAGTGTGCCAGCTAATGTCTTGATGTATCAATGCTCGCTTTCTACAAAGCCTTATCCAGATATGTGTAAGGGCATATTTTATATAGAAAAAGCATCTTTTTTGTTTTATTTTATAAATTCAGGTTTATTAATTGTGAGTATAGTTTGTGCCAAAGCTAAAAAGAAATTAGTTTCGAAAGATTTTGAGCAAGAGGTTGATAAAGAAGAGATGGAGGCGATCAGTTTATTGGAAAGATCTTTATTAAATAATGGGCCCAAACATGATTTAGAGTTATTGAAAGAAGATTCTTTAGAAGGCGATAAAAGGCACGTGTGTTTAGTGCATGCATCGTATTAAAGATGATTTTTATTAAAAAAAGATACTTTAATTATTTTAGGTGTAATTCTTTTGGGGTGTGGTAGATGCAGGAATTGCAGCTATCTAATAAATAGGTTCATTTTAACTAGAGCGTGTGAATTTTATGATAAATATTTTTAATGAAAAAGTGCTGTATCCTTTAGGAGTTAGATTTCCTGAAACTCCGCTAGAAGCTTATGAGAATGTGAAATGGAAGCTTTGCAGGATTGATCGTATCCTTCAAGTGGGCGTGTCAATTGGAATGGGTATATTAGGACTTGTTTTAGAGAAGATGGATTGTTTTACAAAGCATCCTGAATTAATACCATCTTCAACAGTAGCCACAACTTTAACGATTCCTGCTACAGAAGGTATTAGTGTAGATATAGTATTAAGCACAATAACTTCTCTAATAACAAGTGCTGAGGAGCATACAACAGGCACTAATACTACTAGGCCTCTTTTTTCTACAGCGCTTTCAATGATGACAGGGAATGAAATAGCTGAGACTTCTAATGGTACACTCTCATCGAATAGTTCTATAGCACAAAGATTATCCGCGATTTATCCAAGCAATGGCTTTCCAGAACCAGATTATTGCGAGCCAATGTCAGCGCTATCAGCTATGATAGGGGTAGTATTATTTGTGTGGAAAGTTGTTAAAATTGTGAGAAGATGTCGAGGATCAGGAGAAGGTAGATGCGCTCCAAGATTAGTTGTAGCAAGCGATATTTTATTGTTGGGAGCTAGTGGTATTAGTTTTGTAGGTAATGCATTGCGTCTAGCGTGTATTCCAGGGCCAGAAATAGATAATATTCCAGTATGTGAAGAATTATCTTCCATGGTTTTGGTATCTTCAATTCTGTATTTTACTCATGCAGGTGTACTAGTTCTAAGTGCTGTGTGTAATAATAGATCTATACAAAAAAATACAACAGAAGAGCAAGAAGGGTTCTTGTATCAAGTTGCTGATTTGCATAGAGAAGAAGATGTTTAGAGTACAATTACATAAAAAGATTGATAAATTATAGGACAACCAGATTTTTAGAACTTGTAGCGCTTGAATAGTGTCTACAATAGGCTTTATCTTTATGATAAGTTAAAAAGCCATTAAGGAGGGGGTTGGATGATACGTGTTTGGTTGAATTAGAATGTTTTAGTTAAAGAAGCTATAATGGCTGTAGGGATGCTGAAAGTAAGGTTATTTAGAAAATGATAATAGGCATTTCTGTTTGGCGCATGCATTATATTAGAAGATGATTTTTATTAAAAAAATAATATGCTTTAATTCCTTTAGATGTAATCCTTTGGTGGTGTGGTAGATGCATGAGTTGCAGCTAGCTAATAAATAGATTCATTTTAACCATAGTGCATGAATTTTATGATAAATCTTCTCAATACTGTTTTTCTAGGTCGTTTAGGGGTTAGATTCCCTGCAACGACTACAGAGGCTTATGCTAATGTAAAATGGAAGTTATCTATGCTTAATCGTGTGTCTCAAGTGGCTATATCTAGTAGCATGGGTTTGTTGGGACTTTTTTTAGAAAATAGGGGTTGTTTTGCTGAACATCAACCATTAACATCATCTTCAGCAGTATCAACAACTTTAATTATTCCCATTAAAGATAGCACAGAAGGCATTAAGAACGATCTAGTATTGAGAACAACAAGTTCTCTGCTAACAAGCACAGTAACATACACAACAGGTGCTAGTACTACTATTTTGGATTTGTCTAAAATGCTCTCAATTATTACAGTAAATGCAACAAATGGGGTTTTTAATGATACAATCTCATTAATTAATTCTACGTCTCAGGCGAAAGAATGTTTTTCAGGAATAGATCATTGTTTACCAATTTATTGCTTACCAATGATAGCGATAAAAGGCCTTTTAGAAGGAGTATTATTTGTTTGGACATTGGTTAAAATGGTTAGAAGATGTCGAGGATCAGGAGAGGGTGGACGCTTTGCTCAATTAGTTGTTATTGGAGATATCCTATTGTTGGGAGCTAGTGGGCTTGGTTTTTCAGAGGATGTATTATGGCCAGCGTGTTATCCATCTTTAGGAACACCAAATTTGCAAGTATGTACAGCATTAGTTCCAATGGTTTTGGTGTCTTCAATTCTGTATTTTACTCATGCAGGTGTATTAGTTTTAAGTGCTTTATGTGCTGATAGATCTGTAAAAATAATTGAACCAGCAGTGCTAGAAGAAGGAGATATTTGCTTATCTGAAATTCCTGGTGATGAGGCAGTTTCTGAAAGTGTTTAGGATAGAATTACATACAAAAAGCCTTTTGGTGATAGTGCTTAAATAGATATGTCTTTGTTATAAGTAACAAGGCTAGTCAAGAAGAAATGGATGCCATGTGTTTATTTGGAATACCTGTTTTAGATAAGGGTTCTATATTTGGAGAGTTAATGAGAACAGGCATACGTCATATTAAAAATGATTTTTATTAAAAAAAAACAAGATACTTTAATTCCTTGAGAGCTGCAGATATCTCATAAATTAGGTTCATTTTAACCATAGCGTGTGAATTTTATGATAAATTGTATAAATAATAATGTGCTAGGGTGTGTAGGAGTTAGATTTCCTGAAACGCCTAGAGAAGCTTATGAAAATGTAAAATGGAAGCTATCCACGCTTAATCGTATATTTCAAGTAGGTATATCTGGTGGAATGGGTATGCTAGAATTTATTATAGAAAAGATGGATAGTTGTATAGAAAATTCTGCATTAACACCATCTTTAACTATTCCTAATTTAAATAGTACAGAAGACGCTACTGCTGATATAGTATTAAGCACAATAACTTCTCTAACAACAAGCGCAGAAAGCTACACAACAGGCACTAGTGCTACTAGTCCCTCTTTGTCTACAGTGCTGTCAATGATTATGGGAAATGAAACAAATACAACAGGTACTAGTATGACTAGTCCTCTTTTGTCTACAGTGCTCTCCATGATTACAGGGAATGAAATGAATAATACAATTTCATTAATTAGTCCTCGCGAAAATGGGTTATTACAGGCTGGTAAAAACGACAGCGGTTTAAAACCATATTATTGCGACCCAATGGCAGCGATAGCAGCCATGTTATCATTAGCGTTATTTGTGTGGACAGCTGTTAAAATTGTGAGAAGATGTCAAGGATCAGGAGAAGGTGGACAGACTGCCCAATTAGTTACGGTAGGAGATATCTTATTGTTGGGAGCTAGTGGATTGGGTTTTGTAGGTGATTCATTAAGTGCAATGTGTTATCCATGTTCAGATAGTTCTCAAGGATTTACAGACTTATCTTCAATGCTTGGTCTATCTGCAATTTTGTATCTTACTCATGCAGGTGTATTAGTTTTAAGTGCCGTATGTGCTGATAGATCTGTGACAATACTTGAACGAGAAGGATTAGAAGAAGATATTTGCTTATCTCAAATTACTAGTAATGAGGGAGTTGTATAAAGTGTTTAGGATAGAATTACATACAAAAAGTCTTTTGGTGATAGTGCTAAAATAGAGATTTTTTGGTTTTAAGTAACAAGGTTAGTAAAGAGGAAACAGATGGTATGTGTTTAGTTGAAATACCTGTTTTAGATAGAGGTTTCATAGCTGTAGAGTTATTGCAGGCAATGTTTTCTAGAAAATGATAACAGGCAGGTGTTATATTAAAAATGATTTGAATTTAAAAACATAATAAGATACTTTAATTCATTTAGATATAATCCCTTAGAAAGGTGGTAGCTACAGGAGTTGCTTCTGCCTGATAAATAGTGTCATTTTAACCCTACTTTATAAATTTTATGATAAATACTGTTAATCAAAATGTACTAGTTCATTTAGGAGTTAGATGTCCTGAAACCCCGCTAGAAGCTTATGAGAATGTAAAATGGAATCTTATCAAGCTTAATCGTTTGTCTCAAGCAGTTATGTCTAGTGGAATGGGTATATTAGGAATGGTTTTAGAAAAGATGGATTGTTTTACAGAACATCAATCACGAACCCCATCTTCAACAGTTACTACAACTTTAACTATTCCTAATTTAGATGTTACAGAAGGCACTACTACAGATACAGTATTAAGCACAGTAACTTCTCTAACAACAATAACAGAAACACACACAACAGGAGCTAGTACTACTAGTTCTCTTTTGTCTACAGTACTCTCAATGATTAATGGGAATGAAACAAATGCAACAGAGGCTAGCGCTACTAGCCCTCTTTTGTCTACAATGATCTCAATGATTACAGGGAATCAAATAAATGAGAATTCTAGTAGTACAATGGCATTAATTACTGCTGCAGTAAATGGAGTCTTACAGCCTCATACAGCACCACTCTCGCAGAAAAAAGATTATTGCTTACCAATGTCAGGAATAGCAGTTATGATGGGGGGAGTGATATTTGTGTGGGCAGTTGTTGACATGGTAAAGAGATGTCGAGGAGGAAGAAATGGTAGACAATCTGACCCATTACCTGTGGCAGAAGATATCCTATGGATGGGAGCTAGTGGATTTGGTGTTATAGGTAATGTGCTACTTCCAGCATGTTATCCAGGAACACCTAATCCTCAAGTATGTGGAAGACTAGCTCCAATGGTTTTAGTATCTTCAATTCTGTATTTTACTCATGCAGGTGTATTAGTTTTAAGTGCTATATGTTCTGATAGACGTATAGAAACAACTACACCAGAAAGCGAAGAAGACAAAGGTGTTTTTTTGGATGAAATCCCTTTTCCATCAGATGTATGTGAAGACGCTGTTTAGGCTATAATTACATAAAAAGATTCTTTTGGTGATAGTGCTAAAATATGGGACAAGTAGACATTGAGAACTTATAGTCCTTGAAGCGTCCCTAAGATACATTATTTTCTAGATGTTCACCAAGCTTTAATTATCCAGATATTCCAGTTTGTAAAACGATAAAATCTATAGTTTTATCGTTTTTTTGTTTTTTATTAAAAAATAAAATATACACATCTTTTATTCATAATTCATGAATATAATATAGCGATTAAGATTTAATTTAGAAAAATTAGTTCCTTTAAAAGAAAATGATTGAAAATATTATAGATATTAAATAGAAGGTTATTTACCTTTTAGTGAAAAAAATAATTACAAAGCTAATTATATTTTTAACCGTAAATTAATAAATTTTATGATAATGTATATTAATGGACATTATTTAAGGCATCTAGGTATTAGATTTCCAGAAAGTCCAGCAGAAGCTTGCGCCAATATAAAAAAAAAATTAACTACAGCTACTCGGATCTCTCAATTGATTATGTCAGTAGGGATAGGAGTATTAGGGCTTAGTTTAGAAAAGATGGGTTGTTTTACAGAGCATCCAGTAGCAAGTGATCTTCTTACGCCAGTATCTACAAGTTTGACGTTTCCTTTTGTAAGTAGAGCAATAGGTAATGCCACAGATTTTATGGAAAATAGTACTTCTTTTGCTACATTAGCTTCTGTGGTTACAGGGAATACAACAGATCTAACAGAAGGAAATACTACAAGTACTCTTCTTACTACATTAGCTTCTATGGTTACAGGGAATACAACAGATTTAATAGAAGGAAATACTACAAGTACTCTTCTTACTACATTAGCTTCTATGGTTACAGGGAATAGAACAGATTTAATAGAAGGAAATACTACAAGTACTCTTCTTACTACATTAGCTTCTATGGTTACAGGAAATGTAGCAGATGGAATGAATGCTCATGATGAGTCATCGATGTTAATTGTTCCTGGGGAGACAGCTTTTTGGAAAGATCAGGGAGGAGGAGAAACAGATTATTGTTTGCCGCTGTCTGGTTTTGTGTGCATGTATAGTGGAGTAGTATGTGTGTGGACCTTAGTTAAAGTGATAAAAAGATGTAGGAAAATACAACAAGTTGAAGAGGTTGCTGCATTAGTTACAGGAGCAGATATAATATTATTAGGGGCTAGTGGATCTAGTCTTGCAAGTCATTTATTGCTTCCAACATGTTATCCAGGTATAGAAGGCCCATATAATCAAGTATGTAGTGTGTTAGATCCAATGGTTGTAGCATCTTCAGTATTGTACTTTGCTCATGCAGGTTTATTAGTTGTAAGTGCAGTGTGTAAACAATCTCATAGAAAAAGACAATGGTGGGTAAGGAGGTCTATGGAAGATCTTATGCAACAAGTAGGTATACCATTTTTTCGTAGAGATAGGCCTCCTGCAGGAGGAGTAGATCAAAATTCTTTGCTTGTAATTAATGAAACAAATCTAAGTACCTCGCTAGGGCAAAGCTTAGGTATGGTGGATATGGGTCCTTTCTTAGATCTTCCTGCTCTAGAGGAAGTTTAAGAAACAAATTTTTTAACACTTTATTGATTAAGAAGATGTTTACGACGAAATGGTTTATTTCCTTCTGAGGTAAAAGCTCTTTTCTCTGGGTGAGCAGCACAGGCCACAGAACAAGAGCCCTCTTTTGTCTGAATGCATTCAGAACAGGATAAAAAAAGTTTGTTACATTCAGAGTTACAACAATTGAAATAAACATCAGAAGGTGTATCGCAGAATGAACAGGAAGAAATAGGGGAGGAAACTTTTTCATCTAAAGGAATTGAAATACGATCATCAAATACAAATAATTTTCCTTTCCATAAGGCAGAGCCTTCTTCTAAAGCATAGCCAATAACGCCACCATCTAATTGTCCTACATCAGAGAATCCTTCTCTTCTTAAAAGAGCAGAATAAAGTTCACAACGAATGCCACCAGTACAGTACATAAGTATAGGGGTCTTGGGATCAATTTTTTCTAAAAGTTTTTTGGCAAATAAAGGAAATTCTCGGAAATTTTCTAAATCAGGAAGAAGGGCATTTTCAAAATGACCAATTTTTGATTCATAACTATTGCGAACATCTATAACAAGAGATTTTCCTTCTTGAAGGCGATGTTTCCATTCTGAGGGAGAAACATAAGTCCCAGTTTTTTCTATAGGGACAGTTTCGTCTAAAGCAACTAATTGTTTTCTATATTTTACAGAAATGCGCGGGAAAACATTGCCTGATGTTTTCTGTGCTTTAAAGCACAGATCTTTAAAACAAGCAAAGGTTTGCATCCAATTTTTATAAGCCTCCAGAGCAGTAGATTCGCCACTCATTTGGCCATTAATGCCTTCTTCAGATATGTAAATACGACAAGTAATATCTTTACTTGTAAAAAATTTCTTGTGAGCAATAACCATGGATACAGGGTCATTAATTTTTACAAATCTATAAAAAGCTAACGTGTAATAAATTTTTTGATTTTCCATATAGGAAGTTTATCATAAGAGGACAAATAATTCCATTGTAGAAAATTAACAGGCTAGATAGAATTTCCCCTCACAGATGAAGGAAGAGCGCTCATGCTCAAATCCGCTTTTTTGTCTGTATTTTAATATCACTTCTTAAGGAAAGGCTGTAGATATGGCTAGATACCTGGGGCCGAAAAATCATGTCGCTCGTCGTTTTGGAGCCAATATTTTCGGGCGTAGTAGAAATCCGCTTCTTAAAAAACCGAATCCTCCTGGACAGCATGGTGTTCAGAGAAGGAAAAAGTCTGATTATGGATTTCAGCTAGAAGAAAAACAAAAATTGAAAGCTTGTTATGGAATGCTTATGGAAAAGCAAGTAACACGGGCATTTAAAGAAGCTTCTAGCAAACAGGGCAACACTACTCAAATGTTTATTGAGAGACTAGAATGCCGGTTAGATAATGTTGTGTATCGTTTAGGGTTGGCAAGAACTATTTTTGCAGCTCAACAACTAGTTGCTCATGGACATATTACTGTTAATGGTAAAAAAGTTGATAGACGGTCATTTTCTGTAAAACCAGGAATGTCAATTTCTGTAAGAGAAAAATCCAGAAAAATGAAAGCAGTACAAGAAGCTATTGATAATAAAACAGGTGATCTACCTTCTTATATGGAATTTGATAAAGCAGCTTTAACAGGTGTTTTACTCTCTATTCCTCAGTGGGAACAAATAGAAGGCCAGTTACCTATACCAATCAATTTATCTATTGTTTGTGAATTTCTAGCTCACCAAAGTTAGTTATTAATTGCGTTTCTCTATAAGAGCTTCTTTTTTTTAGCATGCATTCCACGGAGTAACGCAATTTCTTTTTGCCATAATGGGCATCCATCAGGAGTTTCTAAATATTTTGGTATTGATTCTGTTCTAGGATCTGTCATTAAGAAGCGAAAACAATTCCATCCAATTTTCCCATTACCAAGAGCTGCGTGCCGGTCTTTAGCACTACCTATATCATATATAGAATCATTGAGATGAAATGCTTTCAAATATTTTAAACCAATAATTCGATCAAAATCTTGCAAAACTTGGTCCCATCCTTCTTTTGTGCGGATATCGTATCCTGCTGCAAAGATGTGGCAGGTATCTATACATACACCCATTGGTAAATAATTTTTTGTTCCTTCTAAAATAACAGCTAATTCTTCAAATGTTTTTCCTAGCAAAGAGCCTTGTCCAGCTGTAGTTTCTAAAAGAAGATAACAATCAGCATTTTCTAATAAAGGGGCAGTTAATAAAATTCCTTGAATAATACGTTTTAGACCAGCTTCACGTGAATCATTTAATGCTGCTCCAGGATGAAAATTTACATACTTAAGACCTAAATCACGAGATGCAATGACTTCTTCATAAAAAGCTTGGCGGCTTTTTATGGTAGTTTCTTCATTAGGAGAAGCCATGTTAATTAAGTAGCTAGCATGACTCATAATATCTCGCAATCCTGTCTCTTGTAAGACTGCTTTAAAATCTGCCATCATTTCAGGTGATAAAAGTTTACGTTGCCAGCGACGTTGGTTTGAAGTAAAAATCTGTACAGTAGTTGCTCCTATGCAAGCGCCTTCCCATAAAGCATTGACTAATCCGCCAGCTGTAGAGGTA
Organism: Candidatus Clavichlamydia salmonicola; assembly: GCF_015356765.1. Lineage (GTDB taxonomy): Bacteria > Chlamydiota > Chlamydiia > Chlamydiales > Chlamydiaceae > Clavichlamydia > Clavichlamydia salmonicola. The sequence goes on from NZ_WTCQ01000001.1 coordinate 339,499, forward strand.
TGTGCGCCAATTAGTAATTCTTGAGAGTTGTCATTAAGCATAAGAGTATCTCCAGGAAAAAAATAATAATAATAGAAAAACAGATTCATGAAACTAAAAGATTCAGAAAAAAGTATTTTTTCCTCCATTACACGATTTTTTTATGGCACCTTTATTAGTAAAATCAGTGGGATGTTTAGAGAGATAGCAATGGCGGCTATCTGGGGAGCAGATCCTGTTATAGGTACTTTTTGGGTTGCTTACCGCTTAGCGTTTATTGCTAGAAAATTTGTAGGAGAAACTTTTTTAAATATGGCTTTTATTCCTCATTTTGAAGAATTGCGTAAAAAAGATGAAAAACAAGCAGTAATTTTCTTTAAAAATATAAAGAAAAAAATGCTTTTGATTGTGGGAGTAGGAATTTTAGTAATAGAGATACTAATATTTTTTATAGCAGGAATTAAACAAGTATGGCCTTCTCATTGTGAATTATTGATAGCTATATTAATACCTTCATTATTATTTCTTATGCTTTTTTCTTTGAATAGCGCGTTATTAAATTGCCAACAAGGATTTTTTAAGCCAGCAGTGGCTCCAACAATAGTTAATATTATTTGGATTTTTATTATCTTTACTTGTCAGATTTTATCATCAGAAATATTTTCATTAATTTTATCTATTGGATTAGGAGTGGGCTTTTTATTTCAATGGTTGATCACTGTGCCAGAAACGAAAAAGTTTTTAATGAAATTTCATGATATTAAAATTTCTAAAAAAAACACTGAGCCAGTGATAAAATTTTTAAGACCAGTAGCTTTAGGGGTGATTGGACTTGCTGCTACTCAAGTTAATGCAGCAGCAGATATGCTATGGGCTCAATTTGTAGATCCCACAGGACCATTATATTTGTGGTATGCTGTGCGCATACAACAAATACCTTTTGCTTTAATAGGTATGGGTTTTTTTGCAGCATTATTACCACCACTTTCAAGGGCGATTCAAGACGATAATTTTTCTCAAGGTGCAATTTTTTTAAAAAATGCTTTGGAGCAAATAGGTCTTTTAATGTGTCTTGCAGGTTTAGGAGTTCTGTTTATTGGGTATGAAGGCTTAGACTTAATGTTCCGACATGGACGTTTTAGGCAAGATGCTGTCTTGCAAATAAATCATATTTTGACAGGATTTATTCCTTGCATCTTGTTTGGAAGTTGGAATGTTATAGCAGTAATTCCTTTTTATGCTAAAAAGCAATATCAAATACCAGCTATAGCTGCGCTGTTATCAATAGGCATCAATATTTTATTCAATGCTGTATTCATTTTAGTTTTTAAAAAAGGTATTTCCAGTATTGCTTGGGCAACCTCTTTTTCTGCTATTGTACAATTTGTGTTTTTAATGATTTATTTAATGAAGTTTTGGAAAAAAGTAGCTATTACTTTTAAAATTTATAAGGCGTTGATTTCCATTATAGGCACAGGAATAATTACAGCGATAATTCTCTTATTATTAATGAGGTTAGGTGTGGGTTATACATGTATTCCTGCTAATGCATCATTTTTACAACGAATAATCCTCTTTTGTTTAAAAGGCGCTTCCATCATAAGTATATTCATTGGTGTTACTATGCTATGTCGTATACCAGCTGCAAGAGGTATGTTGCGCAGGATTACAGGGCGAAATGGCTAAAACATCGTGTAAAATAAAAAAAAATTATCTATTAGTGATAAAACTTTTACAAAAAACAATGACAATAAGTAGAATCCTATTTCCTGTATTTCAGAGAGGCCTTTAATGAAGAAGTTATTAATTAGTGCGTTTGCCATTGGTTGTTTATTCACAGACATATCTTGTTCTGCTCAAGAGAATGATATTGTTCTTGATCAAAGCATTATAAAAAAAGAAGAAGTTGCTTCTGATAAAAAGCAATGTAATGCTACTCCCGAAAATGTAAAAAGATGGACAGATTGTTTACGATCAAATGGTTTTGCTTTTTCTAATAAAAAAACTGGGGTTTTCTCCATCTCAGGAGATGTTCGTACAAGATGGATTGGTTCTAATGAAAAAATTGTAACTAATTCTGTAACTCCTCCAACTAATACATCATTTGATATGTATCGCTTTGGAACAGAGTTCAATTGCAATATCAATTATGAATTAGATAGAACTTGGGTTTCTACAAGAACTCGTTGGGCAGCAGTAGCTGGAACAGATTCTCGTACAAGTATGTTAGATAAAGCAGTTGTTGGATATGCTTTATTTGAAAAAGCAGAAATAAAAGAAAAAGCTTATTTTGAAGTAGGACGAGTATCTTTGGGCTCTGTTTTTGAATCAGGTGTTCAATTTGATGGTTATTTTGATGGATTGCGAGTAGCGTATCAAAGAGCTATGCCTGCTTCTACACCAGGTTATATGATGATTCATGGTGGTCCATTTGTTATCAATTCTCAAGAAAGTCAGTATGGTTGGGTTGTTGAAGCTGGTATTGGTGGAGTCAAAGGGTTTAAAGCAAAGTATAGCTTTATTGATTGGAAGACTTTTACAACCAGAAATGCTAGTAATGTGACTGTTAAATATAACTATCAAGTATCTCAAATAATTGGTGGTTATGAAAATACTATTTCAAAATATCAAATTCCTTATGGAATTGTTGTTGGTGGATTAGTTAACCCTGCTGCAAAAGCAACTGCGACAACATTGAATAAAAAACTGAATACAGGTTTTTATATTAGTGGAAGTCTTGGTAAATTGCAAAAAGCTGGAGATCTTAGTTTAGCTCTTCAATATGAAAGAGTGGGTGCTTTGGCTATCCCTGAAAGTGATGTTTCTGGAATTGGTCATGGTAATGCGCAAAGATTCTTTTTTGCTAATGCAATTGCCCAAGGTTATGAGCCAGCTCTTGCTAATGGTGCAACAAACTATAAAGGGATTAGTCTAAATCTTGGTTGCGCTATCAGTAAAACTCTTGCTTTAAGAGGTGTTTATCAGTATTCAACACCTTTAAATGAAGGTCTTGGACAAACGTTTACTTTCTCAAGAGTACAAATGCTTCTAGCATCATCATTTTAATTAGTCTTTCAAAGTTCTTTTGGAACTAAAAGATTAATAGTAAAAGGCATTCAGCTATATCTATAGTTGGATGCCTTTCTTATTTAATTCTTATTTAAAAAATAGTTGTTTAGTATAGATATAAAGAAAACTTATTTTTTATAAGGTCGAATTTATGTCTGAATTACAAAAGCTTTCTAAAACATCGATTATTAATAATATTAATAATATTATTAATATAGAAAGTCTCTTATCTGAAAACGTTATAGAAGCAAGTAACTTAGAACAGCAGACAGGTGCTCTTAATGAAGTTGTTGATTTACTACAACAAATCTCACTTCCTACTGTAGATCAGACTTTAAATACTTCGTATATAGGATTGTCTTCTGCATCAGGTGGATATACTGCTATAGATCAAAACCAAATTGCACAAGAAGCCTTAGCAAACGCTGAAACAGCATCTACTTTAGAAGATTTTCAAGGATATATTCAGGCCATAGTTGCAGCAGCAGCAGCAGCTCAAGCAGCAGCAATGGCAGGAGGAAATCAGCCTAACGATGTAGAGGCTGTTCGGCAGGCACATCTAGCAGAAAGTCAAGCACTTCGTTTGGAAGTATTAGTTAAGAATGCATTAGCTTTATCAGGAAAAGTCACAGCTATTTGTAACGCTGTAGAGAAAAGTTTACAATTAAAAGAGATTATGACTGCTATTGTCTATATTCAAACAGTACAGAAAACTTTACAGGATATTATGTCAGCCATAGCGCAACCATTGATTGTGCAAGCGGTTCAAGTCGTTAATTCTAAAATTTCAATATTGTTAGCTTTAGAAGGACAGGTATTAGATTTTACTATTGTAGGAACAGCTTCAGGAGGCCAAAGTAATGCGGTTATCCAGCGTCAAATTGCTGGACAAGTACAAGGATTTTATAAAGCTATAGGATTGTCTAATGTTCAAGATACTCGTTCATTGATAAAGAGTACGCGACGTATGCTAGCTCAGCTTAGAGAGAATAACCCTATTTTACATCCAGAAACTTCTGCTGTTATAACGAATGCAGAAGAAACGATTTTACATAATCCATATTTATTATCGTCTAAGAAAGATATCATTAAAAGAAAAGATGAAGATAACAGATTATTACCTGTAAATTTTATGCTTAAAGAGAAGATAGAAAATGATCTATCTGGTTTTTCTGATAATACGATTAAATCAAAAGATACTTCAAAAAAAATGAAGTTTTCTCAAGAAGATTCTAATAAAGAAGAGATTACCTCTTCAGAGGCTAGTATAATAGTAAAAGAAAATAAAGAAGCCGAAGTCACCAACACATTATTAAAACCATTAATACAAGCATCTAAAAAAATTGAAAAAGGCATATCATTATCTGAAAAAGAATTACATAATCTTGGACTAGGAGTGCTCACTATTAGTCAGCAGTTACCAATTCTTTCTCCATTAGAGCAAAGTGTTGTTATAGAAGCTGTGCAGGAATTACTAGAACAGCCTATAAATAACTTAAAGACTTTTCTGACTAAAAGCAGCGTATCAGTCAGAGCTATTGATGAAAAGCAATCAGCAGGCTTATCATCTATAAGCAAAGTTCAAGAATCAAGAGGCACAAATAATTTACAAAAACGAGCTTTTGAAGACAGTCAACCAAGGTTAAGAGAAAATCAGGCTCCTATTGAAGGTATCTTTAATATAGTTAATCTAGGAGATGCAGCAGGGCTCATTCTTTCTTCACAGATTACTCAGTCATATCTGCAGAGAAATCCATCAGCTTCTATTAATGATTTACAAAAAAATCTTAATAAAACAGCAGCAGAGGGGAAGTTATCTTTTGCACCATCAGTAGAGCACAAGGTCTTAACAACTATAGAGCAATTACGAGATAGTTTTGTAAAATCAACAGAACATTTAGCAGAATTCAAAGAAAAGCAATTTCTTATACAACCTGCTTTTACTCGTTATATATCAGCAGTAATTTCTACATTAATACTGAATGATCAAAAATAATAAATAACTGCTTATTAAGATAAAAAGTATCTAAATTATAGAATGCCTATGAGTAAGGTTGCATACAGTTGCTCAAGTGTTTGTAAGGATGAAGAGACGATACTCCATTGCTGTTGCATTGTAGTCATTCTATTCTGAAGAGCTACTAACTGTATTTGTTGATGAGAAGAATAAGTTTGTTGTTGGCTAACCGCGTCAGTAGAAAAGCTTCCCAAGCCTCCAGAAATAGTTACAGAAGCATTACCATTAATAACTTGTGTTTCTAATTGAGTTAATAAGTTAGACCAATTAGAGGGGCCTGTTACAGTAAAGGTATTACTTACAGAACCATCAGATGATGCAATAGGGGTAGGTTTAAGCAAGATAAGTAAACTTGATAGATCTAATAACTGTTGGCGTATAACGCTTAAGTGGTTTTGCTGAAGGTTGATAAGGCTTGAAAATGTAGCTTTATCAGTATTGCTTAGAAAAGAATTTGATGAAATAGCGAGTTTTTGTTTTTCGAGGTACTTTTGTGTTTGATTTACTTGAAAAAGATTAGCGTGCACATGAGAGATTTCAGTTGTTAAGGTGTTACAGGATTCGCTAGAAGATCCTGAAAAATCATTACTGGTTAAGCTTTGGATAAGGGTTGAATGAAATTGATAATAAGCAGAAGAAGAACCAAATCCAGAGATATTAGAAAGAAGTCCATTGATGAAGTTAGAGCCAAAATTATTTGTAATTAATGATTGGGTTAAAGGATGGAATAAAGCGGCTTCTGCTGGGACATAATTATTGAGAATCATGCTATTAAAGGAATTTCCAATAGAAGAGTTGTTTAAAAATATTGTTTCTATACTATTAATTATATCATTTAGGTTGGAAGCTTTAGTGGCGAGAGAGGTAGAGGTAGTTGTTAAGGAAGTAATATTTTTTTTAGAAGTCGCTAGCAAAACATCTCCAGTAGCTTTTTTCCAATCTGCAAATGTAGAGGTAATATTATCAGCTGTTCCTAGGGCAGCATCAGTAGCGGTAGTAAGATATTGAGGTAGTTGATTAAGAAAGATTTCTAAGTCAAATGTGTGAGGAATTGTTGTTGTATCAATAAAATTCAGAACGCCTTTTGTCTGAATAATATAGTTTAAGGCATTCATTAAAGGTGTTTTAGCTGGGTGTCTTTGAAAGGACAAAGAGAGGGTCTGTTCTATATCATTGATTATGGTTCTAATATCAGCTTGTGGCTGATCATACATGTATTCCATAATCGTATTTTTGATTAAGTATAAGACAGGGATGGTCGCAGCAGGGGAAGCTCCCAGCCATTCAATACTAAATATTTTATTTATTAAATTATTAATGGAACTATTTTCATCAACAGAAAGATTGGGTAAAAGCTTTGATAAATTTGAAAAAGATTGAGCAACATTATTCCCTTTAAGAAAGAGAGAAATAGGTGATTCAGTAGTAGCATTTTGAGTAATAGCTGCCATTTGAGAGAACATGTCATTTGCAACAGAAACAGCTTTTTCATAATCACTAAGTTTTTGTTCACCTATTTTTACTGCGTCTGCTGCTTTACTAATATTATCTTGGTATAGCTGTTGGTCAGCTTGAAAAGTAGTTAAAATTTTTTCTAGAAAGACATTCCGTGTATTTTTTTCTGTAGTTTTAGGTAATGCATTATAAATTTGTAGGGCCATATTTTGTAAGACAGATATGTTTGCGTCAGAAATATTTGGTAATTTAGATGAAATAGTTGAAAGGGTTGCTGTAAAGGGATCAAGCACTCTAGCTAGTGATGAAGATTTTTGTAAAAGAAAATTAATGCCTTCTTTCAATCCATTAATTAGGATTTCACCTTCTGTTAACACAGCAGGTGTTACTGTAGATGTATCAGTGCTTGCAGCGGCTAATACTATAGGAGCTATGGGCGAAGAAGTTTTTAAATAGTGTGGAGGTGCGCTAAGGGTTTTTTCATATCGAGCAGCCTGCTTAGTGCTTTGCAGCGTGTTTTTAAGTTGTTGAATCTGGGATTGATAGCTAGAGAATAATACAAGATCATTAATGTCAGGCGTGGTAGATCCAAATTGCATGCTAATGATGTAAGGGGCATGTTTATAGGTGCTCTTTTCAGAAGAAAAAATACTAATGGAACTCATGATAAACTCCTTTTCTGTATTTTATAGGTAATAAATAGAGATTACAATTTTAATTAATAATCTTTTTCTTTTTAATTATATTTTATTTCTTAAGTGCTTCTATTTGGGATAGTTGTTTTTTTAACATTTCTTATTAAAAGTTTTTTCTTTTTTAATTTTTTTTTATATCATAATATAAATTTTTATAAATGTTCTGTTAGATGGTAGAATAATTATGTCTATACTTGAAGTGTGGAATGCTAAAGATGACCAATCTATTTTCTTAAAAGAAGGAGCTTTTCAGGCTAATCAGGCAAAAAAGATAGTATGGACAGAACTAGAAATTATAACTAAAAATGATCAAGAAATAGCTACACTACAACATTTTATGGATACATTGTGTTCTTGTAAGAATAACTTTGAAGCAGTAGTGACGCCATCATCATCCTATGAAAAGTCTCTAAGAAGTAAAATTTCTCATGAGTTAAGTGTGGATGACCTTATATTAGGAGTTGATAGCATAGCTTTTATGCCAGAAGAATCAGAGAGCTTGTTATCTTCATTAAAGTTTTCATTAGCAGTAACAGATTCAAAGCTTCTTCCTGATTATCCTCTTACTGTAACAGCATCAGCGATAGAAGGGGTTCTTACTAGTTTAAGCGCTTTTGTTACTGACGCTACTGTAAAATATCCAAAAGCTACTAATTATATTACGAAATTGAACGAAGAACTAACCCTTGTGAGGGGTTGGGTAGCTTCAATAGAAGCGATAGATAGGGTTTATTTAGCAGATTTTATAAAAACTTTTGGAAATACACTAGCTAAAGAAGAAGTCGACAGACAGTTTGTAAATGATTATTGGGATGCAGTAACTACTGGTTATGAGTCAGCTATGAAAGAAGTTATAAGTGCTCATAATAGTTTGAAAGAAGATTTAACGCTTGGAGGTGCCGCAACGCAAGTTCTTCAAGAATGTTCAGCTATTTTACAGGGACTTTTTGCTTGTGTTACTGTTAAGGGAGAAGCAGCTGGGGGTATTAATTATATTGATGAAACAGCATTATGTCAGATGTCTAAAAATGTTGAAGATATTTTACGCTTGCTATCATTTCTTTCCACAGATGATCAAGCTGTGGTCCAACAGGGGCTTACTAAATTTTTCCAAACTCAATTTGATAAAGTAGATAAAAAAACATCAGCTACTTCAACAATTAACAGTGGGGATGTTTTAGCTGGAGTTTGGGTATACATGACAATAAATGAAATAGTCAGTAGTAATCCAGAGATTACTTTAGCTGAGATTAAGACAAAATTATCGACAGCGTTTCAACCTTTTTCAGGATTAACATATTCATTTATTACTAATTATCAAGCAGCTATAAGTAATTTTAAGACTTTGGGTATGTTACCTAATAGTGGCTCTTCATATAATTTAGTCTCTTTTACAGCTGGAAAAGCAAAAATGAATGCAAATTTCCTGCCTTCCATTATTCAGGTCCCGCCTTCAAAGAATCCTTCCACTGGTGTTTTTGTAATGGTGAATAATATAAGTAATGTAAATGATTCTTTAACAAGATTAAATACAACTGTGGCTGCGCTAAATACGATTGTAACAGACGCACAATCTGTTGCAAAAAAAAGAGTAGCAGCTTTAGAAAAGATAGCAAGTTTAAGAGATTTATTTGAAGTAGATCAACAAAAAGCTATAGCAACAGCTATTAAAAGCAAGCCATTACCAGCAGCATTAGTCACTCTTCTTTTAGATAATTATATGCCAGGAGAAGAACAGTATTTACAAGGATTAGTAAGTGAGTTGAATAGTAGTAACTATGGAGCTCAAATAGGAAATGATTTTCTTCAAAATCTATTAAGTTATCTTAATGCAAGCACTACATTTACTTTTGGGTCTTATCTCGGATCGCCTACTGATGCAGCAGGAACAATTTTTTCAGGAAGTGCGAGCGCTGCTAGTGCCCAGCTAACAGCTGAAAAAACAAGTTTAAAGGCTATGTTAGGTGATACCTTAGCTATGATAGATTTGTTATCTACATATCGTAGTCAGGTAACAGATAGTACAGGGTTAAGCACTGTTCAAAAAAAAAGCTACATGATTCAATTACAACAATATGAGAATTCATTAAGAACTATTGTTTCACAATTTAGTTTAGTAAACTTATTTCTTGAAAATATAGTGATTACTCCTCCTGCAGCAGACACAAATAGTGGTATATTTACTGTCACTTGGGGTGTGGACGACTTTCTTTTAAATGATAATCATAAATGGTTAAAACGTTTGGTAACTGCTGAATCAGTATTAGCATCAGGAAACCCAGGAGAAACTGTTTCTGGAGGGCTAAGTTCATTTTATGCACAGGTTCATGCAGACCAGCAAAGTGCTGCTGATGCTGGACAAAGTGTACAATTAAATCTACAAATGCAACTGACTGCCATGCAGCAGCAATGGAGTGTGGTTGCTACAGCTCTTCAAGTATTGAACCAAGTGTATCTCGCAGTTGCGCGAAGTATGGTTGGATAATTTATTTTTTATAATTATTTTAAGCTTTTGGCACGTTTTTTGCTTTTACATTACTTGAATAAGTAAGGAGTAGAACATGTCTAATAACAATGGTTATTTTGAATTTGCCTATGATCAACTTCTAAAAGAAGTAGAAGATATTGATCAAGTACTCAGAGATGTGGGTTTTGTTAATGGGTGGGCTTCTTTAAAAAAAGCCGCATTAGCTATAAAAGATGAAATGAATAATGAAATTGCAGAGTAATTTAGTCTATGACTAGCTATCATAGATAGCATGAAAGAACCCTCTTTTTGGCATCAGCATTCTTCTTGGGAGGATGCTGAAAAACAATGGGATGAAGGGACTGTGAGAGCAGCAACCCAAAGACCTATTAGAAACAAAGTCCGAACTCCAAATGTTCCATTAATCGTTCCATCTACAAAGAAATGGTTACAGTGGAAAACAATGTTTTATCTCCTTTCTTCAAGTAGAGGAAGAGGGATTGCTTCAATTTTTTTTCAAAGACCTTTTGTTTATGGTTATAGATTTTTAAAAGGATGCATAAGTAAAAAAAAGCCATACCTTCAAAAGGGCGATTTTTTATTTTTTGGTTGCAAATCAGTAAAAGACTTTCAAATAGAAGCTCAACAAAAAGATACTTTAGTAGTAGTAGGATTTTCTTATTGTCAGAAGCCTTTAGAATGTCCAAGAGGAAGATTTAATGATAGATGTTGTGCAGATCCATTTCATCCTGTATGTCGGCAATGTCCTATTGGAAAGGCAATCCATGCATTGCCTAAAAAAAATATCAAAACAGTAATTATTCCTACATTTCATGATATTGCTGAAAAATTAATAGAATTAATTAAAGAAAATTCAAAAAGAAAAATTGTATTTTTAATTACAGCCTGTGGGCTTTCATTAGAAATGTTTGCTCGCTATCCTCAAATTATTGGACTTACTGGTATAGGAGTTATTTTAAAAGGCCGTTTTTGTAACACATTTAGAACGTTTGAATTGGCAGAAAGAGGGATAAAGCCAGGGTTAACTATATTAGAAAAAGAAACGATGATGGACTTTATGGATATTATTAAGCTTTTGCGAGAAGATTCTGTTAAACCTAATTAATCTTAATAAATATTTTTTTACCTAATCATTTAATGCCAAGGACTCTTAAACGTAAGATGAAAAAATGTTGCTTTTGCAAAGATAAAATTCTTCATCATAAAAATTGAAGAAAATTTGTACTCTTATTGATGACTGAGAAGTTAGGAGTATGCTAAGATGACAGCCCTATACTTGTCCATCTAAAGACCAGTAGTCATTTTATGGCTAACATGGTCTTTATTGAACAGAAGTATAATAGATAAGGACCGATAGCTCAGAGGATAGAGCATTCGCCTTCTAAGCGAATGGTCGCAGGTTCGAATCCTGCTCGGTCCGTATTTTTATTTCTTACTTTCTTCTTCTATAATTTCTAAGCTGACACGCAATTGATTGCGGCTAGCTACAGACATGAGTAAAGAACGAATGGCTTTGATGGTTCGACCTTCTTTTCCAATAATTTTGCCAATATCCTGGGGAGCAACAGTTAATTCATATATAATGGTATGAGAACCTTCTACTTCTTTGATGTTAACTTTCTCTGGACAATCGACTAAATTTTTAACAATATAAGCTAAAAAATCGTTCATATTTCAATCCTAGTGGTTGTTATCGTTTGCTTATCAATAGCTTATAATAATCTTTTGTTATTTCAAACAATATTAATTGTATTTATCTTTTTTAATGATACCAAAAACAAAAAAATAATTAATTAGTATTTTTTGAAGATGGAAAAAGGTGACAGCTATTTCATCATTTATCTAAGTTTTGGGATACCAAAAGGTCGTGGATTATGCAATTATTATTTTTCAATAATGAAGGTCATGGGGCCAACATTTGTAGAAAAAACATTCATATGGGCTCCAAAAGTTCCTGAAAACAAAGGAACAGGGACTTTTGTTTTCAGGGTGTCCAAAAACAAATTATAAATGGGAAAAGCTTCTTCTGCGGAAGCAGCTTTTTTGAAATCAGGCTTATTTCCTGAAAAACAGGACCCATAAAGGGTAAATTGACTGACTACTAAAAGTGAACTATTACTTTCTTCGACATTTAAATTATCATTCCCATTAGCGTCAGGAAATAAGCGTAATTTTCCAATTTTTGTACATAAATTAGGAATAATAGAGATATCTTCATCTTTTTTAATGCCTATAAGAATAAGTAAGCCAGAAGAAATTTGACTTATTAAAGAATCATTTACATGTACAGATGCTGATGATACTCGTTGGATTAAAAGACGCATGTTAAAGGGCTGAAGTGGGCAGTTAGGATGGATTGCATATCTGAAGGAATAGGAGCTGACACTTGGATGATTTTTTTTGTAATAGGATGACAAAATTCTAAATGAGCAGCATGAAGAAGTTGGCGAGTTGCTTTAAAACGACGATTGGTTGATATCATTCCATAAACAGAATCTCCTAAAATAGGGAGACCACTATGTTTAAGATGAACCCGTATTTGATGAGTTCGGCCTGTAATAGGATTAATTTTTAATAATCCTAAATATTGAGATGAAGCTAAAAGTTGACAGCAGGTTTCTGCTGATTTTCCTTTTTTTAGGTTAACTTGCATTTCTTTTCGTTTTATAGGATGTCTAGCGATAGGGGCATTGATTACCAAAGCGGATGTCTTGGGGTATCCAGATGTAATGCCAATATATGTTTTTTTAATAAGCCGATCAGAAAAAAGTTTGGAAAATAAAGTGACTGCTTCTTCAGTTTTAGCAGTAAGTAATACTCCAGAAGTGTCTTTATCTAATCGATGTACGATTCCTGGACGAGGAGATTGAGAGTTATTGAGATCTATAAATCGAAATTTTAGTCCATTAGCTACTGTTCCTGAATAATTGCCTGCTCCAGGGTGAACAGTCATGCCTGCTGGTTTATTGATGATTAAAATATGCTCATCTTCATAAAGATCTGAAAAATAAATAGATTCAGGTAAAACAGTATTTTCATCATGTTGAGCTGCAAGCGCAGCTGCTGAAGCAAAAGAGACACGATCTCCAGCTTTAACTAAAAAAAATTTCTTTTCTATTACCTTTTCATTAACTAGGACGCCATTTTTCTCAATGAGATCTTGAAAATGTTGTCTAGAAAAAGTAGGAAATTCTAAAGCTAAAAATCGATCTAAGCGAACTGCTTCTTCATCATTTTTCACCAAAGTCAGAGAGAGAAAGGGGGACGTACTCATGAAGACCTACACCAATAAGAACAATATTCTTTACAGACACAGGCAACATTGGAAAAACTTTTTTTAAAAGGCTTTCAAAATGACAAATATTATCTGTTAAACGAAAGCCAGAAGTATAGAATAAAAGAAGTTTTTTACCCACATAATTAGTTTCTTGATAATTAAAAATAGATAAGTAATAGCCAGAATTATTCAAGAAAAGAGATAAAAATTGACGTTGGGCAACTCTTAAGTTATTGATTAAATCAAAAGGAAGTGCCATTGCTAAAAAAAGCTCAGACATAAAATTAAGCTTATCTATAAATGGAGCGAAGACTTTTTGCTGCACGTTGCGCTCGTTCTTGAGCTCGATTAGTCATGCTTGTCAAGCTGACAACAATAGACACTAAGAATTGCTCAAACATTTTAGCGCCTTCTTCCGGTCCCATGCTGGATATAAGCGCTGCCTCTAAATCATGAATAGTTTTAACAGGGCCTTCAAATTCCTTTTGGTTTTCTACTAAGGGAGTGGGTGCAAAGAGATCTTCACTAGCAGGGTCAGTAGGATTAATGTCATATGGTTGACCTTTCCTATATAATGGAGATGAGTTACTCATTACAACCTCTTATAACATGTATTTTGGAAATTTTGCTTTCTGTAAGCTTGGTCCCGCGACGCTCAGGGGATGAGACCAGTGGCAAGGAATCTCCTGTTAACTGAAGTCTATCTTTTGATCGTTTTATTTTCGATAGTAATTCTACTTCTATTATCAAATTTGCTTCTTCTCTGTTTATTGTTAGAAATTTTTCTAGAGGAGTAATGAAAAGATATTCTTTGTTTACAATAAATTTTTTAAGGCGAATTTTTTTTCCATACAAAGCTCCTTTTTTGGAATCTGTATATAAAATCCAGAACAAACTGTCAGGTTCTGGGGGAGTAATTAATATAGGGACGCAGTTATTCCTGCGAGCATAATGCTTTTCTGGAATTTTAATAGATATGAGTACGCCATCAGGGTAAAACAAAATTAAGCGATCTTGAGGAGAACAGGAATAGGAAGTACCAGAAGATACTTTTGTTCCAAGCATACCTGTGCTTTCATCAAAGAAAACTTTGATGTTAGAAAGAGCTGGAATATCTAAAGATGATTTATCAATGGGGGATAGCGTACGAATAATAGTTTTACGGGGAAATAGATCACCATATTTATTAAGCAAATCTTTTAAATATTGAATAGCATAATCATTAAGATGATCTAAATGGTATTGAGTAGCTTTAAGTTCAGAAGCTATTTGTTCGAGTTCTTTTTCATTTTTTGATGCATCAAATCGAGAGATTTTACGGATAGGCATATTAAGTAGAGTGGTGAGGTCTTCTTCTTGTAATGGGCGATTTAATTTTTTTATAAAAGGTTTAAAAGCTGTAAATAAGACAGAATAAATTTCTGCTCGATGAGCTACCTTTTCAATTTTGTGGTAAAGTCTATTTTCCACAAAAATTTGTTCTAAAGTTTTTGCAAAAACATGTTCTAAAAAGCGATGTTTTGCTGTTTCTAATTCTTTTTGAAGGTAAGAGCAGAGTGTTTTAGTATGAAAATAAAGAATCTCATTAACAGATAGTTGTTGAGGACGATCATCTTGAATCACTGTGATTTGAGAATGAACTTTGGTTTCACATTCAGTGAAAGCATAGAGTGCTTCCATCGTGTTTTTTAGCTTTTGACCTTTGGTCAAGTGTAATTCAATTTCAATTTTTTCAGCAGTATAGTCATTAATAGTATCAATTTTTAAGCGGCCTTTTTTAACAGCTTCTTCTATGGATTTAATAACCGATTCAGTAGTTGTGTTGTAGCAAATACGGTTTACAATAATCGTTTTTTCGCTCGGAGTGGACATTTTTGCTCTAAGAGAAACATATCCTTTTCCATTATTATAATTACTCGCATCCATAAGACAGGCATGAGGAAAATCAGGCACAAGAGAAAAAGGACGGTTTTCTAAAATAGCAATCTGAGCTTCTAGTACTTCGCAAAAATTATGAGGTAAAATTTTTGTAGTCATCCCAACAGCAATACCTTCTGCTCCTTGAATTAAGAGTAATGGAATTTTTGCAGGTAATACTTTTGGTTCTAAAGCTCTGCCATCATATGAAGGAATCATGGATGTAAGATCAGGATTAAAAAGAACTTCAATTGCAAGAGGACTTAAGCGAGCTTCGATATACCGAGCTGCAGCATGAGGATCTCCAGTTAATGGATTTCCAAAATTTCCTTGAGTATCGATAAGGTGATTTTTATTGGCTAGTAGAACTAATGCTTCTACAATAGGAGCATCCCCATGGGGGTGAAAAGCCATAGTTTGGCCAGCGATATTAGCTACTTTATGCATTTTTCCATCATGCATTTTACGTAACGCCCATAAAAGGCGTCTTTGAACAGGCTTTAACCCATCTAAAAGATGAGGAATAGCGCGCTCTAGAATAACATAAGAAGCATAGCGAAGAAAATGGTCTTTAAATAAAGCTTTGATATCATTTTTCATAATAAATTTATTCTTCTCGAATCAGGTTATTCATAATAAAATCTTTTCTGGTAGGTGTGTTTTTGCCCATATAGAATTCCAACATAGTGCGAGTTTCATTATGCGAAAAGACATCTACTGATTTTAAGCGAATATCTTTCCCAATAAATTGTTTAAATTCTTTAGGGGAAATCTCTCCCAATCCTTTAAATCGGGTGATTTCTATGTTTGCTGTACTAGTACCAGTTTTTAATGAATTTACAGCAGAAATTTTTTCTTCTTCTGAATAACAATATAAGGTTGTTTGAGGGCTTCTGACCTTGAAAAGAGGGGTTTCTAAAATAAAAATATGCCCTTGGATAACAAGATTTTCAAAATAGGTCCAAAAGAATGTTAACAAAAGATTGCGGATATGCATGCCATCAACATCAGCATCTGTTGCTAGGATAACTTTATTATAACGTAGGCCAGTAAGATCATGTTCAATATTCAATGCATTCATTAAATAAAACATTTCTTCATTTTTATAAAGTAAGTCTGCTTTCATTCCATGCACATTAACAGGTTTTCCTCTTAAGGAAAAAACAGCTTGTGTTAGAGGGTCCCGAGCAGCTAAAACAGAAGCGCTGGCAGATTCTCCTTCAGTTAAAAAAATCATGCTTTTTTGGCCATATAGATTTTTATCACTGTAATGAAATTTGCAATCACGGAGTTTTGGAATTTTAACAGAAATTTTTTTTTGTTTTTCCTTAGCTTCTTTTTTAATAACAGAAAGTTCTTCGCGGACTTTTTTATTAAAAATCAAACGATCTATAAGGATTTTAGCATTATCTTTATTTCTGTACAGTAAGCCAGCAACAGCTGTTTTAACGCTTTGTACTAAAGGAGCTTTGATTTCTGTATTTCCTAATTTATTTTTAGTTTGAGATTCAAAAAAAGGCTCTTTAATTTTAATTGCAATACACCCAATTAAGCCTTCTCTTACATCAGCACCTTGAAAATTTTTACCAGAAAAATCATTAATTCCTCGAGATAATCCTTCTCTAAAAGCGCTTAAATGAGTTCCCCCATCTGTAGTGTGTTGTCCATTAACAAAAGAGTAATGGATTTCTCCATAATGTTGTGCATGGACAAAGGCAAACTCTAAAGCAGCATCTTTGTAATGAAATGGAGCATAAAGTCGATCTAAAGGAAATTCAGCATCAATAAGGTCAGTAAGTCCATTTAAAGAAAGAATAGATTCGCCATTAAATATTAAAGTTAAACCTGTATTTAGATAAGCATAATTAAATAATCGTTTGCGAATAATATCAAGATCGTAAGCATATTGTTTAAAAATGCTAGAATCAGGAAGAAACTCTATTAAAGTACCATTTTCTTCTTTGCTCCTGAAGGAGGTTTCAGAAATTAAACGTCCTTGCTCAAAGAAAGCAGTGATGCCTTTTTTATTTCGAAAGCTACTCACTTTAAAATGAGAAGAGAGAGCGTTAACAGCTTTAAGACCTACTCCATTAAGTCCCACAGAAAATTGAAAAACATCATCATTATATTTTGCGCCAGTATTAATTTTACTCACACAGTCAACTGTTTTTTCAAGAGGTATACCTCTTCCATAATCTCTGATAGCAAGAACGCCAGATTCATCGTCAAAAGTAATAATAATCTGAGAGCCATGGCCCATGACAAATTCATCAACACTGTTATCTATGACTTCTTTAAGTAAGACATAAATCCCATCATCAATATGAGAACCATCACCTAAACGTCCTATATACATACCTGCTCTAAGACGAATATGTTCTAATGCTTCTAATGTGATAATAGCATTTTGGTCATAGAGTTTTTTTTTCATAGAAGACCATTTTATTTAATAATTAAGAAAAACTAGTAAGTTCATATCAGCTATCTATATTTATAATTGAAATTATTTTTTCTTAAGAACAGTTTTTTATAAGGTAAAACATGGTTTGTTTTTTTTGTCTAGAGTTAGACTGAACCAGTTCGTTACAAGGATAGATAGGGTGAGAAGATCTTATTATGAAGTTCCTTTGTTAGTGAAGAAAGATTTTCATCTATCATTTATGAAAAACTACTGTTCATCAATTGCTTACATTCTTATAACATATGCTGAATTTGTATTTTTCCAACAATAGAGTTATACTTTAGAAAGGCACTGTTTCCTAGCAGATTTTTTTTTTGATTTGATTAAAAATGAAGAAACATTTCATTTTGAAGTTGGGTCAACCTAAGAATGATTTCGATCGATCTTTGGTGTAAGAAAATGATTTTTTTAATTATCCCTTTTTATAAAAAAAGATAATGAATCATCATTAAAAAAATCGTCCCATAAAAAACTACATAATAAACTACTTTATGTTGGACCAACTTGTAAAACAGCTTTCGAGTATTTTAGGTGAAGTAACAATACCTTCCATGGATGACCAAGGTTTTTATGGATTTGATATTGACCCACAGCTAAGGGTGTGTTTAGGCCTAGCATATGACTCAGACATGATGTTATATGCTATATTAGGGAATCTTAACAACTGCTCAGATAAATTTGTTTTAAAACAAAGGCTAATGACAGGAAATTTTTTTGGCCAAGAAACAGGAAATAGTCGAATAGGAATAAGAGGAGATCAAGAAATAATTTTGTCGCAAAAGCTTCCAATAGAAGCAGTTGACGACATAATGCTAAACCATGTAGAAGCATTTATTAATTATGCTGATGCCTGGCAAAAAGAAATTGCAAGAGAAATAAAAAAATAGGTTTGCATGGCTATGGTGCCACGGTTAATAGCTGAAGAAGGTGTTCTCGCAGGAACCCAAATTGCTCTTCAAGATAATCAATCATGGGTAATTGGTAGTGATACGAGTTCATGTGAGGTTATTTTACAAGAAGATGGTATAGGCGCACAGCAAGCAGAAATAACTTTAGATGTAGAGAATGGAAGCTATGCAATCCGAAACTTAAATCTTGCAACTCCTCTTTTAGTAAATGACATTTCTATTACAGAAGAAGAATACGTTTTAGAAGAGGGTGATGTTATTACCCTAGGTGGATCAGTTTTTCGTTTTTTTACTAATGAAGAAGATCTTGTTTTTTTTGATGCAGAAGATGGGACATCTTCACAAGGTGGGGGATCTGGACAATCAGATAATTCACCACAACAAGATGATAGCGAGACTTTTAAAAACGAGTCAAATACTGAAGCACCGCCTTTAAAGGAGAAGAAAGCTAGCAATAGCTCTCCTCCTTTAAATAAACAAGAAGAAGAGCCAGTAATGGTAGAGCAGGAAGAAGAGATTTTACCTGTTCAATCGTTACCACCTTCTTCAAGTAAGTTAAAAAAGCAAGAACTTCCAATAGAGGATAGCGAAGCTATTTCAATTGCTGAAATGAAAAAAATGCCAGAAGTTGAAATGATGGAGCCTACTAAAGTTGGAAAAAGCAAGAAAAATAAAAAATCTATACTTCCTGATGAACAAGAGGAGCCTGTGATTAATCCTGATGAAGAACCTTCTGCAAAAGTAGCGAGCCAAGGAGCTCCTGCTCGGGCTGTCGCTCCTGAGATAGCTGTTGCTGCGTCTATTTCAGACGCGCCAGCTACAGAGGTGCCAGTAGCTCAACCACAAGAAGTGAAACCCAATTCTGTAAATGAAGAAGCGCAAATAGCATCTCCACCACCTGCTGCTCCTCAAGAAGAAGAGCCTAAGCCACCAGAAGAGGTGATCAAGCCAACTCTACCAGAAGAGCAACATCTTCCTGCTGAAAATGCTGGAGAACAGTTTAAGATTCAGGATCTTTTTGCCTTTGATGATGGTATTTTTGAAGATAAAGAAAAGGAAGACTCTTTTGTTGATCTAGCTAGAACAAGTCGTTTTTTACTTAAAGTTATAGCAGGTCCAAATGTAGGTGCTGAATTTGGATTGGATCCAGATCATACTTATACTATAGGAACAGATACAACAATCTGTGACATCATTTTTAATGATTTAAGTGTTTCACATAAACATGCTCAATTAAAAGTAAGTGCAACTGGGCAAATTACATTGGAAGATTTACAAAGTCGTAATGGGGTGTTATTAGATGGTCGGCGTATAAAAGAATTAGTTGTTTTTCCAGAGGGCGCATTCGCATCTCTAGGAACAACAGTGTTTTCTGTCATTGATAGAGAGCATCCAGCTGAAACATTAGTTGCAGGATCATTTTTTAAGGGAGATTTTCACAATAGAAAAACAGAAGATTCCTCTTCAGGTAATGAAGGTTTTAATTCTGATTCCTCTTTTATGGATGAAGAAAGAAAAGGGAATACTTTTTCTTCTGGAATTCTGATTATGGCCTTATTAATTGGTGGGTTAGCTATTTTATTTGGTATTGGAACAGCATCTTTATTTGGAGAAAAAGAAGTTCGTAAAGAAAGAATAGATTTTCATCATGAAATACATAATATAGTAAAATATTTTCCAGCAGTTAATTTTTCTTATAATAAGGTTACAGGAGAGTTATTTTTATCTGGGCATGTGCGAACAGGCTTGGAAAGAAATGAGCTCTTGCATAATCTTACTGGGCTAGCTTTTATTAAAGTATTAGAAGATTATGTTGTTGATGATGAGTCTGTATGGCAGGAAATGAATTTACTTCTTGTAAAACAACGAGGTTATAAAGGCGTTACAATGCATTCTCCAGAACCAGGTAAATTTGTTATTACTGGATATTTAAAAACAGAAGCAGAAGCAACTACCCTCACAGACTATATACATCTTAATTTTAGTTACAGTTCTCTTTTAGATAATCAAGTAGTTGTGGAAGAATCAGTAGCGCGTGAAATTGGATCAAAGTTAATACAAAAAGGTTTTATTGGTGTTGCTAGTACATTTGTTTCAGGAGAAGTGTCGTTTACAGGATTTGCAAATATTACAGAACAAGCACATTTTAGTCAGTTAGCGACATCATGTCAGACGATTAATGGTGTAAGAAATGTAAAAAATACTGTTGTATTTCTTGGAAATGAACAAGATATTATCGATTTAAATAAACGATATCCAAAGAAATATCAAGTAAGTGGATTTTCTAAACTTGGTGAAGTAGTTGTAAATGTTGTTATTAATGGAAAAATTCTCGCAAGAGGAGATGTCTTAGAGGGTATGATTGTTACTGGGATACAACCAACAACTATATTTTTTGAAAAAGATAATTTGAAGTATAAGTTGAATTATAATAAGTAAGAATAATATCACCTAATTTCGTTCTTTGGGGCATAATATGTTGCAAATAAAAAATAATCAAAAAAAAGATGAAGATTCGTGGGCTCATGGACCTTGGTTTGATATAGAAAAAGAAGTGTCAGATCCAGAGATATACATGCAGTTAAAAGAAAAAATTAAAACACGAATAGTTATTTTAGAAGAATTAATGCGGAAAGGTGATGAAAAGACCGCATTTGAGAAAAACCAAGTATTAATGAATGGTTATAAATCTCTTTTGAGAGTTCTTGGCAGGATTCAAGGAGATTTCATTTAATAGCAGTGGCGATTTATCGTGATATTTAATTTTAAAAGGAAAAAAAATGACAGCACAATTTAATTTTACAGATCTTTTGAGGCAAGTAACCTCATTAGTATCCAACGTTAATGCTCAGATTACAAGCTTGGAAAATGCACCAAATGGTGTTATGGACTTGGGAAATATGTTTCAATTACAATTTTGTATGCAAACATTATCACAATTTGTAGAGGCTGCATCCAACGTTCTAACAGCGGCTAATACAGAGATGATTACGATGGCTAGAGCTGTTAAAGGCGGATAATAGTTTTTCTTAACATTATAATCATATTATAGAGGTGATATGTCATTTCCTGAAGAATTTAAAGAAGATTTTCCATTATTTTTTGAGCTTGGCTTTGTTGCTATTCGACAGGGTGATGAACTTGGTGCACGTCGGTTATTCGATGCGGCAAAAGTATTGAATGCAAATCATATTGCAGCAGAGGCAGGATATGGATTATCTGCTTTACATAAAATGGATTTAGAGCAAGCAAAAGATCATTTTGAAAGAGTGATAGCAGTGGAATCAGAAAATTTTTCTATTCTTAGCTTTCTTGCTCTTACACATATGTTGATCTCTCAGCAAACTTCATTGAAATTTGAGATAAGAGAAGAAAGTCTGCAAAAAAGTGTAGAGTATGCTGCTCAAGTAGTAGAAAACACGGAAGTAGAGACTACGAAGAACTTAGCGCAATCAGTCCTAGATTGGTATAATGTTTTAGGTGATAAAAAGACTGAAATTTTTAGATAAAAAATTTCAATCAAAAAGGAAAAAGGTATTTTATGATAACAGAAACAGTGAATTCTTTATTTTGGAAAGATGAAAATAATTCTTCTGAAAAATCTCAAGACATTGGTCCGTTAGCAAGTGCTGATCAAAAATTTTCATCACCTCCTTTTTCTTTAGGTTTAAATCAAAAAAATTCTGCTATTGCAGCTGCTAATGCGCCCATTCAAAATGAATTACCTGGTTTTATGGATTTAGTAAGGGAGGGTAGTGAGCAAGATACCTCAACAAATAAAGGGTCTCATTCTATAGACAGTCTTGATGTTGGTGAGATTCAAGGGGATATTAGAGGCTTGCAAAAAGAGTTAGATAATCTTCATCATCAAGTTCGTAGTCAGTCAGGACAAGGGCAGTTAGATGCTGAGCATTATGAAGCTGGCAAGGGTCTTATGGCTAATTCTAATCAAGATTTTAAAGAAATAGCAGCTGTTACTAAACAACAACATGATGAAACTGCTATTAAAGCATTAGAGGAAGATCCTTCAACACCATTTTTAGATAAATTTAGTGATTGGATGACAAGTGGAGAAAAAACATTAGCAGGAGCTTTATCATTTATTTCTGATCCTGCGCGAGCAACTGAGCAAGCAAGTATGGCAGATTTTTTAAAATTACAATATGCTGTACAAAGAGCAACACAAAAAACTGAATTATTTGCAGGGATTGTGGGAGCAGTTGTTACTGGAATTAAAACC
Source organism: Candidatus Clavichlamydia salmonicola (assembly GCF_015356765.1). Classification (GTDB taxonomy): domain Bacteria; phylum Chlamydiota; class Chlamydiia; order Chlamydiales; family Chlamydiaceae; genus Clavichlamydia; species Clavichlamydia salmonicola. Next base: position 362,005 of record NZ_WTCQ01000001.1, read on the forward strand.
TTAATGACCACCCAGCTCGGATAACATGAATGAGGTAGAAACTAACTTTGAGGCTTTAGCAGAACGCTTAGAAGAAGTACAGTTAACACAAGTGTTAGGTCGTATTATTCAGGTTGTTGGGATGTTAATTCAAGCTGTTGTTCCAGGTGTGCGTATTGGTGAAATCTGTATGATTCAGCGTCATGAATTGCCACCATTAATGGCAGAGGTAGTGGGATTTAACTTAGAAACAGTTTTTCTTTCTCCATTAGGAGAAATGACAGGCATTGGTGTTTCATCAGAAGTTATTCCAACACACTTATCCTTGCACATCAAAGTTGGCAATAATTTATTAGGTCGAGTTTTGAATGGGTTGGGTGACCCCATGGATATTGATAAAAAAGGCCCTCTCGAACTTACTGAATCATATCCTATTTTTCAAGCGCCACCAGATCCTCTGAAAAGAGCTAGAGTTGATCAAATTATTTCTACAGGAGTAAGATGTATAGATGGTATGCTTACTTGTGCTAAAGGTCAAAGGGTTGGGATTTTTGCAGGCGCTGGGGTTGGTAAATCTTCATTATTGGGGATGATTGCTCGGAATGCAGAAGAAGCTGATGTTAATGTTATTACTCTTATCGGAGAGCGGGGTCGAGAGGTTCGGGAATTTATAGAGCAAGACTTAGGTGAAGAAGGTATGAAACGTTCTGTGATCATAGTTTCTACCTCAGATCAAGCATCACAATTACGATTAAATGCTGCATATGTTGGAACTGCTATAGCAGAGTATTTCCGAGATCAAGGTAAAACTGTTATTCTGATGATGGACTCTGTCACTCGTTTTGCTCGTGCTTTAAGAGAGGTAGGCTTAGCTGCTGGAGAACCTCCAGCTCGTTCTGGTTATACTCCTTCTGTTTTTGCTATGCTACCTCGTTTACTAGAACGATCAGGAAACTCAGATAAAGGGTCTATCACAGCGTTTTATACTATTTTGGTAGCTGGTGATGACATGAATGAGCCAGTAGCAGATGAAGTCAAATCTATTTTAGATGGACACATTGTTTTATCTAATTCATTAGCGCAAGGTTATCACTATCCAGCGATTGATGTCCTAACATCTATTAGCCGATTATTATCTGTTATTGTTCCAGAAGATCAGCGACGTGTTATTGGTAAAGCAAGAGAAGTATTAGCTAACTACAAAAACAATGAAATGTTGATAAAGCTAGGTGAGTATAAGCGGGGGTCAGATAAGGATGTCGATTTTGCGATAGATCATATAGATCGCTTAAATCGCTTTTTGAAACAAGATTTAAGTGAACGCCCTAATTATCAAGAAGCTGCTCAACAATTAAGAGCATTATTTCGGTAATTGTTGCTCTAATTCTTTTGCGGTATGTTATGTTAAAGTATCCCCTGGAAAGGGTTTTGGTTATTAAGAAGGATCGCGTATCTAAAGCTGAAAAAGTTGTTAAAGAAAAACTTCGCCTTCTAGAAATTGAACAACAGAAATTAAAAAAAGTAAAAGCAGAACGAGATGGTGTTTTTAGCCATTATCAACAAAAAATAACGCAATTACGTGATAGTTTAGATCAAGGAACTACTAGTGAAGAAGTTCTAAAAATGAAAGCGTATATTCAAGTAGTAAAAATACAGCTTGCAGAAGAAGAAGAAAAAGTCCGAAAGCAGCAAGAATTTGTTACTAAAGCAGTTAGGGAAGTTGATAGGGCTAAAAAAGATTTACAAAAACGACGACTTGAAGAAGAAAAGACAAAGATGCATAAAGAAGGATGGCTCAAGATTGCTAAACGAGAAGAAGAGTTGCAAGAAGAGAAAGAGCAAGATGAAATGGGGCAATTACTTTATGAACTTCGTCGTAGAAAAGAAAAACAATAAGGAGTGACTTATGAAATTATTTGAAAATGCTACTGATGGTGTAAATTCCAGCTTTGTTTCTTTAGATTCTTCAGAACCTCAAGCATTGAATGCTGGAGATAAAGGAGAGGTAAAACAATTTCGTTTACAATCACCTAAAGAGCAAGAAACACAGGCTCTTGAAAAACACTCAGATATTTTTTCTGTTCAAGCATCTAATTCTCAGGATATAGATGAGTCATTGGATCAAAATATTGAAGGATCTTCTGAGGCCATGGAAGAGGATTCCATCGAAGAAAAAACAGAAGCTAAAGCAAAAGACAACGCAGAAGCTACAGTAAAAGAAAAAACATTTTTTTTCAAAAATACAGAATCTGCTAATTCAAAAGAAATTAATAAAGAAAAAGATCTTTCTTTCGAAGAAGTGATGATGGGTTTTTCTGGAAGACGAGAATTTGCGACTCAACTTACAATATTACCAGAAATTAAGGTTGTTGCTGATGATGTTTCTATAAAAGATGATGTTGTAGAAAGTACAGAAAAAGTAGAGCACATAGAAGAAGAAGTAGATCTTCAAGAGCAACAAGAAGCTAAACCTGTAGAAATTGAACAAGCTGACGTTGTTACTCTTTCAGATATTAATTTTGGTGAGCATAAAGAAATTTATGATTCAAAAATGACAAGAGAAAGTAAAGATGAGAATCAATCAATGGTTCAAGAAACTACAGAAAAAATAGAAGCTAAGAATCTGTCTTTTGTTGATAAAGAATTTTCTAAAAACGAGCAAAGAAGCACAGATAGTCAACAGCTTCAAGATCTATCTTTAGAAGAAAAAGAGCAGAAAATTGTATCTGATAATCTAGTTGAAGAAAGCACTTCAGGGGTGGATATATTTGATAGAGTGGAGCAAAAATATGAATCAAAGAATGAAAAAGATTTAAAAATTGGGCACAACGAGAAAATGGTTGATGGATTAATTCGTCAATCTAATGAAGATGCTTCTAAAAAAGATCTATTAACAAGTTCCTTTGGAAAAATGGAGGTAAAAGATCTGCACCTCTTACGGGATGATAATATTTTTGAAAAAGAAGAAGTTGTTAACACTAGAGAAGATTCATTAGCAATGTTTTCTAAAATTTTACCAGGGGACTTTGCTGAAAGTATAGTGATAGACAGCAAGCCTTCAATAGAAGAAAGACAGGTTTTTTCAGTTATGGAAAATTTTGGATTTTTAGATTTAGAAGAATCAGCTTCTATTTTAGCAGCATTACAAAATTTAATAACTAAGCAAGCTGCAAAACTTGTAGATGCTCCAGAAGGGACAGTGATTGTAGAAGAAGATCTTCCACACCCTTTTTTAAATAATCAATTGTTACTTACAAAAGAGCAAGATGGTGTAGTAGTAAATATAGAGTCTAAAATTGCTCAATTCTCTAATGAAGTAAAAGTTAATGAAAATGTAAAAGAATTGCCAGGGGGTTCAGAAAAAAATCCAAAGACCTTGTTAGATTCAAGAGACAGCACAACTTTACAAACGCCCAAAAATTCTGAGAATTTTAGTAAGCCAGTGCCGACGCCTTCCATAGATAAAAAAAAGATAAGTGTATTACGTAATGTAGTAGATCAATTAAAACATAATGGAATTGATATAAAATCATTACAAGTAGGCAATACTCTCGCTCGATTTGCTAAAAAATCATCTCATGATTCTGTGAAAGTTTTCTTAAAAGATGAAAAAGAAGTCCCTGTACAAATAGATAATAAAAATCCAGTAGTACAGGAAGCGTCATTAGCGAATCAAGCAGTTGTAGAAGGAGCTAGTTTGGCTCCAACTCAAGCTGTTCCAACAACAGATCTATCATGGGTATCAGATTTAATCGTTGATAGATTAGACAGCATGGCATTTGCAGTAGATATGGCTACAGGAGTCCAAACAGTCGAGATGGTTATGGCTGAATCTAAGGATGTTCCTTCAGTATTTTTGGGAGCAGGCTTAGCCCTTGAAAAAGAAGGGAACGATATTAATGTATCTTTCCATTCTTTTACTGATCAGGCGCAAGAAATTAGTGCTGTTCAATTAGTTGAAAATGGACAAGCTCAATTAGTAGAATTGATGAAAGCGTTAGGAAAAAGAAATTTATCTTTACAAGGATTACGAGTTGGAGAGCATTCAGTTTCGCTACCACAAGGGACAGAAGATGTAATTACTCCTTTCCAATTTATGGAGGCAGCATTGCAGCATGATCTTGGAGAAGATAGACGACAAGATTCTGGTAAACAAGATCAAGAAGAAGAAGAACCAACTCTTCTTGAAAAAGAAATGATATAGATTGTAAGAAGTGATTTTTAAAAAATGAGCACCACGACTAATACAGAAAAACCATTAAGTTGGATTAAAAAGGTTAATGAAGAATTATTTTCTTTAAAAAATAATTCTTTGCAGTGGCCGCCATTTCCATGGAAAGAATTTGAACATCGAATGAAGGCCTTATTTCGTCTGGATAGTGCAGAATTTGATTATAGAGAGATGGGAATGGCAAATGCTTCTCAAGCTCTTGCAGGATTGCCTTCAAATGCTTTAATTTTTTCTATTAATATTCAACCAGTGAATGATGATGTATTTTTTATTATAGGAGAGAATGAAGCTAAAGGATTAATGGCCGCATTATTAGGTGGAAATCAAACAGCTGCTTTTTTTCTCGAGCAAGATGCTTTATTCAGTTTTATGTATTATCTTGCTGCTGAATGCTTACGGATGACAGAATCTTTAAAATGGATGCCAATAGCTTTACGAGTTAGTGATCAAATAGTTCATAAATTACCTCCTTTATCAGATAAAAATTTAATGTCTGAAGTTGCTTGGATATTGCCAAATGGAACTTTTTTTGGAAGACTGATCATTCCTTTTACTGTCTATATGGACTGTGTTAAAAAAGTAGAAGTACCTGTAAGGGTTATGGATATAAGAGAAGCAGATCCATTATTGGTGTTAGATCTTGCAGTAGAAGTGGGCTTTTCCTCTCTTTCTTCTGTAGAGTGGATGTCTGTTAAAACAGGGGATTTCATTGTTTTAGATGGCTGCTTTTTTGATCCAGATGAAAAAGAAGGAGGAGCATTTTTAGCTCTTAATGAAGGGAAGCCTTTATTTAGTGGTCGCTTCATGGATGATGGTGTTAATTTTAAAATTACAGGGTATCTGAATCAAGAGGTAAATATGTACAATGAAGATGATGAAGATGAGGTTATAGTTGGAAAAGGAGCTCCATCACAGTTATCAGCAGCAGATCAACAGCAACGATCTCAAGGATTAAAGCAATTTCCTTGCAGATTGACTATTGAAGTTGGTCGTATTAAAATGACTTTAGAAGAAATTATGAAGTTAACGCCAGGAAGTCTTATTCCTTTAGGGACATCTCCAGAAAGAGGTGTAGATTTAGTGGTAAATGGGACCAAAGTAGGACAGGGCGAATTAATATCTTTAGGTGATATGCTAGGAGTAAGAGTTCTAAAACTATAGTATGATAAAGAATGATTTGGAATTTTGTCCTTTCAAGGAAGGAGGTATTTTTCCTAAACAGATAGGTGGCTATAAGATAGAGGGCGTATTAAGTCGTTCCCGGAAAAGTACTGTTTTTCTTGCTGCGCATCCAGAAACTTACGAGCCTATAGCTGTAAAAATTTTGTCCAAAGAATTAGTTTCACGATCAGATATGGTTGATGCATTTTTGAGTGAAAGTAAAATTATTAGCATGACAGATCATCCCAACATTGTAAAATTATATGGGCATGGACATTGGGAGGGGGGATTATATTTAGCCACAGAATTTGTCCAAGGAATTTCTTTAAGAGAAGTCATTCTTCAAGAAACTATGTTTTTAAGAAAAGCTAGTAGCGCTATTTTACAAATAGCGCATGCGTTAGTTCATTTACATTCTCATGGTATTATTCATAGAGATCTAAAACCTGAAAATATTTTATTAACTAAAGAAGGCGGAATTAAATTAATAGATTTCGGTATTTCTTATTTATTTAATAATAGTAATGAAAATCTAGTAGCTAAAGGCTTTGCTGGAACTCCAGGTTATATGAGTCCAGAACAAAAAAGAAATCCTTTGAATATTAGTTTTTCTACTGATATTTATGCATTGGGGGTTATTGCATATGAGTTGGTGTTAGGTCGACTGTCTTATGGACGCATAATGTTATCATTATTGCCAAATGGAATGCAGAAGATTGTAAATAAGGCATTACAGCCAGATCCATGTAATCGATATGATGATATCGTGGATTTTGTGAAAGATTTGTCTATTTACATGAGATCAGATCAATTAAAAAAAGATATGCGAGGGAATGATTTTCTTGGAGAGCTAAATGAAGATTTAAAGAAAAGTACAGTTTTACTATGTCCATTAGATACTCATACACAACCAAATGGTATAGAAATAGCTGTTAAAACTAAAAATGATGCTGCAACACCATGGGTATATTACGATTGGGTTCAAGTAAATCAGCATTACTGTTATATTGTTTTAGCTCAGTCGTTTATGAGTGGGATAGAGGGATTATTAAAAACAGCGATGTTAAAAGGATTGGTGTTAGGACTATCAAATTTGTATAATGCAAAGGATTTTTTCCGCTTATTGCGGTTAAAATTAGATTTAGTTCCTGCTTCAGGTCATGATTTTTTATTTTCTTTTCTTACTTTAAATATGCAAGAAAATCGATTGACATATACTTCTTGTGGGGGAGCTCCTTTATGGACATGGTCTTCAACTGGAGATAATTTAAGAAGCCTTAATGCAAGTAATCCTTCATTAGGGTTATTATCAGTAAAAGGGCCAGTAATTATGGAAGCGCCATGGCATGTAGGAAGTGGTGCAGTTTTGCATGCATTTCATATGGACCCAGAAAAAGTTGTTCATCAACCTGAAACAAAAGATATGATTTTTAAAAATGTTTTACAAGACAGTCTATTTTTGCGACCTGCGAAACAAGTGGAAGCTGTTTCGTTAAAAATGTCACAAAAAAAGATGAGAGCTTTTAACTCAAATCCTTTAACGATCATTAGTGTAAAGAGAGTAGCGTGAAAAAGAGAAAAGCAATCTCCAGTATGGGATACCAAGAGATTGATAGTATGCATCCTAAAATTAAGAGGCTGCATTCTGTTAGCTTCATGCTGTTTACACTTTTTATAGCCTTAGTCCTGGTGACAAACCTAGATGCTGCTATTATTGATCCCAAATTATATGAAAAAGACAATTCTAGATCTACTTTTTCTAATAAAAATTACTACTTATTTAAAGGCCCTGCTGAAGATGAGAAAGAAGGCTTTGGCGAGGACTGTGCTTTTTCTTCTACACTCCAAAAATGGCAACAAGCCAGTGTTGGCACTGAACAAGAACTTTTACAACCTAGAAAGATAGAAGTAAAAGATAATTCTAAACAAATTATTGAGCCAATGCCTCAAAGCACTCATTTTGTAGAATCTAAAGAAGATACATGGCAAGAACGAAAATCTAAAAAAAAGAAAGCTCTTAGAAATTCAAGAAAGCGAACATATGCCCGTGCAGAGCAAAGAAAAACAGCTCTCTCTTTATCAACAACTACTAGAATAGAAAAGCAAAAAGCTTTTAGAAAAACAGCTATTCATGGAGGTCCTCGTTCTTCTTCAGTACAAGGAAGAAAGAATGCTGTTTTACAGGAAAAAGAGCTACTTCTTGATGCCTGCAAAGATAAAGCTAACAATTTGTTTGATTTATTAGAAAAAGGTCGTGATTTATCAAAAAGGTCTTTGGATGAGTTTTCTCCTGAGATGTTGGCCAATCTGGCGGAGGTAGAAAATTTTGTTCATCTGCCAACTGCTCAAACGACTATAACTCCACAACGACGCCGTACTGTAAGACCAATGTCTGTATTGAGAAGAAAGCAGCGAATGGTGAATCAGAAAGAGGCAGTAAAAAAATTAATAATTCGGCGAGAAACTCAAAAAGAAAAACAAGTCACGAGATTTATTAAAGAAACTAAAGAGAGTAAAGACCTGGTTATTTCTGCAGAATCTTTTGTTCAAGGGGGAATAAAATCTTTAGTAGAAAAGAAAAAAGAGCCAGTTATACCTAATCTTCAGCCAATAGATCCTAATGCTGATTCATTAAATAATTTAAATATTGATCAAAGTACCCAAGAAGAAGGGATTAATCAAAATGTTGCAACAGTAGAGCAAAAGAAAGAAGAGCTCAAGAGCCCGCCAAGAGAAATGCCAGATGAACCTACATTTTTTTCTTTTGACAAGCTAGCATCTGTTACAAATGAAGCACTAGCTTCTTTAACAAAAAAACCAGATGTGCCAGTTAAGGAAGAAGTACCTCAAGTTAGTTCAGTGAAGTACATAGCTCCTGATAATGGCTATGCGCCTCCTAAAAAGGTAGTTAAGAATAAAGAAGAAGAGCCTTCTACAGGATATACTGTAAATTTTGATAATATTTCTGTGATTGAGTTACTGCAATTTGTTAGCAAAATTGCTGGAACAAATTTTGTCTATGACAGCCAAGATTTAGATTTTAATGTTAGTCTTGTTTCTCAAGAACAATCGTCAGTAGCTGATTTATCAGCTATCTTACTTCAAGTATTAAAAATGCATGATTTGCAAGTGCTTGAACAAGGGAATAGTGTTTTAATTTATAAGAATGAAGGAATTTCTCGACTATCTACAGTAGTTACTGAGAGTAATTTAAAAGAAACGAATAATGCGACTGTTATTACCCGAGTTTTCAAGCTATATACTTTAGTGCCACAGGTTGCGTTAGATATTATTAAGCCATTACTTTCCAAAGATGCAATTTTAAGTGCTTCAGAAAAGACTTCTCATCTTGTGATATCTGATATAACAGCAAATGTTAATAAAGCTGGTGATCTGTTAGCAGCATTAGATAGCATTTCTGGTGATATTGATATGATAGAATATCATGTTAAGCATGCAAATCCAGAAATGCTAGCATCATATGTTTTAGATTTAATGGCTTCCTTGGCAAAAGAGCAAACATTCAAGGTAACATCTCAGCCTGGCACAAATAGACTTTTCTTAGTTTCTTCAAAAGCTTTATTAAACAAAGCTATAAAATTAATAGAATCATTAGATGTACCTGCAATTTCAGGGATAGTAGAGATGGCAGAAGGAGATAAAAAAGGATCAGCGCCTTCCTTCTTCATGTACAAGCTAAAATATCAACGTGGTGATATAGTAGCTCGATCTTTGCAAGAGATAGGTTTAAGTTTGGCTACAGCTGAACATATGTCTGAAGATTTTGTACAATCTGTAAAAGCAATAAGGTGGTTAGAATCGAATAACTCATTAGTCATTGCTGGTAATCGTAAAGACACAGAAAAGATTGTTCAACTTTTAGAAACATTGGACCAACCACCAAAGCAAGTTTATATAGAAGTGTTGATTTTGGACACATCACTAGAGAATTCTTTTGATTTTGGTGTTCAATGGATAGCAATGGGTGATGACCAAAATAAAGTTGCCTATGGATCAGGTCTTATGAATGCCAATTCACCTCTTCCAAAAATGGTAACAGGAGCTTTTCCAGAATCAGGAAAAGCGCCATCTATGTCTAGTTATACATTACCAACGCCAGCACAGGTATGTGGCATTCCTGATCTTATTACAGGTTCTGCTTCCTTTGGGCTTGGAATTTTAGGTAATGTGATTAGTCATGGAGGAAAATCTTTCTTATCTTTAGGAGCTTTACTAAGTGCTTTAGATCAAGATGGTGATACAGTTATAGTGTTAAATCCACGGATTATGGCTCAAGATACTCAAGAAGCGAAGTTCTTTGTTGGGCAAACTATTCCATATCAAACTCAAAGTACAACATCTAATTCTCCAACAGGCAATACTGTAGGACAAAATATTTCTTACAAAGATGTTGGGGTGGATTTAAAAGTATCTTCTACTATTGCCCCTAATAATGTTGTTACATTGCAGATAGAGCAAACAATTTCTGAAATGCAGTCAGCATTAGGTTTGCTTACACCATTTACTAGTAAAACATTTGCTTCTACGCGCTTACAAGTGCCAGATGGTTGTTTCTTAGTAATGAGTGGTCACATACGTGATAAAATTGTAAAAATTCGTTCAGGCGTGCCTTTATTAGGTTCTATACCTTTTATTGGTAATCTATTCAGCAGAACTGTTGATCAAAGACAAAAACGAAATATTATGATGTTTATTCGTCCTAAGGTTCTTTCTGGATTTAAAGATGCAGTAAATCTTACTAATAAAGAAGGTTATAAGTACAACTGGGATGCTAATAAGGCATCTATGGACTATACACCTCGTATAGCTCCAGAGTATCAACCTTTACCTGAAGGTTTAGATGACCAGAAGACTTTTGAGTTTTTTGTAACTTCAGATAGTTTTAAAAAAGACCATGAAAAAAACGAAGATGATTGATCGTTGCTTGAGATTATAGATTATCATTATCAGCTTTAGAGGTTATTATAAGTGCACCTATAGAGATTCTGGGACATAAAAATCCAAAGATTCCAGCAATTTTATGTAAGAGAAAAAACCTAAAATTAATGAGCTACCATTATTAAATTTGCATGAAATATTAAAACAAGCTAAAGATCAGGCCAATACACAAAGAAAGGTCTAATGATTTTTAAGAAGAATCAGCACAAAATTTGCAGGGCACAAAGCAAAAAAAGCCAAACAAAAAGGTTTTACAATATATAAGCAAGACACTGCAAAGTTTAAAAAGTATCTATAGAGGCGTTCAAGAAAGAGAGTCGCCATCAGTACCATATTTACTGTTTTTATCTTATAACCATATTCTACATCGTTCTGAAGTACCCATTGTAGATACAGTTAAAATTTGGGAAGACCTTTTAATAAAACATGTGCAAAAAACATATGTAAGTACCATCCAGAGACTATAGAAAAGCTATTCCAAAGAGAGACCAAAAAAGTATATTTCTTAGACAATAAAAAGATAGACTTTGATTGGGGTCCTTTAAAGGTTGGCAAAGATTATGTAAGAGAGCTAGATCTTATGTCTATGCATAGTCTCGTTCGGAGTGATTAAGAAAAAGTAGTAGATATGGTTGCTAATAGGTTATTAGATCGATGTGGGATAAGTCCAGAAGAAGGAAGAAGACTGATCAGATATGAGTTCATAAGATAAATAGTCCAGATATTAGGATTTCAAGTTAAAGGGAGCTACTCTGTGCACATGAAAGGCATCAATGTATTTTTCAGATAAATCTTTTCTTAGTTCTAGATTCTTTCTAAAGGGTGTTTTTTATATGTAGTAGCTAAAGGTCTACTAAAGAGCTAATATTCTTTACAGAAGATAAGTTGGGTACAGTAGGAAAAGTGTAAGTTGTATAAAACATCGATTAATTTTAATAATACAAAGAAGTTGTAAGTAATAGAAAAAATTTTATTTAGATATCGATATTTCTTTATATCTTTTTATTATTATGTCTTTTTATTATTATGTTTTTTTATTTTTTACACATCTGGATATAATAATGTCTATCCCATCAACATCACGGAGCCAAGGTTTAAATGTATCAAATGAAGAGGCGCCTCTAACCCCATCTTCACCTATTCTACAGGTGTGGAGAGAGATTATGCAGCCAGCTTTTCTACGACATTATCAAGATTTTTTAAGTCGTGGTCATGGTTGTTTTACATGTAATTTTCAATGGGTAGATTTATTATTAATAAATGATCAACCTGGTCCATTATCTTTTGATTTGCAATTTTCCTTGTCTGATAACTTTACTGTATCAGGAGTAGAAAAAATGAAAAAAAGTAAGATAAATGTGCTAAATCTTGTGCGTGCTCTTGCTTCTACTGGAAGACATAATATAGGGCCATTAGGAGGATCTTTAACTACTGTTCAATTAACTCAGTTATTTGGCGCGTTGTTACTTCTGTTAAAGCAACAGACAGATTATAAAATAGCATTATTACATTTAGAGCCCCATATAAGTAAGGTTAGAGATATAGAAAAATTGCAAGATAGAAGGCGGCTGCTCCACTTGCAAGCATTCTTGGATCTTGTATTAATAGAGATCAAGAATAAATATCTAGCTCTTCAAGGAGCCCCTGAGCAATCTTCACCAGCTTCATTTCTTGTCAGTTGTATGTCCTCTTCTGATAGAGCGATCCAAAGACTTTTAAATCAAGCTTTGAGTACTGGGGCACTTCTTACTAGACAGGTTATAGAGACTTTGGTAGCAGAGAATTTAGATATTATAGATTTTGTTATTAAGGGAAGACAGCTATATTTGGTCCCTAGTTTTTCAGGAATACCTTATAGTCTTAAGCTTGGAAATTATTATGACAGTAGTGCTACTGCACAGCTAGATCTTTTGCCTTTAGCATCATTTGTCCCTAACTATAGAGAGATGTTAAAAGATCTAGTTATAGAGCATATATGTTCAAGATGTATATCATAAATATTCTTTCTATTACGCTAAGGATTTGTTTGATTTCTAGTTATAAGTGAACATATAAAGATTACATTTATGGGATGTAAAAGAAAAAATAGGGTGTTTATAAATTTCCTAGTGTAAGGATAATTTGTCCATTAGGAGAAGAAGAAGGTGGCATTAGATTAGAAGCTCAAATATGGCAAAACAGTAATAGATGTATTTCTTATTAGGTTATTAGATTAATTTGGGCTAAGTCCAGAAGAAGACTTATCAGACAGTAGTTTATAAGATGAACAGCTTGCTTATTAGGATCTCAAATTAAAGGAAGTTCTTCCTTGCACTTGACTGAGATTCATGTATTTTTTCAGATAAATTTTCCCTTAGCGCTGTCCCCATGCTAAAGGGTGTTTTTTACATATGTAACAGTTAAATATCTACTAAAGAGCCAAGATTTTTACAAAGTATGTGTTGAGTAGAGTAGGTTATATAAATCATCCATTAATTTTAATAATATAAAGTTGCTGTAAGAAATAAAAAATATTTTCTCTAAAAATGTTATATTGTTTTTTTTTTGACAAATTAGGATATGAAAATGTCACTACCACTAGTGCCTTTGGGGTTATCTGGATTAGAGCCTAGGCAAGACTTGGGAGTATCAAATGTAGTATCACTGCCAATGACCTCATCTTCATCTGCTTTACAGGTATGGAGAGAGATTATGCAGCCAGTTATTATGCAGCATTATCAAGATTTTTCAAGTCGTAGTTTTGTTTCTCTTAGGTGTAATTGGTATTGGGTAAAATTATCATTAATTGTCCAGCAAGATATTGGTTCAGTAGGTCTTGATATAAGATGTGTGCTTTCTGATAACTTTACTGGGAGGGTGTTAGAGGATATAAAACAAAGCGCAAGTAATATGCTAGCTGTTGCGCATAGTCTTTCTCCTCACCAAAGCCATAATTTGGGGGCAAATGGATCCCCTATAGCGGCTTTTCAATTAGCGCAATTATTTGCTGCCTTCTTGCTTTTATTGCAGCAACAGATAGAGTATAAATTAGCATTATTAGCTTTAGAGCTTTATGTAGGTCACGCGAGAGACATAGAAAAATGGGATGAGAGAGTGAAGCTTACTAAGCTGCAAGAATTCCTTGAGTGTGTATTCGTAAAGATAGTTGAAAAATATCGATATCTTCAGGGGAAGCCCACAGGGCCTTTAGCTGCTTCATTTTCTATAAATTCTATTGTTGAGTCTGATAAAGTTATTCGAGGGATTTTAACTCAAGCTTTAAGTTCTGGGGAACTTCTTACTAGACAGAGTATAGAGGCTGTAATAGAACAAAATCCACACATTATAAATCAGGTTGGCAGAGGAAGAAAGGTACATTTAGTCCCTAGTTGTTCTGGAATTCCTTATAAGCTTCAGTTTGGAGGCTATAATTTCAGTAATGATGTTGAAGAGGTAAATATTTTACCTTTAGTATCGTTTATGCCTAATTATAGAGAGATGTTAAAAGACCTGGTTGTAAATCACATATGTTCAAGATGTATATAATAATAAATATTTTTTGCCTATTACAATAGGGATTTGTTTTATGTCTAGTTATAGATTACCTCCACCAATGCAGGTATGTGGCATTCCTGATTTTATTACAGGCTCTGCTGTTCTTGGATTTGGAATTTTTGATAAAATATGGAAAACAGTGAGTATAAGAGTAGAACCTTTTTGTAATGAATCGCTTTAGAATATTAACTTTGGAGAAAGAAACATTATGTTAAATTCCATTACATATTCGAATGCAATAAGCAAAAAAGAAGAAAATTTTGAGCCACCAATACCTCAGCTTTCTTTGATTATTGAAATATGGCGTAAAATTGTAGGAGATGCATTTGCTTCACACTATGTTCCTGCTAATACAGCAAATTTAAGACTTTTTACATCTACATATGTATCACCAAGCATAAATTATATGCGAAAGGGCAATAAGGAATGAGAGGGAAGTGTTGTAGCAAATATACGCAATCACTGTACAACCAAAGATCTAGATCTATTTGAAGATAGAAAAAATATATGGGAGATAGCTGATTTAGCAAGGGCTTTAAAGCATTTGGATTCAGGGATATGTTGCTGTATTTCTTTTTTGAATTAGATGCAAGAGAGTTTAGGCTAAATTCAAAGCAATTATTGCAATTTTTATTTACAGTAATATTTCTAGCTCAAGAACAGAATCTTTATTATGAAAAATGTTTTTTAGGATCATCTACAGGTTCTTACTCAAGTAATTGTTATAATCTAAGAGATCTATGTAAAAATGAAAAAATCTATGGAAAATAAGCCAGTTCATACAGTGCTTTCTTTGACTGCTTTATCATTCCAAAGAGCACTACAATCATCTTATCAATCTAAGCAAGAAGGATCTTTTTTTATAAAGGGTAAATTAACACCCTTATACATAAAAAGAATGTTGATGCTACACCCAGAGGTAGAAGAAGAATTTTTAAAAATCATGCCATTAGAGTTAACCATACCTACTGTATCAGAAAGGTCGCCACAGCTTTATTTTCAGGTGCAACAGGAGAAAGAGTATTGCCCTAAACTATCTCTGATTACTTTTCCTTCGTTATTACCAGGGTATCAGGAAAAATTAGCACAACTGATTTATGAAACATTAGTAGCAAACGAGACTGATTGATTAACAAAGTAGTTTATTGAGTTTTAGTATATTTAATTTAGGTATAAAGGATGGCAGAAGGTTAATAAGGCAGAGGTGGGTCCTTATATAGTTTCAGAACATCTTAAGAAAGAGCATAAAAAAAAGAAGATGATGGATTTGCTCTCTGATTATATGTTTAAGAAATAGTGCTGTGTAGGATGTTTTTTTTATGATAGAATTCTTGTTTGCTTATTTAATTTTTTGTAAAAAATCGAAATGATAGCGCCTTTGTTGAGATCTCGTTCACAAGGAGTTCCAACGCTTGTTGATATGCTAGATCAGGAACACGCCCTTGTTAAAATATGGCGTATTGTTATGGAAATCTCTTGTCGGAGACAGTCTTCTTTTTTAATGAATGGAGCATTTACTGGGTTTAAATATCAATATTTTTTTCCTTGTATAATAAGTATTACTGAAGGTTTGCAGACAGAAATTGTTCTTCGTTTAAAATCATATTACACTAAAAAAAAATATTATCTTAAAAGTAGTGATGGGTATAGAGAAGAGGCAATGGAGTTATTGGGAACAATAGAGAAGATGCGCTCTATTGCTCAAAAAAGTGTTCATGGGCAGCTTTATACAATAATATCTCGAACAGGCATATCAGTGAATAGCAGAACAGCTCATAGACATACTGTCAATAGTCTTCAATTGGTGCAGTTATTTGCATCATTTTTTTATTTATTAAAAGATTTTCAATATCACTTGAGTATGTCATATCCTGTTTCGCCTGTCTTTTTTCCTGATCCTCCAGAGTATGCTATAATGGTGCAAACATATCAGGGTGGAATTATTGAAATGAGAGCAATTTATATGAGGTTACGGGGAGTATTATCAATTAAACAAGAGGTGCCATCTTTATTATCTTTGTCAGTGATTACTATTTTAAAGTTTAGTAAAGGTGAGCTAGAAAAAGGAAATACTTCTAAAAAGCCATTAACAATGACATATATAAATAGAACATTATTAATAAATAAAAATCTGGTAAATGATTTAAGTAAGCAATTAGAAGTGCGTGTAGAGCCATCTGCTCCAGGAATAGAGCATCAAGTTGCTTTTTCAGGATTTCGTTCGCCTGGTTATCTTAAAGAGCTAGATTTACTTTCTATGCCAGCATGTATTGTTTTAGGAAAACAAAAACTAACTGCTCTTAAAGAAACGGTAGAGCCTTTTATTAAAAGAGAGTTACTAGAGAAATGTGGTTCTCTTCATTGCTAATGAATAAGAAAACATGGTGCTGAAATCATGGAGAACTTGATTTAAGAAAATTAAGGTTCTATTTGGTCAAGAAAAGGGTGTTAATACAAGAGTTGCAAAGTATGTATAAAATCTCTTTTTTATAAAAATGATTAATATCAGTGAAGGTATATTTAAAGAGGCTTGCTTAGTGAACATTCTGTTTTTATTGAAACAGAAGAAAAAACTATTACTAAAGAAGGTAAATAACATGTTTTTGATAGCTTTTTCTTTTTTAAATTAAAAAATATGACAAAATCATGATGTTTAAGCTGCTGATCGTGCCATGGTAGAGTATCTAGAAGTAGGATATTAGATCTGACGAGCAAAAGAAAGGCTTCCATGAGTTCTATGTATTGCTGTATAAAGGATTATTAGCTTCTAGGGATGATGGAAGCCCTGATTTTAAGAAAGAGCTATTAGATAAAATATTTGTTCAATGACCAGATCGTTGATCTTAAGTAATTTTTTTTTAATAAACTAAGAATAATAGTCCAATAAATGCCTATAGATCCAATTGCATGTGCGTTACAAAGAACGCAAACAGCTTTTAAAGAGCCATTGACAGCAACTTCTCCTGTTATTGAAATGTGGCGTAATATTGTAGAAAGCCAATTTTTACAGCAATGTAGTCCTACTAATATAAACAGTTTAAATACTTTTGTATGTGAGTATATCAGGGCAGAGGTATTTCATAGAGTAACAAGGGAGGGAGTGTTAGAGGTAGTTCTTTCAGAAAGGGTGTGTGATGATTCTAGATGTTGTGTATGGCAAGTAATTCAAGATAAAAGAAGTGTAGAAGCAATGGCGCAGATTGTTGTAAAGCTAAAAGATTTAGCTCCAAATACATGTTGTAGAGTTGTGTCTGCTGTACCAAATAGATGGAATTTCTCTTTAGGCCCAAAACAATTACTGCAATTATTGTTTGTGATGCTTTTTTTATTCAAAGAACAAAAGGTTTATTATAGAAGGTTTTTTGATGAATTATTAAAAGGTTATTACCCAAGGCATTATAGAGAAAAAGATGTAAAAGAGATATTAACGCAGAGAAACTATCCATATCTAGTAGAACAACAACATTTTTTAATGAAGCTGGTCTTAGAGAAGCTATCAGAATGGAAAAAGCTTTATATAGCTATGAAGATATCTATGGGAGAAAATATAGGCTGGAAAGTGCCTTCGCTGACTTCTATGGCCTTGAATTGTATGTGTCAGTCATCGTATCAACCATGGAATCAGAGGTCGTGTTTGCAATTAAGTCCTGTGTATTTAGAAAGGACTTTTTTAATACAGCCTCAGTTAAAAGAAGAGTTTGCAGAATTCGTAGGGTTAGGTATAGCGCCTCCTGTTATAGCAGAAAAAGAAGGGCTTCAATTTTGTTATCAAGAAAGAGAAAGGCAAGATGATTGTAAAGATCTTTATCTTATTCCTTTCTATTCTTTCATTCCACGTCATCAAGAAAGATTGGAACAACTTATTTTAAAAAAAATATCTCCCAAAGGTATTTTTTTAAAAGATTTAGATCTTAAGAAAGATAGTCAGAATAAATGGTCAAAGTTTTTGGTAAATTTTTATAAAAAGATAAGAAAATAGGGAAAGCATTTTTGAAATTATAGGGATTTTATTAATTATTTATACAAGAAAGTTTTAGTAAAATTATTGCAGAATTAGTAGTAGCTCCTTACCTAAATAAGTGCTTTTTTAGATCAGTGGCACCATCCAGCTTTATTAAGAGAAAGAAGTATTTTAATGGCGATTACATGTGCGAATAAGTTATTAGATTGATGTGAGATAAGTCCAGAAGAAGACTTAGTAGAGAAGAGTTCTTAAGATTAATAACCAGTTTATCAAAATACAGAGATCTATATTATCTTTTTGGCACAATTCTTTTTTAAACTGTGGATAGTTTTTCAAGGATGTTTTTATGTGTAGTAAGTCAAAGTCTTTCTAAAAAGTTAATACTCTTGACAGAACAGATACTATGTATACGAGGCTGAGAATAACTCCTGCATAGCATCCATGCACATCAAAGATGTAATAGAATGGCTGTTAATCATAGAAAATATTTTATTGATTATGGTATAGTGGTTTATATTTTTTTTGTTTTTTACAAATTAGGATATAATAATGTCTATCCGTCGAGCTGCTAAGCGGCCATATGTTCCAGAACCTACTGAAGACTCAGCACAACCAAGAATAGTATCCCTATTGACGCCATCTTCATCTATTTTACAGGTGTGGCGGGATATGATGCGGCCATCGTTTCTGCAGCATTATCAAAATTTTTTAAATCGTAGTGCTAGTTGTTTTACATGTAATATTTACTGGATAAATTTATCATTAACTATACATAGCAATGTCAGTCCAGTAGATCTTGCTCTAAAATGTTGTCTTTCTGATAACTTTTCTTCAGAAGTAGTAGAAACGATGAAACAAAGCGCGAGTAATATGGCGGCTATTGTGCGGAGTCTTGATCCTAGCCGCCAACATAATCTAGGAGCGCTGGGAGGAATTCTACCTGCTGCTCAATTAGCACAATTATTTGCAGCATTATTACTTTTGTTGGGGCAACAGATAGATTATAAAATAGCATTATTAGTTTTAGAGCCTCATGTCAGTAAAGCTAGAGATGAGGAAAAATGGGAGCAGGGTGGGCAGCTGCATGCTCTGCGATTATTTGTTACACGTGCATTTCTAGAGATAGGAGTAAGATATAGAGTCCTTCAGGGAAAGTCAGCGCCATCTTCGCGTGCTACATTTATTATAAGCTCTATATCCTCTACTGATTCAGCGATACAAAGGCTGTTATTGAAAGCTTTGAGTGTTGGAGAACTTTTGACTATACATAGCGTAGAGGCTTTGGTAGAAGAAAATCCATGGATTGTAGATCAGGTTGGGCGGGGAAGGATCATATACCTAGTTCCTAGTTTTTCAGGAATTCCTTATAAGCTGGCGTTTGGGCAGCATTATGAAAACAGTGATTATGATGAGTTAAATCTTTTGCCTTTGGTATCGTTTATGCCTAATTATAGAGAGATGTTAAAAAATCTTGTTATAAGGCACATATGCTCAAGATGTATAGAATAAGAAGGATTAATGATCGATGGCTCTTCTCTTAAAAACATTATACGAATAAGTCATATGATTTTAATGAAGGCAATGATTACCAATGGATGAATGTACTCTTCCTGATCATATTTTTTGACTCCACATCTTTATTTGCTTAAAAATCCAGGGATGCTACCTGCTATTTAGGGTAGCTTATCAAAGATGCTAGCTATAACAGAACATAGCAATTTATGTGAAAAATATGTAGTTGTTTCTTGTTCTTTAAATGAAGATGTATCCAGTAAGCTAGAGGTATCAGGGCTTCAATTCTTACAATTATTGGGTTCTTTATTATCTACATTAAACAGTAATATAAATTATCAATTGGGATTATTTTCTGAAGAGGTAGCACCTCTTGAAATGGATTCTCTTCTTTTTGTAATACATCAATTAAATACGATCTCTTTTTATGTAGGAAGTACTTTAAATGAGTTAAAAAGGCGTTATGATCATCAATCAAAAGAGCAAGGCATTCTCAACATACGTGTACCATCACTATTAGCTTTGTTTTTTAAGGGCTTGCTTCAATCATCTTAGAGTTCAGTAATAAAGAGATCAGCAGTTTCTCTTCCAAAGCTAACAAAGGGCTATATACAAAAAACCTTAAAAATATATTTTTAGTCAACTAAGTATTACTTTAATTCCTTTGTTAAGAGGGGGAGCAAAGTTTTTGTTATTGGAGAATATGGCTTTATATGTTCAAGAAGAATTGAATCTATGTTTTCTTGAATCTTTGGTGATAGATTATGAAGAGCAGATGGATGATTTAATTGTAGAGGCCATGATGAAGAAATGTGTCCCATGAAATACGGCTATACAAATAGGCAATATCTTGAAATCCACTAGTATTTTTAGTAATCAAAGACATCTGTATCTATACTTAGAAGGGGAATTTACTAAATTATTCTCTCTAGATGCCTTTAAAGGTATAAATAAACTTTTTTTAATAAAAAGCAATTTTTTTAATAGTTGATATTGTGTACGTTATTTTTATTTTTTTAATCAAAATGTGAGATAAACTTATGTCAATTAGTCCAGTTTTAAGAGCGGATACTGTAGTAGCACATACTGGAAGTAGAAATGGCCCTTTATTAACTCCAACATCAAAAATAATTTTATACTGGAGTCAATTAGGAGAGAAGGCTCTTCACCCATCAATGGGAGGGTCTTTTGATTCAAGTTTTACTTCTGTTTACACCTTCACCTGGGTGTCTTTAAGTTTATTGAATAGTAATGATGATGGTTCTTGTCCCAGTGTACTTATAAAGCAGGAAAAGTATCAAGCAGCTATGTTCGTAAGAGGAGAAGGTGTAAATAAAGGGTTTTTAGATCTTAAGAAGGTACTTCAGGTGGTGAAAAAATTAGCTAAGGATTCTGAAGATGGTCAGGGAGTAGATTTTTTATGTCCAGAATCTGTAGATGGAGGGGGGAGTTTATCTTCTCAGCAAACACTACAATTCTTAGGCTCGCTAGTAAACATGGGTAAAGACATAATACAAAGCATGATGGTTGAGGCTCCTCTCTTTGTTAAACATTTATTTAAGCAGGATTTCGGATGTTCAATGAAGATCTGTTTAGAGGTAATAGAACAAATATCTATCATCTATGGAATGATGCATAAAAGTGCTTCAGTAGGAGCTTCGAGTTTAGAGAAGTTGCCTCGATTATCTTCTTTTGCTCCTGGAACACTTTCTCTTAAGGATATTATGAAGGTAGGTCATAAAGAAGATACTTGTATGACCAAAGAAGGATTAAAAAGCTTATTAAGGGAGCATAAGAATATTGTACAAGACTTTGTGCAACAGTGGAATATTGATGTGATTCTAGGAAAAGGTGAAACTAAACCTGTGCTTAAGCAGGGTTTTGCTAGAAGTTATTGTGGGAATCAAGTAGTAAATCTTATGCCTTTATATTCGTTTGTTCCTGGATGGCAAGAGGATGTAATAAGTTTTACAATAGATGCTATATTAAATTTTCATCGTTTTATTGAATAAGAAGGTGCTGGTGGCAAGTAGAAGCAAAGAAATTTAAGATATAGTCATATATAAAAAGATTAACATCTTTTTATAACATAGTTAAAAGCCTATTATATTAAAAAAGACCTCTGATATTTGTGGGGGTCTTTTTATGTAAGTATCCATGTGTGGGTAGATGCATTTAGAGAAGAAGCTTGTTATGGAAATAAATAAGCTAAAAAAGGGCTATTCTTGATTAATTTAAGGGATTGAAGTGATATTAGCATAAGTAAAAAAGGATGTAAGGAAATGCAAAAAAATCTTAAGTCATTGTTTTTGTGAAATATAAAGGTATTTCTTTGTTAAATAACATGTTTTTGTTAAGTTATTTTTCAAAATTAAAAATTATGAAAAAATAATGTCTTTGAATGCTATATCAGGAGCATCTGCTCCTTCATTTATGAGTGATGGAAATAGTGGGGATGCTTTATTAACTTCTGCATCTACAATCATGAAATTTTGGAGTAGATTGGGAGTGAAAGCTATTCAACAGTACCAGACAGAAGAAGTTATAGAAGAAGAATTAGGTACGGGATATAGCTTTCCATGGATAGATTTAAGGGTCTTTAATGCTAAAAATGGCACGCTTCAAAGTGTATTGATAAATGAAAAGCAATACTCAGGAAGATGTGATCCAGAGATTGATGGTGGCGAAGGTATACTGGGTATGTGGCGAGTATTAAAGATAGTAAAAGATATAGCTAACTGGGCTTCACTAGGGCACCAGATAGATTTCATATGCCCAGGATTTCTAGATGGAGGTGGCCAATTAAGTGCTGGCCATACAGTACAATTATTAAGTTCGCTAATAAATTTAGGTAGAGGCCTGGTTAGATCTAGTGCTTTAGGGAGTAGTGGCTGTGTCCCAGGGGATGAGATAATGTGTCAAATGACCAAATCTCTAGCTTTATTAGATGTTACAGCCAAGGCGCAAAGGATTATAATAGGGGCAGGGGTGATGGGTGATCATGGATTGGGATCAACAGTACCATTATCTGCTTTGATTCCTTACAAGATTGCTGTTAAGAGCGTTCTAAAATTTTCTAGAGGAGGTTCACTTATTAGAGAAAATGATTTAAAAGAACTTTTTAATACACATCCAGGACTTTTAGAGGAATTTTTGTGGCAATTTGATATTGATATAGATTTGTTGGATGATGGAGTTTTTTTTGACCTAAAAATAGGCTCTGCTCGAGAAGCTGGTGGCGCTCCACAACTAAACTTATTGCCATTATATTCTTTTGTTCCTGGTTGGAAGTCTATGGTACAAGGTATTGCTGTAAAGGAGATATTACATATCCAGGAGATAGTTAAAAGTTATGTTTAATATATTTTTGGTAATTTTTTCTTTTGGTAATCAAAAAAGATGGAAAAATAATGTCTGTAAGTTCTAGTACAGGAGCCTTTTTATGTTATTTTTTTATAAATGTTTTAGATATTTCTGCTGTATTAACCACTACTTTTTTGGTTATTGAATTTTGGCAGAAGTTGCTTGGGAAAAAATTTCAACATAAATGCTCTCAACTTATTTATAGAGGCCTTTTAGGCATGGGTAATGATTTTACATGGGTAAACTTAGATCAAAAAGAAAACGTTATTAATGGTCTTTAAGAGGTATGTTGTACTACTCAAAAATATGAAATAGATCATTCAAAGTATCATTGGGATAATGTAACAAAAATCTTCTGCATTAAATTTATGTAATTTAGAAGCAATTACTTTGCAGAGATTGTTAAATTATAGTGCTAATGGTGATCCATATCTTACGAAAGGGCTATTAGAGAGGTTATTTATGTGTAACCCTGATCTGTTATCTGTTAACAGAAGCAGTTCATTTATTTTATATAGAGGTTCATATGCCTTTAAAAGGCAATAAACCTATTATAAAATTAGGTAATGCTAGAGAATATGGTTGTCTGAAAGAATTAAACCTCATGCCTTTATCTTCTTTTGTTCTTAAGGTTCAAATAAGCTTAAAAGAAGCTATGATAGAAAAGTTATTAAGTTTGGCAGTTTCATCTGTTCAGGGGTTGAAAAGAAAGCATAAGGATAGTAAATCTATTGAATAAGAAGTTTGTCTTTATAGTTCTCTGAAGTATATCTTTTGAAGAAAAGGTATAAATCTTTTGTGTATTTTGATTAATATTATTTTTTATTTAGAGGTTATCATATTTTAAACAATGACTTTCAATCATGTGTCCCAGCTTAAAGCAGCTCAGTTGCCATCATTAGATCTTCAGAAGCCATTAACATGTACTTCACCAATTATTAAATTATGGAAAAAAATATGGAAGAGTGTATTGCATGAGCAATGTCTTGTGCCTGGCTCTAGTTTTATCTTTCTTTATGAGTGTCCTGTTATGGAAATTTTTGCTAGGGGAGAGTTTGATGCAGAAGGATTAATGGTTGTTCAGATTTTTGCTCAAAAGAATGATTCATTGCGTCACAATGTTTTTGGGGCAGAATTAAATACAATCAACATAAATCACATGCTTCTACTAGTTCAAAGGCTGAAACTTTTACCTTCTAAAGAACCATGTCAGGTAATTTCTCATGTATATAATGAAGAAGTAAAAAGTTATGTCCAAAGAGATAGATGTGTTTTAGGGGCCCTGCAGTTAATCCAATTATTTTCCATACTTCTTTCTTTATGGAGAGAATGTCATTCACATTCGATAGATTTTTTTAATTCAATAGCTGCTGATGCTTATTCAAGCCCATTCTATGTGCGAAGGAGTATCCTCCTACTTTTACATTATAGAAATGAGCCAAGATTTGTCAGAGCAAGAACTTTTATGGATGAAAAGTTGGAAGAAGCTGTAAAAGAATCTAAAAACATTTATTTACATGCAAGAGGTGTGGTAGGAGGAGCGCAAGTTAAAGAGGTCCCCTCTTTATTAGCTTTATCCTTCAAAAAAATTTTAAGTTCTCCACAAAAGTCATTATGTGATGCATCACGTCTTGAAGTTCCTAGATTAACTGAAGTGTACCTAACAAAAACATTGCAAAGCTATCCAGAAGTAAGAGATTATATCTCCAGTACTATGAGAGTGATTATAGCACCACGGATGATGACAGAACAGCTAAAGCTTACTTTGAATAGAGAAGTAGGCGTTATATATGAGCCTCATCTAGCCATGTTAAAGTTTTCTTCGCTACTTCCTAAATATAAAGAACAATTAGTTCAATTGCTTAAAGTTGAAGTTTTAAAAAAATGTACGCCATCAAATTTTAGGTGTTAAAGAATAGGTGTATTTATAAATGAATTATTTTACATCAAGAAAAATATATATTGCATCTTAGATAAAAGAGATTATTCATAATAATTTTTTATTTAATGGAATTCATTTATTCTGTTTTTTTGTTAATATAATGTAATTATTTATTATTAATAATGGTGTAAAATGTCTATAGCAATAGCTGCTTCTTCTCTAAGATCTATAAAGCATACAGATCCTCTTTTAACACAGAGCTCTTTCATTATTAAAATAGTTCGTGAAATGTGTAGTACATACTTAAAAGAATGTGCCACAGCCTTTCAAAAAGGCAATCCTCTTCGATATTCTATCTCAGAATATAGATATCTTTGGGTACAGCTAGCTCGTGAGGGGGGCCAAGAGGATGAAGTCTTAGCACTCAGGCCTTATTCTTGTGCTTTAAGTGATACTATTGCTTCAAGCATACATTTAAATGCTATTTGCGAAACAATGCTATTAATGATTTCTATTATTAGAGGAAAAGAAGGTCTCAAAAAATTTTATATAAAAGCTACACATGATAGCACAGATTATTTGTGGGAGTTGAGTTATATACAGCTGACTCAATTATTTGCTTCATTGCTACATTTGTTAAGAGATTATGTAAATCTTCATCTTGGTATACTAGGGCCTAATCATCCTAATAGGGATTGGCGACTATTACTGGAGATTATTAATGATTATTTACCAACATGTTTTTATCATTATAGGTCTTTGAATTCACCTTCAGTGTCTATAAGATCTTTATTCGATATAACGTTAAATTCATTGTTTAGTGATAGATATAAGAATCATTTAGTTTCAGCGAAGTCTGGTGAAGCTTCACTAGTTGAATTTCAAGTAATGCAATTGATGTCTGTTGAGCCAAGGATGATGCAACGTAGGTATGGTAGAAAGGAATTAACAGCAAAGGCTAATGGCTTTAACAGTGTGCCTGTAATAATTTTACAAAATTGTAAAAGAAGCTTATGGCGCGGAGAATTGGATTTATTGCCTTTAGTATCTTTAATTCCTGAATATGAAGAAAAAGTGCACAAGATTTTACAAGAAGTAATGTTCAAAAAAACAACAAGATAAAACCTAATGATGTTATTTCCTTTTTTAGGGGTAGTAAGGACCAAACGTTATAAAAGTTTGCTGTCATCATTTTCATCTATTTTTACAGCATAAGACACATTTGTTTTTGGTTTAGGAGTAAGGCCTTTATCTTTAATATATGTAGAAAGGATAACTATTCTATATACTGAGCTTTAGGAAAAGGTTTTCAGAAAAGTATGATCATAATAACAACACAGCATTTATAAGGATTAATTAACGAATATATATATGGTTATATTTCACAATAGAGCTCCTTCTCAACAAGTAAGTATAGAAGAACCTCTTTCTGCGTTAACGCAAGCATCATCTCTTATTAAGTCTTGGCATAGTAGTATAAAACCCCTTTTTTTTAATAAAGGGGGAATAATGGTAGGTCAGTTAAGAGGCCTTCCAATTTTATGGGTTACTCATGCTCCTTTAAATTCAAGAGTGCATGGGTGGATTTCTATAGGAGTATTTGACTTAACAAGAGTGCATACTTTTGATTCTTGGAAGAGACTCACAGAGGCGAATATGAGAAGACTATTACAGCTTGTTAGAGAGTATGGTGAACATAAAAAAGTGCGTATATGCAAACAAGTGGTAGGTTCTATTAAAGAAATAATAGAATTAGATGGAATGCATTTGATACAGTTAGTTGCTTCATTCTTAAATTTATATAAAGATGTATTGAAAAGTTACATATGTCTAAAAGAGGGTAATAACTTGGTTGCGTTAGAGCAAATGCTACATAATTTGCCAAAAACAGTAGGAGGAAAAGAGTTTTGTAATGTGTTAAGAGAAATGACTTTAGAAGTAAATAAACTGAGTATATATAGAAAGAAAACCCCAGATATGGGAGAAAGCCAGTTAGATTATCTCAAAAAACGTCTGTGTTGGAAGCATCAATTTTCTCATTTTTCAGGTTCTTTTATGAGCAGGACTTCTGTCTTCTTCTTAGATCTGGTATGGGATTGGCTAATATCTTTATCTGATGAGCATTTTTTAAATGTATATGTAGATTTATGCGATAGTTTTTTGGCAGATGCTTTGACTACTGCTTTATGTAAGCGGTCAACCAGTCTTTTAATAAGCATCTTGAAAAGAGATATAACACGATTTGCACCTATTTTTCCTGTAGAGTTATTGCAAAAAGCACTTAAGGAAATGTTAAAGAATGATTTTAATGAAATATTAAAGAACCTTTCAATTAAAAAACTTTTAGAGATCTTACAAAATATGTCACTGGATCTATTAGAAAAAATTCTTTTAGAGCTTCCTGAGAATATTGTGTCTGATTTAAAGCTAGAGATTGGATATAGATCTCTAGATATGAAAATTCAAGAATATCTTGTTGAATTAAACATGGCTTATCAAAGAAGAGCCATTGCGTTAAAAGTCAATAAAACAAGTATTCTATCGCTGCGTTCTTTAGCAGCTATCGCTATTTTTAAGGCGTCTAATAGCTCTTTAGTTCCTCAAGGAGTTAAATCATTGTCCTCAACATGTTTAGAGAGGATATTACAGACTTCTCCAGGAATTGAAGAAGAGGTTCAACAAGAAGTAAGAATTAGAGCGAATATTCCTTTTGTGGGTACCGCTGCAGAGTTTATTATTGGAGAAGAGCAGAGTAAATGCTATTTGCCTCAGCTTGATCTTTTACCATTAGCGTCTATGCTGCCTGGTTATAAAGATGTTTTTAAAAAGACACTGTTGGAAAAGTGTGGGGATAATAACAAAGAAAATGATAAATGATATATTTTAATTATAAAAAAAGACTATTATTGCTAATAGTTTTTTTTAGAAAAATGTAAAAAATACATTACAAAATTATGATCATAAATTCTTATTTTTAATTAAGTGACATATAATGGCTATATTTCCCTTTGGTGATCAAGTTGAATCAGTAAATACAGTGAATTCTAAAGATACTCTGTATCCGGTTGAACTTTGGATGCAAAAATGGCGTTGTAGATTGCAAGATTTTTTCTTTGGATCTAAGGGGCTTTTAGTTACTCAAAGGGATATTTTTAATCAATCAATAATGGTTTTCCCAGATTTAATTTTTTCTTATCTTTCACCATATCGTTCTTTATTACATGAAGAAGTAGAGGTTATGATTACTATTGCGCCATATAAAGGGGGAATAAGAGAAGGTCTTCCTGGATATATAGAGCATCTAAAAGCAAGTATTTTTATGATAACAGAGCGTGTTAAACAGCATAATAAAAGAGAAATTCTTATAGTTCGCTCAAGAATTGGTGGAAAAAGTGTCAAAGCAATAAGGCTAAGTTTTCCTTCATTTGTACAATGCATGGCATCCTTACTGTATTTATACAAAGATATTTTATCATATAATTCATGTATGATAGAGGGTGTAAAAGAACAGCGTTTGAGATTAGCTGTAGAGGCATTACCAGCAGAGTTTTGGGGGACAGGATCATGTAATGCATTGAAGGAAATGATATTACAGGCCAAGGAATTGAGTACAAGATGTGTAATACAACAAGAAAAAATAAAAGTTATTGGGGAGGTAGACAGCTCTGAATCAAATATGGGCTATTTTCTTCAGAAGATGAGGAGGAACATATACGCAAGGATGCAATGCATTTTAATGCCTAAAGATACAGGTGTGACTGAAGATGAAATTATGGAGCGGATGCAATCTGTATCAGCAACAAATTTTATATTCATTTTAAGAGAATGGACAGGTATGTTTCCAGAAATAAACTTAGTAAGAGTGCTAGAAAAGCAGCCAATCAGCCGATGGAAGATTATTTTAGCTGCAAGTTCAGTAAATTTATTAAAAATAATACCATTAAATTTATTACAAAAGGTTCTTAGAGATATCTCTAAAATTGATTTGCTTGAAATTATAAATAACATGTCAATAAATTTTCTTGTCAATATATTACAAGAGATGCCTTCAGAACTATTAGAAAAGATTCTTCTAGAAATGCCAAAAGGGATTGTATGTAAATTACAACAAAAAATAGGAGCTACTATATCTTTAATCGAATCGCTAAATAAGCAAATAAAGGACTCTATTGTTCAGCTGAAGATGCTGAAAAAAATGAATGAATTATCTTTACCAGGTAAAGGGCCCTCTGTTTTATCATTGCGCTCCTTGGCATTGAGTTCTATTTTCAAAGCATCAAACAGATCTTTAGTTTGTCAAGAAAATATGTCCTTATCTTTAACATATGTAGAAAGGATGGCATTGCTTTATCCAGGGCTTCAGGATGAGGTGTATAGAAAAGTAAGAGTCGGCGTCAAGATTCCTATTAAAGATCTATCTCCAGAGTTTAATTTCTTAGAATCCCAATCTTTAGATTATTTACCTGAATTAGATCTTTTACCATTAGCTTCTATGGTGACTGGTTATGAAGAGCTTTTTAAAAAGGCATTATTACAAAAATGTGGATGTAAATAACACACTCATTTTCATAAATCTTTATTCTTAATTAAGGTGTATATAGTGGCTCAAATGTAGAGAACCTCAAGTATAGAGTGAAATCTTCTCTAATAGTATTAGGAGATGAGAATTTTATATATTTAGAGAAATTGTGAATTAGATTGTTATAATTTGTTTGGTTTATTATATTTTTCCTAAAAAAATTATTTCTATGGCTATATTGCCTCTTACTAAAATGCCAGCCACGGCTCAAAGAAAAGTGCTCCAAGAGCCTCTTTTAACAGTAAACTCACCAATTATAGTGTTTATGAGACAATTGCTAGAGCCATACTTTAGGCGTCATTGTCACATTCTTCATACATATACAGGTAGCACGTACATTCCTTATCAGTATCTTTGGCTTCGCGTACAACTATCGGCTGACCATAGTACACGTCTACAAGTCTATGAATCATCTCCATATGGACTAGGAATGTATCCAATGATGTTTCAAAGCTTAAAAGATATGCAATTGCTATTGAATACTATGAGTGATGTAATAAACTCTCCTGTGTTGGTAGAAGAATATACCTTGAGTGCTATTCAGCTTATACAGTTATTGGCATCTTTTTTTTATTTTCTACAAGATAATTTATCTTATAAATACTTGTTGCTTGATATGTTGCCTAATGTAGGCGAGTTAGAGATTATGCGACGGAAAGAACAAGCAATAATACGTTGTCACATGTTGCCTTTGATAAAGAGCATTCTAATAGAATTAAGGATGGAATATAAAAAGCGTGGGGGAGGATTAGGTGTAACGCCAAATACTTTACTGGCGTTATCATGCAGCGCGCTCATTAAGCCTAATGCTTTGCCTACAGAAATACCTTTGAGAAAGGCATATTTAGAAAAGTTGGTGAGGTATTATCCTGAGATTATATCTCAAGTTTGTGCAGACTTTAAGGTGATGCTTATTCCTCATTGTGGTAGAGAAGAGCCTGCACTCTCGCTGAGAGATTCCCAGGAAAGGAATATATGTTCAGAGCTAAATCTTTTCCCTTTGGGATCATTGCTTCCTAATTATAAATCATTGTTACAGCATTTAGTGGTAGAAAAAATTTTTGCACAATGTATGAGTGGTGATGAACAGCCTTGTGAAGAAGATGCCTCAGATCTTCATCCAAGTAACAATCAGTAAGCAGTGTAAATACAAGAAGAGATTTGTAGAGCTTTGATGCATGGAGGCATCATGTGGCTGTAAAAGATAATGTACTCATGATAACATACAGAAAATGATTTATGGCCCTCAAAATGTAAGGATTAAAAAGTATATATGGCGTTTTCATCTATTCTAGGAAGTAGTATTTCTTTAAATAGCACAGGAGAAATATCAGAAAGACCTTTAACAAGAAGTTCTCCAATCATTCAGTTCTGGAGGGAATTTTTTTCTAAATATTTTGTGGAACATACTTTTAATGATAACCCTGATGCGCTAAATAAAGAGCTATGTCCAATTAAATGGCCACAATGTGTTTTAGCAGGTCATGCTTGGATTGGAATAGCCACAGGTGATTTTGGTGGTATAGATGCAAAGATTTTTGTAACGCCGTATAATCCAGAAGATGAATTTCTAGAAAACCATTTAGAGCATTCACTTTTTCAGATGATGTTAATAGTTAAAAAATGCAGGCATTCAGTTTATGGCATTACATGTGATGTTGAGGGAAAGACAATAAAGGCACAATTAGATTTAAGGCATCTTATAAGTTTCTTCTCTTCTTTATTACATACATTATTAGATCAGGTGCAGCTATATTCTTTGATGTTGAATCAAGAGGTTAGTCAATCTTTACATAAAGATGCCTCTGTTTTACAGAGATATATAAAGATAAATGGTAAATGCGCAAGACAGATTTTAAAGTGTATTAGAGATTTAAGGACAATATTTATAGGACATAGAGGGGAAGGTGTGATTCAACAATCTCCAATGCCATCATTGTTAGCGTTATCATTACAGACCATTCTCAAGATGCCAGAAGGCGGAGCAGCATCTTCAATGTTGGTTAGAGGGGGTTTACTAACTGCAGAATTAATAAAAGAAAAATTAATAAAAGATGGCAGGATTCAGAAAGCTGTTTGGGAAAGAAATCAATATGTGATGATGGTTATAGATCAAAGAGCATCTTTCACAATGGAAGGATTGGATCGTAGCTACAGTGATTACATTCCAGAGTTAGATTTAATGCCAATGCTTTCTTTGGTAGAAGGTTATGAAGAAGCAGTAGAAAAAGCTCTAACCAAAGCATTATTGGAAAAATGTACTCTAAAAGAATAAGAACCTGTCTGTAGCTATTAACACAAAGAATGACTAGTTTAATAGGTTTTCTTTTTAAGCGTTTTAAATTCTGATGATTAGGTTCTTTTAAAATAGCTTGGAATTGCTAAGAAACAATTTATTCTATAAAACTTGTTGTATTAGTAATAAATATTTTTTGGAAAAATGACTTTTAATACTAGTGCATATGCCGCAGCTTTACAACAAACACCAATGGTTTTAAAGAAACCATTAACCACAAATTCTTCTGTGATTAAAATGTGGCGTAAAGTTGTGCAAGATCTCTTTTCTTCCCATTGTCATTCGTCTAATAGGAGTAGTGTGTATGGTTTTACATGTAAATATATTAGTCCAAAGTTTAGTTATAGATTAGAAGAAGGCAGCGTAAGCATAAGCCTTTTTCAGCAGGTATATAATGAATATCTATCTTGGGGTTCAGATATAGTTGGAGATAAATTTGCTCTAAGGGCTATGGATCAGTTAGTTGCTTTGTTAAAAATGTTACCTCCAAGCACGAGCTATATAATAACTTGTGAGTCGTCAAATAGACAAGTATTCATGTTAGGGCAAAGGCAGTTATTGCAATTTTTAATTGTGATAGGCGCTTTATTTAAAGAGCAAAGGGAATATTATGCAAAATTTTTTAGTCAATTATCTAAAAATTCTTATCCGAGAAGCGATCAAGGAAAGATAAGAGAGGTCTTACTACACCGAAATAATACAAATCTAATGGCAGCAAGAGATCTTTTAATGCAGACTGTTGTTGCTAATTTGGCAGAATGGAAAGAATTGTATGTCGAGATGAGAGCAGCTATGGGGGAGCCAATACATAAAACTGTACCTTCCTTAATTTTCTTATCATTGAGGTGCATGTTGACAGAGTCTTATCAACCATGGCGTGATACATCTTTTCCTGGGGAAATCAAATTAAATGCATTGTATTTAGAAAGGACGTTTTTAATAAATTCCAGGCTAAAAGAAGAGTTTGCTGCTGGCTTAGATTTAAGCGTTACTGCTCCTGTTATATCAAGACATAAAACGCCTGAGCTTTGTTCCCATGGCCATAGAAAAGTAGCTTTAGATGTTGATGAAGAGCTTCCTTTTATCTTTTTATCGTCTTTACTTCCTAATTATTCAGAAGAATTAGAAAAATTTATTTTAAAAAAATTATTAAAGTAGAAGGCGCCTTGTTCAAAGTAATGTTGTGTTAGGGAGCTTGGATATGAATGACAAATACTATAAGTGTATTGGTAAAGTTAGCATGAATTTGCCAAAAGATCTATTCGTAGCTCAAATGACTCCTAAAAAGGTTAAGGATAATGTAAAGAAGGTATAGCTCATAATCATTAAAAATGCTTAGAGAGTTACCTAAATAGATATTATATATTTTAAAAATAATGATCTTTACTCAGAGGGGCGTCTATTTCTGCAGGTTATGACAGCATATTTCAAAAAAAATTTAAAAAATGTAGAGATAAAAAAAAGAATAATCAGTATAAATCATTGATTTTCATTGAGTTGAATACAATGGTAATACCTTCTTTTAGAGATCAATCTGTAAATATAGGAAGTGCTAGCGATGTTCTAGATAAATCTTCATATCTTATTCAATCATGGCAGAATGGATTGAGAGAATTTTTTTTTGGTCCAGAGGGCATTTTAGTTAATCAAAGAATTAATTCTAGTCAAGAAAGGAGCTATCTAGATTTAAATTGCTCTTATGTGTTAGCGCATCATTCTTTATTAAAAGAAGAAGAAGTTCATATTGTTATTATGCCATACAAGCTTTGTCCAGAAGAAGGGCTTGCTGGATATTTAGAAAAGGTAAAAAAAAATGCAGAAAATCTCATGCAGACTGTTATGGAGCGTAATAATGAAAAAAATCGTACAGTTTGCTTAAAAATTAATGAAAAGCTTTTTCCTGCAAAAAGCTTAAATTTATCTGCATTTATACAGTTGCTAGCATCTTTATTACGGCTTTATAAGGATGTCTTGGCGTGTAGTTCATCTGTATTAGAGAATAAGTATAGGCAGATTCTTAAAGAAGCATTAGAGAAACTACCAGAAAGAAGATGTGAAGAAGGAGCATGTAATGCATTGAAGGAGATGTTTGTACAGGCAAAGATATGGATTAGTACATGTGCAGGAGAAGAGGATAGATTGATGTTAGTGCCACAGAAAATAAATACTCTTTTAATCCATCTAATAGAAGGGCTTTTCAGTATACATAGGGAAGGAAATTCAATACGACTACCTGCATATAAAGATCTTTCAGAAGAAGAGTTTATGAATTGGCTGCAAGATTTATCAGATACAGATTTTGTAAAGGTGGTAGAAGAAAATTGGGAGATATTGCCAATAATTTCCTTACAAAAAGTGTTAAGAAAGAAGTCAAAGAATGCATGGAAGATTATTTTAAATAATCTCTCAATCCCCCTATTAAGAGTAATTCCATTAGATCTCTTACAACAGGTCTTAATGGAAGAATCAAATAAAAATTTATTTAAATGTGTGCTTAGTATGCCTTTAGAAATGCTTGTAAGCATATTACAAGAAATGCCTAAAAATCTCTTAAGTAAAATTCTTTTAGAACTGCCTCTTAGTATTGTGTATGACTTAAAGCAAAGCATGAGTTATATGTCGCTAGGAGAGAGTTTATTAAGTGGGATTAATGAAAACCTTTCCGAATTACAACTTATACAAAAAATGAATCAATTATCTCTGAAAGATTCAGAAAGACCTATTTCATCAT
Source organism: Candidatus Clavichlamydia salmonicola (assembly GCF_015356765.1). GTDB lineage: Bacteria > Chlamydiota > Chlamydiia > Chlamydiales > Chlamydiaceae > Clavichlamydia > Clavichlamydia salmonicola. Next base: position 396,196 of record NZ_WTCQ01000001.1, read on the forward strand.
TACTGTCATTGTCAGCAATAGCTATTTGCAAATTGCGAAAACAGTCTGCAGTTGTTTTTACAGATAAGGATAAAGCCGATTGGGGGCCAGCATATGTAGAGATGTTGCTTTCAGTTAATTCAGAGATGAAAGAAGAGCTTCTAAGGTACGCAGAGGTAAGATTTTCAGAGCCAGAAGGAGATCCTATATTGGTTTTTGAAAGATCTCCAGAGCTGGAATATTCTAAGGAGCATGATCTTTTCCCTTTAGCTGCTATGCTTCCTGGATATAATATTTTTATAAGCAGAGCCCTAGTAGGGAGATAAGCTAAAGACTAGGCAGTTCATCTTTTATCAAAAAAAGCAGATGATAGGGCGTGACCTTTTTTTGATCTTTTGTCATTAATTTTTTATTGCGCCAGATTATAGGGGCAATTTTCAAAAAAAAATGTTAAAAAATGTGAAAATAAAAAATAAAGGCCCTACAATAAGCTATTTTTTTCATTAAGTTATATATTGTGGCGATATTGTCTCGTGGGGATCTAGTTCCCGTAGTAAATAATGGCAATCATGAAAACTTTCTGTCTGCATCTTCACCTTTTATTCAATCATGGTGTAAAGGCTTGCATGAATTCTTTTTTGGCATTAATGGGATTTTAGTTGCTGGAAGAAGGAATGGTAATGATGAAGTCGTTTATCCATTTATAAGTGTGTCTTTTATGCTATCTCGTTTTCCTTTATTAAATGAACACGCAAACATTCAAATTATTATTATATCAGCTAGGTTATCATCAGGAAATAGGATGACTGAATATTTAGAGCGCCTAGAATTAGGTTTGTATGAGCTCATGCAGATCGTGAGGCAGCAGAATACAGGGCAAATCTTTAGAGTATCTTCAAAAATAAACAAACAGTGTTTTGCAAAGGTAAATTTAAATAATTTTTCATTTATGCAGCTAGTAGCATCGTTATTGCGATTTTATAAAGATGTTTTAACGTGCGATATATTTGTATTAGAAGAGGTAAAAAGACAAGAGCTTAAAAGATTGTTAGATCAAGTGTCAGAAAATACAGAAAATGTAGGGCATTGTAATGCATTAAAAGAAATGATTTTACATGAAAGAATGAAGATTATTGAGTGTCAGAATGAGAAAGTACAGGTGGTAGAATTAGAGACGATATTTCTTGAGTTGTGTGTGTATATGCAAATATATGATTATGATGCAAATGGTGAAAGAAGGTCAGGGAATGTAGTTAGAGGGATTTCTTTAGAGGATGTTTCTAATTGGCTAGTGTCTCTCCCAGAGGAAGTGTTTTGTATGATGTTGGTTTTATATGGAGAAGAATTACCAGCAAATTGCATAGGTAAAGCTTGGAAAGAGAAAGGGAGCAGGTTTTTGATTGGTCTTTTAAAGAAAAACTCCATAACAGCATTAAAGATGGTACCATTAGATGTATTAGAACAAGCGTTAAGGGAAATATCCACAGCCGATCTAATAGTAGTTCTGCAGGATATTTCACTAAAAACGCTTATAAATATATTGATAAAAGTGCCTAAATATCTTTTAAAAAATATTCTTTTAGAATTACCTAAGGATGTTTTAGGAAATTTAAAGCAAAGTACAGCTGGAGCTACTTTAATAAAGCAAGTAGAAGGGCAAATAGATGAATACCTTTCTGAATTACAACTGCTGCAAAAAAAGAATCCAGTATATCTAAAAAAGATAGCAAGACCTTTTCTTTGTCTGCGTTCTTTAGCAGCAAGTGCTATCTGTAAAGCGCCTTATAGGTCCTTAGTTGGTCAAGGAGTTCAGGCATTGTCCTTAACATATATGGAGAGAATGGCAATGCTTTATCCAACGCTTCAGGAAGAGGTTCGAAGTCAAATAAGAGTTAGGGTAAAAATGCCTGTTGAGGAAGGATTTCCAGAGTTTATTTTTGAAGATGTACCAGGGTCAGATTATTTACCTCAATTAGATCTTTTGTCATTAGCGTCTCTTCTGCCAGGTTATAAGGGCATCTTTGAAAAAAGAATGCTAAAAAAATGTGGAAATAAAGAATAAAAACACTAATATAAAATTTTGTTTTAAAGCGGGTTAGATGTTTTGGTAATCTTACCTTTTAGGGATATATTTCCAGTAGTAGATGATGGTAATCAGATGGAGTCTCTATCTCCATCTGTACCTTTTATTCAATCATGGTGTAATGGCTTGTATGAATTTTTTTTTGGTAATCAGGGAATGCTAGTTAATTCAAGAGTTAATGCTAGTCAGGACAGGTGTTATTTAAATTTAAATTGTTCGTATATTTCAGCCAGGGATTCGCTCTTAGAGCAAGCAGAAATTCATATTACTATTGCACCAGTTAGGCTTTTTCCAAAAGGAGATCTTTATGAATATTTAGAAGAAGAAATATGTGCTATTGGAGAATTAATACAGAGGGTTAAGGGTCATGATGAAGAAAAAATTCATATATTTTTCTTAACAATTGATCAACTGTGTTTTGAGGGGGAATATGTCAATCTACCTGCATGCAAACAATTAATAGCATCTTTCTTACGGTTGTATAAAGATGTCTTAGTTTTTCGTTTATCTGTATTAGAAGGTTCATGCAGCAATATGCTTAAAGAGGCCTTGTCAAAATTGCCAGAAAGGCCTTCTGAAGCAGTGTCATGTAATGCATTGAGAGAGATGATTTTACAGGCAAAGATATGGAGTAATACATTTTTAAGAAGGCAGGATGAAGAGACAGTACTATCTGATAAGATAGATACTTGTTTAATAGATGCAATGGAGGGTGCATTAGGCATATCTTTTGAAGTAAATAGAAGGTATAAACATCTATCTGAAGACGAGCTGGTTCATTGGCTGGAATTTTTATCAGAAGGAGATTTTGTACAATTGTTAATAATAGGTCAGCATCTATTTCCAATAAAAATTTTACAAAAGATTTTAAAAAATAAGCCAAAGAGTACATGGGAGATTATTTTAAATAGGCTTTCCATTGAATTATTAAGAATCGTTCCATTAGAGCTATTGCAAGAGATTTTAATGGATGTGTCACATAGTAATTTAATTACATGTGTAAGCAATATGCCAATAATAATGCTTATAAATATACTTCAAGAAATTCCTAAAAATCTCTTAAATCAGGTTCTTTTAGAATTGCCTTTTGGTGTCATATGTGATTTAAAGCAAAGAATGGGAGACATGCCTTTATGGAAGCATGTATTACAACGAATAGATGAGTACCTTTCTGGGTTACAAATGAATAAAAACAACGAGGAATCATTTCTGAAGGCAAAAGAAAGACCTGTTCCATCATTATTATTATTGTCATCAAGCGCTATTTGCAAATACCCAATAAAGTCAGTAATTGAGGGTCAAGAACAGGTTTTAGCACCTTGGGGAGCACAATATATAGATCAGTTGCTTTTAGCTAATCCAGAGATCAAAGAATATGTCAAAATATTTGCAAAGATAAATGATTTATCATCAGAAGTATTCCCTAGGGTGGTTTTTGATAGGTCTCGAGATCCATTATATTCTAAGGAGTGTGATCTTTTCCAATTAGCTTCTTTGCTTCCTGGATGTGATGATTTTATTAAGAAAGCATTAGTAGCAAGATGTGTGTAAGATTAAGCAATAATTAAAAAAATGGCATAATGCAATGGCTATATTTTATCATAGAGATGTTACTCAAGCAGAAAGTACTGCATATCCAGTGGCAGCATTAACGCAAGATTCATCTTTTATTAAGTCATGGCATAGTAGTTTACAAAAACTCTTCTTTAATAAAGAAGGCATGATGGTTGATGAAGTAAGTTGTTACCCAAATTTCATTATTAATCATATGGATGTAGATCATGGGGTAGGAATTTGGGTCTTTATAGAGCCATCTAATCTAAGTGCGGAGCATACTTTTTATGATTTTAAAACACTTATATACAGTCATATTATTAAGATTTTGCAGTTGGTTAAAGAACATCCTGCAAATAGTCAGGCCGTTATATATAAACGAGTTTTTGGTTCTGCTTCAGAAATAATGAGATTAGAAGAAAGGCATTTTATGCAGTTTAGCGCCTCATTATTAAACTTATATAAAGATATATTGAAAATTAGTAGATATCAAATTGAAGAAAGAAAGTTAGTAACACTACAGGAAAGGTTAGAACATTTGGTCCTAACAACAGAAAAAACAGATTCCTTGAATACAATGAAAGCAATGATTTTAGAAATGAGAGAATGTTCCATATTTCAAAAAGAATATGAAGATAAGGCAAAGTTAGACCCAATAATGTGGCAAAGGCAGTTATTAGATGAATTGCAGATAAAATATCAAGTTTTTTCACCGCCATTAGGGGGTTTTGAGATGAAAATTCCTGATAATTTCATTGCGCAGTGTACTGATTGGCTGATGCATTTGCCAGAAAAAAAGATTGTTTGTGTATGTATTAATTCATGGAAAAGGTTTCCAAAGACTCTATTAATCAATGTTTTACGATCTCGATCAAGCAGGGTTTTAATAAGCATATTGCAAATGAACTTGAAAGTATTTTCTGTTTTTTTGCCATTAGATTTATTAAAAAAAGCGCTTAAAGCAATGTTAATAGACGATGTTAAGATATTTTGGGATCAATTTGTAGGGGATGAGCTCATAGGGATATTACAAGAGATGTCAGGGAATTTATTAGACAAAATTTTTTTGGAGCTCCCATATGATATGTTGTATAATTTAAAAGAAAAGGTCTTGTCCATATCTTTAGAAAAGGAGATACAAGAGTGTTTTGTTGAATTAAAGAAAGCTTATAAAAAAAAATATAACATCAAAAAAATTAATGAAAGCGTGATTCCTTCTCTGCGCTCTTTAGCAGCAAGCGCTATTTGCAGAGCTCCTCATAGCTCCTTAGTTGGTCAAGGATATCAGGCTTTATCTCCAATATCTCTAGAGAGGATATTACTGACTTCTCCCAGAATTCAAGAAGAGGTTCGAAGTCAAGTAAGAGTTCAGGTAAAAATTCCTATTGTGGAAGGATCTCCAGAGTTTATTTTTGAAGATGTGTTGGGACCAGATTATTTATCTGAATTAGATCTTTTGTCATTAGCTTCTTTGGCAGAAGGGTATAGAGTCGCTCTAAACAAGGTATTAGCAGAAAGATGTATGCAAGACTAGGCAGTAATTAAAAAAATTGCATAATGCAGACTGTTTTTTGAACATGTTATGTAATGGCTATAGTTTATCATAGAGATTCTGCTCAAGCAGGACGCATTGAATCTCCTGTTGCAGTATTAACGCAAAATTCACCTCTTATCAAGTCATGGCATAGTAGTTTACAACGATTCTTCTTTAATAAAGAAGGATTGATGGTTGGTGAGGTGAGTTGCTTTCCAAATTTAATTATTAATTATATTCCCCTACATCCTAGGCCAGAAATATGGATCTCTATAGAACCATCTAATCTAGGCATGCAGCATACTTTTTGTGATTTTAAAACACTTATAAACAGGCACATTAGAAAACTTTTACAATTGGTTAAAGAAAATCCTGCTAATAGTAAGGTGGTTATATGTAAAAGAGTTTTTGGTTCTTCTGTAGAAATAATGATGTTAGAAGAAAGGCATTTTATGCAGCTAACAGCCTCATTATTCAACTTATATAAAGATATATTTAAAATTAGTAAGTGTCAAATTGAAGAAAGGAAGCTAGTAATACTCCAGGAAAGGTTAGAAAATTTGGCACTAACAACAGAAGAAACAGATCCTTTGAATACATTGAAAGAAATGATTTTAGAAATGAGAGAATGTCATATATATAAACAAGAATATCAAAATAAGGCAAAGCTAGACCAGATAATGTGGCAAAGGCGGCTGTTAGATGAGTTGCAGATAAAATATCATTTTTTTCGAGAAAACATAGCGATTTCTGAGATAAAAATTAATGATAATTTCATTGCTCAGTGTAGTGAGTGGCTGATGCATTTGCCAGATAAAGAGATTGTTTGTGTATGTGTTAATTCATGGAAAAAATTTCCAAGGTCTCTTTTAGTCAATGTTCTGCGAGCGCGATCGAGTAGGATTTTAATAAGCATATTACAAAAAAATTTAAAAATATTTTCTGTGTTTTTACCGTTAGATTTATTAAAAAAAGCGCTCAAAGACATGTTAATAAATGATGTTAAGAAGTTGTGGGATCAATTTTCAATAAAAGAGCTTATAGTTATATTACAAGAGGTGTCAGAGAATTTATTAGACAAAATCCTTGCAGAGCTCCCCTATGAGAAGGTGTACAATTTAAGGAAAGAGGTCTTATCTATATCTATAGAAAAGCAGATACAAGAATGTTTTGTTGAATTAAAGATAGCGTATCAAAAAAAATATAAGGCCTTAAACGTTCATAAAACAGTAATTTCTTTTCTACGTTCTTTAGCAGCAGGCGCTATTTGCAAAGCTCCTCATAGCTCTGTAGTTGGTCTAGGAGCTCAGGCATTATCTTCAGTATCTCTAGAGCGTGTATTACTGACTTCTCCAAGACTTCAGGAAGAGGTTTTTGATCAAGTAAGAGGAAGAATAAATGTTCCTATTACGCAGGGATCTCCAAGGTTTACTTTTTCAGAAGCTCAGGAGCCAGCTTATTTACCTGAATTGGACCTTTTTCCATTAGCTTCTCTGGTGGAGGGGTATGAAGACGTTTTAAAAGAAACTCTATTAGAAAAATGTGTAAGTAAATAACAAAATCATTCTTCTAAATTAATTTGTGCTCAGTGCTTATACTTCCTTTTAGAGATCAAGCTCTTGCTCAAGCAGGAAAGGATCTATCTATCTTTAACAGTCTCGTGTACTGCATTACATAATCCTGCCTTATATGAACAAACTGCACTCTGGCTGATTATTAACCCATATAAGCTTTCATTAGAGGTAAATATTGAGAAATATTTAGAAAATCTAAGATTAAATATTCAAAGTTTAACAAAGATAGCTAGTGAGTATGATGGGAGAGAAGATCTGATAATCTGCTTAAAAATTGATAAACGGTCTTTCGTAGGAAGAAGCTTAAGTTTAATCATCATGTATGCAACTAATCTCCTCCATATTGCGTGTATATAAAGATGTCTTAACGTGTGGCTCATTTATGTTAGAATATATGAAAAGACAGATGCTCAAGGAAGCCTTAGAGCAATTGCCAGAAAGGCCATACCAAGAAGAGGCGTGTCATGCATTGAAAGAGATGCTGGTGTAGGCAAAGATGTGGATCAGTGCATCTTTAGAAAAAGATAATCATAAAAAATTAGATGCCAAGATAGACCTTTCTTTATTAGTAAATGAAATAGCGTTTAAATTATGTATAGAGAGGGAAGTGGAAGAGAGGTTTAAGCATGTAATAGATATAAATGCGGCGATCTTTTTAGTTGGCTACAATCTTTGCCAGATAAAGATTTTATGTATGCGTTAGAAGAATTCGCAAATTCATCTCCAATGAATAGCTTAAAAGAAGTTTTAAAAAATAAGCCAAAAAGTACACAGAAGATCATTTTACGTAGACGTTCAATATGACTATTAGGAGTAATTCCATTAGATGAATTACAACAGGTCTTAATGGAAATGCCTAAAGAGCTCTTAAGTAAGATTCTTTTAGAATTACCTCCTAATATTTTGTGTGATTTAAAGCAAAGTATGGCTTACATGCCTATAAGAGAGAGGTTAATGAAACTAATTAATGAAAAACTTTCTGAATTATCATTGCTGGGAAAAAGGAATGAATTATCACAGCCAGATAAAATAAGTTCTGTTGCATCATTACTGTCATTGTCAGCAATAGCTATTTGCAGATATCATCAAGGGTCTATAGTTGGTAATATAGAGAAGCCCCTGTATTGGTTTTTGAAAGATTTTATGATTCAGGGTATTCTAAGGAGCATAATCTTTTTTCATTAGCTTCCATGCTTCCTAGATATAATGGTCTTATAAAGAGGGCATTAATAGAGAGATGTATACAAGTTGAGATGGTGCATCTTTTATAGAAATATTGCGATAAATAAAAAATCTATAGGCATAATAATATTGATTTTAGCAGGTGATAGGCAATGGCTGTATTTTCTTTGAGGGAGCAAATGGGAACAATAGGAGAAGAGGTGCCTATAAATTCTCTGGCCTCACATTTACCTGTTCTTCAATTGTGGAAGGATAGTTTGATGGAATTTTTTTTTGGTAAAGAGGGGATTTTAGTTAATACAAGAAGCGGTGCTAGTCAATATCAGAGTTATTTAGTGATAAATTGTTCTTATGTTTTAGCACAGAATTCTTTATTAGGTGAAGAATTAGCTCGGATTACTCTTACATCACGCAAGTATTCTTTAGAAGGAGGTCTTGATCGATATTTAAAAAATGTAAAAGAAAATATAGCGGTCTTAATGCATATAAGTAGGCGGAGGGAAGGAAAAAATGTTCGTATAGTTTGTTTAAAAATTAATAATCTGTTTTTTCCAGTCAAAATCTTAAATTTCTCAGCATTTATACAATTATTAGCATCTTTATTACAGTTATATAAAGATGTCTTGGCGTGTAGTGTATTTACATTAGAAGATGAAAAAAGACAGTTGCTTAAGGAGGCATTAGAACAATTAGCAGAAAGGCCCTGTGAAGAAGGCGAGCGCGGCGCATTAAAGGAAATGTTTGTTCAGGCAAAGAAATGGAATGATGCATGTTTAGAAGAAAAGAATAGATTGGGATTAGCCTCTCCTAAGGTAAGTGCTTTTTTTCTATATCTAATAGATGTAGGTATACATATGCGTCGAGAAGAACAACAAAAATCAGAGGCTGTATGTCCAGATTTATCGAATGAAGAAGATGTTGTTAGATGGCTGGAATGTTTGCCAGAGAAAGATTTTATATATGCGTTAGAAGAAATTGCAAATCTATCTCCAATGGAAAGCTTAAAAGAAGTTTTAAAAAATAAGCCAATAAGTACATGGAAGATTATTTTAAGTAGGCTTTCAATACCACTATTAGGAGTAATTCCATTAGATGAATTACAACAGGTCTTAATGGAAATATCTCATAAAAATATGCTTGACTATATAAGTAGTATGTCATTGGAAATGCTTAGAAGTATATTACAAGAAATGCCTAAAGAGATCTTAGGTAAGATTCTTTTAGAAATACCTCATGGTATTGTGTGTGATTTAAAACAAAGAATGAGAGACATGCCTTTAAAAGAGCAGTTGATGAGAGAAATTAATGAAAAACTTTCTGAATTACAGTTGCTAGGAAAAGGGAATCAATTATCTCAGAAAGATAAAACAAGATCTGTTGCATCATTACTGTCACTGTCAGCAATAGCTATTTGTAGCTTTCATAAAGGGGCTGTAGTTGGTGGTATAGAACAGTCCCTGGATGCTTGGGGACCATCATATATAGAAATGTTGCTTAAAGATCATCCAGAGATAGAAAAAAATATTAAAAAATCCATGAGAGTGGTTTTAAGGCCTTTATATCAAGAAGGAGCTCCTGAGTTAGTTTTTGAAAGATGTCATCATCCAGAATACTCTCAGGAGCATGATCTTTTTCCATTAGCTTCCATGAAGCTTGGATATGATGATTTTATCAAGAAAGCATTAATAAAAAGATGTGAGCAGGACTAGATAGTTTATCCACATAGAATTCAAAAGTTTAATCTTTATGTTTATTAAGAGTTAGTTAGGGAATGTGTATTATTAGCTACGTTATATCTTAGTTATGAAGTTATTTTATAAAAGTATGGTCATAAATAAAACAAGACATTATCGTTATGATACTGTTTTTAAGGAACTTGTGAGCGATGTCTGTATTTTGTTTTAGGGAGCAACGTGGAAGAATAAGAGAAGAGGTGCCTATAAATTTATTGTCTCGGTCGTCACCCTTTATTGAATTATGGAAGAAGAGATTAAGTGATTTTTTTTTTGGCTCTGATGGGATTTTAGTTAATCAAAGAGCGTGCTCTAGTAACAGCAGGCGTTATTTAGTAATAACCAGTTCTTTTGTTTTAGCTGAGAATTCTTTATTAGGCAAAGACTTAGTCAAGATTAATCTTACATCATATGAGCTCCCGAAAGGAGAAGATTTCTCTCAATATTTAGAAAATGTACAATTAAGTATAGAAGCGCTAATGCAGATGAGTAGGGAAGGTGAAGAGGAACGCGTTCGTATAGTTTGTTTAAAAATTAATGACCTGTTTCTTCGGGTCAAAATCTTAAATTTATCAGCATTTATACAATTACTAGCATCTTTATTGTGGTTATATAAAGATTTTCTGGATTGTACTTCTTTTACATTAGGGGATGTGAAAATACAGGCGCTTAAGCAAGCCTTAGAACAACTACCAGAAAGGGCCTATGAGGAAAGAGGATGTAGTGCATTGAAGGAAATGCTTCTACAGGCCAAGATATGGATTAGTGGATGTTTAGAGGAAGAGGATGAAAAGGTCTTACCATCTCCTGAATTAGATGCTTTGTTGCTCAATCTAATAGGTATAGATATAAACAGACGTTTAGAAGAAAAGGAAAAATCACAGCTTTTATGTCTAGATCCATCAAATGAAAAAAATATTGTTACATATATAAGCAATATCTCATTAGAAATGCTTATAATTATATTACAAGAAATGCCTAAAGAGATCTTGGGTAAGATTCTTTTAGAACTACCTCCTAGTATTGTCTGTGGTTTAAAACAAAAAATGGATTGTATCTTTCGAAAAGAGCAGTTAATGAAAGAAATTTATGAAAAACTTTCTGAATTACAATTGCTAGGAAAAGCGAATCAATTATCCCAGCAAGATAAAACAAGAGTTGTTCTACCACTATCATCATTGTCAGCAATAGCTATTTGCAAGTCTCAAAGTAGGTCTATAGGTAGTAGTCTAAAACAGCCCTTGGCATGTTGGGGGGCATCATATATAAATATGTTGCTTCAAGATCGTCCAGAGATTGAAAGAAATATACAAAAGCGAGTAAGAGTAGGGATTCAATGTCCAGAAACATGCCATGAGTTGGTTTTTGAAAGAGCTCATCATCCAGGATATTCTAATGATCATGATCTTTTCTCATTAGCTTCCATGCTTCCTGGATATGATGATTTTATAAAGAAAGCATTAATAGAAAGATGTGTACAAAATTAGGTAGTCGATCCCACATAGAATTTAAAAATTTAATCTTTCAATATCACTATTAGAAGTAATGCTCTTAGACCTTTTACAACAAATTTTAATGGATGCATCAAATAGTGATTTGTTTGAATGTGTAAAAAATATGCCATTAGAAATGTTGATAATTATATTACAAAAACTTCCTAAATCTCTTTTAAATAAGGTTCTTTTAGAACTACCTCATAGTATTATGCGTGATTTAAAACAAAGAACGAGTTCCATCATTCTAAAAGAGCAGTTAATGAAAGAAATTAGTGATAAACTTTCAGCGCTACAATTGCTCGGCAAAGTGAATAGATTATCCCAGAAAGATAAAATAAGTGCTGTTTTACCACTATCATCATGGTCAGCAATAGTTATTTGCAAATCTCAAAGTACTTTTGTACTTAGTAGGGCAAAAAATCCTCTGGGACATTGGGGACCATCATATATAAATACGTTGCTTAGATATCATTCAGAGATTGAAGAAAATATACAAAGGCACACAAGAATGGGGATAAGGCCTTTATGTCAAGGAGAAGCCCCTGTCTTCCTTTGTGAGAGATCTCAGGAGCTAGGGTATTCTAAGGATCATGATCTTTTCCCTTTAGCTTCCATGGTTTCTGGATATGATGGTTTTATAAAAAGAGTGTTAGTAGAAAAATGTATGTACGACTAGATCGTTTATCTATATAGAATAATTACAATAAGTATTTTTTTTAACAGATTTACATTTTATGGCAATACAACCTTTTAGAGATTTATGTGCAGAAGTAAATAAGAAGAGTGATAAAAAGTTTCTGACTCCATCTTCATCTTTTATTCAATCATAGCGTAATAGTTTACAGGCCCTCTTTTTTGTTCATAATGGGATTTTAGCTGCTCAAAAAAATCATGGAGTAAAACATTTGTTTATCCATCTCTATCTGTTGTTTTATTAAATACACAACAAGAAATTTGGCTTATTATTAAATCATGCATTCTAGCCTCAGATGAACAAAATGTTCCATATTTAGAATGTATGCAATTAAATATTAAAAATTTAGTAAAGATAGTAAGTAAGAATAACAGGCAAAAAATATTTTATTAGAAAAATGTATAAATAATTAAAGATTGATCTTGGGGTTGGTTGTTTTCTATGCCAATTTCAGACTGTTTATATAATGAATAAAAGTTGCTTTCATGATTAATACATATAAGACATTCACTATGAGCTTCTTTATTAATTCTTAAAGAGTACCAATGCTCAATATTTTGCTGAAGTTTCTTAAATAGTTAGCTCTTAGTTTGGATAATGTTTCTGGAGAAGCATTACTATCATGGGATAATAATATATGAGCACGGTTAAGATCTAAGAGAGGATGTATAATTTGTTTACTATCACTATTTTTAATCAACCCAAGTGTTAAGCCTAGTTTAATTAAGCTAATTGCATTAAGAGCTTCTGGTAGTTCAGAGCAGTAAGAATAGGATAAGGTTCCAAGAGACAAGGTAATTTTATTTTTTAATTCATCGCTGATTGTTGTCATCAATTCATTGATGGTTGTTTGCTCCATAGCAATCATTTTAGCTGTTCTTGTTCTGATTTTAGAAATAATATCTTCTTCAGTTAACCCAAGGGTAATAGTATTATGAAAGATGGCTATATCGCCTTGAACTTGAGGAGAGTTAGCCTCTTGTCTATGAGCAGTGATGCTGGCTTCATTAGCAAATATTTGTTGAGATTGATCTGTGTGTAGTAAAGCTGGAAGATGTAGATAAGCGTTAATAGAAAGACCTGTGCCACAGAAAGAAGGGTCAGAGGTTAAAAATCCAAAATCTTTGGAAAAAGCAAAGTCAATATGTTTAGAAAGGTGGCTTTCAATACGAGTAAGTTGTTTCCATTTTTCTTCTAATTGATTCTCTTTGTCAATAGCATGAAGATTAAAATGATCATTGCCATTCAATATCACTAATAAGTTACCTTCTTGATTAATGATAAAGGTTTCTTCATCAGAATTCCGAGGAGGTAATGATAATAAAAATCTTTCTGTAATCCATTCTCTTTCCAAGGCAGATAGATTGTGTATGTTAAAGAGTTGTGGTTGACTGAAGTCATTGCAGGTAATTAAATTCTCATGAACAATTTTTATAATATCAGCTTGGTTTTGCTTAGGTAAATGTTTAGAAAATTTTAATTGAGAGAAATTACGTCGAAGGCTAAAGCGAGAAGTTAGCCATGTAGCATGAGGGATAGAGGTCCAAAATGATTCCCAAGGCTTAAATACAGGTAAATTATCACTATTTTGATTTGTCATGTGATTCCGTATTAGTTAATTTTCGAATTTGATCACGTAGGACAGCTGCTTCTTCATAATTTTCTTTAGCAAGAGTTTCATTTAAAGCTTCTGTTAACGCAATGATTTGTAGCTGAGGGTTAATTTCAAGAGCCTTTTTTGCTTCTTTTCCAACATGTAAAGGAAGAGTTGCTTGTGTATCATTTTCTTTTTCTGAAAGAGCATGCTTTTCTATTAATAAATTTACTAAAAGGGTTTTAAAAACGTCATAACAGTGTGAGCAGCCAAGGTCATTAGTTTCTAGGACTTCTTTCCACGTAGTATGGCAGTGGTCGCATTCTAAAGAAGGAATACTGGATAATGATTTTTCTGATGATGCTTGTTTATATAGAAGAGAGGATAGTTGGGGACATGATTCACACATAAAAGTATGAGTAAGAGTCTCTTGAGAAACCTCAGAGAAACAAATGGTGATTGGTTTTTTGCAATGCACGCATTCTTTAGGCTTCTTTTTCATGAGTCAAACCTTCACTTTTAAAAGTTTGATCTTACTAATCAAAGATAATAAATACAACTATACGTGTTGAAGATTATGACAACACATAATGGGCCTTGAAGGATTCGAACCTTCGACCCCCTCATTAAAAGTGAGGTGCTCTACCGCTAAGCTAAAAGCCCCAAGTGTATTATATGTTATTGACCCCAAGGGGATTCGAACCCCTGTTGCTGGAATGAAAATCCAGTGTCCTAGGCCAGGCTAGACGATGGGGCCTAAACCAAAGGAACAAAAATTTTAACCCATCCTCTGATTTAGAGCAATTGGTTTAAATTTCAGTGATCTCTTTTTCTTTAGCTTCTGCAGCCTCATCAATAAATTTGCAATATTTATCTGTGCTTTCTTGTATTTTTTTTTCTAAAGACTTCCAAAGATCCTCAGCCAAAAGACCTTCGTTTTTTTGTTTTTTTGCTTTATTGTTGGAGTCTTTGCGAACTCCTCGGATATGTACTTTTGCATCTTCGGCTTGTCGCTTGACTTGCTTAACCATTTCTTTTCTAGAGGCACTATCAGGTTCAGGGATTTTAACACGAACTTGATTACCTTCTACTTGGGGGTTAAGATTAAGGTTAGCAGCTATAATACCTTTTGCAATAGCATGTACATTAGTTGCATCAAAAGGAGTAACTAATAATTGTCTAGGTTCTGGGACTGAGATAGAAGCAACATCAGCAAGACGCATTTGTGCTCCATATACTTCTGCAAAAACTGTGTTTAAGAGCAATGGAGATGCTCTTCCTGTGCGTAACCCTTGAAGATCATTTTTAAATCCTGAAAGGCAGTGCTCCATTTTTTTATCATTATCTTTTAATAAATCATGCATACGATAAGTCCTATTTTATTTCTGTTCCAATGTTTGATTGAAAAATGGCATTCTCTAAGTCCATGGTAGATAATTTGAATAAACGGATAGGAATAGCATTTATCATACATAAAGTAATAGCAGAAAGGTCCATAACTTTTAATTTCATTTCTAAAAATTTCTCATAAGAAATTTTAGGCATGTGGATAGCATCATCAAAAATCAAAGGATCTTTATCATATACGCCATCTACGCAAGTGGTAGCTTTTAATAAAAGATCTGCTTTGATTTCACAGGCCCGAAGGGCTGCGGCTGTATCTGTCGTTAAATAAGGATTACCTGCTCCACCAGTACAAATGATTATTTGACCATCATTAAGCCTTCTAAGTGCTTCTTGTGGCTTATAAACATTAGCTATTTGTGGGCATACAAAAGAAGAAAATAATGAAGCAGATGCTCCTTCTTGAGAAAGAGCATCATGTAAAGCTATACCATTTAAAACAGTAGAGAGCATTCCCATTTGATCTGAGGCTAGCCGAGATAAAGAAAGAGAAGAGCCTTGCACACCTCTAAAAATATTGCCACCACCTAAAACAATGCTTAATCCAATATTTTTGTCTTGGATTGTTTTTAGTGAAAAAGCAAGATTTTTTATTTGATGCGAATCAAATCCAAAATTTCCTTTAGAACAAAAGGCTGCTCCAGATAATTTGAGCAAAACTCTTTTTATCACTTATTCCCCTACTTTCCACCGAACAAAGGAGATAAGAGAAGCTCCTGATTCAGCAATAAGAGATGCGATTGTTTTCGAAGAATCTTTTACGAAAGACTGATTCAACAAGCACATTTCTTCAAAAAATGCTGCCAACTTGCCATCAATAATTTTTTGAACGACATGGTCAGGTTTATTTTTTACTTGATCAGCTGCAATATCTTTTTCTCTAGCTAAAACTTCAGCAGGAACAGATTCTGGTGATAGATATAGGGGAGAAGCAGCAGCTACATGTAAAGCAACTTCTTTAGCTAAATCTTCAAAATTACCACTACCAGCGAGCTCTACAACTGCAACAACTTTACCACCTGAGTGAGAATAAAATCCCAATGAATGACCAGGTTTTTTAGGAATAAAAAGAACACGCTTAATAACGACGTTTTCACCAAGAGTTTGCATCATAACAGATTTGTGTTCATCAATTGTTAAAGAAAGATCTTTAGAAAAAGGTTTTTGTAAAAATTGATTAAGATCTGTTTGTGCTCCTTGGCTTAAGAAATCATCAGCTAAATCAGCAGCAAAACTTTGAAAACGATCATTCGCAGCAACAAAGTCAGTTTCTACATCAACTTCTACAAGAGAAAGTCCTGATGAAGAAGCAGATACTTTGATTACGCCTTCTTTTGTTTCACGTCCTTCTTTTTTTGCAGCTGATGCAAGACCTTTTTTTCTTAAATATGTAAGAGCATCTTCTAAGTTTCCTTTGGAAACTTCTAATGCTTCTTTACATTTTGTTAGTCCAACACCTGTTTGCTGCCTAAGAGCTTTAATTAAATCTGTAGAAATAGCAGACATTTTATGAAGGCTCCTTTTCATCATTAGATGAATATTTCATGTTTAAAATTTCTTCTTTTCCAAGATTTTTTAAATGTTTATCAGTTTTTTGGCCTTTAGAAGAAATAACACCTGGAGGAGTAATTTCTATACTATTAGCACGTTTTACTTGAACAATTGTTTGGGCAAGAGCTTGAACAACGATTTTAATACTTTTTAAAGAATCATCATTGCAAGGAATAACATAATCAATAGGATCTGGATCACAATTCGTGTCAACCAATGCCATGATAGGGATGCCTAATTTTCTAGCTTCTGCTACAGCGATATTTTCATAGCCTGGATCAACGATAATTAATAAGCCAGGTTTCTGTCGCATAGAGCGAATGCCAGAAAGGTTTTTATTTAACTTTGTTTGCTTTTTACCTAAAAGAAGAAGTTCTTTTTTAGTAAGGACGCCATCATCCATTTCAATTTGTTTTTCAGTTTTTTCTAAAGTTTTAATAGACTGACGAATAGTAGACATGTTTGTAAGCATGCCCCCAAGCCAACGTTCGCATACATAAAATTCACCACATAATTCTGCAGATTCTTTAATGACGCCTTTAGCTTGTTTTTTAGTTCCAACAAAGAGAATAGATTCGCCACGTTCCACAACTTTGGATACAACAGCAATAGCACTGCGCAATTGCTGAAGTGTTTTAGCTAAATCTATGATATATAACCCATGGCGAGCTTCAAAAATGAAGCGTTTCATTTTAGGGTTCCAGCGACGTTTTTGGTGTCCAAAATGTGCACCAGCTTCTACTAGCTGATGAACAGAAACATTTGTTGCAGAATCTTCCAAGCCTTGTTCCTCTATAGTTTGTTTTTTTTTTTGTGAACGATAACTCAACACGGCATCCCATTGTTGAAAATGAGATTTCGGTCTTGGTCTTAAAAAAGCGCCCGATCAGAATCGAACTGACACCGGTAGCTTGGAAGGCTACAGCTCTACCATTGAGCTACGGGCGCGAAATGGAGTTGGTAATCTTAAAATATGCAGATATTTTCGGCAATCTTTAAAAAAGATAAGTAAAGAAAAAAATAAAATTTAAAAAGATTAGCTAGTTATGATCAATAATTATAGTTACATCAGAGTAAAAAAATAGGAATCTCTCTTGAGTAGGAAGGGATTTCTCAAGTATGTTGCAAGATAGAAAAATTTTATCAAAAAAAGAAAATCAATAAAAAGCTTTGGATTCAAATAATGAAGCATAAAGAAAAAACAGAAAAAGAAATTGTAGATAAGGCAAATCGATTGCTATCAGGGGTCTTTATTTGTTTTTTTTTAATAGGCATTAGAATTTGGTGTATTGCTGTTATACAACATGAAAAAAAAACTTTAGAAGCACATAAACCACAAAAACGCACAGTAATAGAAAGAGCAGAGCGAGCGCCAATTTATGACTGTAATGAAGTATTATTAGCTGGAAATACAGTGCGATATGATGCAGCAGTTAATTATAGTGCCATAGGAGAAATGCCAAGATGGGTGTGGTTAAAAGATGCAAAAGGAAGAAGAAATAAATTTTTTTTTCGTAAGCAATATATTTCACGATTAGCAAAATTATTGGGTGAAGAATTAAATAGTGACCCAGTCAGGTTAGAAGACATTATATATGCAAAGGCTGCAGTGGCAGGAAACATTCCTTTTGTTATTAAAGAAAATATTGGAGCAGCTACATATTTTCATTTAAAAATGTTGGAAAAAGAGTGGCCAGGCATTCATGCAGAAATTCGCACAATAAGATATTACCCATTAGGAATGACTGCTGCTGAAATCATTGGTTATACAGGACCAATAAGCAAAGAAGATTTTGATCAAGCAACGAAGAGAGTGAAAGAATTACGTAGAGCTATAATAGCTTTTGAAGAAGGAGAACCTCCTTTTTGGCCAAGAGGGATCACTCAATTAGAAGAAGCTCAGAGAGAGATTTTAGTTTTAGAGCGACGGGTGCTATGGAATGATTCAGTAGGAAAGATAGGAATAGAAGCCTTTTATGATGGAAGATTAAGGGGGATTGCGGGTAAGCGTGAATTTTTAGTTGATCGAGCAGGAAATTTTGTACAAGAATTAAGTGAATCAGAAAGTCCTTGTAAAGGACAAGCGTTAATGTTGTCATTATCTGCAGATTTACAAGCTTATGGTGAAGAATTACTTCTTGAAAGAGAGGAACGAGTTCAAAATAAAGGAATAGCTGCGTTAAGTAAAAATTCACTAGAGCCAATAGCTCAGCCATGGATTCGGGGAGGTGCTATTGTAGCTTTAGATCCATCTTCTGGAGCTGTATTGGCAATGTCATCATTTCCACGTTTTGATCCTAATGATTTTATTAAGTCTGCAAAAGAAGAAAGTTTTAATGAGCAAGAGACAAGACCATGGCGGATTGCAGAATGGTTAGAAAGTCCTACTTATATAGGGGCTATATGGGATTTACAAGCAGCGCTTACTAGAGAAAGAAAAGATATTTTAAAAAATAATAATATAACGCAAAAAAAAGAATTAACATGGTCTTTATATTGTGATTTAACTTTAGCCCATCAAGGTGAAGTGAGACAATTTTTAGAAAAAAATAACAAATTGTCAGATGCGTTAATAATACGTAGTTATGTAAAAAAAATCTTAGCTATATATCAATCTGTTGATACCCCTATTTCTTCTTTAAAAATTTTAGATTTTCTTTTCTTTCCACAAGGAGATAACGTCGCTGAAACTACAGAATTAAGTCAGCAAGAAAGAAAATTTTTAGAAAGAAGAAAAGAAGAAAAGCTTTATGAAACATCTTTTCTGATTGAAAAATTAGATGAACTTTTGAAGCCATTGTCTTTAAATAGTGATAAATTATTGGTAGCAGATCTATATGGATTATGCCTGGATGAAAGAAGAGCAGGTAATAATTTTTTAGAGATTATTTCTGATGTTACATTAGATGAACATCGTCAGGCAGAAGGGTGTTTATGTTCTATAGAGAGTGTAGTTAAAGAAATTGTTCAAGGATTATTTGAAGAATTTGATTTTAAGACATGGAGAGAAGAGGAATTTCCAGATTTTTTGGCTTGTCAAAGACGTTTAGAAAAAAAGAAAGGGGTTAGGTATCCTCTTCCATACATAGAATATTTAGATAAAAATAAAAAAGAATTTTTTAAAGCTTTTTGGGAAACATATAAAGAACGCTTCCTATTAGCAATTTTATTAGGTAATCAATCTTTTGATTTACCTATACAAGCTTATGAATCAGTGCTTCATAAGTGGCATAATGAATTAGTTTCAGGAGCTCATTCAGGTTTATTTTGGACAAGGCATTTTCATATTTTCAGAGCCCTATTAAAGAAAATAGGAGGTACAGAACAGCAGATAGAGTACTTGAGACTACT
Organism: Candidatus Clavichlamydia salmonicola; assembly: GCF_015356765.1. GTDB lineage: Bacteria > Chlamydiota > Chlamydiia > Chlamydiales > Chlamydiaceae > Clavichlamydia > Clavichlamydia salmonicola. The sequence continues at coordinate 415,925 of NZ_WTCQ01000001.1, forward strand.
TCGTTCATTTGATGAGTTAGATCGAGATTTATTAGGATCTTACCGAGGTGGGATTACTACAGAAAAAGGACTAGCTTTATCTTTTTATCCTGTTGGAGGTTTTGGGTTTGCGAGATCTCATGCATTTAGGCAGGCGGTAATCTTAGGCTCAGTATTTAAATTAATGCCTGCATACGCTGCGCTCACGCAGCAATATCAAAAAATGGCCCCTTATATATCTTCTACTGAGTTGAATCCCTTGATCATGACGGATGATAAAAGATGTATTGATCCAAAAAATGGCAAGTGGATTATAGGATTTTCTCAAAAAGGAGATCCTATTCCTACATTTTATAAAGGGGGGAGATTACCTAAAAGTGAAGGACGACAGCCAGGATTACTAGATTTAAAAAAAGCTTTAGAGGTTTCTAGTAACCCATACTTTTCTTTATTGGCAGGAGAAGTATTAGATGACTCAGAAGATCTTTATTATGCAGCCCAGTTATTTGGGTTTGGAGAAAAGACAGGAATAGATTTACCAGGAGAATATGGAGGATATCTTCCTGAAGATTCTGCTTATAATCGCTCAGGGTTATATGCTTTTGCAATAGGGCAACATTCGTTAGTAGCAACTCCATTACAAACAGCAGTGATGTTATCAGCTTTGGTTAATGGTGGCACTTTGTTTACGCCAAAATTGTTATTAAAAGAAAAAAACAGTGTTACGGGAAAATGGCGGTCAGTAGAGCCGCAGATTAAAAGACGAATTTATTTACCAGCAGCAGTACAGAGAGTGTTATTAGAAGGAATGCAGCAAGTTATTCAGGGAGAAAAGGGTACAGCTCGAGGATTAAAAGAATTATTTTCAAAAGAGCTGTTATCTAAAATTATAGGAAAAACTAGTACTGCAGAAACAATGATTAGATTAGGGCCAGAAAAAAAATATGGGATTGGAAAGCTAAAACATGTCTGGTTTTCTGCGGCTAAATTTGAAGATGAATCTTTAAGGATTCCTAAAATAGTAGTAGTTGTTTATCTCAAATATGGAAGCTCTGGAGCAGAAGCTGCTCCCTTAGCTATAAAGATGATTAAAAAATGGGAAGAATTGCAAAAAAAAAATTAAAGTAGCAAAGGTTTGGCCTACTTTTTGCTCTAACTAAAGAGAAGCTTAAAAAAAGAGGATCTCAAGGTATGAGCAAAGAAATGTTTTTTTTAAACAGCGGTAATGAAGCTGGCCAAAATGATTTTTATAAAGGAGTAAGTGCCTTTTTAACAGGAGATTATGATGAGGCGGCTTCAAGCTTTGAGGCTATGCTAGCATATGGAAAAAGAAACCCATTAGCTTATTGCTATTTAGGAATTATTGCTTTGGAAAAAGGTAATTTTACTGAAGGCAAAGAGAAGTGTTTAGAAGGATTAGAAGAAGATCCAGAGAACATTTATCTATACTATTGTTTGGGAGCGGCATTTGAGCAAGAAGAGCAGTGGAAAGAAGCGGCTCATTATTATCAAATGTATTGCAAACAAGCGCCTCATGATACAGAAGCTATGTTGAGCATGGGCTATATGTTAGAAAAACAAGGTAAAACGGACATGGCAGAAATTTGTTACCGTAAAGTTCTTGCATTGCAATTTGCTAATTGTCCAGCTTCGTATGGTCTTGCTGTGCTAATGGAAAGATCTGGAAGAGAGGAAGAAGCGATGCAATTATTAGCAGCAGCCACGCAAGAGCATCCTCTTTGTTCTAGGCTATGGGCTAAATTGGGAGCTCTTTATTTTAAGCAAAAATTATGGAGTCAAGCAGCAGTAGCTTATCAGACAGCTATGGACTTAATTAATGAATCAGCTGATGGGTTTTATAACTTGGGACTATGCCTACTTTTAAATGGGTCTACTAAAGAAGCCGAAAAAGCATTTCGCAAAGCTTTATCTATGAACCCTCAAGATATAGATACATTATTTTATCTAGGGCTTACATGTTTGCAGCAGCAGAAAATTATAATAGCAGAAAATTATTTCATGCAGGTGTTGTCTTTAGATCTAGATTATGAAAGAGCTCATTATCTTTTAGGCTGCGTATTCTATAAACAAGGCCGGTTTATTCAGGCAGAAAAAGAAATAGATTTTTTGACTAAAAAAAATTCTCCATATGCTCAAATGATTCAAAAGATTAAGGGATATGTAGATGATTCTGGAAAAATGCTAGTTAATGATGAGGAAGAAGTTTATTATTTATCTGAAAATAATGAATTTATTTAATTATTGTTTGTAAGTTTAATGGATAAGATTATTTATTTTGATATAAAGTTTTAGATTGATCATTTTATTTGAATGAATTTTTGAAATGGTATAGCCTTAGAAACATTCAAATAGCTTGTTGAAGCTTTTTATTATAATTTATATATGTCATCACTATCTACTGAAGAAATTTTACAAAATCGTTCTGAATATAAGTATGGTTTTATCACTGATATTGAGCGAGATTCGTTAGAGCCAGGTTTGTCAGAAGAGACTATTCGACAAATAGCATTAAAGCGAGATGAGCCTGATTTTTTATTAGAGTTTCGGTTAAAATCTTATAGGCATTGGCTGACTTTAAAGGAGCCAGAATGGGCAAATATAAGTTATCCACGAACAGATTATAATTCTTTAGTTTATTTTTCAGCACCAAAGCAAAAAGCTCTTTTGGGAAATTTAGAAGACGCTGATCCAGAACTATTAAAAACATTTCAACGATTAGGGATTCCTCTAGATGAACAAAAACAGTTAGCGAATGTAGCTGTAGATTTAGTTTTTGATTCAGTGTCAATAGGAACAACATTTAAAAAAAAATTAACAGATGCGGGAGTGATCTTTTGTTCATTCTCAGAAGCAGTTCGTTTGTATCCTGATCTTATTCGGCAATATTTAGGAACAGTTGTTCCAGCAGGAGATAATTTTTTTGCAGCATTAAATTCAGCAGTATTTACTGATGGGTCTTTTGTTTATGTCCCAGCAGGGGTTGCTTGCCCTATGGAAATTTCTACATATTTTAGAATCAATGACAAAGAAGCAGGACAATTTGAGCGAACCTTAATTATAGCTGAAGAAGGTTCTTCTGTCAGTTATTTAGAAGGTTGTACTGCCCCTGCTTTTTCTACTAAACAGATGCATGCAGCTGTAGTTGAGTTGATCGCTTTAAAAGATGCAAAAATTAAATATTCTACTGTTCAAAATTGGTACACGGGTGATTTAAAAACGGGTGAAGGTGGAGTCCATAATTTTGTAACCAAAAGAGGTTTATGTAAAGGCGAAGGCTCTAAGATTTCATGGACACAGGTAGAAGTAGGATCCGCAGTTACATGGAAATATCCAAGTTGTATTTTGGCTGGAGATAATTCTGTAGGAGAATTTTATTCAGTAGCATTAACGAATGGAAAAATGCAGGCAGATACAGGAACAAAAATGATCCATTTAGGAAAAAATACACGTTCTGTAGTTGTTTCTAAGGGTATTTCTGCAGATGAATCACATAACACATTTAGAAGTTTAGTCACGATTAAACCTGGAGCTAAAGGAGCTCGCAATCATACACAATGTGATTCTATGTTAGTTGGAAACTGTTGTTCAGCAAATACATTTCCTTCTATAGAGGTGATGAATACTGAAAGTGAAACTGAGCATGAAGCAACAACATCAAAAATTCATGAAGAGCAATTATTTTATCTACAATCCCGAGGATTAACTCGGGATCAAGCATTAAACTTAGTGGTTAATGGCTTTTGTCAAGAAGTGATTCAAGAACTTCCAATGGAATTTGCTGAAGAAGCTAAAAAATTATTATTATTGAAACTGGAAAACAGTGTGGGCTAAAAAATGTTAACAATTTCTGATTTACAAGTAAGCAATCAAGGAAATGTTATTTTAAAAGGAGTAAATTTAGAAATTTTTCCTGGTAAAAGACATGTTATTATGGGTCCTAATGGATCTGGAAAATCAACATTAGCCCGGGTGCTTGCAGGTGATCCTGCTTATGAGGTAATTGGAGGAAAGATCCTTTTTCAAGGAGAAGATATTACAATGTGGTCTCCAGAAGAAAGATCTTTAGCAGGTATTTTTATGAGTTTTCAGTATCCATCAGAAATTCCTGGAGTCTCTAATGAGACTTTTTTTCTGGAAGCTTATAACACGCATAGATTGGCTCATAAAAAATCTTTGTGTTCAGAGGTTGAATTTCAAGAACTCCTTAATGAAATAATGAAGCAGTTAGGAATTGGTGCAGATTTTAAATCCCGAGGAGTTAATGAAGGGTTTTCTGGTGGTGAAAAAAAGCGAAATGAAATTTTGCAAATGATCTTATTAAAGCCAGCATTATCAATTTTAGATGAAACAGATTCAGGGTTAGACGTAGATGCTCTGCGTATTGTAGCAAAAAGCTTATCTCAGTTTTTTATCGACAATCCAAAAAGTAGCATGATGTTAATTACGCATTATAGAAAATTTTCTGATTATGTAGATCCTGACTTTATTCATATATTGTCAGAAGGACGTATTGTTAAAAGTGGGTCTGCTAGCCTAGGTTTAGAGTTAGAAGAGTTGGGATATGACAAACTTATAGGGATCCTTTAAACCAATGAGTCAGCTGTTACAGGAAAAAATTCAAACATCCACAGATATTTTAATGAAAGGGATTCTTATCAAAGAAGGATTTCCTCAACATGAATGTTTAGATCGTTTTTTAGAATTAACAAAAAAAATTGATCAAAAACCTCAAGATAAAAAGACTTTAGAGATGCTTTCTAAAAATATAGGAGCGTTATCTTGGGATTATAATGACCTTACTATAGATGAGTCAGAGTATCGGTGTGTATTTATTAATGGACGTTATAATGAACAGCTATCATTAATGCCTAAAGAAGCGATCATTTTACCATTAACAGCTGCTTTAAAAACATACAGTGGATTTTTAGGTTATAGGATTAAGCAATGGGCGAATACAGAAACAGCCCCACTAGCTTTGCTTAATGGTGCTGCTTGGGCAGAAGGTATTTTTATATATATTCCAGAGCATTGTGTTATTGCTCATCCTATACATATTTGTTCTGTTAATACAATTTTAGATAAAGAAAAATTATTTATCTGTTCTCCACGAATACATGTTGTACTAGGTCATCATGCGCAGTTGAAGATACAGATGCAATCACAAGTAAAGAGCGAAGAAGCTGCGGCTCTTTGGCTGAATAGCTTTTTAGACTGTTTCTTAGAAGAAGAAGCATCTTTAGAATGTTACTTTTCTAATGCACAATGTCGGCGGCATTCTTCTGTTAGAAGTTATTTAAAGGATCGCTCAACCTTTAAGGTAGGTATTTTATCAGGAGAAAAATTTAAAGATGAACATGACATTAGATGTGTATTAGCTGGAACAGCTTCTCATGCTGAGGTTGTAGGCTTACTAAGTCCTAAAGAAAGTAATGCAATAGATTTAGAAATTTTTATGACTCATCGGGGAGAGCAAACAACATCAAGACAGAAAGTAAAAGCTATTTTAACAGGTAAAGCTAAGGCTTCGTTCCAAGGAAGAATCTTTGTGGAAAAAGAAGGTGATAAGACAGATGCTTATCAGCGTATTGATGGGTTATTACTCAGTGAGGGAGCTGTGATGTTTACACAGCCTGAACTAGAAATTTTTGCAGATGATGTCAAAGCATCTCATGGAGCAACAGTTGGAAAGCTGGAGTCTGGTGATCTTTTTTATATGAGAAGTCGTGGGATTAGTGCTGAAAAAGCCCGAGCCCTTTTAATTCAAGCTTTTGTAGATGAAATAGCTGATGATTGCATTTTGCCTAATAGTGGAAAACTTTGTTTAAAAGATTTTTGTAGAGGGATTTTTAATGGTTAATTTAATGACAGACGCTGAAGAAGAGATCTTTACAGCAATAAAAGCAGAATTTCCAATTTTTACCCGCAAGATAGAAGGAAATGATCTAATTTATTTAGATACAGCAGCAACAGCTCAAAAGCCAAAGGCGGTTATTTCAGCAATTACAGATTTTTATTCTTATGGTTGTGGAACAGTCCATAGAGGTGTTTATGCTTTATCTCGATCTGCTACTAAACAATTTATAGAAGCAAGAGAGAGAATTGCAGCTTTTTTTCACGTTTTACCTGAAGAGATTCTTTTTACTCGTGGAGCTACCTCTGCTTTAAATAATATAGCTCGCGCCTTATCAATGTCAGCGCTAAAAGAAGGTGATGTCATTTTATTAAGCTCAATAGAACATCATGCATGTGAAGTTTCTTGGCGTATTATTGCAAAGCAATATGGATTAATCATTAAGTATATTCCTGTTGATGATCAGGGAAATTTGATTATTGAAGAAGCTGAAAGGTTAATAAAAGCAGGGGCTCGTGTTATTAATTTAGTGCATATAGCTAATGTATATGGAGCAATTATTCCAGTAGATCAAATCATCGATATTGCACATAAGCATGATGTTTTGGTTATATTAGATGGTACTCAAAGTGCAGCACATTTTCCTTTAGATTTAAAGAAGATGAATGTGGATGTGTTTGTTGCTTCAGGGCATAAGATGTATGGCCCTACAGGTATAGGGATCAGCTATATTAAAAAAGAGTTATTAGACCACTTACCACCATTTGAAGGTGGTGGAGATATGGTAGAAACAGTTACTGAAGATGAATTAATTTTTCATCCAGCGCCTTTAAAGTTTGAAGCAGGAACTCCAGCTATAGCCTCTGTTATTGGCTTGGGAGAAGCATGTCATTTTTTAATGAATATTGGGATGAATAAAGTTTTTTTAAGAGAACGAGAAATAACGTCCTATTCTATAGAAAAATTTTTGGCAATGGATCAAGTAGAAATTTTAGGAAATAAGGATGCTTTTGCAAGAGGATCTTTAGTAAGTTTTGCAGTAAAAGGTATTCATCCACTAGATATTGCTTATTTATTAGATGCACAAGGAATTGCAATAAGAAGTGGTAACCATTGCAGTCAATCTTCTATGCGTAGAAGTGGCTATACAAGCCTAGCTAGGATCTCTTTTGGTGTATATACGCTTAAGTCAGATATAGATTATTTTAGTCAAGTGTTAGAAGAGATTATCACATTACTTAGTAAGTAAATTGTGACTTTACTTGTTTCCAAATGCTATGGCCATATATCTTAATAAGGTTTTTTAGAGAGAAAAGTTCTTGTACACAAGAAAATTTATCTCCACAAAGACGAAAAAGTGGCCATCTGCCTTTTCCCCATGTCATGTTAATGGCATTCCCATTAACAAAAGAATATTGATATTGCTCTGAAACAGTCGCGTGGGTGGATCTTATGGTTTGTCCAAAGGGATAGATAAAGGAAGTAATTTTTCTACTTAAAATTTCTTCTAAAATATTTTTTGCCAAAATAATTTCTTGATGAACATCTACAAAATCAAAGCGTAAGTTACAGCCAGAATGTCCATGAACAGCATAATGCAGTAATTTTTCTTGATCCATTTCCTGCAATTCTTTTCCTGAGCAAAAAGGATGAGTTTTTTCAAAAATACCATCAGTAGTAGTTAAGGCATTGGAGATAGATGTGCGAATGGAAAGGGGAACTGTAGAGTCATCAGGAGAGATATAACGTGTAGATACACCAAGAATAGCTTTTATATTTAGTTGCTTTAACAAAGGAAATATATGATACATAAAGTCAGCACTAGCATGATCAAAGCATAAGGCTAAGGACATTTTATGCACAGGGATAGGATCGCCAGGAGTAACAAGAGGAAAATTTTTTTTTAAAAAAGATAATTGATTTTTCCAAAAAAAAGCATCATTAGAATTATTGAAAAGCTGAATCTTAGAGTAGTTAAGAACCAATAACATATGGGCCTTTCTATTTAAATAATGATTTGCCTCATTAATAAATTTTATTGATGAGGCTTTGCTTTTTATAACATGATCCTATGGATGTAAAGAAATAAGATGGTCAAGATAGGAGTCTAAAGAGCAAAAACCAATGTATAAAAATGGTTTAAAGCGTTCTTCATAATTGGCTTCTTTAATTTTAGATCGATGTTGAGTAACAAACTCTTTATGACCACTTTTAACAGCTAAAAATAGCATAGATAATTCATTAGAAATTTTTAATAATGGATATTTACAGCTACTATTTAATAATGTGTCTAATTCTTGAGATTTTAAAAAAGCTTCTTGATAAGAGTTCTGTAAAGTTAACAATACAATTTTATTATAAAGCTCAACGCATGATGAATGGGAGTGTAGTGATGTTGGGCATGTAGTATAGCTTTCAAACAAAGGTAAAGATGTTTGAGGAGTATTTTCTAACATATTCCATGATGTTAAAATTGATAAAACATGGGGATCATTAGGAAAGGAGCGTTTCATTTCAGTTTCTAAAGAATTGATGAAATCAGCAGAGCATATTTCTGGGATACCTAAAAATTTATAAGCATATATAGATTCTAAAAAACTATTGGTAAATGTTCTAGAACGAGCATGAGAAGCGCACCAACTGGTTTGTGGTGTTAAGATTAAAAAAAGGAAGATAGTCATAACCATCTTAATTTTTTTGAATAAGAAAGAATTTTTCAAAATCATGAACATAAATTTTTAATGATTGGAATAGTAAAAATTGTACAAGTAAAAGAGCTTTTTGTAAATTCTGAGGCAAATTCTAAAATTTTTTTATAAAAAAGCCTGTAAGAGCAAGAGATAAAGTAAAACTATATTTGTTATAAAATAACTGATTATCTAGATCTTTGACTTGGATGAGCAGGTGCTTGAGAAGCTAGTAATAATTTTGTGTAGGGATGCTGAGGATTTTTAAAAACGTTATTAATATCACCTTGCTCTACAATTTTTCCTTGGTACATGATTAAAACTTTAGAACAAAGATGCTTAATTACAGCTAAATTATGAGAGATAAAAAGGCATCCAAAACGAAGATTTTGTTGTAGATCCATTAAAAGATTCAATACTTGTGCTTGTACTGACATGTCTAGAGCAGATACAATTTCATCACAAATTAATAATTTGGGTTTTAAGGCAATGGCTCTTCCAATCGAGATTCGTTGCTGCTGTCCTCCGGAAAACTGATGTGGATATTGAAATACAGAATTTTTTGACAGTCCTATGGCATTGAGTACATCTAATACTGCAACCATTTGCGCTGTTTTATTTTTTACAAGTCCATGGTAAAGTAAAGGATCTCCAATACTTTGAAATACTGTTTTACGAGGATTTAGAGAAGAATAAGGATTCTGAAAAACCATTTGAATTTGGCGTTTTAAAAATCGTTTCTTCTGTCCTTTTAAGGTAAGTAAATTTTCTCCTTGAAATAGGATGGCTCCTTCAGTTGGCCTACTTAATCCTTCTATCATTAGACCTGTAGATGTTTTGCCAGATCCAGATTCTCCAACTAAACCAACAATTTCTCCTTCATTTACAGAGAATGAAATATTATCCACAGCTTTAATAAGAGATGAAGATAGAGAAAACCAATGATTTTTCTTTTGAAAATATTTTTTTAAATTTTGTAATTGTAGAAGAGGTTCAGAGTTCATCTTCATAGAGTCTACACTTTACTTTATGCCATTGGCTTTGATTAATAATAGGGATGGGGCCTTGTTGGCAAGATGGCATAGCGTATGCACACCGAGTATGGAAATGACAACCTGTGGGATAATTAGTGATATGAGGAATAGAGCCAGATATTACTTGAAGTTTTTTTCTAGCTAGGTTTGTGGTGTTTCCAGGACGAGAAGCGAATAGTGCTTTAGTATAAGGATGAGCCATATTGTCAAATAAATCAAGCACAGGAGCCTGTTCTATGATTTCCCCTGCATACATAACAAAAACATCATCAGCAATATCAGCTACAACACCCATATCATGAGTGATAAGAAGTATGGCCATGCCATGAGTTTGTTGTATTTCTTTAAGAAGATTTAAAATTTGATGTTGAATAGAAACATCTAAAGCTGTGGTAGGTTCATCAGCAATTAAGATATCAGGCTTACATAAAAGAGCCATAGCAATGATAACCCGTTGAAGCATCCCGCCTGATAATTGATGAGGATATTGAGAAAGTATACGTGATGGATCAGGTAAATGAGTTTGTTTTAATGCTTCCAAAATATGAAAGATACTCTCATCTTTTTCCATAGATTGGTGTGTTTCTAAAACTTCTGAAAGTTGATCTTCTATTGTATATACAGGATTAAGAGTTGATTGTGGATTTTGAAAGATCATACTAATGCGATTGCCACGAATTTTTCTTAATTGAGCATCAGAACAGGTTAATAGATTTTTATTATCATATATAACTTCTCCTTCAGGAGGAAGAAAAGGAGGAGTAGATAAAAGACCTAAAATTGCATGAGTGGCTACTGATTTTCCTGAGCCAGACTCTCCTACTAAAGCAATAGTTTTTCCTTTGATCAAATCAAAAGAAATATCATTAACAGCCATATATTTTTTTCCAGAAAGCATTAATGATACACGAAGATTTTTTACTGTAAGAAGTGGAGTCGTTGGAGTAGACATCATGGTTTACAATTAAGTTGTTTGAGCGATAAGATATAGGAAAAGGTTTTCTTATGCAAACGCTGGCGCGTCTCTTTGGACACTCTCCTTTTTCTCCTTTAGAAGCTCACATGGCTGCAGTAGCTCAATGTGTTCATCTACTTCCAGCTCTTTTCAATGCTCTTGCAATGAAAGATTATGATAAAGTAGCTGAAATGGGAGAAGAGATTTCTAAAAAAGAACATGAAGCTGATGAAATAAAGAATGACATTCGTAATCATCTTCCTTCAGGTTTATTTCTTCCTGTATCTCGGGCAGGATTGCTTGATATTCTTTCTTTACAAGATGGATTAGCAGATAAAGCTGAAGATACTGCTGTGCTTTTATCTATTCATAACCTTTTATTTCATGAATCTTTTAGTGATAAATTTTTTGCTTTATTAGAAAAAAATTTAGAAGTATTTGAATCTGTCTGGGCCATAATCAAGAGGTTAAATCTTCTTTTAGAAAGTTCTTTTGGTGGTACTGAAGCTGAAAAAATTCGTAAACATGTTCATCGAGTTTCCATAGGGGAACATGAGTCAGATATTTTGCAAAGGCAACTCTTAAAAACACTGTTTAAGCAGGATGCATATATTTCTGGTCGAGAATTTTTCTTATGGATGAAAATTATACATGCTGTTTCTGGGATATCAGATGTTGCCGAGAAATTGGCTAATCGTGTTTGTATGATCTTAGAATAAATTATCTCAAGGATTCCTTTTTCATGTCTTTTTTAGTTTTGTTATTAGTATTGGCAGGGACTTTTGGTTTCTATGCTGCGTGGAGTATAGGGGCCAATGATGTAGCTAATGCTGTAGGAACCAGCGTAGGTTCGGGTGCACTCAGTTTAAAGAAAGCTGTTTTGTTAGCTATTATTTTTGAATCTGCAGGAGCTTTCTTTTTAGGAGGAAAAGTTGCTGGAACAATAGAATATCGTATTGTTGGAGCAGATTTAACAAGTATTGATCCTATGAATTTTGTCTATGGGATGTTAGCTGCATTGCTTGCTACTGGTGGATGGTTACAGATAGCAACATTTTTTAAATGCCCTGTTTCTACAACACAAGCTGTTATTGGTGCTGTTATAGGATTTGGTATAGCTGTTGGTAATGGCTTTGTTGTTTACTGGGGTTATGTTGGATCTATTGTTTTAGGATGGATTATTTCGCCTCTTTTGGGTGGTTGTTGTGCTTATGCAATTTTTTCTCTTATCAGAAAGCAGGTCTTATATAAGACAGATCCAGTAAATGCTATGCGTCGCTTAGCGCCTACTTTAGTTACAGCTTTATTTGTTATTCTTACTGGGATTATCTTATTTAAAGATGATCATCGAATATTTTCAGGCATTGTTTTGATGGCGATCTTATTGGTTATAGGATCAGTATCCTTCTTTTCTACAAAATTTCTTTTAAGAAATTTTTCTTTAGAAACTATTCAAAACATCATGGAAAAAAAGAATAAAAAAGTTTCTAAAAGAGAAACGTATTATTCAGAAGTGGAACGTATTTTTGGTTATTTACAAGTTATTACAGCATGTTTTATGGCATTTGGGCATGGATCTAATGATGTAGCTAATGCTATTGGTCCTGTTTCAGCTATCTTTAAAATCCTTAAGCCTTCATGGAATGCTCCATGGGTAGGCACTCTATTACTTGGTATGGGTGGTATTGGTATTGTTGTTGGGTTAGTTACTTGGGGATGGCGTGTTATTGAAACTGTAGGTAAAACAATTACAGAGCTGACTCCTTCTCGGGGCTTTGCTGCTGGGTTTGGTTCAGCATTAACAGTCGTTCTAGCTTCAAAAATTGGGTTACCTATTTCTACAACACATGTTGTTGTTGGATCAGTACTAGGTGTTGGGTTTGCTCGTGGGATTAAAGCTCTTAATATGAATGTCGTTCGGGATATTTTTGTCTCTTGGGTAATAACAGTTCCTGTTTCAGCCTTACTTTCTATGATGTGTTTTCTAGCCTTAAAATATATTTTAGGGCAATAAGATCTTAACAACAGATACTGTGACTGTTTTCGTATAGTATTTGTTCATAGATAAAGATAAGGAGAATGATTATGAAGTTGTCTATTCATGAAGGGGATTTTAAAAATAAACGTGTCTTAATGCGTGTAGATTTTAATGTTCCCATACAAGATAGCGTTATTCTAGATGATACTCGGATTCGCGCATCACTTCCTTCTATTCTCCATATTTTAGATCAAGGAGGCTCTTTAATTTTAATGAGCCATTTAGGTCGACCTAAGGGTAATGGACCAGAGTCTTCTTTTTCTTTACAGCCTATCAGAAAAATTTTAGAAGAATTATTAGGAAGACCTGTTCTATGGGCTATAGATTGCATTGGTGATGAAGTAACTAAACAGGTAGCAGCACTTTCTTCAGGACAAGTGTTATTGTTAGAAAATCTTCGTTTTTATGCAGGAGAAGAAAAACCTGAAACAGATCCTTCTTTTGCAAAAGCCTTAGCAGCACTAGGAGATCTTTATGTAAATGATGCTTTTGGAACAGCTCATCGGAAGCATGCTTCAACTTATTTTGTTCCACAACTCTTTCCAGGAAAGTCTTTTGCTGGTTTTCTGATGATGAAGGAAGTGGAGTTTTTGGGAAATGCTCTTTCACAGCCAAAACGTCCTTTTTATTCTGTAGTAGGTGGAGCTAAAATTCAATCTAAGATTGGAGTAGTTAAATCACTTTTAGATAAGGCAAATGGTCTAATATTAGGAGGAGGAATGGCCTACCCTTTTCTTAAGGTACAAGGATTTAATATTGGGAAATCTTTATGCGATATAGCCACTTTACCATTAGCAGAAGAAATCTTAAGAGAGGCGGAAAGAAAAAAGGTAGAACTTGTTCTCCCAGTAGATGCGATTGTTGCAACTGATATAGAGGCCACTTCGACTCAAGTCATCTCTTTTAGTAGAGGCATTCCAAACGAGTTAGAAGCTTTTGATATAGGGCCAGAGTCATTAGCTTTATTTTCTAAGACTTTAGCTAAAGCAGCTACAGTCTTTTGGAATGGAACTGTCGGTGTGTATGAGAAAGCTCCGTTTGCTCATGGGTCGTTATCTTTAGCTAAAATTATTAGTGAGTTATCAGCAATTAGTGTTGTTGGAGGGGGAGATGCAGGTGCAGTGGTTGCTATAGCGGGTCTTTCTGATAAAATCACACATCTTTCTACAGGGGGAGGAGCTTCTTTAGAGTATATTGAATTAGGTACTCTACCTGGGTTAGAAGTTCTTTCAGATAGAAATTAAATCTATTACATAATTATGTAATCAATTAATGCTGAAGAGCATCTATCTTTATCACTTTATAGTTAAAAAAGTTACCTTGTATTTTAAACAATGGTTGGATATTTCATAGATATCTATTTTTTATGAAAAACCCAGCTAGGTTAGCATATATTATGACAATTGCTAATGAAGGCATCCCCAGTTATGAACCACCAGAGCCCAATAAGTCTTTAGAACCCATAGAATGGCAGGGCCTATCTGCTGCTGATAATATTGATTATGAACCTGAGACTGCTTTAGAAGAAGAACTTGAAAGTGATGAGGGAGAAGCTTTAGAAGAAGAGCTAGATGAAGGTATTTCTTTAGATGAAAAAGAGTTCTTTCATATTTTTTCTGCAGGTAGTACTGATATTAAGAATGCAGTTAAACAAGAAAAGGAAAAAGAAGCATCTAAACAAGATTTTAAAAAAACTTTTAAAACAACTCGTAAAGCTCAACATAAGGCTATTCCACAGCTCCTGTTTATTACAAAAATTTTAGCTTCTTATTACCAGAAAGAATGGTTAAATCAAGGACATTCTAATAAAATGACTCCTAGAGTCATTACAAAAAAATTACCTAAAAAAAGTTCAAATTCAGTAGTACTTGTGTCTCAAAGACTGCAAGATATCTTTTTGTTACAAAAAAATAAATTGAAAATGTTGGCTAACTTAACTGTTAGATATACCCAAATGATATGGAAAACTTTCTTAGAAGAAAGTAGTACTACAGAAGGTCCTCTAGATGTGAAAAAATGGCAAGTTCCTGAAAAAAAGAAAAGAATAATAACACTGTTATCTAGAGCAGAAGATAAAAATGAACTTTATGAAAGGTTAATATGGTTATATCAATATAGACATATTAATACTAAAAGAGCTTCTTTAAGGCCTGATTTAGATATAGATCTATTTCCAGGAGAATATCAGAGAAAATGGTCCGCTTTAGTAAAAAAGAAAATAGAATAAAGATGGGGAGGGTGATTTAATTATATTGTTATTAATAAGTGTTTTAATTTAAATTATTATTGGTTTTTTTAAAAGTAAGTATTTATGATGAATATTATAAGTAGATCTAATTCAACATCTTCTATAGTAGAAGTGCTATCAGCGAGGTCTGTAATAAATACTCATAAAGAGACTGGTTCAGCAACAGTTTTTATGGAAACTCTTCCAAAAAATATTAAAAAGAATGAAGCAGTGAAACAAGGAAGGCTAAAGTCCTTATGGGCAGATGCTTGTTATGTTATCAAAGTCATTTTTATCTTTTCTTTTCTCATCTGTTACAAAATTTGGAGTGTTTTTAAAACAGCTATAATATGTCTATATAGAAGTTATGAAACTCTTCTCATGCAAGCAATCAAAATTAGTGCAAAGAAACCTCACAAGATCAAACGCTCTTAGTTATTTTTTACAAAAAATTTTTTTTGATTTAATCACTTAAATATATTTTTTATCCTTGATTTTGATGTAATTAAGAAATTAATAATATTTTTATTAAAAATTATTATATTTTTTTTGTTGATAACAATATTTTTTCAATAAAATATAATATATAATTAAAAATAATAAGAATTATAAAATCTTAGTTGTTTTCTTAAAAGGTATTATATGACTGGCAATATAAATGGATCATCACCTCAATTTTCTTCTGAAAAGATAAATCAGGAACAGTCTCAAGTTAGTGGTAGAATTGAAAACAGAGATACTAAGTTGGGATCAATGGAAAATATGCATGCTAACATTCCATCAGCAGAAAGAGGTCGTACTACAGGAGCAAAAGTAGAATTTAAGCAAAAAACTTTTCTAGCAAAAGCTACTCATGTTATGCGAGCGATTGTTAATGTAGCAAGAGCTTGTTGGATGGTATTTAAAGGAAGGGTATCCAACCTATTGTTGTCTTGCAGAAAAAGCTCAAAGATAGATTACACAGCAAGTTTTTATAAACCTTACCAAGAAGATGAGATACATCTTAGACGATATGTCCCTCCTGTTGAAGATAATGTTATGTCTGAAGAACCTGAGGTAGCGACAACTGGAGAAGAAACAACTGTTGAAGAAACTGCTGGAACAGTAACCCCAGAGGGCTTGCTGAAAAAAGCTAAAGAACGTGGAGCAGCAAGAAGAAAAATCAAAGAAGAGCAAGGATTGTCTAATGAGGTTGGTACACAAGTGGTTGGTGCACAAGTAAATGATTCTGACCAAGGAGAATCTGGGGCAGTTGGTACAGCAGTAGATATAGAAGAGCAAGGAGCGTCTAATGGGGTTGATACACCAGTAAATGATTCTGACCAAGGAGAGTCTGGGGCGGTTGGTACACAAGTAGTTGGTGCACAAGTAAATGATTCTGACCAAGGAGAATCTGGGGCGGTTGGTACAGCAGTAGATATAGAAGAGCAAGGAGCATCTAATGGGGTTGATACGCCAGTAAATGATTCTGACCAAAGAGAGTCTGGGGCGGTTGGTATGCAAGTAGATGAGAATTCTATAAGTGATAATACAAGCTTTACTGGTTCAAGTATATCTTTAAGCAGTGATGATTTTACAGGTGTGGATACTGATGAGAGTGATACTGAGTCGGTAGGCGCTCCTGAGAAAGATGTAAATTCTAATGGGACAAGAAAATTATTGAAAGTAGATCATTCTCAATTAGATGATGATTCATCAGTAGAAATAGACTTTAGTAAACCATCACCACTTCAACGACAAAATGCTATAAGAAAACCAAAAGTGCCAAGAGGAATATCAGAAGATCTAAATGTGAAGACAGTTAAGTTTGTAGATAATGTTAAAGCATTTGGACAGGCTCCCCCAAAACCACCAAGATTAGCTCAATTTCTTAATCAACCAAGTACGTCTCAAGCAGTATCTCAAGAGCCAGCTGAGGCGCTAGAAAGTAATAACGCTTCTGTTGGCAAAGAGACTAGTAAGCTGGATGTCATGAAGGAAGGGTTGAGCACTGTAGCAGATCGCTTAAGTGCTCAAGGAAAAACAATGAAAAAAAACTTAAGGTCAGTATTTAAAGGTTTTAAAAATCGTTATCCTAAAAACTCATAATTCAAAAAGATTTAAGAATCATGTATTTGTTTTTTAATGAAGCGCCAGTTTCATTATCATTTTATCAACAAGAACAAATGCAACATAATGAAATTTGAGCATCATTTACCACATGATTATCCACTCGTTATACTAGAGGGAATTGTGCATGGTCAAGATCTGGAATTGGTTTATAATTTTGAAAGTCAAATACTAGAAGGAAAAGCTTATAACGTTCCAATATCACATTGGCAAACAGATGATTCTTCAATCATTTTAAAGTATGTCGATGACTCTTTTAAAAATAAAATCATTCATGGGGGGATGATTAAGAGTTTCTTAGATTCTTTAGAACAACGATTAACACTTGAGGAAGATTTACCCTTTTGGAAAAGGTTGCTCTTTAGGCACAAAAAACATAAAAAACAAGTTAATCAAAAACTAAGAAATTTTTTTGTTATAAGAGAATTTTTATTAGAAAAAATCTCAAAATTAACAGCTACAATAGAGAAATATAGAGCAGAGTTTTTTCTTAATGATAAACATCTAAAAAATGCAAAATTTGTGGGCTCACAGCATGAGTGCAAAAAAACTAAAGAGATAAACTTCTCATGCATAAAGGCTATAAAAAACCTTAGGTATGAAAGTAAGCATATATTTAATGCCTTAAAGTCTGAAGAACGTTACTTAATTAAGTTATTTCAAAGATTAAATCATCGTGATAGATCAGAGGATGCATTAGTCCGAGATCATTTATTACAAAGTATTTTTGAAGAAAGACAGCAGATTAATCTTGTAGCAAAAGAAAAGTATAAACGTCGTCAGCTAGAAGAAATGATTCAGGATATCCATGATTGGTTAGGTAAAATTAAAGATATAGATCCTGAAGGATATCATAAAATAGTAGGATTTTTTCTTCAGGAGGCAATTATTCCAGGAAATATAAAATGGTTACCCTTATCTTTAGAAGCTCCAGCTGGAATAGAGACCATTTTACTTAATCAAATTTATTTTATCCAAACAGTTTCACCTTTTCTCTATCATAGATTTATAGGTAATTGGGCGCATGATTTTGAGAAATGCCTAGAAGGAGTCATTTCAGAAAAAGCATCTATGATAAAAAATGAGTATCAACAAGTAAAAAAAGAATTTAATCAACTTAAAAAAGAGAATAAAGATCTCTGGATTGCATGTTTTCAAGTCTTATTGAACAGTTTTACTCATGATTACGGTATAATCTTGCTCAAATAATTGATATGGATTTAATTTTATGATGAATGCCTTTCGCCAGAATCATGCTGAAGCTATTTTAAAAGCTATAGAAGATTCTGATTCTTCTCCAGATGGGATTATTCAAGCTTATTTTCGCTCGCATAAAGCACTTGGCTCTAAGGATCGCGCTTTTATTTCTGACATTCTCTTTACTTACATACGTTATAAAAATTTGGTAGAAGCTCTTGTAGGAGAAAATCAAGCTACATTAGAAAATAAGATTAAATTTCTTGCAGAAGGGTTTGATTATAAAAAATATGAAGATGATGAATCGTTGCCATTGTATATAAGAGTTGGATTTCCAGAAGAATTATTTCGCAGATTATCTGAAGCATATGGAGATGGGCAAGCATTTGATCTATGTCAAATATCTAACCAGCAGGCGCCAACAACCTTAAGAATTAATCCATTAAAATTTTCTAGAGAAGCTTTTATGGAAACTTTTGGTCAAGATTTTGAGATGACAGAATCTTCTCGGGTTCCTTATGCTATTTCTATGCTTAAACGCTTTCCTTTTAAATCTTTCCCTGAATTTAACGAAGGCTGCTTTGAGTTTCAAGATGAGGGAGCACAAATTGTTTGTGAAGCTATTACAGTACGTCCTGGAGACCATATTCTTGATTATTGTGCAGGAGCAGGTGGAAAAAGCTTAGCGTTAGCACCTCGGGTAGGAGAAGAGGGTTATTTAGTCCTTCATGATTTAAGGGCAGCTTTATTGCAAGAAGCAACTAAAAGGATGAAGCGAGCAGGGATTTTTAATTGTCAGATGGTAAAAGCAGGAGCATTAAAAGCTGACAAATGTGCTCCTTTTGATCAAGTTTTGGTGGATGTTCCTTGTTCTGGAACAGGAACATTAAGAAGAAATCCTCATCATAAATGGCGTTTTTTTGCTAAAGATCAGCGACGAACTATTCGTATTCAACGTCAGTTAGTCACAGAAGCAGCTCAATTTTTAGCTCCTAATGGTCGATTAACATATATTACATGTTCTATTTTGCCAGAAGAAAATGAAGAGCAAACAGAATTCTTTATAGAGCATTTATCTTTAGAAAGAGATAGGCCAGATCTTTTTATCTTGCCAGAGGCAGGCGGAGCTGATGGTTTCTATGCTTCATTTTTAAGAAAGAAGAAAGCTTAATGTTGAAAGTTTCTAATTTTCTTCGAGCGATGATTTTTAAATTTCTTTCCTGTTAGCACAGCTAATAGAGTTATATTGCATAGGGCAAACCATATGGGATGCTTCTTTGCAAAAGAAAAGCATTGAAATATTAGATTAGGTGGAACATCTGCTGCAGCAAATAAAGGCTGTTGTTTGATGATTTCTGGAGAGTCTTTATCTTTAATAATCAATGTTCCTACAATGCTATTTGTTTTAATTGGAAGAGTGGGAATATCCCATGTTAAAGAAACGATAGGAGTATAGGGTTCTGATCTGTAAAAATCATAAAACAGTCCTTTTGGCAAGGTAGTTATTAGTTTCTTGCGTCCACCCTTAACTTTAGTAGTAAAGACTTGTTTCCCAGGATCTAAAAGTATGCATCTTTGAAGAGGTTCATTAAAGGTTATTTCAAATAGCTTTATGATATTTTGATATAAATAAAAAAGATCAGTTCTACATCCCATACCTATTGCAATTAAGTCTCTGTTATTTGATTTAGCTGCAGCTACTAAATTTTTTCCAGCCATCTTTGTTGTACCAGTTTTGACTCCATAGGCTTTTGGGTAAAAAAAAGAACCTTTTTTAAGAAGGCGATTTGTTTGATAACAAACACATTTTTCTGATCCATCAGAGAGATGAACAATATGTTTTTTAAGTTTAACGATTTCTTGAAATAATGGCTCTTTGAGAGCTTCTCTTGTGATAAGAGCTAAATCTTCTATAGTACTAATATGTGCAGGATGGTGTAAGCCATGGGGGTTAAGAAAAGAGGTATTTTTACAACCAAGTTCTTTTAGATATATATTTAATTCTTTTAAAAAAACAGGAATAGTAGGGCCGTAATAATGAGCAAGAACATTAGCAGCATCATTAGCTGATGAAACTAGCATAGCTGAGAATAAATCTTTGGCAGAGAGTTCTTCACCAACCCTTAATTCAATACTACTTCCTTCTGGTTCAAGCCAATAAGCTGGACTTCTGTAACCAGAGTCTTTTTTGTCTTTACTACTAATTTGTTGTAAAGCTTCTTTTTTTATTTTTATTAAAGAATTAGGGGAGAAAGATTTTTTTTTTAGAATAAAAAGAGCAGTAGCAATTTTTGTTATACTTGCTGGAAAAATAGTAAGGTCTTTATTTTTTTCAAAAAGGATTCTGCCATTAGTAGCATTAATTAAAACAACGGCTTCTTCTTTGAGGTCAATATGGTTAAAGATATCATGAGCATGTAAAGGATAAAAAACGCTTAAAATTAATAAGAACATTATTTTTATTTTCATAATATGCCTTAAATAGATTTAAATGTTTAAAACAAAGGTTTTATAATTTTATATAATTTTCAACAACAAATAAAAACTTGACGATCTCTTAAAAAATGATCTACCATTATATTAGGGGGAATCAATGAGTCCAATAGAATTAGAAATTGTTTACCAAAAGTATATGGGTAATTTAGCTAGTTTTGTTCCAGATGGCATCTTAGATGTAGATTTGGATTTACTACAGCAATTGGGCCTGGTACAAGAACCCATGGAATTAAGCCAAGAAGATAACATGGGCTATAATTTCTATGTGGTTGAGTCATCAGACAAACTTACATTATTTAATAGTAAGTTTATTGTTTGGATTGTGCCTCAATTAATAGATAAAGTGCCTGTTACATATGGATTAATAGCGTCTAATCATGAGAAGGATACTCATTTAGAAATGGTCTTCTCTGCTAAGGGAGTTTATAATCATTCAAATCTTGTTTTAAGGGTTTTAGAAAAATTACTAGAGCAAATAGAAGACAATGAAAAGGAATTATACTTTTACTAAAAAGAATTGTAGAGAGATCCAATTTTCATTTTTTACATATTGATAAAAAATGTGATCACAATATTTCTTTATTAGCAAGATGCCCAATCCTCCAGAAATAGGATTATTTGGATCAAAAGGTAAATTTATTTTTTTTTTCATATTTAATGGATTAAAGGGGATTCCTTTATCTTTAATATGAATTTCAAAAATTGAATTTAAGACAGAACAAGATAATTTTATAGGCCTTACTGAATCATTATTAGGGTAAGCATAAGAGATAATGTTCATGATCACCTCTTCAGCAGCAAGCTCCATTTTTCTTATTTTTTGAATTGGGATATTGCATTGTAAGGCTTCTATCTTAATAAGATTGAGCATCTTGTAGAGAGAAGAGAGATGAGCTTCAAATTGGTGAAAAATGAGACAGTTAGATTCTAAGGGAGATTTTTTTTTAAAATGGTGATTTCCTGGAGAGACCATAATTTTTCCCA
The DNA here is from genome assembly GCF_015356765.1 of Candidatus Clavichlamydia salmonicola. Taxonomy (GTDB): domain Bacteria; phylum Chlamydiota; class Chlamydiia; order Chlamydiales; family Chlamydiaceae; genus Clavichlamydia; species Clavichlamydia salmonicola. The sequence continues at coordinate 437,503 of NZ_WTCQ01000001.1, forward strand.
AATGATCAATGTGGTGCTGAAAAAATTATCCTTTTATTTTAAAAAAAATGAATAAAAAGAAAGGAAGTCTTTTTTAGAAAGAATCTTTCAAAGAATTTTTCTAGTCAACTTTAATTATGATTTATAGATTACGTTTTATTTTTGAGTTTTAGATTTACTCATTTTTTGATTTTTTAAAATTGTTACACGGATATTGCCTTTTTGGGCAGCACGACTTTCAGGATAAATCTTATTTAACATTTTGTAATAGACCAAGGATGACTCATGCTTACGTTTATTTTCATAAAACTTACCAGTATTAAACAAAGCTTCAGCTAACACTTCTTTCATTTCTGTAACAAGTGCGGTTGCTTGAGGAAGATCTTCGCTACTAGGAAATTTACTTTGGAATAATTTTAAAGATAATTCAGCTTGGGGAAGAATATAAGGATTTTGAGGTTCTTCTTGAAGTTGGGTTAAAAAAATTTCATTAATATTTAAAAATGCTTTTGTAGCAAGAGGATGCGATGAAAATTGAGTGATTAATTCTCTGAAAGTTGATAAAGCATCGCTATAATTTTTTTGTTCTTGAAGGAAGCATGCCTTACGGTATAACGCCATAGCAGCAGTTTTATTATTAGGAAGGATGGAACAAATTTGATCATAAATAAGGATAGCAGGACTAACAGATTGAGAACCATCTTTTACAGCGGAGGTTCTTAAAAGACGTCTGTCATTTTGACGATAACTTTCAGCTATACCATATTTAATTTGGAAAACTTCTTCAAAATGTTTGGGAGAAAGTTCTTGTTCTAAGTAATTATTTAATAGTCTATTAGCGCGGTCAGGCTCTCCAAGCTCCATAAAAGCTTTTCCTGCTAGGAAAAGAGCTTCATTATATAAAGAAGGACAGCCTTTAAAATGAGTGATTACTTTAAAAAAACAATTTAATGCTTTTTCTCCATTACCTGCATCTAAATAGGTTTTTCCATTTTTGATATAAATCTCAGGAGAAGAAAGGGGCTTCTTTTTTGCATTAATAAGAGTCCGTTTCAAAATATGAGGTTGAGCTGATAATGGCCAAAAGCTACTACTTACTATGAATAAGCAAAAGAAAACAAATCTTTTCATAAAATTTCTCACAGGATAGGTCTGAGATCCTAATCTTTTAAGACTAATCAGTCAATATCAACATATATAAATAGTTTTATTCAAGGAAAGGAGATTATTAGCACATATAGTTAAAGAGGCAGAGACAATTTTATGATATTTCTGGTACAACCCCAAAGGAAAGGTATTTACAAGAAATTGGATATGCAAAAATTTATTATTCGATTGTTATTTGCAGCAGGCCTAATTGGATCTGGCCTCTATGTATGGGATAATGCATCAAGTATTAGGGCCCATTTTGAAGAGTCTTCATTATTTTTTAAAAATGTTTCTTCAAAGATTCCAAAATTCATGCAGAAAATAGCTATAGGGAATAAGGAAATTCGGACATTGGAGTTACGCTATTCTCCTCAGGATATTATTAAAGGAAGTAAAGAGTTACTAGTTTTGTCTCGGCAAGGACGTATTCTTGACCCAGAACTTTTATTTTTTCCGTATCTTTTGATGGAAGTAAAATATTCTAAACCAGGCTTATTTAAAGATGGTGGCACTAAAGAATCTATGATTTTATGGAGTTTGGTGGATGGAGAAATGGTAATAGATTCAGTCTCATGGGAAAAAACAAAAGGTTTTGAAGATTGTTTATTAGCTCGCGCTAGTAAGGGAGACTTTAAGGTATTAAAAACCTTAGCGCAATTTGGTGGTGCTGCAACGAAAGAAAGCGTCTATGGTTCTTTAAGGGAAGAGGGCGAACGTTTTGTTTCTAAATGGCTCAAAGCTTGTCATAATAAAAAATTGATTTCTATGAATGGGAATAAGCTTCGCTTACATGTTATGAATCCACTTATTGAAGTGGATCCAGTGACCTATTTTAAAAATCCTATTGTTAAGCAATCAGCTGGAGATGCAGAGTTTTTATCTCCTAAGTATTCACCATCTAGAATTCAGAAAATGATTCAAGTAGCTTTTGGAGCAGATTTTCTTATTAGAAAAAAAGATAAAGTTTTTGTGCCAGTATATAATATTTCTACTGTCAATCCAGATGGATCAATTCAAGTAAGTTACTGGAATGCTGTCACTGGACGTAAGATGATAGACAGAGATAATGCTTGGTAAAGTTAAGCTTCTACAGCAAGTAAAGATAATTTTTTTATGGCTGCTTCGCAAGGAGCATTATAAGAAATGCCAGGTTCTCCAGTAATGAGGTTGGCTAAAGGAGTGCCTTTATAGATAAACTGTAAAATAAGAGAACGTTTCCCTGGATGATTCATAACTATTTCTTTGATTTGTAAAAATAGGCTCATCTTTGCAGTTTCTAAGTCAATCTTAAGTTTAAGAGGCGTAGAGATATCTTTTTCATTAGACTTAGCTGAGCTAGAGTTTTCCATCTGTTTTTTTTCATTTTTAATGTTAGCAGCTATAGTGCTGCGTCGTACTTGTGCTTTGATTTTATCAAACATCAGGTCACATGTTATAACAGTTTCTTCATTTACTTCAGAAAGATCACATAACCATTTACAATTTAACCGTGTGCTGTCTGTTTTCTTATCAATAATGATAATAGCATATAATAATTTGTTTTCTTCTAGTAAAGCGCTATATTCAGAGTAAAGATCAGGCCAGATAGGTAATTCAAAAGATTCAACATCATCGCTTACTCGAAGAAGAGCAAATTTTTTATGCCCTTTAGAAGAAATTTTTGTGGTTAATGTGTCTATGATAAAAGCTGCTCTAATTACAGCTCCATCATTTAAATCATTAATTTCTACTAAAGGGACACAACATAAACGTTTTAGAATAGCTCTATGAGCATCCAAAGGATGCTCATTTAAAAATACTCCAAGAAGTTCTTTTTCTTTTTTTAGAAGCTCTTTTTTAGCTAAGCGAGGATCTTCTTCTAAATCCTGCATAGCATAATCTTTTTCATTATTATCTGGGTCCATAAGAGAAAAGAAGGTAAGGACGCCAGAAGAATCATTTCGGTGAGCTTGTAAGGCTCTATCATAACTGTATTCTAGGTTATAATTTAAAACGCCTCTACTGTACTGAGTAAAATCAAAACAACCACTATCTATAAGATTTTCAATAATTTTTTTGGTAATGCGCTTCCCAGGCATTCTCTTTAACATTCTGCAGATGAAATTATGTAAACTGGTAAAAGGGCCAATAGCATCGCGATCTTCTATAATTAACTCTACGATGCGATGACCAATACCTTTGATACCACTCATGGAAAAGCGAATACCATGCTCTGTTGCTGTAAAGTTAGATTCAGATTCATTAACATCAGGAGGTAAGATAGGAATATTCATGCTCCGAGCTTCGCGAATTAATTTACCAATTTTTTCTATATCGTATTGATCATTGGTCATTAATGCAGCTAACCATTCTTTTGTATAGTTAGCTTTTAGGTAAGCAGTAATATATGTGAGTAATCCATAGGCGGCAGCATGTGATTTATTGAATCCATAAGAAGCAAATTTAGCCATCTTATCAAAAATACAGGTAGCTGTTTCTTGAGATATGCCATTATTTTGTGCTCCAGAGCAAAATTTTTCTCTTTCTTTAAGCATTTGAGCTGTATCTTTTTTTCCCATAGCTCGTCTTAAGACATCACCCTCTCCTAGTGAATAACTAGCAAGACTTTGAGCAATATGCATGACCTGTTCTTGGTAAACCATAATGCCATAGGTTTCCTCTAGAATTTTCTCAAGTAATGGATGGTCATATTCAATAGGTTCTCTTTTATGCTTTCTATTGATAAAGGAAGGAATCATATTCATTGGACCAGGACGATAAAGAGCTCCTATTGCAATAATCTCTTCAAACTTATCAGGTTGTAGTTGTTTAGCTAACTCCTGCATTCCTCCAGACTCCATTTGAAAGACACCCATAGTTCGTCCTTGATGGAGAAGCTTAAAGGTATTTTTGTCATCTAAAGGAAGATCATTCCAATGAATATCTATGCCTTTTTGTTTTTTAATAGCTTGAATTGCAGTGTGAATGCCAGTCAAAGTTTTTAACCCTAAGAAGTCCATTTTTAACATACCAACAGCTTCTACAGGTTTCATAGAGTACTGAGTTGTAATCATGGCCGATTCTTTTGGCAAGCAAACAGGAATTCGTTCAAGTAAAGAACAACCAGAAATAATCACGCCAGCTGCATGAACACCTGTATTACGTATAGATCCTTCTAATTTTTTTCCAAGGTCTATAATTTCTCGAGCTTCTTCATCATTAATATATAGTTCATTTAGAGATGGATCCATCTCTAACGCTTGTTCTAATGAAAGAGCATTCTCAGGCAAGTATTTGGCGATCATATTAGTTTTATTTAAAGGGACATCTAAAGTACGACCAACATCTTTAACAGTCATTTTAGCCTTCATAGTGCCAAATGTAATGATCTGTGCCACGTTATCTTGTCCATAACGTTTTACTGCATAGTTAATAACCTCTTCTCTTCGTGCCATACAGAGGTCTATATCAATATCAGGATAAGAAATTCTTTCTGGATTGATAAAGCGTTCAAAGAAAAGTTGTAAGCTGATAGGTTCAATTTCTGTGATACCTATTAAAAATAAAATAATAGAACCAGCTCCTGATCCTCTTCCTGGTCCTACTGGAATATGTTGATTTTTAGCCCAGTTGATAATGTCCCAGACAATCAATAGGTAGTCACACATGCCTTTATCAATAATTAAATCTAATTCTTGAGCTAAGCGGGATTTTACAAGAGTCATGGGATCTTCATTGGGATATTGCTCAAGGATCTTTTGTAATTTTTTTGATGTATATCGTATAGGTAAAGCTTCTTCGCAAAGTTGTCTTAAAAATAAATTACATTGATTTGCTCTTTCTTTTTCATCAATATTATCTTGCCCTTCTAATGAAGGAGGGAGATAAATTGGGTAATGCTTGAGAGAAAAATCAAGTACTAAAGCGCATTTTGATGCTATTTCATTAGTATTTTCTAAAGCTTCTGGACAATCTGAAAAAAGAGCGGCCATTTCTTCTGAAGATTTAAAATAAAATTCTCGGGAAGAGTAGGTTTTTCTTTTGGGGTTTGGAATATGACCATGCTCTTTGGCAATACGAATAGTTTCACCAGATTGAATATTCAGCATGACTTCATGGCTTAGCCAATCTTCTGGATTGATATAGTGAATATCATTGGTAGCCACGCATTTAATATTTTTTTCTTTGCTAAGGGCTAAAAGCTTTGTATTAACTTTTTTTTGGTTATTTTCCCATTCATAATACTGTTGTTTAAGCCATTCTTCTGAAAAATTACTAATATTTTCTGAAGTCATTGAGTGACGTTGAAGCTCTAGATAAAAATCATCACCCATATTTTCAGTGAACCATGTGAGTTCTTCTTCTAAAATCTCAGATGATTCATTTAAAATGGCATAAGGAATGCGACCCCCTAAAGATCCAGAAAGAAAAATTAATCCTTCTTTATGCTTAAGTAGTAACTCTTTATCAACACGAGGAAAGTAGTAAAATCCTTCTAAAAAGCCTAGGGAAGAAAGAAGACAGAGATTTTTATAACCTTCTTCATTTTTTACTAATACTGTTAGACGAAATGCTACAGGAGTGCCTCGCTCTTTTTTTTTAATCAGATGAGACTCAGGAGCTACATAAAGTTCGCATCCAAGCAAAGGTTGAATATTATGTTTGATACAAGCTTTATAAAATTCAATAGCACCATATAAGTTGCCATCATCGGTTAAAGCAAGAGCTTTCATTCCATGCTTTACCGCTTCTAATACAAGATCTTCAGGAGAAGCAGTAGCAGCAAGTATTGAATACTGCGAGTGAGTATGAAGATGAATCATAAGGAAGGTCCTAATGCGAATGAATGGGAAGTAGCTTAACTATGCTTTATTATTGCCTTTGACTTTCCAAGTAGGTAAAAATAAAAGAAAAGCAACGATTGCACAGATTGTAAGAGCTGCAAAATAAGAAGGCCAACCATGGTCTTCAGCTAATTTTCCTAATGGATAACCAGCAACTGCAGCGCCAAAATAAGCAAACCAGCCAGTAAATCCACTTGCTGTACCAGCTGCTTTTTTATGAGAAAGTTCTGCTGCAGCTAAGCCAATCATCATTTGTGGGCCAAATAAGAAAAAGCCAATAAGGAATAAGCAAGAACCATCAAGTAAAATTTGAGAATGATTATTTAGCCAAAAAATTACAATAACTACAGCCATGCCTAAAGAAAAAATACTATTCATTGGCCCACGCTTGCCAGAAGAGAGCTTATCTGATAGCCATCCTGCTGAAATCATGCCAAATAGGCCACCAATTTCAAACATAGAAACGCATAAATTTGCTTGTAAAACAGAATATTTTTTTGTTTCAATTAAAAATAAAGCGCTCCAATCATTAATAGCCATGCGTACAACATAGACAAAAAATGAAGCAACTGCAAGTAACCATACCCACTTATTTTTTAATACATGGTCAAATAAAAGTTGTTTAGATGTAAGTTCTTTTTCTTCGATGAAGCCAGCTTCTGAAGATTCAGGATAATCATTACGATATTTTTCTATAGAGGGTAGTCCTAGAGATTGAGGCGTATCTCGCAATCGATTAATAAGGAAAAATCCTACTCCAATACATAAAATACTTGGCAAAAACATTGCTCCACGCCATCCAAAAAACTGCACTGCGTAAGCCATAACAATTGGAATTAAGAAACCACCAATATTATGAGAAGTACTCCAAATACTCCACCAACTACCACGTTCATTTTGAGAATACCAATGCGTAAGTAACCGAGCACAAGGAGGCCATCCCCATCCTTGAAACCATCCATTAATACCCCAAAAAATGGAAAACATCACTAGAGTAGAGGATAAGCCAAAACAAATATTAGCAATGCCTGTAATAATTAATCCAAAAGCCATGAAATATCGTGGATTGGATTGATCAGATAATATGCCACTTGCAAATTTACTAAGCCCATAAGAAATATATAAAATGCTTCCTAAAATACCTAAATCAGCTTTATCAAATCCTAAATCTGCAATAAGCATAGGCATAGCAAACGTAAAGCTTTTACGGGTAAAATAATAAAAAACATAACCAGAAAATATAGAATAAAAAATACGCATCCGCCAGTAGCGGTAACGGCGATCAACTTTTTCAGGGTTTTTTATTTCAGGTCGATGAGGAGGCGGGTTGAAAAATCTTTTGAAAATATTTGTCGGTTTTTTTGTCATCCAATTTTCCTTGAAATCCTTATTTTCAATGCCTAAAAAATTTTTTAAGCAAAAAAAGATCTTATAAACTTTTCATATTCTATCAAAAGGTTTTAAAAAGAGGTATCATTTTTCAGCTGTCATTGAGTAGCAAGAATTTTTAATCAATTTTTGAAAAAGTATCATCTAATGAATTTGTCTTTATCGATTATTTAGTTTAATTAATGAAAGCAAAAATTTTTAAGAGTTGTCAGATGCTGCGAATACTTTGCGGATATATGATCTATTAGGTTATTCTTGCTAGGCAATCAAAATATGCAAGAGATTATTATGCGTTATAATTCTGCCAAAGGCGTGTTTGATATCTTACCCTATCAAGGAAGTAAATCATCAGAAGATTTTTGGAAGAGCATGCATTTATGGACTTTTGTAGAAAAAGCAGCAAGAGATGTAGCAACACTTTATGGTTTTTCAGAAATTAGAACTCCTATGTTTGAGGATTCAGGTTTATTTAGAAGTGCAGGGGATTTAAGTGATCTTGTCAAAAAAGAAATGTATACTTTTCAAGATAAGAAAGGCAGAAGTCTTACCCTTAGACCAGAAGGCACTGCTCCAGTAGCACGTGCTTTAGTGCAGCATGGTCTCCATACACAACGAATAGAAAATAAATTGTTTTATGTTGAACCAATGTTTCGTTATGAGAGGCAACAAGTAGGAAGATATCGTCAACACCATCAATTTGGCATTGAGTCTATAGGTATAAAAAATCCTTATGTTGATGCAGAAGTTATTTTTCTAATGAATGATTTCTTGAATAAAATGGGGATCAATAAAGCTGTTATTCATGTGAATTGCTTAGGTGATGCGGATGATCGCAAAATTTATGAAGAAGCCTTAAAAGCTTTTTTTAAAAAAGATTTTAAATCTTTGTCTCCTTTAAGCCAAGAGCGGTATCAGGTAAATCCTTTAAGAATTTTAGACTCAAATGAAGAACAAGATAAGATTTTATTAAAAGCTGCACCAAAGTTAATAGATTTTGTTAAAGAAGAATCTTTAATTTATTTTGAAAAAGTTTGCCAATTGCTTCAAGAGCATGCCATTTCTTATAAAAAAGATCCCTTTTTAGTAAGAGGATTAGATTATTATACTGATTTTGTTTTTGAAGTGAGCTGTTCAGACGCTGTTGGGAGACAAAGTGCCTTAGGTGGTGGAGGGCGTTATGATGATCTTACAAAATCTGTAGGAGGACCACCATTGCCAGCTGCAGGCTTTGGGATTGGATTAGAAAGAGTCATTCAACAATTTTTAGTTCAAAAAAACATAGAGCTACCAGCTATGCAAGCATCTGTACTATGGATAGCGCCAATGGATGAGTTTGCTATAGAGGAAGGCTTTCGCTTAGTTACATCTATCAGAAAAAAAGGTATTTCAGCAGAGTTAACGCCTGTAACAAAGAATTTAAAAAATATTGTTAAAGAAGCAGTTTTAAGAGAAGTATCATTTTTTGCTGTTTTAGGTAGTAAAGAAATTAAAGATCAAAGCTTAATGTTAAAAAATTTAAAAACATCTACCGCAATAACATGTGGTTTTAATGAAATCAGAGATAGGATTTCTCAATGAATAAAAGAACACATAATTGTGGAACATTATCTATACAAGATGTTGGGAAAGAAGTTTGCTTATCTGGATGGGTTCATCGTCGTCGAGATCATGGAGGGGTGATATTTTTAGACCTTAGAGATCGTTATGGATTAACTCAGTTAGTTATACACCCTGAAACAGATGTATCTTTACATGAAGAAGTAAGTCATGTTCGCTCAGAGTGGGTCATTAACATTACAGGAAAAGTACGAACTAGATTGCCTGGAATGTCCAATCCTAAATTGGCTACTGGAGAAATAGAAGTAGATGTGTATGCATGTGAATTTTTAGCAAAAGCTGAAGTTTCTCCATTTTCTATCTGCGATGAGCATGTTAATGTAAATGAAGAATTACGATTACAATATAGGTATTTAGATATTCGTCGTGGAGATATTGCTTCACGATTAATTTTTAGACATCAAGCAGCTCTTTTTGTACGTAATTTTTTAGATAAAGAGGGCTTTTTAGAGATAGTAACTCCATTGCTAGGAAAAGCAACTCCAGAAGGAGCAAGAGATTATTTGATTCCATCAAGAATTTATCCAGGATCATTTTATGCCCTTCCACAATCACCTCAAATCTTCAAACAATTATTAATGATTGCAGGGATGGATCGTTATTTCCAAATAGCGCAATGTTTTCGAGATGAAGATTTAAGAGCAGATCGACAACCAGAATTTACACAAATTGATATAGAAGTAAGTTTTGAATCAACAGAATTTTTATTTGAATTAATAGAAAGAATGATGCAGCAGGTATTTGCTTTGAAGCAAATACCTATAGCTATTCCATTTGAAAAAATGACTTATGCAGCTTCTATGGAAATGTATGGTACAGATAAACCAGATTTACGTTTTGGCATGCCACTGATTCGGTTGAATGATATTGCAGCTCAGTTTTCTTTTAGCATCTTCCTTGATGTTCTTAAGATGGGTGGAGAAATCAAAGGCTTTGTTATTAAAAATGGTGCTGAGATTTCCCGTAAGCAAATTGATATATACACTGATTTTGTTAAAAGGTATGGGTCGCAAGGTCTTGTTTGGGTAAAATGGAATGCAGAAGATATTTCTTCTAATGTTCAAAAATTTGCTTCTAAAGAAGTTTTTGCTCAACTGAAGAACGTTGTTCAGGCTGAAATAGGAGATTTACTTTTTATTGTTGCAGGCTCGTCAGTAGTAGTGAATCAAACTTTAGATCATCTAAGAAGATGTTGTGCTAAAGATAGATCATTATATTCTGAAAATGATTATAGATTTGTTTGGATTACAGATTTTCCTTTGTTCTGTAAAGAAGAAGGTCGCTGGGCTTCAGCGCATCATCCTTTTACAGCACCTTTATCAGAAGATATTCATTTATTAGAGACTTCTTTAGGTGATATGCGATCATCTAGTTATGACTTAGTATTAAATGGCTATGAAATTGGATCTGGATCAGAAAGGATATATGATTCAATTTTACAAAGTAAAATTTTTACAGCTTTAGGAATTTCTTTAGAACAAGCGCAAGATAAATTTGGCTTTTTCATAGATGCCTTAAGTTATGGAACACCACCACATTTAGGAATAGCTTTAGGGTTAGATCGTTTAATGATGGTACTAACTCAGACAGATAGTATTCGGGATGTTATAGCATTTCCAAAGACTCAAAAAGCTGCAGACCTTATGACAAAGGCACCTTCAAGTGTTTCTGAAGCGCAGTTAAAAGAATTAAGTATTATAACAGACACAGAGATTGTAAAATGAAAAAAATTAAAGCAATGACAAGATGGGCTATTTTCTTAGGAATTTTATGTTGTCCATGGAATGCTATTCATGCAAATGAAGAAGGCATTTCTTTGAAACAAGCACAATCTTTATCAAAAACTTTAGGGCATCTTTTAGCTCGTCAGTTATTGCAGAGTGGTGATTATAAGATAGATTTAAAAATTGTCATAGAAGGTATGCAAGACGAAGTAAAAGGATTGCCTGCGCCTATGACAGAAGAAGAATACGAAGATACATTAAATAAAGTGAGAAACATTGTAATGGAAAAAGAAGCTGCAGAAAATTTAGTTAAAGCTGAAAAATTTTTGAAAAAAAATGCTGAAAATCCTGGTGTAATAGAATTACAAGAAGGAAAAATTCAATATTTAATTGAAAAAGAAGGAACAGGCCCAGTAGTTTCTGCGGCACCTCTTTTACACTATACAGGACGTTTTGAAGATGGAACTGTCTTTTCTTCTTCTTATGAACATAAAGAACCTATAGTTCTTCCTTTAACTCAAACTATTCCTGGTTTTTCCTTAGGAGTTTCAGGGATGAGAGAAGGAGAAAAAAGAACTTTATTCTTACATCCAGATTATGCTTATGGAACATCTGGACAATTACCACCTAATGCTCTTTTAATTTTTGATATAGAAATTATTAAAGCAGATGGTCAGTCAGAAAAGTAAGATCAATGTTCTAAAAATTATTTCATGAATATTATTCTTGTAGAGCCTGAGATTCCACAAAATGTAGGAAGTATTGCAAGGACTTGTGCTGCCTTGGGTGCAACTCTTACATTAGTGAGACCCTTGGGCTTTGTTTTTTCAGACCGAAGGTTAAAGCGTGTTGCTATGGATTATTGGGATTTAGTTAAGGTTCGTGTAGTAGATTCTTTTGATGAAGCTATAGAAGGTGTCTTGGTAGAAGAAATGTTTATACTTTCTTCTAAGGCAGAAAGTAGTTGTTATAACGGAGTATTTTCTGAAAATTCTACATTGATTTTTGGATCAGAGTCGAAGGGACTGGCTTCAGTAATTACAGATAATTACAAAGAAAGGCTTTTTACAATTCCAATGCCAGGAAAGGTAAGATCATTGAATCTTGCTGTGGCAGTGGCTGTAAGCGCCTATGAAGCACATAGGCAATCCAGCCACAGATAACTATTGTGATCTTACAGATATTGAGAAATCATGGCAGTTAAAAAATCTTTGTCTTTTAGGCCAACCACTTTTTTAGCTACTTCTCCATTATAAAATAGAATTAAAGTAGGGATAGAAGTGACTTCAAATTGTTCTGCGGTTAATGGATTTTTATCAATATCCATTTTTAAAATTACAATTTGAGCGCCAAGGTCATTTTGTAATTCTTCCATAATTGGTGTTAACATGCGACAAGGGCCACACCATTCTGCAAAAAAATCAACAAGAACAAGACCAGTTTTAGTTGCATTAGAAAATTGGTCATCATCTATAAGAGTTACCATGAAGAAATCCTTATTAGTATAAACATAATTACAACCAAGAGAGCGTAAGCTCTTATTAAAAAATAAGCTAGAGCTTAAATTTAGGTTATTTATCCATTTTGGCTTGGCTGTTGATAAAGTAGGACCATACTACAACTTTTATCCAAAAAGTACAACTTTCTCTTTTTTGACCCTTAATGTATAAATTATTTTATTGAAGATAATAAAGAACAAACAATTCTTCTAGTAGGGGGATAATCTTGCTAAGAAACCCTTATATGCGATAGAATTTTCCTGTTCTGCTTGATTACTGGGTATGAGGATGAAGATTGCGCAAGAAGTTAAACAAAAGCTACTTTGTTTTTTAAAAACACAAAAAGCACCTGAGCTATTGGGGGCCTATCTTTTTTGTTTAGGCGTTCAAATGAAATTGCGCCCAGTAGCATGCTTAAGAGATAAAATTTTATATTCTAGTCAAGAAGCAGCGATTGCTTCATTAGAAAAATCTGGTAAAATTTGGCGAGAGACTGAAATAAAAATAGGGACAGGATTGCCTATTGTTAATGAAGGTACAAAGCGAATTTACATATGCCCATTTACCGGAAAAGTATTTGCTGACAATGTCTACTCTAATCCACAAGATGCTATTTATGATTGGTTGGCCAAATGTCCAGAAAATACAGAAAGACAAAGTGGCGTCAGAGTCAAAAGATTTTTTGTTTCAGATGATCTAGATGTTATTAAAAATTATATGCAGCCTCCCAAAAAACCCATAACAAAAGTAGTATTTTCTTCAGCAGTGACAGGTAAATTATACAATACAAAAGAAGCTGTTATTCAAGATTTTCAATCTGCTTATCTCAAACCAATGTCATTATTTGAAGTGCAAAATCAAAATCGTTATCAAATGGAAGAATCTTTCTTGCAATTGGTAGAAAGTTTTTTGCAAGAAGACAAAGTTGCAGGATTTGTAGAAGCATTGGCTGAAGATGAAGTATTTCACGCATATGTGACTGCATGGGTAGATGTCGACGACTCATAACACATTCTGAAGAAGAAACCTTTTTAGTTGGATCTTTGTTAGGAAAGTTTTTGCAAAAAGATACTATTATTTTTTTGTATGGTGATTTAGGTGCAGGAAAAACTTTATTAACTAAGGGCATGGCTTCCTTCTTTTGTCAAATTTCTTCAGAAGATATTTCCAGCCCAACGTATGCATATTTACACATATATGGTGATGACACTTTATGTTTTTATCACTTCGACCTCTACCGCCTTGTAAATGGTTCCCATTTTTTTGAGCTTGGTTTTGATGAATTTTGCAAAAAAAATGGCCCAGTTGTCATTGAATGGCCTGAAAAATTAGACAAGAATTTTTTTGAGCCTGTGTTTGAAATTCATTTAACGCATATAGAAGAAGGGTTAAGAGATATCACTTTTTCAGGTTTTTTAGGATTTGATTGGGCGCATTTTCTAGCCTGTTTTGAAGTGATGCGACAAGGTAGGAATGGTCCTAAAAGTATTGTTTAATAGGAGATTAACATGAAAAAATTACAAGATATCACTTTTGTCTGTTTAGACTGTGAAATGACAGGGCTCGATCCTGAGCATGATAGAGTCATTGAAGTGGCTGTAGTTAAATTTAATTTCACAGAGATATTAAGTTCTTTTGAAAGCTTAGTATATACTGATCGTTTAATTTCTCCTGAAGCTTTGGCTGTGCATCATATTTCATCTGAAATGTTAATAAATGCTCCTCCTATAAAAGCTATTTTGCCTCAATTATTTAGTGTTATTGGAGATGGAGCAATGATTGTTGGGCATAGTATTGGTTGTGATGTCAGTATTTTGTCTAAAGAAGCAGAAAGAGCAGAAATTCCTTTTCCAAAAAATTATTTATTAATTGATACATTGCGGTTAGCGCGAGATTATGGTGATAGTCCTAATAATGCATTAGATACATTAGCAGGTCATTTTAATATTCCTAGAGGAGGTGCTCATCGGGCAATGAATGATGTTAAGACGAATATTGAAGTTTTCAAAAAATTAACTAAGCGATACAAATCTTTAGAAATTTTATTAAGCGTTTTGTCTAAGCCTGTAAAAATGAAATATATGCCATTAGGAAAATATAAAGGGCGTTTGTTTGCAGATATTCCACTTCAGTATTTGCAATGGGCCTTATCTATGGATTTTGATTTAGATTTACTCCATTCTATTCGTTCAGAGATCAGACATCGTCAGCAAGGACAACGCTTTTCTCAAATAACAAATCCTTTTTCTGAAATGTAAATTTTTGAAAATGTAGAATGATACAGCGTTTTTTTTAAAGAAAGTATTTGGCAAAAAGAAAGGCTTTGTGTAAAAAAAATATTTTATTTTCTAGTTTTTCAAGTCTATGTTTATCTAATCTTTGTATTGACAAGACCATTTAATTTAAGAGATAATGTAATTGTTTTTTTATAAAAAACAATTACTTTTTATCATTTTTTTCATAAAACATGAACGTATAAAACAATAATAATAATTTTTTAAAAATATTAAAATGTTTTTAATAGAAAAATTTAATTATAGCCTATCCACTAAATTAGGTGTAAACAGAGAGGAAATTTCATATGGCGTCATCTATATATGCTGCAAAAGCTCTTTACATGAGCGCAAAAATAACTCCAGCACTTGGGAGAACGTCTACTTATACTCCAATACATAATTTTAAAGGATTTTTTACTAATCGTAATAATAAAATGGCCAGCTTTGTTCGTGGCGTTAGTGGTGTAGATAAGTCGATAAAAACAGCTTTAGCAGTCTGTGAATTAGGAAAAGAATTAACGAAGTCAAATGTAGATCTAGAATCTTCTCATAATGGATTTAGTAATGCTATGAAAGCTTTATCCGGGGCACGGACTGTATTAGGTCTTTTTAACGCATTTAATGGTGCTATTCCAGGGGCTATTGGTGATGGAAAAGCTGCTGTTTGTCTTGTTAGAGATTTTTGTTCAAGAAGAAAAGATATTTCTTTATTAGATGGCTCTGTTCTTGATTCAGAAAAAATATATCAGCATAACAAAGTTGCTTTAGGTAAAAAAGAACAAGGACTAGCTGCATTATCAGCGGGGATGCGAAGTTTAGCTGCCACTACTTTTGTTTTATCTTTTGCTGTTTTTCGTTCTTGCGGCTGGGTTAATAAAATGACGCCATTTTTAGGGCATCATGCATTGGGTATGGGTCTTGCAGCGAATACATTGATGGTTGTGAATCATGCAGCAGTTTTAACTGGGACTACTGCAGAATTGATTAGAGAAAAAAAGTGCTATACTAGAGTAAAAGGTCTTATTGATGCTGATCAAAATATGAGTTCTGCTGATCATGCTGAAGTAGCAAGAGGAATATTCCTACATTACCGAACTGTTGTAGTAAATCATGTTTTAACTTTAGTAGAAAAAATATTAGAATTTTTCTTAGATTTTGTAAAAGGCATAGTAGAGTTTGGAGCTTGTGTTCCATTAGAAGCTAGGGCAGGTCTTTCTATCTTTATTGGATTGATTGGTATTTACAAAGTTTGGCAGTCATTAGATAAAAAATAGGATCTATTCTTATACATACAATTTTTTTAAGAGATGTTGAAATTCTTGTTGAAAAACAAACCTGTCTGTAGGCTAGAAGAGAAAAAATCTTCTAGTCAACGATTTCATGAAGGAGAGTAGTTATGAATAAAACATCTGTTAATACATTGCGATTAGATGAAATAAAAGCAATATTACCTCATAGATATCCCTTTTTATTTTTAGATATCATTACTCATTATGATTTAGAGAAAAAAACCATTATTGGTCAAAAAAACGTTACTTCTAATGAATGGTTTTTTGAAGGACATTTTCCAGATATGCCTATTTTTCCTGGGGTGTTACTATTAGAAGCTTTAGCTCAAACAGCAGGCGTTTTGTATGGGCTGATTAGTAAGCAAAATAATTGGCCAGAAAAGTTAGGCGTATTTCTTACTATAGATAAAGCAAAATTTCGGCGTCCTGTCACGCCAGGCGACATTCTTGAGTTGAAGGTTCATCTTAATAGGGTGAGTGCATTAGGTCTTCGTGGGGCAGGGAAAGTATATGTTGGCGATGAATTAAAGGTAGAAGCTGATTTAGGTTTTGGATTAATAAATAAAGTGGCTTGATTCAAAATGATAATAAGTTTCATTACTTTAATGATGTAGTAACATCTATTCTAAATGTAGAAAACTTTCTTTTTAAAATATTAAAAAACAAATTATTTTCAGAATTTTTTTCCTGAAAACATTTTTTTTATGATTTAAAATAAAATTATTTCAAATAATTTTATTTATATAAAAATAATATTGATTTGCGTGTAAAAAGATCATTTTTATATGAGGTTCTGAGGAGAAATTTTCTAGCTATTCTTTTTTTGATTTCTTTTAAAAATAACCTGTAAAAGGTTCTTTGTTGTTTGAAACGACTTTGCTGAGAATTTTAAGGTGATTTTTTGTTGTCAAAATGTAAAAGCTTTGCTAATCTTCGCTTTCATTTTTTTTGGAAAAATTTCTTTTCCTGAAAAACTTTCTGTTTGGCAGCAAGATTATTGACTGATAAAGGCAAATGCTTTTTCGTCTTGCTTTCAAAGATGATTTTTTAAGAGATATTCTATGAACAAGACATTAATGGGAATTAAAAAGGGTATGACTCAGCTTTTTGATGAGCAGGGGAATGCTGTAAGTTGTACAGTCTTGCTTATTGAGCCTAACGTTGTTGTACAAACTAAGGTCAAAGCAAACGAAGGCTATGATGCTCTTCAACTTGGTTATGGCAAAGTGATTGTTTCAGATCCTAGAACGATGGAAAAACGAGTAACTAAGCCTCTTTTGGGTCATTTCAAAAAAGCAAATGTTCCAGCTTTTAAAAAAATGAGAGAGGTACGGACTGATTTTTCTGATGCAGAATGGGCAGATATTGTTCCAGGTGCAGAATTTGGGCTTGAATGGTTCAATGATGTAACAGCTGTTGATGTTTGTTCTACGTCAAAAGGAAAGGGATTTCAAGGCGTCATGAAGCGATATCACTTTAGAGGTGGTCCAGCAAGTCATGGGTCAGGGTTCCATCGTCATGGAGGTTCTACGGGGATGCGTTCAACGCCAGGTCGTTGCTTATCTGGACAAAAGAAAGCTGGTCGTATGGGTGGATATGGTGTTACTGTAAAAAATCTTTCTGTTTTTAAGATTGATTTGGAGCGCAAATTATTGCTTGTTCAAGGTGGAGTGCCTGGTGGTTGTAATGGATGGGTTTCTATAACAGAATCATTTGCTTCTGCTAAAAATAAAAAGTAAGTAAGGGTTACAAGTGAGTTTTCTTCTTTCTAAATATAATTTTGAAGGCCGTCAAGTAGGGGAGTTGTCAGTTGATGAAGACTTTCTAAATACGCAGGTTTCTTCCCAAGCTGCAAAAGATTATCTTGTTGCGCTTAGAAAAAATAAGAGACAATGGAGTGCTTCTGTTAAAGGGCGTTCTGAGGTTAGTCACTCGACCCGTAAGCCATTTAGGCAAAAAGGAACGGGTAATGCTCGACAAGGAACTTTAGCTGCACCTCATTATAGAGGTGGTGGGATTGTTTTTGGTCCTTTGCCTAAGTTTAATCAACATGTTCGAATTAATAAAAAAGAAAGACGAGCAGTTATTAGATTACTTTTTGCTGAAAAGATCAAAAGTAATGCGGTTTGTTTGGTTGAAGATAATGTATTTACTTCAACTTTTGATGTGCCAAAAACTTCTCAAGCATTATCTTTCTTAAATTTATTGCCAATTCAAAAAAGACAAATGATTTTTGTTAGTTCGTCTTCGTTAGCAGGTGATTTTTGTTTTAATTTTAGAAAAAGTGTCCGTAATTTAACTGGGTTTCGTGATTTTTTATTAGGAGTTAATCTTAATGGATATGATTTGGCTGTAGCACGCAGTCTTATCATTGCAGAATCCGCTTTTGTTGAAATGATAGATCTTTTAACGCATAAGACGAAGGGCGAGTAATGAAAAACCCATATGATATTATAAAAAGTTTGTATGTTACAGAAAAAGCGAAAGTTCTTGAATCTTTGTCAGAAGATCGGCCTGGAAAAAAGAAAGGCGCTTTAAGTAAATTTAAAAAATATGTTTTCCGTGTTCACCCAAGTAGTTCTAAGCCAGAAATAGCACATGCTATTGAAGCTATCTATAAGAGTGAAGGCGTCTTGGTAGAAAAAGTAAATACTATTGTAGCTAAACCAAAACCTAAGAAAGCCCGTAAAGGCCGTCCAGGGTTTTCTGCTGGCTTCAAAAAAGCAGTAGTTACGCTTAAAAGTGGCTCTATCTGATAGATAATGAAATGTAGTATGGAAATCGTTGTATGTTTAAGAAATTTAAGCCGGTAACGCCCGGAACTCGTCATTTGGTTCTTTCTACTTCAGAAGAACTAACTCGAGTAGGCGATTTAACAGGTGGCTCTTCTAGAAAAAGAGTAGAACCAGAAAAAAGTCTTCTTGCGTTGAAAAAACGAACAAGTGGACGAGATAATTTTGGTCATATTACTTGTCGTCATCGTGGTGGTGGAGAAAAGAGACATTATCGTCTAGTTGACTTTAAAAGAAATAAAGATGGCATTCCTGCCAAAGTAGCTACTTTGGAGTATGATCCAAATAGATCTGCTTGGATTGCTTTGTTACATTATGCAGATGGAGAAAAACGATATATTTTAGCTCCTAAAGGTTTGCAAAGAGGTGATAAAGTTCTTTCTGGCGAAGGAAGTCCATTGAGTCCTGGATGTTGTTTAAACTTAAGAAGTATTCCTTTGGGAATATCTGTTCACAATTTAGAGCTTAAGCCTAATTGTGGTGGAAAATTAGTTCGTTCAGCAGGACTTTCTGCTCAAATTATTGCTAAAAGCACTGGGTATGTTAGCTTAAAAATGCCTTCTGGAGAAATTCGTTTGCTTCATGAAGATTGTAGAGCTACTTTAGGAATTGTTTCTAATCCAGACCATAATTTGCGAGTAGAAGGAAAAGCTGGAAGAAAGCGTTGGCAGGGTATTCGCCCTACTGTTAGGGGGACAGCGATGAATCCTGTTGATCACCCACATGGTGGGGGAGAAGGTAGGCATAATGGATATATTCCGCAAACGCCTTGGGGACAATTTACTAAAGGTTTAAAAACTCGTAGTAAAAGAAAGTCAAATAAATGGATTATTAAAGATCGTAGGAAGTAATACATATGGGTAGATCCTTAAAAAAAGGTCCTTTTGTTGACCATCATCTTTTGAAAAAAGTTTCGGATATGAATGAAAGTGGAAAGAAACTTCCAATTAAAACTTGGTCTCGTCGTTCCATGATCCTTCCAGAAATGGTGGGATATACTTTCGATGTACATAATGGAAAGAAGTTCTTATCAGTTTTTGTTTCTGATACAATGGTGGGGCATAAGTTGGGTGAATTTGCACCTACACGGATGTTCAAAACTCATCCAGTGAAGAAATAGTTAGAAAAGGGTTAAAAGAAGAATGGAATTATTTAAGGGTGTTGCTAAAGGGCATAGAGTTCCGCCTAGGAAAGCTAGGTTGGTAGCAGATTTAATTCGAGGTCTTTCAGTAAAAGATGCAGAGAATCAATTATTGTTTTGCAATATGAAATCTGGGCGTTTTATGAAAAAACTCTTAGATAGCGTTGTAGCTAATGCTGCTTCGCGAGCCAACTTACTTCGAGAACAGTTAAGTGTTATTGAAGTAAAGATAGATGAAGGCCCTTCTTTGAAAAGAGCTAAGTCGAAGAGTCGGGGTGGCCGGGCTCCTATTTTAAAAAGAACAAGTCACTTTACTGTTGTACTTGGTGCTAAAGGTCAGTTGGGAGAGGAATAATGGGTCAAAAAGGTTGTCCGATAGGATTTCGTACTGCAGTTACAAAAAACTGGCGATCTATATGGTTTGGGAATAAACAAGAATTTGGAAAATTTCTAATAGAAGATTTCCGCATACGTGAATTTTTATTAAAGAAGACGTCTTGTCAAGGCACAGCGAAAATAATTATTCGTCGTATGAGTGGAAAGGTAGAAGTTACTATTCATACATCTCGTCCAGGATTAGTTATTGGAAAGAAAGGTGCTGAAGCAGCTCTTTTAAAAGAACAACTGTGTAAGTTGACTGGTAAAGAAGTTTGGTTAGAAATTGAAGAAATTAAACGTCCAGAATTGGATGCAAAATTAGTTTCTGATGGAATTTCTCGTCAAATTGAAAAAAGAGTAGCTTTTAGACGTGTTATGAAAAAAGCAATGCTTAGCGTTATGGATGCGGGTGCTTTAGGAGTTAAAGTACAAGTTTCTGGAAGATTAGCAGGAGCTGAAATTGCACGTTCTGAGTGGTATAAAGAGGGAAAAATTCCTTTGCATACCCTGAGAGCAAACATTGATTATGCAACTTCTCGAGCAGAAACCACATATGGTACTATTGGCATCAAAGTGTGGATTAATCTAGGCGAACAAGTTGGAAATCGATCAGCATCTTAATTCATCGGGAGTAAAATTTTATGTTAATGCCTAAACGCACTAAATTTCGAAAGCAGCAGAAAGGCTTCTTTTCTGGATTAAGTAAAGCGGGTAATTTCGTTCATTTTGGTGATTATGGTATGCAGGCTCTGGAAAGAGGATGGGTTACTAGTCAGCAAATTGAAGCTGCTCGTATTGCTATAAACCGTTATTTAAAACGTAAAGGAAAAGTTTGGATTCGAGTTTTTCCTGACAAAAGTATCACCCAAAAGCCAGCTGAAACACGTATGGGTAAGGGAAAAGGTGCTGTTGATCATTGGGTAGCAGTAGTAAGACCAGGTCGTATATTATTTGAAGTTGCTAATGTTACTAAAGAAGAGGCTCAAAGCGCTTTAAGACGTGCAGCAGCAAAATTGGGTATTGAAACACGTTTTGTTAAGAGATTAGAACAGGTATAGCCATGAAACAAAAAAAAAATAAAGATCTAAGATCAATGACAGTAGCAGATTTAGATGCTTTTATTAACGAGTTAAAGAAAGAAATATTTCTTCTTCGTAATACTCGTATGACTAGTGGTACGCAAGTTCAAGTTCATCTTTTTGCGCAAAAGAAAAAAGATATTGCGAGAGCAATGACTGTAAAAAGAAGTATAGAGGCAAATTAATTATGAATGGTCCTAACGAAGAAAGAGGTTTGCGCCGTATTAAAACTGGTGTCGTAGTTTCTACTAAAATGGAAAAGACAGTAGTTGTTAAAGTGGAACGAGTTTTAAGACATCCTGAGTATTCTAAAGTGGTAAAAAGTTTCAAAAAATATTACGCGCATAACCTTTTAGAAGGGGTTAAAGAAGGCGATAAGGTTCGTATTGTTGAGACACGACCATTGTCTAAATTAAAAAGATGGAGAGTAATCGAAACCATTTAATGGTGAAGATGATCTCTTGAAAGACTTAGTGGAAATAGGGAAAATATGATTCAGCAAGAAACAAAGTTAAAAGTAGCAGATAATTCTGGCGCTAAGGTTGTTAAGTGTTTTAAGGTTTTAGGTGGATCTAAAAGACGTTATGCAAGCATTGGTGATGTTATAGTATGTTCTGTTCGAGAAGTCGAGCCTAATGGCGCTTTGAAAAAAGGCGATGTTGTAAAAGCTGTGATTGTAAGAACAAAAAGTAAAGTTAAAAGAAAAGATCGTTCATTCTTGCGCTTTGATACCAATAGCTGTGTTTTGATCGATGAAAAAGGAAATCCTAAAGGTACTCGTATTTTTGGACCTGTTGCTCGAGAAATTAGAGATAAAGGTTTTTTAAAAATTAGTTCTTTAGCACCGGAGGTCATTTAGTCATGCGGCATACAAAAATTCGTAAAGGCGATCAAGTAATGGTGATAGCTGGAAATGATAGAGGAAAAAGTGGAGTTGTTCTTTTATTAAAAAATGATAGAATAGTTGTCGAAGGGATAAACGTTCGTGTCAAAAATATCAAAAAGAGCCAACAAAATCCTAAAGGTAAACGAATAGATATTGAATCTCCAATTCATATTTCAAATGTTATGTTGATGGTAAATAATCAGCCTGTTCGTCCTAAAATTAGAGATGATGGAAGAAAAGAATTGTGGGGACGTAGTCGTTCAACACCACTTGTATTTTGTCGTGTAATTAAAGAGAGAAAAGATAGCAATGAGTCGGCTTAAGCTAAAGTATGAAACTGAAGTCAAACAAAGTTTGATCCAGAAGTTTGCCTATAAAAATGTTATGCAGTCGCCTCGTTTGAAAAAACTAGTTATTAGCATGGGCCTTGCAGAAGCATCTAAAGATAAAAATGCTTTTCAAAGTCATTTAACTGAATTGGCAATGCTTTCAGGGCAAAAACCATTAGTTACTAAGGCGAGAGTCTCTGTGGCAGGGTTCAAATTACGTGAAGGGCAAGCTCTTGGGGCTAAAGTTACTTTGCGTGGTGTCAGAATGTTTGATTTTATGGATAGATTTTTTAATATCGTTTGTCCTCGAATTCGAGACTTTCGAGGTTTTTCTTTAAAAGGAGATGGAAGAGGGTCTTATTCATTAGGTCTTGATGATCAGCAAATATTTCCTGAAATTAATCTTGATGCAGTTAAGCGAACCCAAGGAATGAATATTAATTTTGTTACAACGGCTGTTAGCGATGCTGAATGCATCGAACTTTTGCGGTTGTTGGGATTACCATTCAAGCATTCAGCCTAAAGGATAGAAATTTTTTATGAGTATAAGTGATCCAATCGCAGATTTATTAACAAGAATTCGTAATGCATTAACAGCAGAACATTTATTTTTAGATATAAATCATAGTCGTATGCGAGAAGCTATAGTAAAGATTTTACAAGAAGCGGGTTTTGTAGCTCGTTACTTAGTAAAAGAAGAAAATAAAAAAAGTACTATGCGTATTTTCTTAAAGTATAAGCGCGATCGTGAATCAGTGATTCGTGTTTTAAAAAGAGTGTCAAAACCATCTTTAAGAGTATATGTTTCTTCAAAAGAAATACCTCGTGTTTTTGGTAATACAGGATTGTCTATTATATCGACTTCTCAAGGAGTGATAGCAGGGCAAACTGCGCGTGAGCGTAAGCTTGGTGGTGAGTTATTGTGTTTGGTTTGGTAATTTAAAAACGGTTAGTGTTATGTCTCGAAAAGCAAGAGATTCCATAGTTGTTCCAGCTGGAGTAGAAGTAACTCTTCAAGAGAATTTTATTAGTGTAAAAGGACCAAAAGGATTTTTATCACAAGAATTCAAAGCTGGTATTTCTGTAGTTTGTGAAGATCAAAAAATTAGTGTTCGTGTAGCTGATGGGTTTGAACTTGATGGTTTGAAAAAATTTCAAGGTCTCTATTGGTCTTTGATCAATAATATGGTTATAGGTGTTCATTCAGGGTTTGAAAAAAAACTTGAAATGGTTGGAGTAGGTATGAGAGCTTCAGTGCAGCAATCTTATTTAGATCTTTCTATAGGTGTTTGCCATCCAGTTAAAGTATTAATTCCTGAAGGTATTCAAGTTGCAGTAGAAAAGAATACTCTCATTTCTGTTAAAGGAATAAATAAACAAGAAGTTGGACAATTTGCAGCAGTTGTACGATTAAAAAAACCCCCAGAACCCTACAAAGGTAAAGGTATTCGTTATGCTAATGAATATGTGCGTCGTAAAGCAGGGAAATCTGGTAAAACAGGCAAAAAATAGGTAGCTCAAAGATATGGAAAGTTCGCTTATTAATAAACGGATCATGAAGAAACGACGTCAGATGCGAGTACGAAAAAAAGTACGAGGATCATCGTTTCAGCCTCGTTTGAGTGTAGTGAAAACTAACAAAAATATTTATTTGCAGTTAATTGATGATGATGCAGGTCTTACTTTGGCTGGCATTTCTACTGTTTCAAAAGGAATTAGAAATACTGAAAATGCTAAAAAAGGTAAAAGTGCTGCAAGGTTATTAGGGTTAAAAATTGCTGAAATGGGAAAAGCTCTTCAAGTAGAACGAGTTATTTTCGATCGAGGATCTTTTAAATACCATGGTATTATTGCAGAAGCTGCTGAAGGGGCTCGAGAGGGCGGTTTAAGGTTTTAAGGAAGGCTTAATTATGTCAAAAAATTCTCCAAAAGAAAAAGAAGAGCATTTCGAAGAGAAAGTCTTATTCGTTAATCGCTGTTCAAAAGTTGTAAAAGGTGGTAGAAAATTTAGTTTTTCTGCATTGATTCTAGTGGGAGATGGTCAAGGTCGTGTTGGTTATGGTTTTGCTAAAGCTAATGAATTGACGGATGCTATTAAAAAAGGTGGAGAGTCAGCTCGTAAAAGTTTGATGTCATTCGCAACGACAGTAGAAGGATCTATTCCTCATGAAATTTTAGTTAATTGTGATGGAGCAAAACTTTTATTGAAACCAGCTTTACCTGGAACAGGTGTTGTAGCAGGTTCTCGCGTACGTTCTATTTTAGAATTAGCTGGAATAAAAGATATTGTTGCAAAAAGTTTAGGTTCAAATAATCCTATCAATCAAGTTAAAGCTACTTTTAAGGCTTTGGCTGGATTGACAAGTAAAGAAAACATTTTAAAAGAAAGAAAGTCCGATGATTAAATTAGAGACCTTATCAAATAATTCATTCGTTAGACGTCGTAAAAAATTATTAGGACGGGGTCCTTCTAGTGGTAATGGAAAGACTTCTGGCAGGGGTCATAAAGGAGATGGATCTCGTTCTGGTTACAAGCGTCGTTATGGATATGAAGGTGGTGCTGTACCTTTGTATAGAAGACTTCCTGTAAGAGGATTTTCTAATGCTAGATTTGCAGATAGACCATCTGTTATTACTTCAGATCGTATAGAATTTTCGTTTAAGGATGGAGAAGTTGTTTCTCTAGATACATTAAAATTAAAAAACGTTATTAAGTCTCGAGTTAGAAAAGTTAAAATTATTCTTAAAGGTGATTTTGCTAAACGTTTGATTTGGCAAGATAGTCATGTAATAGCGTTATCTGCTAGTTTAAAAAATAAAGTGGATATTGCTCAACAGGAGAAATAAAAGAGGATGAAAGCTTTTATAAGGCGCATTTTCCGAAGCACAGAACTAAGAACAAGAATTTTATTTACTCTTGCTATTTTAGTTGTTTGTCGTGTTGGTATTTTTATTCCTGTTCCAGGTATTAATGGAAGTCGTGCTGTTGAGTATTTTCAACAAACAGCAGGTGTTGGTCAAAATTTATTTCGATTAGCAGATATTTTTTCTGGTGGAGCTTTTGCTCAAATGACAGTTTTTGCTCTTGGAGTCGTGCCTTACATATCAGCTTCTATTATTATACAACTGTTATTAGCTTTTATGCCTAATTTACAAAGAGAAGTACGAGAAAATCCAGAATCTGGAAAAAGAAAAATTGGGAAATATACAAGATTATTTACTGTTTTTTTAGCAGTGGTACAATCTTCATTTTTTGCAAAATTTATTTTGCAAATGAATCTTTCTTTTCCAGGTCTTGTAGTTTCTGATATTTTGAATTTTTCTCTTTTTGGCATGCCATTTTTATTTTATTTTGTAACTGTACTTGTTATGGCTACAGGAACTTTATTGCTTATGTGGTTAGGCGAGCGTATATCAGATAGAGGTATTGGTAATGGCGTTAGTCTTATTATCACCTTAGGTATTTTATCTTCTGTCCCATCAGTAATATCTTCTTTAATTCGTCAATTGAATTTAGGTTCTCAAGAGCCAGGACAAATTTCATTTTTTACTTTAGGTATTCTTGCTTGTTTATTTGCAGGAGTTTTAGTTGCCACTATTTGGATTATTGAAGGTGAGCGTAAAATTCCAGTGCAACATGCCAGAAGAATGGTAGGACGTGGTGAAATGATTGGGGGATCTTCTTATATACCTTTAAAAGTAAATTATGCAGGAGTTATTCCTGTTATTTTTGCTTCATCATTACTCATGTTTCCAGCTACGCTCTCACAATTTTTAGGTAAAGAATCAAAGATAGGTGCATTTCTTTCATTTTTTCTTCCTGGAAATTGGCTTTATTCATTGATGTATGTTTTACTTATACTCTTCTTTACTTATTTTTGGACTGCTACTCAATTTCATCCAGAACAAATAGCTTCAGAAATGAAGAGGAATAATGCATTTATTCCTGGATTGAGACAAGGAAAGCCGACCCAAAATTATTTAGAGCAAACGATGAGTCGCGTTACATTTATAGGATCTGTTTTTTTAGCATTAATCGCAGTTCTTCCAAACTTGATTGGTGGGTTTCTAAAAGTAGGTGCAAGTGTTACCTATTTCTTTGGTGGCACAGCTTTATTGATTGTGGTTGGAGTGATTTTGGATACTATGAAGCAAATAAAATCTTTTTTACTCACTAAGCAATATGATGGCTTTATGAAGAAAGATAAGTCCAAAGGAAGATATTGAAGGATAACTTTTTTTTAGTTAAACTTCTAAAATTTTTAAAAGAATAAGAGAAATTTATGCCTCGTGTTATTGGGATAGATATTCCGGCTAAAAAGAAATTGTTTATTAGCCTTACGTATATTTATGGTATTGGGCTAGCTCGATCCAAAGAAATTATTATAAAACTTGGGCTCAATCCTCATATGCGGGCTTCTGAGTTGACAGATGACGATTTAGCTAAGTTAAATATGTGTTTGCAGTCTGAATATTCTGTAGAAGGAGATTTAAAACGTCAAGTTCAAGGGGATATCAAAAGACTTATATCAGTCCATTCTTACAGAGGCTTAAGACATCGTCTTTCTTTGCCAGTAAGAGGACAACGGACGAAGACAAACGCTCGTACTCGAAAAGGCAAACGTAAAACAGTTGCCAAAAAGAAAAAATAAATTTAATTGAGGAGTTGACTCTTGTCTAAAAAACAAACACAAGTAAAAAAAGGGGCTAAAACTACTAAGAAAAAAGTAGTAAGAAATATTCCAGCTGGAGTAGTTCATGTAAAAGCCACTTTTAATAATACTATTATTGCGATTACTGATCCTGCAGGTAACATGGTTTCATGGGCATCTGCTGGAAAAGTTGGTTATTCAGGATCTAGAAAATCTTCAGCTTTTGCAGCTACTGTAGCTACTCAAGAAGCTGTTAAAGTTGCTATGCATTCTGGGTTAAAAGAAGTAGAAGTCAATTTAAAAGGAACTGGAGCAGGACGTGAGTCTGTTGTAAGAGCCTTGATTGGGGTAGGATTAGTTGTTTCTTTAATTCGTGATATGACTCCTGTTCCTCACAATGGTTGTCGTCCAAGAAAACGTCGAAGAGTATAAAGGAGGCCTGAAGTTGTATGGAAGAACAAACTTTACTATATGATAAGTTCGAAATGCCTGAGGCCATCAAGGCAGAGTATTATGCTAAAGAGAGCCAAAAAACTCGTTTTATTGCAGATCCTTTAGAAAAAGGGATGGGGCATACATTGGGTAATTCTCTAAGGCGTATGCTTTTGACTACTTTAGAAGCACCAGCAATCATAGGTTTTTCTATGGATGATGTGCATCATGAGTATATGGCAATTGAAGGAGTAATTGAAGATGTCACTAATATTGCTTTAAACTTCAAGGGAGCGTTGTTGCGCAAGTTACCAGATAGTGCTGGAGATTTTGGTCGACAAATGCGTATTCATACTATTGAGTTAGAAATTACAGAAGCAGAATTATTAGAAAAAGGTGGACAACGATCCATAGTTTTAGCTGATTTATTTCCTGGTTCTGAATTTGATTTAATTAATCCTGATCATGTTTTGTTTACAGTAACAAAACCGATGCAGAAAAAAGTTAATATGCGTGTTGCTTTTGGTAGAGGATTTGTTCCTTCAGAAAAATTAAAGGTAACAGATCGTCGACAGGATGAAATTTTATTAGATGCATCATTTTCTCCAGTTTCTTTAGCTAATTATTTTGTTGAAGATACTCGTGTAGGGCAAGAAACAGATTTTGATCGATTGATACTTGATGTAACTACAGATGGACGTGTAACTCCACAAGAAGCATTAGCTTTTTCAACTAAAATCTTGGTTAAGCATCTTGCTGTATTTGAGAAAATGGATGAAAGAGAACTTGCTTTTGAAGAAGCAGTAAGCTCTGAAAAAGAAAATAAAGATGAAATATTACATAAGTTGATTTTAGGTATTAATGAGATTGAATTATCAGTTCGATCAACTAATTGCCTTTCCAGTGCAAACATTGAAACTATTGGTGAATTGGTTATTATGCCAGAGCCTCTTTTGTTGCAGTTTCGTAATTTTGGAAAAAAATCTCTCTGTGAAATTAAAAATAAACTCAAAGAAATGCGTCTTGAATTAGGCATGGATTTAAGTCAATTTGGAATTTCATTAGAAAATGTAAAAGAAAAAATGAAATGGTATGCTGAAAGGCTTCGTACTAAAAATACTAAGGGGCAGTAGACACTATGCAACATGGAAGAAGAAAGTGTAGGCTAGGAAGAACAACAGCTCATAATCGTTGTTTAATGGCCAACATGCTTAAATCTTTAATTCGTTATGAACGAATAGAAACAACTATTACTAAAGCTAAAGAATTACGACGTCATGCTGATGGGATGATTACTTTAGCTAAAAAAAATAGTTTGGCAGCAAGGCGTCTTGCTATAGGGCGAATGATGGTAACTTTTAATTCTTTAACTTCTAAAGAACAAAGATTAGCTAAAGCTGGCGATAAATCTTCATATAATGATGATCGAGGTATTATCAATAAGTTGTTTGATGTTCTTGGTTTACGATTTGCAGAACGAAAGGGTGGTTATACCAGAATTTTTCGTACAGAAAATCGCGTTGGTGATAATGCTCAAAAATGTATCATAGAGTTTTTGGCTGATTAGTTAGTTTTTTTTGAACTAATGGCTTGGCTTTAAATTTTTCTTGGAGAAAGTGACAATGAAAATTGCTATTAATGGATTTGGACGCATTGGAAGATTAGTTTTACGTCAGCTTGTTTCTGGAAAGTATCCTGAATTAGAAGTAGTAGCAATTAATGATTTAGTACCAGCTGATAACCTAGCTTATTTATTTAAGTATGATTCTACTCATGGCAGATTTAAAGGTCAGGTTTCATCTGAAGAAAATGCGCTCATCATTAATGAAAAGAAGATAACTATATCTGCTGAAAAAGAAGTTTCCAAATTGCCTTGGGCAAAATTAGGCGTAGATATAGTTGTTGAATCAACAGGACGGTTTACCTCTTTAGAAGATGCTTCTTTACATTTAGTAGCTGGAGCTAAAAAAGTTGTTATTTCAGCGCCAGCAAAAGGTGATGTTCCTACTTTTGTGGTGGGTGTTAATCATACTGATTATGATGATGCACATCATCATGTAGTGTCCAATGCTTCATGTACTACAAATTGTTTAGCTGTTTTGGCAAAAGTTATACATAATGCTTTTGGGATTGAAGAAGGGTTGATGACAACTGTTCATGCAGCTACTGCTACTCAACAAGTTGTGGATGCGCCATCAAAGAAAGATTGGCGAGGTGGTCGTGGTGCAATGCAAAACATTGTTCCAGCATCAACAGGAGCTGCTAAGGCGGTGACTTTATGTTTACCCTCGTTAAAAGGCAAGCTTACAGGAATGGCTTTTCGTGTTCCTGTAGCAGATGTATCTGTTGTAGATTTAACAGTTCGATTAGAAACTGCAACAACCTACGAAAAAATTTGTGTAGAGGTTAAAAATGCTGCAGAAGGACCTTTAAAAGGCATTTTGAGTTATTGTGATGAGCAGGTTGTGTCTTCTGATTTCATAGGATCACACTATTCTTCAATTTTTGATGCTCTTGCTGGGATTGGATTGAGTGATCGGTTTTTTAAGCTGGTAGCTTGGTATGATAACGAGACTGGTTATGCTACGCGCGTAGTGGACCTCATTGAACATATGGCAAAATTAGCCAAATAGAAAAAGGTATTGTGTTGTGCATTTTACTAGAGAACCAATTATAGAAAGTATAATTACTCCCAGAAATGGATATAAATTACTTTTAACAAGTAATAAAGACGCTTCACAGGAGCCAATGCTCCTTGATTTTTTGGAACTGGTATCATTCGGTTTTGTATGTTTTTTTAGAGGAACGCACAAATCTAAAATGTTTTTGTTTCCTATTTTAGATTATGAAATTATAGAAACAAGAGATGCTAGGATTAATCTTAGAGTTCCAGGTTTAGAAAAAGGTATTAAAATTGCTGGTGGCAGAGGAATGCCATTAAAAGCTGTTAAAGAAGTAAGAGAAGAAAAAGTTTCACAACCTTTGTTACCTCCTGCTGTTGTAGAACCAGTAGCAATTGGATCTAAAGAAATTCCTAGTAAAGAAACTTTTGAAGAAGAAAAAGACACTAAGTGGAAAGATAAAAAGCGTTATAAGAAACGTAAAGATGTAACAGAATCTACTTCTTCAGAAAAATTAGAAAACGATGCATCTGATTCAATAAAAGTAAGTACAAATCCACAAAAACTATTTTCTCTTTTGCCACCACCATCTATGTTGATCTCAGAAGTACTTCGACAACAAGATGAGAAAAAAGCTGGGCAAATTAAAGAACATAAAATGGAAAAAAATTCTGATGTTAATGCTGTAGGAGCTACCAACGTTTCACAGAAAGATTCTTCAGAAGATTAATTTATAGTTGACTATAAGAAGGTTATTTTTTAATCTTCTTATGATTTCGCTCAGGTGGTGGAATGGTAGACACTAGGGACTTAAAATCCCTTGGGCGTAGGCCCGTGCAGGTTCGAGTCCTGTTCTGAGCAATAATTTTTTCAAAAGATTAGATATTTTTATTATTTAATCTTAATCTATTTTATCTGTTTGACTAAGATAAAATTCCTTTTTTTCAAAGAAATTTAAATCAGTAGAAAATATTCTTATTTAAGAAGGTTATTTTTTAATTTTCTTAAGATTTCATTCAGGTGGTTGAATGCTAGATACTTGGGCTTAAAATCTCTTTAGCTTCGGGCTGTGTAGGTTCGAGTTCTATTTTGAGCAATCATTCTTCAAAAGATTAGATATTTTCATTATTTCATCTCATTTTATATCTCTCTCAAAAATAAGATGCTTTTTTCCAAGCAGCTTAGATCATTAGAAAATTTTTTTTAATAGTTATTTTTTACTTCAATTGTTATTAATAAATAATTAATCTTTTATTGAATAAAAATTAAAAATAATACAGAATCATGCGCTTGAAGTATTATAATTTATTTTTATGGTTAGTAATAATTTTAAATTGCCATTTTGTTTTAAATTACCATCTTCTCCATCAGAAGCTTTATGTAATATAAGAAATAACCTTTTATGCCTAAAAGGGATCTCAGAGATTATTGTATCAGGAATATTGAGTTATCTGACTGCCTCTATAGAGGCCTCTCACTCTTTTTATAAAGGGCATGTCCTATTACCTCATGAGTACAGTGAAAATTACTTGCCAGCAATTCCTTATATTAAAAAAGATAACTACATACTTTTAATATATATGCCACAGAGGTTTTATGAACTTTCCAATCAATCTGTAGGCAAGCATATTGAAGATCTAATAATAGGAGGAGGATCTGGAGTACTAATGATGGTGGGGATGGTCCAAATTTTTTTAAAAGGAAAAAAAATTTACACAGTATCTTCTAAAAAATTATTGTGGAAAAAAAATTTTTTATTAAATAAAGGTTTAGAAACAGCTGTAAAAAAAGAAGAAAAGTATCTTGACTGGGTTAAAGTATTCACATCTATTATAGGATTCAGTGGAGGATTGACTTTAGCGATCTCTGGATTGGGACCAGGATTATGTAATCACTCTCACCAGGAATTTTCAAAGTATCACTGTGTAAGATTGAGTCAAATGATGCAGATGTCAAGTATGTTATACTTTGCTGAAGTAGCTCTCCTATTATTTCTTAAAGCATATGGTCCTCCTAAAAAGGAGAAAATATTTCTCAAATTAGAACAACGTCATGGTATTAGAGGGATTATTAGAAAATTAGACCACCATTACTTATGTATGGAAGAAGAGATCAACATGATGATCGATGAAAAACAAGATGAGGATGATATATGGGTAGAAGCTTCTTTAGGAGGTGAACCTCTCACTATGAATGAATGGAAGTTTCATGATGAGGAAGAAGAGGAAGTATTTTATTTAGCGAAAGAATATCTTATTAAAGATGTTTATAATCCAAGGAAAGGACCTTTGGCTAATAAAATGCTACAAGAAGAAAGAGATAAGCTTCGTAGTCCATCTTCACAAAGGATTTCTTTAAATAATCTACAGTTAGATAAGAAAATGTATCCATCAGCTGTGGATGTTTTTTTTGATGAAGGGCCATATAAAACTCCATCAGAAGAAGAAGTTCAAATGAAAATAGTAAAAATTTCAATGTCAGTAGCTAAGAATTTACCATGCATTTCTATTCCTTATATTGTTTTTGGGCAAGAGGATACAGAATTTATTGATACGAAACAACAATTTGAAAATGATCTAAAAGATCTGTGTGTAAATCTCAAAGAACGAATGATTAAAGCTTTTTTAGGTAGAAGAGGCTTATTAAGATCTCGGGTTATAGAAAGAGCTCCTTGTAAGGCATTAAAGTGCAAGGAAGTATAAAGGTCTTTAAAGTTTTTCAAATGGTAATAATTTCAAATTACCATTTTCTTCATCAGAAGCTGTCTGTAATATAAAAAAAATTATGAGCTCCTGTTCTGCTAGTATTATGTGTCTTTTCT
>NZ_WTCQ01000002.1 GCF_015356765.1 Candidatus Clavichlamydia salmonicola
TGTTACTGTTAGTCCTCCTTCTGCTATCGTTGTTGCATTTGCTAGGGTTGTTATTCCTGTTACTGACAAGCCTCCTGATGATATTTTCGCTCCTCCTGCAAAAGTTGCTTCTCCTATATGCTCTGAGGTCCCTAATAATGTGGTTGCTTCTGAGACTGTCAACTCTCCTGTTACTGTTGTGATTCCTGCTATCGACGTAGATCCTGTTATTGCAGTAGTACCTGACACTGTTAATCCTCCAGAAGAAATGGTGGCTCCTCCTACTGTTACTGTTAGTCCACCTCGAGAAATTGTGGCTCCTTTTTTTAACGTTGTAGCTTCTGCTACTGTTAAAGATCCAGTTAATGTAGTTGGTCCTTTGATAGCAGTTATTCCAGTAACTGATAACCCTCCTTCTGATATCGCGATTCCTTCAGAAAAAGTGGCTGCTCCAATATGACTGGTTATGCCTTTTAGCGTCGTTTCTCCAGAAACTAGTAATGCTCCAGTAACTGTTCCTCCAGCTAATGGAAGATATGTGTCTATCAAATAATTTAATGGAACCGCATCTGTTAAAGATATAGGTAAAGGCAAACCTGTAATAATATTATTATTTAAATTTAAAGCTCCAGCTAAAGTACCCCCTGATAATGGCAAATACATAAATAAAGTATTAGTTAACGTCCCCAAGTTAACTGCATCATAGGGCTCAATAGGATCTGCTAAAGAAGTGATATTATATTGGGACATATCTAATGGCCCTGTTGACAAAGAACTTGTGCTTGGGGATCCTATAATAGAGAGAGATTTTGCTATGGCTGCTAATTTTTTAGTTAATGTCTGTAAGTTAACTGCATCTTTTGGAGAAATTGGATCTGCTAAGTTTGTAATTCTAAAACCTCCTCCCATATTTAAGTTACCAATTAATGTCCCCCCTGTAATAGGTAATCCAGGTTTTCCCGCTCCTGTAAAGGTCATTGCATTAGAAAATAACTGCTGAACAAATTGATAAGGCACCGCATCTGATGGATTTGATGGCTGTGGTAAGCCTGTAATTGTATTATCTGCCATATCAATTGTGCCACTAAGAACGCCACCAGAAAGAGAAAGAGCATTAAGACTAGTCGTTGTTACATTTTGAAGTATTTGAAAAACACTTTGAAGCGTTGTTACATCTGTAGCAGCAACAGGATCTGCTACCCCTGAAATAGTATTTCCACTTAAAAAAAGCGGCCCTGTTAAAACACCACCTTTTAAATCTAATGCTTTAACAGATGATGCAGTTAAAGAAGAAAGTGCTGCTTTTAAATACTGTAGATTTACTGCATCCATAGGAGCTAAAGGATTTCTTAAATCAGTGACCGTAAAAACCCCTGCCATGCTTAAATTGCCCTCTAAGACATCTCCTTTTTTAGAAACTAATTCTTGCGACTCCAGAGTAATAATCGATGTATTTAAATTTTCAAATTTTACAATATATCCAGGTAATTCAGAAATTTTCTCAGGATACGGTGCAGATCCAATTGTAGTTACAGAAAAAGTATGATCAATTAAGGATCGCTGGAAAGTTTTTTTTCTTGATAAACAGCGCAGTTTTATTTGTTTTTTTTTTACAACGAGTTGTTTTGCTTTTTCTTCTATCTCTCTTAAGGTAATTTGCTTGCATAACCAAACTGATAATTTAATAAAACAAGATTTATTTTTTAATTCTATCTTATTTCTTTTGACGTTACATAAAAAAAATAGATGCTTCAAGCTACATCTATCTTTAACTAAAAAAGGTAATTTATCCTTTTCAAAAATTTCCAATGATTGACTTATCTTTTAAGAATTATTTTTACTTCCTACACCTGTAGCATCATTTCTTTTTCCATTATTTGATTCTTCTTCAAATTCAAAATAATTACTTTCCATAATTTCCTCTCTATCTCTAATACATTATCTCCTTTTCCTTTCGCCAATTAATAATTTTATTTTCATAGCTTAAAACACAAAATCGAAGATTCGTAAAAAAAAAATTTATAAACATTTTTTAGAATTATATTTTTAATAAATTTTATTAAAACACTTATGTTTAATGATTTTAAAACCATAAATTATATTTTAATGGTTTTATCTCTGAACTTTTTTTTAAAAGGAATTTTTAGAAGGAAATTTTTT
This sequence comes from Candidatus Clavichlamydia salmonicola, assembly GCF_015356765.1. GTDB lineage: Bacteria > Chlamydiota > Chlamydiia > Chlamydiales > Chlamydiaceae > Clavichlamydia > Clavichlamydia salmonicola. The sequence continues at coordinate 2,140 of NZ_WTCQ01000002.1, forward strand.
TTTAACATCTACCCATATTCATTGTCTTTTTAAAAAAAAAATAAATATTGATAGATAAAAATTATGATTGTTTATTATATTCAAGAATAAATTTTATAAAATTAATTATAAAAATATTTTTCAATTTATTTTCATCTAATAACATCTCCTATGATTAATAATTATTCTTGACTGATTTTGATCCTACAACTGCTAAGAAAAACATTGGCTTAATTACATAAATTAGACCATCATTACAATTTAAGAAGTACACCTACTTAGAGTGATATAGATATTTATTATCTGTAACACATAGTTATTAAGATAAATTTCTTTTGTTCTTTTTTAACTTTAATTTTCAAAAAATAAATAATGACTTGTAAGGAAAATTTTCATGCTTCATGAAACCCCTCGAAAATCTAATAAAAAATATTTAAGTACTTTTTCTATAGCTATGCTATCTTTAGGTTCAGTACTTAGCTTAAGAAGCCTGCCATTTTTAGCCCATCATGGACTTGCCATCATCTTTTACTATGGAATGGCTGTAACTTTTTTCATGATACCCTATGCTGTCATAGCAGCTGATCTGGTCTCTATTTTTCCTGGTGGAGTCTTTGTATGGGTAAAAGAAGCCTTTGGCCCTAGGCTAGGATTTTTTTCTATTTGGTTACAATGGTTCCATAGTATTCCATGGTACCCTGCAGTTTTATCTTTTTTTGCCATTAGCATTGCTCGCATGGTATTTCCTGAACTATCTACTAATAAATTTTTTGTTTGGTTTGTTATTCTAATCATGTTCTGGGGACTAACATTTATTAACTTCCTTCACTTATCCTTCTCTTCATACCTCAGCACCATATGCCTTTTCATTGGAACTATTATTCCAGGAGCCCTTCTAATAGGCATGGCCATTATATGGCTCATAAAAGGAAACCCTAGCTTTATATCTTTTTCTTCAAAAGAAATTTTACCTCAATCTAAGGGATTAATGGGATCTATAGCAATGATATCTGCAGCTTTTTTAACGTTTACAGGGCTAGAAACCAATGCTAATTTAATATTAGATATGAAAAATCCTAAAAAAAACTATCCCATTGCTCTTTTTATTGCTGCTGGTCTTTTATTTTTCTTTTTAGTTACTGGTACTCTTTCTATAGCTATGGTTATTCCTAAAAACGAAATTAATCTAATCACAGCATTGATTGACGCCTTAGGGACCTTACTTACATGCACAGGACAAACATGGCCTCTAAAAATACTATCTATTGCCATTCTTTTTGGTATTATTGGACAACTAAATGTTTGGCTGAGCGGCCCCGCAAGGGGATTGTGGCATAGTGCCAATTATGGGTGCTTACATCCTATTTTTACTAAAGTAAATATAAATAACAGCCCTGTTGTTATTTTAATTTTTCAAGCAATACTTGTATCTATTGTTGCTTCATGCTTTTTGTTTATTTCTAACTTTAATTTTGCTTATTGGATTTTGAGCCTCTTTTGCACTCAACTTACATTAACCATGTATATAGTTATGATTTTTGCAGCTATTGTGCTTCATCATCGTTATCCAGAAAAAAAACGAAAAGATGGGCTATTAAAAACTAAATTTTCTATTTGGACAGTAAGTCTTACAGGTCTTATTTCTATCTTTTATACATTTGGCGTTGGATTTATTCCTCCTACCGCTTTAGTTCCTCAAAACCTGCGTTTTACCTATGCATTAGCTATTATTGGAGGATTTTTAGCCTGTATTAGCCTACCTTTTTTGGTTTATTACAATAAAAAGAAATAATATATTTTATTCTATTAAGGCCTTTATAAAATATTATCCTATATTTAAAAATAATTTTTTCTATTTATTAGAAAGTTTTTTTCGACAACCATAACCTTCTACATTTAATGGGATGACCTTTTCAACTGTTGATTTATTTAAATTATTAAAGTAATTTATTACAATTTTAGAGCAATATCTATGCCTACTTTTAATTCTATCCTTTCATCAGTCACTTCCAGAATCCCTAAGACACCTTCTCAAGCCTGCTCTAACATAAAAAAAAAATGTAGCACCTGCTTGAAAATTATAGTTACTACTGGAAAATTGATCTTCATGGGAGGCATGGCTTCTGCAGGTTTTGCTATAGCAATGCATTGTGAATACACTACAAATAGTTGTTTTGTTGTTGCTAATGCAACAATGAATACTCGAAATAAAACGATTATTTTTCCAGCAAATTGCACATCGACAACGATATCTAAATGGAATATCACCTTGTCAGAAGGAAATCGTGATTTACTTAGTGATAACTGCCTACTTCTTAGTCAATCATATGGCATAACTTGCTTATTTTTATCTGTATTTGCTGGAGCACAGCTCTGCATGCTTAAAGTTCCTCTTCAAGCAAGGAAAAATGATCCTGAACCACTTCCACAAGCAAATTATGAAACTCCTGGTTATTTTTCGTCTGCAGAGAGAAAAATGATTCGTCGATATATATATCAAAGCAAAAGAAATACTTGTTTAAAAATTATGAATTTACTGGCTGCTGGCACCTCTGGATTCTTTTGTAGCTCTTTTGAATGGGGATGTCACTCTGTAAGCTCCTCAATATTTTTTTTATCCCCTCTTACAACTACCCCATCTTTATCCAGGCATAATACATTTCTTATAACAAATTGCACCATGGGTCATATTCTTGCTTTAATCTCTGCAGGATTTTTTTCTATAGAATGTGGTTTACTTTTTCTCAAACTTATTTTAAATGATGCCAAAAAGAACACGTCACAAGGACAACAACTTCTGAAACAACTAGAAATTCATAATGTAAGAATAGTAGAGCTAACCAGAGCTTCTTTGCCACCATCACCTCATCCTCTATTACAATAACAAATACAGCTAGTACAGGTCTTCTATCTTCTGCTTCATGGGCATAATTCAAGAAAAATTTAATGAATTTTATTTTTAAATTAATTAGAAAATGATTACTATTTTAATTATAAAAATGTTAAATTAGTTGTTTTTAACATTAATTATTATAATTTTTTTATGAAAATAAAAGATTTATCTTTTTTTAAAGACACTATTTATATTTCTCCACAAATACAAAAAAAATCTTTGTCTTTTCAAGTTCTTTCCTATTTAGAACTATGGCTATCAACAGGTCCATCATGCTGCCCTAACAATAAATATGAATTGCAAAGCAACTCACCTAATTGCACTACTCTATCTATTTTTTCTGCACAAAAAAAAATAAAAAACCCTTACGTGCTCTCCACAAGTAAAAAAATTGCTTTTTATTGTTTAAAAATCTTATCTACTATTTTAATCTTTCCTCGTCTTATTGCTGAATTAATCAGATTTAATCTAAGGAAAGGAATAGAAAATCTTTTGGATTTTCCTATAGTAAAAATAAATCATAAAATTTATAACTCTGAAGCAATAAACTCCCAGATTGCTACAATTTATTCTCAACTTCTTGAACAATCTCCAGTAAATGGAGTTATATATCCAAAATCTTCAAACATATTATATCAATCAGATATTCCTTTAATAATTCCTTTTGAACTAACTCAATACCCTGAATTGACCTTTAAAATAGGAAGGACTCCCCCATTAAGCAATAAAAAATCTCTTTTATCTCAAGAAATAGATAACATGAGAATTGTTGAAAAATGTTTAAAAAAACAAAAGACATTACAGCATTTTTATCTACCTCTTGCTTACATCTATAACGAAGACCAAGAAGATTGGGAAGAGTTTCCTTGCTTCATTATTGAACACAAAAGCAACGAATTGAATTCGAATACATTGCAAGCTTTTAATCTATGGAAAAACAATGAAATAAAAGCTATTCCTGTGTTTGTAGCATTTGCTCGCTTTTTATACACTTCTGGCTACCCTTACACAAACCCTTCAGAGCACATTTTGAATATATCCAAAGACACTATAACCATGACTATTAAAGCTGATAAGGATTTTCATAATTTGAATGACGATTTTACTAAAAATCAAATCTATTTTCTTTTCCAAGATTTACACACAGAAGCCTGCATGGACGCTATTATCCAAAAAATCGTCATGGAAGAAAATGAAACAAAAGGACAATCTGCAGGACTAGTAGTGAAGAATGAGCTGGAAAAAATCAAGCAAGACCGCCTCCAAATGATTGAATCAGAACAACTATAAACAGTTTTAAGAATTCAAACTTCATAGGATAGGGCTATTTTTTGAAATAAAAAAAATTTTACACGCTCATAATTATCAAAAATAAAAATAGTTACAATTTAAAAAACAATTTGTACTATTAGTGTTGACTTTATTTTTTAATTTCTTTTAATATAACAAGTAACCTTTTTACTAAAAACATATTATGTCAAATTCAATTCATAATTTTTCTCAAGAAAAATTAACGAATCTGTCTTTCTTTAAAGATAGCATTCACATTGCTCATCAAATACAAGTGCAATCATCTGCACTTAAAACATTGAATCATCTAGAAACATGGTTATCTAATTCTTCTGCACTAGATCATAATTACCTTGTAGAACAAAATCCTACTGATAAAACGCTATGGATCTTAACACCTAATACTGATCCACAAGTAAATGCATCCCTATCACCAAAAACAAAAGCTATATTAGGAATATTAAAAACATTAGCCACTGTAACTGTAATTCCTAGGTTAATAGCTGAACTCGTAAGATTTGGATTAAGACAATTTTTACAATTAAAGTTATCCTCTGAAAGCATAAATCCTAATGCATTCATGAGTACAGATCACGAAGAATTCAGCACCACAAAACATAGTCCTATCCATGATTATGCCCAACTATTAACCAATGTTGACCCTAACAATAGTTCAACTTACTTAGAAGGAATGAAATACTATTCATCAAAAAATTCACTTATGTGTGTTGAAGCAAAGCAGTTTCCTGGTCTTATCTTTAAAACTATCCAAGGTAATATAGAGACTGCATCAGATACCTATAAAGAAGCTGCTATAGTTTTATATACAACACATAGAAATCTTAAGAAATTACAACAAATTGTTCAGGAAAATGAGTTCCTATCAACTTACATTCATATTCCTCATTCTAGGTACTATGATCAAGAAAATAGTCGACCTTTCCTTCTACAAGAAAAAGTTCCTATTGATCATAGTGTTTCTGCAAATAACATGTGGGAAGACAATGAAAACTCTGCCAGCCTTATTTTTTGCGCTTTAGCACAACTTATCTTTGAAAAAGGAGTTGAATTCTCAGACCCAACTCAATTCACTCTTTATCAAGGCAGCTCTAATCCTGTAGGAAGTATTATAGGAAGAGTTAAATTTATTGAACACAATAGTCGTGATAACCAATTAAAACAGATAAAAAAACTTTTTTCTTATCTTTCTGATCCAGAGTGTATGAATCTCATTATTAAAACATTGGTGAATATAGAAAAAACAATTGATGACAATATAGCCGCCTTATTAGAAAATTCTTTAAGAGATTTAAAAGAAGCGCGTTTAGGAGAAATAGCTAAAAATACTTCTACTTAAATTCTTTTTTTTTTCAAATCAATATATTTTTCTCTTAATTTAGGAATAATTGTAACTATTATTTTTTGAAATAGATTAAAATACTATTTCTTTAATGATATTAATTGATTTGAAAACACTATGCCTATATCAATAACTCGTTATATTCAACCATTTCTATCTAATCCTTTGGGACATAGAGATAATTTGATATTTTCTCCTGAAGTGAAAGCCACATCTAAAATTATCAATATCCTTGCCAATTTAGAAGAATGGTTAAGCTCTGCTCCTTCTTGCTCTCAAAGAACTACATATCAGGTTTTAATAAATCCTTTAAATACTAATACCCATTCTGTATGGCTTACTGAAAATACTTTGCCTTCACACACTACATATAAAAAAAATGCTCTTTTCATCACCTTAAAAGTTCTAGCTACACTGTTAATTATTCCAAGATTAGTCGCTGAAATTATTCGTTTTGGTCTACGCAAATATTTAAACTTTCAACTACAACCAAGATTAGATGCTCCAAAAAAAGTAAAGCATCGACAACATATTATACCAAAAAAGACAGAAACCAATAAATTTCTAGAATTACATAACATAATTCAACTACTAAAAGAAACTATCTTAGATAGAAAGTATCACCCTGAAATTACATACCTTAGTCTACCCACAGACGATTTTAAAAATATTACCTTTACTATTAATAGTTATCCAGGAGTACTGTTTAGAACTATTCTAGGCGTTATATTAAAGGATGGAAGAGTAATACATGCCTCAGCAGGCATTCAAAATTTAGTAAATCAGTTAAATTTTGAAAACTCTATTCGACTTAGTATAAAAAATTTAAAAATAAAACATCTTGAACTATTAAAAAAAATTCCTTGCTTAAAATCTAACGAAGAAGCAGGCCCCTCCCACAGTTCAATACAACTTCAATATGTCATTGAAGAGAATCTTCCTTTGCAATCTTCTGAAAATGCTCTACAAATGTGGAATGAGAATGAAGAACAAATTATACCTTTATTTGTAGAATTAGCTCTTTTATTAGCTGCCATCCCTTTTAATTTCAATGGTCCAGAAAATTGTCAACTAATTCAACAAGATAATGGATCTTATAAAATGCATCTCATTAATCTCTTCCCTATAAATCTTAATGATTTTCCTACATTAGAGACCATAAGTATGAGTACATCTAATGAGCTGATTATTCATCAAATGCTGATATTATTTGATTTTTTACAAACAGAATTATGTATGCAGTCAATTATTAATGCATTAATAATTCAACATCAACACAATCCTTTGGTAGATATATCATTACTTGAAGAAATGCTTATAACAAGCAAGAATAATCGTCTTGATGATCTTGACAACTGTTTTTCTTTTTTTGATGACTTATAAAGTCTTAAATATATTGAAAAATAGTTAGTAAATGAAACTTATAATTAAATAATATACTATAATTTATTAAATTAATAATCTGAAAGAATTCTATATATTTATACATTCAAATATTATGAACCCCTTAAACTGTTTTTCATCTCCACAAAACCAAAAATTATCTTTTTTTAAAGACACACTTGTTTTTTCAAAAAACGAAAAATTTAAATCATTGCATACTAAGATATTAGCTAATTTAGAACTTTGGTTAAATAGCACTCCTAGGTCTATTCAAGGACGTATATTTGAAGTAAGCACTTTTAATAATAACAATCTGAAAAAAAAAACATTAACCCTTTCTAAGGGTTTTTCTTCTCCTTTATCTTCAAAACAAAAAACTATTTTTTTCATTTTAAAAATCGTTGCAACTATTCTTATTTTTCCAAGGCTTATAGCTGAACTGTTACGTTATAAACTTCGATCATATCTGTTCTTAACACAAAAAGACACTCTAATAGAAGTAAATTTTCCTGAAGAAAGATCTCATAACAAGCTCTCTAAAGAAACTCTTACTCTTTTTTTAACTGAACACACTCAAAAAAATATTGAAACAGAAATTCAAAAACTAAAAGAAAAAATTCTTTCCCATCAAGCAAAGAACATCATCTCTTATCTTCCCAGTCATTCTCCCTTTATTCGCTTTCAATTAAAAGAATACCCAAACTTAATCTTTACAACTCATTCCCATGCTGTAGAAGATGAGAGCATATCTCCTTTTCAAGAAATTTTAACAATGACTAAGGATATAAATACTGTTCTCACACAACATGATACAAAATCTTTCTTTGCTATACCTGCTCTTGATCTGACCCATATCAATAACTCTCCAGGATTACTATCCTACATCATTGAAGAAAAAATATTCCCACCTAAAAATCATAACTACATTCAGTGGAAGAATCAAGAAAGCCATATAATACCTATCTTGGTAGCTTTCGCACGCTTATTATTTACCACAGATATTGAATATAAAGGTTGTCATCATTTTCCTCTTATAGTGGATAAAGATAATTGCCTACGCATGGTTTTGGATATTACACAACAAAAAACCCCTGATCCTATTGACTATAGGAGTTTTTTTAAAAGAATGGTTATTTTTTTCAAAGATTTACACACATCAACATGCATGGATGCTATTATCACTGCACTAGTAGAAGAACAAGTACAAGTAAATAACTTTTTTATTAATAATCCACAATATAACGATTCAAACTCAACATACACAAATGACTTTCTTAATCTTAGTGTTGAGGATTTTCATCAACAACTCATAGATATCAAAAAAGTTCGTCTAAAAATCTGAAAAAAATAAAATTATTACTTACAAATTTATTTTTTTCTTCATCTTGACTCTCCTAAAAAAGTCCTGTTTCTGACACAAAATTTTTCCATCGCTGCCAAGATATGCTATTCCTGCGCTCACCTCTTGTACTAAGCATTATAAAGGATGAAGATACTGCAGACTCTTCATCAGATGTGATGATAATCCTACTTTTCTAACATAAACACGTATACATTTGCTAAATACAGACATCCAGAGATTCCCATCATATTTGAACCTATAACACATGCTGGTTCGCTGATTTTTGAAAACAAGCAATGTAAAAAGGTAGTAAAAGAGGACCAATCTGTCACTGAGCTAACATTTTCTAACCCAGTACATTCGTCTTCAGATATTTTTGTAGCAAAGCACTGCCATGTAAGCTCATAACTAAGATAAGCAACTATAGCTGCCATCAATCCCATGTTATTCTTACCACACAAAACAATAATTTTAACTACAAATGATGGCGTAAGTCATTTGCCCACCCCCACTTCTGTTATTGTTATGGGAGTTAATAGTAATTAAGAACATCCCACTTGTTCGAAACATTTTGAAAAGGGAGCTGCTGCTCCTAATCCTTTTGCAACATCTTAAGGCGTTAAAAATAATCCATTACCATTCACTACAAAAGGAAAAGGATGCAGATATTCTTTACATAAATTCTTATCTTTATTCCTTTTATAAAATCTTTTAAAAAACAAAACCAAACAAAGGGGCACTTCTACTGAACATTCTCCCCTTTCATCAACATCCTCTGCCTCTAAAGATACTGTTAAATATTCATGACTTGGTTCAGGTTGTAAGATAGAAGTAACCTGAAGGCATACAGGTATAATCACCAAAAAGTCCCAATAATTCTAGTCTTAGCGAAGCAATACCCTCTATATTATCAGCTATATGGCAACAATTATTCTTGATATTTCTTATAGCTTGTTGTGGCGTCTTTTGACATCTATCTTTGATATTTATTATAGAAATCTATCATTTCATCCTATTTGACATAAAAAATAAAAAATTGTCTTTTTTTTATTAACTAACAAAATAAATAATGTTATTAACAAAATAATCACGTTATAATTATATTTTAATACAGATATTCTTCGTTGGTGAATATAGCATGCAATCAGCACCTCTTGGCGCTCATAATCGTCCTAGTTTTTTCAATGATACAGTTATTTTCTCTAAAGAAGAACAAAGAAATTCTATTAAAGCGCGCTTACTTTCTACCCTAGAGTCCTGGTTATCAACATCATTTTCATCAAAAAATAAACCTGCTTTTAAAATTAGATCCTTTCCAGATTATATTCATAATGAAAAAGCCTATACCATAGAACCTATTGATAAAGTTCCTTTATCAAAAATAAAAAAAGCTCTTTTTATCACATTAAAAACTTTAGCAACCTTATTAATTTTTCCTCGCGCTATCGCTGAAATTATGAGATTTGGATTACGTAGGTCTTTTGATTTAAACGCAAATAAACACTTTAATCAAGTTGAACACCATATTATTAATAAAGATGTTGTAGATGGACCTATTCAGATCAATACAACCTCCTTGAATACAATGGTGCATACTCAAGAACTCTCTGCTTTTTTTTCTTCGAGAAAAAACGATTTATTAGCTCAAAAGCATATTGAAGGCATTTCTTATATACCTATGACATCTGATCAAATTATCTTCGAGAAAATATCCTGTCCTGGCTTTATCTTTAAAATACCTCTCCATTTTACCCAGAAAGAATCCTATTCAGAAATCTCTATAAAAAAATTAAAAAAAGAGATTGATCATAATGACACTATTCAAAATGCTGTTCAAAATTTAAAATTATCCCATCTAGCTGTTCCTCTAAAAGAACTCCTTATAGTAAATTCTGTAGATGATCCTTTTTGTATAATCATGGAAGAAAAATTACAAATTCCCACTTCTGAGAACATTTGGAACACATTACCAGAGCTATGTACCCCAGCATTTATAGAACTTGGTTGCTTACTTGCTACAACTTGTCTTAAATATACCTCATCTTCAAACTTTCCCATTAACCATTCTTCTACAAACACTGTAACTATGCATATTTTAGGCACAAAACATTATGCATACCTTATGAAATCATACACCCCAATCTTTCAACTACAACGCTTTTGTAAAGATTTACCAAATATACAATGTGTCACAACTGTTCTTGAAACTCTTATCTCTAAAGAAAAATTTCTCCCAAAAACCTGTGATAAAGAGACATTTTGTAATCAAATTAAACAATTTTTAAAAAATGAAACATCCCGTCGTAATCACAAAGCTAATATTTAGCATTATTTAATATGATAATTTGTTAAATTTATATTAAACAAAAACTAAAAGCTAATTATTTATTTTTTTATAAAAATCATGCCCCCTTTTACTATAAATAATACTTTATCTTTTTTTAATGACATTGTTTCATTTTCTAAAGATGATCAAAAAAAATCTCTTCATGCTCGTATTTTATCGCATTTAGAATTATGGCTATCTACTACCATTCTAAAAAAAAATCAAAAAAAATTTCAAATAAGCAAGCTTTCAGATAATGGTAAACAACATATCTTTTCAATAGAAGAAATACCCATGCCTTCTATCTCTTTTAAGAAAAAAATACTGCTTTTTACTTTAAAGGTTATAGCAACCATTTTGATTATTCCTCGGTTTATAGCTGAATTGATAAGATTTGAATTACGAGAATCCATACAAATTAACCTAAATAATATTGCTGTTTTAGAAAAAGAGGAGATTGATGATGATTATGAATCAAAAATTATTGCCTATATAACACCAATTTCTGAACAACTTTTAAAAAAAAAAAAAAATACAGGGAATTGAATATCTAGTAACTAAATCTCCCCATCTAGCTTTTAAGGCAGCTACGTATCCTGATTTTATCTTTAAGACCACCATACATGATAATAAACACTGTGATATACAAAGTATAAAAAAAGAGTTCTCCCAAGCTTCTCTGCTTTTTGCTGCAATAGATGAATTATCGTTATTTCATCTTGCTCTCCCTGGAAAATCTTTATTAATTAGAAAAATGAATGATGAAAAGATTGGCTTTATCATGGAAGATAAAATATCTTTTTCAAAAACAATAACCCCTGCCACCTTATGGATAAGAGATCCAAACAAATACATTACTCTATTTACTGAACTTGGACGATTACTAGCAGCAACAGACCTTATATATACAGGGTTGGATAATTTTCCTATTATTATGAAACCTAATGGCTTTATACAGATGTTAATCTTAAGTACTAAGCACTTTTCTTCTGAAAGAAGAACCTCAGAATTTACTAATCAGCTACCTCTTCTTTTCAAAGATATCGTAACAACAAAATGTATGTATAAAATTATTGAAAAAGTAGCAGAAGATCAAGCTTTACTTAGTATAGATTCTAAAAAAACTATTTTAAGTAAGCTGAAAAACATGATCCCTCAAAATTATTAATTTATTGATTTACCCCAAAACCCTTAAAAGGTTTAGATAGGCCTGTCCTATCTGTTAAGCCATTAACACCCCAGATTTCTGAAGCATACTCATAAATTGTTCTATCAGAAGAAAAGAAACTTGATCCAGCGACATTTAATAAAGACCATTGATTCCACAAGATCTTATCCAGAAAAAGTCTTTCTACCTCTTTCTGTTTATTTTGATAGTCATTAAAATCTGCTACAATAAAATACTGATCTCCATGAACAGTTAATCTCTTCAATAAAGGTTTAAACAACTCTTTATTAGCTTCATTAAAATATCCTTCAGAAATCAGTTGTAAAAGATGAGATAATTCAATGTCTGTTTTTAACAATTCTACAGGATTATAAGAAGATTGTTTCTTTGCTATTTCGTCTTCTTTTAAACCAAAGATAAACATTTTATCCTTACCTATTTCTTCTGCCATTTCAATATTAGCACCATCCCAAGTTCCTATTGTAAGAGCTCCATTCAGAGAAAATTTCATATTCCCTGTCCCAGAAGCTTCTAAGCCAGCTGTTGAAATTTGTTGTGATAAGTCTGCTGCTGGAATAATTTTTTCAGCTAAAGAAACTCTGTAATCAGGAAGAAAAATAACTTTTAAACAATCAGAAACCTCTGGATCATTATTTATAACCTGAGCAATAGAAGTAATAAAAGCGATAATTTGTTTAGCTAAAATATATCCTGGTGCTGCTTTTCCTCCAAAAATTACTGTCCTTGCAATAAGAGGTCGTTCTCCTTTTTCTTTTATTTTTACATAACTATTTGCAACACTTAAAATGTTTAATAATTGTCGTTTATATTCATGAATTCTTTTTACATGACAATCAAATAATGATGCAGGATCTACTATGATTCCTGTGTCTTGTTTAATGATCTGAGCTAAAATTTGCTTATTGTTTCTTTTAACTAAATCCCATTCACTTACAAAAGAATGATCAGAAATATGATTTCTCAATAATGCAAGCTTAGAAGATTGGTACAACCAATCTTCTCCTATCCGCAACGATATTAAAGAAGCAGCTTTAGGATTACACTGTTTAAGCCACCTTCTAGGAGTAATACCATTCGTTTTATTAATAAACTTATTAGGAAAGATCTCTTGAAAATCTTGAAAAACACGTTCTTTCAATAAGTTAGAATGTAATTTAGACACTCCATTAACTTTTGCTGATCCTACAATAGCTAAACGAGCCATATTTACCATAGATTCATACTCTCCTTTTTCCATAATAGAAAGCGCTTTTAGCTTTTGATCATTATCTGGGTAATGTATAGCCACTTGTTTTAACCATCTTCTATTGATCTCTTGAATAATTTCCAAATGCCGAGGTAATACCTTTTTAAACAAGTCCTCTGTCCATCTTTCTAAAGCTTCTGGAAGAATTGTATGATTTGTATAATTAAAGACTTTCGTTGTAATTTGCCATGATTTTTCCCAAGAAAGTTCCTCACTATCTACTAATAATCGCATCATTTCAGCAATTCCAAGAGCTGGATGTGTATCATTAAGCTGAATGGCAATTTTATCTTGTAAGATATTCAAATCAAGGTGTGTTTGCGTAAAACGTCTTAAAATATCTTGAATAGTAGCAGAAACTAAAAAATACTCCTGTTTTAAACGTAACTCTTTTCCTTGTGAAAAATTATCATTAGGATAAAGAATCCATGAAATATTCTCCACAGCTGCTAAATCCTTAATTGACTGCAAATAGTCCCCTTGATTAAAACTATTTAAGTTAAACCCATCTGAGGATATAGCTTGCCATAGCCTTAGTGTATTCACAATTTTATTACGAAATCCTGGTACTGGCATATCATATGGCATTGCTTGCACTTCTTCATAATCTACCCACTGTCTTATAGTTTTTCCTTGGGGAGTATTAATCACTGTAGTCTTTCCATAAAAATATACAGGATAAAGAAACTCTCCACAGCACAACTCCCATGGGTTTCCATAACGCAACCAATTATCTGGATACTCGACTTGCTCTCCATTTTCAATTTTTTGAGAAAAAATCCCATATTTATAACAAATACCATATCCATAACCTGGGATACCTAATGTGGCCATGGAATCCATAAAACATGCAGCTAAACGACCTAATCCTCCATTGCCTAAACCTGCATCTTCTTCAAGTGTCATACAATGTTCTAAATCATATTCTAATTCATTAAATAAACTAATAAAAGCCTCTGTCAACCCCAGATTATCCATATGATTTTTTAAACTGCGTCCCATGAGAAATTCCATAGAAATATAGTACACACGCTTAACATCTTGCTGATAGTAATTATGCTGTGTTTGCAACCATTGCTGTGCTATATATTCTTTTACTGTAAGCACTGCTGCAGAAAAAATATCTCTCCGAGTAGCTGTTTTAGTATCTTTAACTAACACATAATTAAGCTGATGAAAAAATATGCTTTTTAATGTATCTAAATGAATGTAATCATCATTTGTTGAGTGTATTTGTTGATGCTTCAATTTCTACCCTATTAGCTCTCTTAAATCCTATAAATAGGACTCTAAATAGGAATAGAATTATGGACCAGATTTAAAACTAATTTAAAGAAATATCTGATGGGACTGTAGCTAATGAAGCATATCTACCACCCATATTTTTAAGAATATCACCCCATAATTTACTAGGATCTCGATAAAAAACATAATCAGAGGAAGATTGATATGGATACCAAATACCATCTAGAAATTCTTGCTCTAGCTTACCCTCTTGCCATCCCACATAACCAAAACAAAGAAGAATATGAGGACCTTCTGGATTCATCATCATCCTACTAAGAAAAGCAAGGTCTCCACCTAAATGTACTTGTGGACAAATTTGCATCGCATCAGCTGCAGCACTTTCTCCTGAATGTAAAATCATCATCTGAGTTGTCTGCAAAGGACCTCCAGATCGAAATCCTACATGCTGATTAATAACTTTTTCTTGAGAAAAAATTTCTTCTGGAACTTCTAAATCTAAATGCTTATTGATAATCAACCCAAAGGATCCACTAACACCGTGATCACAAATCAATATCACACTACGAGAAAAAATACCCTTCGTTTGATCTGGAGAAGCGACTAATAACGTTCCTCTCTCTAAAGCTGAATAGGGAGCTCGGGATACCATGCGCCTTCCCAATAGTTAAGATAATCTTTCCTGCTTAGAGTACTTTATAGCATTCATTAGAGGAGATGCATCTAAACAAAAAAAGTCGCCTTCTGTCAAGATTTTTTTTTGTTTTGTTTTTCCTGTAATAAAGAAAATTTTCTTTCTTTTTTCCATGATTTACTAAATTGAAATAATAGACCATGGGAACGAACTGTATTCAAAAGACCATTTAAATTTGCTGTTACTTGAATTAAGTCAGGATAAAGCAAATCATTTTGAGTTTTAAAAGAATGGATACATTGATTCATATGCTCTATTGTAGCTTGCACTTCTTTAGCAGGATCAACAGCTGCAATTGCAGAGATTACTTCTTGTGCTTTTTCTACTACAGATTTTAAATGAACTGAACAATCCATTAATTGTTTAAAAATTACATCAGTTTCTTGAAATTGCTTATCCATAGTATCAAAAAAATGTGCCACTTTTTGAAGAACTACTTCTGTTGCTACTTCATTTCTTGAAAAAAATGCTGACAGGTTATCTAAAAGAATACCAGCTTTACTTAATTTATCTTGGACAGAAGAAGGACTTTCAGCATATAAAAACTTACCTGTAACATCTTCTTTTCCATTCTTTAATAATCCTGGAATAATCATTACAGATTTTTCACCCATAAAATTTGGAGCAGCAATTACAATCTTATCTGAGGTATACACTTTTACTTGAGAATCTACTTTTAAAAGAATTTCATAAAAACAAAGATCTCCAAAAGGATCAGCTGGATAACTTCTGGCATCAACAATCTCTTTAATATCAAATACCTTGCCTACTGGACGTCCAGCTAAATTAACTCGAGATCCTCGCACAATGCCTTGAATATCAGATACACCCACTCTAATAATAGTTTTCCCATTACCAAAAGATGGTCGAATTATTGCAAATAAAACTGTAAAAATGAGAACGCTAACTGCCAATAAACCACCCACCCATATATGTTTTTTGTTTTTCATTTTGGTGTGTTGTCCTTTTGATCTAAAAATTTTTTAAAAAGTGAATGAGGGGCGTCTTGAAACTCTTCAATAGTTTGATGGGCTGCAATACATCCTTTTTCATGTAAGGCTATTTCATTAGCAATCTGCAAAGCAGATCCAATATCATGAGTAACCACCACTGAAGTCGCTTTTAATCGTTCTTGAATCTCTGTAATTAATCTTCCGACAAGAAGTCCTGATGATGGGTCTAGTCCTGCTGTTGGCTCATCATATAAAAGAATATCTGGACGATAAATCAATAATCTTGCCAAGGCCACTCGTTTTCTCATGCCACCAGAAAGTTGTCCAGTCATTAATTTTTGAGTTCCATTAAGACCAACAATATCTAAAGATTCAGCGACCTTATCATCCAATTCATCAGGTGTATAAAAAGATACTTTATCACCATTTTTACCATGAGTATGGGGATGAAAAGCTACATTTTCTTCAACAGTCATAAAATCAAAAAGAGCACCATTTTGAAATAACATACCAGTACCTTTTAGCGCCTGCCTTAAAGCCCTTCCCTTTAAACCTGTAACACATTTTCCACGAATAAGAATCTTTCCTTCATCAGGCACTTCTAGCCCTAAAATATGACGTAATAAAATGCTTTTTCCTGCCCCAGAAGCACCTAATAAAACTAATGTTTGGCCTTTTTTAACTTCAAGATTAAGGTTATTTAAAACTTGTTTTTTTCCAAAAAATTTAGATAAATTTTCAATTTTTATCATAACCCCACCTTACAAAAACGGGTTACAGAATTAGATATAACTGTCATAAAGAAATTCAAAAATAAAATAGTCATATAAGACGCTGTAACACTTTTTCCTGCTGCTTTATCAATTCCTTCTGCCTTAAACGTCTTTTTAAACCCTTTAAAACAAGCTATAGAAGTGATCATAAAACCAAATACTGCTGCTTTAATTATACATAATAACATGTCATCAAGACCTGCATGTCCTACAACCATTGACCAATAAGCTTGTGGAGACATTCCTAAAATAACAGTCAACCCAAAAGCTGAAACAATACCAGAAATTGCAGTAATAATTGTTAAGGCTGGTAATATAATCAACCCTGCGAGTATCCTTGAAAGCACTAGATAATTAAGAGGGTCTACACCCATAGAATGTAAAGCATCTGTTTGCTCTGTCACCATCATAGAACGTAACACAGCTGTTACAGCTCCACCTATCCGACCAACAATCATAAAAGCTGTTAAAGTAGGGCCTACTTCTGTCAACATGCTTTTAACAACAAAAAGTCCTATAGCATCAGCTAATCCCTTATCACATAATTGATGATGAGCTTGTAGAGCTAATACCATGCCAATAAATACACCTGTCACTACCATTAATGGCACTGACTCAATACCTATACGATAACTATGATCAATAATTACACGCCAAGAAGGAATTCCCTCTCGAATACTTCCTAATGCATCTCCTGCAAAGAAAAACCATTCTCCAATTTCAGAAAAAAAATCGCGCAATTTTTTAAATAAAAACTTTATCATCTTGCTCTTGTTGTACGTTAGCATTAAAAAAGCATATTTTTGTGTAATGCACACTGCAATATTAATCACTTACAAGTAAAGAGGCAATAAAAAGCCTCCTTACTTGTTAAATAAATTTTCATAATAAAGATCAAAATGATAATTTTTTATCAAAAACTTAAAATAAAAGGAATCTATTAAAACACTTAAATAAGTATTTATTTTCATTTACGATCCATTGATACAAAAGATAAAGAATTTCTTAACTTTAAAATACTTTTAGTATGGATTTGACAAATTCTAGACTCACTTACCCCTAAATCTTTACCAATTTCTTTAAGAGTTTTTTCTTCATAATAATAAAGAGCTAGCACTTCTTGCTCTTGTTTATTGAGTCCTTTAAGAGCTGATTCCAAAAATAAAGCCTGTTCTTTGCGTTCCGCTTCTTCTAAACTTGTCTTCGCTTTTTTATCTGCTATAGTTTCAGCTGCTGATGGTAACGCATCTTCATTATTATAAGCTGTACCATTTAAAGATATAAAAACAGCTGGCCTGACTGTATTAAGCAATACCTCATAATCTCCTGCTGATATTTTTAAATGCTGACACACTTCCTCATCAGTGGGCTCTCTACCCAAAGCCTGACTTAAAGATTCCATGACTTGTTTTAACTTATTTGCTTTCTGATAAACACTTCTTGGAATCCAATCATTTTCCCTTAACTCATCAATGATAGCCGCTTTTATTAAAAACATTGAATAGCCTTCAAAATGACTACCCCGCTCAGGGTTATATTTTTCTACCGATCTAATAAGCCCTCGGACCCCTGAAGAATAAAGATCATTTAATTTTACATGAGAGGGCAATGTGCTGCCCATCTTACTAACAACACACTTTACCAAATAAAGATAATGTTCTATTAAAGCATCTCTATCTTCAATAGCTTTATTCGCAAGGTAGCGCTCCCAGATCTTTTTATCGAACGTCCGCTTATCTCTGCCAATCATGTTAATTCCTATATAGAGGCATATAAAAAATTAAATATATTTAACAGATAAAACACAATAGCGTTTGTCTAAGAAAAAATTTTGTTTAAAAGATAAAAAACTTAACAAGCTAACCATGAATCTTTGTTAGAATAATTTTTTTTAAAATTTTCTTTTTTATATGCCATTAAGTATTTTTGATTTTTCTAAAGTTTGCTTAAACTACTCTTTTCAAAATATCAAGCATCACCAGATGAGGGAATTCCTGAGTCCACCTCATTAGAATTAGCTCGACTTCTTACACTTATTGCACGAAAAGAATTTCTTAAAAATCCAAATAATGATGGACTTGAACTCTTACCTGATTGTCTACCAGAACTGTCAACAGATCCATCATCTGAAGAAAAAGTTACATGCCGAATTCGTGGTCCTCTACCTTCAAACAATGAACCCCCAAAACTAGAAGAAGTAGTAGAAAATGAAGGTGTTAATTCTGTAGCCGACATGTCTTCAGGAGGTAAAGACACAGCCTCTTGTTGTTGCCTTTCTTCCCACTCTTTCTGAACACTCTCTTTTTCCTGCAAATATCTCTCTCTATGCGCTACTGACTGAAATAATAATGGATAACTTTTTCTTAAATTTAGATCACTTGACGAACTAGAGCAGCGTTTTCTATCTCCAGAATTAACATCGACCATTGGAGTATAAATTTCCTCAGATGAATCTGCACCATCTTCTAGAGACAACTTAAATAGCATCTCTTCTGCTAGATCCATCTCCTCTGAATTATGAGTTTCTGATAAAGACTTATCTAGTGGTGCTTCTCCAGTAAAAGGAAATCCACATACATATATAGATGGACAAGATGAAGATGGATCCCCTTTTATCTCTTCATATGAAGGCATCCTTTTTAAGGGCGGATCTGTTGCCTGACAATCATCACCTTTTTTAAGCTTTTTTATTTTATTACCCTTGGGACCTAAAAAAGAAAAAGATCGTTTTAACCTCCTGCTTTCTTTACCACCTGATTGCGTTATTGGAATAGGAGAAGAAGGAGGAGAATCTTGCATAAACCAATTAGCTAATCTATCCCCTCCATTAGATGATGCACCTATATTCCCTTGACCACTTGCTTGCGTTATTGGAATAGGAGAAGAAGGAGGAGAATTTTGCACAAACCAATTAGCTAATCTAGCTGCGCCGTTAGATGATGCACCTATATTCCCTTGACCACTTGCTTGCGTTATTGGAATAGGAGAAGACGATGCTCCCATAGAATTATTTTGAAAAAAAGGTACTGCAAATGCTGATACTCTTGCATCTAAAACTTCGTTACTCTTATTGCTTGTATCTCCCAAAAAAGGAGATGAAGGAGGAGAATTTTGCACAAACCAATTAGCTAATCTAGCTGCGCCGTTAGATGGTGTACTCATAATATGATTATTAAATCAAAAATCTCTCTTATAAATAAAACTGATTTATTATATTTTTTTTATACAAATAAAAACAATAAATATTATTTTTATTTTATTAAGGCATTCTATTTTTTAGATTTTCTACCTTACAAACTATCTACCTAATAAACTAGATGTTTAAACCTTAATTCATGAGCCAAATTAGTTATATACTACCCCTTTATAAACCAAGAAGCCAATGAAGACAATTTATGATAAATTAAGCTTAAATAACTTGGCCTCGCATAAACCTTTATTAGATTTTTTTTTTGCAATTGCACTGATTCTTGAATATCATGCAAATGTGTAAGACCTGGCAGTTCTGCATCAAGATGTTGCTCTTGATCAGAAAAATCTATACCCCCCTGCATATGGTCATTACTATAGGCCAGCAACCCTTCTTCTACACCAAGAAACAACGATTTTTGACCTAGCTCTTCATCATTACGCCTAAAAATAGATGACATATCTAACCAAACAATTTTTTATATTTTATTTTAAAAAAATGACATCTATTTTATTTATTCATCCTTAGGATCTGCTTGGGATCTTCTTTTTAAAATATCTATTTTTTCTTTTACTTCTGGAGAAGTTCTCTCTAATGAATCAAATTTCTTCTCACCTTTACCAAGATATGTATTACCCAGCTTGCTTCTTTTTGGTGGTATAGCTTTTGGCGTTCCTGGTCCTTGGCTACTTAACGCCTTTCCTTGCTTCAGCTTCCTTTCCTCCCAGCTAGGATTCAATCCAGATGTTTTGCTTGCTGTGGATAGTGGAATTGGCTTTGGAGCTCCTCTTGCTGGCATTGGCCTTGGAGTTCCTAGCCTACTCTGATTAGGATTCAATCCAGATGTTTTGCCTGCTGTGGATAGTGGAATTGGCTTTGGAGTTCCTCTTGCTGGAATTGGCCTTGGAGTGCCTGGCCTACTTTGATTAGGTACAGGTCTACCTCCTGTAACGATTGATGATGGCGTCCCTGAACTCACCTTTGCTGCATTACCTGAAGAGCGAGGCATTGGGCTACCTTGAGCAGGTAAAACAATTGCTGCTTTTAACTGCTCTGCTAATGATTTGCCACCAGAATAGCCTTGCAATGGTGTTACTTTTGGTTTAAAAGAATCTTTTTCAAGCTGTCTAATCGCTCCTTCAAATCCTTCTGGCAAATTACCTTTAACAATAAATACTCCCCTTTTACCTTTCTCTGATAATCTTGGAGAAGTAGGCGGAGGAACTTCCAAAAGCTCTGGCTTCTTCGAACTCTGTGAAGAACTACCTGACGTAAATGCCTTTTTAAATGACTTTAATACACGCCCTGCAAGACCCTTTGCTTTACCATTTTCAGATTTAAAAGAAATATTTTTTAAAGACCCTGTAATTGACGTTTTTTCAGAAAGAGAAGAAGCAGCTGCTCCACCACTTCCTTCAGAAGACCTCTTCCAAATAGCACGCAATTTATCACTCATGCCCTTTCCTTCTGCACGCAAAGAACCAGAACCTGATTTCCCTAAAGATGAGGCCCCACCTAATGAAGCATTATCTGCTGGTAGATAATTGCCACCACCTGTAATAGAAGACATAATAACACAATAAAATTATATTTAACTAATAACTAATTTTAACAAGAATCGTTATTAATATTAAAATAAAGAATTGTATTTTTATTTAATTAATATCAATTACCAATAAATTATTAATAAAACAATACAGACATAAAAGATCTCTTCCAGATATTATGCTGAGTGTATAAAGCCTAATTTTTGAGCCTATTACTTATTTAGAAGATATGTTTTTGGGGAGAGTAGATTTTCTATTAAGATAATCTTTATATTTTTTCTTAGCTGATTTCACTTTTAGCTTGTGACTACTATTTAAAGTAGATAGTTTAAGCTGCTGTGCTATAAAAGAGGTTTTCTGCGAACTTTCCTCATTTACTTTTTCTGACTTTACTGCATAGCTATGCTTAACTTCCTTAGGCATTAACTCTTTAGTGAATTTTTGAATACTATTTCTTAAAAAATTAAATGCTTGCGTGGCGACTTTTACTAAAGCTGAGTCTTCAATATAAGAAGATGATGCTTTAAATATCCCTATAACTTTTTTAGGAATTGCTTGCTGATTTTTTTTAGATTTATTAGACAAAGATGCAGACTTTGAATACTTACCTTTAGAAAAATTTAAAGACATAATTACACAACAACATTAATTTATATTTTTCTTAATAAAGTTTTATTTATATAAAGTCTGATTTTAAACAATAAACACAATCCTTTCAAATTATTATTAATATAAGGTAAAAAATTTAACATTTTATAATAAAAATATTTTTTTAAACAGACCTTGTCTTTTATTTACAATTCTAAATACCCCTAAATACAGTCTATACAATTAAAAAGTTATTCTTACATGTAGATGTTTTTCTACACACTGACATCAGCACATCATCCACCACTAAAATCCTAACTGGCCTCATTTTTTTGCCTTCTAGGAGCTGGCACAGGTTTTCTTCCAGGAAACACTCTAGGAGCAGGGGCAGGCTTTCCTCCTGAAAACACTCTAGGAGCAGGGGCAGGCTTTCCTCCTGAAAACACTCTAGGGGCTGGAATAGGCTTTCCTCCTGAAAACACTCTAGGGGCTGGAATAGGTTTTTCTCCAAAAGGCAATGTGGTAAGCGACTTAAGTTGAGACTTATCAAGACCGCTGCTTGACGATTTCACCCTTGGAGCTGGCTGAGGCCTGCCTGGCACCAATGCAGCACCTGAGGGCCTGTTCTTTGCCTTCATACCATACCATCGATCTCTATTAGCAATAGCTTGGTATTTCTCTTCCATTCCTTTGGGGAAAGCGACAGGAATAGAAGAACTTGTCACACCAGATGCCAAAGAGCTACTAGCACCCAAATTCCCTCGGGATAAGACTTTTCGCCCCATATTAGCAATAGCGCCCCCCACTCTTGAAAAGCCTTTTTGAAGTACATGCGCCTTTTTGGTTAAACTATCTTTCAGACTTTTTCCACTGGCCAAGGCATCTGAGGAAATATTACTCAAACGTTCTTTTAAAGAGCTTGTGTCACTATTAACAGCACCTCGTGAAGAAGATGAGCCAACACTAGACGCATTGCTACTTAAACTACTCTTACGACTCTTATTACTTGACTTATCAGGATCGTTACTCCCTTGACTTGAAGATGCAGAAAAATTACCTATATTCCCAATACTACTCACAACACCTCAAGAAAACATTTTTTTTATAATTAATATTATAAATATAAAATACCTTGTTAATCAACTTTAATATTAAAAAATTGCAAATATAAAATCATAAAAACAAAAAAAAAGAGCCTTAATAAGGCTCTTTTTTATAAAAAGATATATAAACTATGATAAAAAAATTTATCCCCTACTTATTTAAGAAGTTTTAGGCTTAGGAGATATTGGAGGCTTTACACCCTTGGCTGGAACTGAAGCAGAATCTGATGCTTTACCAGATTGCGCCCTTTTATCTATTACACCCTTTAATTCTTGCAAGACTCCTGCACCAACTTCTGGCCTTTTCTCTAGATCTACTTTAGATCTGGGCGAAACGATCCCACCTTCACCACGACCTTCTCCTGTAGTAGATGGACGGCTGTCATCCTCATAAGGCTTTCTTTTAGCTAACGCCTGTTTCAACTCTCCCATGACAATGTGATCAGCATCGCTAGGTGCTCGGGCGTCTGAATCATCACTCCCCCAATCATCTCTCAAACTATCTTGCGAATCACTAAAACGTCTTATTAAAACATCATCTTCTCCATCAAGGTGACGTCTAAAAACCACAGATGTATTTTCTCCAAATTTTTTTGACCCCCGACCACCACGAATCCTTCCTAACAAGCTTGATCCAAGATTTTTAATACCTCTACCTAAACGATTTAGACCTTTGCCAATAAAGCTAAATGCTCTTCCCATCATACTAACAGCTGAACCTACTGCTGCTCTCACTTTTGATGCTGCTGTCTGAGCATTTTGACTAACACCTTTTGCGCTCCATGAATGACCCTTAACTTCAGATGTACCACTACTAGATCTTCCTTTCTGCGTTCTCCCACTCTCCCTTTCAGGACCCAGGCTTCCTTGACTTGGCGAACTACCATATCCACCTAAATTTCCAATACCACTCACAATGCTTACCAAAAAAAGATTAATTTCATTAATATAATTTTAATTAAATATTACAACTTTAATCAACTTAATATTTTCATTTTGTTAAAAATTTTACA
Organism: Candidatus Clavichlamydia salmonicola; assembly: GCF_015356765.1. Classification (GTDB taxonomy): domain Bacteria; phylum Chlamydiota; class Chlamydiia; order Chlamydiales; family Chlamydiaceae; genus Clavichlamydia; species Clavichlamydia salmonicola. The sequence goes on from NZ_WTCQ01000002.1 coordinate 26,254, forward strand.
GATTAATTTAAATATTCTTATTATTTCTTTTTTTTATCTCTTTCAGCTAGTTTTTCTTTTAACTCTTTCATAAATACTGGTGCTTGCGGCCCTAAAGTCAAACCTGGCCTTGCATTAACAGATGATCCTGACTTAGAGCCACTATCGACCTTTGGCTTTACTGAAACTGGTGATGGCCTTACTTCATCTGCTTCTGACCTTCTTTTTTCTATTTTTTGTTTTAATTCATCCATAAACACAGAAGCATTAACCTCTGTAGCTTTGCCATATAATGGACGAGGAGGCAATATTGGAGTAGTTGAAGTACGCAAATTAGCAGCTGTTGTTACTCGAGAACTCAGCACATTTGCTTCATTAGATCCAGATCTCATATTTCGTACCCTACCCAATAAATTCCTAAACCATTCAGCTACTTTAACTAACCCTCTACTGATTACTCCAACACTCACTCCTAATACAGCTACTGAATTGAACGCCATAAGATTACAGGCCTTTTTGGCTGTAGCTGCAACACGCTCACTATTACTCCTTAAGCTTACAAAGAATCTATTAGCAAATAATCCTCCTCCTCCTATTTTACTTCCCTGGGGTCTCCCATCTAAACGATCAGAGCCTTCAGCACCTTGGCTAGAAGGTTTATTAAATCCTCCTATATTTCCTACACCACTCATAAAACTTTTTCATTAAAATATTATCTTATTAATAATTTTAATTAATAAAGTCATCTCACATCAATTCTAATATTACAAAAAACAAATAAAAATTATTTTTTGATTACAGTATACTTTACCATCACAAAAAACATTCTTAAGTCATTACCTTTTTTCATTAATGACTAATATCTCTCTAGCTATTAGCCACATCCTACACCAACAATAAAAAAAATAAATATAAGCAACTTAAAATCAATGAGAACAAAACTAGCCAATTCAAGGATAAGCTCTTTATACAATCAACCTTTTCCCTAGATAAAAGAATCCATGAAGTTAAAAAAAACACTTGTTTAGTGAAACAAAACAGCTCTCCCTATGTAAATATCATAATCTGTATCATTAAAATTTTCTTAAAAACGACCTTTATCTTTTCGCTTAAAAGCCCTTCTCTACATGGCCTATCAAAAAAATCTCAAGCAGACCCAAGAAATTTTCATAAATGTATTATACCTGCACTAACAGCTTTAGAAAAAAACTGTCCCTACATTAACAATTGCTTGTTCAAGTTTTTTTAATTATTAGTATTTTCAGCAAAAATCTTTTTTCATAAAACAAATATTGAAATAAATGAACAAATATTTAATAATTTTCTTCATTTGTTAATTAATCCTGCTTCTTTTTTGAGCCTCTCTTCCAATATTAGGAACTTTTTAAAAATACAATTACTTTTCTACAGACTAAATTATCTTAAATACACATCCAACTAATTTTTAAACACTTGTATTATGCAACCACTATATAACACCTTTTCTCGCATTAGCGAACATATCCCAACTACACGAAAGCAACTCTACATCAATCTAAAAAGAAATAGCGTAACTGTTTTTCAGATAGTATCAGCAACTTTACTGGGATTGGCTGGCATTGCCTTAGTGAGTATCTGCGAAATCCCCTCTCAGATTTCCCCTTCATCATCACCTTCTGAAACAAGCATTATCTCTACTAGTCGAAATATCAATACTCCCGCAAAGGCATGCTTAATTACTGGCTCAGCTTTAACAGTCTTAGGATCTAGCTTGATGGTGGGATCTGTCATTCAAACTGTAAGAGCATTGCGAGTCATTACCACAAAAATTCCTCGCTCGCAAAAAAGACTTAGAAAACGATTTAAACTTATTTATAATCTTGCTTTAGAAATATTTGGAGAGACTCTTGGAATAGGAAGCACGCTCATTTCTTACGTATGCTATATGCAAACTGATAACAACGTTCCTTTCTGCTCTCAATCTTCTACATTAGCTATTCTATCTGGCCTAACAGGCATGGCGCAAGGAACTATTTTAATAATAATAATATGCAGAAAACACGATGGACTATGCGTTAACCCAAAAAAAATAAAAGTAAAAATTACTGTGCATGCAATAAATAGCGCTGTTGCTCTTCGGATGCTTGAGCCTGATTTACTAACTGAAAGTGAATTACTTTCTATTCAAGCATCATGCCCTACTCCACAAAGGCTACTTAACACAGAACTTTGTGGGAAAACTCCATCATCTAGTGAAGAATCAATTGCAATGATAATACCTTTTTTCAAAGAAAATAATCTTTTAGAATGTGATTAACTACATGTTATTGAATTAAAAAAAAACAACAAATTGATTATTAACCAATATTAAAATATATGGCATCATTAATGCAATTGATCTATTATGATTTTTTTATTTTAGATATTATGAAAACAACCTGACATTTTAATTATGACCATAGACCCTTTCAATAGTTACAGAAGCCAATTTTTTACATGCATCAGTAATCTACCAGCATCCCATCAAGCAAAAGTTTCAGAATATGTATTTTTAGCTGCAAAAGATGCTTCTCTTTCAGGAAACCCTCAATCTTATCTCACAATTACTAAACAAAGATCTGCTATAGCAAAAAAAACAACTATAATTGCTATTATCATCTTTTTAACCAGTATCATAGCCCATCTTGTTCTTTTATCGCTCAATACTCCATATATTCATAAAACTGTTTTACCCATTCTTGCCATTACAACCTTAGGGATCTTGACAATACTTTCTATTTATCGATTAATTCGTGTTGTCAATCGAGTTGTAAATTTATATTTTAGAAGTAAAAATTTAAAAAAAGCATATTCTCGCCCTTTTATAAATTTTCAAAAAAATACATCCTACTCTCACCTTTCTAATCAATCACTATCTGTTATTAAATCAGCATTTAAACAAGCACGCAAAACAATTAGAAGTCAGCTTCAATATCATATAGCTTCTACAATTGGTATTTCTATCGTGATTTTGTCAGCTATCCTACTAATAGCAATTTTAAGATGTGTTTTAGGTGACATTGGATTAACTTCTAGTCTTAATGGACTTTCTCTTCAACAAGTACTCCTAATGAGCGCAGGAACATCTTTTTGTTTAGGTATTCTTTGGAATATTTCTTTATGCATCATTTCTATGCATCGTAAAAACAAAAGCAATCATTCAGCGCAGCAAATTGTCCATGCTGTCCAAACAATGGCCCTTGCCTAAATCAATTTTATTTTTAATATTATCTATTTAAAATTTGATTTATATATAAAATAATGCGATAAGCCCTTTCTTTTTTTGCATAAATAAAGGTTAAGGATACTTATGGTACATCCTATCGTTAGCTCTCAGATTGTTTCTGCTTGTTCAATTATATCTACCCTACATACTTCCAAAAAAGCAGAGGTCCCAGCATACGTTTACGCTTTAGCAAAAGGCGAAGACATTTCTTACAAAGGCTTTCATCTTGTTTTAGTAGCGAATCATTCTGAAAATATTGCTACATGTTCCTTTAAATTATCTAAAAAAATTTTTGAGAACGCTGCTAAAAAAACCCTTGGAATAATAAGCCCTTTTAAAATGGCTAAAATCATTTGCTCTCCATTTTTTCTTGTATTGTACATACTTGCCACCTTAGCATATCTTATTATGGTCGCAGTCTCTTCTATAGCTCTTTCAGGCTACCGATCAGTTATGATTATTGCTCGATTGACACATATTTGCCACAAATTGAAGCAGATGCATGAGATCTCTTCTTTTCTTAAGAAAAATTTATCCATATCTCAAAAAGAGAAAGATCCCACCATTCAAATCTGCAATGATGTTCAAAATATCATGCTAAATCAATTACGCTTCCACGCTGCCTCATTAATAGGTTCTTTGCTTTTGTTCTTGTCACTAATAACTATTATTATAGGAATTGGACTGCTTGTTACAGGCACTACTTCAAGAGCTCCCCTTTGTGCTGGATTTTCTATTCCACATTGGGTCTTCATTGCCAGTGGAGCTGGCCTAGGCCTTTCGCTTTTATGGAATGTTAGTATTGGAATTGGTTCTGTAATTAGATCAAGAAAAAAAATTGGTTCTGCAGAAAAACTAGCTCAAGCTATAACAAACTTTGCACATATACAAGAAAAGACAGATCCTGCATTTTATAACTGGCCTAAGGTAGACTCATCTCATTATGATGTAGAAAAAAATGATCATTTTTTATGATTGCACCTAACACATTCCACTAATCTATTTTATTCCATATAAATATTTATTAATTGGTATCTAGATGTCTGTTTTAGTATCTTCATTTAGCATTAACTTGATCGATATCATTTCAACTATTCCTACCACTAATAAACTATTTATTGCTACTAACACATTAACCTGGGCCACACATGGCCATGACTCTTCAGATAACAACCAAACTCTTTTAAATACTTATCGATTTCATCAACGCCCTGTTAACTGCTTAGCAATTTTTCTTTCCCACTTAAGCTTTTTTTAACTTCTTTATTAACATTATCCCTTGCTATATTTTCTATACAATCATCTCTTAGGCCAATTATAACAATCATCTTAGTAAATGGCTGTCTTATTGGAACAATATCGCGAATAATTCTATCTAGTAAAATAATAAAAAAATTTTCTATTTCTCAAAATTCTTTAAAAATTCTAAATCAAAATATTGAACAAAAAATGATAACTGACACTGATCATGTCACTCCTGGACTCAAAGCAGTAAAAGAAGCATGCCTTACCATTAATAACATTGTTACTAAGCAAAAGTAACTTTCCTTTGCGTCTATTCTATCCTCTAGCATATGTATAATATCATTAATAGGAATAATTATTAGCTCTGTATTTATGATTCTAAATATCTATGGGAATGGCTCTTTAATATCAATATTTACTATTACATGTACCTCAACATTAGCGCAAGAAAGAAGAGCCACATGTCTGTAAGCATTTGTTTTCTTGCTAATCATTCAACAGTTTATATAAACAAAAATCATGTCCACTTTCTCTGAGCAGTGCACTCTGCAATTAATGACTATCATAGACAATATACCCACTTCTACAGATGCTATATATGCCTATGAATAAAATAAAGCGCCTCAGCAATAAATCTGCGTATTCATCTCAATCGCATATTCTTATTACTAGCTATAAAAAAAATGCATCCCATCTTCACATGTTTGGCTATGCTATCAACAGAATTTATCTTTACATAATTGCAATACTGGTCACAATAATTGGTTGTCTTATTAGTGGTACCTGTAAGGTTTTTCTTCTCTCTGGTATAGCTATGATAATTAGAACTTTTTGTCTCCTAAAGTATTTATATCAACTTTTTTGATCAAAAAAATCATTACTTCATCTAATAAAAACTATCACCTCTACCATTCTTGATAAATAATAACAGCAGTATCCATGACATAAGAAATTCTTCCCAAGAAATTTTAACTGTACTATTACTAGCAAACGTTTATGGCTCTTCTCAAACTAGTAACGCTATCATCTTAGGAAATCTTTCTATTACTAAACTTGTCTTTTTAACATCCACTTCATTATTTAGCTTAAGTATGGCTTTACATGTTGGACTTACTGAATTAGCCCTTGTATGGAAACATCAAGAAAATAATATACATTGTAAAATAGAAGATTCCATTAATAAACTTACTGCACTTAGACCATATCACTTTATTTCTAGACAATATAATAAATAATTCTCATTAGTTATCTATAATGCTAATTTATTATTAATTTTTTTGATTGCAAGATACATTATCTTGCTTATATATATATAAAGCTTGTATAATATATTTCAAAAACCTTCATTTTAATGAATCATTAGAGGTATAAATGTCTTCTTTTTCTGTTGAAGCTAGTTCTTTATTGATAAACACTATTCGTGAATTACCCATGTCTGGTAGCTGCTCGTTACCAATACGCACTATGTCTTGGGCAGAAAAAAATACTTCTAGCTCTCTAAATGGCGTAGTCTCACTCTCAAATTATAAACATAGAACTACAATAAGTCGCTATGCTACTAAGTATTTAGCTCGAGTAGCCTCATTTTTTATAATACAATTAACTTTAGCGACTAGCGTACTTGCTAGCTTAGGTATGTTTAATCCTGTAGCTTACTCTATGCTTTTTACTTGTTTGTTCATTGTTATAATAACTCGATTGTGCGTTGCCATTAAAACCCTTCGTCAACTTAATTTATGTAAAAAGACATTCTCAGGAATCATTATTTCAATTTCAGATAAATTGGTATATAATTCTGGACTCTCTACTCAAGAACTTATGCCGATTAGTAATGCTGCTAAAGCTACTACAGCAACTGTAACGAATCAACTTTCTAGACAAAAAATATCAATAGCAGGAGCCACAATAGCACTTATATCTGTAATTGGATTAACTATAGGTTTAGGATTATTGTTAGCTAGCATTTATGGGGGCTCTTGTATTGGTTGCGCTTCTGTAATAGGGGGTATTTCTGCTACTCAACTTCTCTTCATAATATCTGGATCATTATTAGGCTTTAGTGCGATTTGGCATTTTGGCATATTAAGCAACAATATTTATCGAAGAATGCAGCAAAAACAAACCCATCATCAGCTAGAAACAGTGATTAAAACCTTAGCAGAAGAAAGAATGGCTGCAGCGGTTAAAACTTCTTTATCAAAAAATTAAATTTCTTGATTTTATATAATATAGGTTTAAAATCTTTTTAAAAAAATTTATTAAACCCTAAATAATAATTAAAATTGCAGGTAACTCATGTCTTTGTCTGGCCCATTATATAGCACATCATTAATGACTACCATGGGCAATGTCCCCACTAGAAATGCTGTACTTGTACCTAAGGAAGTACTTGCTTCGATAAAAAATAATGTTAGTAATAAAGAAATCGTTAACATTTCTAGTTATTATAAAAAAACGAAAAAATTACATCAAATAGCTAATTTCATCTCAACACTTAATTTAGTTTGCGCGACAATATTAGCAATAGCAGTCAGCGTATTTGCAGGCTTGGGAAGATTTTTACCTATTGCTACAGCTTCTATGCTTGGATGTCTTGCTGTTAGCATGATAACAAGACTTATTATGGCTGTTTACAATCTTCGCCAACTTTATACATGCGAAAAAGAACTTACCCAAATTAATATATCTATTTTTGATAAACGTAATGAAGAAAAAACTATTGATAAGAAAGAACTTCAATTTGTTAGTAATGCTGCAAAATCAACTAGGGACATAGTTATTAGCCAAATTCATTTACAAAAAACATCCATTGCTGCTGCTGCTTTAACTCTTATAGCTGTTACTGGATTAGCTGTTGCTGTTGGGCTTATTCTTGCTAATATTTGTGCTGGTTCTTGCATTGGATCTACTTCTGTAATAAGTAGCTTTTCTGCTACACACCTATTATTAATGTCATCCGGATCTTTATTAGGGATAGGCCTTTTAATGCACCTTGGGCTTGGCATTAAATCTATCCATCGAAGATGTCAGCTAAAAGATACTGCTAATCAATTAAGGTTTACTTTAAGAACCCTGGCCAACGACCTCAAGAATTAGAAAATGATATCATTTTCATATTCTAAAAAATTTAGCTTAAAAAAAGGAAAGAATCATATTGTTTTAACTCTTCTATTATAAAATTAAAGGCCTTACATGTCCATCTCAGCTACATTACACAGTACGTCATTGTTACTTATCTTTAGTGATATTCCCACAACCAGATCTTCTTCTTTATTAACAAGTAGTCTAGAGGCTTTAAATAAAAACCTTGGGCCTTCTTCAAACACTTCTCTTTCTGCTGCCTACCTTAATAACATTAATCAAAATCGAAAGAGATCTCTTTGGACCTCATCACTTACTGCCCTATTTACCTTACTTGTAATTGCTTCTTTTTCTGCATATGCATTTTTAGGGCAACTATATCTAATCGCTTCCTCTGCATTGCTTGGATGTCTTCTAATCACTTCCTTTGCAAGACTAATCATAACTATTAAAAACCTTCGAAACCTTGTTTTATCTAAGAAAAGATTAAGTGACGCCCTCATGTCTATTTCGAAAAAAATTTCTTCTACACAAGATACTCCTGTTGCAATGAAAAAATTTAATACCATGCAAGGTGTTGCTTATAGTGTTAAAAAGGCTATTAGTAAACAAATTTCATTACAAAAATTTTCTCTGACTGGTTCTATTTTAGCTATTATCTCTATAATTACTTTAATCGCTGGTATTAGCATTCTTTTAATAAATAGCTATACGAGCTACTCCATTGCCTCCAATCCTGTGTTTGGCATTTTTTCCATCACCCAACTCATTTTATTCGCTTCTGGATTAGTATTTGGAATGAGCATGTTAATAAACACCAGCTTTGCTTTAATATCTTGTACTCGCGCCTATCGTCATACTCAAATTCATAATAAAATAGAAAAAGCCATGGACAATTTAGGCCTCGACATCCGAAATGACATCTCGACTCACTTTCCATCAAAAACATCTTAAATATAATGACCTTAATTTTGAATCAATTATAACCTCATTAACTTATCCATATTCAAAAATTCCATCAAATACCTAACACCTCTCTTCATAAAGATTTATAATAATTTATCTATTAGTTAAAAAACAACCCATCATCTTGATTTTTATATTATCCTGCATTAATATTTTATAACTTAAATATTAGCGATAAATGAACTTAGTTCATCATTAATGATAACTATTTCTACTATCCCCACATCTAAATCCCTTTCTATGCGCAATGAGACTTTAAATTTGGCTAGGAATAGAGCTACTTCATCTTCTGGAAATAAATCTCTTGTTTCGCTTTATCATGGAAAACAAAATGTGTTCATCGAGTTACAAAAGAGATTGTTAGCATTAATCTAATTTTTACAATAATAACAGCTCTAATTGGAACTATATGCGCTGTCTTGGGACGAATACACCATATTACTCACTGTGTTATTCTTAGCACCTTTTTCATCAGCATGATAACAAGATTTATTGTAGCTATTAAAAATCTTTTACAACTTAATCGTTCTGAGAAAGATTTAACCAAATTAATCATAGACATCTCTGATAAAACATTATTCATGACAAAAATGCAATCTATCAGTGATGCTGCTACAGCTACTCAGAAAGTAGTTAACAGCCCGCGCGTTTTTCAAAAAGCATCTATTGCAGGAGCAGTAATCACTCTTTTAGGAATAATTGGATTAGCTACTGTAATTAGCCTATCCTTGACTTCAATATGGAAATTACCATTGGAATCATATTCCTACCATAGCTAACTTTTCTGTTAGTAATCTTTTATTGCTTTCGTCAGCATCATTAATGGTGTTAAGTGCATTATTTCATACAGGTTTAGTATTGGGAAGTTTAATTCGACATGCTTGCAACAAAAATACTTCTGATCAAATAAAAATTACTTTGACTAATTTAGCTAAGCAAAGACAAGCTTCCTCAGAAAAAAATAGTGCATTTTGTCTTTAATTTCTTAATATAACAATATCTTAACTGTTATTTTTAAATAATCATCATTTTTAGATAAAGTATGAGCTCGATAGCATTCGTTGTAATGCGATAATAACAAGAATGATTCACCTTATACCTACTTCTAAACCTATATATCTTCCTAGTGATGTTTTAAACAGACAAATAGAATTTCAGCCATCATCCGCTCAAAACCTTTATCTTTTTTTATCGCTATGAACAACCTAAGAAAAAGCACCTCTTAGCTAATGATAGAAGGTTTATTTATCTTATTTTTAGCTAAGACACTTGTCATACTTGTAGCTCTTTCATCTGCCTTTAACCAAATAATTCCTATTTCTTTTATTATAATACATATTCTCTAGTTAGGCCTTTCTGTTTATATTTTTCTGTAACCACCAGGCGAGCAATGGCCCTTCAGTATCTTCATTAACTCTCTACTTTTAAAAAATCATTATAACCTTTGTGATCCAGAAAAAAGATGATCCTAATGATTAAATATGATTTTCTTCGAAGTACAATTATGATAAATAAGATAAGCTTATATGTTTTTTTAATAGCATATCAATATTCCGTCGAATACATACAAATGTTTATATCTACATCAGCATTAAATCAATCTTTCATAGATGTCATATGCTCTTTACCTTCCTTTAAAGATCTCTATATTAGTAAAAACACTTGGTCTTTGATAAAAGATAACAAACCTTCTTCAGAAGAAGGCTTCATCTGTTTATATGCCTCTTGTCCTTCATTAATTATCTCCAACTTTGGAATAGCACCATGGCATTGTTATTTAAAAATAGGAAAAGGTTACCTTAAACTTGCGCGTAAAAATCCTATTCTTTTACTCCTTGTTACTATTATACCCCTAATTTTAATAACAATACGGTTCATAATTGCGTCTCATGATCTTTTTTATCTGTATAAAAGCCACCTATCTTTAAAAAAACTATCATTTTTTATTTCACAAACATCCTTTATGCAAAATCAGCAACTATTTTTTATACAATGTATGAAAAATAGTATTCACACCACCAAGCGCATTATTTTTAAACAATATGTTTTTCAAATTATATCGGCTAGCTCTGCCCTAGTTGCAATTACAGGGTTGATTATTTTAATTGTCAGCGCTTGTTTAATAATTACAATTAGCTATAGCGCTAATAGGGACGCATGCGCCCACTCTATCATTAGATACTGCCCTCTAGATATTAGTATGATATCTTCTGCTGTATTACTAGGAATAAGTAGTATTGGACATTTTGTTCTATGGATCATTTCTACATACCATTCTATAAAAAAAACCCATAGCATCAATAATATTGAAAAAATGTTAACTGCATTAGCCCTTGAAAAAAAACAAGTATCTCTTCTTCATCATTATTACACAAAAAATCCAGGCCAATATATAACAAACCTAACTTAGACATCTCATTTAGCCATATATTTTTTATTTTTTTGACACTTTAGTTTCTTATTTTAAGCTAATCTTACTCCATGAAAATATAATAAAATTGTTCAATCTCTTTTAAAACTCTATCCAATCATTTTTTTATAAAAATCATTGAATAATAATTTCCTTTTATAATATTAAAAAAAGTAATGATTACCTTTATTTAATATGTTTTTATCTTTCACTCAACAATTAATTCCTCTATCAATGAAATAACTTTTATATTAAAGCTAAAAATTTTTCATTATTGATTTACATTTATATTTTTATAAAATTAACTATGGAGTATATAAAAATGCCTTCTTCTGTTACAGAAGCTAGCTATTCTTTGCTGAACATTATAGATATGGTTCCTACCTCTAATAAACTCCTTGTCCCAAATGAAACACTATCTTGGGCAATGAGTGGCAAACCTTCTTCAACCTACCTTTCAGATTATATAAATGGTACAGAAAGGATGACGTCTATTGGATTTTATCCAAAAAAACAGGCTCAACAAACCAAAATATTGATACAAAAAATACTCATGATACTCTTGACTATTCCTATTATTTTGATGATTATTGAGCCCTCAATAGATTACTTTTCTTCTATACAGACACTCATCATCATTTTTATTTTATTAACCCTTATGATCTCTCGATTATGCCTATTGTCAATGGAATTAAAAAAGCTTCAGGTGCCCTTAGGGGCTATAAAACGATTACAAGCTTCTATTAATGACAAACTTTTCCAATCTAAAAATATTATAAAAGAAATGATGCCTATAATTAGAACTGCTGCTGCTATAGAAACAGCATTAAGAATTCAAAAAAAAATTCATATAAGCGCCATTATTGGAAGCACCATGACCATCATCTCCTTACTTAGTATTATAGCAATATTGGGGCTATCTATTACCTCTATTATTAATGAATGCACTCAATCTATTTTAAAAATAACTTCTACATTATTAACAGGGCTAAGTATAATTTGGCATCTTGGCTATGGTCTTGTTTTATGCGTAAGATCTATAAGTAAAAAAAATACTTGCGCTCTAATAAAAAAATCATTAACAGACCTAGCTAAAGCAAGACATGAAAATTTTTATTAAAAAATTATTCCTATCTGCTTATTTGATAGATACGCAGATTAAGATTGTTCCATTATTAAGAAAAAAAATCATTTACATTCAAATGTGAGCAAGAAAAGATCTATTGGGCTTATTGACCAATTAGCTTCTTTACCATTACTATTCCTATTAAACCAATTAGAACAGGTAAATTAATGAAAAATAATCCTAAAAAATATTTGGGCATTTTTTCTGTAATGTCAATCTCTTTAAGTGCTGTTTTAAGCCTTAGAAGCTTTCCTTTATTAGCTTTTCATGGCCTGTCTTCTGTCTTTTATTATTTTCTTGCTGTCATTTTTTTTATGATCCCCTACGCTCTTACCACGGCGCATTTAGCATCTATGTTTCCAGGAAACATATTCACCTGGGTACAAAAAGCTTTTAACCCACAATGGGGATTTATTGCTTCTTGGCTGCAATGGTTTCATAGATTGGTTTGGTATCCAGCTGTTTTAACCTTTTGGTCTGTAAGCTTTTTTCGTTTAATCACTCCTGGCCAACCTTATAACAAGGTGAGGGTTTTTCTTTTTATTCTTGCTTTATTCTGGAGCTCTACCTTCGCTGCTACCTTTCGCTATGCTATTTTTTCTCGTATTACAAGCATATGTTTTTTCTTAGGAACCATTATTCCATCTATTTGTCTTATTGGCATGGGTATTGTATGGATAATAAAAGGACATCCTTGTGCCATTCAGTTTTCTTGGATAGAAATATTTCCATCTCGGACAGGATTCACTACAACTTTAGCCTTAATAACAAGTATCTTTTTTTCATTAAGTGGCCTGGAATCAACATCAAATTTAATTTCTATGATGAAACATCCAAGAAAAAATTATCCTAAAGCCATTATTCTTGCAGGCACAGTAATGATGATTTTTTTGATATGTGGAACACTCGCTATTGCTATTGTAATACCTAGTAGTGATATTAATGTCTTTGGAGCTATTTCTGATGCCTGCTCTATATTATTAAGTTCTATAGGATTATCTAAATATGGAAGAATAATATCTGGACTTATTTTGCTTGGCTTATCTAGCCAATTTAATACCTGGATTATCACTTCCTCTCAAGGTCTCTTGAATACTGCTCAAGCTGGGTATCTACCTCAAATTTTTCTAAAAGTAAATAAAAATCAAGCCCCTATACACATTTTAATTTTACAAGCTTGTATTGTTACCATCTTTACATTTTTTTTATTCTTACTATCAGATCTTCCTGCAGGATTTTGGTTTTTAAATATTCTTAGTACACAACTATATTTATTAGTTTATATCCTTTTATTAATTTCTTCTCCTATTTTACATACGCGTTGCCCAAAAATAAATGAGCATTATGGAATATTTAAAAGTAAGATCACCATATGGTCTCTTTCTATCACAGGCCTTATTGCAATATTTGCTGCTTTATTTGCTAGCTTTCTGCCCCCTATACACCTTATCAAAGAAAAAGATTTATTAATTTATGAATGCGCCATAATAACAAGTTTAATTATTTGTATAGGGATGCCTTTTTTCTTTTATAGAAAAAAAAATACTAAATAAGAGAAAATATCAAACTAAGTACCTTTTTCTCTTGAATGGCTTTCATACATTTTTTCTTAGGCCATTTTATGGCTTGAAAGAACACTTCTACATCTGCCAAAGGGTATAATTGATAAACAAATAAAATAGATAGTAAGCTGTCTCCTATCGCCCTAAGCCCTTTACAATGATTAATGATAGAAATTATTTTTCTTTTAGGCCCAGAAATTTTTTCCACTAAATTTATCTTTAACCAAGCTAACAAATGTGGCGCTTCTTCAAAAAACTCTTTCATACTTAAGTTTTTAGACAACAATCCTGTCATAACTCCAGAAGGCACTACATCATGGATAGATTTTTTCTGACAAATAGGAATAATCGTATTAAAAAGTTTTATCAAAGCATTATCTGTTTCTTTTACAGATTCTAATAAATTTGGGCAGTCTGTATTTGTTGTGATTTTCTCTAAAATTAAAGAAAATAACACTCCATTTTTTATACAAGCTGTACAATATGCATCATCAACATCTATTAACTGACAAAATTCTTGGAATTCTTGCTCAGACCAATCAACATTAATAAATAAACTGCTAATTAAAGCGTTAAAGATATAATTAAGATAAAGCATTAATCCAGGCAACTCTTGATCTTTTTTATGCAGTATTCTTATCATAGGTAGCAACTCTTCTTTAATAGAAGGGTTGGTCATTAAAGCGTGTAATAATCCTAATGAAGAATGTGATGAAATAAGATCATTTAATTTTTCAATAACTCCAAAAAAATTACTGCTACTTTTTTTTATAGAAAAGATACCAAAATCTGTGATTATTTCTTTTATTGGATTAGAGAAAAAACTGAAAAGTTTTTTAACAAAAGAGCACCCCTTGGTTTTTAATATATATGTCAGCTCTTTTGTTAGTTTAAGATTGTTTGTACTATTTGGATTAAATGATTTATTAGGAATCTTTGGATTGTAAAACATAAAGATCAAATCTACTTTATTGATACTCTCATTGTTCCTAACACCATCTCCTTGACTAAGCCTATCTGATTCGGTTAGAGATGGAGTATATGAAAAGTTTAATGACTCTTGGTCTAGTAATGGGCCTACCAATACCTCTCTAGCATCAATAGGAATTATATTATCTGTTTGTAATACGATTACATCATAATCATCAGGTAACTTTCTTTGTCCTTTTAAGATTAATTGCGCCTCTTTTATAACCTCTAAATCTTGCTCTACTTTTTGTAAATTTTCTTCTTCTTTGTTAATGCACTCTATTAGAGAAAGATACCTTGCATGCTCTTCATCTACCAACTGCTGTAATTTGCTATTATCACTGCTTAAGGCTTCGCTTTGAATGTTTAGGGCCTTTAATTTTTCTTTTGTTTCCTCTAATGTATTTTGAGCTATTGTTAACTCCTCTTTACATTCTTTTTCTGGAAGCTCTAATCTGCTTAATTCTTCATTTATTAGTTTAAGATTTTTTACTTTTTGCTTGAACTTGGGCTTGATTCTATAAGAAAATGAATGCTTTAATTTATACTGTTTTTTTTCTGCAACAGATTCTTTGTACAGATTTTTCTTATCTTCAATAGTAGCCATTAAAGATTGAGCATCTCCTAACTTAGATGTCACTTTTGCTTCTTTATCTCTAACTTCTTCCTGTAGTAAAAAAATGTCATCTTTAGTTTTATAAAAAAAATTTTTTAATGACTTAAGCTCTTCTTCCTTCTTGAATAAAGCTGCATTTAATACAGTCACTCCTTCTTTCATAGCCTGGATATTTTTATACATCATCTTATATTTGTACTTAGTATCAGCTTCTTTTTCTATATTTTTTTTTAATTTAATAATATCTTTTGATGACAAAGATATATCTATACTTGAAGTAGAGCTTGCTCTACTTATCTGAGCCCTAGGTTTTTGACAATACTTTATAGCAGCAACGATGAAAGTAATACCAAAAAATACTCCTAACGTCCCCCCAATAATGGCACCTACTACACCAACACTTGCTAAAATAAAAGAACATGATGCTAATGCTAATAAAGATATAATAGACAAAAACATAGCAAATTTAGCTATATTTTTTTGACTTCTTACAGAATCATGGTGTCTTACATCAAGCTTATGAATACTGCTCGAGGAAGATGGGGTTAAAGAATTTGTCATATGTAAAAAAAATCTTTAAAAATTCAATTAATGATAGGGTTTCTTCAATATATTAGTATAATTTTATAACTTTATCCATATTTTATAAAAAAAACTATTTCAAGAAATAGCTATTAGTAATGAAATTATAATAATAAAAATTTCTTTTTTAAAATTATTTTTTATTTAATAAAACATACTATTACAAAAGCTTCTACCTTACTTATTTACCCTTAATACCTAAAAAATATTCTGAGAAAATTTAATACTGATCTTTCTTGAAGTTAATAATATTTGAGTGTTCAGAATGAATCTCATACTTAGCATCCCTGTGAGTATATATTTTTATTAAATCAACTAACTTTTTCTTTATGTAAGATAGATTATTGTTTTCGATAAAACTGCGGTGCTATCAATCTAAAGAAATAGCCTTGCTGAATACTTCTTTCTAGATTCACCTGGGGGATTTCTAGATCTTTAAAGAATCTACTCTGTATACCAGCATCGAATGACTTAAAATGAAAGAGCAGAGAAAGCACTCCTTCCAGTATATTCAAAATAGAAGGAATAGGTATGTTAACCCATTGCTTAACAACATTCAAAATGGTGATTTGATGAGACATATTCTTAGATAAATTTTTCAAAAAACTAAAGATATGTTCTTGTCTACTTTGAAATAATTTTGATGTTTGATGCACTCTAAAATACAGTGCATCTGCAATAAATTTCCCTATCCCTAACTTATTTTTTAAAATTGTGCATAGTTTATTTAAATCTTCTACACTGGAAGGACTATCATATTTTATATTTTTAGATAAATATTCCTTATAGAAAGCTGCAAAATTTAGCACACTCCCTTGTTCTAATTTTTCTCTTAACCCTGGCGCTTCTTCTTCTTTTATTTCACAAAGATCTACCATTAAATTAACAAAATCTGCTGTTTGCACCGCATGATTATATCTTTCTATGCTAATGCCTAAGTATTCACAGAAAGACATCAACTCTTGTTGAGATGTAATCCCTTTAGTATGTGCCATAGTAAATATGGCATTAATCATCGTCATAAATATACTAAACATAGCTTCATCTACTGACATAGCATTGAATAACGTAAGGATAAACATTTTGAAGTCTTTCTTGACTTCTACATGCTTTGCTAATAGCGCTAAAAATTCTTTCGTACTTATAAAATCAGTTAATTGTATTAAATTTTTTAAAGGACGCGTACATTTACTTTTTACTAATAGCTGCAATGAAGGAAAAATCTCTCGCAAAATAAAATTTATTTTTTTGGTTATAGCTGATACATCTAATTCGTTATTGAAAATTTTTTGACAAAAGTCACAAAAATCTAAAGCATCTACTTGCATCCAGCTATGAAAATCTTTTACAAAAGTTAAAATAGATGCTGTTGTAAGATCAATATTGAAATTTTTAGGCTGAATTGCTGGATCAAATAAATTTAAATATTCTTCAACCCCTTCAATCTCAGGTAACTCTAGCTCCTCCATTATAGGTGCTTCTACATCTAAAAAGGCACCTGGCGTATCTGGTAATTCATTCCTTTCTACTTGCGTCATCCCTGCAATAAATTGATTGATCTGCAGTAAATAATCACTAATCTTATCTTTATGTTCTTTTCGTCTTTCTATTCTATGATTTAGCTCCTCCATATCTTTATGATTACCTGCCAACACAACTTGTATATCTAGTTGCTCTTGCTTCTTTTCTTCCACAAGATTATCAAACTTTCCTTGTTGTGTTTGCTCATAAAGAACTAATTCTTGAATCTGTTGTAACTTTTTAGCTTCAGGATCTACTGAGCCCTCTTCTGTATCATAAAACCATCCCACAGTCCAATTAGTTACTGTTTTTAAAGCCTCTTCTCCTGCCCACCAAGCAAAACTTCTATCATCCTTTAATTGATCAAGATATGTTTCTTCCTGAACCCTTGACTGCTTTGAATTAATGATAAATTGATTTATTGCTTCATCATTTTTTTCAAATTTTTCTTTTAATTGCTCATCTTTTTCTATCAATAACCGTATCTTTTGGACTAGTTGGTCTACTTCTTCCCCCAGCGTATGATATAATGTATAATAAAGATCGTAAGAACTTTGTAAATCTACCAAAGTAAGATTAGCTGATCCTTCATGCTGATCAGTCACCCTTTCTACACTTTCTAATTTTTTCTGTCTTACACATGTAATAATCGTGCTAATTAAACCTAGGATTAAACAAGCACCACCAGTCCCCAATAAAACTACCCCAAGAGGTAAAAGTTGCTGCATAAAAACAATAATCCCTATCACCAATAGCGTCAGCCCTATAACTGTAATACTGGCTGAGATTAAGGCACCTTTAAATGAGATATTTTTTAAAGAAGATCTCTCACAATAATTAATGATTTTCATAGAAAATTTATAACACTACTTATTTTTTAAACATATTTATCAAACTAATCCAATCATTGTTTAAAAATGATCTTTATACAATATTTTATTATTTTCATTTATAAATCAAACAAACAAATATTTATTCTAATTTATGAATTAATAATTAAAATAGCTCCTATAACACTAATGTCATTATTTGTTCTATTCAGAATCTGTTTGTATAGAAGAAGGAACTCCTTGCGCTAAATTCATACAACAAACAACCATTCCTAAAATTTGAACACTTATACTACTCTGGGTAAAGTGAATAGCTGTTGTTGCTTGAAGAGCATCTTTAAATTGTAACTTATTGTTTTTAATCGTCCCTAACTCTGTACGTTTAGAGATAGATGCAGATGCTGTGCCCCCTGCTTTGTCTAAAAATGGCGTTGGATTGGTTAAGTCTAGTGGTAAATTTGCTTGCTTTGCTTCTAAAAATGTCCCTCTACCCAAATTAAGAGAGAGCCCATCTTTGAATAACGACTTTTGATAAAATTTATTTGTAGGCGAACTAATAAACATAAATAAAATAATTCTATTTTCTACTTATTTTAACATTATTTTTTAAATCTTTGAAAACAAAAAAAAAAGAATGCAGACCATGTTAATGGGACCCTGCATTCTCTTTTTTTTTATGAAATTCCAAACAATTAATTATCTAACTGATGATTTCATTTGACCCACAGTTGCACTTAAGTCATTGACTTGTTGTTGAAGTCTCGCATATGCATGTACTTGAGGCATTTTTGCTTCCTTAACAAATGCTTGATTGTATTTGTATTGTCCTACTGTTGTTACTGGTGCTGTTGTTGTTTGTGAAGGTAAGTCCTTCATAAAAAGCTCCAGTTGAGTAAGTTCTTCTTCTAGCATATTTACTTGCTTTTGCCATTTTTCTTCTTCTTTTCCTACATTTTCATTTTTCAATTGTAGTGGAAGATTACTTTTAATCATTTTATCTCTAGCTTTTTTCATAGATTTGATTTCAGCTTTCAATGATTTCATTTCTTTTTTATGTTGAGCTAGTTTTTGAGCATGTAATCCATTATTGCCATTCTCTTGCTTTGCTGCTAATTGTAATTCAGCAACTTCTTTATCCATTCTACAATGTAATCCTTCTTTCTGAGCAATGGCTTCTTGTTTTTTTGATAATTCCAAATTATGAGATACCTGTGTATGTTCCAAACTATTACGATCGCTCTTAATTCTTTGCAATATTGTATTTGAGTTAGTCAGCTCAAACCTTTTTTTATCTACGTTGTCTTTTACATAGCCTGTCACAATCTTCAAACCAGCAATTTTATCCTTACGTCGAGCTACTCGAGTTCCATCATGTGCACTTTTAATTTGCTGAACCGCTAAAGCAACTAACCCTATAAGAATAGTACTACCACCCACAGCGACTAAAGGTATTCCTGCTGTTACTGATTGAAGACACATAAAAGTAATGCCCACAGCCAAAATAATAGCTCCTATAGCTATCATTAAAGCCGCAATTGCATTAACTACTCGCCTTACCTTTTTATTTTCTTCGCGATTTTTTATAACTGCACTAGAACTTGTACTAGTTGCAGACATCTGACTCTGTATTGCTGATGCCATAATGCTTACTCAACTTGATTTGGTTAATGTTACGCATGGACATTTTAAAGAATCATCGGTTTAACACAAGACTTTTATAAAAATATCTTCCACAAATTAGGAAAAAAGAATGTAGTACAAGGACTTTTTAGTTATTTTTATTTAAAAATTTTATTAATAAACAATTAAATAAAAGAAATTTTTTTAAACAACATTTTAGGCTAAAAAAAATATGATTTTTTCCCATAAAATAGCCCCTAGAAAGCACTCTCAGATGATTTTTTGTAAAAAAGCTTCTTCCCCTTGTTTTCACCCACAATTCAAGCATTTTCAGACCAAAAAACATATTCAGATTTTTTTGTTTAAGCTTCTTCATTAGATAATTGAGGTAATATTTGTGGATTCCCTCTACTCAATACTTTCTCTGTAATTTCAAAAAAACTCATTCTTATTTAATATTTCAGTATTACTTAAAGGAATGGTTTTAGAGCTAATATTATCAAAAAAGAAGGCATAAATTAATAGAAGATCATTATTTTTATTTGTTAATTAATAATTAACTATTTTACATTAATAATCATTTTTCAATAAAAAAGAATGCTGTTTAGAAGATGTTCATAATGTAATTTGCCTATTGCAACAGCGCCTCTTTTTTATCCATTCTAGAATGTATGGCTTCTTCAGCAATAGCTGCTTGTTTGTTTGATAATTCTATATTATGAGACGTCTGTATATGGTCTAAAGTACCACAATAATTCTTAACTCTCTGCAATATTGTATTTGAGTTAATCAGCTTTAATTTCTTTCTGTCTAGGCTCTCTTTTACATAGCCTGTTACAATCTTCTCACAGCAATTTTATCTTTAATTCGATCTAATTGAGTTGAACCATATGCACTTTTAATTTGCTGAATTGCCAAAGTAATTAGCCTTATAAGAATGATACTACCACCTTCAGCAACTAAAGGTATTCCTCTGGCACTGATTGAAGGTACATAAACGTAATCACCCAAAGCTAAAATAATAACTCCTATAAATATCATTAAAGCTACGATTACATTAACTACTCACCTTACTTTTTTATTTGCTTCGCGAGTTCTTATAACTGCACTAGCACTTGTACTAGCTTGCAAACACCTGACCCTGTATTGTTGGTCCCACAATGCTTACTCAACTTGATTTGATTAATGTTAAGCATGGACATGCTAAAAAATTATTGGGTTAACACAAATATTTTATGAGGTTTTTTTATAACAAAGTTGCTTGATCTTGCTTCCCAAAAAAATCTTTATTCTCACCCCAAGGCCAAGCACCTTCAGGCAAAACAACATGCTCAGATTTTTCTATTTGAGTTGCTTCATTAGGTAATTGAGGCAATATTTGTTGATTCCCTTCACTTAATACCTCATCTATAATCTTAGGAAACTCATTCTTATTTAATATTTCACCATGACTCACAGTCGCATTTTTAGAGCTGATATTATCAAAAGCAGAGGCCTGACTTAATACAGGATCATTATTTTGATTTGTTAATGAAGAATGAATGATTTTATCTTCATAATCATGTTTTAATAAAGAAGAGTGCTGTTTAAAAGATGTTAGTGATTTAATTTGCGTTATGATATTTAAAAGAAAAATTGATGAAAGAATAGCTAAACCACTTATACCTACAGCCATTCCACCAGAAACAAGTAAAAAAGCTAATACCATACCTACAATAAATAATATTATTCCTACAGCGCAAGTAATAGCACCTACACAATGCTGTGCTTTAGAAGAAATGTACGACCATGGACAAAATTGCATATTTTGCCTCTGGACCTGACCATTTAAATACATAAAAATACCATGCTATCGATTCATAATTTTTTTTTACTTATCCAAAATAATATAAAAACAACTGCGCTATGGATTGAAAACTTAGTTTATTATTATATTTGCTTTTGAAAAATCCTACTTCATAGTCTCTGGAGCATCAAGATCATCACCTGATTGCATGCTATCTTCTATTGACTGGTTACTATCTGCTATCGACCTTTCATCATCTTCAATGAATTCTCCTGGTATAGTCAAGGTTTTCCAAATGTCTTCTGAAACCTTTCTGTGCAACTTCATTTTTAATAATTTAAGTTCTTGCTCTATTCTTTTAGTAGATTCTTCTAACAATAAAATTTTGCAACTTAAATAAATTTGCTCTCGAGCGCTATTTGGAAACCATTTTTTTGATATATGAACAGTAGGAGGATCTTGGCTTTTCTGAGACAACTCATAGGTTACTTCGGCCAAAATTTTTTCTTGTTCTTCTGCATTCAAATGATGTATAAAATAAAATTTTCTAGACTTTTGTAACTTTAAAAGCTTATCCCTTTTTTCTAGCCAAAGCTCTTTTTGTATTTCTTTTTTATTTTGATGCTCTTCTAATTTTTTTTTAAAAAACCATCTTTTTTTATTTTTGACTTTAGCATTTTCATTTGTATATTTATTTAATTTTAAAAATTTATTATCCAACTTATATACAGATTTATGTAAATGATTTTCAGCTTTGATAAATGCAGTTTTGCCATTTTTCTGAATGTCTAAAAGCGCAACCTGATATTGGTACAATATAGTAAAGTAAGCGTTGACTAAAATAATTTGCTGTTGTTTTACTTTCTTTAATTCTGATAATTTATTTAATACTTGATCTCTCAATTTTTTAAATCGTAGCAACAAAACAGAATAGTTGGCTTTATTTTCAAGCTTTTCTATATGTGCAGGCTTTTCTATATTTTTTTGTTCTTGAATTTTACTTCTATAGTAAATAATCAGCTTATACATGATTGGCAAAAGAATTAGTCCTAATCCAATAAGACCAGGCACCCATCCTCCTACAAAACCAAAAGAGAGAGTCAGCAATCCAATAATAGTTAAAAACAAACCTATAACAAAAGAAATACTTAGTAAAATAGTCTTAGGTATAGATGGATAGTAATGACTTCTAATGGTTAAAGACTGAGATGCTGAACAACTATTAATACTCATAGGCTACTGACAGATTATATTGTATATATTGAATAATAAAAGGATTTTAATATAGTTAATATCTTAATTTTATATGACACTAGTAATATTCAATAATCCTTAAATGAATAGTTTAACTTTTTTTCAATACTTAATAAGCATTTAAAGATTTTCATCATAGTCAATTACTTCTTCTGCTGGAAAAACTTGCTGTGTAATAAATAAAGCTTTTGTAAATTCTAACTCTCTCTCTATAAGAAGTTCTCTTAAAATAGGTACAGACACATCTACAACATTTAACTCTTCGTCTGTCAATGATTCAGAAAGCTGCTCTTGAACAAATAGCATTTGATTATTTTTTTCATGAGCAAGAGCCTGTAGTTCATTCGCTTGTAGCTCTAGCGCCTTGATTTTAGACTTAATAACACTTAAATTAGGGCTAAAAGTATAAAATTTTCTCACATAAGCAAGTAAATGCTCTGTTTCAATTTTTACTAATTCAGGGTTTCTTCTATGATCAGGATGTTCTTGCCACCATTTTACAAATGTTTCATACATTTTTTTAGATTGTATCTGCTTAGTAATTGGCTGATATAGTCCTCGATCCTTCCCTTCATGATATAACTCTATATAATTAGATAAATCTTGAAATAAATCTGGCATAAAACTTTCATGAATATAATCTAAACGCTGTTTTTCACGAAGTTGCTCTTCTTGTAAATTTATGATCTTAGCTATAAGCTCTTTATCTACATTATTAAGTTGTTCTAATAATGTTTCTAATTCTATTTTATACCTTTCAAATTTTTTTAATTTATAAAAGGAAGGCTTAAACAAAGATGCTGGTGTAAATGAACCCTGTTGGCAAACACTGCTATAATTTAAAAACTGGTATATCAAAACACTGATAATTAAGCCTAATAATATTCCTCCAGAAGTAATACTAATGACTCCAGCTATAGCAAATCCAGATGACGATAAAAGAATCCCTACACCAAGCAAAATAGCACCTGCAACAAGTGCTATAAGATATCCCAGAGATCTTCTCTTTGAACAAATTTTTATTTCTTCTGTAGATTGAAATTTTGAAGATATTAAATATGGGTTTTTTTGTAATTTGAAACAGGATAAACAGCTGAGCATATAGATAAAACTTAACTATGAATTAAAATTAATAATGTAATTAATGACTTTATAAAAAAAGCTTATCTGGAGTTTTGTTTTTTTTCCATATAATATCTGAATCTTGTAAACAAGATTCAGATCAAAATACATTAAAAATTTTTATCTTTCAAAAAACATTAAATACTACATTCATATAAATTATAAAGAACT
This sequence comes from Candidatus Clavichlamydia salmonicola, assembly GCF_015356765.1. Taxonomy (GTDB): domain Bacteria; phylum Chlamydiota; class Chlamydiia; order Chlamydiales; family Chlamydiaceae; genus Clavichlamydia; species Clavichlamydia salmonicola. The sequence goes on from NZ_WTCQ01000002.1 coordinate 50,338, forward strand.
ACTTTAATAAGCTTATATTTATTATAAAACTTGTAAAACTATTTGATCATTCTTATCTAACATTAACTGCACTGATGCACCTGCTGTAATGGCGCTAGAAAGCAAAGCCTTTGATATCTTGTTAACCACCAATTCTTGTATCAATCGTTTTAATGGCCTTGCTCCAAAAACTGGATCATAACCCCTTTTAGAAAGAAACTTAATCACATCGTCTGTCCAACTCAATGTTAAGTGCCTTTCCCTCATCCGCATTACTACATGATTTAACTGTATTTTTACTATCTGCCCCATATCTTTTTCTCTTAATGGAAAAAATGGAAGAATTGCATCTAATCGATTCAAAAATTCTGGACGAAAGTATTTTTTTACGACTGGCCCTAGCAGATGTAAAGCTTTTTCTGCATCATGATCTAAATGATTTTGAAATACTGCCCCAAGTTCTTCTGAGCCTAAGTTAGACGTCAGAATAAACACTGCATTTTTACAATTAATTTTTCTTCCCTTACTATCAGTCAATTTTCCTTCATCAAAAACTTGCAAAAGAAGATTAAAGACATCTGGATCTGCTTTTTCTGCTTCATCAAACAAAACAACTGAATATGGCCTTCGTCGCAATGCTTCTGACAAAAGACCTCCTTCCTCATACCCTATATATCCTGGAGGCGCACCTATAAGCTTAGCAACTGCATGTTTTTCCATATATTCAGACATATCAAAACGAATTAAAGCATCTTCTTTATTAAATAATTTTTCTGCTAACGCTTTTGCTAATTCAGTTTTTCCAATACCTGTAGGCCCAAGAAAGAGAAAAACTCCTGTTGGCCTTTGTGGGTCATTTAACCCTACACGCGCAGCTCTTACAGCATTACAAACAGCATGAACAGCCATAGATTGTCCAATCACCCGATTTTCTAAATATTCTTCTAAAAGAAGAAGCTTTTCAGCTTCGCCTTCTAACATTTTTTCTAATGGAATACCTGTAGCGCGAGAAATAATATATGCAATTAAAGTTTCATCTACTTCCTCTTGGAGTAACCGATGTGGTAAAGCATCCAAATATTTTTGTTGCTCTTGAATAGCTGTTTCCATGGCTGGCATAGTACTATAACGAATTTCTGCGACTTTATTATAATCTGCTGTTCTTTCAGCTTCTTCTTCTGCAAACTTTAACTGTTCAAGTTTATTCTTTTTTTCCTTCAGCTGATTCAATAATTCTTTTTCTTTATCCCAGCCTAACCTTAACTGTTGTAATTCTACTTTAAGGTGATTTATAGACTTTTGTAAGAGAGTCATTTCTTCATTTGCTGTCTGGGTTTTTTCTTTTTTCAATGCTTCCATTTTTATAATTAATGTAGAAAGATCCCGTTCTTTAGAATCAATAGGCAAAGGTAAACTTCCCATTTGCATTCTAATAAGACTTCCTGCTTCATCGATGAGATCGATAGCTTTATCTGGAAGAAAACGATCAGGGATATAACGATGAGATAAAAGCACTGCACTAGAAAGAGCCCCTTCAGTAATGCGTACACCATGATAAATTTCATAACGCTCTTTCAAACCCCTTAAAATAGAAACAGCGCTTTCCACATCAGGCTCATTAATAAATACTGGCTGAAAACGACGAGCTAATGCTGGATCTTTTTCTATATATTTTTGATATTCATTAAGTGTTGTAGCTCCTATACAATGTAAGGTGCCTCTTGCTAAAGCAGGTTTTAAAAGATTTGCAGCATCCATCGATCCTTCAGAAGCTCCTGCTCCAACCAAGGTATGCACTTCATCTATAAAAAGAATATAGTCTCCATTGGCTTTTTCTACTTCGTCTAAAACATTTTTTAAACGCTCCTCAAATTCTCCTCTAAATTTTGCTCCTGCTATGAGACTTCCCATATCTAAAACAAAAAGAGATTTTCCTTTTAAAGAGTCTGGTATGTCCTCTCTAACAATACGTAAAGCCATCCCTTCTGCTATAGCCGTTTTTCCTACCCCAGGCTCACCAATCAATATTGGATTATTTTTAGTCCTACGACTCAACACTTGAATTGTCCTACGAATCTCTTCATCTCGACCAATAACAGGATCAAGCTTTCCTTCTTTCGCTAAAAATGTTAAATTTTTACAAAATTTCTCTAAACTTTTTACTGATGTCTCAGCTGTAGAAGAATCCATATGCCGCCCATTCCTTATTTTATGTATCCTGTTTTTTACCTCTTGCAGAGATAGTTTAAGATTATTTTTCCACGCTAAAAAAGGATTCTCTCCTTCTTGCCAAAATGCTAAAAAAATATGATCCCCTGAAATAATTGAATCACCAAATTCTTTAACAAAACCTTTTGCTGCATCCATGATACGAACCAAAGACTTCCCTGCAACTGGCTCTCCTTCTACTGAAAAAACAGCTAAATGTTGCAGGGCTTTCTCTGCTTCTGTTTGTAATAAATCTTGGCTACCACCAAACTCATTAATTAATAGAACAAAAAAACCTTGCGATTCCTTCAACAACCATTTTAATAAATGGTTAGATGAAATTTCTGTGCTTTTACTTTCTTTCGCTTCTGCTACTGAGTGATTAATAGCTCGAACAATAATATCTGAAAAATTATCCATAATAAAAAACAACTATATATTTTAATAATTATTATTGATAGATCCTTTTAATATAAAAAAAAATTTATTTAAAGATTTAATCTTTCTTTTTTACATCATTAATAACTAGATAACTTTTTTAATAACTCTTGTAATTTTTCTGACATTTTATTAATAGATTTTTCTATCAATAAATTTTTCATAGTGAAAGCATGCTGAGAAGCATGTTTCATATCATAAATTTTCAAATAAGCTTCCGCTAAGTGAAACTCCCATTCTGGATCACCTACTAAGGGTGTATAATATTCTTTTGCTTGTTGGGGATTATCTTGCTCAAGATAAAAAAGTGCTATACGATAACACACCTCTTTAGAAAATGGATAACGCCTAATCAAGCTTTCTAAATAATTTTTTATTTGTTTTGAAGATACAAATTCTTTTTGCGTAATTAAATCTGTTAAACCCAAGAGATCAATAGAGTGATCTTGGTAATCATTCCATAATAATTTTAATGGACGACTCCCTCTACAAAAATGTCCAGAATCTAAGCAAAAAAGATCTTCTGAATACTTATCTTTTATGGATACGTCTCCTAAAATAATCCTAAGAATCACGATTAAATCATTTAAAATAGGCTCATCTACTACTAATTCTAGCGCTCTTTGGTAAAGAACTAAAGCTTGATGAAATTGATTTTTCTCTAACTCTATAGATCCAGCATTCATTAACACTAAACCTGCAGTTTCTTTAAATGATCGTTGATGAAAGATCTTATTGCTAAAATTCATATAAGAGTCATTTCTTGTAAATAAACCTTTAGCTGTAGTTTCAATGTTTATATTAGTTCCATTTTTTAAGGTAAGCATTGGATAAATATGTTGAGGTACAGTTACTGCTGTTAGAGATATTCCCATTCTTTGAGCTAAGCTGAGGTATAAACCTGTAAAACCAAGGCATACTGCTGTTCGCTGGTCAATAACTTTAGATAAATAGCTATATTGATCAATATTTTTATAAGGATTCTTTGGAAATATAAAAAGCTGACTTTCGTAAATCCATTTTCCTATAGCCTTTATCTTATCTTCTTCTGTAGCATTTACTGCGCATGTCTGATTAATTAAAAAAGCCATTACATCTAAGATAGTAGAATAATAATCAATCTTATAATCTTTTTGAAAATCATAAAAAAATTCTACTTTTAACCATTCTTTAGCAGGGTCCATCATCAGATTTTGACCAAAAATCTCTTGTGCATACGCTAATTCTTTCTCTGAAAGATAAAATCCTTCTATTACAGCACGAATAATTCTAACAACTAAAGAAACATCTACTTCTTTTTGCATAGTGTTTTTTATCCATTTAGCTATAAATCTTCCTTCTACTGTATTTGGATACAATTCATACAAAGCACAATACTTTTCTATATTTTCTTGCCCAATCATTGAATAAAGTCTTTTTGAATTTAAATCATCTTCACAAGCTATAAGAGACACAGAAAAAAAAAATATGAAAATAAATAAATTTTTGAAAATCCTAAAAAACAATAAATGAAAAGACACGATCTGTATCACCTATGGTAAGAATATTCTAAAATAATCGATCTATTTGTATTTTATTTAAAAAACATGTAGGATCAAGTCCTTTGTTTACTCTTTGAGAGGTTTTATGTCTAGAAAGTGTCCTTTGACAGGAAGAGTACCTGCTAGTGGAAATACTTACACTTTACGTGGTATTGCCAAAAAGAAAAAAGGTATTGGGTTAAAGATTACTGGGAAAACAAAAAGAAGATTTTTTCCAAACCTTATTTCTAAAAAATTATGGGTACCAGAAGAAAATCGCTTTATTCGTTTACGTATTTCTGCTGCAGCATTAAGAACAGTTGATAAACATGGTTTTACAAAGGTTTTACAAAAAGCTAAAGACCTTGGGTATACTAAATAGCTTTTTTACAAGATCATTTTGCCATGCTAAATCTGAAAAAGTTTCTTTCAGTCTTAAGAAAGACTGGAGAGCTTGTAGATGTCATGTTTCCTGTAGATCCATATTTGGAAATTGCAGAAATTCATCGGCGGGTTGTAGCTGCTAATGGTCCTGCTCTTTTATTTCATTCTGTAAAAGGGTCATCTTTTCCTGTTGCAACTAATTTATTTGGCTCTTTTAAACGAATTAATTTAGCACTAGGTCCTTTTTCTAGTAAGACTATTACCTCTTTATTAGAATTTTTAGAAGATCCTTCTTTTTCTACTGTTTCGAAATATACTAAACGAGTTAAAAAAGTCTTGGCTCCTTCTTTTTCTTCTTTTTTACTAGAAGGTTGGGATCGTTGTAGTCAAAAAACTTTTTGCATAAAAGATTTACCTCTATTAACTAACTGGGCCTTTGAAGGGACTCCTTCTCTGTCTTTTCCATTTATATCTACTCATTATCCATCACACCATCACTATCTACAATCCAATCAACTCCAATATCTAAATGATAATGTAACTTATCTACATGATCCTTTTTTTCTTGAAAAAAAAAATTCTTTAGGAAAAACCTCTTTACCAATAACTATTTGTTTAGGAGGACCTCCTCTTTTAACAATTCTAAGCATGTTGCCTGTGCCTAAACATCTATCTCAGTTACTCATTAGCAGTCTATTAAGAACTCCTTCTTTAAAATCTTCTCATGCACATTCTGCTTTCCCTGATATCTGCTTTCAAAATCATGAGTTTGTACTACGTGGTTCCTGTTCCTACAATCTTATTCAACCTTTACCTCCTTATGGAGATAGCAATGGTTATTATAATATTAACAGTCAAGGCTCTCTTTTCCATTGCCAATCTATTTATCATAAAAAAAATGCAATCTATCCAGCTACAGTTTTTGGAAAACCTAAACAAGAAAATTTTTATATTCAAAATTATCTACAAGAATTAGTCACTCCTATCATTTCTACTCTAATTCCTGAAATTCAAGATTTATATCAATATGCAGAAAGTGGCCTGAACAATGTCACCAGTATTGTAATAAAAAAAAATTATATTGATCCACCTCTCAGCACAGCCTTAAAGCTTTTATCTCAAGAACCTTTTACATCTACTAAAATAGTTTTTATTACCAATGAAAGAATTAATTTAAAAAATTTTAAAGAACTTTTAACTCATATTTTAAAGCATTTTAATCCTAAAAATAATTTTCTTATTCTTCCAATGACTTCTAAATACTCCCAAATCAATCACTCTAAAGCTATTTTTATAGGATTAGGTGAAAAAAATCATTCCTTGAGTAATGAGTTTAATGAATCACTACGTGCCATGATTAAATCTTATGCTGTATTTTGCCCTGGTTGCTTAGTAATAGAAATTATTAATGGAACCACCCTCGAAGAACTTTCCCAATTCTTTAATGCTCATAAATGGCCCTTAATCATTATTGTTGATAGCATCAAAAAAACTTTGAACAATGAATGTGCATTTTTATGGCATGTATTTACTCATTTACAGCCTGATCAAGATATCTACCTTAAAGCTAATGAGATAAAAAGCATCATCTTAGATACACGTAAAAAGAAATCTCATCCTCCTGAATTATTATGTGATCAAAGCACAGAACTGACTGTTACCCAAAAATGGCTTCGCTATTTTCCTAATGGCATGGAAGCTGGTGATTCTGATTTGGGTAATTGCTAAATACAATTGAATATTGTTACAAGCAAGTATGAATTGAAAAAGTCAATATTTTGACTTTTTCAATTCAAATTTAATTAATTAAGATTTTTCTACAATAAATAAAATAAATGGTGCATTACCAATATAATTACTACCTAATTTCATTGAAGGATCTGTACAAGAGTTATTATAAGCCACTCTCTCTGCTTCATTTCTAAAAGAAGGAAGTTGCATATGTTCTATAGAAAAACCATCTCTTAAAAAGATCGACATATACTCAGAACGAGGGTGATATCTAGTTTTCTTCAACCCTTCAGCACCTTTATAGTAATAAAGATCTCCAAAAAAGAGCTCATTTTCCTTTTTAATACGACGCCATTTACCACTACGGAAGTTAAAAGCACCTCGAATTAAACCTGGCATATTTTCAATAAGATTTTTAAAATCTTCTTCTGATCTACATTGTGCTAATTGCGAATCAATAGACGAAACAATAGACGCTTGATAGGCATCTTCACAAAACAGCACAGGTAAACTACTTGGTATTAATACATATGCTAAAGATTCATATTTCATGACACGTTTTAACTCAGCTAAAATATCATTTAATCCCAAGCATTCATTTGCTACATCTAAAGCAAATACAGCATCAAATGACTCTTCAGGATAAGGCATGGCTTCTGTAGATCCTTGTGTAACAGTAACCTTATCACTAAAACCTAGTTCTTCAAAATGAGTTCGTACTCCCTCAATATCATTGAAACTAGCATCTAAAATATCCACATGCTGTACACCTTTATCTACCATATATAAAGTAGAGGCCCCATCAATATATCCAATATCTAAAACACGCATTCCAGCAACATTCTCTAAAGGAGAAAGTAACACATCTTTTAAGAAACATAACCCATCAACGCCTTGTTCTTCTCTTAAAACAGCTGTTGCATTTTCTGGTATCTCATCTATAACTGGCGCTTCTGTTTCTACATTAGGCGCAACTACTTCAGTAGATGAATCTGTGACCACTGCTTCATCAGCAGTAAGTTGTATCCCTGAAAATATCCATAAATTTGCTAAAACAAATATTTTCAAGATTATTTTTGACAAAGATGAAAACTTCATATTTTTACCCCTGGTTAATAGTTAAAAATAAGAATCTAGCACTCTAGGAAATTAAAAAAAATAATTGTTAACTAACTAAAAACAGTAGTATATTTAAACTCTTTAGAAAAAAGGATTTGTTAAGAAAAAAAACAAACATTAATAAATCCAGAAATAACAAAAAACATCGTCATGGATAATACATCATTAAAAGCAGTTACAATAGGACCTGAAGCAAGCGCTGGATCAACCCCTATACGAACAAAGAAAAACGGAGCAAAAACCCCAAGCCCTGTAGCTGTCAAAGACGCTCCCAAAACACCTGAAGCTACTGTATATCCAATCTGCAAGCTATTGGTAGCAAATTGCCCAATTCTAAAAAAGCTCATGAGATAAACGATGAAACCACATAGAATTCCCAAATTAACACCTGTTAGTAGCCCTATGGATAATTCTTTAATAATTGCATCCTTACGCTTACCCCTAGATAATACTCCAATAGCCATACTTCTGACTAAAATGGTACTACATTGGACTCCTACATTTCCTGACATACCATTAATCAATGGAATAAAGAAAATAATAAGACTCAATAATTTTGGTTCAATTTGCTGAAAATAAGACATTACTGCAGCACTAATAAGTCCTGCAAATAAAGTAACCAACAACCATGGAGCACGAGACAAAAATCGACGAAATGCATGATGATCATAATCACTAATACTTTCAATAGTCCCTGCTATTAAAGCTATGGTCTCATCTGCAATATCTTCGATAACTTCCACAATATCTTCATGAGTAATGACGCCTAGTAAAAAATTTTCATCACTGACTACAGGCAAAGCAGAAATTTTATATCTTTCTACAATATCTACAACTTCTTCACGAGTTGCATTAGGAGCTACCTGATGATCAATCTTAAGCATGATATTTTTTAACATCATTTCAGGTGGATTAATAATAAGGTTCCTTTCTGGAACATATCCTTGCAACTCGCCTTTATGATCTAAGATAAATACAATCCGAGCAAGGTCAATACCAGGATTACCTCGCATAAAATTAGCTACTTCTAAAATAGTTGTATTTGTAAGAAAAGCAAAAAATTCATTGGTCATTAAACGACCTGCTGTATTCCGTCCGTGCTTTTGAAGCTCCTTAATCTTTGCTGCCTTTTTAACATCAAGCATTTCTAAAACTTTACGATATCGACGATTAGGAATATCTTCTAATACCCAAATCACTTCATCTGTGGGCATTTTTTCTATTAAAGAACAAACTTCTAAATCAGATAAGCGACGAAAAATAGCACAGCGAGTAACACCATCTGTGTTAATAATAAAACAAACTTTTGCAGCTGCACAAGGTAAGTTCTCATACAATACTACTCTTGCTGCAGAGGGTAAATATGAAGCTGCATAAGCCAAATCTATTGGATTATATTTTAACGCAATTTTAGCTACATCATGCAGTAAAACATGAGAAGTGGTGTGATGAAAGGCATGCTCTAAACGGGAAATTAATTCATCATCTAAATGGTTTGTTTTTGTGTCCATAATACTTTTACCAGATACTCAGAAAGTTGTATGGTGATCATTTTAGTTATTTATGCTTGTTGTTCTCTGGATGATTCACATTGCTCCAGGAGTTGTAGAAATTCAGGTTTTTTTTGTAAATTAGAAAAATGTTTTTCTTCTAATAAAATTTCTCTTGAAGGAAGAGCTTTAAACAAATAAGCCTTTTTTAAGTATGTTACTGCAAGGTCATCTTTTGCTTCTTTTGAATAAAAACACGCTAAATGATAATGCGCTTCTATATTACCTAACCCTACAGCCTGTTTAAAAAATTTTTCAGCCCTAACCTTGAAATCATTACGAAATTTATCTAAACAGGAAAGCTCAAAACATACTCTTCCTAAAAGATTCCAGAAAATATCATTTTCTTTTTCAAAATGCAATAAAGTAGCTAAAATATCTTCAGCTTGGTTAAGTTTTTTCAAATTAACTGAAAATTTTCCTGAAAAAAAGAGCGCTAAAGCTAAATAATAATAAGTTTGGACTGAACTTTTCAAATTATGAGCTTGTAGTAAACATTCAATCGCTTGATCATAGTAATCAATATGTTGAGTACAGTTACCCAACTCTATAAGCACGCATCCTTGATTATAAATAGCTTCAAAACTTTCTTTGTATAAATCACTAGAAAGACAAAAACATTTTAAAGATTTTTCTAAAAGAATAAATTTGTCATCAAACTTAATTAAGGATTCCTCTTTGTCTTTTTTTAAATTATGTAAACATAATATAACTACTCCATATTCATTAACATAAATATGTGAACAAGGCTTAGATTGAGTTAAAAAATGAATTTCTTTTTCTGCTTTTTCAAGTAATGATACACTTAATTTATAATTTCCTTGAATCAAATAAGCATGAAATAATCCATGGCGAGCAATACTAAGAAATGGACTTAACTCTAATGATTCTTTAAAAAATTTAACTGCTTTATCAAAATCTTCATCATCACCAAAATAAAGCGCTCGGCATAAAAAGGCCATTCCTGCTCCATAAAGAAGAAAAGGATGTGTTTGATTTAATTTCAAAGCAGCTTGTATCCGCACCAATCCTTCCTTAATTAAATTAGGATCTTCTAGAAAAATACCTAGAATGGACAAACCTAAGCTTAATAGTGCTGAAAGATAAAATGGATCTGCTACTTGACACTGTATTGATGTCAATTTTTCTAAACCTAGTTCTAAATCCTGCGGAGCCTTAAATATCCAACTAGCAAAGACAAACATTTCACCCCATAAAAGCCATATATTGGCGTCCTCTGTCAAAATAAGAACAGCTTGATGAAAAATTTTATCAGCTTGATAAAAGTCTTCTTTTTTATGAGTTAAGTCAAAAAATCGACGCCCTACTATTGCATATATACTCCAGCCTCGAAGATATTCAGGTCGATCAGAAGTTCTTGTAGGTGTTTGTAAATAAAAAAGAGCTTTTTGTAATAAAAATTTGCTTTTTTTAAGAAATTTTACTTCTCCTAAAAAAAAAGCTGCGTCTGCAAGAGCCTCTGCATAATCAAGATAAAATGGATGAGAAAAAGCTCCTTTTTCTTCTGCTTTATTAAAATATTTTAAAGATTCTGAAATGTCTAATATATCTTGACTAGAACATGCAGTAAGATGAAGGTGCCTTCCCCAAGCATGATAAAGCTCTTTTAAAATATAATCTTGAATAACTTGAGTAGTAGCTACTGTCTTTGCAGATAAAAAAAATAATGATGCTGTATCACTGTGAGCCATCTCTCGACTTATACTAAACAAAACAGCAAAAATACGCGCAGTCAATAATAAAGCTGCAAAATCCTTCCCAAATCGAACTGTATCTGATGTCTGAGCCAAAACTAATTTACCAGCAGCTTCAGTTAAAGATTCTATATGTTTATAGTGAGAACCATAATGAAATAGCAACAATGCTTGCCCCCACAAGATTTCATAATCATGACCAGCTAAAGCAGTAGAAAAATCAAGGGTTTCTTGAACTGTTTCATAAATATTTTCTATATACACCTTAGTTATCATTTGGTGAATACTACTCAATGCTTGAGATTTTTTTCTTTTAAAAGAAATTTCTGAAGTAAGATTTACTAAATTGCATTTCAGTATAACTGGGGTAAACCGGCTAACTGATACATCTATATCAGCACGATGAAAAGCTGTGGAAGCATGATTTGAATGAGAAAAAAATTCCATAACAACGCCTATTCTATAAGCGCAGCACTTTTCACTCAATACAAAGAAGCCTTCTTTAAAAAAGGTTTTAGATATTAACTCTTTATTTCATAAGAAATAAAGCTCTCTATCTTTTTTTTCTTATGAAATAAATACCCTTGAACCTAGCTTAAAAAAGCTAAAACAAGGGCATCATATTTTTTTCTACAAGTTTTTTGCTATAACCTACAGCTTTACTTTGCCAGAATGTAAGGAAAGAGCATTCTTTTTATGCATATGAGTAATTTTAAAAGAATTAATAAAATGCTCATAATCTTTCTTTGCAGTAGCAGCCTGTTTGCCACTATCTTTATAGACTGTAAATATTTGATAAAGAATATTATCCATAGAAATTAATTCTCCCTTAAACATCAATCCAGCATTTTTTACATGGAACTCCAGAGCATGAAAACCTTGCACTTCTTTTGATTTCATCAAAAGAACTCTAGAATCTGGTAACGCTAGTAACATTCCTGAAAAACCTTCCTGTAGATTTGCCTCAGGATCTTTAATCTTAATATTAGCTGGATACTCCCAAACTGAAATAACATAAACAGCGTCAACACTTGGCTCACTAATATATGTTTCATAAAATATTTTTGTCTCTGGATTGGCTATTTCAATAATTTGTTTAGAATGTTCTGGCTTTAGAGGCAATGAAATACTAAAACCACTTTCTTTAAAATCAAATCTACTCCAATGATGACTCGGAGGAACCTCTCCTTCTAACTTCACTGATTGATTATCACTAATAGTCATCATTAAAGGATTAAATTGAGAAGTTTCTATCATCTTTTTAGAAAACAAAAGACCTGTGTTTGGCTCTTTATACTCAGGAAACATTTTTTTTTCTCTTTCTTTTAAAAGACGAGGCTTCAATGTCTTGTCTTTTTGAGAAACATGCTCTTGCATTACATTAATGGGGCAATTAGCTTTTTGTTCATCTTGCAAAGCATCTTCTTTTCTAGGAACATAATATTTTTTAACTAACAAAGATTTATATCCACAAGCTGGACATTCCTGATTGCCTATTTTTTGAGATTGAATATCAATAGCGTAGAAGCTTTTCTTACAATAAACACAAGAAATTTCTTGTTGAAAAGATGTTGTATTCTCTTTAGTAATATTGACAGATTGATTTCCCTCTAACTGTTGCTGAATACTACGTTGAGAATCTCGTGTTTCTAAGTCTTCATAATAATATAAGCCAGCTAAGGAAATATCTTTCGTTTTCTCTTTTTTAGCACCACCTAGCTTGCTCTTTAATGCGTTCAAGAACCTTGATATCAATGATTTTTTATTTTCTTTTGTTTCAGAATGAGCCTCTTTATCTGTCTTTTTTACAGAAACAGGTATGCTCTTCGTCTCTTCAACTTTATGGCTTAACTGTTCAGTAGATGATTCATCTTCTTCAATAAAACTATTTTCATCCTCATACTGATCAACCTCTTCTTCTTCAGAAAGAGTTCGTTGCTGAACTGCATGCGCTTTAGATTGACTTAAGAATGTCATTCTATTGTGATGACTAGTTTCCAACTCTCCATCTTCATCTTCAATCTCCCATATGTCTTCAGAATCCTCTGTTTGGACTAGTTCTTCATTATGTCCTAATGCAGCTCCATGCACTTTAATGATTACTCCTTGATCATCAATAATGCCAAGTCTTTTATATTGATGATAACAACGTGAACGTCTTGACACAGACTTAGTTTTTTCTCCATCTGTCCTTCTTTGAAGAAAATTGATAATTGAACTTAAGTTAAAATTGTTCCATACGCCTTCATTAGCCTTGGATTCAACAGCTTTCCTATTTCTGTAAACATATCTGCTAGAACGGGCTCCTTTTTTACTAACTTTTACAGCTCCTTTTCTCTTCACATCTGATTGTGAATAGGTTCTGGAAAATAACTGATGCTCTGGACAAGATTTTTCTATAAATGCACCTGCTACAACAATATTTTCTTGTGGTCTATTATTAAAAAATGCTGACGTAGTGTTTTTTTGAGCCTCTTGAATAGGATCCATCTCTGCTGAAATATTATCTAAAAACTGTCCACTTTTTCTTGTTGTGGAATATGTCTTGATCGTAGCAGGAGATTTTTTTTTCTGTTCTTTCCGATTCCTCCGCCAAAAACGAAGAAACCCTTTCTCTTCCTTATTTTCATTTTTTTCTTTTTTATCGATCTTATTAGCATTTTCATTATGAGTACTGGCGCACAAGTCTATTAGAGACCTATCACTTGAAGCGAAAGAAGAAACTCCTAAAATCAAAAAAGAAGCAAAACAAACTTTAATAAGTAAACTGCATTTAAAAGAGCGCATAAAAAAAAAGACCAACAAAAAATAAAAAAATTTATAATTACTATTATTGCAGTCATGATTTTTTTTATAAACTATAATTAAAAAATTCTATATTTTATTAAGAATAAAAAATTATTGTGTTTTTTAAATGTTTTTTGTGATAATTCAGCTGTTTCATTGAGCTAGCTTTATTTCAATGAAAACTAATGAGCATCAAAAAAAAGATCCTTATTTTCCCTATCTATGCTTATTACCAAAACCTTATAAAGACCTTTATAAAAGCATTGGAAGATCATGAGCTATCTTCTCTAAGAATTAAAGTGCATGGAGTTTAACATATGATATTTAAGAGCATTTTTATTACTGGTGGAGTACTTTCTTCTCTAGGAAAAGGTTTAACTGCGGCTTCTTTAGCTTTACTTTTAAAACAAGCAGGCCATCGCGTAGCACTCTTAAAATTAGATCCTTACCTAAATGTTGACTCTGGAACCATGAATCCTTACGAGCATGGAGAAGTGTATGTTACTGAAGATGGGATGGAAACAGACCTTGATCTTGGACACTACTATCGTTATACAGGACTACCATTAGGACAGCACTCCATTGCTACAGCAGGATCAATTTATGCTTCTGTTTTAGGAAAAGAAAGAAAAGGTGATTACCTTGGCTGCACAATACAAATCATTCCACATATTACCCATGAAATCAAACAACGCATCATAGCTTGTGCTCATACTGCCAATGCTGAAATTGTTTTAGTAGAAATAGGTGGAACTGTTGGGGACATGGAATCCCTATCTTTTTTAGAAGCTATTCGACAATTCTGTCTCGAAAGAGCTGATAGTTGCTTTAAAATACATATGACCTATATTCCTTACTTAAAAGCAGCTGGAGAATTAAAAACAAAACCAACGCAACATTCAGCTCAAACCCTAAGAAGTATTGGCATAATTCCTGATATGATCATTTGCAGATCCGAAAAACCATTAAACCATGATATCCGTAAGAAAATTGGTCTATTTTGTAACGTTTCTGTAGATGCAGTATTTGAATTACTAGATGTAAAACATTCTATTTATGAAATTCCTGTTTTATTACGTGATCAAAATATCCTAAATGTTATCTGTAAATCTCTAAATATTCCACACCTGGCTATTCAATTACCTGAATGGGAAACATTAATTTATAAGCTTAAAAATCTTACTCACAATATTCGCATTGGAATTGTTGGAAAATACCTTAAGCATCAAGACGCTTACAAATCTGTCTTCGAAGCACTTAATCACGCTTCCATTCACTTAGGCTCTAAAATAGAGATTGTAACTATTGATGCTGATGATGATGCAATGGAAAACTTACTTAAAACCTGCCATGGCTGTCTTGTTCCTGGAGGCTTTGGTCCCCGTGGATGGGAAGGCAAATTAAAAGCAGTAAAATGGTGTAGAGAAAATAATTTACCATTTTTTGGAATCTGTTTTGGTATGCAAGCAATGGCGGTAGAATTTGCCAGACATGTTCTTAAACTAAATAATGCTAATTCTACAGAAATTGATAATACCACTCCTTACCCTGTTATTTGTCTAGAAGCAGAACAAGTTGGCATTAGTGACTTAGGTGGCAGTATGCGCCTAGGCAATTACAATTGTATCTTAAAACCCCAATCAAAAGCATTTAAAGCTTATCAAACAAATACCATTACAGAACGTCATCGCCATCGCTATGAAGTTAATCAAAATTTTGTTTCCTTATTTGAAGAACATGGACTTAATATCAGTGGAACCCATCTTATTAACGATAATACAACCTTGTGTGAAATTTTAGAATACCCCAATCATCCTTGGATGGTTGGAGTTCAATTTCATCCTGAATTTCTTTCACAACCCACAGCACCTCATCCTTTATTTACTGAATTCATCAAAGCTAGCATTGCTTACTTCAATGAAGAAAAAAATCTATGAGTTCTATTGCTGACTTAAAACAACAAACAGGTCGTATCATTGCTTTAGACTATGGTCTTCGTCGTATAGGCATTGCTATTTCTGATCCATTAAGAATAATGGCTCTTCCTCAAGAATGTTTTTACTGGCTTAAAACTTTTGAAAAAACAGTAGAAGCCCTAGCTGTAATGCTCAAAAAATATGATCCTTCTTTGATTCTTATTGGTAACCCATTAAAATTAAATGGTGAAGCTGGAACATTAATTGACGATGTATACCGCTTTGAAGCATCTTTAAAAAAAACAATTTTATGCCCATTCCTCCTTTGGGATGAGCGACTTACATCTAGAGAGGCAGATAAATTGCTTAAAGATGCTTCTTTAAATAGAAAAAAAAGAGCTGGTCTGAAAGATTCATTGTCTGCAGTATTGATTCTGCGTAGTTTTTTGGGTTATTAATAACAGGAAATTTAGCATGTGTTCAAAAGCAAACACTCAAAATAATAAACCCACTTCCATCATGGTCTTATTTGGAGCTACAGGAGACCTAGCTTCTCGTAAAATTATCCCTGCTCTTTATACATTATTTGAAGCAAATGCTTTACCAGCAGATTTTCGTTTAATAGCCTTTGCGCGAAAAGAACAAACTGCTGCTATTTTTTGCCAAAAACTCGCTGAAAAAATTGTAAAATTTCTCCCATCTTTTGATAAACAAGTTTGGTCAAATTTTTCTTCTTGTATAGATTACTGGCAATCTGAATTTGATGATGACAGTAGGTACCAAGCATTAGACTTATTCCTTAAACAGATACAACTAAAATATAACCCAATAAATCAAGTTCTTTTTTACCTTGCCACTCCTCCAGAATATTTTCCTCTCATCATAGAAAAGTTAAGCATTAACAACTTATTAAAAAATGATGATGGCTCTTTACTAAATAATGTAATGATAGAAAAACCTTTTGGTAAAGACTTAGAAAGTGCGCTTGAACTGCGTACACACTTAGATAAGCACCTTCAGCCTGAACAAGTTTACCTAATAGATCACTACCTTGGAAAAGAAACAGTACAAGGCATTCCTTCTTTACGATTTTCTAATACCTTGTTTGAATCTTTCTGGAACAAAAATTTCATTCAATCTGTACAAATCATCATTTCAGAAAAAGAAAGTATTGGAAGCCGAGGCAATTTCTTTGATAAATCTGGAACTCTAAAGGATATTATACAAAACCACTTGCTGCAACTTTTAACTATGGTGGCCATAGAACCTCCCCTGTCTTTTACAGCAGAAGATCTTCGTAAAGAAAAAATTAAGATCATGCAATCTTTACGTAAAGCAGATGGTCCTTCGCCTTCTTTATTTTTCCGTGGTCAATATGCAGGAGGTACATCTCCTGATGGCACCCATATTAACTCCTATCAAGAAGAAGACTTCGTTATGGCTCAATCTTCAACTGAAACCTTTGTTGCCATTAAAACCTTTATTGACAATCACCGCTGGGATGGAGTCCCTTTTTACTTAACTTCTGGAAAAGGATTAGCTGAACGTTTTGCTGAAATTAGAATTTTTTTTAAAGAGCCTTCAAAAAGCGCTCAAACATTTTATGAAAAGAAAAACTATACTCAAGAATGCCTTGTAATCAATTTACAACCAGAAGAAAGTCTTTCATTTTCATTCCAATCAAAAGCACCTGGCTTAACAGATCATTGCAACAATGTTACTGCTAAGTGTAATTTCAGAGATTTTTTTGAAAAAACAGTCTTTGATGCTTATGCCCGTTTAATTAGAGATGCACTTTATGAAGACAAACACTTATTTGTAGATATGGAAGAAGTAATGACCGCTTGGAATTGGCTAAATCCTATTATAAAAAAATGGAAGCAATCCAGCAAAGATCTCTTCTTGTATCCTTCAGGATCAAAATATGAAGATCTCTTATCAAAACTTTTTTGATAAATCAGCAATCAGTAGCGCCTGGTAAAGTATCTTCCTGATACAGGTCTAATGATGGATAATTAATGGCCATAGAACAATCGCCATATTCATCGTAAGAAGGTGGAAATTCATCAGGAAAGATATGAGCATAATCAGGGGGAGGTGTACAGTACTGTGGAGGTAATTCCCACAACCATAAATGAAATTTTTCTCTAGCAGAACAAAGAGACCAGTAAGTTTCAAACAAAGCAAAACTCATTGGTGATTTTTTAAACTCTTCTATATCTGATCCTGCAAGCATAAAATAATCCTTAAATTTACTCATACTTTTATGTTTACGCATATTCACGAGCAAAGCAACCATACCTGTAATGATAACGCCCATACCTATATAAAAAGCGTATGATATAGCTGATACACACAGCCCTGATTGCAATGAAGCTACTATTAAACTGATTCCTGAAAACATAACAAGAATAGCACCAGCAAGCATAAAAGCTTTAATAGCAATGGATTGCGAATAATAATAACGTTCTATAGTACATATAAGGATGATTTTATTTTTTGCAAAAATAAGATACTTACACATATCTTGAAAATTTTTGAGTATATAATCTAAAGAAAACTTCCCTCTTCTATAAGCGCCTTGTTGCCAACACTCCCAATGCTCTTCATTATTTATGGCTTTCATGGTTTTTAAATCATGGCATTGCCTCATAATTCGGTAAAGATTTTTTGCACCAGAAATTAGTTTAACTAATATCAAAAGAGTCATTATAGAGCCTAAAATCATAACTCCATAGCTTCCATAAGCAGATGAAAATAATAAACCTATACCTGTAGCAACTATTGCAGATATAAAAAAACAAGATATTTGCCATACCTTTTGAGTTTGTAACAGCTCTTTCATAGTTTTGATTCTTTTATAACAAACTGGAAATAAAAGATTAATGTTATCATCTAGCAAAAATGAATCTCTTTCTCTAAATGCTTCAATTCTTACTATTTCCTTTTCAGTAAGTTGTTTGTCAAATTTAATACTAGCAAATTCATAGCATAAGCGACTGTAATAGGCTTTAGTTATTAAGAAATTTTTAGTTTGATCTATCATCAACATAACCTTCAAGCGTATAAAATGATCGAAAAATACATAATCAAGATACTCCAAAGCTATTTGTAGGAATTTTTGAAGCACAAAAATAGATTTGGATCACTTTTTACTCATGAATTCAGCATATAACGACATGATTGTCCTGTAAAGAACATAGTAAAGCTGGTATTACCATTACACACCTACTCTTGTATTAAAGACAATAAGCCTATAAGCCATGCAAGACCTTGGTGAAATCTATCTAATCAAATTTTATTAAAAAAAAACTATCTAAGCATTACCTTCAAGGTCCTTGCTACTAATTTCCCTGATCATCAAATTTTTCTGATCCAAGCATTACAACTTGATAATGTCCCCATGGAACATCTTTAGAATATATTGGAAGGGAAGTACATAAATTTATTGGTACTACTTCAGATGTTGAAGAATTATCTACCTTCAATAAGCCTTTCCCAAAAGCTGCATCCTTAGGATAAGCAGGCAAGTCATTTATTTTATGCTTTGCATGATGCCTTGGAGTCTTCATAGTAAGAGTATATGAAGGAGGCAAGCAGTTACTGACCTCCTCATAAGATGGGGGCGCTAAACAAGCGTAACTTTGTCTTAACATACTAGCTTCACTCCTTTGCAAAATAAGCAAGGCTTGCCTATCAATAAGTGTACCATCTACAACCTCTGAAGCAGAAGAAGGTTCTGATAATAGTGCTGGATCTGGCACAGAAGCTGCATCAAGGATATATTCATGACATATTCTTCTAGCCTTCATTAAGTGGACCATAGCCACAGAAGCTTTATAAATAGCACCATTTCTATCTTCATTATTCAAATGACAACACTTACTCTTAAGCTTCGCATAAATTTTTTTAATAGTAGACTCCAATGAAGAAAACGTTAAGATCATCGCTAAACCAAAGCCAATACCAAGGCCTACATAGCCTGTGCTAATTAGAGCTATTGGTAATCCTGCGCCTGAGATTGCCATCCCACCTACTATTATAGTCATAAGTAATGTAGCCACTAAAAGTAAACGAAAGATGTTCAATTTTATCTCTTTAAAAAGATCTAAACTAGCCGCTTGACCTATATTTTTTGCAGCTTCAGTAAGATCTGCAGAAATAGCTTGATACCATCCTCTATTGTAAGTATCACCCATTGTATGCGCACTCATCCAGCCATTTGTCCAATCATGTTCTAGATTCATTTCTTTTAGATGCGATCTTATAGCTTTTATTTGCTGGACAATTCTTTTCATCTTACAAACTTTACTAATGATTTGCCCAACAACTATTAAAGAACTGATACTTGCAATAACCACCATTCCATATACAGAAGCATGTGGCATAATTAATAATAAAACGCCCATCACTACCGCTATAGTACTCAACATAGAAAAAAACAATCTTGCATAACTTGATGGACAAATTTGCTGAAACCAAGAAGAACAATTATCTACAGAAAAATATGGACTTCTTAGCTGATCCTGAGTCTGAATGCGATTTAAAAGATCCTCATGTTCATGTCTTGCTAAAATATCATCGAATCCAACAATTTCTTTACCTTGTAAAGATATTAGATCTAATTGAGCACAAAGTGCATTATAACGATTTATGCTAACTAATGGAATGCTTCTATAACTATTATCGATCACTATATGAATACTCTAATCAAAAATTAAAAGCATTTTACATGAAAAATATCATTAAAATCAATTAATTAATATACAACACGCGAAATTATATTGTTTTTATAAACAAACAATTACATTAAAATAATTTTTATTTATAAGATGTTGTCTTCTATCCAATAATAATGCTAAAAAGGACTTCTTGTGAATACTCAATAAGACTATTTATAAGCAACATTACTATTGGAAAACCTTCATCATTTTATTTAATACTCCCTTTCAGTCATTTTTATATAATGAAAGTAGTATTTTATTTAAAACATAAATTCAGAATGATTATAAATAAAATAATAAAAAATATTCCGAAAGCATAAAAGCTATATTCTTTTCTTGACATCCTTATAATCTATAAAATTTCTTAAAAAAATTATTTTAGATAAAAAAATGTCAAATAAAAGCGTTGTTAGAGCAACTATACCATATAAACAAAAAGACGAAATAGGTATTGATATAATGCCAGGAATAAGTATGGCTATCCCTAAAATCTACAAACTTCGTTGCGCTTTATCTTCACCAAGAATTCTACTAATAGGACTCTTACATACTTTTAAAGGACATTAAGAATCAATTAATCTGCCTTCTAATAGAATTTTTCTTAAAATCTGCTCAGACATAGCTATAGATTGTTTTAACTAATCTTTTTCTGAAATTTTTCCTGATAACTTCATTGTGAATGTAGCTAATAAATTATGGCGATTTCTAGTCCTTGCTGGTAAAGGAATACCTTGTATTATAACAAAAAAAAGCATTAACTACATGCATATAATCAAGAACAATATATAAATATTAATTATTTAAATTAAATATATATTAATTCGTCATTTGTAATTTTATTGGAACTCTTTGAGTTAAGAATTGTATTACATTATTAGCTATTATTTTTTGAGTAAGATCAGGGGAAAGATAAACAGCTATTTCTTCAGCAACATCACTTAAACATCGAGAGGATCCGTATCCTTTATGATATACATCAATCTCTTCTGGTAATGATCTATTTCCATAAAACCAACAAGAAAAAAAATCACTCCCAAAGCATAGGGCATCTTCTGCGCCCAACTCTAACAACTCTATAATTTGTCTTTTTAGAGACGACTTAAACTCTTTACCTAAAAAAGATTTTAGAAAATTTAATCCTATTAGGCCACCTTTTTTAACAAGAATTTTGACCTGTTCAGGAGTAAGATTTCTAGGATGAGTTACAATTGACCGAAGATTTGAATGACTAGCTAGCAGCTGGGCTTGTGGATGGCGAGCTTCAACATAATCCACCACATCATAAAACACTTGATCTGAAGAATGACTAAAATCTATAGGAATTTTAAGGTCTACTAAAAGATCGATAAGTACTTTTCCATCTGCTGTAAGACCTTTTTTAGAAAATGGGCCTCCACCAAATCGACTGTCTGAATTCCACATTAAACCTACATACGCTATAATAAATTCATCAGCATATGCCCTTAAACGTGTTTCTAATACCTTTAAATTGTCATTTTCTTCACAAAGCCCTGATGCATTTTCAAAAGCCAACATCAATGCAGTTTTATCTTTAGTCAATATGATAGAGGAATCTTTATAAATAGTCTTTACATAAGGATCTTGTATTTTACGATAATGAACAACTTGCTCTGAAGCAATATAACCACTTCCTGGCTTCGTATCAGTAAAGCAAGCACATATTTGCAAAGAAATTCCTCCTTCACGAAGAAAAGGCAAGGAACATCTAGATTCTGTGTCATAGGGAGAACGCCCTGGGGATGTTACTAAATAATCTAAAAGATCACAATGCATATCAATAATCATACTTACTCCTTAAAAAAACTTAATTATCAAGACAAACTAGCTCGAAAAATCCGATCCCATAAAGCAGGATTATTATCCAATTCTCGATTATATATGATGATAATTTCTTGAACATCTAACTTATCTGCCTCTCTAAGAGCACGATAAAAATTATATGCATGTGGATTTTTAATGATTGCTCTATATATTTTTGGGGATTGCTCTATATATTTTTGAGCATTTTCTTCTGATGAACAAAGATGTATTCGGGCGGTTGGAGCATAATGACGATACCGTGATCCTGGAGAAGCTACCATTTGTGCATCTTTTGACTTGTCATTAATTTTTTTCCCAAGCACTTCCTCAATCTCTTCACTAGTAACTACACCTGGACGACAAATCATTGGACAATCATTAAGTAAAGATAAGACAGTTGACTCTATCCCAATAGAACAAGCCTGCTCCCCTTCTAAAATTGCATCCAACCCTTTTGGAAAATCATGAATGATATGATCTATAGAAGTACTGCTTGGCTTACCTGAACGATTAGCTGAAGGACCAACAATAGGCGCTCCTACTGCTTTAATTAAAGATAATGTCATTGCATAGTTAGGCATTCTTACTGCCACAGAACTATGCCCTCCTGTTACAATTGCAGGAACAGAATGGTGCTTAGGAAGTAAGACTGTCAATGGCCCTGGGAAAAACGCTTCTGCCAATAAAAAAAAATCTTCAGGAAGATCCTTTGCAAGAAGATCTACATCCACTATATCAGCAATATGAACAATCAAAGGATTATCTGCTGGCCTACCTTTTAAAGAAAAAATCTTCTTAACAGAATCAATAGAAAAAACAACAGCACCTAATCCATAAACAGTTTCTGTAGGAAAAGCAACTATCTTGCCTTCTTTTAATAGCCTTGCTGCTTCATCAATGTCTTTAGAACCTTTTAAAACTTTTAAAACCATTATTAACTAAGAATAAAAAAAGGACCATCCTAACAGAACTGACTAAAAAACATAAGAAAAACATGCTTTAAAGTAGAACTATCGTGGCCCTTATAAATTTTATTTTATATCTCTAATTAGTCCAAAATTATGACACTCCAAGACAAAAACTTCAGTGCTTTATCCACCTTAAATGAGTTAACAATCTGAAAAATAGGTGTATCATCATTAGAAATTAAGAATGACCCACTTAACAAACATGAATTAGATGATGATTCAGTCATTGCAATAATTTTCTTTTTACCAGCTGATAGGTGAACACCCATAATTTCACCTCTAAATCTTTTTTTAAGAGTGACTGCTGAAAATGAAAATTGATACAAAGCATTCTTTAAAAAGATCATATTTTCTCCTTGAGAAGGACTAAAGAAAATATAATTTTTCCATAATCCACTTCCTTGAAGCACCCCTTCCTGATGAGCATTCCACTGAATCGCAGTCTTGGCGCCCCAAGAATAAGCTAATCCAGCAGTAATATGATTAGAAAAGCTGAGATAAGCTTTATAGGCAAGTCCTGTATCAGCATAAGATGTTGTATGCGTCTCTTTTTCTGTTTCTAAAAGCATATCATTATCCAAGAAAGGATCTGTATGCGCTCTTACTTCCATAGCTCTATTTCTAAGCTTATAAATTGAATTTTTGAGAAAATTATTCAACGCCTTCCCTATCTCATTCTTAACAGTTTGCAAATTAGCAGCATCTGTAGATGAAATAGCATTACCTACATTTTGAATAATATTACCAGTCATATTGAGTACACCAATCATATCTCCACCAGCTCTATTTAAATAAAATAGTCTAGCATAGCCTAAACTCAACGCATCACCTGGCACAACAGGACTTTTCAAGCCAGTAATAGCCATTCCACCCATATTAAGAGGCCCCTTCATGGTACCGCCTCTTAAAGACAAAGAAGAAGAAAGACCATTAGTTAGGGTTTGTAAATTCACTGCATCTGTAGCTGATATAGGATTTGCTAATCCCATAATCAACTGCATTCCCATATCAATAGCGCCTTTCATCTTCCCACCAGAAAAAGATAAGTGATTATTTTTAAGATAATGTAGATTGACAGCATCTGTTAATGCTATTGGAGCTGCCAACCCTGATATCATTTTACCCCCCATATTAAGAGGCCCTGTCATAGATCCACCTGAAAATGGCATATATGAAACAAGTATTTGAGCCATCTTTGACTTCATTGTCTTAAGATTAACAGCATCTCCATCAGAAATAGCTGCTGGCAAACCTATAATACTTTTTCCGCCCATATTCAAGGTACCTTGCATTGTTCCTCCCCCTAAAGAAAGAGTAGAACTTTGTAAATAAGCAAGGTTTATAGCATCAGTTTGATTTACAGGATAAGGAAGGCCTGTTAAAGCATGTAGACCCATATGCAAAGATCCCTGCATAATATCTCCATTTTTTTTAACTGATCCCTTTACGCCTGATAATATTGCTAAATGAACTGTTTTTAAATTAACAGCATCATACTCATCTACAGCATTGGCTATATTTTTAATCGCAAAACTTCCCATATTTAAAACACCTAGCATACGACCACCATCTCGATGTAGATAAGAAGAAAAAGAAATATTCATAGCAGAATGTAATGATGCTAGATTCACTGCATCACCAGGTTCTGTAGGATTAGCAAGACCTTTTATAGTACTTTGGAAGCCCATATCTAAGTTACCTTTTACTAGCCCTCCAGCAGAAGGTATTGCATACATTTCAACATAAGACATGTTCGCAGCATCTGAAGGTTTTTTAGGATCGGCCAAACCAGTAATACTCTTACCTGACATATTCAGGGAACCTGTTAATACTCCACCTGCTTTTGATAAATATCCTTTCTGTAGATAACGTAAGTTAACTGCATCTCCTAAATTTTCTGGATTTCCAAGATTGGTTACTCTTGCAACATCATTGAATACTAAATTCCCAACAATCCGACTCGCCTTAACATTACCCCTATAAGATATGTAATGAGTTTTAAGATAATATAATGGAATTGCATCTCTATCTTCTGTTGGATCAGCAAGACCTCTTAAAACGTGCTTATCCATATCAATGATGCCCTTCATCACACCACCATCTAATGATAATAATGCCTGTACATGCTCTGTTAAACATTTTAAATTAACAGCATCTGTAGGCTCTATTGGCATTTCTAAACCAACCACTCTCCATGAACAACCAAAATCCAAATTACCATGTATATGCCCTCCTGAATTATGAAGACATGAAAGTAATGATTTTTGCAAAAACCTTAAATTCACTGCATGAGTCTCTTCTTCTGGATCTCCTAATTCTGTCATCAAATGTCCAGATAAAGAAAGATTTCCTAATAATTTCCCTCCATCTGCTGAAAGACACGTTGACTTCATAAATCCATAAGGAACAGCGTCTTGATTATTTACAGGATTTTTTAACCCTGTGATAGTATTACCTGGAGTCATGATGATATTTCCAGTTACCTTACCACCTGATTTTGGCAACAACGCTAATGTCCCTTGACTAATCATCTTTTTGACAGTAAGAAAATTAACAGCATCTTCATCTAAAGAAGGTTCCCCTAATCCGGATATTTTTTCGCCACTCATGAATAAAGACCCCGTCATAGTACCACCTTTAAAAGAAAGATAATCTTTTAAATGGTGCTCTATAGAAAAATTCATGACCTTGACATTTACCGCATCTGTAAAGCTCTTAGCATCTCCTATTCCTGAAAGAATATGCCCACTTATATTTAAAGGCCCATTAATAACACCACCTGCAATAGGAAGGTAATAATCTTTAATATATCCCAAATTAACAGCATCCAGTCGGTCCTTTGGAGCCACTAAACCTGTTATTGTTTTTCCTGCCATGTTCAATGAACCCTTCATTATTCCACCAGAAATTTGCATGCAATTAATCATTGATGCATAAATGAATGACTTCATTGTTCTTAAATTAACAGCATCTGTTGGCGATAACGCATCTCCTAGGTGAGACATTAGATGCTGATTCATATTTAAATCACCTTCTAAAACTCCTCCTTTTAGTGGAACATAAGTCCCTACTAAAAAGCCTAGTGAGACTGCATCTGTTGGCGCACAAGGAATTGCTAATCCTGTTAAAATTTTCCCCCCCATATTTAGTGAGCCACTCAGAGTCCCACCTGCTAAAGAAAAGTAATGATTAACCAAATAACCAAGATTAACAGGAGACCCTAAATCCTTAGGATCGGGTAATCCAGTAATTCCTGCCTTTCCATTAAAAATCAAATTTCCAGTTAAAAAAGTTCCTTGCGCCATCCCAGTTAAAGGCATATAAGTGGCTAAAGCACTTACCATTGTTCTTAAATTAACGGCATCTCCTTCATTTTGAGGATTATGTAATCCTGTTATGCTATTACCATTCATATGAATAGATCCTAAAAAAGCACCCCCAGCAAGAGAAAGATATCGATTTTGTAAATACCCTAAATTGACTGCATCATCTCTTTTAACTGGCATTCTTAAGCCTTCTAAAGCCTGCCCAGCCAGATTAAGACTACCTAATAAGACTCCTCCTGTTAATGGTAAAAAATGACTCATACCATCTTTAATAGAACGTTTCACAGCTCTTAAATTCATTGCATCTGTTTCTTCTACAGCATCTCCTAAGCCATATATTTTTTTTCCCGACAAATTTAAACTTCCTAATAACGTTCCTCCTGTTAATGGCAAACAGTAAAAATGTATATAAGACAAATTGACAGCATCAGAGGGATTTACTGGATGAGAAAGCCCTGTTAAGATTTTATTTCCCATATTTATATTTCCAGAAAAAGTACCCCCAGAAACAGGAAAACAATTTTTTATAGCTTCAGCTACCTGAGTTTTCACAACACGAAGATTCACTGCATCTGTTGCATTAAGAGGATCTGCCAATCCTGAAATAGTTTTGCCTCCCATATGCAAAACCCCATGCATTTCTCCTCCACCAAAAGACATATATGTTTTTTGGATATAATGAAGATTCACTGCATCTGTTGCACTTGCTGGATCTGCAACATCTTTAATTCTATGTCCTCCAGCACTTAAGGAACCTTTAAGAACACCACCTACAATTGGAAGAAACATAGATAACCGTTCTTGTAAAGAACGCAAGTTTACCACATCTTCAGAAGTAGCTGGATCTGCAACACCCCCTATTCTCTTTCCACTCATCCATAAAGAACCTTTTAAAATACCTCCAGAAACCTGCAAGAAGGCTCTTCTAGCATACCCTAATGGAACAGCATCAGAAACTGTTTTTGGATCTGCTAAACCTGTTAATGGATGATTATCCATGTCCAATATTCCTTGCATAAATCCACCGGTTTTTGAAAGAAAATTGCCCTTAGAAGTACTCAGCATTTTTTTCAAAGAGCGTAGATTAACAGCATCTGCTTCATTATGAGGATCTGCAAGATTGATCATGGCATGATTATTCATATCCACCTCTCCAAGCAAAATCCCTCCTTGAAGAGAAAGAGCATACTGTCTTAGATAATCTAAGTTCACTCCATCTGTGCATTTTATAGGAAGCGCAAGCCCCGTTATTGTCTTTCCTCCCATATTAACATTTCCTGAAAGAGTTCCTCCTTTTAGCGAAAGAACCGTTGCTATATTAGAAGAAATTTCTCGACGCAATGAACGCAAATTAACAGCATCATCAAGAGCAATGGGATCTGGTAATCCACATACAGTGGCTGCAGAACTCATACTAATATTTCCATGCATAATCCCTCCCTTGATCGAAAGAAGAGACTCAGTCACAGCATGTAACTCTGTTTCAAAAAATCCATAAGAAAGAGCATCGCTCTTAGCTTTTGGATTAGCAATACCTTTAACTGTATGCCCATTCATGAAAATATGCCCTTCCATGACAGCACCTTTTATAGATACACAATGCGTTTGCACATAATTCAATGTGACAGCATCTGAAGAGGCCTTCGGAGCCCTTAAACCAGTAACACCTGCCTTTTCATTAAAATGAATATCCCCTGTAATAAGTTGTAATTTATGAGTCCCTAAAGTTGACAAACCATGTGACTTCCAATATCCAAAAGGAACTGCATCTCCATCATCAACAGGGAGAGCTAATCCTCCAATAGTAAAGCCATCCATATTCAGAGAGCCTTTCATTACTCCTCCATCAATAGGCATATATTTTAATAAGAATTTAGCTACTGTCTTAAGATTAACTGCATCATATTTATCCACAGGATCAGCTAATCCTTTGATAGCTTGCAAGCCCATATTAAACGCAGCTTTCATCACACCACCATGAAGAGGAAGATAATGAGTGTCTGCATAAGAAAGACTTATAGCAGCATCTTGAGATAAAGGATCTGAAAGACCTTTTAAAGGTGCTCCTCCCATATCTAATACCCCAGTCATTACACCTCCTTTAGTAGATAAGGTGCATGTTTTTTCCTTCGAAATAAAGGACAATAAGGTCTGTAAATTAACAGCATCAGTAAATTCTACTGGATTACCAAGACCAGTAATAACTGCACTCCCTCCCATGTCAATATTTCCAGAAATTTTTCCGCCATGCACAGATAAATGGTCTTTTAAAGCCTCTTTAAGAGAGCGTAAGTTAACTGCATCTCCATCTTTAGAAGGAGAGCCAAGATTAATAATCATCTGTCTCCCCATATCAATAGAAGATGTCATTATTCCT
Source organism: Candidatus Clavichlamydia salmonicola (assembly GCF_015356765.1). Classification (GTDB taxonomy): domain Bacteria; phylum Chlamydiota; class Chlamydiia; order Chlamydiales; family Chlamydiaceae; genus Clavichlamydia; species Clavichlamydia salmonicola. Next base: position 78,901 of record NZ_WTCQ01000002.1, read on the forward strand.
AGGGTAGTCAATTTAAATGTAGAGAATTGCTGCGTTACAGTTCTCTTAAGCGTTTGTAAATTCACTGCATCTTCTAGATTTACAGGATCTGCCAGACCTTGAATGGCATTACCACTCATTTGAATAATACCTTTAAATATACCTCCTGCCGCTGACATATAATTTTGTAATATTTCTGCTGTTTTCTCCCTTAATACCTTTAAACTAACAGCATCTTTTTCAAAAATAGCGTCACCTAACTCAGAAATATTATTTCCCCCCATATTTATGGGAGAAGCCATTTTACCTCCTTTTAATGCAAGATAATTCTTTTTAAGAAAGGATAAAGGAACAGCTTCTGATGGTTTTACAGGGTCTGATAAACCATAAAAAGAATAGCTATTCATATTCAGAGATCCAACCATTCCTCCTCCTGAAAAAGGAGAATAATTACTCATGGCTTTTACAACTTCTGCACGTAAAGCATTCAAATTTACCGCATCAAATAGATGCTGAGGATCGCCAAGATTTTTAATACGCTCTTGCGCCATATTTAATTCGCCTGAAAGACTTCCTCCAGATAATGATAAGAAAGAAGACTGAACATAATCTAAATTTACAGCATCCCCTGCAGATTGAGGATCTGCTATATCTGTAAGAGAAAATCCTCCCATAGAAACGTTGCCTAAAAGAGCTCCTCCGTTCAAAGATAAAGTTTTGTCTTTTAATCGATTAATATACTCCTGTAGTACTCTTAAATTTACAGCATCTTCTTCGTAAAGAGCATCGCCAAGAGAAATAATTGCATGCCCTTTCATAGATAGCACACCTTCTATCTCCCCTCCTAAAATAGACACCTTTGATGCTAATGCAGTCATCACAGAACGTAAATTAACTGCATCGCAAGGCCTTGATGGATCTTCTAAATCTGTTAACGAAAAACCACCCATAGAGATCGATCCTGACATCTGACCCCCAGAAGATGGTATATAAGAAGAAAGAGCATGCACAATCTGTTGATTGACTGCTTTTACATTAACAGCTGAAAAATCTGTTGTTGGCATTCCAAGATCTGTAATTTCAAAAGAACCCAGACTCATAGAGCCCTTCATCACACCACCTAAAGAACTTAGCGCATAATTTTTCATATAAGATAAATTAACAGCGTCATCTGAATTTACAGGTTCAGCTAATCCTCTTAAAGAATAACCAGAAAGATTTAAATCCCCCTGTATATATCCACCAGATACTTTGACAGATCCTGCTGATAATACTTTTAAATACTGCTGTAATGTTTTTAAATTTACAGCATCTCCAGGCAATGTAGGATTTTTTAATGAAGAAATCTTATTGCCATTCATGTCCAGATCACCAAGCATTTTAGCACCTGAAATCATAACAGCACTATTTTTCATATAGCCAATTGTTACAGCTTCATCATCAGATATAGGCATTGGCAAACCAATAATTCTGCCCCCTGAAGAGCAATCTATCTGCCCCTTAAGCATTCCTCCAGAAGATTTCATATAATTTTCTAATTGATGAGAAACATGCTTCTTCAAGGTCTTCATATTTACACTATCAGCATCATGCTTAGGATCTGCAAGCCCTGAAATACGAGATTTACCCATATCTAAAATTCCTGACATCTGACCGCCTGAAAGAGAAAGGACATTATTTAATTCGGATTTAAGCATGCGGGTAAGAGTATTCAAATTCACTGCATCCATAGCTGTTATAGGATCTGCAAGAAATCCAATGCTATATCCACCCATAGACAAGGAAGCCTTCATTACCCCTCCCTTGACAGAAAGATATCCTTTAAGCGCCTTAGATAAAAATTTTAAAGATATTGCATCACCCTCTTCAATAGCGTCTGCAAGTCCTTTAATATGCTGCTTACCACCAAATGATAGATTACCTTTCATTATCCCTCCGTCTAGAGATAACGATCTAGATAGACATTCTTCTACCACATTTATTAAAGTTTTAAGATTAACTGCATCTCCCGATTCTACTGGATCTATAAGATGAGAAATTTTATAACCTCCCATATTCAAAATACCCCGCATGATTCCACCTGAAAATGAAAGATAGTGGCTTAATGCTTGATTTAATGATGATAAGTTAACTGCATCTCCAGGTAATCTTGGATCAGCTAAATTGATTACTCTTCCAGAAAAACCAAAAGACAGATCGCCTCTTAGTATTCCCCCAGCAAGAGATAACATTGTCTCCTTCTGTTCCTTTATCATATGTCTTAAAGTTCTAAGGTTAACAGCTTCTTTAGGAGAAATAGGATCTCTTATTCCATCAATAGTATGAACTCCTCCCATATCCAAGATACCCTTTATTAACCCTCCAGACTGTGACAATAAGCACGAAGTATGCGCGTGTAAAGTTCGTAAATTTACAACTTCATCAGCAGATATTGGATCAATAATTCCTCTTATGGTGTATTGATTTTTAAAATCAAGAGAGCTATTTAAGATACCTTCTGAACCAATCTTAACTTCAGCTCTTACTTTTTTAATTTCAGATTGCAAAAGAGCCCAAGAAACTGCATCACTACCATCTATAGGATGATGCAATCCAAAAATACGTGCTCCTCCCATGTTCAAATCACCCTTCATAGATGATCCAGAAAGTAAAACGACATTTTCTAAATATTTTTGAACAGTTTTAAAATTTACAGCATCTGTTGCTTTTTGAGGATCTGCTAGACCTGTAAGAGTATGTCCTGACATATTGACATCTGTACATACTCCATTTTCAGAAATCGCTAAGTATCCACTCAAAATAGATTTTAATACCTTCAAAGATATAGCATCTCCTTGATCTTTTGGATCTGCAATATCAACAATACGATGTCCACTCATATTTAATGAAGATAACGCACCCCCATTTGAAAGCTCAAAATAATGATTTTGTAGATAAGAAAATGAAACCGCATCTGCTGGGTCTATTGGATAAGCCAATCCCTTGACTGAAAAGCCATTCATATCAATATTTCCAGATAAAACACCCCCTTTTTTAGCAAAGGCACCTGAAAGTAATCGAAGAGCCTCTTTTCTAAAAAATCTTAAATTCACAGCATCTTGCTCTGCATATGGGTCTGCTATATCTGTTAATGAAAAATCTGATAAACTTAAATTACCTGTTAATTTACCTCCAAAAGAAGAAAGACAACCTAAAAGCGCTTTGTTTAGTGTTTGAAGATTAACAGCATCTCTTAATTCCTCTGGATCATTTAAGCCTTTGATTAGGAATGTATTCTTAAAATCTAAATGCGAAACAATAGTAAAATCTACATTTTCTTTTGTTAAAGAATTTTCTTGATTAACCATTAATTTAAGTGTCTTGAAATTAACTGCATCATATTCATCTATAGGATCTGCAACACCTTTGATACAATGACCTGATAGATCAAGATCTCCCTGTAAACATGCTCCCTGAGAATCCAGCATATTTTCTAACACAGCTGTTAAGTACCCTAAATTTACAGCATCTGCTGCTGATACTGGCATCCCTAACCCTGTTAACTGATATCCTTGCATGGAGAGATTTCCTTGCAATCCTCCCCCTGTGATAGGGAAAAAATCAGACAACCGTGCCTCTAAACGATTTTTCAACATCCTTAAATTAATAGCGTCTCCATCATTAGTAGCATCTGCTATATTTCTAATGGGATTTCCACTCATTTCTAATGAACCTGTGAGGGTGCCACCTACTATTGGTAATAATCGATTGGTAAAAGACTGTAGAATTTCAAAATTAATGGCATCATCTAACTCTATTGGAGAGCTAATTCCTGAAAGTCTAAATCCACCCAGATCTAAATCTCCATTTAATAGCCCACCTGTCAAAGGAAGATAGCCACTTATAGACTGAGATAATCCTTTTAAAAATGTACGTAAGTTAACAGCATCTTGAGGAAGAATAGGATCTGCTATCTCTGATATCATGAAATTATTCATATCAATATTTCCAGAAAGATTGCCCCCTGCTCGTGGAAGATAAAGATTTTTTAATAAATCTGTTTCTTTTCTAAAAGTTCCATAATCTACAGCGTCTGTTGGTGATGATGGGACTTTTAACCCTGTCAAAGAAGACCCACCCATATTAATAACACCAGTGACATTACCCCCACTAATAGGAAGAAAATTATTACACAGATAATCAAAATTCACTGCATCACCAGCAATAACAGGATTAGATAATCCTGTTAAAATATGCCCCCCCATATCCAAAGAACCTTGCATCACCCCTCCTTTATAAGATAACGAGTGCGCTAAGCTTTTAGTAATTTCTTGTGTCATGGTCTGCATATTCACTGCATCACCAGCATTTTGTGGATCTGGAATGTTTACTACAGAAAAACCATTCATATCTAACTGTCCTTTTAAGACACCCCCTGTCAATAAGAAATAGTGTTCTTTAAGATAATGAAGTGGGACTGCGTCATAAAGATTTGATGGAATAGCTAACCCTGTCATACGATATGACCCTACATCAAGATCACCCTTTAATACCCCACCTGTCATAGGCAAATAATCTTTAAGATTCGTAGAAACAAAGGCTTTCATAGTTCGCAGATTAATAGCATCCATCTCCATTACAGGATCAGCTAAATTTTGTAAAAAATGATTCCCTAGGCTTAAATCATTAGTTAATGTACCACCTTCTATAAGCAAGTATTTTTCTGTTAGCGAAAGCAATGTTCCTAAATTTACAGCATCTGATGCATCTAATGGATCTCTTAATCCTGTCACTGTACCATTTCCTGAAAAATCAATACTTCCATATAACAATCCACCTATACGAGATAAGTACGAAGATGTTGTAATGTGCAACATATTTTGCAATGTAGCTAAATTCACAGCATCCTGAGGATCTACAGCTCTACCGACATTCATCAAGCGATGCCCTTCAATATCTTTATCAGCATTAACAGACTGCTGTGTAATAAACTCATGATTCGATGTTTGATTAACTGAGGCCAGAAATTCTGTTAAAGTTCGTAGATTCACTGCATCTGTTGGATTAATTGGATCTCCTAAATTATTAATCTGATTACCCTGCATTTCCAAAGAACCAGATAAAACTCCTCCAGTCAGCAATAAATAATTAGATAAAGAAGAGGCAATCTTTTTTTGCATAGTAATTAAATTTACTGCATCGCTAGGTAACTTTGGAGCTAACAACCCTGTAACAGTATATTGCCCACCAAAATCTATAGATCCTTTTAAGGCCCCACCCATTACTGGAAGATAATCAGCAAATAAACGATCTGTAAATGATTTTAAAGATTTTAAGTTTACAGCATCACGATCTTCTGTAGGATCAGCAAGATCTTTAATTTTTCTTTGCCCCATAAAAAGATGTCCAAACAAAGTACCACCATCTTTAGAAAGATACTCTTTGCGTAAAAAAGAAAATGGCACAGCATCTGAATCATTTATTGGCTCTGCAATACCTTTAAGAGTATATCCTTGCATATCAATAGCCCCAGATAATACTGCACCAGTTAGAGGTAAATACCCATCCATTATCTTTGTAATAGTTGATGTTACTGTTCCAAGGGTAGCTGCATCAGATAATGCCTTAGGCTCAGCTAAAGAAGAAATTTTATTCCCTCCCATATCCAATGATCCAAAAAGAACACCTCCTTTTTGTGGAAAAGCATATTGATGAACAAATTCCATATTAACTGCATCTGATCGCCCTAATGGTGCAGATAAACCTGTAATAATATGATTAGTTAAATCTAAATTGCCTAAAAGAGCTCCTCCTAATGAAGATAATTTTTTGTTTTCTAGCAAAGCATGATAAGAATCAAGAGTTCCTAAATTAACTACATCATCAGGATTTTTAGGATTAGCAAGCCCTGTCGCTCTGTTACCACCAAAGTCTATAACTCCATTCATAACTCCACCAGATAAAAGCATCACTTCAGAAAGTTGATCATAGACCATCTCTCTGACAGTTCTTAAATTTACTGCATCTGCAACATTGACTGGATCTGCAAGTCCTGTAAGAATTTGCCCTCCCATATTCAAGGATCCACGCATAACACCACCTAAAGATGTCATCATATTTGCTGTAACAGCATTAAAGGTGCGTAAATTAACTGCATCTCCTTCATTCTGAGGATTACTTAAATCTGTTACAGTATAACCATTCCCAAAACTAATTGATCCCTTCATTGTAGTCCCTTTCACAGAAACACAATCAACTATTACATTCTTAATTTCATTTTTTAAAGCTGCTAAGTTCACGGCATCTGTTAATTCTATTGGATAAGCAAGATGAGATACCTTATACCCCCCCAAATCTAAATTGCCTTTCATGACATCGCCATCAAGACTTAAAAAATTTTGAAGAGCAGAAGTAAAAAATCCAAGATTAATAGCATCACCAGCTGTTATTGGATTTGCTAATTCACAGATTCTGTAAGCATGGCCCATATTTAAATTTCCAGAAAGAACCGCTCCACTTGCAGATATATAAGATGATTGACTTTCTGCAAGCATTTGCCTAACTGTTTTTAGGTTCACTGCATCAAAATCATCCATAGGATTCCCTAAAGAAAGAATCTTATGACCTCCTAAATTTAAATCTCTTGTCACAGCATTCTGATGCAAAGAAAAATAATTAGCTTGTAAGTATGATAAAGTCACTGCATCACCAGGAGAAACTGGTTCTCCTAAATTTGTAATACCATAACCACCCATCTGTAAAGAACCTGATAAAGTGCCACCTGAAATACTTAAAGAAAATCTTCTCATTTCTTGATTGTACTCCATCATGGTTCGCTTATTAACAGCATCATCTTCATTAACAGCATCTGCTAAATTTTTTATGCGATAAGAAGAAAGATCTAAATCTCCCTCTAATACAGCTAATTTTCTTGATAAGCACCCAGCTATAGCTCTTTGTAGCGTAGAGTAATTTATTACATCACTATCATGAACAGGATCTGCAACTCCTGTAATAAGCCCTTCTCCTTTAAGAGTTAATACACCACTTAAAATACCTCCATCTGTTAAAATATTTTTTAAAGAGCTTTTTTCTATTTCAGCCAATAAAACTTCTAAATTAACAGCATCTGTAAGACAAACAGGCCTAGCAACATCAGTAATTCTATGCCCTGAAAGAGATAATACCCCAGAAAGAACACCTCCTGACAAAGGCAACATTTTTCTTTTGACAAAAGAAACTGTTGCAGCTTCATTATCACCTATTGGATCAGCAAGATCTAAAATACGATTACCTCCCATAGAAAGATTCTCTTTCATAGAATCACCTGCTTTAGCAATAAATAACTCTTTTAAAGATCCAATTGCTTGATTTAAAGAAGCTAAATTCACTGCATCTCTAGATTGCGTAGGATCTGCAAGATTATGAATTGCGTGTTGCTGCATATCTAAATCCCCACTAAATTCACCCCCAGCACGAGAGATAAAATGAGATAGTTTCTCTGTTAATACACGAAGATTAACAGCATCTTGAGGATCTTTGGCATCAGCTACACCCTTTATAATATTATTACACATATCTAATAGGCCTTCCATAGAAGCACCATAGCGGGATAGACAATCTACATTAACATTCTCTATTAAGACACGCAACGTACGCAAATTAACAACATCTTGATCATCTTGGGGGTCACAGACTCCCTTTAAGGCATGATTACCCATAAGAAGATCCCCTGTTAGAACCCCTCCTTGAGAAGATAATAAGCCCATAATTGATTGTAGTAATGTTTGATAGTTGACTGCATCTCCAAGATGAATAGGATCTGGTAAATCTAAAATTCGATACTCATTCCCTAAACTAAGATTCCCTTTTAAAGATCCTCCTGAAATAGAAAGCTTTTGTGAAAATGCATCATTAATTTCAAATTGCAATGTTCTAAGATTGACTACATCATTGGGATATGATGGATCTGCAACACCACCAATAACAGAACCATTTAAGTTCAATCCCCCTTCTAATTTTCCCCCTTGTAAAGATAAAAAATGCTTCCTCAAATAACCTAATGGCACAGCATCATCTAAGCTTTCTGGATAAGTCAGTCCTGTTAATTCATATCCTTGTACATCTAGTCTACCTAATAATGCCCCTCCTACAATTGGAAGATAACGTTCCATCGCTAAATTAATTTGTGTATTAACAGTTCTTAAATTAACTGCATCAAAAGAATTTTTTGGATCAGCAATATTAGATATTAAACCTCCCTGCATCTCTAAAGAGCCATTTATAGCCCCACCCTGTACACTAATAAAATGATCAGTTAAATAACCAAGAGTCACTGCATCTCCAGAATGCGTAGGATCTGCTAAATTAACGAGAGCATTTTCTCCCATGTCCAATGTATTGGACATTCTTCCACCAGATAATTTTAGATAAGCAGATGATTGAAGATCTAACACCTTCAATAATGTACGAAAATTAACTACTTCATCATCCTGTAATGCATCTGCAACACCCAACAAATGATAACCATTCATTTGTATATTTCCCTCAAAACTAGATCCTGTCAAAGAAACAAAATTATCTTTGAGGTATTTAAATGGAACAGCATCATAATCTTCTATAGGCATCGCCAACCCTGTAACAGTGCCTCCTTGAGAAAAGTCAAATGAACCTGTTATTGCACCACCTGCAATAGTTAAGTAATTTTTATTTAATGCATCTAACCGCGATTCTAATGTTCTTAAGTTAACTGCATCCTCACCCATTATTGGATTTTTTAAATCTTTAATGGCAAAGCCACTCAAAGAGAGATCACAAGACAATGGTTTACATTCTGATAAAGAAAGGTAATGTTGCTTTAAATACTGTAAAGAAACTGCTTCATTACCATTCTTAGGATCTGCAAGACCTTTTAATGCAAACCCATCCATATGAATATCTCCTAACAACATCCCTCCAGTCAATGGAAGAAGATTTTGCATCTGACAAGATAGCACTTCTTTAAGAGTTCTTAAATTAACTGCATCAAGATCTACAGAAGGATCTGACAACTGTGTAATTCTATTATAAGAAAGACTAAGATCTCCTTTTAAGGCACCACCACCTGTAGGTAAACATCCTTCTATTTTAGATATTAATGTTCGTAAATTAACTGCATCATCAGCATTAACAGGGTCAACAATCCCTGTAATAAGATTTCCTACCATGTCTAATGTTCCAGAAAGAGATCCTCCAGTGAGAGAAAGTAAAAGATTTTTTGTTTTTTTTAGCTCTCTAACTAAAACTCTCAAAGTAACAGCATCATCATCATAAATAGGATCAGCCACTTGTGCAATGACTCGCTTGCCCATATCCCATACATCATTCTTTAGTTCAAGATACCTACCATTTAAATAACCTAAAGTAACTGGCTCTGAAGAATGTATTGGATCTAGAAGACCATGAATTGAATAACCATTCACATCTAAGTCTTGACTTAAGGCATCTAAGACAAGAGGCTCAGGATCTGCATGGCTCATAGAAACAAGAGCCAAACCCGCTTGTAAAGTTCTTAAATTAACTGCATCCCCTGCAGCCTCAGGATTAGCTACATCAGCAATAAGATGTCCACTCATGCTTAGATCACCTTGTAGAGCACCTCCTTGAATCAAAAGATATTCATTCATAGGTTTATTGACATATGCTAATAATGTTTCATAATTGACTGCATCGGTCATCTCTTTTGGGTTAGCTAAATTCTTAATCTGGTAGCCTGCTAAATCAAGATTTTCTTTAGATAGTGGAGACATTAGTGGCATGTAATGTCTTTCTATATACCTTTTTGTGACAGGATCCTTTGGATCTATGGGGTCCCTTAAACCCTTTAAGGAATAATCATTCATATCCAAAGAACCTGCTAAAACTCCCCCTTTAAAAGGAATAAAATCCTGCATCGATTGTTCTGTATAATTTTTTAAATAAATTAGATTAACTGCATCATTTTCTTCTTTGGGGGAGGCTAGCTCATGAATGGAAAACCCTTTCATGATTAGATCTCCACTCAAGGCTCCTCCTGATTGAGGCATTAACCCTTCTAATGTTTTTGTTAATGTCTCTAGAGTCACTGCATCTGTGGGATTAGTAGGAGAAAGAAGACCAGTAACAGTGCCATAACCACTAAAATTTAAAGAACTGTAAACAAACCCACCAGTATTAGGAATGCAATCAATAACAGCATCGTCCATTAATTTTCTTACTGTAATCAAGTTAACAACATCATAATCATCTTTTGCTGTTCCTACATTCACAATTGGACTACCAGAAAGATTTAATGGTCCAGTAAGCACCCCACCAGAAAATGGAAGAAAAGATGATTGCGCATAACCGAGAGTAAGAGCATCATTTTGAGCAATTGGATCAGCTAACCCGCTAAGAATTGTTCCTCCTGCATCTAGTGCTCCTTGTAAAGTCCCTCCTCCTAATAAATTTAAAGAACTAACAGAAGCTGCAATAGCTGCATTTAAAGATCGAAGATTAACAGCATCTCCTTCAGCTACAGGATCTCCTAAAAAGATAATAGCATGTCCTTGAGCATCTAAACTGTCTTGTAAAATGGCGCCTTTTATAGGTAGGAAGTTTTCTGCAACAAAACTTAGCGGCACTGCATCTGATGGATCTTTAGGATCAGATAAACCTGTAAAAGGATGCCCTGACATATTGATAAAACCTTCAATTGTTCCTCCTTTTATAGTTAAAAAATTTCCTGAAAACTCTTCAAAAACATCAATGATTGTCTGTAAATTTGCTGCATCATTTGGTCCTACTGGATTTCCTATATTTGTGATCAGATGCATACTCATATCTAATGACCCCTGTAAAAAACCACCTAACAAAGGAATATAGTTCCTTTGAAGATATCCTAAGCTCACCGCATCAGTTAATGAAACAGCTAAAGGTAATCCTGTTATTGAATATGACGCCATATTAATAGGCCCAGTTAAGGTGCCTCCTTGTTTCAGTAAACAATCCCTTAACCGTAATGAACAATGTTCTTCTACAGCTCTTAGATTAGCAGCATCATCTGGTAATTTGGGATTTCCTACTTGGGTAATGCGAAATTCTCCAGCTGAAAGATCACTTGCTAATTGTGCTCCATACTTAGGAAGGTACTCTCTTTTAAGATAAGCCAAAGGAACAGGCTGATCATCGAATAGTGGATCTTCCAATCCACTGATAATGAATCTGCCTAAAGAATCTAAAGGAAGATTATTCAGAGGAAGTTTCGCAAGGACATCTTCAAATGTACGTAAGTTAACAGCATCTTGCGCATCAATAGGATCCTTGAGACCACTAATTGCATGCCCTCCCATATCAATATCGCCTTCCATATTAACTCCTTTTAAAGAAGCCACAGTAGATAAGAGATCAATAAGACGTTCATCAAGACTTCTTAAGTTAACAGCGTCCATATCTTTTATTGGATCTGCTAAATCATGAATAGGATAACCAGACATTTTTAATGCCCCCTGCATAGCAGAGCTTCCCTCTAAGGATAAATAGGAAGATTTTAAAAACGCTAGGTTCACAGCATCTTCTAAATCCACTGGCGATGCTAGATCAGTAATGCGATAAAGCCCCATTTTCATATTCGCGCGCATCGTACCACCTGCTAAAGGCATATAGGCTGCTGCAACAGCAACTATTTGCTTTCTAACCATTCCAACACTTGCGACATCTTGCTCGTCTACTCCTTCGCCTATACCAATAATATGATAGCCAGCCATATTTAAATTGCCCTTCAAAGTACCTCCATGAACAGAAAGCATCTGAGAAATTTTATTATTAAGCGTTTTTAAGTTTACAGCTTCATGATCATAAAGAGGATCTCTTAAGCCAGTAACGATAGATCCTTGTTCAAGGTGCAAGGAACCTTTAAGTTCTGCATCTCCATGAATATTTAAATACCCCTTTAATTCATCATCTAAAGTACGTTTAAGAGTTCTTAAATTGACTGCTTGATCATCAGCCACAGCATCTCCTACATGAGACAAATTATGACCCGACAAGTCTAAAGAACCTTCTAAAATACCACCAGAAATAGATAAAGCTTTTTTATTAAAATAATTTAAAGTAACAGGTTCTCCTTGATTTTTAGGATCTTGCAAACCTGTTATTGAATAAGAATCCATATCAATATTGCCTTCCATGGCACCACCAGAAACATGGATAAATGTCGTAGCCCAGGTGGCTAAAGAGGCTTTTAAAGAAAGTAAATTAACTGCATCATAATCTTTTATGGGCATATTTAACCCTGAGATAGTGTGCCCACTCATCTCTAAATCACCACTCAAAACTCCACCAGATAATGATAAAAACGAATGATTTCCATAAGCTAAAGTAAGAGCATCTGTATCACCTTGGGGATCTTTCAAACCTGTTAAAAGATTATTGCCCATATTTAAGGATCCATTCATTAATCCTCCTGATAAAGGCAAAAACTCTTTACTGCTATTTTTCAAACGATTTTCAAAAAATCTTACAGTGACAACATCTCCTGGCCTTATAGGATCTCCTGTATTTTCTATACGAGATCCTCCCATAGACAGAATACCACTTAAAATTCCTCCTGAAACAGATAAGTAACGCGTTCTAAGATAAGATAGTGGAACAGCATCTTGATCATTGATTGGCATGCCTAGATCTTTTATTGGACGATTATTAACAGAAAGTCCTCCTGTAATACATCCTCCTGATATTGGAAGGTAAGAAGAAAGAGCACTCGCCACTCCTTCCTTAAAGGTAGAAAAATTAACAACATCTTGATCTTCTACTGGAGCAGCCACACCAGAAATAACATGACCAGCCATCATTAGTCTTCCTTGTAGCTCACCTCCTTTTATAGAAAGATAAGAACTACCTGCTAAAGAAATTTGCTCTTGTAAAGTTGATAAATTAACAGCGTCAGATGGCTCTTTTGGATCCCCTAAATTATTTATAGGGAAACCTGAAAGAGCTAAAGAGCCTAAAAGAGCTCCCCCTGAAATCATTAGGGTGGCTCTTTGTAGATAAGAAAGAGTTACAGGCTCAGAAGCCTCTATTGGATCAGGAAGATTAATAATCTGATTACCATTAAGAGAAAGCACTCCTGTTATTTCTCCTCCTGTTAATGAGAGATATGATGATGCAGCTCTTGCTGACTGGAATCGCAATGTACGTAGATTTACTACATCTGTCTCATCCTCTGGATCTCCCACTGAATGAATTTTTTTTCCTCCCATACTTAAGGGGCCATAAAGAGCGCCACCTGAGAGAGACAGTAATTGAGAAGCTACACCCTTAAGCGTTCTTAAATTAACAACATCTGCTAAAGCTATAGGATCTTTTACTCCTGTAAGAATATAAGATCCTCCCATATCAATATTACCTAAAAGAACACCTCCAGATATCGATAATTTTTTACGAACCTGATCTTGAATACGTGCATTTAAAGTCTGTAAATTTACTGCATCACCATTAGAAATAGGATCTGTTACATTGGAAATTCTATGCATATTCATATCCAAGATTCCTTTTAAAACTCCACCTGTAATCGATAAAAATCCATCCTCGACAAAAGCTAAGTTAACTGCATCACTAGATGCTAGAGGAGTAGAAATACCCGTTAAAGAATAACCCTGCATATTTAATGTTCCACCTAATGTTCCTCCAGAAAGTGGCAATAATTCTTTAGTAACTTCATCTAATCGGACTTCTAATGTCCGTAGATTCACAGCATCCTCAGGTCCTTTAGGATCACCTAATCGCTGGATAAGCTTTCCACTCATAAATAAAGAGCCTACAAGAAGTCCTCCTCCTAGTTGTAAATAACGACTTTTAATATAACTAAGATTAACAGCTTCATCATCCTTTTTAGGAGAAGCAAGTCCTCCAATAGAATAACCTGACATATCCAAATAACCCTTTAATACACCACCCTTTAAAGATAATCCTGGATCTATGGATCTTATTTCTTTTCTTAAAACTCTTAAATTTACTGCATCTGTATCATCTGTTGCATCTGCTAAGTTGCCAATTTTATTATCACTCATTCCCAAAGAACCCACTAAAGTCCCCCCAACAAGTGGTAATAATTGCGTGATTTTCTGTGAAATAAAAAGATCTAAAAATTGTAATGTTACAGCATCATGATCCCCTACTGGATCTGCCATATTAGTAATACTATTCTGATTTAAATTAAGACTGCCAAGTAAAGAACCACCTTTATAAGAAAGGTAATTTTTCTTTAAATACCTTAAGTTTACTACATCTTGATCAGATAATGGTTCAATAACCCCAGTTAAAATATTCCCTGCCATATTAAGAAGGCCCTGCATCGCTCCTCCATAAACAGACAACGAATTAGGGACAAAACCTAATAATGAACGATTTAAGGTCCTTAAATTTACAGCATCTGCATCATTTACAGGATCTGAAACTCCCTTAATAAGATTATCTGTAAGATCTATAAAACCTTTTAATATACCTCCTGTTAATGGAAGAAAAGTCATAGCAACATAAGATAAGTTAACTGCATGATCATTTTCTATTGGTAAAGCTAGTCCACTAATAGGCATTCCACTCATTTCAAGAGGTCCTGTTAAGGTTCCTCCTTTAAAGGGGAGTAATTCTCTCGTTAATGAAGTCACATAATTTTTCATTGTGATATTACTCACAGCATCACTATCTTTTTCTGCCATTCTTAATCCAGTAATAGCAAAACCTTTCATCATTAAAGGTCCTTGAAGGACGCCTCCTTTAATAGATAGATAATTATCACTTAGATAACCAAGAGAAACTGCATCCTCATCTTTAATAGGCGCCTGAAGACCTCTAAGAAGGTTGTTATTAAGATTCAGATCCCCTTTTAAAACCCCTCCATTTAATGACAAATAATCACCATCATGTTGATTAATTAATTTTTGTACTGTTCCAAAATTAACGGCATCACTGTCATGCATTGGATTTTTTAGATTAGTAATACTTGAACCAGACATATCTAAATTACCGAATAATGTACCACCATTAGTAGGCAGGTAATGTATTAACGCATCCTTAAATGTCTCTTTTAAGGTCCCTAAATTGACTGCTTCATCATCTAATTTGGGTGCATTTAATCCTTTTAAAGATCCCTGAAAACCAAAATCAATAGCACCGGTAACAAATCCTCCACTTAACTCTAGATAGTTTTTTAAACTTTCTTGCATGATTCGTTGTAATGTTTGAAGATTGACTGCATCTGGCCCATTTATAGGATTACCTAAAGAAGTAATGCGACAAAAACTCATATTCAAACTTTCGTTCATAATAATAGAAGGAGGTAAAGAAGGATTATCAGAATTATCACTTAAAGTCATAGCCCCAATGCGAGCCTCAAGAGTCTTTAAATTAACAGCATCTGTATCTAAAACTGGATCAGGGATACCTGTCAAAATCTGTCCTGACATGTCTATTTTACCCAACATAGTACCGCCTGTTAATAGCAGTACTTTATTTGAAAAAAGATTCATGACATGATGTAATGTCTGTAAATTGACAGCATCTTTAGGTTTTTTAGGATTTTGTAGATTAGAAATTACAAAAGAGCCCATATCAAGAAAGCCACTTAACTTACCTCCAGAAATAGATAAAGTATTATCTTTAAGATTCTTAATAGCAGTACTCATAACCTTTAAATTAACTGCATCTGCATCTCTTTTAGGATCAGCAATATTTTGAACAAAATACCCACCCAAATCTATTGATCCCGAAATACTTCCCCCTGAAAGAGGTAAAAATCCTTGCATCAAGTATCCAAGAGAAACTGCATCTTGTGAATCTTGTGGATCTCCCAATCCAACAATAGAATTTCCTGACATATCCAAAGAACCCGTTAACATACCTCCTGACAAAGACAATGTCGTGGATAAGCCCAAAGAAAGCTCTCTTGTAAGGGTATTTAAATTAACTGCATCTGTGATATCAATAGGATCTGATAATTGAGTAATGCGTTGACTTCCCATATCTAAAGAACCTGTAAGGGTTCCTCCAGAAGTAAGCAGAACATTATTTTGCAAATATCCTAAATTAACTGCCTGATCTAATGTTGTAGGATCATTAATCCCTGATAAAGAAAATCCTGCTAAAGAAAGCCCTCCTTGTAAAATCCCTCCAGTGATAGGCAGCAGATCTTTGTAAGCTTTAGAAATAATATTATCAATGTAAGATAAATTAACTGCATCGCCAGCTTCCCATGGCGTATTAACATTCCTAATTTGCTGACCTCCCATATCCAAGCTTCCCTTCATTTTTCCTCCAGACAATGAAAGTACCTGGCCTAAAACAGTATTAATAAAAGCATCAAGAGTTTTTAGGTTAATAGCATCCTCTAATTCGATAGGATCACCAACAGATGTCACTCTCATACTACCAAGATTAAGATCTCCCTTTAAAACCCCACCTGCTAAAGGAAGATAACTTTGCTTAAGATAAAGTAATGAAACTGCGTCTAAATCTGATAAAGGAAAACTAAGCCCTGTCACTACGTGATTATTCATATCTAATGAACCTGACAAGGTTCCACCTTTAAGAGACAGATAAAGAGACAGAATCTTTTGAAATTGCATCTTCATGCAAGATAAACTCACTGCATCATGATCTTCAACAGCATCCCCAAGATTATTAATAGATTGGCCACTCATAGAAAGTGATCCTTGAAGAACTCCTCCTGAATTCATTAATACTGATTTTTTTAAAAAGCCTAAAGTAACTGCATCTGTTATATCTATCGGTGATGCTAATCCTGAAATACTCGAACCATTCATATCTAATGAACCATAAAGACTTCCACCTGAAGTGGAAAGATAAGAAGCCAAGATAAATCTAATCTCGGTTTTCATAGTTCTTACATTCACCGCATCTTCTTCTGCTATAGGATCTCCCAGATTAGTAATTTTCTTTTTTCCCATAGAAAGTGGCCCAATCATAGTTTGAGCGCCATTTAAAGAAAGAAAATTGGTTTGAAGATAACTTAAATTCACCACATCAAAAGCAGAAACTGGATCCCTTACATTATTAATAGGATGCATGCCCATATCTAAAACACCAAGCATCGTACTGCCAGATAAAGGTAAATAATTAATCAGCTGCTCTACTATACTGTGCTTCATGAAGCCTAGATTCACTGCTTCATCATCACTTTCTGCATCTGAAAGATCTTTAATTTTTTGGCCTCCCATAAAAAGATCCCCAGATAAAACCCCTCCTGCAATACTCAAATAACCCTGCAATCTAGATTCTAATATATTTTGTAAAGCATGTAAGCTAATTGCATCTTGTTGTTCTATTGGATCTTCTAGATCTGTAATGCGATAGTTACCCATACGTAACATACCTTTCATTACTCCACCGCTATAGTTGAGGTAATTATTTTCTAAAAATCCGTATGCAACAGCATCAGCAGCAAACTCAGGGTCTGCTAAATCTGAAATTCCATGGCCCCCCATTTTAATAGATGATTGCATTTCATTATTACCAGCCAGATCTAAATAATTTAGAAGAGTTGATGCTGTTTCCTGTCTCATGGCATTTAAATTAACTACATCATCACCTAAAATAGGCATTCCCAGATTTGATATTCTAGAACCACTCATATTTAAAGGACCATAAAGAACACCTCCTGACAAAGAAAGGAGTCTAGAACTTGCTTGATGTATTTTTTCTTTAAGAATTTTTAAATTAACTGCATCACTATCAAACTCTGCATCTGCTACTCCTTGAATAGTAAATCCAGAAAGATCTAAGTCTCCTGATAAACTGCCTCCCACTAATGGTAACGCAAAAGATTTAAGAAATAGATGAGAGACTGCATCACTATCTGTTTTAGGAAATGCAACCCCTGTTATCTGATGATCTGTCATATTTAAAATACCTGAGATCTCTCCTCCTTTTAATGGAAGATAGTCAGATACAGTGCTTACTACAATCTGGGAAAGTGTTCTTAAATTAACAACATCTTCATCAAATATTGGATCAGGTACTCCTGTTAAACGCTGCTCTCCCATATCAATAAGACCTGAAAGAGTTCCTCCTGTTAAGGAAAGAAAATTATTCTTAATATAACCCAAAGAGACTGCATCCGCTGGCTCTTCTGGATCCCCTAGCCCTGTTACTAAAGAGCCCATCATATTAAGCTCTCCAGTAAGATGACCTCCACTAAGTGGTAGATAATCATCTAAAGCATCTATTGAAAATGTTTTTAAAAATCTTAAATTAATCGCATCACAATCTTCTATAGGATCAGCTAGATCATGCAAGGAATATCCTCCCATGCTAAAATCATTTTGCATAGTGACATTGCCTAATAATGAAAGATAATTTTCTTGAAGAAATCCTAATGATACTGCGTCTGATATATGAAAAGGGAAAGCCAATCCAGTAACGATAGCCCCCCCCATAGACAATGGCCCTTTTAAAGCCCCCCCTGATAAGGGCAAGTAATCAGCCGCTATAGCAGCTGCAACCCTTTTTAAGGTATTTAAATTTACGCCATCTTTACCATAAACAGGATCTGAAAGATTTGAAATACTATTTCCTCCAAGATCTAGTTCTCCATGTAACATGCCTCCAGCAAGAGATAAATAATGCATTCGCACATAAGAAAGATTAACTGCATCTTCTTCATTCCGTGGAGCTGCTAATTTAGTAATAGAATAATGTCCAAAATCAACAGAACCTGACATTACACCACCCATTAGAGGCAAGTAATGAGCTACAGTATTTTCTAAGATATTATTCAAAGAAATTAAGTTGACTGCATCATATTTGGCTATAGGATTTGCTAAATTTTTTAATGAATAGAAATTCATATTAAGATCACTGGCTAATGATCCACCAGAAACCGACAAATAATTTTTTTGCAAATAAGCTAATGGAACAGCATCTTCTGAATGTATAGGCTTACCTAATCCAGATAAAACAAATCCACCACAGCTTACAGGACCTACAAGCGCTCCTCCAGTCAAAGGAAGATAATTTTGAAGAGCTAGGCTTAAACGAATTTTTAAAGCCCTTAAATTGACTGCATCTGTTCCTGTAACAGGGTCTCCTAAATTGTGAATGATGTGGTTACCAATATTAAAATCACCTTCCATAATGGATGTTCCATCTAAAGTGAAATAATGTTTCTGTAAAAACTCAAGATTTACTGCATCAGAAATATTAACTGGCTTTAGTAATCCAGTTAACCCTTGGCTTCCCATATCCAAAACACCCTGCATCAAGCCTCCACTTAAAAACAAAACCTTTTCTTTTAACTGTTCTAAGAACTTGTCTAATGTATTTAAGTTAACTGCATGAAAAGGATCCATTGGATCTGGAAGACCTGTAATAAACGCTCCACTTAATCCTAAATTTCCAGTTAATGTTCCACCTGACAAAGGAAGATAATGCTCCTCCAGACCTATTATTATTTTTTTTAAGCTTCTTAAATTGACTGCATCAGTCTCACTTACAGCATCAGCAAGACTTGTAATAGAAGACGAGCCCATGTTGATAGGGCCTGACATTTTCCCACCTGATTTCACTAATGCTTCAGAAGTAAAATAAGATAAAGGAATGGCATCTGATGATTTTTTAGGAGTTGGCAGTCCTGTTAAAGGAAAGCTTGCCATATCTAAAATACCACCAAAAAAACCACCACTTAATGGAAGATAAGAACTTAATGCTGCCATCAACTCTTTACGAACAAATCCTAGTGTAGCCGCATCTGTAGTCCAAGTAGGATCTGGTAAACCTGTTAAAACATGGCCAGCAAAATCAACCTTTCCCTTTAATTTTCCTCCGCCTAAATTTAAATAATTTTTCTTTAAAAAACTAAATGGAACTGCATCCCCATCTGCTTCTGGAATAGGCAAAGAAATAATCTTTTGCCCTGCCATATCGATGACCCCTTCCATTTTACCACCAGCAATATGTAAAAGCTTAGATTCTGCTAACTCTAATTGTAATTGTAGTGAACGTAAATTAACAGCATCAGCTGGATCTTTAGGATCTGCTAAGTGCTTGATATTCAGGCCTAACATGTTTAAAGTTCTATTCAGAATACAATCTGTAGCTGTAAATTCAAAAGTTACACCTGCTCCTGAATTTTTATTGTTTGGGCCTTGGTCTGTTACGACATTTCCTGCAATAGGGTGAAAGTATGTATTATTTTTTATCTTGCTTTCATTATTTTTTGACTCATTGTTTTTATTCATTCTGGCCTCTTCCATTAGTATTATGTAGCAGGAACTTACATGATGAAAATTCTTTTCCTAAAACCACATATTTCGAAGAGAATTGGAGAGCTTCGAATGGATGATTAGATAAAACACCTCTTTGTAACATTTAAGCTTGGCGGAATTTTCAAACAAAAAACGTTTTTTTATTACTTTTTTAAAGCCTTTAAAAAAATAGTATTTGTTCCTTCACGGTTATTTTTATCGATTACGATTTATATTTGTTTTTTATTAATTCTTTTCTAATTTATTTAACAATCATTTATCAAAAAAAAAATTTTTAATAATAAATAAAAAGATAAAAACAATATTAATAATATGATTTTTTAAATGCTTATTAGTATTCTGAATAGATTCAGAAGGATAGAATCTGAGCATAAGATTCCTTTTTTAATCTTTCTTACCTTAAACTGATTTCATGGAACAAATATTTGGTTATATCGATCACCTTGTTTTTAAAAATAATGACAATGGTTTTACGGTTGCAAAACTTAAGCAAGCTGGAAAAAAAGAACTAGCTACCATAACTGGAAATCTTGATGGGATAGAACCTGGAGAAGAATTACGGTTACAGGGAGATTGGGTAACAACAGCTCCTCATGGAAAACAGTTTAGCGTTCAAAGCGTGCGTGCAGATGCACCCAAAGATGAGCCTGCTATTTTTAAATATTTAACTTCTGGAGCATTTAAAGGTATTGGCCCCTCATTTGCTTCTAAAATTATTGCTCGTTTTGGTAATGATACCTTAAAAATTATTGATGAAAACCCTCAAATACTTAGTGATATCCCTGGCTTAGGAAAAAAACGTTTAGAAGGAATTATTGATTGTTTCTCTGAGCAAAAAGCTTTTAGAGATTTGATTTTTTTTCTACAAAATTATGATATTAGTAGAAATACAGCTCGTAGAATTTTTAAAATTTTTGGAAATAAAGCTGCTGAAAAAATCAGAGAAAACCCTTTTTCACTAGCCAGAAATATTCCTGGCTTTGGCTTTAAAACTGCTGATACAATAGCCTATAAGATTGGTATTCTTTCTGACTCATCTATTAGGATCCGTGCTGGTATAGAATTTGTTCTTATCTCAATGAGTGATGATGGACATACCTGCTGTCCACAAAATTTACTAATCGAAAAAACACAAGAAATGCTGTCTGACCAAGAAACCTGTGCTCCCTTGATAGAAGCCTCTCTTATTTTGACATATATTGACGCATTGATCTTTGATCAACGATTATTTAGAGCTGATCTAAACGAGGAAGCCACTATCTGGCTTAAAGGATTTTGGCTTTGTGAACAGGGCATTGCTGCTGAGATGAAACGTATTGAGCATGCTGAATCACAATTACGAACAATAGACCATGACAAAGCCATTAAATGGGCAGAGGAAACATTAAAAATAGATCTGGCTGACTTACAAAAAATTGCTGTTTCTCAATCCTTATCAGAAAAAATACATATTATTACTGGGGGCCCTGGAACAGGTAAAAGTACAGTCACCAAAGCAATCATACGAATTACAGAAAAACTTTCGCGCTCTATTATTTTATCTGCTCCTACAGGTAGGGCAGCTAAACGTATTACAGAAATTACTAGAAGAAGAGCTTCTACAATTCATGGATTACTACAATATGATTTCAGAGAACGCTCTTTTAGAAAAAATAAAGAACACCCCTTAGTATGTGACTTAATCATCATTGATGAAGCTAGTATGATAGACACTGCTCTAATGTATCATCTTCTCAAAGCGATCCCTTCTAATACACGATTAATATTTATTGGAGATATTTACCAGCTCCCTAGCGTAGGACCTGGAAATGTTCTTAAAGATCTTATAGCTTCTAAAAGTGTTTCTGTTACACATTTAACAGAAATTTTCCGCCAAGCCCATGATTCCCGAATTATCGTTAACGCACACCGAATAAATTCAGGTCTTTTCCCTGACTTTTCTCCCCAAGACAAATGTGACTTCCTTTTTTATAAACATGCAGATCCACAAGAAGCCCTAGATTTTATTGTTGAACTAGCCTCTAAAAAAATCCCTGCTCGTTATAACTTTGATGTATTTGATGATATTCAAATCCTCTCTCCAATGAAAAAAGGAATTTTAGGAATTACCAATTTAAACAAAGCATTACAACAGACAATTAACCCTCAAACTTTTTCTCTTATAAAAAATGGAGAAAAATTTTCTTTAGGTGACAAGGTCATGCAAATGAAAAATAATTATAATAAAGAAGTCTTTAATGGTGATATTGGGCGTATCTCTTCATTAGATACCGAGAATCGTATGGCAGTTGTTTCATTTGATGATAAACAAATTCCTTATAATTTTTCTGAATTAGATGAATTATCTTTGGCTTATGCAACCTCTATTCATAAATACCAAGGAAGTGAAAGTACCTGCGTTATCATACCTGTCCATACATCTCATTTCATGATGTTACATAGAAATTTACTCTATACAGCAGTAACTAGAGGTCGTAGATTAGTGGTATTAGTTGGAATGGGAAAAGCAATTGCTATTGCTGTATCTAGGGATGGATTTAAGCAACGCAAGACTGGATTAGAAAGTGCTTTGCAGGCTAAAACTATTCCTATTGATCCATTATTACAAATTAATTAATTCTTCTTCTTCAACACGCTGGAACAAAATATTAACCTCAGCAATAGAGTACTCATGCTTTAAAGCATGCTCTATCATTTCAGACCATTTTATATTTTTGATACTATCTGATGATCCAATCATATTAAAAATTTTCTCAGCAGTTTCTGGCATTACAGGAGCTGCTACAAAAGCCATAATTTGCTGACACACTAAACAACAAGACAGAATTTTAACAACCTGGTTATGTTTGTCTGAATCTTTGATTGCTTTCCATGGAGCAGTTGAATCAAAGTATGCATTCCCTGATTGCGCAATCTCCATCAAAGCCGCCATGGCTCTTCTTAAAGAATATTCTGCATAGGCTGTTTCAGCTTTCTTTACTAAGCCTGTTATTAAATCAATAAAAATACGATCCCGAGCATCCAAACCTGAATCTAAAGAAAATTTCTTAAATCCATTTTTTTTAGCAAAAGAAAGTACCCGGTTTATGAAGTTACCAAATTTTCCTACTAATTCAGCATTACAACGCATTTGAAATTCTTTAAAAGTAAACTCTGAATCAGAAGTTTCTGGCGCTCCTGCTGCTAGCATATATCTAATTTGATCCACATGAAAATGAGATATAATTGCATTACAATCAATCGATTGATTAGTTGCAGATTTACTAAACTGTTGTCCAGAAAATTTATAAAATTCATTAGCAACAAGATCATCTACAATTTTATAAGAAAGCTTTTGCCCTTTAAGCATAGCAGGAAAGAACAGCGCGTGAAAAGGAATGTTATCTTTGCCAATAAATTGCACATATCGTGTAGAGAGATCATGCCAATAATCTTTCCATTTGTCTGGAGCGTTGTTTAAAGATGCCCATTCTTTAGTAGCTGAAATATAACCAATAGGTGCATCAAACCATACATAAAAAACTTTTCCTTTTGCTTCTTCTAATGGAACTGGTATTCCCCATTCCAGATCTCGAGTAATAGCTCTTGGTTTGAGATCTTGAGCAAATGAAAGAGCAAAATTTTCTACATTCACCTTCCATTTTTTTTCTTTTACCATACTCAACAAAAAATCTTTAAATAAGTCTAATCTTAAAAACCAATGGACACTTTTCTTTTTCGTTAAAGGATTTCCTGTTATTTTGGAAACAGGATTTTTTAAATCTATAGAATCATATGAAGCTCCACAATCAGTGCACTCATCCCCACGAGCTTCTGGAAATCCACATAATGGGCATGTACCCATGACATAACGATCAGCTAAAAAACGATTCTCTTCTTCTGAAAAGAGATGTTCATCTTCTTGTGCTTGAATAAAACCTGCTTCATGAAGATTTTTAAAAAAATCTATAACAACAGGTGGATGAAAAGAGGTAGTAGTACGAGAAAAATGATCAAAATGAATATTGACTTTTTGAAAAAAATCTTTATGTAATTGATGATATTTTTCAACATAATCAACTGGAGAAATGCCTTCTTTTTCAGCATTTAATGTAATCGCTACACCATACTCATCAGATCCACTTATAAAAAGTACATCCTTTCCTCGTAATCGCTCAAAACGAGCATAACAATCAGCTGGTAAATAAGCCCCAGCAAGATGGCCAAAATGTAATAAACCATTAGCATAGGGCAGTGCAGCTGTAATTAAAACTCTTTCTGTCACCTGTAGCTTAGTCCTTTATGCTAGAACTAATGATATCTGTATTTTCTGTAGCTGAAACGCCAATCATAAGAGTTGCTATGACTTCAACCGCAAGGTTTGAACCCAAAGTTTCTCCACGACTTACTTTTGCTTTTGCTTGCAAAATCGCATGATTTACTAAAGTAAATGGACTTTCAAATTTTTTATTCAAAAATTCGTTAGTGATATATTTTTTAGTTCCCATTATTAGCCTTTCCTTGTTTATGACCTTCTGCGATAAAAATACTTCGCAAAATTTGATAAGCTTTTTCTAAATTTGAATTTTCCACATAATAATCATAAGCTGCAGCAGCTCGGATCTCATATGGAGCATGATTTAATCTGAGCAATAACATTTCTGATTGCTCTGTATTTCTTGCCAATAAACGTCTTTTTTGCTCTTCAATAGAGGGTGGTGCTATAAAAATAGTGACTACTGGCATTGCTTTTTTTATAGCTAATGCTCCTTTTACATCTAGTACAGCAACAACATGTTTATTTTTATTCAATATACGAAGAATCTCACCCTTAAGCGTACCATACTTAGCGCTGAAAAGATAGACTGTTTCTATAAACTCACCTTCTTTTTCTCGTTGAGTGAACTCTTCTTCTGAAAGAAAGTAATAATTTAATCCTTCTTTTTCTCCATTACGAGGAGCTCTTGTAGTACATGAACAAGTTTCTTCTAAATCCAGAGAAAATTCCTTTAATAACATAGCTGTTAATGTTGATTTCCCTGTTCCAGCTGGAGCACTTATCACAAAGATTTTTGGGTTCTTAGAAGAACCAAACAATCCAGTTTTCATTTATATTACTCTATATTTTGAACTTGTTCTTTAATTTTTTCTAATTCCAGTTTAGCATTAATTACCAAACAGACCATCTTGGAATCAGAAGACTTTGAACCTACTGTATTAAATTCTCTAAGCAACTCCTGAATCAAAAATTCACAATGCTTTCCTTTAACTTCTTTTAATGAAGTTAAAACATTTTTTAATAAATCATCTAATTGCTGCAGCAAGAGCTCGATTCTTACTAGTTCTTCTGTAATATCACCTTTATCTAATAAAATGGATAACTCTCGAAAAATTTTTAAATCTATTTCATTAGTAAGTACAGATAATTCTTTACATTTATCTTCGAGTTTTTTTTGAGCAATAAGCTTTAATCCTACCACACCATCCACAAGAGATTTCTGAATTTTTTTTAAAATCATTACTCGTAAAATTAGATCTGAATATAACGCATTTCCTTCTACACTCTTAGAAATCACAAATTCTTTAACAGCTTGCTTTAATGCTTCATTCAACAAAAAAATGATCTCTTCTTGTTGATGAATTTCTGTATCTTGTACATTTGTATCTGCGACCTTTAGTACTAAGGAATAGGGGACTGCTTCTGTATAACCTAAGGAACTTGAAAGGTATTCTAATCCTTCCTTAATTTTTACAGATAGCTGTAAGTCAGGTAAACTAAGGTTAGTCTTTACCATAAGACCTGGAGACCACTTGACATACACCTGTACTCCACCTCTTCCCAAATGATCAGTTAAAAATCGGCGTAAAATTAATTCATGAAATAGACAAGAATGAGGCATATGAAAAACTATATCTAAATGCCGTCGATTCGTTCCTACTAACTCAATAGTAACTGAGCCATATTCTGTGCTATGAATACCACGTCCATAAGCAGTCATACTTTTTAACATAGTATTCTTATTGTATTGCTTCAATCTTTAAGATCCTTTCATTAATAAATGATTTTTTAAAGAAGCAATAACTGGGGCAAAAGATAACCTATGTATTTGAGAGGGGCCTTTTTTAT
The DNA here is from genome assembly GCF_015356765.1 of Candidatus Clavichlamydia salmonicola. Lineage (GTDB taxonomy): Bacteria > Chlamydiota > Chlamydiia > Chlamydiales > Chlamydiaceae > Clavichlamydia > Clavichlamydia salmonicola. Next base: position 105,241 of record NZ_WTCQ01000002.1, read on the forward strand.
CCAATGCAGCACGATGTACAGCTGTGCCATACCCCTTATGGCAAGCAAAAGAATATCCTGGATAAAGATCATCATAAGCTATCATAATAGCGTCTCTGGTTTCTTTAGCAATAATAGAAGCTGCTGCAATACATTGGACATGAGCATCTCCCTTGATCATTTTTTCTCCTGGTAAAGAATCAAGCTCAAGCAATAATCCATCAGTAAGTAAATAATCAGGAATTATTTCAAAACATCTTACAGCTTGTCTCATAGCTACTTTAGTAGCTTCTAAAATATTAATTTTATCTATTAGCTCCACACTTCCAATACCAATTCCATAAGAAACTCCTTCATGCGAACGAATTTCTTCAAAGAGTTGACGTCTTTTCACAGAAGATAACTGCTTACTATCATTAATATTTTTGAAATAAATTCCTTGAGAGATCATACACGCTGCTGCAACCACAGGACCTGCCCAAGGACCTCGTCCTGCTTCATCAATACCAGCAATATATGTAAATCCTTTTTTTCTTAAAGCTTCCTCTTTAAAAGCAAGCTTTTTAAGGCGAATAAATTCACTATGCTCCACGTTGAGCTTCTTGAGCTTCTTTGGCTAACATTTCTCTTTCAGAACGAGCGACAATTCTTTCACGAACACGGGCAGCTTTTCCTGTTTTACCTCGTAGATAATACAATTTAGCACGCGCAACCTTACCACGTTTAATCACTTCCATGTTGACAACTTTTGGGCTATGTAAAAGAAAAGATTTCTCCATTCCTTCACCATATGCAACTCTATGCAAGGAAATTGTTTCACTAATTCCCCCACCTTTACGTGAAATAACTGTTCCTTGAAAAACCTGTACTCTTTCCTTACCACTCTCACTAATACGAGTAGAAACTTTAAGAGTATCACCTACTTGAAAAGATGGTATTCTTGTTTTACAATATTCTTTTTCTAATTCTTTAATTAGATTGCTCATAATTATTTTCCACTATTTTTAATATAACTGCCCACTGATAGCCATCTGGATCTCGAAAAAATATTTGCTTTCGAGAGCCACAAATATCTAAAACTGGTTTTATTTTACATTTTTTCTGTAATAATGAGCACAAATAAGCAAAATCTCTCTGATTTCCTAGATTTATCACTCTTATTACACTATCTGAAACTACCTTTTCTTCGCTTTGCTTCAAATGCAGCATTCCTACTGTACCAAACACAAAAGAAATTTGATCATCCTTACTTTCTATGAAATGAAACCCAAGAATTTTTTCATAAAAATTTTTGCTATGCGCAAGGTCTTTTACAAATAGGACAACTCCTTCAAAAGAAAATTTTGTATCTTTGATACTTTCTAATTTCTCATTATGAAAAGCATTTAAACAAAAACTAAAATATAAATCTGGCCTCTCTCGAGAAGTTTTTTCTATCGCTTGTTGTTTTCTCCAAAGAACAATTTCTTTATGATTACCCTCCAATAATACAGCTGGAACTGTCATTCCATCGATCTCTACTGGACGAGTATAATGAGGAGCATCAAATAATCCATTTTCAAAAGAATCTTCTTTTACTGCCTCAACATTTCCTATTACTCCTGGAACAAAACGTAATAAAGCATCAATAACTACAATCGATGCAAGTGCTCCATTTGTTAAAACATAATCACCAATACTCACTTCTTCATCAACTTCTTTTATCCGGACCCTTTCATCAATGCCTTCATAGTGGCCACAGATAAAAATCAAATGAGGTTTTAAAGCCAATTCTTTAGCCTTATTGGCATCAAGAAGTTTACCTTGTGGAGACATCAAAACAACATAAGAATCATCTTTTTTCAATTCTGAAAGTACAGCAAGTAATGGTTCTGGCTTTAAAATCATACCAGGACCACCACCATAAACTCTATCATCCACTTGACGTTGTACACCTACTCCATACTCACGAAGATCATGATGAGTAATACTCACTAATCCAGCTTGCTTAGCTTTAGATATAATACTATGGTCAAAAGGACCTTGAAAATAATTTGGAAACAAAGAAATAATTTCTATCTCTATTTCCAGTTGATTACTTTTTTTTTCTTTGGTCACTACTCTGCTGATTTTCTAGCTCTATAAGCTCTACGTTGCAGACATTTTTTACGTCGTTTTTCTGCAATACGTTGTTGATATTCTTCTAGAACTTTTGGAGCACCTTGTTTAACTAAAAAAGTTGCTTTTTCTGTTAATTCAGCACCCTGCACTAACCAGTAAAGTATTCTATCTCCCTTAACATTCAAAGTAGCCTCAGGAGCACTTTGATATGGGTCATACCATCCTAGTGTTTCCAAGTATCTTCCATCCCGAGGAGATCGACTTTCACTTAAAACAAGGCGATACACTATATGATTTTTTCTTCCCTGCTGTCGTAATCGAATCTTTAAAGCCATTACCTAAATCCTCCCATCATTTCCTTAATTTTTTCTTTACTTAAGCCGCCTTTAAAAAATTCTTTAGACTGCTTCATAAATTTTCTTAATTTATTAAATTCTGAAACATGCACACCACTTCCTTTAACTATTCGTCGTATTCGCGAATCTGTTAATGGAACCTTCTCTTGCCGCTCTTCTAACGTCATCGATAAAATCATGGCTTCAGTATGTTTCATTTCTTTTTCTGTTTCTTCAACAGATCCTATCATTCCAATAGGCATCATACGCATTAACTTCTTTAAAGGACCCATTTTTTTAAAGCCCTGCATCTGATTTAAATAATCTTCATAAGTAAATTGCGCTTTTACTAATTTTTCTTTGATAGATTCTCTATCTTCTTTAACAAAGCATTCTTGCGCAGTTTTTTTGAAATTAATTACATCTCCAAAACCTATAAGACGCTGTGCTAAGGATTCTGGTTCAAAGAACTGTATATCATCATGATGTTCTCCAAAACCTTCTAATTTAATTGGTTTTCCTGTTTCTGCTGATACTGAAAGGGCAGCTCCAGGTTTTGCTTCACTGTCTGTCATTGTTAAGATAAAACCAGAAATATTCACTTTTTTATCAAATTCTTTGGCGGTATTAACAGCGTCTTGACCATGAGAAACATTAAGTGCAAATAAAACTTCATGTGGATTAATGATTTTCTTAATGCCCTGTAATTCACTCATTAAGGTTTCATCTACATGCAATCTTCCTGCAGTATCTACTAAAAGAACATCATAATTTTCTTCAAAAGCTTTTTTAAAAGCTTTTTTTGCCACATCAAATGGCCTCATAGATTGATCAGGCGAGCAAAAATCTATATCTATTTCTTTTGCTAATACTGATAACTGATCAATAGCTGCAGGCCTTTGTAAATCACAAGAAACTATAAGGATTTTTTTATGCGGATTTTCTTTTTTTAATAACTTAGCTAATTTTGCAACATGAGTTGTCTTACCAGTACCTTGCAACCCACATACCATGATAACAGAAGGCATAGCATTCAAATACAATGCTCTATTGCCATGATCAACAAGGGCTGTAAGTTTATCATGAACAAATTCAATAAAACGTTCTGATGAAAAAAAATGTCCTAGAGCAATTTCTTTATTAGCTGATTGAATTAATTCATTTATAAATTTATCAACTAATTGATAGCTCATGTCAGCATCTAAAAGCGCTACTTTGATTGCCTCTGAGGCACGAAGAATTTCATGCTTTGCTAGACGCGAAGAACGTCCCAAAACCCGAAAAACAGAAGAGAATTTCTCAGCTAAAGAGCGAAACATGATAACAAAAAAGACCAGAGTATTCTAAAAAAACAAGAGGTCATAAGATTACATCAATTTTTTATCATATTCAAGGAAAAAAATCTGTCATTACCAGACCAATCTTTAAAAATTTGACCAAAATATTTTTTCCTAGAAAATATTTTTTTTACCCCCTCCCCTTGCTTAGATCCAATCTCTAACCACAGCTCTCCGTCATCCATTAAATAAGAAGAAAAAGAATTTGCTATCTTTGCATAAAATCCAAGTCCATCTAATCCTTTTCCAACTAAAGCTTTTTTAGGCTCATAATCTCTTACTTCAGGCATAAGATTACACCAATCTTTTTCTGTTATATATGGAGGGTTACATATAATAAAATCACAGCTACGACCCTGAAAAGGAGCAAATAAATCCCCTTCAAAAATTTCTACATCTACATTATTAATTTTTACATTTTGATGAGCTATTAATATGGCCTTAGAACAAATATCAGATATAGATACCTTTGTATGAGGTAATTTTTTTTTAACTGCTATTCCTATACATCCTGAACCACAACAAAGATCCCAAATTATAGGTTCTTTTTTAGAACTTGCTACAATTGCATTACAAAATTTTTCAATAAAAATTTCAGTTTCTTGCCGAGGGATAAGCACTGCTGGAGAAAGAAGAATTTTCACTCCATAAAAGTTTATTTCTCCTTCTATGTAAGATAAAGGCTCTCTATTACCTCTACGAATAATTTGTTGTTCATATTGATCTATAATGGATTGATCAGCTTCTTGAAATTGAATATGAAAAGAAAAATTTGATAATGAACATTTAAGCAAACCAGTTAATAACAATCGCGCATCTCTTTCAGAAAATGGAACATTTTTTTCTGTTAAAATTGCTATTCCTTTTTTTAAAAGATCTGAATATGTGATCATTCAGTAAGCTTTTGATTATAAAAATGACTAACCAAAGTCTCAGTTAGTACAAAAAGATCTCCTTGCATTACTCTATCTAAACTATACAATGTTAAATTAATTCTGTGATCTGTAATACGATTCTGAGAATAATTATAAGTACGAATCCTTTCAGAGCGATCTCCACTTCCTACTTGCTGGGCTCGTAACGCAGCTTCTTGCTTGTGCTTTTTTGCTCTTTCAGCTTCTGCTACTCTTGCCTTTAAAATACGCATCGCTTTGTCTTTATTTTTATGCTGACTGCGTTCATCCTGACAACAAACCACTACACCTGTAGGTAAATGAGTAATTCTTACTGCAGAATCTGTCACATTAACGTGCTGTCCACCTGCTCCTGAAGAACGATATGTGTCTATCCTTAATTCTTTTTCATCTATAACAATAGCTTCTTCTTCACCCGGCTCAGGAAGAACCGCTACAGTAATTGCTGAAGTATGAACTCGACCTTGAGCTTCAGTTTCAGGAACTCGTTGTACTCGATGAGTCCCTCCCTCATATTGAAGAAATCTTTTTACTTTAGGGCCTGAAAAAACCATAATACATTCTCTAAATCCTTTCAGATCAGACGTATTTGCAGACAATGTCTCATATTCCCAGCCTCTAGCAGCTGCATATAATTGATACATTCTTACGCAATTACCAACAAAAAGAGCAGCTTCATCTCCTCCTGTTCCAGCACGTAATTCCATGATGATATTCTTATCATCATCTGGATCAACAGGGACTAAAAGATTTTCAAGTTTACCTTTGAGAATAAATTCTTGCTCTTTGAGTTGAGCTATTTCTTCTTCTAGATAAGAAATAAGATCAACATCTCTCTCTGCCTTTAAATCAATAACATCATCTTCATGCTGCTTAGAAATTTTTTCATATTCATCAAAAACAGATTTTAATTCAGATAGAAAAGAATGCTCTTTAGCGAGTGCTTTATATTGAGTAGGGTCATCAAAAGCGCCCTGTAAAGCAAGTAGTTTTTCTACTTCTACAAGACGCTCCATAAGAAGCATGATTTTTTTATTCATTAATCAGGCTGACCCTTTAAGTTAATTTATTTATTAACCTTTCTTTTTAGGAGATTTTTTAATCTTAGTGTTTTTTTTAGCTTTTAATGCTTCTGATGCCTCTTCTTGAGCTGCATCTGCTGTAATAATTTCTTGTTGCTTTTTTGCATAACGCTTCATAAATTTATCCACTCTACCTTCTGCATCAACAAGTTGCTTACTACCAGTGAAAAAAGGATGAGAAGCTGAAGAAATACTGACATTACATACAGGATATTCTTCTCCTTCAAATGTTTCTCTATTTGAAGTAACTAACGTAGAGCCACAAATAAATCTATAGCCTGTCGAAGAATCAACAAAAAGAACTTTCCTGTATGAAGGGTGAATTTCTTTCTTCATAAAAACCTTATCTCCGGTAAAAACATACTTAGGTAAAAATATAACCCCTCACAATTTAATGCAAAAAATAGAAAAGTGCAAGAAAAATGACGAGGATCAAGCTCCTTTTTTCCAGTATTTTGGACGACTTCTGATCTTCTTCTCTTTTCTGTCTATCATATCACTAAATTTAAACTCTTCAGAGATTACTGTTACTCCATCTTTTTTTAATTTAAAAAAAAATATACTTAAATCTGCGCATGGATCTTACATAGTTTTATCTCATAAATCTCATGCTTTAATCTTACTTTGCTCTATAGGAGCAGATCAGCGATTTTTTTTAGAAGAGTTTATTGTCGCTTTAAATTCGTCTTATTATGATTCCCTTTCATGGAATGAAGTTATTCAAATGGGAGTTCCTCATCATATTTCCTATACTTTATCAGAATTTGATCTCATCACAGAAAAAAAAAATAATATTAATTTTTCTGAATTGACACCTTTTGAAGACTCTCTGATCAATACTCTCCTAGAAATAAAATTTAAACCAATCCCTGAAAATGAAAGAAAAAAAGTTCAAACCAAAACTTTTCTAAAAAAAAATTGGCAACCTCGGTATATTGAAAATGGTCATCTTATTGAAAGTACACTTTCACAGGCTTTTCGTTCTCTAAAAGAAAACAATCATCATGACAAAGCGAAGCCTTCTATAGAAATTTATTTACCTAGCAATAATTCAACTTTTTTTCCTATCTTCATAGAAATTATTAAAGATGGACGCCATATTAAAATTCGAGCTCTCGATAGTGGTATTGTCCCTACTTATGACGCTAATTTATGAATAAAAAAGTGTTTTTTATCAAAATTTCGAACAGTTATAAACAAAAAAAATACCCCTTATACTTACACTCTATACGCCTTAAAAACAAGGCTTTAAGGGCAAACCTTTTAAATTCTCCACAAGATTTAGACAATTCATAAACAAACTTTCCACATTTTTCTTAATAGATCTATTTTTTTACTTTAACAAACCTCTTTACCTTTCCACCTAGTAATTAACTCTTCTAAATTATAAGATTGGTTGAAAAATTTTCTTTGTGCCATTCATGACAACTTTTTTTTCGCTTAAAAAGCATCGCCAACTTTTAAATAGTTTGAAAAAAAAAATAGAGCAAAAACGCTATACATTTTCATTAGAAGATCGTAGCCGCCTTGATGAACTTTTACAAAAATGGTCTGCTGCTATAACAGCCTCAAATGTCAAAGAAGCAAATTTATACGCTAATAAGTGTCTTATCTTTACTAAACGCTTATTTCATAAAAGCTGGACTGAAAAAGCCTGTGAATTAAGCCGTTCTCTTATTTTTTCTTTAATAGCTGCTTTTTTAGTTAGACAATTTTGGGTAGAATTTTACCAAGTCCCTACTGGATCTATGCGTCCTTCCATTCTTGAAAAAGACCGTATAATTGTTTCTAAAAGTACCTTTGGCCTTAAAATTCCTTTTAAAAAACAGCTAATTTTTCCATCTTTTGAAAATTTAAAAAGAAACCGTATGGTTGTTTTTACTGCAGAAAATACTAATATTCCCAATGCAGAAACTTCCTATTTTTATTTTTTTAAAGGAAAAAAGCGTTATGTAAAACGTTGTGTAGGAAAACCTGGGGATATTTTATATTTTTATGGTGGAAAAATTTATGGAATCAATAAATCAGGCAAAGAAATCGTTGAGTTACATGATGATTCTTTCTTAACCTCTTTATTCTCTCATCCTATTTACCGTATTCCTTTTCTTTCTTTTGAAGGCAATATTTCTCAAAATGAACATAATCATTTAGAGTTTTTATTTAATCAAACAGGGATAACTCTTGGACGTCTTTTATTAAATGCAAAGGGACATGACACGAAAGGCCAATTCTTTAGCCAAGGAAAATGGCATTCAGATAGAGCAGAAGGCTCTTCTTATTCTTTCCAAGAACCAACTAGCTTTTGTCAATTATGGGGAATGGAAAATTATGGAACCACCCGTATACTTACACCTGAGCAAGCATATTTACTTCATCCTAAAAAATTTGAAAAAATAAAAAAAGCTTCTGCGTATGCAGAAATTCGCCATCATGCAAATTTAACATATCCATACCCATCTATTAGTCGTTTATATTCTTTTTCTGATACACCTCCTTTACTTTCTCCAATGACTACTATTTTACCTCTATTTCCTAAACATCTTAATATAATTAAAGATGGCCTTACAACATCCCGTTTTATGATAAAAAAAGGCTCTGCTTTTCTCCCTCGCAACAACTATCTTATCAATAATCCTTTTTGTATATCCTTACCTAGGATTCCTGATGGATCTTATGAATTAGAAAATGGAATTGCATACCAAGTATTTATTGGTGGATTTAGAAAACGATTGTCCCCTATCCATCCTTTAAATCATTTAACTGAAGGTGAAATTATTTTGCTATTTAACTGTGGACATATGTTTTCACCTTTACAAAATCCTTCTAATTTTGGACCTCTTTATACCCCTCCTCGTTTTGCATTTTTCAATAATGGATCCTTATTCCTTGGAGATATTCCGGTTTTTTCAAAAGAAGACAAATCGTTATCTACATTCAACCATCAAGAACTTGAAGAAAGCCTTGCTTCGCCCTCTCACATACCCTATATCCCTTTTGCAGATCGTGGATCCCCATTACTAAATAATGGTTCATTAAATATCGATTTTATAAAGAAATTTGGGTTACACATTCCTGAGAACTATATCTTTGTCTTAGGTGATAATCATGCTATGAGTTCAGATAGTCGTGATTTCGGGTTCATTCCAACAAGTAGTTTAATTGGAAGTCCTATCTTATGCTTTTGGCCACTTCAGCGAGCACGTCTTCTTTTACCTTTAGCTGATTTTTCTAAAGGAACAGCCAGCCTTATTGTCAGAGGACTTGTCTGTGGTTTTGTTCTTGTAATTTTTTTAAAAAGTAGAAAAAAAGATTAATTTTTTTCTATAGCAATAGTCATTTCATAACCATTGATATCCCATGTATCCCCTTCAAATGGTTCTTGGGAAATATTGATAGCATTAGCTAAGACTTCTTCCTGGATATATGCACCATAAACAGCCATAACATCTATCAAGATTGGTAGGGCTGTTATTGTTACAATAATTTTGTCACATACCTCTAACCCTGCATTCCGCCTCATCGTATTCATTTTATTAACTAGCTCTCTGGAGATGCCTTCGTCTAATAAATCTTTATTCAAACGGGTATCTAAGATGGTCATAATCTCACCATCAACACTTGCTATATGATCCTCAGAAACTTCTCGAATAATCTCAATATCTGCTTGTTCTAATAACAACTCTTTACCTTCTACTTGAATAAGTAATGACTCCCCTTGCATTAAAATTATTTTTTGATCCTTGGTAAGATTTTTTATTACCTCTTGAGCACCCTTCATTAAAGCGCCTGCTTTTTTGCCTAAAACCCGAAAATTTGGTTTAATCTGGGTTTGCACAAAATCTGGATCTTTTTCTAAAAAGATGACATCTTTAACATTAAGCTCGTCAGCAATAAGATATTTTTCTATTTTTATAAATTCTCGAATCATTTCTGTTCCAGAATAAACAAACAAAACAGCTGGTAATGGTTGCCTAACCTTAAAATGATGTTCTTTTCTTAAAGAATGACCTGTAGCTACCATGCGACGTAAAACAGACATTCCATTGATCAAAGCGTAATCTATATCTGAACTATTACTTCGAGGAAAATCACATAAGTGAACTGACTGTGGCATAGCAACTGTTTTTAATCCTTCATAAATCATTTCAGCAATGAATGGCATAAAAGGTGCTATAATTTTAGAAAACTCTTTTAAAACAAAATAAAGGGCAGAAAAAGCTTCTCTTCGATCTAATGAATCATCATCGGCCCAAAAACGACGTCTTGAACGACGAATATACCAATTTGTTAAGGAATCTGTGAAAGCAAAACAGATCTCTCCTACTTTAGAAAGATCATATTTTTGCATTGCTTTTCTTACACCATCTGCAGCTTCATTAAGTTCTGATACAATCCATAAATCAATAGATTGTTGCAATTTCTCTGATGCTTCAGAAGCTTGCCATTTATATATTTGTGCATAAGTTCTAAAAAAAGAATAGGCATTCCATAAAGGAATTAAGATTTTTCTTAAAATAGACTCTGGTCCTTTTTCAGAAAAATTAAGATCCTCCCCTCTTACAATAGGACTACTTAACATATAAAAACGAAGAGCATCAGCTCCATATTTATTAATAATATGTTCTGGATCAGGATAATTTTTTAACCGTTTAGACATTTTATTGCCATCTTCAGCTAACACAATTCCATTGACGATAACATTCTTAAAAGCAGATTTTCCAAATAACGCTGTCCCAATCACAGTTAAAGTATAAAACCAGCCCCGTGTTTGATCAACACCTTCTGCTATAAAATCAGCAGGAAAAGCTTTTTCTGCTATTTCTTTATTTTCAAAAGGATAATGAAAAGAAGCATATGGCATCGAGCCTGCATCAAACCAGCAATCAAATACTTCATCAATACGTTTAAAAATTTTACCATTTTCTGAAAACGTTAATTGATCAATAAAATGACGATGTAAATCAGTAATTGGTTGGCCTACAAGTTCTTCTAGTTCTTTAATAGAACCTATTACCTTAATTTCACCATCCTCACTTTTCCATATAGGGATTGGCGTTCCCCAGTATCGATTACGACTAATAGCCCAATCTCGGGCTCCTTCTAACCATTTTCCAAAACGTCCATGTTTTATATGCTCTGGCATCCAGTAAATAGAATCATTCGCTGCAATAATTTGTTTTTTTATACTTTCAACAGATAAAAACCATGTCTCTACTGCTTTATAAATAAGTGGCGTATCTGTTCTCCAACAAAAAGGATATCTATGGCGAATTCTACTTAAAGAAAATAAATGTCCTTTTTCTTTTAGGTCTTTAATAATTGCTTTATCTGCATCTTTAACAAAAACACCTTCGTAATTAGAAACAGAGCTCATAAATTTACCTTCTCTGTCTACTGGACAGACAACAGGAATTTTTGCTTTTTCAGAAGCATAATAGTCTACCTCTCCAAAAGCAGGAGCTGTATGAACTATACCTGTTCCTTCATCTGCAGCAACAAAATCATTTATAATAACTCTAAAAGCTCCTGATTGTTTTTTATCAGCAAAATAAGAAAACAATGGTTGATAACCTTTTCCTGCTAACACTTTTCCTTTAAATGTTTCTAAAATTTGAAAATCATTCTCTGGAAAAATACGAGAAAGAGCTAGTTGAGCAATGATATATTTTTTATCAGAATTTTGAAGCTTAACTTTTACATAGTCAAGATTTTCATGAACAGTCAATGCCATATTAGATATCAATGTCCATGGTGTTGTTGTCCAGGCTAAAAAAACAGTATGATGATCATCATCTGAAATGAATTCGACTATCACTGAAGGATCATCAGTTTCTTTATAATTTTGACCTGCTTCAAAATTAGACAAAGGTGTTCCTAATTTAGTTGAAAAAGGTAAAACTTTTTTTCCTTCATAAATTAAGCCCTTATTATAAATTTCTTTGAAAACCCACCAAACACTTTCCATATAAGAAAGATCCATAGTTTTCCATGTTTGAGAAAAATCTACCCAACGCCCCATGCGTAAAACTTTATTTTGCCACTCCCCTGCATACCTTAATACAATACTACGACATGCTTCATTAAAACGATCTATACCAAACTGCATAATAGCAACAGAATCTTTGAGGCCATATTCTTTTTCTACTTCACACTCAACAGGTAGGCCATGACAATCCCATCCAAATCGCCGCAAAACACAAAATCCTTCCATAGTTTTATAACGAGCTATTGCATCTTTTATTGTACCTGCTAAAAAATGGCCATAATGAGGTAGGCCTGTAGCAAAGGGAGGACCATCATAAAAAGAAAAAGATGGCGCATCTTTTCTATTTTCAATGCTTTGATGAAAAATATTATTTTTTTGCCAAAAATCTAGGATCTTTTCTTCTGCTTTAGGAAAAGAAAATTGCTTTCCTAAAAAACTTTCAAACATAATAACACCTTATATGAAGACTATTATAATAAATTATAGTCTGAGTTTTCGTCTACCTTAGAAGGTATTCATATATAAAACTAAAAATGTTAGAGATTCATAAGATTTATTAATGAAAATTTAAGTAAATTTCTCAGTAAAAAAACCTTTTTTAAGATATACTCTCCTTAAGAAGAAATAGATCATGTCTATGGGGGTGTATCTGGTTTCGACTCGAAAATGAAGCATTGATTGCATGCGGGGGTTGTCAGCCGGCCTCCTTAAAAAGCTGACAAAACATTAAATGCCGAACCTAAGGCTAATTGTGAAATCGTAAACTTTGCTGACCTTCAAGCTTCTTCTGAAGTTAGATTGGCTGCTTAATTTTTGATTTTGCATAGATGTTGTTTGGGGCTTGCGCCTTAAATGACCCGGTGGATTAAGATTGAACTGGGGTTTTTAATTCCACCGTCGTATTACTCAGTATGAGATTAAAGTGTTTTTGTTTTTTCGCTTTTCCTCTCAAGATAAAAAAAGCCCTCTAGAGATATAGCTGTTTTTGATTGAGTTTCTAGTTGTATTTTTTCGAAAACTAAGCATGTAGATATCTTTAGGGAGTTTGTCGAGGACGAGAGTTCGATTCTCTCCACCTCCATTTTTTTAATAACTTTAATCTTCCATCTGCTCTTCTAAGTGGATGATAACCTCTTTATGCAACACTGCAATTCTTTCTAAGTTATCTACAGGAAGAACTTGATCGTCACTAGAAATGCTACTACTCTCTACTGAATCTGTTGTTTCTTCTACAACTTCTTCTGTTGTTAATGCTCGGTTAGCTTCAGCATATCTTTCTTCTCGCTCATCCTCTCTTTGAGCTTCTTTAGGTGTAAGAACATAGCCTGAAGCTTTGTCTAAAGACTCTAATATAAAATTATCTTTTTCACTTCGCTTTGCTTTTTTTGGTAATTTACCTTTAATGTTTTCTATCATCTCTTTTTTATAAAATTTATTCCTATCCATGAATAAGATTTGATCTCTGATAAACATAGATAAATCTTTTTTTCCAGGTTGAGATGGAGACATCTGCTCATTACAAATTAATTTTAAATTTGTATCAGCTATCTTATTTTGCAAAATTTGTTTAGCTTTGTGTTTTTTAACCATCACTACAATTAAAGGAATCGATAATAAAAGAACTATGCCTACTGGAAGAAATACAGGAAGGACAAAAAGAGATATAATATCTGTAGCTCCCATCACTATAATACAAACAACAGAAGCAAATAAAATGATAAAAGACCCTAATAAAATAAAAGAGGCAAGAATAGAAACAGTTCCACCCACAGTAGTGATTCGTTTCATTTGTTTGTGTTGAATTATAAGCTCAGGAAGAGACTCCTGTAATAGACCACGATTATAGGTAGCAATAAAAGGTGCTGGCAACAAACTCATAAATAATTATTTTTAAAATCTAATCAATAAAACAAGAACAAAAAAAGAAGTAATCTTACTTTATTAGAAAAATAAAAAAGAAAGGTTGCGGCTACCAAGACTTGAACTTGGGACCTCGACATTATCAGTGTCGCGCTCTAACCAACTGAGCTATAACCGCGATTTTGGAGACTAGGAGATTCGAACTCCTTACCTTCTGAGTGCAAGTCAAACGCTCTACCAAGTGAGCTAAGTCCCCCATTAAGTCAGCAATAAAAACTCTTTTTTTAAGCCATTTAAGACCAAAGAAGAGATGCTGTAGAATTTTGATGAATTTGCCACAAAATAAAGTTTTTCGCAAATCTTTTGTAACAGCTTTTCATAAATCTTTCGCCGCTTTCAGTGAACTATTATCAACAAAAAATTTTTTTTTTGATAATTTTAAAAAAACTAAAAGCATAATTAAAACTCTTTATATTAAAGTTTTATAGACAATAAGATTGAAAATGTTCATTAATTAAATTTTAATAATAAATTAAATATAGATGACGAAAATTATGAACATTAATAAAAACCAAAAAAAATCAAAAAAATATCCCTGGAAAAAATTATCTCTTACCTGTTCTCTTTTTTTTCTTTACTTTGTTTTTGCTGGACAAAGAGCAGACACACTCAAACAAGTAGAAAAAAGTACCTATCCAGTATTTTATGCAAATAAATGCCATGATAATTTTAGAATTTTACTAACATCTTCCATCAAAAAAGCACAAAAAAATATTTTATTAAAAAGCTTCACTCTTACTGAAGAGTATGTTTGTCGTGCATTAGTTAAAAAATCCCGTGAAGGCATTCCCATAAAAATTAAATGCCACTCCAATAAACATAGCGATGAAATTATCAAAAAAGCACCACGCATCAAAGTAGAGCCTAAATTACGAACAGCAGGCTATATGCATCAAAAAATATTAATTATTGATTCTGATTTAGTCTGGCTAGGATCTGCAAACATAAGTAAAGAATCATTAATCAGTGATGATAATCTTATGGTAGGAGTAAGAAATAAAGATCTTGCTACTATCTTTCAAAAAAATTGTTCTGGCGAATGCATAATTAAAAATCAGTCTATTAAAGTATGGCTCCTACCCCAAGATTCTGCATCCTGTCTTAAAGAAATAATTGATGTTTTAAATTCAGCAACAAAATCAATTAAAATGGCGATGTTTTTCTTTACCCATCCTGATTTATTTTCAGCCCTTGTGAAAGCTCATCAACGTGGGGTTTTTGTAGAAGTTATCGTGGATAAGAGAGGATCTCATTTTATTGATAATAGTGTCTGCCCAAATCAATTTTATCTAAGCTCTCAATCTCCTTGCATTCATCATAAATTTGCATGGATTGATGATCGTATTTTAATTTTTGGTTCTGCTAATTGGACTAAAAATGGGTTTGATATGAACGAAGAAGATGTGATTATTATTAATAATCTGACTCATACTCAAAATAAAAAATTACACCTTATATGGAAAGATTTAAGCTACACCAAAAAATTACTCCCATCATTAAAACCAGAAACAATTCTTCTTAAACAAAAAAAATCTGGCTCATCTTTCGCTGTGGCTAAATAACGCATAAATTTTATAGAATCTTTTATATTAAAAAAATTAAACTTTCTCTTTGTGATCATGGACTTCTCTAATTTTATTACTGAGCCATTTATTGATTTATCCTCAAAAATGCTTTCCAATATAGCTAAACCTCAATCTGAAACCCGAGTATCTCAATTATTACTTGGAGAAAGAGTAAGCATTATAAAAAATCACCCTGACCACCTATTTATTAAAGCTTTTGCACAACCATTTCATTGTAAAAAATATCTTCAATGGCAAGCTTATTCAGGATGGATTTCCAACAAAAACAGCATTATTAAAAATGATGATTATATGCCTAACTATAGAATCGTTTCTCACGAAGCTGTTCTACATCCTTACAACATCTTGTTACCTTTTGGGTCTCTTGTAGAAGCAAATAAAAAAGGATCTATTCAACTTCCAGATAAAAAAATAGGTACTTGTAATCCTATTCATCTTCGATTTATTCAAAATATTCCTTTTTGTGTTGATACACTTATATTAGATGCCATGAAATTTCTTAATATTCCATATCTTTGGGGAGGGAGATTTTTTAATAAAATACAAAAAACAGGCGGTGTTGATTGCTCTGGATTTATTCACCTTATCCACGGGGCTCAAGGATTTCATCTGCCAAGAGATGCAAAAGATCAATTCTTAGCTTGTAAACCAATTTCTTCCTTTAATCAATTACCTATTGGAGGATGTCTTTTTACTATTAAAAAAACTGAGGCTGCAGAGTACATAAACCATGTGATGCTTAAAGATAGCCTTAATACTATCACTGATTCTTCTTTTTTAGATGGTGGTGTTATTCGACGATGTAAAGGAAAAGATTTTGAAATTAACAATAATACTATTAATTTTCATAATGACTTAAAGCCATCGCAATCTTTTAAAGTCCTTTTTGGAATTCCATTATTAACAACTAGACACACTTTTATTTAAGAACCACTATCATATATTTTTTTTAACGATAGAAATTAAAAAAAGCTTGAAAAGATAGTCTTCGCAAGCTTTTTTTGAAAAAATAAATATAGCAATTATCTTTTGGAGAATTGGAAGCTCTTACGAGCTTTCTTATGACCATATTTCTTTCTTTCTTTTCTTCGAGGATCTCTCGTTAAATAACCAAGAGGTTTGAATTCTTGCTTTAAATCTTCACTGTTTTTAAGAAGAGCTCTAGCGATCCCTAAACGTGTAGCTGTAGCTTGTCCAGAAACACCACCACCATTTACACGAATAATCATGTCAAATGTTCCATCTAAACCTGCTGTCTCCATAGGAGCCATGATCATTCTTCTCTGAATATCTAAAGGAAAATATTCAGAAAATTCTCTTCCATTAACATCAATGCGACCATTACCTCTTCGAAGCCTTACGCTTGAAACGGCTCTTTTTCTTCTTCCTGTCGCTGTAATATCATCTTTTGTGGATTTAACCATCTATAACACTCTATATATCATCAAATTTTAATTTCCGCTGGTTGTTGCGCAGCGAAAGCACTCTTATCATCTCCTGCAATAACACGCAGACTTTTCATTTGTTTTCTACCCAAACGAGTTCTTGGCATCATACCTTGAACTGCATGAGTAATAACATATTCTGGCTTTCTTGCCTTCATATGCCTAAAAGGCACTTCTCTCATTCCACCAATATTACCTGTATAGTATCTATACATCTTTTGAGCTTCTTTGTTACCAGTCAATTTTACTTGATCACCATTAATCACAATAACTCCATCTCCAGAATCTATGTGAGGTGTATAGGTAACTTTATGCTTTCCTCTTAAAATTTTGCTAATTTCTGAGGATAATCGCCCTAAAGTTTTTCCTTTGGCATCTAAGATTACCCAACTCTTTCCAATAACTTCTGCAGCTTTAAGAAAGGTTGTTTTAGTGTCCTGTCGCTTTTCCATAAAAACCTCTGTAAAGGAGGTCATTTTAGAGAACGAAGATTTTTTTTCCAATCAAAAAACCTCTCTTTTTTCCCTTTTATGGAAAAAAATCACTAGCTCAAAAAAAAATCTCTATTGATGGGCGATATTATATTTGAAAGAAAAAAAGACCCTATATCTAAGATAAATAGAAAAAATTATGTAATTAAGCAATTAACTTCCCCTTCTCTAATTGGTACACTATATCACATAAAGAAGAGAGCAGTGGATTATGCGTAACTATTAAAAGAGCATAATTTTTTTCTGTAGCTAGCTCTAAAAGCAACTCATGAATATTTTTTGCTGTTCCTTGATCCAAATTTCCTGAAGGCTCATCTGCTAATATAAGGTCTGGCTCATTAATCAAAGCTCTTGCTATTGCCACTCGCTGCTTTTCTCCTCCTGACAAATCTTGACAAGAAGCATGTATACGATGATCCATACCAACACTACTTAATAAATCTAACGCCTGTTTATGAATTTCTTTTTTGGATCTTCTAGAATCCATATTGATCAAGGCTGGAAAAATAACATTTCCTAAAACATCATAATCATCTAATAAATGAAAAAATTGAAAAATCGAACCTATACAACGATTTCTGATAAATGCCCCATCATGAGAAAAGGGATTTTTACCTTTTATTGTCACACTTCCTTGATCAGGCTTTAGTAATCCTCCCGCGATATGCAGCAATGTTGTTTTACCAGAACCTGAAGAACCAGTTATAGCCATACTTTGCCCAGAAAAAAGAGATAGTGAAATATCATTCAAAAAAAGCTTAAAAGAATGATCTGTTTGAAAGCCTTTACTAATCTTTTTTAAAAATAAAGTAGGAGATTTATTCACCATTTAACAACTCTGTTGGATTCATAGCAGAAACCATTTTCACAGGAAAAATGGCAGCTATAGAAGAAAGAAATAAGGTAGCTATAACAATAACAAGATATGTACATCCTCCAGATTTAGAAAAAATTGACGCCTCAAAAACACCTATCTGTAAAAGATCAATACCCTTTATAAATCCAACATAACTGATTAAGCTATTTAGATTTTCTAAAGTAATCCAGGCTAAAAAGCCACCTATTAAAGATCCTGCACAGCCTGTCAAAACTCCACATAAGCCAAAAATTAACATCATTTTATTTTTAGAAACTCCCAAGGCATACATAATACCTATTTCTTTACGCTTCCGATAAACTAGTAGCATTAACATCGCTACAATATTTGACGCAGCTACTGCTAAAACCATCAAAGAGACCAAAGATAAAAGAACCTTTTCAGTATGTAGCTGACTTAAAAAAGGCTTTATATCAGAATAATCATAAAAAGCTTTTACTTCCCAAAAATCTCCAAACCCAGATTTTTGGAGTAAATTTTCTAAATTTTTTTTCATTTTCCCAATATTTTTTAATGAAATATTAGCAGCCCTTATGTCCAAAGCTTCTTCGAATATACCCTCTATAAAAGCAGCATTAGAAGCCAATTGCGCAAATCCTTCAGGAAACATTAAAACACTTCTTCCTCCAAATGGACTTAAGCCTGGATTATAAAAGCCCACTACCTGCACAGG
The DNA here is from genome assembly GCF_015356765.1 of Candidatus Clavichlamydia salmonicola. Classification (GTDB taxonomy): domain Bacteria; phylum Chlamydiota; class Chlamydiia; order Chlamydiales; family Chlamydiaceae; genus Clavichlamydia; species Clavichlamydia salmonicola. Next base: position 123,966 of record NZ_WTCQ01000002.1, read on the forward strand.
AATATTCCGCTCTTGAAAACTTCCAAAATCAGCTGCATGAAAAGTAAAATGCCCTTTATCTCCTATAAGAACTCCTGAAGATTCAAAATGAGCTGGCAGTACCACTGGATTTATTGCCAAGTCTTTAAGATGAAAAAATTGATATAAAAAATGAGAACCTTGTTTTTTTAAAAAATCTAATTGTAATCCTTTTTCAGCTAGATGATCATTATAAAGAAAGGTAATTTCCTTAGCTGTTAATGGCTTGATAGCATCAAAAAGGATATTGTCTGAAATCTGCAATGGAATTGCATATGAACTTTGTCCTATAAATCTTTCTTGCATTAACCCTTTGTCTCGCAAAACAACTCTTAAATCTCCCAATGAAATAATTCGAGGCTCAATCGTTACTTGAGAAGGTAAATAATTTGACAGTAAAGCGTAAGTATCTTTTACAATATCCTTAACTGTCCCATCAGCATTTAAATCTGGATTAGGTAACTCTTCAGATAATTCTTCATCATAATCTGCATTAAAAGGATCTGTCTTTATGCTTACTAATTTTTCTTGTAAGTTTTTACAAGAAAAATTTGAAGCTTCAGAAGCTTCATCTATTTTGTAATAATAAGACTGAAAATAATTTCTTGATGGAACAATCTTTAAAGAAGCTCCCAAGATTAATGAATCATGAATCCACTTTTTTTCAGCTTGTTCCATTACAGATAAAAAAACAGTCGATAACCATACTACTGAGGCAATGACACATATAGAAAATAGCGACATGAGTGAAGAATATAATCGTCTTTTTCGTGGAAATAAATACCAAAAGGCTACAGAAAACTCAAATCGCATAGCAATGCTCTTAAAGAAGGTTTATTTGGCTTCTTTAAAGATTACATGACGACGTAGCTTTTTATCGAATTTTTTTAATTCTAAACGACCAGTTGTATTACGACGATTTTTTATTGTCCAATAAACATCAGTACTTTCTGAACTTTTAAGCTTAATGATCTCTCTTTGCTTACTTGCCATGGGATAACCTGGGGGTTTTGATAAAAACAGAAGGATGGGATCAAATACCATAGACTGGTTAAGAGCTCCCTAAACGAAAAGTGATTGTAAAAAAATAAACGTTTTTATGCAACTATAGGATTTGTCAAATTACAGCTGGTACACTTAAGTAAGGTATCCAATAGCTACAGTCTTTTCTCTTCTTTTATAAAATTCATATTATTCTGCATATTATATGAGTTTTAAAAAGAATTATTTCTTTTATGTCTTTCATTAAATGGACTCTGTCATATTTTTATTTTTAAATCATTGATTGCTTTGAATTATTTCCTCTATAGATTATTTTCTAAGCATCTTCATCTATATTTAGAAAAACCAGAAAACTTTAGATAATTTTATTTAATATAAATTAATAGAAAAAAAATGTGAGTATAAATTTTAATAGATGAAGCAAAATTTTTAAAAACTATATGATGAGTTAAAAACAAATTGAGTTATAGGGGTTAAAATGACAGATACTATGTCTATAGAAAATTTATTAGGTGCTGATGCACAAAATTTATTAACACATGTAAGCTCTGGAATCACTAAAGATCAATTAATATTACCTTCCTCAGATTGGATTGATCGTATATTTAAGAATTCTGATCGCAATAACCGCGTTTTAGTCAGCCTAGCTCAACTTTTTAATACTGGAAATCTTAAAAATACTGGTTACTTATCTATACTACCAGTAGACCAAGGCGTTGAACACTCTGCTGGGTCTGCCTTTTGCCCTAATCCTCTTTTTTTTGATCCTGAAAATATTGTACGCTTAGCATTAGAAGGTGGCTGCAGTGCTGTAGCATCTACCTATGGAACCTTGGCTATTTTATCTCGTCAGTACGCTCATAAAATCCCATTTATCCTAAAACTTAATCATAATGAATTACTTTCTTACCCAAATCGCCACAATCAAATCTTCTTTACTCAAGTCAAAAATGCATATGACATGGGCGCTCAAGCTGTTGGTGCAACCATTTATTTTGGATCAGAAGAAAGTGCTCAAGAAATAGTAGAAGTCTCTGAAGCTTTTTCAATAGCTCATGAATTAGGTATGGGAACTATTTTATGGTGTTATCTTAGGAATGCAGCTTTTTCTACCTCTACAAATGATTACCATGCTGCTGCTGACCTTACTGGTCAAGCAAATTACCTTGGCGCTACCATTGGCGCTGACATTGTAAAGCAAAAAATGCCTACATGTAATGGTGGTTTTACTGCTTTAAAATATGGAAAATCTGATCCTAAAATGTATTCTGAACTATCTAGCCCTCATCCTATTGATCTATGTCGTTATCAAGTAGCTAATGGCTATATGGGAAAGATTGGATTAATTAATTCAGGTGGCCCTTCCTTAAAATCTGATGAAGCTGATTTGAATGAAGCAGTTCGTACAGCTGTTATCAATAAAAGAGCTGGTGGAATGGGCTTAATTGCTGGAAGAAAAGCATTTCAAAAACCTTTTAATGAGGGCATTACACTACTTAATGCCATTCAAAATGTTTATCTTAACCAAAATGTCACCATTGCTTAAAAGGTAAAAAGTCCATGCATATCACAAAAAAAGGATCTGGAAAGAAACAATTAGGAACTTTTTTTATCATGCTACTTTCTCTTGGGTCTGTACTTAGCTTAAGAAATTTAGCATTTTTAGCTGGCCAAGGACTTTCTACTATTTTTTATTATGGCATTGCTGTTAGCTGTTTCATGATCCCCTATGCTCTCATAGCTGCTGATTTAGTATCTATTTTTCCTGGGGGTATCTTTGTGTGGGTCAAAGAAGCTTTTGGTCCTCGCTGGGGATTTATAGCAGTCTGGTTTCAATGGTTTCATAACATTACTTGGTACCCAGCTGTATTAGCTTTTTTTACTCTCAGCTTTGGAAGATTGGTCTTTCCTGAACTCATTGAAAATAAATTCTTTTTCTTAAGCGTCATTTTAGTAATTTTTTGGAGCTTAACCTTTATTAATTTCTTACGATTATCATTTTCTTCTTATCTAAGCACTATTTGCCTCTTTATAGGAACCATCATTCCAGGATGTATTCTTTCAGGAATGGCTCTTATTTGGCTAATTAAAGGTAATCATAGCTATCTGTCCATTTCAGCGAGAGAAATCTTTCCTACATCTAATGGATTAATGACATCAATTGCTATGATTTCTGGCGCTTTTTTAACATTTACAGGATTAGAAACTAATTCTAACTTAGTTTTAGAAATGAAAAATCCAAGAAAAAACTATCCTATAGCATTATTCATGGCGGCAGGCTTATTAATGTTTTTTCTTGTTGGTGGTACTTTAGCTGTAGCTATAGCCATTCCTAAAGAAGAACTCAATCTTATTACTGCCTTATTGGATGCATTAGGAATCTTTCTTGGATCTACAGGACATGATTGGCTGACAAAAACTTTATCGATAGCCATCCTTTTAGGTATCCTTGGTCAAATGAATGTTTGGATGCTTGGTCCCATTAAAGGATTATGGAATAGCGCTCAATATGGATGCCTACCACAAGCTTTTACTAAAGTTAATAAGAATAATAGCCCTGTTTTTATCCTTCTTTTTCAAGCATGTATAGTTTCAATTGCTGCTTGTGGATTTTTATTTATCTCTAATTTTAGTATTGCTTATTGGATATTAAATCTTTTATGCACTCAAGTATGCTTTATGATGTATATCATTATGATATGCGCAGCCCTTGTTCTACATCATCGACATCCAGAAAAAAAACAAAAATATGGATTACTAAAAAGTAATTTTTCCATTTGGAGCCTAAGTATTTTAGGTTTATTATCTATCTTATGTGCACTTGGAATTGGCTTCATTCCCCCATACAATTTAATCACTCCAGATCAACGATTTATATACGAAGCAGTGATAATCAGTGGATTTTTGATTTGTCTAGCTTTACCTTTTTTTATGTATCAAGATAAAAAAAATCAAATTTCTTAAGAGTATTTAAGATGCTTGTTTTTTTCCTTCACTTGCAGTTGATTCATCCTTGTTTCTTTGTTTAAGAGATCATTATCTACTGTCTCTACAGGCAAAACCTCATTTACCTTATAAGAATTTCCTGAAACTGAACGAAAAGGATAGAATCTTTCTTGTTTTAATAAAAAATCTGGAACAGCTTTGACTCCATCTCCTTTAGGAATCACTAATGATTTTTTAAGCTGAATCTCTTCTTTTTTCAAAAAATTGAAATCTTCTGTAGGGATTTGATTATGAGCTGTATCTTGAACTTTTTGATTAAGAGGATCTAAAGAAATTTCTTCTTCTTTAGGTTCTTCTTCTTGGTCTTCTTTTCCTTGCTCGTTCTCTAAAATATCAATTAAAACTGATCCGAGCTTATCTTCTTCTTTTTTGTTTAAATGAGAATATGATGATCGTAAAGATGAAGCTCGGTTTCTTTTTTCTTGTTCTTTTCGTTCTAATTCCGGAGCTAGCATCCAAGCTAGCTCTTCTACAGGAACATCAAAAAAATCTTCTAATAAGCTTTCTTTTGAAGCTACCTTTACTTCCACATCTTGAATAGGATCAGCCATTTTTATATCTTTTGGGCAATTAATATCTGTTGAATCTGCTATTTGAGCAGAAGTTTGTGCAACAAAAGGCAATTTTTCAGGAGTAATTTCTCCTTTTAAACTAGCCATTTTGCCATCTTGAGGTATAATTTTAGACTCTTCTATTGAAGCTAACGCTCCTTCTTTATCAGTAACGTTTTCTGGAACAGATCCTGTTTTTTCTGAAGCTAATAATTTTGATGTGGTAATCCTCCCCATTTGCATTAACTCTTCGTGCCTAACTGATGTAACTTCATCACTTTGAATGGGATGATCTGAAACTCCAAACAATGCTGTTGATAATGGTGCATATAAATCATCTTGATTCTGGACTTCTAGAGACAAGTACTCTGCTCCAATAACTTGCGCTTCTTGCGCTGCATCAACAAAATGAAGAACCTCTTCACTTGGATACTCTGAAGGATGAGATCCTGGGGGCTGTACATTTGACATAAATATTAAGCAATCCCTGCTTTACTGAAGATATTATCTTCTAAAAATCCTTTTTTATATTTATTTATTACTAATCATTAGCAATAAACTAAATAGCTTGTATTACTAAATAAAATTTTATAAGAAAAATAAATTAATAAATATATTATTTATTAAATGATTGATTTGGATACATCTCAAAAACATCTAAATCTGCTAGAACAAAACCCTTATCATGATTAAACAACAGTATTTTAGTATCTTTTTCAGAAGATTTTTTTTTACATATTAACGATTGAATTAAAAGATCAAATTGACGCGCTTGATCAGTTATTCTATGTGTAATTTTGAATTTTGAAGATGCAATTTTTTGTTTACTTTTTAGTTTTTTGCTTAGCACATCTTTTTGAATAAGATCTTTTGCTTCTTTACTTACTTTCTTAGACAGCATCTTCATAGGTTTAAAATTTTCTTTTTTTGCACATTTTATTAAAATTTTAGTTTGTTCTTTAATTTTCTTTTTCACAAAATCTCCAGGGTGATAAAAATAGAAACCCCTGTTTTAAACATATTTATTGTCATGCTAACTAATTAACAAAATTAAATACATACTATATTTAAAATAAATATTATGTTTTTTTAATTCTTATTTACTTATAGATCTACAGCTCTTTTGATATGAATCCATTATCAAAAATATAAATAGCTTTTTCTTTGCTTTACAAAGGACTTGTCTTTCTTGAAAATAAAAAATTACTAAAGATTGAGCTTTATACCTCATGAATTCCATTATTCTATTCTACATTGGCTGTTTCACTGTAACCTTGCTTCCAACCACTGGTATTTTCTTTCTTCCTTTATTCTTTGCCCCTTACATTGCTCTATGCTATAGAAAATTTCCTTCTCATGTGACATTAAGAAAGAGTATTTTATGTGGCCTAATATCTGATCTTTTTGGTGATGTATTTGGAACAAACCTTATTCTGTATCCCCTAACTACATTAACTACCAGCATTCTAGCAAGACATTTGTTTGAAGATCGCTTCCTATCTTTTCCTTTAATTTCTGGTATTTTTTCTTTTATATTTTTTATAAATAGCTGCATCATCCTGCCTTTTTTTAGCATTGGATCCACCTATTCCTTACTTACTAAAGGAATAAAAGCTTTACCTGAAATGATTTTCATAAACTGTATATTTGCTATTTTAACTTATACTCTTCCTTACTGGATAAGTAATCAACGACCTAAAGGAAGTTCCAGATCAAGAATACCATGATCTTTTTGAAATATTAACTTTCTGTTGACCGTTTTATGGCACGTGCAGCAGCACGTTTTCCTTCTTTCTCTGCCACAGCTTGGCGCTTATCAAATTCCCGCCGACCTTTTCCGCAGCCAATTTTTAATTTAAATAAACCATTTTTTAATACAAGTGCTAAAGGAACTAATGTATACCCCTTCATTTCAGCAAATTTTTTTAATTTATTTAATTCTCTTTTATGTAGTAACAATTTACGGTCACGTTTTTCTTCATGATTATTAAAATTACCAAAACGATACAAAGCTATAGAAGATCCTATTAACCAAGCTTCACTACGAATAATTCGTACATACGCTTCTGTTAAACCACCTCCATGATCCCGTAATGATTTCACTTCAGTACCCTGTAATACTACTCCTGCTTCAAACGATTCTGAAATATCATAATCACGAAAAGCACGTCTATTTGAAACAACTTCTTTGTATGTCATAATCTCACTTATAAAAATCTAGGATAACAGAATTGGTTTTTTTTTTCTTCTTCTTGACTTTTGAAAATGATCCTCTTTATTTTGTAGATGCATAACTCAAATAGAGTATTTTCATGAAGTTTGTTGTATCACGTAGTGAGCTTAGTAATCTCATTAGAAAAATCCAAAATGTTGTTCCACCTAATGCACCTATTCCTATTCTTTCTCATGTTCTTATTGAAGCTGAGAATGATGAATTGGTATTTACTGCAACAGATTTAACAGTTGGAACCAAATGCTCAGCTAAAGCACGCACACAAGAAAAAGGATCTCTTTCTATTCCATCTCGTAGGTTTTTTCAACTTGTTAGAGAATTAACAGATCCTAATATTGAAATTTCTTCTTATGAAGGTTCTATGGTAGAAATTGTATCAGGATCTTCAAAATTTCGTTTACATAGTTTAAAGAAAGAAGAATTTCCTGATTTGCCAGATCTTAGAGAAGCTGTAAAAGTAACCCTTTCTACAGAACAACTAAAAGAAACTCTTTCCCGAACAGCATTTGCGGTTTCAAAAGAAGATAGTCGCTATGTTTTAACAGGTGTATTACTGAGAATTATTGATGGAAAAGCTATCTTTGTAGGAACAGATGGAAAACGATTAGCTAAAACAGAAATTAATATTACAGGTCCTTCTGAATTATCTGGAGAATATGTTCTTCCAATAAAAGCTGTTGATGAAATTAGTAAAATGTTTGGCGAAGACCCAACTACTACTCTTTTCTTAACAGAAGATAAAGTAGCATTTGAATCAGGATCAGCTTTATTAATCACTAAGCTCATTTCTGGAGAATATCCTGATTTTCAACCTATAGTCACTACAAATAGCCAAATCTCGTTAGATTTACATCGAGAAGAACTCATTATTCTTTTAAAACAAGTAGCTTTATTTACGAATGACTCTGCCCAATCAGTTCGATTTACTTTTCTTCCTGGGGAATTAATTTTGACTGCTAACTGTGCTCAAGTTGGAGAAGGTAAAGTTAGCATGCCAGTCAATTATGCAGGTGATAAGTTAGAAATAGCATTTAACCCATTTTTCTTTTTAGATATCTTAAGACATAGTAAAGATGAATCTTTAAAACTTGGGCTTTCAGATTCATATAATCCTGGTGTGATTACAGACTCAACAAATGCATTATTTATCATTATGCCAATGCGTTTACATGATGAATAACTACTCCTTATAATCATGTCTTGCTTCATCATTAAAAAGTCTTTTTTGTCATCTTTATGATGATGAAGCAGGAACATTGTTTACATTCATCTGAATAAATCAACAATTAGTATTCGAATGAAAATTACATCTTTATATTTAAAAAATTTCCGTAATTATAAAGAACAGTTCGTAACATTTGGAGACAACCTAAATTTTATTTATGGAAAAAATGCCCAAGGAAAAACTAGCCTCTTAGAAGCTTTTTCTTTATTTATGACAGGAAGATCTTTTAAAACCTCTCATTTAGCAGATTGCATTCATTGGGGAGAAAAGCATTTTTTCTTAGAAATTATTTTTAAAAAATTTGATATAGACCAGTCGTTATCTTTTTTTTTTGATAGAAAAGGGAAAAAAATTCTTTATAACACAACACCTCTTCCTACATTAAGCACTTTACCAGGAATTCTTCCTGGGGTTATCTTACACCCTGACCATGTCCATCTGATTAAAGGAAGCCCTGCTGAACGTCGATCTTTTCTTGATCTACAATTAATACAAAGTGATCCTTTCTATCTTTATCATTTCAGTCGCTACAATCGCTCTTTAAAAAATCGTAATACTCTCCTTAAAATCAAAAATTTTGCTTCCATAGAGGTCTGGGAAGAACAATTAGCAATAGCAGGGGCTTACCTCATACAAGCTCGCTCTTCATTAATAAATCTTATTAACCAAAAAAGTCAGGAATTTCATCAATCTTTTTGGGGATTTCATGAGCAACTTGAAGTTATCTATAAACCTGGAATTAAAGAAAATAATTCCTTTGAAAAAAAAGAATTAATCCTGTTATTGAATAGAAGCTTTCAAAAGCTCCGCAGCAAAGAAGCAGAACTTGGTAATACTTTAACAGGACCGCATAGAGATGATATGATCATATTAAACCAAGAAAAAGCTGCTCTAGCTTTTTCTAGCACAGGACAACAACGCTGCTGTACTGCATCATTAAAATTTGCAGAATATGCCATTCTATCTGACCGCTTGAAGGATATAAGACCTGTTATGTGTATTGATGATCCTGAAACAAGCTTGGACAACGAAAGAGCTGAAAATTTATGCAAAGAAATACCTGAATCAGGACAAATGTTTATATCTTCTCCTCAATTAAGAAGTTCTTTACCTCCTTCCACACATTTGTTACAAGTCATTGCTGGATCTATCCAAGAACATTCCCTCTTAACCTGTCCTGTTGCCTAAAGTTACATTTTTTTACTATACACGCCTTGAAAAAGCTGATGCACAACAAAGGCATAAACACCCTGTCAATATCCCTCCAATCATATCTTCTACATTACAACCAGATGATCCCGTACATCTATTCTGCCTACAACAAATAAGATAAGTAATAACTCCTAAAATAAAAATAGCACATAACCCCCCAACAGAACCAATACCTGCAGGAAGACCCCAAAATAGAACAGTACAAGCAATCAGCCCAGCGATTAATGTAAGTGCACATAATCCCAAAACACTTCGACATGAACGATTTAAACATTCATTACAGTTAAATCTATCTCTCATAGATAAATCATCATAAGAATGAGAAATGTACATCATTTTTCCTGGTAATATTTTTTAAATAGAATGAGAAAACAAAAGAAAAAAAACAAACAAGAAAATTTTTAAACTTCACTTCTAATGATTTCTCCCCCCATAAATATCTCAACTTTTTGTAGACACCTGAAATGTTAATAATAAATTGGTTATTAATTTAAAATTTGTATCCTGTAAAAACATATCAAAAAAAGCATATGCCTTTATAAATAAACAATTCTGAACTAGCAGTTCATAGCAAATAATTATTTGAAAATATTTAATTTTAATATATATTGATGTTTTTTTTGAAATGATGCATATAATTAACTTTCTTAAAATTTTTGCTTTTATTAATGTCTTTCCCTTTTTTATTTTATAGTAATAATAATCATTCTTTTTGTGTAGAGATGAACCCATTTTACTGGCTCCCTATACTAGTAGGCAATCGACTATTTCATTATCAACCTAATCAAGAAATTTTTTTAATGGGAATGGAAGATTTCTTTGCTCGAATGCAATATGCCATTATTAATAGATGTTTATGTATTAACCATGGTCTACCTCTTCCTCGTATAGTAACCACTAACAGTAGCATCATGTATCGACAAATTATTGATTATGTAAATCAACTACTTCGAACTATGATTCCTCAATTTAATGATTTTGGATCTGAACAGGACAGAGTACTACAAAATTGTACTATAAGCACTATTCAATTACTAAATCATATACAGCATCTAGACAGAATAAGAAGAAACCAAGCTGCCCATCCTGTAGAAAATAACAATTTTCCTATTGATCTCTCTATATCTTCTAGACCATTATTAAATCATCAACATACAAGAAGAGCCTCTTCTTCATCTGAAGAAATTAATGTTGGCTCTTTCACTCAATCACTTACACAAATAGAACATAATTATAGCCTTGCAGCACCCCTAACCACTACCAGTCCAACCATCATTCAACAACATGTAAGAAGAGCTTCTTCTTCATCTGATGAAATTGATGTTTGTTCTTTAACTCCACCATTAATGAAAGAAGAAAATTTTTAATATTGTCTTTTTTTTGACAAACAGAATAAAATTCTTTTTTTTTATTATTATTTTTTATTTTGATATATATTAATACTTTACTAAGCCACATTGGCTTACAGGCGCCTTCTTCACCTAGCGAAGTCGTTCAAAATATTATCAATAACAGTAGAAAAATTTTTAAATTAAGTATTCGTCTGATATTAGGAAGCACTGGCATCTACACAGGAGCTCAATGCTTATCCCTGAGTCCTTCCTTAATCACAAATGCTCCTTTTACCCTTGTATCTCACTGCATACCTGCTGTCATCGTTTCTACATGTATGTATAGCGACATGCTATGCGGATTATTTAGTACACATGGATTTTTTCTATGTAATTCTAACAGCAATCCTACCTGTACAAAAGTATTATGCCTTTTACTAAAAAATATTCTTGTACTGATATTAAGCATTACTGGACTAAGTGTTAACGCCATATGCATTCATAAAAAAATTGCCTTTTCTCTCGATAAGAATTGCTCCAGTACCAGCTTTTTAACATTATTAACAGGCATTCTCTATAGTATTTTTTATCTAAAAACATACCTATACCTCATAGCACCAATTAAACCATTACCTATATTTGAAGATATAGAAATGACAGCTATAACAACACTTTCAGAAACCAACGCCACCCCTGAAGAAAACCTTCTTCAGTTAATTTTTGAAGTGGATCTATTACTTAATGAAATCTTAGAAAAAGCTATTGAAGAGAATGATTCAGAAAGAGCTGAAATTACAATGCTTTTAGAGCTTGCCTTAAATATCATACAAACAATTATTGAAACACTGAATAAAAATTCTCAATTAATTAATGACAATTGGCAACAGACTTTTTTTTCTTTAATAGTTACATTAAAATCGATATCCATTCCTTTGTCTGCACAACATATGAGTATTTTTTTCCCAATGTTAGACACGCTTCATAAACTTGAAGAGCATATTATTTGTACCCATAATATTGATCTTGTTAAAATAAGACTTATAGGACTTCAACATATTCAACTTTTTTGCCCTCCCCCTGATTATAGTGATGATCAAGCTTTAAGCTCTTCCACAATCCCAATTCCTAAATCTAAAGTAAAATTAATACTGGAAACACCCCCTCCATACTCTATAGTTCAATAAAATTATGTTAATTTATGTTAATTTATGTTAATTTATTTATATTATTTTCATGCTACAAATCAATCATTTATTAAGCTATGTGGGACTTAAAGCACCCACATCAGTTCAGGAAGCTATCCATAACACTCGCCATAACACCTCTTTACTATTAAAAATTACTGCTATTGCTGTTATAGGCATCACTGGAATAGCTACTAGCCTTATATGTAATAACTGCATGTTATGTTATTCATCTGACTCCTCTGACTTTAATGAAAAGAGCAGCTCTACAATAGCTCATCCATCTTCAGTTTACTTATACTGTCTGCCTGGGTTACTCAGCTCATTCACTATGTACGTAGGAATACTAAAATTATTAAAAAATAATTATAAGATGTCAACACGTACTCATCAAAGCAGTCACATCTTAAAAAAATCATCCTGGATAACAGGAAAAAATATTACTCTTATACTGTTTACTTTATTTGGACTTAGCTCGAATCTATTTTGCATGTTAGCACAAATTAATCTTTCTGGCTCTAAACAGTCCCAAAGCATAGGATGCAAAGTAACTGAAATGTTTGGGATTATTGCTGGTTGTGGATACTGTCTCCATGCTTTACAGATATTTTTATTTTCTATGCTTACCCCTTCATATCCACAATCTCCCTTGTATATAGAAATGCTACCTGTTACATCTTTAATAAACTCTGCTCCCACCACACAAAGTCACTTAAAAGTATTATATCTACTTTGTCAGATAGACATATCTATCACTCAGCTTTTAACTTCTTCTATAAATCAACTTTCGAATAATGCAGCAGACTTGTCTTTATTACAAATAGCTCAAACCAATATAAAAGAGCTATCTGAAGCTTTTCAACTTAGCTCCTATAATCTTTCTTTTATTCAAGAGATCGCCTTCATGCAAAATATCTTACTTAAAGTTACTTTGCCCCTCTCTCACTCAAATAATCTTATTCAATTAGCAAAAATTTTAGGGCATGCACATTCACTAACAAGTAAACTTGTTTCTCTTGGTGCGCTAGAATCTTCTTTAACTACAAATATTGCTCTTCCTTCTCTACAGGCTCTATGTCCTCCTCCTGTTTACAGCTTAGAAGAAGAGCCCTTACTTAGAGATTGTTCTCATAACATTATAACAACTTCCTTTCTCCTTGAATCTCCTCCTTTATATTCATTACCAACATCAAATGGATTCTCTGAAGAAACCCCTCAAAATGAACAACACTCTTCCATCCCCAACCATTACTAAGAATTAAGTAAATTATCATGATTAATATTAACAACATATTGAACTATGTAGGACTCCGTGCCCCTACTTCGCCATCAGAAGCTTTTAATAACATGAAAAATAATTCTATAAAATTACTCAAAATCACTACCTCTGCAATCTTAGGAATCTCAAGCATCTTTGCTGGATTTTCATGTCATGAATGTCCCTTATGCATACCCATAAACCCTTCTACTCAATCCTCATCTTCCCATAATCTCTTAAAAAATATTCTTGTTGAAAATAATCACCATTCACAAATAAACATTCGTTGTATTCCAACGATTATCTCCAATACAATAATCAGTGGCAGCATTGGGTATACGCTTCTCGTACATGAAAGGACCTTATGCACTAAGGCTTTGATAAATAAAAAGAAATTAGCCTTCACCTTTTCCATAATAAAAACTGTAATGTTAACGTGTCTTATTATGGCTGAATTATATTCTATATTAGAATGTATGGTTGATATACAAAAAACAACTCTAAAAAATGATATTATATGCTCTAAAACAACCTTAATGAGCACCCTGTTAGGAACAGGATATTGTTCTTATGCTTTAATAGAATTGCTCTTACTCCTACTTCCTTCTAATCTGCCACCTCTTCCAGAATCTATTGAAATGACCCTCTTAACTCCATTAAGATCAGAAACAGATCATCCCCTACAATCCACAACAACACAATTATTAGATTTACTTGGAAGAGTCGATCAAATTTTTGTTCATCTCTTAGACCAGATTTTAGATGATTCTTCTGTTACAGAAGAAAATATTGAATTAATGTTAAATAAAGCTTTGTACTTATTTCAAAAAATAAAGCCTCTTTTAATTCAAAAATTAGGCAGCCATGGACAATCTTATACCTTGGAAATCAATGAATTATCCCTTATTTCACAAAATATAACATCTCCATCTCAACCAGAACATAATATTACTTCTATATCCATCATCCTAGCAAGACTACACGCCTTAATTAGAAATCTTGTTTCTCTTTGTCCAATAGCAGCACCAGCAGAGATTCAACTAGCATTACCTTCATTTCAAGCTCTTTGCCCTCCTCCTGAATATTCAGAAGAAAACATGCCTGAAATTAATACTTCTGCTACATCGCACCCTCTATATTTAGCCTCTCCTCCATCATATGAAGAATATTCGCCAACAGTTGCAACATCATCCTGAATTATTAATAATAATAAAAAACCTATCTCAAAATTAAGCTCCAGGCCTTGTTATTCTTCCTACTAATCTACCACCCTTCATAGAATCTATTGAAAATACCCTCTTAAATCCCTTAAGGACAGACGACCACCATGCCTACACCGCCATCTCAATACAATTATTAGATTTATTCAGAAGCATGGCTCTCATTTTTTCTCATCTCTTAGACCCAATCTTAAATAATTCTTCTTTTATAGAAAAAATGTTGAAGGGATCTTAAACGCAGTCCTTTATTTTCTTCAAAAAATATACTATCTCCATTGCGCGAGCCATGACTTTTTTTTCGAAGTCTTTGCCCACCTACTGAATATACAAAAGAAAATACTAGTTCAATGACTACTTCAACCATGCTTACATTAGACCTCTACACTTAGCTTCCCCAACATGATATAAAGGACATTTGCTAAAAGCTATAACATCATTCTGTATTATTAATAATTGTAAATAAATCTATTACAAAGCTATAATTTTAAAATAATTTTTTTTTGTATTGATTAATCCATACTTCTCTCATGTTTCAAATCAATTATATTAATCTATGTAGGCTTAAGAGCCTCTATATCTTCTAAAAAAGCTCCTCACAACATGGAAACCCATTTTAAAAAACTACTAAAAATAGCAAGCAATACTCGCATAAAGAGCGCTGACATCTGCTTTTTTTTATTAAACGCCCTTAAAAGAACCAGTAACAGCATACATGGATTTTCTGTAGAAAGTCCTCAAAGCCAACTAATCTCTTTAAAATCGTCTATTACTAAAACTTCAGTAAATTATTATGATTCATATTAACAATATATTGAGCTACGCAGGACTACGCGCCCCCACTTCTACAACAGAAGCTATTAAGAATCTGAAAAATAATTCTCGAACATTATTAAAAATAACCAGCTCTGCAATCTTAGGCATCTCAGGCATCTGCGCTGGGCTTTTATGTTATGACTGTCCACTCTGCCAAAGAATCTCCAATTCTAACGACTCATTAGATTTTAATAATTTATCTACACATATTTTTAAAAATAATAATTATCACTTACCAAACAACACTCGTAGCCTTGCAACGATTACTGTCAATGTCATAATGAATAGTAACATTATTTATTTACTTTTCAGTCATGTATACCACTCATGTTTTTATGCTTTAACAAGTACTAGTAAATTATCTGCAACTTATGGGATACTAAAAACTTGCGTTCTATTTGCTCTGATTATGACTGAATTTTATTCTATATTAGAATGCATCCTTAACATGCAACAAAACACTTTTCCAAATGCCATCATATGCTCGACAGCAAGCCTCATGAACACTGTTTTAGGAATAGGGTATTGTATTTATGCGTTAAAAAAATTAACACTACTCATCCTTCCTGCTAATCTACCACATATCCCAGAATCTATTGAAATGACTCTCTTAAATCCCTTAAGCATAGAAGGCAGCCATCCCCTACAACCCCTTACAACACAATTATTAGATTTATTTGGCCGAGTAGATCAAATTTTTTCTCAACTCTTAAACCAAGCTTTAAATGATGATGCTGTCCTAGAAAACGATGTTAAATTAATGTTAGACGCAGCTCTTTATTTAATTAAAAAAATACATTCTATTTTTCTTAAAGAATTAGCTAGTTATGGACAATTTTATATTTTGGAAATTAATGAATTATCTCTTATTTTAAAGAACATAACACCTCCATTGCACAAAGAAGGAAATATCATTGCTATATCTTCCCTCTTAGCAAGATTACATACCTTAATTAGAGGTCTTGTTGCCCTTCATCCAATAGCAGTACCAACAGAGATTCAATTAGCATTACCTTCGTTCCAAGCTCTTTGTCCTCCTCCTGAATATTCAGAAGAAAACATGCCTGAAATTAATACTTCTGCTACATCGCACCCTCTATATTTAGCCTCTCCTCCATCATATGAAGAATATTCTCTACGAGCTACAAGATCTTTCTAAGTTCTTAACAACAGAAAAAGTCATTTTAATTTAATTAATTCATCATTTTTATCATGCTACAAATCAATCATATATTAAGTTATGCAGGGTTAAGGGCCCCCTCTTCGCCTAGAGAAGCTTTGCGCAACATAAAACAAAATACTTTAAAATTTATAGAAATTGCTAGCGCTTTAATTATAGGCAGCTTAGCCCTTT
This sequence comes from Candidatus Clavichlamydia salmonicola, assembly GCF_015356765.1. Lineage (GTDB taxonomy): Bacteria > Chlamydiota > Chlamydiia > Chlamydiales > Chlamydiaceae > Clavichlamydia > Clavichlamydia salmonicola. The sequence goes on from NZ_WTCQ01000002.1 coordinate 140,373, forward strand.
ATTCAGATACATTATGCAATGACTGTCTTCTTTGTTTCCCAGAATCTAATAATGCTTTATCCCCTTCTTTACTATCTCTCAGCAACAAATGCGCACATGGAATAGCCATGTCTAGCATAATATGTACAGTAATTGTGTATAAATTAAACCCTAACTCTTTCTTTTCATGTTGTAAATACACGCATAGAAAAAATTGTTGGCGTCTCACTAAATCAATCTTTCTTTTAAGTGTAGTTATTATAAATTCTTCGCTGACTATAGCATGTATAATTGAAAGCAAAAGCACCACAATAGGAAAACCTATGGCATGCTCTCTTACTGGTCTTATGTCAGCTTTACTTGGAAGTGGGTATATCTTATTTTCTTTTAACGAATTGTTCTTCCTTCTATTTTCTACTAACCTACCAGCTCTTCCAGAACCTATTGAAATGACCCTCATAACTCCCTTAAGAACGGAAATAGACCATCCCCTACAACCAACTACAACACAATTATTAGATCTACTAGGACGAGTCGACCAAATTTTTTCTCATCTCCTAGACAAGGCCTTAAATGATGATACTATTATAGACGAAGATGTTGAATTAATGTTAAATAAAGCTCTGTACTTACTTCAAAAAATAAACTCTATTTTTCTTATAAGATTAGCTAACTATGAAGAATGTTTTCTCTTAAAAATCAATGAATTATATCTCATTTCAAAAAATATAATAACTCCAATTCAACTAGAACACAATATTACTGCTATATCCACCATCCTAGGAAAAATACACACCTTAATTAGAGATCTTGTTGCTCTTCATCCAATAGCATTACCAAGAGAAATTCGACTCGCATTACCTTCCTTTCAAGCTCTTTGCCCTCCTCCTGAATATACAGAAGAAAACACTACTACAATAAATATTTCAATCATACCTACATCCCACCCTCTATATTTAGCCTCCCCACCATCATATGAAGAACATTATGAAACAGCTGTCACATCTTTCTGAGGTATTAATAATTGTAAGGAAATCTCTTCCACAGTTATGATCCATGAAATACTATGTATATTTTACCTTAGTTAATTCATAATTTTTCTCATGCTGCAAATAAATCATATATTAAATTATGTAGGGTTAAGCACTCCCTCTTCACTTAGAGAAGCTGTTCACAATATAAAACAAAATACTGCAAAACTTATAGAAATTACTGTCGCTATAATTGTGGGAACGCTTGGCATATATGCAGATAGGTTATGCAATCATTGTCTTCTTTGTTTACCTAAATCTGCTAAAAATTCATCCATTTCTTATAACGATCACAGAACAAAATGCGTACCTGGAATAGGCATTTCTACTACAGTATGTATGCTAATTGTATACACATTAAACCAGAATTCTTGCTTTTCATTATTGAAACACGCACGCAGAAAAAATTTCAAAAAAACTTGTTACGCTTTCTCTAAATCAATCTTTCTTGTAACTATAGTTACTATAAATTCTTCAATAGCCATAGCTTGTCTTGGTCAAAACAAACTCCCCACAGACATAAGCACTACAGCTTGCTCTCTTACTGGTCTTATGTCAGCTTTATTTGGAAGTGGGCTTATCTTATTTTTTTGTAATGACTTGTTATCTGTTCTACTTCCTATAAATTTACCAGTTTTTCAAGAACCTATTGAAATGACCCTCTTAAATCCATTAGAAGAAGAAATAGACCATCCCCTCCAACCTATTACAACAGAATTATTAGATTTACTTGGACAAGTAGATCAAATTTTTTCTCATCTCTTAGACCATGCCATCGAACATTTTCCTATGATAGAAGATGATGTTCAGTCAATGTTAAATAAAGCTCTGCTCTTACTTCAAAAAATAGATTCTATTTTTCTTAGAAAATTATCTCATTATGGGCCATCTTTTCTATTGGCAATCAATGAATTATTTCTTATTTTAAAAAATATAATAGGTCCACTTCAACTAGAACACAATATTACTTCTATATCCACCATCCTAGGAAAACTGCACACCTTAATTAGAGATCTTGTTGCTCTTCATCCAATAGAAGTGCCAACAGAGATTCGACTCGCATTACCTTCATTTCAAGCTCTTTGCCCTCCTCCTGAATATACAGAAGAACAGACTAGCTCAATGAATACTTCAACCGTACTTACATTGCCTTCACTGCACTTAGTCTCTCCACCATCATATGAAGAACATTCTGAAACAGCCACAACATCTTTCTAAGTTATTAATAATTGTAATAAAACATCTTACAAAGATATGATTTACAAAAAATCTATATTAATATTTTTTTTAAATTATTTAATCCATAATTCTCTCATGTTACAAATCAATCGTATATTAAATTATATAGGGTTAAGAGCCCCTTCCTCACCTAGAGAAGCTTTAAAAAATATTCAAAAAAATATCGGCAAAATTATAGCAATTACTAGCACTATAGCTTTGGGCATAGTTGGCATTTTTGCAAATAAGTTATGTAATCATTTAACTAAATCTACTACTACTCCTCCTTCTGTAAATCTCAGTACTGACTGCATAATTGGAATAGCTTCTTATAACGCTGTATGCTGTATAATTGTGAATGGATTAGGCATTTCCTCTTTCACCCTAGCGCTTAAACCAACATTTAGAAAAAATTTGAAAAAAACTTATTGGAACTTGACTAAAGGAGTCTTTTTTCTCAGTATAGTTGTTATTAATGCTTCAATAACAACAACTTGTATCATTCAAACCTTCTTCGAAATATACTTAAACACTACCGCATGCTCTCTTACTAGTCCTATGGCAGCTTTAACCGGAAGTAGCCTTATATTATTTACCTGTAATGACTTGTTATCTATTCTACTTCCTATAAATCTACCAGCTCTTCCAGAACCTATTGAAATTACCCTCTTAACTCCATTAGAAGAAGAAATAGACCATCCCCAACAACCTGTTACAACAGAATTATTAGATTTACTTGGACAAGTAGATCAAATTTTTTCTCATCTCTTAAACCATGCCATCGATGATTCTATTATGATAGAAGAAGATGTTCAGTTAATATTAAATAAGGCTCTTCTCTTATTTCAAAAAATAGACTCTATTTTTCTTAGAAAATTAGCTCACTATGGACAATATTTTCTATTAGAAATCAATGAATTATCTGTTATGTCAAAGAGTATAATATTTCCACTTCAACTAGAACACAATATTATTTCCATATCCACCATCCTAGGAAAACTACACACCTTAATTAGAAATCTTGTTGCTCTTCATCCAATAACAGTGCCAATAGAGATTAGACTCGCATTACCTTCATTTCAAGCTCTTTGCCCTCCTCCTGAATATACAGAAAAACAGACTAGCTCAATGAATACTTCAACTGTACTTACATTGCCTTCACTATACTTAGCCTCTCCACCATCATATGAAGAAAATTCTGAAATAGCTACAACATCTTTCTAAGTTATTAATAATTGTAATAAAACATCTTAAAAAGATATGATTTTAAAAGAAAACTCTACTAATATTTTTTAAATTATTTAATCCATAATTCTCTCATGTTACAAATCAATCATATATTAAGTTATGTAGGGTTAAGAGCTCCCTCCTCATCCACAGAAGCTTTATACAATATGAAAAAAAATACTTTAAAACTTCTAGGAATTACTGGCGCTATAATTCTAGGTGCAGCAGGCCTTTACTCAGATAAGTTATGCAATCATTGTCTTCTTTGTTTACCTGCATCTCCTAACACCACCACTCCTTCCCATGTAGTTATCAGAAATTGGTGCACAATTGGAATAGCCCCTAGCTCCATAATGACCATAGGAATTATATACATACTCGGATACACTTCTTTCTTTTCATTCTTTAAACAAATAAACAGTAAAAATTATAAAAAAATTTGTTGGGTTGTTACTAAATCAATTTTTCTTTCATCGATTGCTATGGGTTCTTCTTCGATAGCTATGGCTTGTTTATTTAAAGTAAGTTTAGCATCAAACAGCGAAACTAAAGCATGTTCTTTGGTTGGTTTTATATCAACCTTGCTTGGAGGTGGGTATATCTTGTTTGCTTTTAGAGAATTTTTGTTAATCATATTTCCTAAAAACCAACTCATTACCCCTCCAGCTATAGAACTTATCCCCATCATACCTCAAGAAGAAACAGAAATAGAATTAACCCCCCTCAGAAGTCGAAGACTCTATCCAACAACACAAATAATTAATACACTTAGCCAATTAGATTCTCTTGTATCTAGTATCTTAGAAATATCTATGACAAGCACGCCTGATAATGGAGATAGTGAAATTGATCTTCTCCTACAGCAAGCTATACTTAAAATCTCATTCATGGAAAATATTTTAATGCAAAACTCTAATTTATATAGTCCAGAGATTTTTGAAGAATTAGATAATCTAGCATCTCAAATATGTAGAATTAATCGCCCTCTCAGAGGATTCCATAACCACAGTACATTAGCCATAATGTTATCCTTAGCACACACTCTAACTAGACGCTTTGTTGCTTTGCATGCAATCGAGGTTCCTGCAAACATTCTGCTATCACTACCTCAATTCCAATCTCTGTGTCCTCCTCCCAAATATGCACTAATGACAACTTCTCCTAATCACCTATCAAGAGGTCTTACCTCAGCCCCATTAAACCTAGAAGCACCTCCTGCATATGCTGAATACCCTGTACCTCAACTTTCTTCGCCAGAAACTACACCTATTCATTCTCGCACACCATCAACAAGCGATGATGATGAAGAAATGCTTAGAATATTTATGCGAGAAAGTAGCGTATAAATATTCAATCTTTAATATGCTATAAATTAATTAATGTTATAAAAAACCATATTAGAAAATAAAAATAAATTTATTTTAAACTCATCAATCCATACCTATATCATGCTACAAATCAATCATATATTAAATTCTGTTGGATTAAGAGCTCCCTCATCACCTACAGAAGCTTTAAACAATATGAAAAAAAATACTTTAAAAATTCTAGGAATTACTGGCTCTATAATTCTAGGCGTAACAGGCCTGTGCGCAGATAAGTTATGTAATCATTGTCTTCTTTGTTTACCTGAACTTCCTCGCTCTTCATCCACTGATGATCATCAAGGCAACCTAATTAGATGCATACCTGGGATAGCCACTTCCACCCTAATGAGCATTGGCATTGTGTATAAATTAAGCATTACCTTTTGCTTTTCATTATTTAAAGGCGGTCCTAGAAGCAGCTACAAAAAAATTTGTGTGAGTTTTACTCAATCACTATTTCTTTCATCTACAGTTTTGATTAATGCCTTAATGATTATAGCTTGTCTTATTGAAAACAAGTCAAAAAAAGAACAAAACACTACAGCATGCTCTCTTATTGGCCTTACATCAGCTTTACTTGGAGCTGGCTATACCTTGTTCGCTGTAAAAGACTTGTTATTCATTTTATTATCTAATGACCTCCCAATACCCCCTCAAGCTATAGAACTTATCCCCATAATACCTCAAGAAGAAACAGAAATAGAATTAAACTCCCTCAGAAGTCAAAGACTCTATCCATCAACACAAATAATTAATATGCTCAGCCAACTAGATTCTCTCGTAGCTAGTATCTTAGAAATGTCTATGACAAGCGCGCCCGATGATATACATGCTGAAGATCTTGAAATTGGTGTTCTCCTGCAGCAAGCTATAGTTAGAATCTCATGCTTAGAAAATATTTTAATGCAAAGCTCTAATCTATATAGTCCAGAGATTTGTGAAGAGTTGAGTAATCTAACATCTCAAATATATGAAATTAGTCACCCTCTCAGGGGATTCCATAACCAAAGTACATTAGCCATAATATTATCTTCAGTACACACCCTAACTAGATACTTTGTTGCTTTGCATGCAATAGAAGTTCCTGCAAACATTTCGCTATCATTACCTCAATTCCAATCTCTGTGTCCTCCTCCTGAATATGAACTAATGACAATTTCTTCTAATCATCTATCAAGAAACCTTACCTCAGCACCATTAAGCCTAGAAGCACCTCCTGCATATGCTGAATACCCTTTACCCCAACTGTCTTCGCCAGAAACTACACCTATTCATGTTCACCCACCATCAACAAGCAGTGATGAGGAAATGCTTAGAATATTTATGCAAGAAAGCAGAGTGTAAATATTTAATTTTTAATCTTCTATAGATTAATTATTAGATAACCCTGTATGACAAGTATAGTACCCTACATTAACTGTCCAAATATTAATTTGCTCTTCTATTTCATTATGACCAAACCTTTTAGCATGCACTAAAGGAGTATCACCTAAATAGTCAATATCCTGAACAGAAAATCCTAGCCTGTACAACTTTCTTAACATTTCTAGATGACCACATTGTGCGGCTATATGCATCAAAGATTCACCATAAGCAGAAGAAATATTTAAGAAAGTTTTATTTGGAATATTAAGAATCTGTTGCATTGCAGGAGAACAAATAAAATCTAATATAGTTAAATGATTTTTTTTAACAATATAATGATAAACACTTTCTTGTCTTGGTCCTTGAGCAATTAATACTTCTGCACCAGCATGAACTAATAGTTTACATTTTTCTAAATCCTGATCCATTATCGCATAAAATAACTGGGTATGCAAATGCACATCCAATAAATCAACAACATCACTAAATAATAAATCTTGATAAATTATTGCCAATAAATCATCTGTTTTTTTTGAGCGAATTAATGGCACAAGTTTTTGATATTCTCGCAATTGTAATAGATCTTCATTTTCAATAAACAATTCAGATAACATGCCATCTACAGCATCTTTTCCATAATGATTTTGATGATTTATCAAAAGCTGGTAATTCTCTACTTTTGATTCTACTAACGCATAAAAAGCTGCTGTCATGCCAACTTGATCCCTTAGAAAAATATTCGCTCCTTGATTAAGCAAGAGATTAATTAGGTCTTGATCACCATAAATTGCAGCATAAAACAATGGCGTCCTTCCATAATCATTTCGCTGCCCTAATAAAGCTGGGGATAGTATTAAAAGATTTTTTACATATTCATCAGCTTTACCCAATAAAAGAGACATATGCAATTCATTGTCTGCAATTTTCTCCATCCTTTCGCCTTTTTGTGGAGATAAAATCTTTTTAAGAGAGGATTTTGGGGAACATAAATCATATGCAGAGCGAAACAGTGAATCCCATACACTCTGATTAGCATTATATTGCAACAATGTTGTTACTGACTTAATTTGATTTTCTGCTGCAGCAGCCATTAAAGGCGTCACACCTAATTGAGTTTGCGCATTAACATTAATGCCCATGTCAATAAACCAAATAATGAAATCAATCCATCCATTTTTACTAGCTAAGTGTAAAAGGGTCTCTCCACTATCATGCACAAATGATACTGCCATAACTTTTTGATCAGCTGTCATTTCATTCCAGCACTCTTTTGCTAAATTAACATCTTTCCTTTGTAAAAATATTTGAACAAAAGGCGTTACCCACCTAATATCTTGAGCTACAATGGATATTCCAAGCCTGATCAACAACTTACTGATCTCTATATCATGCAAGTCTATAGCTTGATGTAATATATTTCTTTTTAATGCGTCTCTAATACTATGATCAGCTCCACGACTAATCAATTCTTTAATAATTTGATTATCACCCTTCTCTACAGCATAATGTAGCAAAGAATATCTAGATGATGGATGCTGCCAATTAATATTGGCTCCATTATCTAATAAAAATTGAATAGCTGATATATTACCAAATCCTATGGCATACCACATAGGAGTTAAGCCATGAATATTTTCTTGATCAGGAGATGTAAGACCCTGGAAATCCCTTTTAAACACATCTAAAGATGTTGTCTTCATTACTGCTAAGCAAAATTTATGCAGCTGTTCTTCAGGGGAAAGAATTACTAAAGGAATAGCTGGTGTTTTTTCAAATTTCACCAAAATATGAGGTAAAAATTTGGCCATAAATTGCTGGCCTTTATCTGCATTATATAGCTGCTTTAAAACTTGCTCATCAGCAGTATTCAGCTTGCTTAATGTAGCATTGAGCAATACTTGATTGTTTTTATCCTTTCGAATAATTTTTTTATTAACCCCACTAGAGAGAATAAATTTTTCTACTTCTAAAGCAAGAATTGCCTCCTCTTTTGTGCGCCTCTTACAGGATAGAGTATATAAGCAACTATAAATCAAAATGGAAACTAAAGAAAAAAAGACCGCCCCTATTAATATCTCCCCTAATAGAGTACCTCTTAAAAGTACAGAACTAATCAAAAATAATCCCAACATAACAACTGAAATTATTAAGCTAAGCATCAAATATCTTTGTGTATTACGAGATGATAAACAACTATGGAAGCTTTTTGAAGTATTTTTTATACTAGATGTGCTTAACATTTTTTATTGTCTCCATAGTTTCTAACCTATTTTTTATCCATCTGCATCAATTACAAAAATAAATATATATTTATTTCTTAATAAATATTTAATGTTATACAGACAAAGTATATCTGATTAAACTTATTATCCCTAAATTAATTTAATTGTGTTTTTCATCTCTTCTTTTTATCTATAAAATCAAATCTTCCTTATCATTTGGTTTTCTATTTTTACTATGCTCCTTCTTCTCAATTATCGAATCGTATTGATACCTGACCTTATTTACTTCTTTTAGAGCGCTTCTTTTTTTTCTCTACAACAACACCATTCTTAACTTCTAGATGAATACGCCTCCTCTTATCTACCTCTCTTAATCGAGATCTTTGAGAAATAGTTCCTAATCTTTCTGGATCAACTGAATCACCATGCTCATCCTGTTCAATCACTTCTGAAATTTTTGTATCCTCCAATTGAATAAATGAAATTCTAGAACTCTGTTCTGGCACTAATGGGGCTGATTCTAGTGGAAAATTAGGACGTATGCATAAGTACAATCCTGCGCTAAGACAGACTACAGCAGTCATTAAATCAAGAGAAGAAATAACAACGCAATTATTTATGATGCAAGCAGGAGGAACTACTGTTTCATTTCCATAAAAGACTGTGTTTGTAAAGTTATTACCAGAACACTCTGTAAATGAGGAATTTACCTGATTACTCATGCCATGCAATGGAATGTCACAATAAGTTCGAACCTGACACAAAGCGCACAATATCCCCATCACCAAAGAAGTAACACCATATAACACTGCACCACTTCCAATACATCCTCTGGTATAACGACGCACTAATCGAGTACAACATTGTGGTAAAGTCCATACTCCTTCATGAAATCGAACTCTTCTTACCATCAAACCATTGGAAATGCCATCTACTTCATCTCCTTGATTAGCTCTTGTAACAACCTTTATAATTCTTCTCCTTATTAGCCAACTTCTTAAAAGACGACCCAAGGCAACACCACCAGCCATAACAGAAACTACTCCCATCCCCATGCCATAGCCTGCAGATGCTTGACAAGAATGCGTAGAAGCTACAGTTGCAACAGTCTGTTGATTATTTTTCTGCAGATGAAAAGGATTAATAACAAAACAGGTGATCGCGCAAGCAAACCCTAAAAGACCCAATAACATTAAAATCGCTGTTATCAATTCTTTTTGGCATTCATTTAATCCATCAAAACGTCTAAGGCTAGAAGGAGGTCTTCTAGAAGCCTCTCTGTCTATAGGAGGGGGAGGAGGAGGAGTCCCTTGCTCCATTGAAATTGTAGTGCTCATAAGGTTTGCTGCAATAGGTGATGGTCAATAAAATGTGCAACCAATCTACAAATTTCACTGTTTTAAAAATATATTTTTTTCTTACGTTAGTAATATTTTTTTTTAATCGTGCTATTAAAAATATTTATATATATTTTTAAAACTATTCTATAGTTTAATAAAACTATGAATAAATTTTTTTTATGCTTAATATATTTAAAATAATTATGCCAGAATCAATTCAACCATATCCCCCTCGACCTGCCGCCCATCCTTGTTCTTCTCAAAAATGTGCTAATTCATTTTTTCATACTTTATGGAATGTAAAGATAAGTTCTACAGCAGCTCGAATTATGTATGCTATTGGAGCTATATTTTTTCATGTAATCACCTTAGGGATTCCCATACTGATTCATTATCTTGATAAACATGATATCCTATTGAATTGCAATTCCAAAATTTCCTGTCTTAACAAATTCTCCCCTCCTACGCCATCAACTCAAATAATTAATGATCACAGCAGTTCACCTCAATCATTTAGCAACATAAAAAAATTCTTAAAACACTCCCCCTCTATACATGAGACAGAAGAAACAACTAACTTTGAATCTCTTCTACCCACCCCAAAAAAACCTATATCTCATCAGCTTTTTCAAAAATCTTTATCAGATATGGCAAAATTATACGAAAGCAACCAAGCCCCTAAACACACATACTCTTTCTTCTGCAAAAGAAATAAAAGCCTTAATAATTTTACTATTAACCCTTATTTTACCTGCTCTTATCCTCATTCTTTAACCTACTTTGCTTTAACAACATTACCTGGATTTTCAGACAATCTAAATAATAACATCAGCGTTAATCTTGCTATGAAAATAGCTCAGAAACAAATTTCTTTACTTAATGAACACTTTTTTATTTGCACAGTAAAGAAAAATGATGAGAAAGATTTTTTCCGCGCTTTTATCATCTCTTGGATCATCTCTCTTGCTCAAAAAGTTGCTTTAGGAAAAATACACGCCTTTGACAATGAAATCCAAAAAATTATTGCTCATGAAGCTTTTATGCAATCCCACCCTAAAGCAACTAAGGTAAGCCTGGCAGTCGTAAACCTTCTACAAGAGCTAAAGTTAATGAAAGGTATAAAAACTGTAATGAACTTTCTTGCCTTTTATAAGCCTAATATGGAATTACTTGTAGATTATTTCCAAACCTTAATCAATTTTCTTCACACAGAAATGCTTACAAATAATGAACTTATAGAAGCTACCATGGAAAGCTCCCCTTCTCTAATCTATAGTCTATGGTCTCGATTAGAAAAAGAATTTGCAGCTACATCATTAACTATCCCTTTATTCAAAGAAATCAAACAAGGCTCTCATTTTCAAAATCTTGAAAATAATCCATTAATTCGTAAAAATTTTATTCTTCTTCTTTTAGAACAACCAGCTCGATGGAAAATTGAGCCTTACTTTCTTTCTTTTTTAAATCAAATTATTAAAAAAATAAATCCCTTACTTCCTGGACACATTGACTTAAGTCACCAAACTGCTTTTAATATTATTCAAAAAAATCCATCCTTACTAAAAGCATTTAATCAAGAACTTCAAGCTTTTCATAAAAATAAATCTGATCCTGGCTTTATGTTTTGTTTTTTGAAAAGCTATCTTCCACTGCTAACATCAAAAGTAGATCAAAAAATTTTCTCTGCGTTTATCTCTGAATATGAATTAACAGGCTTAAATCCATTTATAAATAACTTATCCTTAAAAGAATTTAACTCTCTCTGTCCTCAAAATGCTAATCTCCAAAATTTTATTTTATCTTTAGATGAAACCTCTTTTTTACAATCTGTATATGAAAATTTTTTAAAATCCCATGCTGCGTACCATCATATTAATCCTGCATTCACCAAATTTTTTGTTACTCATTCTAAAAATTTAGAAGATATGATTCTTTCAGCATATCAAAGAAATATTATTTCTAAAGAAGTACTTACTCTTTATAAACAGCCGCCACAAATCCACAGCGAAGATATCAAAGATCATCATACTGCAATGCAGTTTGATAAATTTTGTGAACATCCTTTCGTGCAAACTCTCTCTGCCTCACAACAATTATTGTTTTTCTTAAAAAATCATGAAGAATTTTTAAATCAACATCCACTGATCCAAGATTGGTATCATTTAGCCTCAAGATTACATGCATTTGCTTCCATCACCTCTTCAGACTTAATAAAGCCTAATCAAATAGAAATTGCTCATCTTTTGAGTATTATGACCCAAATGACACCTTTTTCAATTAAAAAAATACAAGCAATCGATAATTTAAAAAAAACCAGTAAACAAGCTCAAATCTTCCATGCTCTTTTTCTAAATCTAGAATCTACCTGTTCATCACCACCTTTATACTCTTTCTTTGTTCAACATCAAAAAAAAATAATAGCCATTTTAAAAAAATATCCTTGTGATCCAATGATTTATGCTCAGGCTCAATATTACTTAAATGCAAACCCTGAATATCGACAAATTGTATCTACTTTTGTAAATGAGCACTCTAATAAAGTTCTAAAAATTTTTAACTTAGATACTCCTTCTCAAATATTAATGTCTGGCGAACAACAAATCTTTCTTCTTCTTCTTACTGATCCATACCTTCTTGAAAACACCTCTCAAATAGACCCAAATAACCCTTTGGTCTTATTTATGGATAATTATTATCCTATCTATATCAAAGCTTTGGAAGAAGTATCTTGGAGTAACCAAACTATTCATCAAGAAATGAATTTAGTAAACCAGCGCATTTCAAAATTATTCACTCTTCTTCTAGAGCTCTCTCCTATACAAGAAAGAGTAAAGAAATTTTTAGATGCTCATCTCAACAATCAACGCTGCCTATCTATGATAAAACAAGCACTTTACTCAGAAGATCTTAGAGACATAACATCTTGTATAACAACACTAAATTCCTACTTCACTCCTTTTGCCCTTTGTGAAGCAACTTGGAGTCTAGATGTTCCAGCAACTCCTTCTTTATTACAAAAAACAAAAATTTGTAATGGTTTTATACAAAATTCTTTTGCAACTCCCAAATTAAACGATGGCATTCATGTTCTCCATGAGTACACTGGCAATCATAACTACTACAGCTTAATACCTAGGGGCTTATCGGAATAAGCATTCATTATTTTTTTATAAAATCATGTTAAATCTTATATTATGAAAATTTAAATTAATGCTTCTAACAACTAATATTAATTTTCACCCAAGATATTATTATTATTTAAATAATAATTTCTTATAATAAAATGATTAACCCATCTTAAATACATATAATATGACCTCACCATTATTTAATCTTAAAGAACCATATCCAACCTTAGTGCCCAGTAAAACTTCCTGTTCTTCCCCATTATTTCATTCTATTTGGAACAAGAGAATTACCTCTACAACTGGCCGCATACTTTATGCTGCAGGAAGTACTATATTTCATATATTAACCCTTGGTATTCCTTTACTTATTCACTCTGTACTGAAGCATCAATTATGTGCTTGCTATATTTCCAAACAATCCCCTTCTCAAACTATCTCTAAAACACCAATTAGACAGCCCATGCAAAACATAGAATCTTCATCTTTCATTTTTGATATTCCCTCTGCTGATTCTCCATTAACTATAAACCCTAGATCTTCATTATCAGAAAATTTTGAAGAAGATGTTTCAACGAAAAATTCAGACTCACAATCCACTAATTCATTACATAAAACTCCATCTCCAAATAGACCCTCAATTGCTTTAAGCCTTATTGCACGACAAGCTCGTATTTCTCCTAAAGAATTCTCTTCTGACATCATAAACATGCTTACATTATATGAAAAAAAGATAGCTCCTTCTGCTTCTTATCCTCTGCTTTCTGAAATGAGAAATAATCAAATTACTTCCTTTATCAATAGTTATTTCTCTGGATCTTACCCATATACAGTAAAACATTTTGCTGAAAGCGATCTAAAAGGATTAATGATCCCCCTATCATTAGACGCTGACATGACCCAAAATAAAAATGTCCGTGCACAAATCGTTCAAAAACAAATAGAAATTTTAGATAAGGATTTTTTGATTTGTCAAGTACTGGGAGATGGCATGTGCTTCTTCCGCGCATTCACTATCTCATGGCTTAACTTTTTAGCAAAAAAAGTGTCCTTAGGAGAAGAAAATGCCTTTGTGGATGCTTCTAATCTTATCTTAAAACATCAAAATTTTATTACATTAAATCCTTCTATAGAAAAATTAAGCCAAGAAGTGGCTTACCTGCTTTTGGAAGCCGGAACTCTTGGCGGTCCTCAAGCTATTATGGATGCTATTGTTCTTCACAAACCCTCTATGGATAAATTAATAGCTTACTTCAGACTTTTATCTACATTTCTGCATACAGAACACTTAGATTCAGAAAGTTTATTATCAGATCTTGTATCTTGTGATACTGATTTTTTAGCTCGTATTTGGAGCAAACTTCAAGCAAATCCAATTACTCGATCATTACTTATCGATGAATTTGATGGACTTCAAACAACTTCAAATTTTGAAAGCTCTATAGAAATGGAAGATTTCTTAATGACAGTATGTCACACTCCATCAATCTGGTTTATGGATTCTGTCATTACTGATTTATTAAATACTATCCTTAACAGTGCAAATGCCATTTCAGTATCAGCAAATGGACAAGATAAGCACAAAGATGTTATGGAGATGATGAAACAGTACCCTGTATTACAACAATCTTTTGATTTATTCTCTGTTAACATGCAAAACAATAATACGTTTTCCCAAGGGTTACTTTACTGCTTTTTACAAACACATCAATATTTATTTTCTACTACATCTGATCAAGCCAAATGCTCTGCATTTATGACATTTTATCAAAAAAAATGCCTAAAACCTATCATCAGAACCATACCTCAACAAAATATACATCCAGCAAACGCATTAGCCATTAATGCCCTCTCTCTCAAACCCTTGCTAGAAAAACACAACACTCTTGAACTTATTTATAAAAATATTCAGTTAAATTCTGATCTTTATAATTTCTTTACAGGCCCTTTTAAAAGCTTTTTTACAACACATGCTAATCATTTAGAAAGCCTTATCGAAGGGGCTTTTCAAATGAAAGAATTATCTGCAGAACAATATCAAAAATACACGCATCCACCTCTTCCAAATCTAAAAAATCTGCAAAAAGGTAATACTTTTTTAGATTTAGAATTTTCTCAATTTCAAGCGCTACCCTTACATAAAGATTTAAATATCAGGCAACAATTATTTATATTTTTAAGAAGAAATAGTCATTTTCTATCAATCTCTAAACCACTAATGGAATGGTATACATTAGCCTTAGGATTAAATCAATATGCAGAAAGAAACACTACTGACTTTTTAGTCTCTCCAAATAAAGTAACTAACAATCTTCTAAATGTAATAAATCAAATGGCTCCATTTTCTAATACTTTACTAGATAAAGTGAGTGCACTACCTAATATAAAAAAACAAAGTCAGCTTCTATTTAATGCAATGCAAACACGATTAGAAACAACATTGTCTGCAGCAGATTTCTCTGGATATTCTTTAAGCTCATACTTTAAAAATCAACAACGATTATTAAATAAAAAATTACTAGAAATATGTAATGCAGTAAATTGGAATCCACAATGTTACCTAGATGCTTTTAATTTCCTTAAAGATGATGCAATTGGATTTCATAGATGGTCTCGTCATCACTCTCAACACTCTGAAGAAGTAGATCAACTGATCTCTGCACGTGAAGGTCTATCTGCATTTATCCCAGAAGAACAACAGTTGTTTTTCTTTTGTAAATCTAATCCAGACCTTCTTAAAAATTATGAGCAAATAAATCTTGAGAATCCATTATCTATTTTTCTAAAAGCATATCAATCTATATATGAAATGGCTTTAGATAATGCATCCTCACCTGAACATCTTATTCTTTCTCTTCCCATACAGATGGCATTTAATGACGCAAATTCTAACTCCCTATTTATCAGAATTTTAAATGCCCAATCTAATGAGGGTGCTTTTGACTTAGAATTAAATCCTATAAGAAAGACTTTAAATTCTTTCTTCAAAAGACATGTAGATAATTTATTACCTCTTTTTAAGAAAATTATAATACAAGCCATGACTGAATCAGAAGGACAGGGAGAAACCTCCCATGTACAAGCATTACTGAAACATTTTGTTGAATTTTCTGTTTGCCAAGGAACCTGGGAATCGCAATATGATTTCCAACTTTCTCATTTAGATAATTTAGCTAGAACACATGGAGGCTTTATTGGTGGAGGATTTGCGACTCCTAATCCTAAAGGATCTGGTATTCATATTCTAAAAGCCAATAACCATTATTGGAGCCTTATTCCAAAACCATAAAGATAAATTTACATATTATTTTTTGATTTTTAAGAAAAGCTGATTAATTAACTGTTGCTTATCACATCCATAAACTCTTTCTTTATTAAGCAAATTTTATGTAGAAGATCAAAAAAAATGCATGATTCATCTGACATTATTATATTTTTTCTCTAAAAGCTTTTCCCCATATACACTAAAGATCTCTTTTATTAAATACAGATAATATTTGCTTTAGGAGAGTCCTTACTCAACTATCGAAAGATGAATCTTATTTAAAAAAAAATATCTTTCAGATTAATTTATGATCCTTAACTAAATATATTTTTATACCTATGTACTTTTTGACCTTATGCCTATCAATCCTATTCTCTACCCGTCTACTTGCTCTTTAGGACTATTTCATCCATTAAAATCTTGTAAAAATGATTCTAAAACTGTTGAATTGCTGGTTCGCATCAGCATCATAGCTTTTCATATATTAACTTTAGGCATTCCCTTAATCTTTCAGTATATTTTTAAACATTGCCAAAGCTTAAGCATTAATATCTCTAAAACTATACAAAAACCTGATTTCCCTCATTCTATACCACATTCACAAGCTCCAGAACCATTAACTCAATTAATAATTCAAAAAAAACATAATTCTACAATATGGCCTTTTATAGCTTCTTTTGCCACCCAAAAAAATAGCTTCCAATTTGCAAACCAAATTGATCGCAAGCAAAATATTTTTTTATCATTATCTTATTATGCTTTAAAAACTTTTCCTGAATTATTAAAAAAACATCAGTAAATGAAAATGCTTTTCAAGAAAAACAAATTTATTATTCCCAATCTCATACAGTACAAGTTCAAATTGATTTATTAGATGAAAATTTTCTTATCTGCCATTATCCAAAAGACAGCCAAAGCATCTTTCCTGCTTTTATTTTTTCTTGGTTATCATTTATTTCTAAACAAGCAAGATTAGGCAAAACAGCATCATTAACACATATTAAAGAAACTTTTTTGAATGCTACAGAATTTCTTAACACTTGTGAAGAAGCTCATCAACTACATCCTCTAGTCAGTTATCTTCTTTCACAAGCTATGGAATACCCTACAGAAGAAACCATTATCTATGAAATGATCCATCATGATCAACACATGAAAATCTTCATAAGATATTTAAAATTATTTTCAACCTTTAAATATATAATATTCTTAAAAAATAAAAATATTAAAAATGAATTATTAACATATGATCATCTATTTTTAAGTACTCTATGGTCTAAATTAATAGAAAAAGCTGAAACTCGCTTTGCTTTTATATCATATTTTACATCTCAAAATGTTTCTGAAGATAATGATACCTTTATCGATAAGAGAGCATTCATCTTATCTATATTTAAAATCCCTAACGCCTTACCCTTGTTGCCTAAAGTTTTTCCTTTTCTAAAAGATTTAATCGAAAAAACTGATCGCATTATTGATTCTAATATCTCTTTTCTAGGTAAATCCATAGATATGCGTTTAAGAAAAAATCATGCTTGTTTCAACCTTTACAACAAATTTCAGAGCGCATTTAATCGTAATGATTTTTCTCCTGGTGTATTGTATTGCTTTTTAAAACAATTTAGTTCTTTAATCTTTTCTGAAACAGATTACAAAACTTCGAAAGATTTTGTAATAGCGTATGAAAAAGCTTTTTTAATTCCATCCATACATAAATTTACAGCAGATCCTTCATCCTTAATACTTGATAAACCTGGCGAATTAGCTAAGTTAAAATTTACCCAAAATAAAATAATATTACTGAAAAATCTTTATTCAGATATGTTTCAAAATCCTGAATTATATAGCCAATCACATCCTGTATTCAGTACATTTTTCTGCTCTTATATCTCAGCATTAGATGCTACTCTTGAAACAGTATTTTCTTATAAAGCTATTCCTGAATATATTTATCAAAGACATCTTTTAATCCATGAAAGCATTACCCCTCTTTATTTAGAGATAATGGAAACTAAAGACTTTAGGGTTTTTTCTTCTCTTTCAATTATCAAAAACCTTAGCATCCCTTTTCAACTATTTATCTATCTATCTCATCGACCTCATTTAACAGAAAATATCCCTGCATTAAAAAATTGGTATAAAAATAGTTCAAAACTTTATAAAACAGCTTCTCTAAATAGTAAATACTTTGACAACCTTTCTGCACCTATAATTACATCCTTACTTACAACTTTAAACCAACTTATTCTCTTTGATAAAGATCAAATAAATCTTGCTAAAAATAGCTCTTCTACAAGTTTTCAGGGCTCTATACTTTTTCAAACATTAGTAATGTCCCTTGAATCAACATGCATTCAAAAATCTACAGAAAGCTTTTTTATAAACAAACAAGATGAATTTAATCGCTTAGTACAATTAACACCTTTAGATCATATCACATGTAAAAATGCTTTCAATTATTTAAATGAAAATACCAGTATATTAATTGCTTTTAATAATTTTAAAAACTCTTATTCAAGTAAACTACAAATATATCTTAAAAATGATAGTATTTCAAAATCCTTTATTGATGAAAATCAACAACTATTCCTTTTTCTACAATCTTTTCCAGAACTTATTGAAGAAGCTTTGTCATACCTTGATGATCCTTTAACCTTGTTTTTAAGCCAATATCAAACCCTTTACCAAAATACTCTTCAAAAACTTTCTTGGAGCAAGGAAGAAAACGATATGTTAATCATTGCCATGGAACATTTTAATAAAAAAAATTCATTACTATTTTCTCATTTACTTAGCATCCCATCCATGCATGAAGCGTTTAATAATTTGTGTTTAAGTGATCCTTTACTCACTCCACATATATACACCGCTATTCAAGAAGCTTTATTAGAAGACAACCATCACAATAACATTATTCATTTACGCACATTATCCTCTTATCTTAGCCCTGTTTCTCTTTGTATTGGCGCATGGGATGATGATATTGCTATAGATGATGAATTTTTTCAGATTATAACTTCTAATCATGGCTTTATTACTCCAAATTATTCTATAGAAAGAATATTAAGTGAAGGAATTCCATCTATCCTAACTGCTAATAATCATTACTTCTCTTTAATTCCTAATTTTCAAAAATTAAATAATGAAGACCTTCCTAATGATTAGAAATGGCTTTAATTTTCAATCTGTATAAGAAATTTTTATATTTTAAAAATTTCTTATACTGTATCGTTTCTCAGACATTACTCAGCTGGTCAAATTTTAATTAAAAATCATTTCTATGTCTCTATGCTCTTCAACCTATAGTTATCCTTGCTCTTCAGTATTTCATTCCTTACTGAACACTACCATTGACGCTAACATCCTAAGAATCATTAAGACCATTGGTACGATAGTATTTCATATCCTAACCTTGGGCATTCCTTTATTCATACACTATATATTCAGACATCACCTATGTGGATATTTTTTTACAAATGATAATTTTGGAGCTCCCTACTCTCGTTTTATCAATAAAACCCGTCCTAATTCTGTTCAAGAAATTGAATTATTTTATTGTAAAGAAGATGAAGAAATAGAAGAGGATCTTCTACTAGGAGACCAAATTTTTAATTTTTCCAATTATGCTAATAAAGAATTAGCTGGGTTTATGCATAAAGCTTCTAAGCATGAAAAAGCATGTAGAATTAGAACTCAAATCTCTCGACTTGATAAAGAATTTTTACTTTACCATCCTTTGCAAGATAATTTAAGTGTATTTCCTGCCCTTGTTACTTCTTGGCTCATTTCTATTTTTCAACGATCCATAATTGGTCAACCTGATATATTTTCAGATATATCTCAATTAATTTTACATCAAGAAGAATTCATAATTTCAAGCTCAGAAGCTGCTCAGCTTAGTTACTTATCTGCTACTTATATTTCTGACCTTAGAAAAATGCCAAGCGCAGATTTCATCATTAGAGATATAGCACCAGATTCACTAAAAATGTCTGTATTAATAAAATATTTAACTCTTTTCTCTCTCTTTAATTATCAGAAAATATTTGCATCTAACCCTGTATTACCTAAAGAATTAACAAATGATAACAATTTTATGGGTCAACTCTGGTCAATTTTGCTAGAAACACCTAGCGTTTGCAATGCACTCAAAAATCATTTTCACATGAAAAAAACAGTAAAAGAAACCAACCCTCATATTAACATCGAACAATTACTCTTATCCATCATAAAAGAACCTATTGGCTGGACATTAGATTCTACAACATTTCCTTTTCTAACAGACTTGACGCAAAAAGCAGATTTATTAACCCATGAAGTTATTTTTTCCTTGTTTAATGAAGCACATGAACGACTTCAATCTCATCCTTGCATAAGCTCTTTTTATCAAAAATTTATGAAAAAGCATGCTCCTACTCCTGGATTAACTTTTTGTTTTTTAAAACTTGTTTTACCCATCTCTGCTGGAAAAAATTATGACTCATACAACAAGTTTCTAACGACATATCAATATCAATGTATGATCCCTGCTATCCAGAGCATCGCAGCATCATCCTCTCCTCTTCTATGCTCACCTGCAACCCCTCTTTCTTCAATAAAAGATTCTATAGAAAAAGCCATGATATTAAAGGGTATTTACCAAAGCATGGAAAAATCTTATCCATTCTATAGAAACCATCACCCTCTTTTTCATAAGTTTTTTATTGCTCATAGTAAACATATAGAACTAAGCATTGAAGCATCTAACAGCGATGGCTTTTTAGACCCTCTTGCATATGATTTTTACCATCTTCGCAATACTCAGGGCATTTATACGAAATACATGCAAATAATTGAACGGAGTGATTTTAAGGAATTTACATCTCAAGCTATCCCTAGTGAACTTTCCACAGAACAAGCTTTACATATGTACTTAAATTATCATCCTCATGTTTTAGAAAAATCTCCTTTAATGACATCCTGGCATCAAAATGCTACGCAATTACACAAATTTGCAGGCTATCGTGCTACTGATTTTTTGAAATTAGAAGACCCTAATATTATCAACTTGCTTAAAGAACTAAATTTTATTAAGCCATTTTCAAAAAAAATACTTCATAATGCTTCTTCATCTAGCTCTATCTCTCAACAAGGTAATTTGATATTAAAAGCTTTAACCATTAATCTTGATGCTACTTTTCAAAATCCTTGCATGAAAAATTTCTTTCTCCAAAAACAACAACCCCTAAGCATAGCCTTAAAGGTCTCCTCATCTCTTAACACATCCTACACAACAGCTTTATCATTTCTTCACTCCAACCCTGCTTTAGAAAACGCTTTTCATGATTTTCAAACTTCTTTTTTTAGTAGTCATCAAAAATATATAATGCATAATCATCAAATATCTTCTCTTATTGATACGCCTCAGATTTTATCTCTTTTCTTAACTACTGAATCAAAAAATCTTCTTGAAGCCTACAAAGACCCTCATCATCCATTAATTATGTTTAATCAAAGCTTTAATAAGATATCTGACCAAGTTCTTCACATGCTGACCTGGAGTCATGAAGAACATGAAAATTTAATCCTTTTAATGAATAACTTTAATAATCAACACGCTGCTCTTTACTCTAATTTATTAAAAATACCTTCTGTTCAGCTAAAATTTCATGAATTTTTACAAGAACATCCTCAATTCACATCCCTAATCAATAACATTACTAAAAAAATTCTCTTTTCTTCTTCTCATAAAAATAATCCGATTTACCTAAAGCTTTTAGATCCCATTATCCCTTCTATCTCTCTTTGTTCTAGCTTCTGGGATAATAATGATCCATGTGAAAGATATTCATTATCTTATGATAACACATGCTCCCCTGAAGGATTTTTACAAAATGGTTTTGCTCATCCTGACCCTTCTCATGGTTCTATACATTTACTTACAGCCAATAACCAGTACTTAAGCCTTATTCCAAAAAATTCCATTTTAAAAATGGGGAACAATAATAAAGAAACATATTAAAACCTTTGCTAGTGATGAGTATTTATTTTGATCTTGCTACCTTTAATGTATTGTTATGCATAAGACTCATGCACTCAACTGCTAATTTTCCATTTTCTTTCAAATATATTTCTTCATGCATTTTTATTAATGCAAAAAACCCTTGGTTCTCCTTAGTATATCTCTTATGTCTACTGCTCCTATTTCTACATCGCAATGTTCTTCATTGTTTCACCCCAGCTGGAATAATGAGACTGCATCTACTGTAAAGCGTATGTCACATATTTTTTATTTTCTTGTCTTTCATATATTAACATTTGGAATACCTCTACTTTTTCATTACATCTTTAGACATATTCTTTGTTGCAATATGATCCCTCGTAAGCTAGCTATAATGATTCAATCTTCGCAAAAAAAGCACAGTAATCAAAATAATCCTTTGGCTGTACAATCATCCTTTGATAGTAAAAATTCATCCATAAACTCGCCTGCTACATCCTCTTTAAGCCACAATCCTTTTTTTCCTAGCCCAAAAACTGCAAGAAATTTTAGATTTTTTACTTCTCCTTCAGATGAAGCTAAAGTATTGGACCCTCTTCAAGAAAATTCTGTTAAATTGCCTGTATGCTATATTTCTTCTTCCTCTATTAGCTCTTCTTCTTATTCTCTAAATTCCATGCCTAGATCTCAATCTGTCATAAATAAACATTTTCCCCCTACTCCTCCTCATTCATTCCGCGATTGAAATAATAAGCGGCTTTTAAAAAAATTCTATCTACCTTAAACCTTATACTCTTATCTTTTGCTTACTAAAAAAAAAATGCTATTTTCTTTTCTCTATTCTTATGACAGTTCATAATCTTTAATATTAAAACCCTTAACTAAAGAATTTTCCTCTTTATTTTAAATTTTTTTATAAAAATAGCATTTTGCAATTACTGTATATTGCTAGTAATTAACACTTAAGATAAAAAAATTATTATCGATGTTATGTCTTTTACTTCTTTACCATCCAATGCAAAAAGATTAAGCGCTGTGTTTGATGATCATAGATCATCATGCCCTCAACTATTTCATACCATATGGAATACAAAGCTTAATTCTAAAATAAAGCACATGCTTTACGCAATTGGAACAATTGTTTTTCATACCTTAACCATAGGCATACCTCTCTTTATCCATCATTTGCTAAAGCACAACTTATGTCATGGAATTGGCTACCTTCCACATAGCGATGGTGCACAAAAAAAAATTAATAATTTTCCTGTTAAAATTCTAGAAGCTCAACGTTTGTTAAACCATAACAAACAAATTAGAAAAAAGGTTCATCGAACAAACTCTACACAACTTCCTTTTTCTACTTTTACTGGAAATCACAAAAAGATAAGACCGCCCCATTTACCCTTTTTTCCTTCTTCTTTTGCCTATAACCCTTACTGCATAAGTCCTCAAACATTACCATTCTTAAAAAAATTAAAAATCACGCCTATAAACTCATATGTAGCAACACTAACTGCTAGTGTTCATACATCTTTAGCTAAAAAATCTAAAATTTTAACTCCTGAATGGTTGTATAAAAGCCTTGAAAGCTTAAAAAAACAACAAAAAATGTTTTCTCACAACTGCTTTCAAAAAGAAATTTTAAATATGTCAGATGTATTTCAAGCTGGTAAAGCCCCTGTGAATGCCTACCAAATGCTTGAAAAGCTACAACCTGGAATTTCTTCTTACAAATATGTAAATAAGAATTTTTCAGGTTCTTATCCTTATTCCATTAAAATATATGCTAATCAAGAATGCCCTGTTTTAATGACTCCTATTCATGCTGACCAAGACATGGATAATTCCCAATCTATAAGAGCTTTAGCTACACAAAAACAAATTGCTTTATTAGATAAAAATTTTTTAGTGTGCCAAGTACAAGGTGATGGCATGTGTTTCTTTAGAGCATTTATTATATCTTGGTTAATATCTCTTTCTCAAAAAGTTTCTATAGGTAATTCTCAAGCTTTTATAGATGCTGCGCAATTTATCCTTTCTCAAAAAGATTTTATCGCGTCCAGCACGCAAGCAGCAGCATTAAGCACTACCGCTTCATCCATTGTCTTACAAGCAGGAAAAATTGAAAATCCTACAGCAATTATGGAAAAAATTGTTTTAGAAAAAAAATATATGATGCCCTTAATTCATTATTTTCGATCATTGTCTACTTTTCTTCACATGCACAACCTAGAACCAGATGCGTTAATTGCCACCTTACTCGCTGCTGATAATGATTTTATAGATCAAATATGGATCAAATTACAAATAAACCCCATCACTGCCCCCTTATTAATAGAGACTTTTAATCTCTGTTATACTGAAGAAAAACCTTGTTTATTTAGCATGAAGGAATTTATTGAAGCAGCATTTAATCATCCCGCAGGCTGGTCATTAACTCCAATACTATGTCATTTTCTTCCCTACATCTTAGAAAAAGCAAATTGTTACTTAGATGCAAAGATTACTGCGACTTTCGCAAAATTAGAAAAAATCATTAAACAAAATAAGTATCTTAAACATGCTTACAAAGAATTTTGCTCTTCTTTTAATGGGTATCTTCTCCCATCCCCTGGTATTCTTTTTTGTTTTTTAAAACATTACTTAGCTGTAATGCCATCAGAACATGCAACAATTTGTTCTAATTTTTTATTAAATTATGAAAATAATTGCATTAAACCAATAATTAAAGCCTTGAAAAACAGCAGCTTAATAAGTATCTATCCACCAGAAAAAAATATTCCCTTCTTACAACCTGCTTTAGAAAAAGTTATAATTTTAAAATCAATTTACGATGATATCAAAAAACATTTAAATTTTTATGATCAATTTAAATTAATTATAAAAGATTTTTTTGTTGATCATTCTAATTATTTAGAAACAGAAATTTCTGCTGCTTATACTAAAGGCCTTATTTCGCTTGAAGATTACCATCTATATAAACAACTCAATAGACATTCTCCTTTATACAAAGCTGTTGCAGCTAACTTTAAGCAATTTTATATTCAAGCCAAAAATATCACCCATAATATTTCATTCCCCTTAAAATTTCTTATATATCTTCAGCAAAATCAATCGATTATGACAAATGAACCCTCACTTCAAACTTGGTTTAACACAGCTCAACGACTTCATCAATTTGCAGAACATAATACCTCTGACTTTATAGCTCCTCCAAAAATCTCGATACAATATTTCTTAAGTGTAATTAACCAATTAGCCCCTTTCTCAAAAGAAAGAATACAAAAAATAAAAACAACTTCTTCTCTTAAAGAAAAAAATCTTTTGATATTCATGACTCTAGGACTACAAATTGAAG
Source organism: Candidatus Clavichlamydia salmonicola (assembly GCF_015356765.1). Classification (GTDB taxonomy): domain Bacteria; phylum Chlamydiota; class Chlamydiia; order Chlamydiales; family Chlamydiaceae; genus Clavichlamydia; species Clavichlamydia salmonicola. The sequence goes on from NZ_WTCQ01000002.1 coordinate 165,850, forward strand.
CTACATTTTCTTCTTTGCACCTTCGCCATCACTATATTAAATTTCAAAACATCTTTAACCAAAACATTATCAAACATTGGCCTCAAGATCCTTTTCATTATTCTCTTTACCTATCTGCATTAGAAGCCCTCGCAGATAATGATCATTATCAAATTCAGTGGGAGGATTTTTGTAACAACCATTCTGAAGCTGTCTCACAATCTATATATGAAATGAGCCCCAACTCAGGCAATTCAACAAAAATTGAATATTATCAATTACTTTTTTCATTTCTAACAATAAACTCAGCAATTACAGAATCTCATCTTTCTGAAGATCACCCTTTCCATGCTTTCATGATTCCTTACACAAAAGCGTATACCCTTACTGCTCAAAATATTTCATGGGAACTATCCAGCAAAGATATGTTGATGTTAATGGATGAATGTAATGAAAAAAACTCATTGTTGCTTTCTCATTTGTTACACCTTAATCCTGTGAGAAAAAAATTAAATACCTTTTTTAAGGATGATCCTATTCTTATACCTCTATTTCGCCAAATACAAACAGATGCTCTTAATGAAAAAAAAGGCCAAGCAGAAGCAGACCATGTTCAAATCATGACATCTAAATTTACACCTTTTTCTCTTTGTCAAGGTGTTTGGGATCCAAGTAATCAAGTAAATGGTAAAACCCTTGATCAAATAAATCTAAATCTTGGTTTCATTGGAGGTGGATTTGTGCCTCCTAACCTAACAGATGGAGGCGTCCATATTCTTCGATCTAACAACCACTATTCCAGTCTCATTCCAAAGCCAAAAACGATATCTTAAGAGCTCTAGCTAAAAAATAAGAATAAACCTTAGGAAATTCATATCATCAAAAAAAAATTTAAGGATCAGCTTTCTATGCGCTTCTAATAGATCTTAAATTTTATAAATTCTCTGACACATATTTTTTTTCTTCTTCCAAAGATATTAAAAAATAAAAATACCACAGCAAAGATCCTTTTCAATAGTTGAAAACAAAATCCTATTCTTCTTAATATGTGATCATGGTAGAAATTTTCAATTACAGTTCTTCTGTACAAGAACGCTTTGTCCAAGAGCAAAAAGCTCTTCAAGGATTTCAGCAAAAGCTGAGCGTTCAGCCTCACACATTTAGGCAAATGGCATTACATGCTAGTGTCTTAGATGTTACACCTAGATCGTCTGCTCTTTCCTCTTTAATGGGAACTGATCAAAAGATTTCTTGGGCTCATTTTTCTCCACCTACGAATTTTCGTTCTCAACGAGTTCGATCTCCTTATCTTGTTCCATCATTAGGATCTAGTGAAAAACAAGATCAAGATATGGAAAAAATTTGCTCATTTTTACATACAATGACAGGTGGTCAGTTCTTTTATTCCAGTAAAGTTAGCCTTATTGGAAAACAAAAATCTTTTGACGAAGAATCTCAAGAAGAATCAGAAAATCATGATGAAGATGAGGATCAAGACCCAATGATATCTCAAGGAAAAAAAATACTTAAAGTATTAGATCTTGGAATAAAATCAAGCAATGTGATGATTGATTATATCATTTCTCGTATGTTTCAATTTGTGCAAGGATGAGTAGTTTTTCTTCTTTAACAAAACATAATTGGAAAGCCATCTTAGGATGGAGTGAAGAACATTTAGAAGATCTTCGCTTTGCTGGGTTTTCTTTTTTAAGACAAGGACAATATAACAAAGCTATTTTATTTTTTGAAGCTTTAATCATTTTAAATCCCACTGGTGTTTATGATTTACAAACCCTTGGAGCTTTATATTTAGAACGGGGTGAAAATCAAAAAGCTATTGATTTCCTGAATAAAGCTCTTCGCCTTGAAGAAGGCCATGAACCATCCCTTTTAAACCAAGTAAAAGCTTTATTTAGCCTTGGAAAAAAACAAAAAGCATCTGCCATTGCCTTTAATTTACTTCAATCAGCTGATCCTTATATTAAACATAATGCTGAAGCCTTACTCATGGCTTATGGTTTTTCTATTGCTTCCTCTTCTTAATTTTTTTCTTCAATTTTTTTTAATTTTTACTCTCTTTGATAGAGAAAAAATTAAAAAAAATAAAACATCTTCTCTCCATAAAGAATCTATTTTACTGAAAAAATGTTGCCTCCTTATGATTCGTAGTGCTACATTCACCTTTCTTATGATAACAAAACTCTAGCTTGCCTTAGCCCATGGATCAACATACCAGCACCCTACATGACTGCCCTATGTTGACTTGTGATGAGCCCAACACATGGTCCCAGTTTATTGATTACATCAAAACCCGATGTTCTCAAACAGCCTTTGAAAATTGGCTTGCTCCTATTAAAGTTTTAGAAATTTCTTCTGAAAAAGTTTTTTTAGAAATTCCAAATATTTTTGTTAAAACATACTTACTTGATAACTACAAGGAAGAACTGTGTTCATTCCTTCCAGTCAATAATCAAGGCGAGCCTGCTATTGATTTCATTGTTAATGAACTGAAGCCCTTGCCAATTATTACCACTGAAGTTATTGCTCCTAACACACCATCATTCAAAGAAGCAGAATTAGAATATGAGCTAAAATTAAATAATTCTTATCGTTTTGAAACATTTATTGAAGGACCTTCTAATCAATTTGTTAAATCTGCTGCTGTAGGCATTGGAAACAAACCTGGCCGTTCTTACAATCCTCTTTTTATTCATGGTGGTGTGGGTCTTGGTAAAACTCATCTACTTCATGCCATTGGTCATTATGTAAAAGAAAATCACAAGCGTCTTCGCATTCATTGCATTACTACAGAAGGTTTCATCAATGATTTAGTGGAAAGTTTAAGAAGTAAATCTGTAGATAAAATGAAACGATTTTATCGCTCATTAGATCTTTTACTTGTTGATGATATTCAATTTTTACAAAATCGCCTTAACTTTGAAGAAGAATTTTGTAATACTTTTGAAACACTCATCAATCAAAATAAACAAATTGTTATCACTAGCGATAAACCTCCTGGACAACTTAAGCTTTCAGAAAGAATTGTTGCTCGCATGGAATGGGGTTTAGTCGCTCATGTTGGAATCCCTGATCTTGAAACACGTGTAGCAATCCTACAGCATAAAGCTGAACAAAAAGGCCTTGTAATTCCTAGCTCTGTAGCTTTTTTTATTGCTGAGCATATTTATGGAAATGTCAGACAATTAGAAGGAGCTATCAATCGATTAACTGCTCACTGCCGGCTATTTGGAAAAGAAGTAACAGAAGAAATTGTTGAACAAACTCTCAGAGAATTATTTCAAATACCAGCTAAACAAAAAGTCTCTGTTGATAATATTCTTAAAAGTGTTTCTACAATTTTTCAAGTTAAAGTTAGCGATTTAAAAGGCACCTCAAGAACAAAAGAAGTTGCTTTAGCTAGACAAGTAGCTATGTATTTAGCTAAAGAGATGATGAATGACTCTTTAATGAACATTGGCACTTCATTTGGAAAAACTCATTCTACAATTCTTTATGCATGCAAAACCATTGAATACAGAATTAATACAGATGAATTTTTAAGACGTCAAATAATGCTGTGTCAGCGTAACATCGAATCTTAATAGGAGTTTTTTTATGTTTAGACGTTCTGGAAAAAACGGCTTTGAAGAGCATAATGGATTATACTCAGAAGATCAAGTAATGACTCCCTCCTATAATAAATATAAAAAACCAGAGGTGGAAATACCTACAGGCATTTTTGAAACCCCTCATCATTCCTCCATAATGAATACACATAATCCAGATTTAGCTGAACCTAATTGCTGGCCTCATGAACACCATGAATCAGAAATTTCCTCTCATATTATTGACCTTTCACGTGCTGTCCCAGAAACAACACTTGGAGCAGGTGTTTCTTTTAAAGGTGAATTAGCTTTTGAAAGATTACTTCGTATTGATGGTTCCTTTGAAGGATCTCTTGTATCCGCTGGAATGATAATCATTGGACCACAGGGAAGCGTAAAAGCTGATATCAACCTTTCAGAAGCTCTTATTCAAGGACATGTAGAAGGAAATATTACAGTTACTGGAATTGTTCGCCTTCTTAAAGGCGCTACTGTCTTTGGTGATATTAAAGCTGCTTCATTAATTGTAGAAGAAGGTGTGCGTATCCTTGGTCATCTTTATATCATGCACGAAGAAGCTGCTATTCTTGTCTAATTACAATTGTGTCTTTAAAGAGAGTAAATAGGCATAGCCATCACTCTCTTTTGCGATGTTTTGAACTTTATTTTCTATAAATTCTGTTTTATTTTCACAAAGAAAAAGCATTTTTTTATGATATAATCTCTTTGTTACAAATGTATTATCAAAAAATAAAAAAGAACACCATATCTTACTCAAAGGTTTATTTAATCTTTTGCCTAACTGCTGCGCTACATAGTAAGCACTTTTTTCTTTAGACAAAAAAAGATGATGAAAAGAAAGGATCATATCTGGCTTCCAGTCTAAATTTTCTAAATGCTGCTCTAAGAAAAAAACGATTAATTCTAGAGCATAGAGAGACCCCATTTTTAAACTTTGAATTAATGAATAGGAAGGTCCTTGATTTGAAAAAAGAGCTACTGAATGATAAATAGGCATATCTATTAAACAGAACTGACAAACAGAACTTTTAAACGTAGCTTTAAAACAGATATGACAGCGTCCTGAAAGAGAAAGAGGTCGCACCAGGTCAAAACACCTGCTACATAATCCTCTTACTTCTACTACCCTTCTACAGTGCAAACAATAAAAAGGAAATAAGTCAGCTAATATTTTTTTTATAAACACTAATTGATAGCTTTCCTTCCTCAAAATGAGCAACTACAGGCTTATTCTTCTGTCACGACTAAATTATTCGCTTTATTAAGAATAGCGTCACTCTTGACTACAAAGCTATCAGGATGATCATCAGAAATAATAATACTATTTCTCTTCATAGAATTTTGAATTTTTTTACTATTAACCAAACTTTGTATAATCATAAAACAAGATAAAGAAATTAGCGTTGCAACTCCAGAAGCTATCATCAGACTCATCATAATAGATTTACAACCAACATTAGAAATAAACATGCTTGTCATCGCCAAAATAGTCATGAAAAATAAAAAAATGACTGCTGTAACAATAGTTATCTTGCTAGCTAGTTTCATACACTTAGGTACAGAAGACCTAAATCTTTCTGTAGATTTTTTTGGTAAGACCAGATTCGTTATATTTGACTCTACTGATATGCTTACAGATGCTGACGCCATATAACCTTGATAAATAAAATTATGTTAAAATGAATGGCCAAAAACCACTTTTAAATGAATATTCCAATTCCTAATGAGCAATAATTTCATTATTTACTTAATCATTTCTATTCAACTAGTCAGAGCACCCCTAACAATAATAACATTACCAATAGGAATTGTGGTAGGTATGCCTGCTTCATTTTTTAAATCTAGTGGCTGCTTCTTACAACAACAATGTAAAGAAGCCATCACCATAATTACTGCAGATAAGATCACAATTCCAGCACCTCCCATCCAACCTATTAACCAACTTTGTAAAGGCGGATGAGCAAAAGTACCTACTAACAAAAATACAGTAGCTATGATGAACAAAACAACAGCAACAATACGAAGTATTAAATCTTTATAAAAAGTCTTTTTTAGACATAATCCCTTTTCTGCCTCTAAGTTTGATGATAATTTTAAGGGAGACATATTAGTAATTCCACTTTATTAAGATAAGATTAATATTTTTTTCCTTTTTAAGGGGTACTTACTTTGCTTAAAAAAATAAGCTATTATAAGTAATTAAAAACCATGTATATTATACATTTTTTAAACCTATTATATCAAGGTAATTAACAGCACTCCTTCATCATATTTTTGATTTACAATAATATTAATGATGCCCCTTTTCTTTCTTTATGGCTGCAACAACTACTCTTTCATGGTCAACATCTTCTTTAATTTTTGCTATATCACCAACATCATCAGCGTCTGTAATCTCATCAGCAATAACTAATGCATTCCCTATAGCTCCACCTATACCTGGCAATTTCTGCATCCTATGACCAATAAAACCAGCAACATTACCAGCAATACCTATAGCAGACCCTACCACAGGTATTTTCTTTAAAAATCCTCCATCTGGATCAACTTCATGGGGATTAGGATCTAAAGCAGCAGGTAAAGCTATCTGTGGCTTTCCTGCTACTTTAGATGGTGTGATTTGTGTAGAGGTTCCTAACTGCCCTCCAACCATTCCCTTCTTAGATACTACTGCCAAAGATTGTTCTGATATTCCTTTTTTCTTACCTTTACCTCCAAAAGGTGAAATTGGCAGCATCGAATCATTGATAAGCTGTAATTGCTCCCCATTCAATGTTGTGCCAGCAGGAAGATGGGCAAATTTGTTAGCTAATTTGACTAAATCTTTTTTAGATAAGAGATTTGTGCTGATCATTGCTCCATTTGAAGTAACTAAAGCCTCTAATTTATCTAATAATGGTCCTGAAAGAACTTCTTCAGAGTGTAAAGAAGGATCTGCTAATGCTTTTAAATGAGCTCCTGAGATCTTCTCTCCAGGCTTAAGCCCTAAATGCGCTTGAGCTAATATTTTTATTTGTTTCATATTAAAGCCTTCAAATGGCTTCACAATACCTTTTTCAGCAGCTAATACTGCTATATTATCCATTAACTGCCCTTGAATAGATCCAGGAATAGGAATACCTTTTTCTATTAAAGAAGCTAAATGATCTTCATCTAAAACTGTTCCTTTAGGAAGATCTAAATGCTCATGTACTAATGCTTCTAATTTTGAATCTACTACTATATCTGGAGGAGGAACCTCATCTACAGAAAAAGACTCATGAGGTACTGACATACTTACTTCATCACGAGAAACATTTTCACTGTTAGAATCCTGATCTCCTGACACTAATTTAACACGTAAATAGGGTAATCCTTCTCTAGAATCTTCTGTTTCATCAACAATAACTGGGTCTGGAAGAATAAATTTATGCTTTAGCACATTATGCATACATAAGGTAATAGCCAAAAGAGAACAACTAGTGAACAACATTCCAAAAGATGCCACTAACCATCCCATTTTCCAAAAAGGTAACCCCCCTGCACTCACAAAAATTCCAACTAAAATACTAGTTAAAGCCAAAATAATTAATACAATCGCCATAACACGGAGAATAAAACGAGATTTCTTATTCATCTCTTCATGCTTTTGAGCCATAATTTGAATATTGTCTACAAAACTTGAAGATATGCTAGGAATCATTTGTTTTTACCATAATGTCAATAAATCTCTTTTCTTGTAAAACCACAAGAAAAGAAAAAAAAACTATCACATTAAAGAAAAAACTTTAATCAAAATATAAGCTTTTTTATTTTTAATTTTCTTTTTTTTATCTAAGGTATTGGCTGTTTGCTAAAAACTTCTATAATCGATTGGAAAAAATTTTCTTACCTGAAAATGATGAGATAGCATTTATAGATCTAAAATACTGCTTCCATAATGCAGCATGCATTATAAAAACAAGGACTACTGTCAAAAATGCATGGCTATTTGTAAAAAAATTATCTCTAAAGAAAATATTAATAATAAAGGATATGAATACAAAAAGACCGCTCCTTTTTTATATGGATCGAGATCCTTTAACCCTTGCCAGCATCTCTTCAGAACCATTAATTGTTATAATTTTTCTTTGATCATCAGATGTCCCAAAAATAGCATCACTTAAGGCTTGCCCTGCTGCCTGTATTGAAAGTTTATTTTCTTTCCAAGTAAGTTCTTTTGAGTAAAAAATTTCTGCTAAAAAGTTTTCTATTAAATATTCATGGGCAAAAGCCTGTTGTTGCTCTACTTTTAAAGTGTGAGCCGCCTTCAAAAGAGCTTTCATCTCTTGCTGCGATTTTTCATCAAATTTTTTCCAATCACGACCACTTATCCCTAATTCAAATACATCATCTGAAGATAGAGAAGTATGTGTACTTGATATCATCAAGCCCCTTATTTCGCCTTTACTGAATAAATATTTTAAGACAATACTGATTAGTAAAGCACCTAAAGCTACATTTCCAAGACAGCCAGCAGTTATTAATATTGAGACATAAGCAAGGCTAGAAATCCCTGGAGTTAAAAATGCAACTAATAATAAACACACAGCTATAATTAAACTGATAACAAACACAATAGCGATGATTTTTCTAACCATTGCTGGTGTAATTTTATGCTTTATTGATGCTTCTTCACTTAAAATAGCTGTGTTTGCTATTCCTTTACCTTCAATTATAGCCATAAGTTATCTACCACCTTAATGTCGAACTTTTTTTTAACATTAATTAATTTGACCGCAAAGGACCAGCATCTGCCAAAGACAACCCTTTGTTGTCTGTACCTGGAAGTGTAGGAGATTTTTCATCTTGGACACTATTAGATGATCCAAAAATAGCTTGGCTTAACGCTTGGCCTGCTAACTGCATAGTTACTTTATTTGTTTCCCAATTCACTTCCTGTATCTGACGAATTTCATTTAAAAAATTAAGATATAGATGGTCAAAAGCAAATTTTGCTCCTTGTTCATTTTTTAAATTGCACGTTGCCTTTAAAAGCTCTTTTATATCATGTCTTGATTCTTGATCAAATTTTTTCCAATCCTCAGGACTGATATCAAATTCAAATATTAGACAAGATGATGTTCGTCTACTTGAGATACTAGCAACATCTCGAGGATCTAAAATTTCTTTTTTTTCTTTACCTAGTACACATTTTAAAAAAAGTGCACTTATTGAAGCCCCAAAACCAACTGTTGTTACACAACCAATCGTAATCAATAATGCTAAATAAACAGGGCTAGAAATACCAGGTGTTAAAAATGCAACTAATAACAATGAAGCTGCAATAATCAAACTGATAACAAACATGACAACTAAAACTCTAGGTAGCGCCCTTTTTGCTGATGTGCACTTTACTCCAGCTAATTCACTCGAAGTAACTGTCCTCATATTTTCATTATTTCCAATCTTAGACATAAGCTTTTTGATACACACTTTTACATCGTTTAAAAAAAAGAAAAGATTAACAAAAAAAAGATTAAAAATCAAAACATATTCCTTTAAAAGGAGATATAATATTTCAATTAACTTTTAACTTTCTTTACCGATCAATTATCAAATAATTAACTATATATTTTTTAATATCTTGATTTTCAATCACTTTTGCTCAACATTTTAAGCAAAAATATGAATGTTTTTGTAGATTCTTTTTTTTTTATATTTTTCAAAAAAATATATAGACGCAAATAATGACCTAAGTCAACCAGCTAACCTAATCTTCCTGTATCATTTCATTATAAGACTCTAAAGACAAAAGATTTTCTATTTCACTAACATTTAATGAATTAAGCTCAAACAACCACCCTAAATCTTCTGGCTGCTCATTAAGTAGATGAACATCATTAACAATTGTATTATTAATTGCTGTAACCTGCCCTTCACATGGCGAGCAAACCTCTATAGCTGACTTTGAAGACTCTAAAATTACCACTACTTCTCCTCTTTGAAAAACATTTCCTACAAGAGGCATTTCTACATGTACAAGCTTCCCTAGCTTAGCTTTAATATACGCTGTTATCCCGCAGCGCCAATTATCACCTACTTGCTTTACCCATGTATGATTTTCTGAATACTTAATCATGCAAGACAATCCTTAAGAAAAAATTAGTTCACCACTTTAGATGGTACAAGTTTATAAAAATTCATGTGTAGCAAATCACTAACATAAGCATCTTTTAACTCTGATCTTAATAAAATAGATAATCGTTTCATTCTATTTTTAGAAAAAGATGATTCTGAACAAGTTTGTTTAATAAAAGAATAAAAGACAGGTCCAGAATCAGTTAAAACAACATCAGAAAGCTCTCCTGCTTTTAACAAAACTAACTGCCTATATAGAGATGGCTCTGTAACTGATTGACGAAGCACTTTTTCTACTTCTGTTAGCTTCCATATAGAAGCTAAAATGCTAGGTTCTAATTTTTGTTGTTCTTCCATAAAATGCCAAAAATACAATTCATGTAGAGGAAGATTAATAGAACCAAGTTGTTCTCTATGATACTTTTGCAAAGCTTCTTTCTTACTTAAAGATAATTCTGTGAATGCCAATCGTTGTGAAAGTTTTTTTAATATCCCCATATCTTTTGCCTGCTTAAAAGAAAGGATCCTTTTTTCTGCTTCTTTCTCTTGTAACTCAAAAAGATAATAAGTCTCTCCATCCTGAGAATAACAATTTAATTCACTAGAACCTTGATCAAGAGCTTTTTTTAAATGCTCGCTATCTTTGATCCCTGGAAGAAAAGAAGAAGCTCCTTGATAAAATAAAAGCTCTTTCTCAATCTTTTGATTATCTTCTAATGCTGTTTGAACATGTTTTAATGAAGATTTTAAAATCTCTTGTCTAGCCAAAGATTCTATAATAGGTTTATCTTTAGCTAAAGAATTATGAGAAAATTCCTCCCATGTAGACCATTCCTTAGCTAATGAGCTTTTTTTCTGTAATAACGCCCAATTTTCCAAAGAATGCATCCAATCAACCATTTCTACGACACCTATAACTCCTTCTAACTTCTTCAAAGAAACAGTGGAATAAAGGATCTTATAAACTGACCCCAATAACTCAGGAGCTTGCTTTGTAATAATTTCTTTTGGCAAAAACGTATTAGGCAAGTTTAAGTTATTATCATCTTGGGGAGGCGTCACTGCATTTAAATATGTTTGAAAAAGAACAAGATCTTCAGTAGATTTTAATTGCAACTCTTCTGGTAAACTATACTCTTTAACTATCACACCTTGCTCAGCGTAATCAGAAAAAGCCCTGAATGGGCTATCATTAGGAATCATAGAACTACTGCCTGAAATCACATATTTCCTAAACAAGACTACTTCTTCCCATAAACGCAAGAACCTTTCTTCAGTCCACCCACCATTTCTTAAAAAAGTGGCATACATTTCTCCTATATTCTTAAATACTTTTTCTCCTTGCATATCCTCAAAAAGAGTATTTAAAAATACTAACAGATCTAATTTTATTTCATTTAAGGAAGAGTGTACACCATTGATCCTTGCTTGAGCAGCACCTTCCATAATCACTTTAGCTACATGTTGCATAAAATATGATCCAAACCAATCTGAAAGCGTAGAATAACCAAATAAAGCACAGTTTTTATGTAATAATGAAGCATCTTTTTTTAGCAAAAAATGTTGCTCTTGATATAACAAAGCTCTTTTTAAGAGCGTAGCTGAAAAATTTTTTTGCTCTTGAAACAATTGACATCTTAGTAAAAAAGCTGCCTTAGAAAAAGGGGCTGGACAATCAGAAAAAGCAGTAAAAGCGCTCTTCAATTTTGGCGCAAAATTTTCCCATATAGTCTCTGTTGATACAAATGCAGCATCTGGATGAACATATGGGATAAAGCTTTTTTCTTGCTCAATTTTTTCCTTAAGCTCTTCAATTAAATTCTCATTTAATGAATCAAATAATTCTTCAGCTATAGCTGGAGACATAAAGAATTTTGAAACAATTCCTGCATTTAAAAAATTTTGAAAAAAAATACTATTCCCTGCACCAACAGGTTCTGCCTCAGAATTTAAAAAAAGAACAAGATCTTCAAATAATTCTTTAGAAATTATGCTTCCATCAACCCCTTTGTACAATACTTCTGCAACAGGTTTTTTTAGCTTAAATAAAGAAAATGCTGAGCATAATTTAATAGCCCCTGTCGATATCAAAGAAAAAAGAAGTATAGCAACAACAGAAAATAAGAAACGTTTCTGATACTTATAAAAAAATGAAAGCACAGGATCTCCTGACTGATAACTGATAAAAAGAGAATTTTAGAATAACTTAACTAAGAAAGGCAAGAGGCTCTTTTAGAAAGAACCTCTATATATAAAATTTTTAGCCTTTCTTAACCAACTTGCCATCTATATTGAAACATTGCCAACGCATTTAACTTTATATTAAAAAACCACTGCTTAGTTTCTTTAATTGTAATTTTTTTTGACAAAGAACGATCTTTATTAAAAATAGCAATAGCATCCGCTGCTATTTGTGGATGATCTTTAACTAAAATCACTGCTTCATAATCAACAGCACTACTTTTATAACCAATGTTATAACTTCCTAAAATAACATGCTGATCATCTACAATCATAACTTTTTTATGTAATTCTACTTCTTTTACATAATATTCATAGATGCCCACATCTTTTATAGGAAAAGAATCAATTTTATTTTGATCCCAAAAAGATATAGAACGCCCCCAAAAAAGATCTGGAAAACAATAACGAGAACCCCAGGCAAACATTTTTGTTAAATCTGGACTTCTATCATTGATACCATTAGTAATAAGCTCAATACTTACTCCTCTATTCAGCGCTTCTTTAAATGCATTCAATAATTCTTTATTTGGCATAAAGAAAAGATTTGTTATTTTAATACTTGTTTTAGCATTTTTAATTAAATCTAAATAAGCTTCTGTTATTGGATTTATCGATTTTTGTTGATAAGGACCACCACTCAAAAATTCAATATTATTGTGAGCAACAGCCCGTAGTTTGGAAGAAGTTTCTAATTCTTCTACATAAGCCATATTCATGGAATCAGGAATTCGTATTTCTATACTATCTAAAAACTCTTCTGGATCCAAAATAGTTACTTTTGTTTGAGCATATGCTTCCCATAAACGATACATCTTAGCAAAATTTACAGCTATTTTATGTCCTAAAACTTCACTTCTTCCAACAAAATCTTGATCTCTTGTTCCTAAAGGTCTCTTTGTGTACATGTAGCGCCGAGGCGTTTCATCTTCTTCTGGAGTTACTGAACCATCAGTACAACTGAGATCTTCAAAATTTGTTCCCCCAAGGACAAAATATTTAGCATCAACAACTGTAAGTTTTTGATGTAACTCATATACCCCTATTTCTGGAAATGGGAGATTAATATAATCAGCAAATTGAATAGAAAATTGGTTAGAAAAATCTTTTTTAAGAGTGTGTAAAATTTTATAATCATTTTCATCAAGAAAGATGGGCTGCAAAAGAAGCCGCACTTTTAAATTAGGCACTTCTTGAAGTCTATAACGCACTGTAGATAAAATCTCTTCTAAGACCTTTCCTCCTGCCATACAAGGACACATATCTACAGTTTCTTGGGCTTCAGCTATTATAGCTTTTAACCAATAAAGCGACTCTTGACTATTTTGAGTAACCAATAACATAGCCTCATTAGAAAGATTAGTTTTTTCTACCCCTTCGACTTTTGGAGAAATTATAATTCCCCATAAAGTCATGAAAACTAAAATTATACAAAATCCCTTTTGTTTCATTTTTTTCATACATTATTTACCCTTTATTAATTGTATCTCATTTGAACTATCCCTTTGCCTCTAATTACGGCATCAAAATACCATTCATAACTTTGTTGTGATGATATTGGTCGTGAAAGAGTTTTATCTTGTTCAAAAATTTTTAAAGCATTTGCAGCAACCCCTGGACTATCGATAAAAGCACATATTTCATAATCATAAGAATAACTTCTTTGAGCTATATTATAACTACCAATAGCGAGTATTTTTTGATCTATAATCATGACTTTCTTATGTAATTCTACAAAAGGAACAGCGTATTCAAAAATAAATACATTAGGTAATGGAGAAATACCTTTAACTGTTGCTTTTTGCCATAAATTAAAACCTTTTCCATAAAACATTGGAAAATATGCAATACGATTTCCCCAGGAAAAAAATTGATTAATTCCAGCTGAGCCTTGATCACAACCATTGGTGATAATTTCTATACGAACACCTCTGTTTGCTGCTGCCATTAAGGCTTCTTTAAGAACAGCGTTTGGCATAAAAAACAAGCTGGCTATACGAATAGAAGAATCAGCTTCATTAATTAATTTTATATACTCTTGATGAATTGGATTTTTTATCCATACCTGATGAGGTCCTCCAAAAAGAACCTTTAATTTAGATGATTCAACAGCAATTAAATCTGAACGTTGATCAAAATGATCATCGCTACAAGCATTTTCTAAAGGAATAGTTGTAAATAGAGTATTCTTTATCTGATCTTCTGGATCTTTCTGAAAAAATCGAGTCGAGGCATATTTTTTCCATTGCGCAAAATAAAGATGAAAAGTTTCACTAAGCAGCTGACTAATTGGTCCTCTACAAACAATATCTTGATCTCGGTTACCCAAAGGCCTTTCACATAAATTAAGAGCTTCTGTAGTTTCTAGATTCATATGCAATGGTGTATACGAACCTTCTGAGCATCCTCTATCTTCTATGTTTGTGCCTCCAAAAGCACAATACTTACCATCTACAATAATCATTTTAACATGAGAGCGATAAACATTCATTGAAGGAAATGGCATTGCAGCAGAATCTGAGATAACACTTTCTAGTCGATTGGAAAATTTTTCTTCTAACAGTTGTAGTTTTTCCTTATCTTCAGGATTCATCAAGATAAGATCATAAAGGATAAAGCATGACACTTTAAGATTTTCAGTCATGCGCTTTTCAACAATGGAAAGCAAATTTCTAAAATATTCTCCACCAGTAAAACAAAGCGCCATATCAATACGAACTTCTGCTTTACTTACTAAAGAACATACTTGATCGTACATCTCCATGCTATTTTGACAGACCAAGACTGCTACCTTGTCTTCTTTTTTCTCTTCTCCAAACGCTATATTAAATGACAAAAAAGACATCGTAAGCAGCATTCCTAAAAAAAATGTATAACCTTTTTTATTCATGTTAGGGACTCCTAGTTATGGCTGCCATCAGCTTTTGTTTAAATTCACACTTAAATTCATTTGATACATATATATCTTTTTGATTTTCTAAAACAGCACCACCTTTATCCTGAATAGCCTTTTCTACCAAAAGAGCATCTTTCAACAAAGCCTGTAAATACTCTCTTGTAGGCGTTCTTAAAAAAATTACTCCTTGATGTAAAAAGCCTTGCTTAGTTTTTCTTTGAGCTGCACCTCCTATTTTCTTTCCTTCTGACATGACATCATATTTTGTAGGTGTTGCCATACAAAAAGATGCTGTAATCTCCTTGCCATTATTTTCTTCTGGCATTAAGTCTCCTACAATACCCAAACCTTCTAGAGCCTTTATAACTGCCTGATTAACAAAAGCATAGTTATCCAAAATATTTTCTGAAAAAGAAGTAGATCCACTAGGAACAAGGACTGAAAAAGCAAAATCGTACTGATGAAAAACTACTCCTCCTCCAGTAGGCCTTTTTGCTAAGTCAAATAAAAGAGCAGCATTTTCAGAAAATACCTTCTTAGGATTAATAAAGTATCCATAAGTTACTGCGTTTGTAGACCAATCATAAAAATGTATCAAGCTAGGCCCAAAAGCTTTCAAATTTTTTAACAAGAGAAAATCTTTGTCCATATTTTCTTGGGCCATCATCTTAGGACCATCAATAACATGCCATTTCATCAATATATTTTATGATAGAAATAAAAAAAAATCAACTTGAATCATTTGATTATCAGAGAGTATTAAATTTTTACTTTATTAATTAAAAACTAAATTAAATCAAGATTTTTTCTGATTTTTATTGAAAGTCAAGATATTTTATGAAAAAGATAGATAAAGCAGGATTTTGGCAACTATTGCATCATTAATTTAAATATCGTATATGCTTGTTACCAAAACAAACAAATAAGAGTTCTTATGTTTGATAAATTTACCAACCGAGCTAAACAAGTGATCAAGTTGGCGAAAAAAGAAGCTCAAAGACTCAATCATAATTATCTGGGAACAGAGCACATTCTTTTAGGATTATTAAAGTTAGGCCAAGGCGTTGCTGTTAATGTCCTTCGCAATTTAGGTCTTGATTTTGAAACTGTACGGCAAGAAGTAGAACGATTAGTGGGTTATGGCCCTGAAATTCAGGTATATGGAGACCCCACCCTTACTGGAAGAGTTAAAAAATCTTTTGAAAGAGCTAATGAAGAAGCTCTTCATTTAGAGCATAACTATGTTGGCACTGAACATCTTCTTCTTGGAATCATGAATCAAAATGATGGAATAGCTGTACAAGTTTTGGAAAATTTAGGTATTGATCCATTAGAAATGCGCAAAGAAATTCTAAAAGAGCTAGACACATTTTACCTTCAGATTCCTCCTTCTACTGGATCAAGAGGCAACCCCATCAATCCTTCTCCATCTGGAATAGGAAAATCTTCAACAAATATTGGTGGAGAAAAAACCAATGAGAAACTTTCTGCACTAAAAGCTTATGGATATGACCTTACTGAAATGTGCAGAGAATCCAAGTTAGACCCTGTCATTGGAAGAAATCCTGAAGTAGAAAGACTTATCTTAATTCTTTGCCGCAGGCGAAAAAACAATCCTGTAATTATTGGAGAAGCAGGCGTAGGAAAGACTGCTATTGTTGAAGGCCTTGCTCAAAGAATTATCAAAGGTGAAGTTCCTGATAATTTAAGAAAAAAACGTCTTATTAACCTAGATCTTGCTTTAATGATTGCTGGCACTAAATACCGTGGGCAATTTGAAGAGCGAATCAAAGCTGTTATGGATGAAGTAAAAAAAAATGGAAACATTCTTTTGTTTATTGATGAACTACATACTATTGTAGGTGCTGGAGCTGCTGAAGGAGCTATTGATGCTTCTAATATTTTAAAACCTGCACTAGCTCGAGGAGAATTACAATGTATTGGAGCAACAACTGTTGATGAATATCGCAAGCACATAGAAAAAGACGCTGCTCTAGAAAGACGCTTTCAAAAAATCATGGTTCACCCTCCAAGCGTAGAAGACACCATTGAAATCTTACATGGATTAAAGAAAAAATACGAAGATCATCACAATGTATTAATTACTAATGAAGCTATTTCTTCTGCTGCATCTCTAGCTGATCAATATGTACATGGTCGTTTCCTCCCAGATAAAGCTATTGATATTTTAGATGAAGCTGGGGCTCGTGTTAGAGTAACTATGATGAATCAACCTTCTGATGTTATTCGTTTAGAAGCTGAAATTGAAACAGCTAAACACGCAAAAGAACAAGCCATTAACACTCAAGAATATGAGAAAGCTGCTCGCCTTAGAGATGAAGAAAAAAAATTACGAGAAAAACTTCAAGAATTAAAAACTGAATGGGAAACCCGTAAAGATGAACATAGACTTCCTGTTGATGAAGAAGCGGTAGCACATGTTGTAGCTCTTCAAACAGGAATCCCAGTAAGCCAGCTTACAGAAGCTGAAACTCAAAAGCTGATCAAACTAAAAGAAACACTTGATGACAAAATCATTGGACAACAAGCTGCTGTTGATATTGTTTGCCGAGCGATTCGACGATCTCGCACAGGAATTAAAGACCCAAATAGACCTATGGGCTCTTTCTTATTTTTAGGACCTACAGGTGTTGGAAAAACACTTCTTGCCCGTCAATTAGCCACACAAATGTTTGGTGGAGAAGATGCTCTTATCCAAGTAGACATGTCTGAATATATGGAAAAATTTTCCTCAACAAAAATGATGGGCTCACCTCCAGGATATGTAGGACATGAAGAAGGTGGTCATTTAACTGAACAAGTAAGGCAACGCCCTTATTGCGTGGTTCTCTTTGATGAAATAGAAAAAGCTCATCCAGATATTGCTGACCTTTTACTACAAGTTTTAGAAGAAGGACGATTAACAGATGCTTTTGGCCGAAAAGTTAATTTCCGCCATGCAATTATTATCATGACATCTAACTTAGGAGCTGATCTTGTAAGAAAAGCAACAAACATTGGTTTTGGAGCTAAATCTGCTTTAACAGATTACAAAGTTTTGCAAGAAAAAATAGAAACAGCCATGAAAAAACATCTAAAACCTGAGTTCCTCAACCGTTTAGATGGCACAGTAATCTTCCGCACATTAGATATAGAATCTTTATCAAAAATTGTACATTTGGAAATTAGCAAAGTACAAAAACGATTAAAAAATCAAAATATCTTCTTAGATATCCCCTCTGAGTGTGTCGATCTTCTTGTTACATTAGGTAATGAACCTGAAATGGGAGCTCGCCCTTTAAGAAGGGTTATTGAAGAACATGTTGAAGACCCAATGGCAGAAATCATTCTACAAGAGGCATACAATGGTCCTGACCCTAGACACTATTCTGCTTCCATACAAGATCAGAAATTAGTTTTCACAAAAAAACAAGAAGTTACCCAAGAAGGTGCTCTTGCTGGGTAATCACTCTATCAATAGTGCCTCCCCCTAAGCATACTTCTCCATCATAAAAAACTACAGCCTGACCAGGTGTTATAGCCTTGGTTGGGTTGTTAAATATAGTCTGTATGGTTCCATCACACATTTCTGTAAGATGACATACTTCTTCAGTAACCCGATAACGTATTTTAGCCTTACATACACATGGTAACGCTGGCTTGTAAAGCCAGTTAATCCTAGATGCGATTAAACCTATATTAAATAACTCATTACCTCCATCCCCTTGGATCACATATACCTCATTACGCTCTGGATCTTTTCCTACTACATACCAAGCATCACCAGGTCCTCCAATACCCAATCCTTTTCTTTGACCATAAGTATATAAGAAAAAGCCATTGTGAGTTCCAAGCTTTTTCTTAGTTTGTACGCATATAATATCTCCTTTTTCAGGAGATATATAACGACTTAAAAACTCTCTAAAGTCTCTTTTTCCAACAAAACAGAGGCCTGTACTGTCTTTCTTTTTTGCTGTAGAAAGCCCTGCTTCCTCAGCAATTTTTCGCGTTTCAGTCTTATGTAATTCTCCAATAGGAAATAAGACTGAAGAAAGAACCTTTGGATCAATATCATACAAAAAATAACTTTGATCTTTTGAAGGATCCTTACCCTTTAATAAAACAGATTGCCCATCTTTATTCCCCACACGGCAATAATGACCTGTCGCCAAAAAATCAGCACCAAGTTCCTTTGCTTTGAAAAAAAGCCATTTGAATTTAATTTCTCTGTTGCACATAACATCAGGATTAGGAGTTAATCCTTGATTAAATTTTTCTAAGCACACAGAAAACACATTATCCCAATATTTTTGAGAGAAATCAACTGTATAGTAAGGAATATCAAGATGCTGACAAACATGTCTTACATCATCAAAATCTTCAACAGAATGACAATTTCCATTTTCATCATTTTCTATCCAATTCTTCATGAAAACACCAATAACACGATATCCAGCTTCTTTTAATAAAAAGGCTGTTACAGAAGAGTCCACTCCCCCAGACATTCCAACGACGACGGTTCTTTTATTTATGACCATAAAAATAATGACTATATATGAAAAAAGAACATTATTATAACAAACTATTGAATAAAACCACATCATAGCATATATATATTAAAAACATTTTTTATGCTTGACATATAAACAATTATTAATTAGTCGATAAATTATTAATTGATAGAAAGATTTTTTGTAAAAACAAATGAAAAATATTAGTATGGCTTGTATTAATTCTATCTTTACATATTTTGGAAAAATACCACCTTATAGTTATAAAAACTTTTGCTAGCTGTTCGAGAACAAATGCCTCTAAGCAGCTGCTGCCACATAAGTCAAATCACAACTTCTACTATTATGAGCGTTGCTATGGCCGCCATAACTGCTTTTTACTTCCCTCCTGAAGGCTTGTCTTCCTCATCTTTAGCAGCAATCCCTACATCTTCCACACAAACATAAACTGACCCATCTTTAGATAAAATAATAAAATATTGTATCTTTGGAGCTGCTGCAGGAGTCAATCTAGTTGGGTTAGTAGCGGTCATCATGAATAGTTGCTCATTCTATTGTTCTAAAAATTATCGAAAGCATAGACCAACTATTATTCGCAAAGTAATCCTTTTGAGCATCCCATTATCTATTGCCAGCCTATCAGGACTTACCTGCACTGGTATACCCTTACTTAAGTTATCATTTCTTCACCAGTATTCGTATGAAAAATCAACCCAAAATACTATTGTTCAAGCAAGAGAAACAAGCTGTATACAGAGTATTTATGGATATTTTGGAAGAAACGCCCCCTTCAAATATACGAGAAGGTATTGAGAATATAAAACATAATCTAGTTAAGGCAAGTAATTCAAAACTTATTGGCCTAGTTACCTCATCTGTTATGAGCGTTTGTATGCTCTCTATGACCAATGATTCATTTAACCCTGCTCCAAAGAACAATCCTGATACATCAACAGAATCAAAAACGCCTACTGCTCTTCCAACACTCATACCTACATCGTTAACATTAATGAGTGTAGTCAGGGCCATAAACCTTGCTGCAACAGTTGCTTCTATAAGTAAAGCTTGTATTTCCTGTATTAAAACGCCAAAACATGCTTCTCCATTCACTTATCGCCAAGTAATGACAAGTTCATTAACATTCACTGCTGCTGGTCTTACTGGTTTATCTAGTACCCTTACATCATTATCTACACGCATTTCAAGTCAAATTGACCCTAGCACCAACAGTACAACAGCTTCCTATATCTCTTCTCAAACAATGTCTAGTGTGTCCAGCATTTTATATCTATCTTCTGTTGGGCTACATGTTGCTAATCTAGTTAGCTCTGACCCTAACCAAACAGGAAGAAGAGGAAGGTCATTAAGCATTCCTGCTTTAGAAGAAATATTACTTGCTTCTGTTTCGTTAGAAGAGCCTTTATCCATTATAGTCCATGCATTATCAGAAGAGAATAGCAACGAATTAAACTCTGAAGACAACACTGAATAGGCTCTTCCCCTACATTAGAATAAACTACTATTCATAAACTATGACTGTTAATAAATATTTAGAAAAGATACCTTTCTTCATCTTAGTCATTTATTACAAAATAGAAAAGCCTCACAGACAATAGCTACTATTGCTAAAAATTTTGACTGTGTATATTAACTTTATTCCTCTAATAAGTCAGCATAATGAGTATTATAGAACCACTATTAGCAAAAATATAGATACAACATCAGTATAATCTTACAACTATGATATTGATAACAGTAACTTTACTTAGATGAGAAGTTAGAGAAAGAAGCCTTGTATACTGTTACTGCCAAAATCATTAAGAGAATCTCTCCTATTCTTTAGTATATAAATCTTCCCTACCTATATAAATTAGTTTATTTAAATAAAACGTCTATATTTTATTAAAAACAATTATCTTTTTAAGATTGACTAATACTATTTAAACTATTAAAATGTTTTTATTATATTTAACTTAATAATAAGATGAGCTTTATTTCACCTTTATTTACATTTTTTGGCAGAACATTACCTACAAATAGTAGAGAACTCAGAAATAATTTAAGACATAATTGCTCTTCAGGTCCCTGGTATCTTCTTGCTCAAGCCATAGCCTCTGGAATAATGAGCGTTGGTATGGCTGCGTTTGCCAGCACTCTTTTTGATCTTGAAGTCAATAATTCAAATAATGCTTCAAGCAACCACAACCCTTACAAATCATCTCTTTGCTTAACACTTGCTTACATGAATGGCCTAACCTGTTTAGGAAGTATGGTACAAGCTGTTTATTATTGCACAAAACCAAATTCTCCTTTTTACTACCTTAAAATAATCCAAGTAAGCATTTTATCAACCTTACTAGGCCCTACAAGCATGCTAGGATTTTTTTTATGTTTAGCAGAAGGAATTTTTCCTCGCCTAAGCACAGACCAATCTAACCAATTAGATGCAAACGAAGTGGCCACAAGAAATAATAGAAGAACATTCACTGCTATAGTTTGCTCTAGTATGTATGCTATTCATTTAGTAATAACCATTATTCATTTAGGAACTAAAAAAATAACAATTATTACACATAATTATGGGATACCTTTAGAAGTTTTAAGCAATAGACTCGAATTTCAGCGAACGCGCTTTTCTCGCACATTTAGCCCAGACAACTTGTATAGCACAATACCTTTTATAGCAAGACCACTTAGCCCCACAGAAGTACAAGCTCGATTGCTACCGCCTATACCCCAAGATCTTATGATTCCTCCCTTAGGAGGTAGTCAATCAGATGATAGCAATAGCCTTTCTGAGGTGTATATGAACCTAAATCTTCCTTCTAGTGATGATGAAGCTTCTCTTGCTGAAGAACCAACTATTTTTACTGACAATGAATCCTCCAATAGCCCTTATAGCCATTTATCAGTAAGCTTAAATCCTTCTATATCTTCAGGGAATTTATCCTCATCTTCTCTACATTCCTGGGAAACTACTATGAGCGAGGATACACAATCTGCCCTAAATGAAATGATTTTTATAAATATAGAAGATTTTACTTCTGAAACAAGCAGTAACAACTCCATAAGCTTGGCTGAAAGACGCCATAGCTTTGATGTAGCTTCTTGGTACACAAACAGCAGTGATGATGAAGATTTTTGTGTTGAATCTAGTCAGCTTGCACTCTTAGCTGCTTCTCATGCAGCTACACAGGATTTAGATACACATGAAGAAGGGGTTGATTAAAAAATAATATTTTTTATTGATTACCCATTCTGATATGGCTAAGAAGACACATAATTTAATATTTTTACATCATATTTTTGACAAAAACATGTAACTATTGAAGATTCTGCTTCTATAACAGCTCCATAATCTTACATGAAAGAAGCTGTAGCTGCGATACAGCTTCTTGGCACACAAATCAGCAATGATGATGACCTTTTTCTGCTAAATCTAATTCACTTACTTTCTTAGCTACTCATCGCACACCTAACCAAAATGTAGATATAAAAAAGATTTTTATTAAAAAACATCACATTCATTGATTAAAATCTCAATTATAATATTTCATTGCATAATCACAACTTTTTTTTTATCATTCCTTTAAGGTCAATAACCATCTTTAGGACCATTTAACAAGCACTTTAATATGAACTCCCTCTCTTTATTATCATTTTTTGATAGAAAATTACCTTCCTCCTTTGGTGAATTTCGTCAAAACCTTCGTAATAACTTCTCTAAAACTCATTGCTACCACCTAGCACAAACAATTTCTACAGCTATCATGACATTAGGAATGTCATCATTAGCTAGTGAATTTTTTTCCCTTACTCCATCTCAAAATAACTCGGAAAATCATCATTCAAATATAGCCCCATTAATCATAGCCTCTAGTCTAACTATTGCTAACATTGGTATATTAGTATCTTCTATTAAACAATATTTGCTATTTTACAATTTGCCAACAACCAGATTTTATTATCATAAATTGATAAAAACAGTAATAATATCTGGCCCATTAGTGCCTACAACTACCCTTAGCTTAATAACCTGCTTAAGCAAAGGAGTGTTTCCTTTTTTAAAGCCAGTCCACTTTCCAGAAAGCAATCCCATAGTAAGATTTGAAATGGCCTATACCTGTTCAGCACTGTATATGTACAACTGTATTATCTTTTTTTTATACATAGGAACTACTAAAATTACTGTTATAAGAAGAGAGGATATGCTTTCTTTAAGGCAATTAGCCTTACGAACATATGATCCAGAATCAAACCTATATGAAAGGATTCCCATGCAGCTTTTTTCCCATAATTCCACAACCTTCTCCATAGAAAATGACATGCAAACTCGAAGATTACCCCCTATTCCTGATCAATATTCTACCTCATTAGATGAGCTCTATTTAGATTCAGGTGATTCAGAATCAAACATTTATGAAAGAATCCCCTTACAGCTTCTTTCCCATAATCCCACTGCCTTATCCATAGAAAATGACATACAATCTCGAATGTTACCCCCTATTCCTGATCAATATTCTACCTCATTAGATGAGCCTTCTTTATATGAGCCTGATCCTATTTATGCACATATTAACCTTTTTAACCTTTCTTCTTTAGAGAGTCTTACTATAGAGTTTGATAATTTGTCCTTAGAAACAAATTTCATGCATTCAGAAGAACATTTAGATGACGCTGCATCTTTAGCAAACTTATCCCAGCACTCTCTATATTCCTGGGAAACTTCTATGAATGATGATGAAACAGGTTCTTTACAAGAAATAACTTTTATAGATATGGAAGATTCTGATTCCATAATAAGCAGCAACAGCTTCTTAGGCTTATCTGAAAGACATTCAAGCCTTGATGCAGCTTCTTGGCACACAAACAGCAGTGATGATGAAAACTGTTTTACTGAATCTAATCAGCTTGCTTTTCTAGCTACTTTTCCTTCCGCTTCCCAAAATTTATATATGTCCAAAGAAGATTTTTATTAAAAATAATGAAAATAACACAATCTTCTCCACAGATATGCCTGAAGACCAATAATTAAGCTAAAAGTTAGCTATTTTTTATAGCTGACAAATATATAAAAATAAATGTCATTGAAATTTAAACTTCTAATTTTTAATTATTAAACTTTTAACAATATAAAATCATTTTTAAATTAATTATTGTTATATATTTATATTTTAAATAATAAGGCATTTACAATGAGTTTTCTTTCTACCTACTTAAGCAATATATTTCCAAGATTTCAAAATCCTTCCCCTCTCACCACAAGAAATATATTACCTTTAATAAATACTTTAAACATACCCCAGAGCATCTTAACCTTAGGGCTAAGCACCTCTATGGCATCTATAACTGCCCTTATTTTTACAAGCACACCCGCTAGAACCTCTGAAGGCGAAGAAATTCCCCAAGGAGAAATAGGTATTTTTGCAATGTTAACAACATTACAAACTTTCTTGATGGGTAGAACAATTTATAGATGCTGGAGAAGAGCTAGAGTAGAGGCCTTAAATGATGATGGCCCCACCTTAAGAACACTGCATATAATAGAGGGCCTATCATTAACAGCTAATTTAACAGGTAATATTGGCATTTTTTCATTCTGGTCTTTGCATTTTATACCTGTTAGTGAAACTTCTCTTGGTTTACAAACAGGATCTATTAGTTTAGGCGCTATATCTTCTACCTTATATATGACAGAATTTATAGGAATGGTAATATTATCTTGTATAAGTAATAGATCTTCTACTAGACCTTCTAGCGCTGCAATATTTGTGTCCAATAGTATACTTGTTGTGGAAGAAACATTTACAGAAGAAATTATTCACAGCACACCATCAGTAACACAAAATATAGATGAATTAGATGATGACTCAACAACAGTAGACTTTTCCCTAGAGCCTTATACAATTACAGGTTCTCAAAACTACTCTTATAGTGATGATCCACTTGAAGGCACTTCTTCAGGAGCCCATCCAACCATAAATCAACACGATTCTGTTTTTTATGATAGTGATGATGATTAAGGCGCTTCTGCTATAGATTAAAACCCAGTTAATCACTTTTTAAAATAAAACTAAATCCAACATATGTTAAAATGATTTTTTATAAAGTGAGTTTTAACATGAGTTGTATACTTAATAATTTTGCCTTAAGGCCCCCTAGAAATTTTTCTGAAGCAGCCAGAAACTGTCAACGAAATATGAAAAGCTTATGGCACTTTCCCGCCCTACAAATTGCTGTATCAAGCATCATGAGTGCCTCTATGACACTTTTAACTGCTACAATTTTTTCTGGAGAGTCCTTGATTAATAAGCAAGAATCTCCATCCAATGATCCTTCTTCAGCAATATTGGGAATAAAAATCACTACCTTAACAGTAATGACAATCGCTAACTCCGCTATTCTAGTTAAGACAGTAATTTCTAGGTTTGGAAAGAATAGCATAGCAGCATTAAGTCCAAGAACACCCTATAGAAATCGTCGATTACACCTCTTAACATGCTTTAGATTAGAGGGTTGCTCAATTGGCCTAATAAGTATTATGAGCTTTGTTCTTAATAATCTTATACCACAAGACAGTAATACTTCATTACCAATATTATCTATGGTTTTGGGAAGTCTATCTTCTATGACTTATACAACAGAAACTATTGTTGCTCTTTTAATCTCTTCTGGAAGGACTATTTCTCCAAGAAGACTAGAGACTAGAAGAATAAGATTGCAAACAATGGATACTGTGTATGAAGAAGAAGAAAATAGTATTACTTATACTATAGATGTTGACTTAGGCAATGACGATGCTGGGAAATGGCCTCCACAGACAACTTTTAACCCAAATTCTAGCTCTTCAAAATTGTTGAAATTCAATAATTTAAGCACGTAAATTTTTATATCCCTAATTAAGCAAAAGAAAGGCTATAAAAAAATATCATTACTAATATTTTTTATGGCTTTTCCTCATCATCCATTATATCTTAAGCAACTTATATCTAGCTGCCAAATCTATTGAACTATCTGCTTTATCAGCTTTGCTCTAATGGCAAGCACACAAGATCAAGAAAGAAATCCATTAAACATGAACTATAACATCAACAAATAAATGAGTTTTAACATGAGTTTTATAACTAATTATTTTGGCTTAGAACCTCCAAAAAGCCTGTCTGAAGCAGCAAGAAATTATCGACCCAAACCTAAGACGTCTCTGCAGCTTTCCTACTTTACAAGCTGCTGCATCAGGCTTGATGGACCTTTCTATGGCAGTTTTAACTGCTGAAGTTCTTACTGGTGATCCTTTAGCTAGTAACCAACAATCCCAACCTAATAATACTACTCATGCAATACTGGTGATGAAAATAGCCGCCTTAACAATCATGTCAATGGCTAATGGATTTATTCTAGGGAAGGCATGTAGTAATATGTGTGGAGATACTTAGGCTATCAGCATTAAATCCAACAAAACATGCTAAAAATCATCGATTATACATCTTAACAGGCCTAAATCTATTGGGAAGCTCACTTAGACTATTAAGTATTATTAACTTTATTTCTAATAGTGCTATGCAAAATCATCACTCTAATCCAGTACAAACATTAGCTATAACTTGAGGACACTCATCTTCTATAGCTTATACAGTAAAAGCTGTTGTTGCTCTTTTAATGTGTTCTGCAAAAACTATTCCTCAAAGAATACTAGAATCCACTACAGTGAGACATCAGCCAGTAGGTAGTTCTGATGATAAGGAGGAGATCTTACTAGATCTTGAATTTGGCTATGATGCTGCAGATGAAGACACGTGGTCTCCAATAAGAACGCCTAGCCCAACTACTGAACCAGCTACATTTGTTGAAATTGACTAATTTGAGCAAGTAGATTTTTATATCACTAATTAAGAAAAAGAAAAGCTATGAAAAAAGTATCTCTATGAATATTTCTTCACGCCTTTTCTTTAAGATCCTACAGTTGTCAATAAAAAATAAGGTCATTATACCTCTTTCCCATCACACAAATTACTATATGAAAAATCATTAAAGCTTTTATGATTCTTTTAACAACTCAAGATTTTCCTAATCATCAATTATAACTCAATTAACTTAGATCTATTCTTCAGCTCTATATTTACAATAAGATCTATTAAAAATTATGTTAAGACAATAATCTTTCCAGTCACACAAAGATCTTGCACAAGTTACTAGTCATGTCATTATGAAGACCTTGGTGACTTTATTAATAACTCAGGGTTTAGATGAAAACCCTCTATTATTTGATAAGCATGAAGAAACTTACTATTCTGAAACTATTATCAAAAAAAAATGCTTTAGCAGTAATAATGGACGCTCATAGAATAATTTTTTGTTATGCACTTCTTTCTATATACCGAGGGCATTAATATGAATTACCTTGTTAGAAAGCCATGCTGTTATTGCACTAGACATGATCAGTCATAAATAAACCTAGCTCAAACATCTATTACAGCAATGATTTTTCTTAATCAGATCATATTTAATATGTTTTTTAAAAAAATAATACTTTTATTAACTTTTTTTTAATTATTAATATCAACAAACATTCTTGACCAAAACAATGTAATCATTAAAAATCCTGCCAAAAATAAGATTTTATAACGATAAATTTTATTATTATTTAAAAAAGTGAGTTTTAATATGAGTTTTATAACTAATTATTTTGGTTTAATACCTCCAACAAGCGTGTCTGAAGCAGCCAGAAACTGTCGAAGAAACCTAAGACATATCTGCCGCCATCCTGTTTTACAAGCCGCTGTATCAAGCGTGATGGGTGTCTCTATGGCAGTTTTAACTACTGAAGTTCTTGCTGGTGATCCTTTAATTAGTAACCAACAATCTTCATCCAATAATACTGATTATACAGCGATGGGGATGAAAATAACCGCCTTAGCAATCATGGCAGTGGCTAATGGAGTTATTCTAGGGGAAGCACTAACTGATGTTTGTGGAGATACTAGAATATCAATATTAAATCCAACAAAACATGCTAGAAATCATCGATTATACATCTTAACAGGCCTAAATATAGCTGGAAGCGCACTGGGACTAACAAGTATTATTAGCTTTATTTCTAGCAGTGCTTTGGAAAGTCAACAACCTAATCCATTACAAGCATTAGCTATAAGTTCAGGAACTGTGTCTTCTATAGCTTATACAGTAGAAGCTGTGGTTGCTCTTTTAATGTGTTCTGCAAAAACTCTTTCTCAAAGAAGAATAGAGTCCATTATAGTGAGATATCAGCCAATAGATAGTTCTGATGATGATTCCTTAGTAAATTTTGAATTTGGCGATGATGCTGCAGATGAAGACGTGTGGTCTCCAATAAGAACGCCTAGCCCAACTACTGAACCAGCTACACTTGTTGAAATTGACTAATTTGAACAAGTAGATTTTTATATCACTAATTAAGAAAAAGACAAGCTATGAAAAAAGTATCTTTATTAAGATTTTTTCATAGCTTGTCTTTAAGATCCTACAGTTGTCAATAAAAAATAAGGTCATTATACCTCTTCCCTATTACACAAATTACTATATCAAGCATCATGAAAGCTTTTACGATTCTTTTAACACTCAAGCTTTTCCTAATCATCAATTATAACTCAATTAGCTTAGATCTATTTTTCAACTCTATTGAACTATTTAACCCTATTCATTTTGTTTCTAATAGCGCGCATACAATATTCAGAAAGAAGCATTAACCATAACATCAGCTCTCAGGCCTCTTAATGTTTATCTAATAAAAGCTTTTTCTTGACTCTTCATATGTTTCATAATAATTATCTCTAAAAGAGGTTCTAATCATATTATTTTAGGATAATAACCCCTCCAATCATAAAAGATATCACACAAGTTGCTAGCTGTAACATAATGACTTCCAATAATATTATCATTCTTTGTCTCACACTTTTCTCTATACGCTGAGGAGATCCACACCAATGACCTTGCTAAGACAGCCATAATGAGTTTTACATGAGTTTTATATCTAATATTTTTGGGTTCGCACCTCCAAAAAGCCTTTCTCAAGCAGCTAGAAACTATCGACGAAACGTTAACCGCTTATACAGCTTTCCTGGCTTACAAACTGCTGTATCCACTGTCATGGGCGTCTCTATGGCAATTTTAACTGCTGAAGTTTTTGCTGGCGATCCTTTAGTTAATCCCCAAACCTCTTCATCCCATACTCCTTCTCCAATAGTACTGGGAATGAAAATAGCTGCCTTAACAATCATGGGAATTGCTAACTCAGCTATACTAGGAGATGCACTGACTTCTGTGCTTGGAGAGCGTAGTATAAGAACATTAAGTCCAACAACACCTAATAGAAATTATCAATTATATATCTTAACAGGCTTCAATCTAGCTGGCAGCTCCTTTGGATTAGTTAGTGTTATTAGCTTTATTTTTAATAGTACTTTGCAACATCAACACCCTAATCCATTACAGGTAGCAGCTATAACCTCAGGGACTCTTTCTTCTGTGGCTTATACAGTAGAAGCTGTTGTAGCTTCTATAATGTGTTCTAGAAGAACTGTTTCTGAAAGAAGAACAGATGGTACAATAATCATATACCAGCCATTAGACGATAGCGATGATGATGACTCAGAGATAGGGTCTAGCACACCCCTTAGCCCAGTTACAATTGTTGAAATTGACTAATTTGAACAATTAGATTTTTATATCACTAATTAAGAAAAAGACAAGCTATGAAAAAAGTATCTTTATTAAGATTTTTTCATGGCTTGTCTTTAAGATCCTACAGTTGTCAATAAAAAATAAGGTCATTATACCTCTTCCCTATTACACAAATTACTTATCAAGCATCATGAAAGCTTTTACGATTCTTTTAACAACTCAAGCTTTTCCTAGTCATCAATTATAACTCAATTAGCTTAGATCTATTTTTCAACTCTATTGAACTATTGGACCCTATTAATTTTGTCTCTAATAGAGAGCATGCAATATCCAGAAAACAAGCATTAATCATAAAAGATATCACACAAGTTGTGAGCTGTAACATCATGAATGCCTCTGCGACTTTATTAATAACTCAAGTGTTAGATGAAACTTCCCTATTATTTGACAAGAATCAAAAAGCTTCCTATTCTAGAACAACCATGAAAACAAATACTTTAGCAATAATGACTTCCAGTAATATCATCATTCTTTGTCTCACACTTTTCTTTATACGCTGAGAACATCCACACCAATGACCTTGCTAAGACAGCCATGCTGTTACTGAACCTTCAGTCATTTTATTGTAATAAGCACTCAATAATCATAAATAAAATTGCTTTGCACTTTTTATAATAAGGTCTTTAGTGATAATTAAATGATTTCAACTTAAGCACTTTTAAAAATTAACCCCTCTCAAACATCTGCTACAGAAATGATTTTTCTTAATCAGCATATATTTAATATGGTTTTTTTAGAATAAACATTATTAATAACTTTTTTTAATACTTAATAGAAACAAATATTCTTGACTCAAATAATGTCATCATTAAAAGTTGATGATTATTCTTTAAAAAAGTGAGTTTTAATATGAGTTTTATATCCAATATTTTTGGGTTCAGACCTCCAACAAGCCTTTCTCAAGCAGTTAGAAACTATCAACGAAACATTAACCGCTTATGCCGCTTTCCTGGCTTACAAGCTGCTGTATCCAGTGTCATGGGCGTCTCTATGGCGGTTTTAACTTCTGAAATTCTTGCTGGTGATCCTTTAGATAGTCAGCAACACTCTTTATCTCATCATTCTTCTCCAGCAATACTAGGGATGAAAATAGCTACCTTAACAGTCATGACAATTGCTAATGGATTTATTCTAGGAGAGGCAGTAGCTTCTTTGTGTGGAGATACTAGTATAACAGCATTAAATGTAACAACGCCTAATAGAAATCGTCAATTATATATCTTAACAGGCTTAAATCTAGCTGGCAGCTCCTTCGGATTAATTAGTATTGTTAGCTTTGTTTGTAGTAGTGCTTTACAAAATCAACACCCTAATCCATTACAGACAGTAGCTATAACCTCAGGGAGTCTTTCTTCTACAGCTTATATAGTAGAAGCTGTAATATCTCTTCTAATGTGTTCTGGAAGAACTGTTGCTGAAAGAAGAGTAGATCATGCACGCATCAGGTACCAACAATTAGATGACAGCGATGATGAACCATTGATTAATCTCACTATGGAGTCTGATTTTGGAAATGACAGTGATGACGACTCATGGACCTCAGGAAGAGTGTCTACCTCATCCCATAGCACAGCTACACTTGTTGAAATTGAATAATTTGAGCAAGTAGATTTTTATATCATTAATTAAGAAAAAGAAAAGCTAAGAAGAAAATATCACTATTAATATTTTTTCATAGCTTTTCTTTAACATCCTATAGTTATCAATATAAAGTAAGGCACCTACACCTCTTCCTCATTATACAAATTACTATATCAAGCATCATTAAAGCTTTTACGATTCTTTTAACAACTCAAGCTTTTCACAACCATCTACAAGCATTAACTCTAATATGAGTTCACACGTTTTCTAATGTTTATCTGATAAACACTATTGCTTACTCCTTAATATGTTCTAAAAAAGTTATCTATGATCAGAAGGACTAAACATGATCAATTCATAAATAGATCCAGATCAAAAATATTTTCAAGCAATGATTTTTAATGTTTAATAAACATTCTTGACCTAAATAATGTCATCATTAAAAAATGTTAATCAATAACATTTTATCATGATAAATTTTTTTGTTATTTTTTTTAAGTGAGCTTTAATATGAGTTTTATATCTAATTATTTGGGGTTAATACCTCCAAAAAACGCTTCTGCCGCAGTCAGAAACTGTAAACATAACATGAAACGCTTATGCCGCCTTCCTGCATTACAAGCCCCTATATCAACTTTAATGGGCATCTCTATGGCAGTTTTAACTAATGAAATTTTTAATGATGATCCTATAATTAATAATCATCCATCTTCTTCTCCTTCTTCAAGAATATTTGTAATGAAAATTGCGACCTTAATAGTCATGGAAGTAGCTAACTCAGCTCTTTTAGCTGATGCATTAACTTCTATTTGTGGAAGGACTAGCATAACTGCATTAAATCCAAAAACCCCTGCTAGAAATCATCGATTATACATCTTAACAAACTTAAATCTAGCTGCAAGCTCCCTTGGGCTAATAAGTATTACTAGCTTTGTTTCTAGTAGTACTATGCAAAATCGACATCCTAATCCATTACAAGCATTAGCTATAACCTCAGGAAGTCTGTCTTCTGTGATTTATACAGTAAAGGCCATTATTACTCTTATGATGTATACTGCAAAAGCTATTCCTCAAAGAGAAATAGAGATCATGACAAGAAGATGGCAGCCAATAGATGCTATGAGCTTAATTAGCACCTCTATAAATTCTGACTTAGACAGTGAAAATGATGCAAAAGATGTATGTCCTTTAACTAGAACTCCAAGCCCAATCCCTACTAGAGCTACACTTATTGAAATTAAAGAAGCATAAATAAACCTTTTTTATACTTTTTATAATAAGGTCTTTCATTTCTATCAAATTATTTAAACTTCATCATTTGTCAAAATAGACCCAGCTCAAACATACTTTTCAGCAATGATTTTTCTTAACTAAAAGATATTTAATAGAATTATTTTTTTAATAGTTAATAAACATAAATATTGTTGACCAAAACAATATAATCATTAAAAATTTTGTTAATATTATTTTTTTAATGAGTTTTAATGTGAATTTTATATCTAATTATTTTGGATTAACAGCGCCTAGAAGCATGTCTGAAGCAGCCAGAAACTGTCGAAACAATATGAGACGCTTATTCCATTCCCCAAGCATACAAACTATTGTATCAGGCACTATGGGCGTTTCTATGGCGCTTGTAACTACTCAAATTTTTCAGAATGATCATTCAATTGATTCTCATCGACCTGAACCCTTTAGGCCTTCTGTCACAATTTTGGCAATAAAAATAGGCGCCTTATCAGTTATGCTCTTAGCTAACGCAGTTATTATGAGCACTGCACTAGTTTCTACTTTTGGAGATAATAGCGCAACAACATTAAGCGCAACAACTCCTACTAGAAATGATCGGGTATATATATTAGCAAGCTTCAATCTAACTGCAAGCTCCCTTGGACTAATAAGTATTCTTAGCTTTATTTCTAGCAATTTTTTACTGCACCCACTTCCTAATAGATTACAAACATTATCTATCACTTCCGGAGGTATCTCTTCTACAATTTATATGACAGAAACTGTTGTTGCTTTTTTAATGTGCTTGGGAAACACTGCCCCTCACAGAACTGTAGAGTCTACTGCAGTCAGATGGAGCCGCATGGATTCTTCAGACGAAAATAATGATGATGAAGAATCTCTAATCCAATCTTCTAGCACTACAACAACTATATTTACTGAAATGGACTAATTTGAAAAAGTAGATTTTTATAGCCTTAATTAACAAAAAGAAAAGCTATGAAAAAATAAAATACTTACACCATTTCTCTCATTATACAAATTAATACATCAATTATATCTTAATGGGCTTAGATTTAGCCCAGCTTTCAGCATCACTAAACTATTTAGCCTTATTCCTAAGTAACCAATATTAGCTATTCCATCTGGATAATAAAATGATCTTTGGACACTCACTTCTTTCTATACAAAGAGGATGTTAACATTAATTACCTTACTAAGAAAGCCTTGCTGTTATGAAACTTTCAGTTCATTTTATTGTAATAGACAATCATTGAATTAAAAATAAACCCCTTCTTCACTTTTATCAAATTATTTGAATTTAATAATTTTTGAAAATAGAGCTAGCTCAAACATATATTTAATATTCTTGACGCAAACAATATAATCATTAAAAATCTTTGAAAATAAAATCGCATAATAATAAATATTTTTTAACATAAGTTGTAATATGAGTTTTATATATAATTATCTTGGATTAACTCCTCCAAGAAGCATGTCTGAAATAGTCAGAAACTGTCGACATAATATGAGTCGCTTATGCAATAGTCATATCATGAGAGCTGCTGCAGCAAGCACCATGAGCATTTCTATGGCGTTTTTAACTACTCAAATTTTTGCTGGAAATCCTTTAAGTGATGATCATCACTCTTTAAACTCTAATTGGTACCCAGAAATGAGGCAAATAAAAATATCTGCCTTAAGCATCCTGACAGCAGCTAACACAATAATTCTGATTAATGCTTTATATTTTGTTCATACTCACAATAACCTAGCTCCATTACACCCAGAAACACCTACTGTAATGCCTCGATTATATGGTGCAATAATCTGTGATCTATCTGCAAGCGCTCTTGGCATAATAGCTACTTGTAACTTTATACTTAGTACGTATACAGAGAGCCCATCTGTTAATTCATTGCAAGCATTCGCTATAACCTTTGGAAGTGGCTCTTCTCTAATGTATACACTAGATGCTATTATTTCTTGTTTAATTTGTTATGACAGAGCTATTTCTCGAATATACGAAGAGGATACAAGAAATGAATGGCAATTCATAGATCCTTCAGACGATGAGGAGAACTTACTTAGTTTATCTATAGATTCTGGATTGGGCATTGGCAGTGATGACAATTTTCTTCCATCCAGATCTTCTACCAGTACACTTGTTGAAATTGACTAATTTAAAGCAATTAGATTTTTATATCGCTAATTAAGAAAAAACAAAGCTATGCAAAAATATTAATAATGAGATTATGCATAGCTCTTTTTTTATAACCTACAGCTATCATTAACACCTCTGTGACTCTTTTAAACGCTAAAGTCTTTTTCTTCATCATGCATTATATCTTAATTAGGCGTAGATCTATCTCCCAGCCTCACTATGCTATTTGGCATTGTTCTTGGAAACCAAACATAATATCAAGCAAATCATCCATTACAAACATTAGCTATAACCTCTGGAAGCATGTCTTCTATAACTTATATGATAAAAGTTGTGGTTAGTCTTTTAATCCGTCCTGAAAAAACTACTTCTCAAAAAAAAGCAAAGGATACTGCCTTCAGACAGTAACAAAGAGTATTTTCTAATTAAACCTTTTGAGACCATAACACAGTTATAATCATAGAGATGGGCTAATTTGAATAACGAGATTTTTATATCACTAATTAAGAAAAAATAATGAGGTGGGACAACATTCCCCTATCATACACAGTGATATACCTATTTACCTCTTAAAGAGGTGATTATAATGCATGTTTATTGCAATCTATTAATTATATATGCTAAAAAATATCCCTCTCTTCCACCCAAGGGAAAATCATCTTTATTTTTAACATGAACTATATCACCCCATTCATTAGAAAAATCAGTTCCCTTTATAATCCTGAGCAACAACCAAACAGAAGCTTTAGATGTTTTTGCAAGCGCATTTTTTCTGCCTTACAAACTGTAATATCTGGCACTATGACAATCACCATGACCACCTTGAGCCATAAGGTACTACACAATGAGCCTCTTCCATCCATTCAAGAACATAAATCACTATCCCACAGCCAGATAATAAAAATAACAGCATTAACTATCATGGCCGCAGCTAATAGTATTATTTTTTGCTTGACTCTAATCTCATTAATAAATAGTCGACGAAATCAAATAAGAAGGAATACTTCTTTATTTTCCCAAAAACACTCATATGCTTTAGAAATCTTAAACTTAGAAGGCAGCTCTTTCGGCTTCATTAGTATTATTAGCTTCTTACCTTTAAGTACTCTACACTCTCCTGAAGCACACGCTCTACAAAAATTTAGTACTAACACTAGCTCTATCTCAATAACAATTTTTGCATTACGTACTTTTATTTATCTTTTTATGTCTATTTCAAACAATCAATCAGACACCAGAAATCCTTCCTTACATATTTCTGCAGTACAAGTAAGAAGAAACTCTGATGACTCTTTTGTAGAGACCTCACCTAATGACTTCATGAGCACATGCATAATAGATCATTGCCTTGATTGTAACTACGCTGATGATAATCTATTTACAGAAGCACAAAACTTATTATTAGAAGAAATCATCTCCAGAGATTATCATGAAACTGCTCCTGAAATAAGCACTTCTTGGGCTATAGATTTCAATAATTATAACCCCGAAGATTATGACCCTAATCCTTTTACTGAACCATACTGCCGCTCATTACAACATAAATCTCTCTCCATTAGTAGCGAGGATGATTTATCCAATGAGGAAGAAGAAGAGATTAAGCTTCATGAATACCTAAACAATCCTTTTATATATAAAAACTCTAATTTTTAACATAAACTCAAGAAAGTACTATTAATTATTTTCATAAACCTTAAATATTTTATCACTTTGCGTAGAATGAATTTTATTACATCAGCATATTCTTTCTTTGGAAGACGACCTCCAAGAAGCCTCCAGGAAGCCAGAAGAAATTTATATAACAATCTAGGATTGCATCAATGGTCCACTATTACTTATACAGCTGTATCAGCAGTTTTATCTGTTAACATGGCTATAATTACTCATCGCGCTCTTCATGGTTATTCAACAAATTCATTTTCTCTTACTCCAGCAGAATGCATAATCTTTCCTGTGATAGCAGCTGCTCAACTATCTCTAACACTTGTTTCCTTAAATTTGTCTGCTGAATATAGTTTGGTAGTTTTTTCTCCCTTTTCTAATCCTACTGTTCGCTTATTTTTATTAGAGTCTGCCTCCTTGGCAGGGGCAAGCTTGCTAGGATTAAATGCCAGCTTTCTTATTAGCACCTCTGGATCTCCTAATCTTAGAACTAATATAATATTAAGTGGTTCCCTATCTTCTGTATTATATCTTACCAGAATGATCATTGCATTCTTTTCTATGACTTCTACTTCTCTTCCCAGACTCGTGCGTCCTTTGCCAAGGCTAGTTCATATCCGACTAGCCTTCCTTGCAAGAGAACAAATATTAGGTGGTGGATAAAAATTTTAACTATTGTTATTCATGATTTATACTTATTAATAATATTATCATGAACTTTATCCACGCACAGATCTACTTTGGAAAAGCTCTCCTTCAACCTATTAGTATATCCATACGTCTTATAACAACAAGTGAGATTGGCTAAAAGATTTTCTTCAAAATTTTTATGCCCTATGACCATACAGAAGCCATATTTTATCTATAGAAACTACTATCTATAGTCCATCCTCTTCATCAAGCATATTCTGTCCTGCTTCTGAATTTAATCATTAAAAAAAATAAAAAAGTTATTCATAAAAAGAAGTTTTAAGAGCATCAGTCATTAAACAATGAGCTCCAATTCTTTATCGTTGACATCAAACGATCTTATTCTATATCAACAACCTAATGACAACTATTCTGATGAGTATAAAGAAGATTTCATAGCCAATAGTCTTTGATTTTAGAAAATCAGAATAATGGACAATATTTTTTCTACGATGACTTTGAAGTAAAATGCCTTCTATGAGTGTTTCAATTTATTAAAACAATCATTTATCCATAAATTTGAACAAGAAAAGGGTCTTCTAGAGCTGCTACAACTGCATGTGTAACTGGAACAGCAGGTGTTACAACAGTCCCTGTCCCATTATCTGCATGTACTATTAGATAACCTGTGAAAAGAATGACAGCAACTGTGCCAAAAAATCGAATAATTTTATTTAGCCGTTCCATATGTGGAGAGACTCCATAAGCATAATCCTCTGGGATCTTCCTCAGGACTCCTTTATGAGAAGCTTTTTTTCTTTTAATCTCTTTACTTTGTAAAACACGAGAAGAATGATATTCACGATTTTTTCTTTCAATACGTGCTGATGGCTTTCTTTTTTTGCTGTTCTGTGTAGTAACTTCTTTCTTTACTGGTGTTGCTGCATGGGCAACAGAGTGAAACAAAAGAAAACTAGCTAGAATAATAGATACTGTTCGTGTTCCTTTCATTCTCAACTCTCCCGAAACCCACAAAATTGACTTTATTGCGACAATAACTGGTCATACCTTTTAACTCAACTGAGTTTATATGACAATGGTCACGTATTATTATTTTTAAGGAAATAATGCTGATTTCCAAGATTTTAAGAATATTAAAAGCTTTTCTTTCTTCAGATTACACTTAAAAACCTTATTATTGGTCATTAAATTTAAATGATTTTTATCTTATCAGCAATAACTATTCCTACCACAACTATTCCAGCCATAATGATTCCATCAATATTTTTCTAATTTAAGGAAAGATGATGATAGATTCTCTGTTTTGCTATTCTGTTGTATGCTTGCTGCTGCTTTTACTGATCCTGCACATGTGCACCACAATAAAACAAAAAATAAACTAACTGGTGCAATAGACGCTATTCGTGTTTTTTTCATTTTCGATTCTTTAACATTTATAAAATTGACTCTATTACTGAAAGAATATATCTTATTTTTTTAAATCAAATCATTTTATATACAAATGAACACTATTATTTTAAGAAAATAGCGCTGATTCCCAAGATTTTAAGAATATTAAAAGCTCTTCTTTATTTGGTTTGCTACTTAAAAACGTTCTTGCTGTCTTTGTTGTTCGTAAATGAACAATTTTATTAATTAAATTTAAATGATTTTTATCTTCACTAGCAAAAAGAAAAATCATTAAATCTACATCTTTTCCATCTAAAGAAGCATATGGAATAGGATGCTCAGGGTAGACTACAATGACCACGTCATAATAAGTTTTTAATAAAAAATCACGTGTGTGGGGTATTGCCCATCCATCACCAATACCTGTAGACATTAACCTTTCTCTGCTAAGCAATAACTCTGTCATTACTACAGGATCTAAGTTAAATTTATTCGCCATGATTTTCATGGTAGATCGAATGATTGTTTCCTTATCATTACCAGGAACATCTATAAGGACATCTCCTCGGAATAAGGCTTTATATAAACTATATTTTAAAGCTGCTTTATCAGAACCACAAGAAAAAGTTGTATCTTCTTCTAGCTGACTTTGCCTACGAACAATCCACTCTTCAACTTCTTCCCTGTTAAAACGATATTCTTGATCTATTTGATAGGCAGGTAAACCCAACTCTAATACATGTTGCTCAACTTCTTTTTCAGTTACATTTAGTAAAACAGCAATATCAACTACTTTTAAATCCATCATTCAGATTCCTTTGAATAGGTCCAAAATATCTTCAGAATTACGTAATTCAAGCATTTTTTTACGTCTTGCGTCATCCTTTAACGCCATTGTCAAACGAGAAAGTAACCGCAAATATGCTCCTTGACGATCATCTGGCCCACCAATCATAAAAATTAATCGAACTGATCGGCCATCTAATGCATTCCAAGCAACTCCTCGTGGATGTATACCTACAGCTAAAAAGAAATCATCATAATGCTCTAACTTAGCATGAGGAACTGCTACACCCATCCCTATACCTGTAGAAAAAATATCTTCTCTAGCTAAAATTGCTTGATAAAAGCCATTTGCATTTTCTACCAAACCTTCTCTATGTAATAATTTTACTAAATCTTCTAATACTTCATCCCGTGTATCTCTCTCAAGAAATAACACTAAGTTAGGCGATAAGTAAGATGAAACTGAAACACAAGCTTCATCAATTAATTCTTTCTGAGAAGTCAACATCAATCTATGTCCTCCCTGTATGACCAAAGCCTCCGCTTCCGCGAGAAGTGTCATCAAGAGTTACTACAGGAATAAATTTTGCTTGTACAACTGGACAAAGCACAACTTGCGCTATGCGCATATCTGGTTCAATAATAAAAGAAGTTAGTCCATGATTGATCAATAACACCTTAATTTCACCTCGGTAATCAGAGTCAATAGTCCCTGGAGAGTTAAGCACTGTAATTTGATGCTTTAAAGCCAATCCACTTCGTGGTCGTATTTGAAGCTCATATCCAGTAGGTATTGCCATCTTTAATCCAGTAGAAATTAATATACTTTTACCAGATAACAACTCTACTGGTTCATCTAAAAAAGCACGAATATCTGCACCAGCAGCACCTTCTGTTGCATAGAAAGGGACTTGGCTGCCGCTTGATATTTCTATCAGGACTTCCTGTTCATTCACTAACTGATTCATGGGGGAGATGATCCTTCATTCATTGTCATCTGTCAATAAAAAAAATGCTTTAATCTTGTCGTTTAAAACCTCAGGTTCTTCTTTAGAATTCTTAAAACGAGAGCGATCATTTTCAGTTAAAAATGAGATAAATTTGACTAAAGATTCTTTCAATAAAGGCCTCTTAACAATACAGTCAATCATACCTCTTTCTAATAAAAATTCAGACTTTTGTGCACCTGGAGGCAGATCTTCTCCAACGACTTGAGCAACTACCCGTGGGCCTGCAAAACAGATCAAAGCATTAGGTTCTGCTATGATAATATCTCCAAGAGAAGCAAAAGAAGCTGTAACACCCCCAGAAGTTGGATTTGTTAGAACAGAAATATATGGTAATCCAGCTTCATGATGATAAGCCAATGCTGCTGATGTTTTAGCCATTTGCATAAGAGAAAAAATGGACTCTTGCATACGCGCTCCACCAGAAGCTGAAACTATCACTAATGGCATGAAATTTTCTGTCGCTTTTTCTGTTAACGCTGTTAATTTTTCTCCCACTACTGAACCCATTGAACCAGCCATAAAGTTAAAATCCATCACAGCTAATGCACTAGGCATTCTTTCAATTGTACAAAATCCTGTTACTATACCTTCTGTGTTTTCTGTAGCTATAGAAGCCTTTGCTAATCGATCTTTATAAGATTGTGTGTCATTGAATTCTAAAGTATCTACTGAACGTAAATCTGAAAATAACTCTTGCCATGAACCTTCATCTGCAATACTGGCTACCCTCTCTCTAGCTGCAAGACGATAATGATAATCACACCGAGGACAACAATTAAAATTTTGAGCTAACTCACTAACATGAATCATATCACAACAATGAGTACACTTCAACCAACCACTAAAACCATCCGCCTTAGTAGTTTGAACCTTTATTTTAGGCTTGTCATGAGAAAAAAAACGCATAAAACTCTATTAATAAAAAATTATGATGAAGAAAAATAAATAAAAAATATATATTTTTCTAATTGCCTTTCACTATACTTAAAGCTTCTTTGTAATTATTATCTATAAAGTTCCAATTTGTAATATTCCAAATAGCCTTTAAATAATCTGCTCTTACATTCTTATATTGTAAATAATAAGCATGCTCCCATACATCAACGCCAAAAAGAGGAATCAATGCATCTTTTGCTTCTACAGTTTCTTGGTTAGCAGTAGTAAGAAGAACTAATGATGCTTTTTTTACATCTAGCACCAGCCAACACCATCCTGATCCTTGCACAGACAAAGCTTTTTTTTGAAACTCTTCTTGAAAATTAGTATAATTTCCCCATTTTTCTGTAATGGCTTTCATAACAAAACTATCTTCTAAAGGAATCGCTTCAGGAGAAGAAGCTGGAGTTAAACATTTCCAAAAGAAAGTATGATTAGCATGACCACCTCCATTAAAAGATAATAAAGGAATCAAAGACATCATTTTTTCTACATTTTCATTCTTATTTGCTTCATTAAAAGCTAATAAAGCCGCATTAAAGTTAGTAATATAAGTATTATGATGTTTTTGATGATGTAATTTCATAATTTCTGTAGAAATCACAGGCTCTAAAGCGTCATACTCATAAGATAAATTTGGTAGAGTATAAGGTTTGTTTTCCATAAGACCTCCGTTTTATTTAATCAATAACATGG
Source organism: Candidatus Clavichlamydia salmonicola (assembly GCF_015356765.1). GTDB lineage: Bacteria > Chlamydiota > Chlamydiia > Chlamydiales > Chlamydiaceae > Clavichlamydia > Clavichlamydia salmonicola. The sequence goes on from NZ_WTCQ01000002.1 coordinate 208,023, forward strand.
TTTTAGCATCATAAAGAAATGAAACTTAAAAAATCTCAAAAACCTACCTTTTTCTATAATCGCCATAATGCTCTTATATGTTGAATCATAGCATCAATTTCATCATCTCCTGAGATAAATGCTTGAAAAACTTCCTCAGTAGTAGCTCCTTTGATAGAAGAATCATAAAGCTCAACATAAAGCTTTATCTTTGGCTCTGTACCTGAAGGCCTAATAACTATTTTAGACCCATCTTTAGTAAAAAGACGTATAACATCTGAACAAGGAAATCCATCTATATTTTTTTTTTGAACTGAACCTAGAGCATAATTATATTGAGTCCCTGTCTTATAATCTTCAGCCTGCAATATAGAAATTCCCTTAGCTGTATCCCCTTTATCTAGATCTTCTCTTAACTCTTTAAGTAACAGAGCAATTGTGTCAATTTTATCTTCATCTAAGAGCTCAATAGCTATAGTTTTTTCTTTCATTAATCCATGTAAGCTATAAATAGCCATGAGGAAATCAGTTAAAGAAGATCCTTGTAATTTGAGTTGTAATGTCATTTCACAAATAAGAGCAGCTGTAACAACAGCATCCTTATCTCGGGCATGAGTCCCAAATAAATATCCATAAGACTCTTCACAACCAAAAATAAATTTTGAGGTTGTGGATTCCCAAGAAGAGATTTTTTCTCCTATGTATTTAAAGCCTGTAACTACTTCAGATAAATCAGCTCCATAAAAAGAAACTATTCTCTTAAGAATCTCTGTAGTTACAATAGTTTTTACAAATTTTGAATCTTTACTTAAAAGATTTCTATGATGTAAATGTCGACATATATACTCAGTCAACATGCAAGCCATTTGATTTCCAGTAAAAGAAAATGCAGCTCCTTTATTAATGACTGCCACACCAATACGATCACAATCTGGATCTGTTATTAAAAATATATCTGCTTTATCTTTTTGCATTTGTTCTAATCCAGGACGCAATGCTTGCTCTTCTTCAGGATTAGGAGCTTTAAGGCCTGGAAAATTTCCATTTAGAGCTCTTTGCTCCTCTACAAACGATAATTGATCAAATCCGAATGTAGATAACAAATGTGGAACCCAAGAGATACCTGCTCCATGTAAATTGCTATAAATAATAGCTAAGTCTTTCCCATAACGAAAGTTATCATCTGGATGAAATAAAATTCCTGAAACCTTCTCTTCATAAGCTTGATCTACCTCTTCACCTATCTCTTTAATAAGAGGGTGATTAAGAGAATCTACACCTCGAACAAGAAATGGATCTTTTAAATGAGCAATAGCATTCATGATTTCCTGATCATGTGGCGCAATAACTTGCCCTCCATCACTCCAATAAACCTTATAACCATTATCAGAAGCAGGGTTATGAGAAGCTGTAATCATTACTCCTGCACAACAATTAAGATGTTTTATCCCAAAAGAAACAGCCACAACAGGCCTTAAAAGGTCAAAAAGATACACCTTGATCCCTTCTGCTGCTAACACCTTTGCTGTTTCTTCTGCAAAAAAACGCGAATCTATACGTGAATCATAACCTATTAATACTTGTTTGAAGATTCCAGCAGCCAAACTCTGTTTATTAATATAAAAAGCTAAGCCTTTTGTTACCGCTCGGATTGTTTTTTCATTAATAAATGCTGTTCCTAAGCCAACTTTTCCTCGAATTCCACCTGTACCAAAAGTAAGTTTTTTTGAAAAAGCATTCTGAAATTTTTGAGGATCTCTCTTCTTTAGATCTTCGATCTCTTTTTGTTCTTGTAAGGAAGAATTTTTAAGCCATTCATTTATATTATCTTGCAGATGGTCATCATTCAGCATCTTGTATCACCTCATCAACACTTCCATTTTGTATGGCATGATTTTCTAATATTAATGAAAAACACCCCCACTCTTTGCTTTCTATCTATAAATGGAAAATGAGGCAACTTTTAAGATCTCTGAAAAGAAAAATAACTATAGTACCCGAGGATGTAAATCTTCATTCAATAATCTATGGGTAAACATTAGAGCAAGAAAAACACCTGGTTCATCTACTGGAATATTCAACATATGTTCTTTAAAAAAAAAACTATTTCCTTGTTCTTTTTTAGGAAAAAGACGAATTAGTAATCCACATTCAAAGGGATAATTAGGCCTATAAGCGTTAACTTCTTCTGGTGACCTAAAAAATCCAGAAAAAACCATCCAAAGATTTTTTTTATTCAATAAATCACCAATTAGCAAGCCTAGTCCTCGGCGAGCAATAAGCTGAGTAATAAAAGGAATTGCTCGATTCAAATTCATTACTGTATCTTCATCTGAATCATTTACTGTTTTATATTTAGCAAAAAAACTTTTTATAGCATCCAGCAGTGCATTACAATCTACAGCTGATAATACTCCTTCTGTTTCCAACAAAAGATAACGATTAAAAAATCTTTTTTGTTCTAAACTAACAATTAATTTCATTGGTCTCTACAATTATGGTTTTTATCAAGCACTCATTCTTTCATAGACGTTGCTTTCTTGTCCGGGATAAAGGGGGCTTATATATAAGAATTGAATTTAATAAACTTTTAAGTTAAAAATCGCTTATAACCAGATTGACCCCTTCTTTAAATAAAACATAACCTACACGCTTTTAGGATTTCATGTTTGACATTGCTTCTATTGAAAAAAAATTAGGCTATTCTTTTGTAAATAAAAATCTTTTACGACAAGCCTTTATCCATCCTTCTTTTCATAATGAACATTTAACTTCTTCTCCAGGACATAATGAACGTCTAGAATTTCTTGGAGATTCGATTTTATCATGGATTTTAACAGATTTTCTTTATCATGAATTTCCTGGTGCTAGTGAAGGATATCTTTCTAAAACACGGTCTTATCTTATTGATGCTTCTTTTTGCAGAAAATACCTAGAACTATCTGGCTTACAAGAATATCTTCTTTTAGGAAAAGGAGAACTCTTGAACCATGAAAGAGGTAAGCACTCTGCTAGAGCAAATCTCTTTGAAGCTGTCATTGCAGCATTGTATCTTGATGGAGGAAGTAATGTTGCTAAAAAGTTTGTCATAAGATTTCTTCCTACTCCTCAAGAGATCGCCTCTTATTCTATGGTCAACCCAAAATCACTTTTACAAGAATATACGCAAAGAAAATTTAAAAAAACTCCTACTTATGAAATATCTGAAAAAGACTCTTCAGATAATAGAAAATTATTTCAAGGCATTGTCAAAATAGATTCCATGATACTTGGCACTGGTAAAGGATTTTCTAAAAAGGAAGCAGAAAAACAAGCTGCAGAAAAAGCACTTTCAACAATTCAGGATAATGACAGTAAAAACTAAAACAATATGGGCCTGCAACGATTGTGGCTCTTTACAAAAAAAATGGGCAGGCCGCTGTGAAGAATGTGGTGAATGGAATACTCTTACAGAAGATAAAGGCAGCAGCACATCTTCTTTTTATCTTGATTCAAAGCCTTTAACATTTCCACATTCAGTAAACGATATTTTACCTGAAAAAACAGCTCGGATCTCTTTACAAATGCCTGAACTTAATCGAGTGATGGGAGGTGGAATTGTTCCTGGCTCTTTTATCCTTATTGGAGGAGATCCTGGCATTGGCAAATCAACCTTATTACTCCAAGTATCTGATAATTTAGCTCAAACAAACCTAAAAGTTCTTTATGTTTGTGGAGAAGAGTCTGTTAACCAAACCTCCTTAAGAGCTAAACGTCTTAATATTAACTCTTCTAGCCTTTTTCTTCTTTCTGAAACCAATCTTGATCATATCAAACTTCACATAGCCAATTTAAAACCATCTATTGTTATCATTGATTCCATCCAAATCATTTATAAACCTACAGTTACTTCTTCTCCAGGTTCTGTTTCCCAAGTAAGAGAAAGCGCCGCAGACCTCATGCATTTAGCAAAAAATACCTCTACAACCATTTTTGTTATTGGACATGTTACAAAAGGCGGAGAAATTGCAGGCCCTCGTGTTTTAGAACATTTAGTAGATACTGTTCTATACTTTGAAGGTGACCGCAATATGCACTATCGAATTCTTAGAAGCATCAAAAACCGTTTTGGACCATCTAATGAAATAGCTGTCTTTGAAATGAAAGATAATGGATTAAAGGAAAATTCTAATCCCTCTGGACTTTTTCTACAAAATCGCAGTAAAAATTGTTCTGGCTCAGTCATTATTCCTGCTTTAGAAGGCTCTGAAGCCATTCTTGTAGAAATACAAGCATTAGTCACAGAAAGTGTTTTTAGCACCCCTTCTCGTAGGACAACTGGCTTTGACTCTAATCGCTTAGCCTTATTACTTGCTGTCATGGAAAAACGTATTGGCTATTCTCTCTATCGTAATGATGTTTTTGTATCTGTTGCAGGAGGTTTAAAAATTTCAGAACCAGGAGCAGATCTTGGGGTTATTTTAGCTATCGCCTCTTCAGTAACAAACAATGTGATTGACCCTTCTTGCATTGCATGTGGTGAAGTTGGTTTAGGTGGTGAAATCCGTCATATAGCTTGTTTAAACAATCGTCTTAAACAAGCTATTTCAATGGGTTTTATGAAAGCATTTATTCCAGCTAATAATGCCTCTCAATTAACTGATGAAATCAAAGAGCAAATCGTTATTTCTGAAATTCATAGCGTAGAAGAAGCTATTCGTCTTTGTCTATAAATATAGATATAGATATAAATTTTATTATGCCCTTATAGAAATAGATTTTTGAGTAAAATGATGCTGTTTCTCTAAAACAACAACAGCATATTTTCCATGTGCATGATGCATCGCCAACAATGTTTTCATTAATGAGATTTTTATTAAATTTAATTCATCAAAAGAAAGGGTTGATTCAGAAAATTGTCCATCTTGAAATCTTTCCAAGATAATATCATCTATCAACTGTATAATGTTTTCTTGATTAACTACCCTTAAAGACCGAAAAGCTCCTGCTACAGCATCTGAAATCATAATAATTGTAGATTCTGCACTTTTAGGCTTTATCCCTGGATAACGAAAAAATTGTTCTGCATCTTTTTCTGTTCCTTGCTCTTTCATATATTTATTATAGAAAAATCTGACTACTGAAGTCCCATGATGTTGTTCAATAACATCTATAACTGCTTGCGGCAATTTGTATTGCCTTGCTATCTTAACCCCTTCAGAAACATGAGCAAAAATAATTTTAACAGACTGTAATGGCGTTAATAAATCATGTACATCATGGTATGAAGCTATATGATTTTCTAAAAATAAGGATGGACCTATCAACTTACCTATATCATGATAATAAGACGCTACACGACATAAAATACTATCAGATCCAATAGAAAAAGCGGCTTCTTCTGCTAACTGAGCTACTAATAAAGAATGCTGATAAGTACCTGGAGCCTCATGCATCAAACGAGATAATAATTGGTGATCTCTATCCATTAAACTTAATAATGCGTGCCCTGTTAAAGATCTAAATACTCCCTCTAACATAGACATTGATGCTATAAGGCAAGCTACAGTCAATAATGATGATAATACTCCAACTAAACAGTCTGTTAACAAAGCATTTCCTAAATGTGCATAATCATAAAAACCAAATAAATAAATTGAAAAAGTAGATAAAAGCCATATACCTACTGCTAAACACGGGACTATAAGAAAAAAAGAAATTTTTTCAATAATAAGCATAATACCAAGAGTAACAAAAAAATTTACACCAATTAATACTACTCCATCCCAAGAATCAAACGTATAACCACATAAAAATGAAAGACATCCAGTCATAACAAGTGCTGTTTGTTTATTAAAAAAATGATAAAACAATAAAGCACCAAAAGGTACAACTATGGGTACTACCAAGCCAAAAACACCCTTACATTTGGTAAAAACAACCAAAGCTTCTATTCCTTTTGAAAACAATAAAGAAATAATAAAAATAGTAACACACAACAACTGTTTCTTGAATGGTTGATGACCAGAAAACATCCTTATAATGCTTACAATAATAAGAGATAAAACACATGATATACAGATACTACGTATCACAGTATCCATGTTATTATATTTATAATGATTAACATATGCCTGTTTAATAAACCTTAACATGACTAAATCTTTAGAAGTAATCACACTTCCTTTTTTTATGATCAAATCTCCTGTTAAAACATCAACAACATCTTTTGAAAGAATTTTTTTACTAGCTTCCTGAAAGTATGCTACTAATAAATGATCTGTTTCAACTTCCCATTTCTGAGTCTTTAATAAATCTACTATATGACGAGATAAATCAGGTAAAACACCCTCTTTTACCAAATATGCCTCTGCTGATTGCCAAAAACGTGTAACCAATCCTGCTTGATCATTTTTATGCTTAATATAGAAAATAGGAATAGCATGAGAAGAAAGTTTATCAAAAGAAAAGTGCTTAATATAATTAGCTGTAGAACTATTTATAAAACGAGCTAAAGATAAGAAATTACTCATGCATATTAAAGAAAAAGTATACTCTTCAGCTGCAAAACAATTAAAAAAAGTTCCTTCTGGCATTCCATTAAAGCAATCTTGACATAAGTTTGATATAATATTATCTACTTGATGCTTATTGAATAATTTAACATCATCAAAGCTTGCTAATGGGTTTTCCTCACAAAGTATCCCAGCATTTTCTTCTGCAAATTTACAATCAACAGGAGAAGTAAAGTGCATTTCTGCTCGTGAACCTATTTCAGGAGAAGGAAAAAAGCATAACCGCGTTTGAACAAAAAAAAACAGAGAAGAAAACGAGAGAAAATATGAAAAATAAGAAATTTACATTTCCATTTTTCTTTGAAAAATGTGCACAATTATTTAAGGAAAAAAATTGATTCCGCTTACTTTTAAAAAAAACATTATTCATGTAAAAGATCTTATCGCTTTACAATCTTTTTTCTCAAACCAAGAAATAGTCTTTTTATAAATTTTGAGTAGAAATAAAAATCTTCTCCTCAATTAAATAGGTCAATTCTATAATTCAGAAAAGCTCATCTTTGCTTGGTAGCTACCTATGTCACTCTATTCTTCATCATATCTTGCTTCTTCACGTCGTTATCGCCCTCAGCGTTTTGCTGATATTGTTGGACAGGAAAGCGTTGTACGCATTTTAACCAATGCTATTTTAAGTAATTCTTCTTCTCATGCTTACATATTCTCTGGTTGTCATGGAACAGGGAAAACAACTTTAGCTCGAATACTAGCAAAGGCATTAAATTGCCAAGATTCTCATAAAGGCGAACCTTGTAATCTTTGTGCTTCCTGTAAAGAAATTGCCGCATTTAGTTCTATGGATGTATTAGAAATAGATGGAGCTTCGCATAGAGGGGTAGAAGATATTAGACAGATCAATGACAGTCTCGCTTTTGCACCTATTCAAACTCGATTTAAAATTTATATTATTGATGAAGTACACATGCTAACTAAGGAAGCTTTTAATGCCTTATTAAAAACATTAGAAGACCCTCCTATTCATGTAAAATTTTTTCTTGCTACTACAGAACCTCATAAAATCCCTGAAACTATCCTTAGCCGATGCCAGCAACTTCGCTTACAGCGAATTGCTGAAGAAAAAATTGCAGGAAAACTGACTTTCATTGCTAAAGAATCTCAATTAGATCATGACAAAGACGCATTGCTTTTATTAGCTAAATTAGCAGAAGGAAGTATGCGTAACGCAGAATCTTTATTTGATCAAGTATTAGCTTTTTCTAATGGAAAGATTGATCAAAAAACAGTACGGACAGCATTGAGCCTTCCAGAAGAAACTCTTTTCTTTGATCTTGATGAAGCAATTTTATCTCAAAAAATTCCTTATGCTTTTAAAATTGCTCAAACAGTTTTTTCCTGTGGCATTAATCCTATTTTCTTTATTGAAGAACTGTCTGATCATTTTAGAGCATTACTCTTAACCAGAAATGGTGTTAAAGTCCCTCTATCCCTATCTCCAAATTATTATAAAAAAATTGCTCCTCAATACAAAGAAGATGAAATACTTCGCATATTACAGATACTAAGCGAGGCTGCTCAAAAAATAAAACTTTCTTCTTTTGAGAAATCATTCATAGAAACACTTCTACTTCATATTATAAGTATTCGAAACAGACCTGATTTAAACCAATTACTGAACAAAGTGTTACATCTAGAAAAAACATTAGCCTCATTATCAGTAAAGTCCCTTTCTTGCAATCCTTCACAAACATCATCTTCTTCTAATATTTCAGTTGAAAAGGAAAAAATAGAATCTCAAGAAGATTTAAATATCGTTGAAAAAAGGACAATTCCTAATCCTGCGCCAACACCCTCTGAGAAGGAAGAAAGTGCTAAAGAAAAGCCATCTATTAAAGAAATGAGTCGCATCGATACTTTAATGCAATTTGCAGCTAAAGAGTTAAATGGTATTCTTAAAAAGATTTAGATTTGTTCTTTATTCTTGCTTCTGTTGCATACTGCCTTAACAAGGCCTCTAAATCATCATATGATGATAGCTTTAATGCTTCTTGGGCTAACAGAACAGTTGCTTCTACTTCAAGCAGTTCTGCTGCTACAAATAAACCTGGCAATGCTGTTAATGATGCTGAAATCTTACGAATCCCCAACCCAAACAATAAAGGAAGAAATAAAGGACTTCCAGCAGCTTCACCACATACAGATAATGGCACATTAGCTTTTTTCGCAGCATCCACAGTTAAGGCAATCATACGCACAATAGCAGGATGCAATGGATAACATCTTACACTTGCATTATCCCTATCTGAAGCTAATGTATACTGGCTTAAATCATTTGTTCCTAAGGAAAGAAACCCACATTCTTGTGCTAACGCTTCTGCTGTAATTACAGCAGAAGGTACTTCAATCATAGAACCTATCGAAAGATTTGCTCGAATTAAACAACATCCTTGCATCACTAGATCATCATGCACCATATTAACTATGAGCTTAACCACCTTAACTTCTTCAACATCTGTAATCATAGGCAATAATACTTGAATTTTACCAAATACAGAAGCCCTCCATAAGGATTTTAATTGTGTGACTAAAATATCTTCATGTCTTAATAACCACCTAATTCCACGACACCCCAGCGCTGGATTAATTTCAGCTTCATTGATAATCTCTGGAGTAACCTTATCTGCACCAATATCAAATAATCTGATTACAGGAGCATCTGGACTACTACGAATCATTTGTGTGTATAACGCTGTTTGTTCTTCTTCAGAAGGAAATTGCCTATTACTTAACACTACAAATTCTGATCGAAATAAACCAATAGAAACCTTTGGATGAAAAGCTTGTAATTTACCTAGATCATCTGGGGTATCAAGATTGGCAGAAATTGATATTAAATTTTCTTTCTTTCTAACACTTTGCTTAACCTGATAAGATAGCGCCTGTAATCCTTCATGATTCTTTTCTCTTAACAACATCTGCTGCTCTTGACGATACTGTGTAACAGTATATTCTGTAGGATTAAAAATAACACGGCCAGTCATGCCATCAACGATTACTGTTGCCTTATTTAACTCTGCACCATTAATTTCATTAAGATCTATTCCTACTACATAAGGAATACCTCCTGATCTTGCTATAATAGCTGTGTGAGATGTATGCGCTCCAACCCGAGTAACAAAACCTTTAATATGCATAAGATCAGCTTCCATGGTGTCTGATGGTAATAGTTGATCAGCAAAAATAATAAAGGAACATGTGGTACTAGACATACGCTCTGTATCTCTTGCGCGAAGATTTTTAATAATTCTCCGAGAAACATCTTGTATGTCTTGAAGCCTTTCCATAAAAAATGGTTTAGAAATTGATTTTTTGAACTTTTGTTCAAATTCTCCCATCACACTTTGAAAGACAAATTCTGCATTTTTTTTTACTTTACGGATTGCATGCGCTACATCACGAGTGATTAAAGGATCTTTCATAATGTCTAGATGTGCTTCTAGAATTTTGGTAACGATTTCTCCCTTAATACCTGCTGCAGTTTGACTTTTTAAGCTAATGATATCACTTTGGGAATCTTGTAAAGCTTTGTAATAACGAGAAACCTCTTGATCTACCTTTTCAAAAGGAACCTTTTCTTCTTTTATTTCACTAGTATGAATTGTAGAATTTAATAAAAATAGTTCCCCTATAGCCACCCCTGGACATACTGGTATACCTTGAAAGCAAAGCTCTTGCACTATTTTTTCAGTATCTTGAGCTTCTATCATTACTCTTCTCCAAACTTGTCATTAAATGTTGTTACCAAACGCTCCATCGTTTCTTTTGCATCTCTTCCCTTTATGGTAACCATGATTTTGGCATTTTTTGGTGCGCCTAACATCAAAATGCCCAATATACTTTTGGCATTAATCGTTTCTTTCCCATATGTAAATTCAATATCACTATGGCTATTCTGTAGTAAACGTGCAATTAAGCTAGCAGGGCGAACATGTAATCCACAGAGATTTTTTACCTCTACTTCTATCATGTAACTTTCTTCTATATTCTCAGTCACGCACGCTTTCCTCTTTGAATTATTTACGATATAAAATCAAAATTTCTCATTCTAAAGATAAGAGTAGATAGCTATAAATAAGCTCAATTCCTTGATCAAGCATACTGATAAACTATCCTCAAAGGATTTTGCCTATAATAATAGCAAAAAAAATATTATTCTTGTTCTATATATGAAACAAACCATGAGAGAAATGATAGAAATTTACAACTTTTTCTCGTATATCCTTTCTCGTTAGATTCAAAATCAGTTGAAGAAAAATTTATATTTGCCATTCCACCATTTGCTAGAATGTTATTCATAGAAAAGCACTGATAAGAATAAAGATCTACTGATTCATAGAAAGGAATTAATCCTATCTTATCTAAAGAAATTCCATTGTATTTTCTTTCTCCTAAAGAAAGAAATTGCTGAAATTTTTGATAAGACTTTGCCATTTCTTTTGTAGGAATAATACCCACATCTTCACAATTTCCAAATCCATCATGAATTCCCATAAAAGCTAAGTAATCTTTTGGAAAAATATTATCAAATTTTTGATTGAGCTGTTCAATAGAAAGTGAAAAAGCTGGTGGTCCTCCCTGGAAAAAAAATCCAGCATGGCGCATGCTGTATACCATCCTAACTTCATACCCTTGATTTTCAAGATGTTGGATAGCGTAAATAGAAATATCTTCCATGTTATCAAAAAATATATTTAATTTTTCCAGGACATCTACGCTTGATATTTCATCCCCTAGACGTAACAACCAAAATTCTCGTGTAAATAAGATACGATCTTCTCTTGAAAGATGGGCTAACTCAAACCAGCCCCTTGGTAATAATGAAATTTCTTTAGAAACCTCTTCCCAGGAATTTATAGAAATATCATTGACCAAAAGAATTTTATGAAAAATTTGATCTCTGGTTTTCTCAGAAAACATCTTACTTACTCCCTGAATCGATCACTTTTTTCATTAAAAAAAACTTTTTATGAATGGAAGTTTTCTATTCTTTCTATTTTTTATAATTTTTTTACCAGTCATCCTGGTTTTTTACTTGGTTCTGCCTGGCTATTAGGATCTTTATTTGCCCATAAGTACATTTTAACCCTATTCCCCATTACATTATTATTTTTACTTATCCCTAAAGACCTGTTTATAAAAAGTTTTTTATGTTTTTTAATTCCTTTGTCTTTTGTTTCTAATCAAGAATCTAAAAACACAATCCCCTGTCCAACAGAAGGAATAGGTACTTTTCGCATCACAAACATTCGAACTTTAGGGAAAAGAGGATATATCTATAACGGGCGTTTTATTACTTTTTGTAATACTAATAATCACATGTATTACAATAAGAACGCTTCTTTTCACTCTTTTCATATTTATTCAACAAATAATGATTATAATATCAAATGTAAATTAAAAATTAAAAACAAAACTATTTTTATTTTTAATCACTCAATCATTCAGAGAATACAAACTCATTTCTGCTTACAAAGCATCAATCTAAAATTACATAATCAATTAGAAAAATTTATAAAAAAAAGAATAATTAAAAAAAATGCTTGTTCTTTTTTCACAGCCCTTTTTAGTGCTACGATTGATGATATTTGTTTGAATATAGAACTGCAGAATCTAGGTCTTTCGCATATTCTAGTGGTCTCTGGATTACATTTTTCACTAGTACTAACCTTTTTACGTCATTTATTAAAAGGCTTCATAGCACCCAAAAAATTAGCAATAATACTTCTTTTCCCCTGCTCTTTTCTTTTATGGTTTTTTGGAACAAATCCCTCATCAACCCGAGCATGGGCCAGTCAATTTTTTTTAATAGGAGGAATTATTTTAGAAAGACCTATCACCTCTTTAAGCCGTCTAGGGTACGCTGCTATAATTACTTTAATGATTAATCCATCATTTTGTCTGTATACTGGATGGCAATTAAGCTTTGGAGCAACTGCTGGTATTTTATTTTTTTATCCTTTTATATCTACTATCTTTCACTTTCTATTACACCCTGAACTCGTTCCATTTCCTAAATTAACTCCATATATTAAACCGTTATTAATCTATTGCGCAGAAACCTTATCTTTAAGTTGCGCTGTACATTTTATGATTTTACCTCTCTTATTTCACCAATTTGGCTCATTACCTTTAGCAACCTTCTTCTATAATCTAGTACTGCCTCCATTTTTTTTACTGACTGTTTTTTTATTTTTGATAGCAACGCTTATGAACAGTACTTATTTATTTTCATTAACAAGTTATGTAACAGATAAGATTCTTTTGATGGTTGAGTTTCCTCCTCTATTATTCAAAAAAATATATATTAAAATGACTCCTTTAACTCTCTGTCTATCACTAACACTCATTCTTCTTTTAGGTATAATCTTGCAAACACAAAAAAAACCCTTCAACAAAGGGTTTTTAAAAGATATTAAATAAAAAATATTGAAAGTTTTAAATTTTTTCTTTGCGAATGGATTAAAAGTTAGCGAGATCAGTTAAAGCCTGAATAATCTCCCCTGTCTGTGGGAGAGCTGCATCTTCCAGAACTTTACTATAAGGAACAGGCGTATTAGTCCCACAGACACGTTTTACTGGAGCATCAAGATAATGAAATGCTTTTTCCATAATTTGAGCTATAATTTCTGCAGCAAAACCAGCATTACTTGGAGCTTCATGCACAACAAGCAATTTGGTTGTTTTTTTCACAGAATTAATCACTGTTTCAATATCACAAGGAACGATAGTTCTAAGATCAATAACCTCTACAGAAATACCTTCTTCTTCTAGTAATAAAGCTGCATCTAAACTCATTACTAATGCAGCTCCCCATGCAACAACAGTCACATCTTGACCATCTTTAACAATAGCTGCTTTACCAAAGGGAATATAATCTGATGAAGAACCAACAACATTTGCTGAAAATTTCTTTCGTTGATAAAGAAGTTTATGCTCTAAAAATATTACAGGATTAGGATCCTGTATAGCTGTTTTTAATAAGCCCTTTGCGTCTCGGGCATTACTTGGATAAACAACCTTTAATCCTGGACAGTGAGCTAAAAATGCTTCTATACTTTGAGAATGGTAGGGGCCCCCTTGAATATACCCACCTGAAGTCATACGAAAAACTGCAGGAATATGCCACTCTCCATTAGAGCGATAACAAATACTTGCCGCTTCACTAAATAATTGATCAATGCCTGGCCATACATAATCAGAAAATTGAATTTCTGCAACTGCCTTCCATTTTGGATCAAAAGAAATACCAATAGCGACACCAATAATAGTTGATTCTGCCAAAGGAGTATTAAAACAGCGATTTTTTCCATATTTTTGCGTTAATCCCCGAGTAACGCCAAAAACTCCACCTTTTTCTCCAGCAACATCTTCTCCAAAAACAACAACATGAGAATTTTTAGCCATTTCTTCATCAATAGCTTCTGCTATCGCATCTCTCATAACCATTTGAACACCCAAGGGTGTTTCTTCTTGAGAAAATTGATGTTGCTCACTGTGTTGAAAAAATAAATTATCATTAATAGTGACTGCGTCAGGAAATGCAACTGCTTCTCCTTCTAATGCAGCTTTTTCTACAACATCTTCAGCTGTTTTTTGAATTTGTAAAATTTCTATATCAGTAACATCGTAAGATTTTTTTAAAAGAAGCTTGAAAGATTTTTTAGGATCTTTTTTTTCTTCATCTTCTAATAAAATACTAGTTTTATACTTACGTTGATCATCACTATTACTATGCGATTCTAATCGTACTACTGATGCATAAATAATTGATGGACTATACTTATTTCTAGCCCCATCTATAGCTTCTGAGAAAACAGAAAATAATTCTTCAGGATTAGATCCATCACATTCAAAAATCTGCAATCCATGATAACCATGAGCAATATGAGAAAGACGCTGTCCTGCACTTTGTTCTTCTATGGGAACTGAAATAGCCCATCCATTATTTTGAACAACAAAAATGATAGGCAAACGATGAATACTCGCAAAATTTAAAGCTTCATGAAAATCACCTTGTGATGTTGCTCCATCTCCTACAGAAACATATACAACTTCTTTTTCTCCTGATTGTTTGATAGCCCAAGCACGACCAACAGCATGTAAAAGCTGAGATCCTACCACGCTAGATTGACAACAAATACGTAAATTTTTATGAGAATAATGATGGGGCATCATTCGCCCAGAAGAATGATTTTTACAAGCACGCCCTAGTAATACTGCAAATAATTCACCTATATCTGCACCAATAGCTAAAACAAATCCTTGATCTCTGTAATAAGGAAAACTCCAGTCAACACCAGGCTTTAATAATTTTGCTGCAGCAATACCTACTAATTCATGACCAGCACAAGATAGCTGGAATCCTCCACCTTTGTTCTGTCGAGTTAGCTTAAACATTTTATCGTCAGCTGCACGAGATTGGCATACTAAAGAAAACATCTCCAATAAGAGATGTTTTCTTTGCTCATAAGGAATTTCTTGCATGAAGATTACTCACAAACTTTTTTTTAAGAGTTAAAGTCACCAAAAAAAGATCGAATTTTTTCTAAAAAGCTTCGTTTTTTAGGTAAATTCTCCACTTTCTCAGATCGAGCAAATGCTTCCAAGATTTCTTTTTGTTCAGCTGATAAACGAGTCGGTGTTTCTAAAACAATCTTAACTAAAAGATCTCCTTGTCCTTTACCATAAACATTTGGAAAACCTTGCCCTTTAATTCTTAAAACAGTCCCACTTTGAGTACCTTCTGGAAGAGTAAGTCTACAAGATCCTAGTAAAGTCGGAACTTCTTTCTTTGCTCCTAAAGCTGCTTCCGAAAAACCTACTGGTAAATCTAAGGTAATATCATCACCATGTCTTTCAAAAACTAAATGCTTTGCTACCTCTATATAAATATATAGGTCCCCTGCCGGAGCTCCATGTTTTCCTGCATCTCCATATCCTTCCATTAAAAGTCGCATTCCAGAATCAACACCAGCCGGTAATTTAACCATCACTCGATTTTTGTCTTTAACTCTTCCTTGACCTTTACATGATTTACATGGATCTGTAATTACTCGCCCCTCACCAGAACATCCTGGACAAACTGAAGCCATCGCAAAAAAACCATGATTTTGAACAACTTGTCCAGAACCATTACAACGAGAGCATGCCTTAACCGCATTAGCAGATGCTGCACCCTTACCTTGGCAAGAATTACATACTATTAATCCAGTCACTGCTACTTCTTTTTCAATTCCTTTTGCAGCTTCTTCAAAAGAAATTTTTAAATTAATTTTCTTACTTGCGCCACGATTAACTTCAGCTGTTTGAGCTTCTTTTTGCCCATTTCCACCAAAACCACCAAATAAAGAATCAAAAAAAGATTCTCCGCTACCACCAAAACCACCAAAAGCATTCATGAAAGTTTTGAGTGCATCTTCCATACCACCAAAATTTCCTGCTCCCTGAGCAAAGCCACCTTGGCCACCAAATACGCCTTCCTTACCATATTGATCATAAGAAGCTCGTTTTTGTGGATTGCTGAGCACTTCATAAGCTTCTGAAACTTGTTTAAACTGTTTTTCAGCTTCACCATCACCTGAATTTTTATCAGGGTGATATTTGATCGCAAGCTTTCTGTAGGCTTTTTTGATATCTTCAGAAGAAGCTGTTTTATCAATACCTAATACATTATAATAATCCATAAACTACCTAATCTTAATTCTCTCCTATTTAAAGAGCTTGATTATCTACTACGATATTTTGCAGCAGCTTTAGATTTAGCTCGTTTTTTAACAGAAGGTTTATCATAAAATCGATGTGCTTTAGCTGATTTCATCACGCCTTCCTTATCAAGCTTTTTCTTTAACGCTCTCAAAGCTTTATCTACAGGCTCACCGATTCTTACTTTTACACTTGGCATTTTGCTACCTTACTTCCTACCTTACTTGTTTTATTATTGCTTTGACCGCTCTCTACATACTTTGACAAAAGAGACGCTTTCAAAAAGCTAGGTATCATATCACTTAACCATATTACCGTTCAACTTTATAGCCACCCCTTCAATAATTGTAGGATACTAACGATAAGAACAAATCTTAAAAATCTTTTCTATAAAGACTTTCTTAAATAAAATGGTTGAATAATCGACCCAGTACTCTTACTTATAAATTGTTTAAACAATTCAGCTTTCCAAATTTTAATATTGGGCTTTACTGTTTCTAAAAAAAAATTATCTTCTAGCCATTCCTTAACCCTAGAACCTCCCATACTCACAACTTGTGTAATTTTTTTGCTGATCAGAATTTTTTTTAATTCATCTTTAGCATAAAAACATGGGCTGCCATTAAAAACAGTATTATCTATATTATGATAGCCAAAAGAAATAAAAGCGCCCTGTGTACCATTTTCCATTACAACTGCAAATGAACCTTCTTGACTTGGGATAAAAGCACTAAATGTAGAAACCCCTATTAAAGGAATGTTCAAAGAAAAAGCCAAACCACGCGCAAACATCATTCCAGTGCGCAAAGCAATAAATGGTCCAGGACCTGCAACAACACCTATGCCAGATAATTTTTCTGGCATAAATTCAGGATATTTTTCTATCTCTTGTAAAAAACATGCACTTAATTCTTCAGTACCTCGACCTGTGGCCTGTAAAAAAAATATATGCTCTGGTTCATCATCTTTTATAAAAGTAAAAGAAGGAGAAAAAGAAGCTGTATCCACCAATAGGAATTTCATAAAGAACCTCTTCCAAAAAGTCAATATATTAGAAAAATTCTTAACCTTTGTGATCAAAGAGTTGTATGTAAAAACATATTTATTTATATACAACAAAAACTAAAAGGCTCTCATTTCAATTTTTTATCCTTATATCCAAAAAGGCTGTTATGTTAACCTATAGGAAACCTGGACTATGCACCAATTAATGGATTTTGAGTAGAAACATTTTGTTTCAAAAAAGCTCTTTAAATCCTAGAAGGAGACTCTTTAAAGTTTCTATCATTTTTGGTTTTCTGTCCCATATTTTAAGACCGGTAGAGGTTAAATGGACGAAAAAGAAGATTTAAACGACCCCGATCTACAAGATCCTCTTCAAGAATTGATCGCTTCTGATGAAAATAGCCCTTTTGATGAAGTAGATGAAGCTGCTGCTGGAGAGTTTCCTGAAGAAGTTTTTATTCTCCCCATAAATAGACGACCTTTCTTTCCTGGAATGGCTGCACCTATACTTATAGAGCCTGGTCCTTATTATGAAGCTTTAAAATTAGTTGCTAAAGATTCTCAAAAATATATTGGACTACTTCTTACTAAAAAAGAAACTGCCAATATTTATAAAACAGGCTTTCCCCAATTACACAAAGTTGGCGTGCTTGCTCGAATACTTCGTATTATTCCAGTAGAAGGTGGCAGCGCTCAAGTTGTCCTGAATATGGAAGAGCGCATGGAAATTGTAGCGCCTTTGAAAAATAAATTACTCAAAGCAAAAGTTCGCTATTATCCTACTAGCAAGCATATTACTGATGAAATTAAAGCCTATTCTATTAATGTAATCTCTGTAATTAAAGAACTTCTCAAACTCAATCCTCTTTTTAAAGAAGAATTACAAATTTTCTTAGGACATTCTGATTTTACTGAACCAGGAAAACTTGCTGATTTTGCTGTTGCTTTAACAACAGCAACTCGCGAATCGCTTCAAGAAATTCTTGAAGCATTTGACATGCATTCCCGTATAGACAAAGCACTTATCTTATTAAAAAAAGAATTAGATCTTAGTAGGCTTCAAAGCAGTATTAATCAAAAAATTGAAGCAACTATTACCAAAAGCCAGAAAGAATTTTTTTTAAGAGAGCAACTTAAGACTATAAAAAAAGAACTTGGGATGGAAAAAGAAGACCGTCTCATTGATGCTGAAAAATTTTCTGATAGAATTAAGAAAAAGCATGTTCCAGAACATATTATGGAAGTTATTCAAGAAGAAATTGAAAAACTTCAAACATTAGAGACTGCATCTGCAGAATATGTTGTTTGTAGAAATTATCTAGATTGGCTAACTATTCTACCATGGGGCACTTTAACTAAAGAATCTCATGATCTCAAAAAAGCTGAAAAAATCCTTAGTCGAGATCATTATGGACTTGAAGACATTAAAGAACGTGTGCTTGAATTAATTAGTGTTGGTAAACTTTCTGGTGGACTTAAAGGTAATATTATATGCCTTGTTGGACCTCCTGGTGTTGGAAAAACTAGCATTGGCAAAAGTATAGCTAAAGTACTCAATAGAAAATTCTATCGCTTTTCTGTTGGCGGCATGAAAGATGAAGCAGAAATCAAAGGACACCGTCGCACTTATATTGGCTCCATGCCAGGAAAACCAGTACAAGCCTTGAAGCATACCCAAACCATGAACCCTGTTATCATGATCGATGAGATTGATAAAATTGGAAATAGTCATCATGGGGACCCAGCTTCTGCTTTACTAGAAGTTTTAGATCCTGAACAAAACAAAGATTTTCTTGATCATTACCTTGATGCACGGGTTGATCTTTCTCAAGTATTATTCATTATTACTGCTAATGTTTTAGATTCTATTCCTGAACCATTATTAGATAGAATGGAAGTTTTAAGATTATCTGGTTACATTCTTGAAGAAAAAGTAGAGATAGCAACAAAATATCTTATTCCTCGTGCACGAAAAGATATGAGCTTAAAGACAGACTTAGCTGTTTTTTCTCCAGATTCACTTCCCATCCTTATTAATAACTATGCAAGAGAAGCTGGCGTTCGCAATTTAGATAATACGATTAAAAAGATTTTAAGAAAGATTGCTCATAAAATTGTCAAAAGACAAGAAAATAATGATACAAAAAAACTGAAATATACCATTTCTCCTAGCAACATTGAAGAATACCTAGGCAAGCCTATGTTTTCTGCAGATCGGTTTTATGAAAACAATCCTGTTGGAGTAACAACAGGACTTGCCTGGACTTCTATGGGT
The DNA here is from genome assembly GCF_015356765.1 of Candidatus Clavichlamydia salmonicola. Taxonomy (GTDB): domain Bacteria; phylum Chlamydiota; class Chlamydiia; order Chlamydiales; family Chlamydiaceae; genus Clavichlamydia; species Clavichlamydia salmonicola. Next base: position 227,553 of record NZ_WTCQ01000002.1, read on the forward strand.
GGGGCCACTTTATATATTGAAACTATTAAAGTTTCTTCTCTAAAAACTGAAATGATGCTAACTGGGCAAGCTGGCGATGTAATGAAAGAATCATCACAAATTGCTTGGAGCTATTTACATAGCGCTATACATAAATATGCCCCTGGCCATACATTCTTTGATCGCTTTCAAGTACATGTACATATTCCTGAAGGCGCTACTCCAAAAGATGGTCCATCAGCAGGGATTACCATGGTGACTTCACTGTTATCATTATTAATAGATGTTCCTGTTTTACATGATCTAGGCATGACAGGAGAAATTACTCTTACAGGTCGTGTATTAGGCGTAGGTGGTATTCGGGAAAAATTAATTGCAGCACGTCGTTCTCATCTTACCACTCTTATCTTTCCTAAAGATAATGAAAGAGATTATGCAGAACTACCAGAATATCTTAAAAAAGATCTCACCATCTTGTTTGTTTCACATTATGATGAAGTTTTTAAGATCGCTTTTCCTAGTGATGAGGTAATTTTAGAAAAAAAAGCATCCATCACAAAGAAAAAATCTTCTCGAAATATTTTTAATTATTGCACAAAATAAATGGCTATTCATTTTTTCATGAAAAAAATATAGCCTTTTATGCTTTAAGATTTTAACTTAATGCACTTACATACAAAGAGATTAAAATAAGAGTTTTCTTAATTTTTTTTTTAACTCTATCTAATATTTTGATTGTTATAAGCTTTCATGGCATCACCTATTACATCATCAGCAAATCCTGCTACCACTGTTCCTGAATTTTCTTCAGCTGCTTTATCAAAAATTGCACTATGTGATCTTGGTATTCGCATTTGCTTGATTTGTCTCGTCATTATAGTTTTAGTTACTTTTGTTTTAGCTGTTCTTTCTATTCCTAATTTTATTCCAGTAATGTCCCCTGTTTATTGTTTGCCTGGATGGATCTTGCCCTTTATTATCATAGCTATTTTAAATACCCATAAGCATAAAACAGCAAAAGCTAATGGCTTTTCATTAAAAAAGTTAGAGCAGCATTCTCCTCTTCAACCAGAAACTCTTGGACCAATAGAGCCTATTAAAAAAAACACCCGCCTGATTAAACATCCTCGTAGAAAAAAAGCGCCTCCTTTTCATCAAAAACCTCTTTTTTCTCTACCTGTACAACATTCTGACCAAGATAGTGTTTCTGAAAATAATCATGCTATACTTGCTCCAGTTTTATCTCTTGCTTCAGAAAATTCACCTCTTTTAACTAAAGAAATGCTTATACCTAATAGTCCAATTTCACAAAGATCTTCTATAGATGTTGTAATTTCCTTACCTGATAATCCTCTTGAAACAACTCTATTGCCATTAATTAAATCTAGTTCTTCTTCATTACAATCCCTTCCAGAACTATCTAACCTTTCTTTTTAAGAAAAAATTTATTCAAATATTTTTTTCCTTTTAGGACAATGACTTATTTTTCACTCTCACCATTAAGCTTGTTTTTTAATAAGGTGCTGGATAAGATTCTCTTGTTTCAACCTAAAGATATAGGTCTTTTAGACACTATATTTAATTTTTTTTTATTTACAGCAAAGCTAACATTTTTGCTCCTCCTATTATAATTATATGAGTTTAAGAGAACTGGTTATCCTGGGATCCTCCAGCCAACAACCCACTAGACAACGTAATCATGGCGCTTATTTAATTCGCTGGAATGGAGAGGGACTTTTATTTGATCCAGGAGAAGGCACTCAAAGACAGTTTATCTTTGCCAATATAGCACCCCCTACAGTAACTCGTATTTTTATTAGTCATTTCCATGGTGACCATTGCCTTGGTCTAGGGTCTATGCTAATGCGTCTAAATCTAGATAAAGTTCGTCATACTATTCATTGCTATTATCCTGCGTCAGGTAAAAAATTTTTTGATAGACTGCGTTATGGCACCATGTATCATGAAACTATTACTGTAATAGAACATCCTGTTTCTGAAGAAGGTGTTGTAGAAGACTTAAAAAATTTTTTAATAGAAGCTGTCTTTTTAGATCATGGTGTAGAAAATATAGCATGGAGAATTACAGAGCCTGATGTTCGAAGATTTGATGCTGCTGCTCTAAAAGCATCGGGAATTCATGGTCCTGCAGTCCGCCTGCTTAGCGAACAAGGATTTTTAAAAATAAATGATAGAATTGTTCAACTAGATGATGTTAGCTGGATTCAAAAAGGTGATTCTGTTGCTGTTATCAGTGATACAGCTCTTTGTCCTCAAACAGTACAAATTGCCAAAAATGCGCGCTTATTGCTATGTGAAAGCACCTATCTTAGCGAGCATGAACATTTAGCTCGTAATCATTTCCATCTCACTGCTGCACAAGCAGCTAGCATTGCAAAAGATGCAAATGTAGAAGAACTTGTTCTTACTCATTTTTCTGCTCGTTATCGCGACCTTTCTTTATTTTTTGAAGAAGCTGCTGCAATATTTCCAAACATCCACATTGCTGAAGACCTAAAAGTTATTCCTTTTCCGAAAAAATAAAAATTTTTATAGTACGCTTGATCACCATGGTCACTATGTTATGCTAAAAAATTCTTTTCTTTTTTTTGAATATTTAAAAAATGTTCGTCATGCATCAGTACATACTTTAAGAAATTATGCTATTGACCTAAACCGATTAAAAGAATTTATTGAACATGAATATAAACTCATTTCGTGGTTATCTCATAAAATTACTCCCTATTCTTCTTATTTTGAAGCTATGCCTGAGGATAATCCATTATTTTTAAAAAATATTTCAAAACAACTCATTAGAGAATTTTTTTGTTCTCTTCAGCTTAAAGAGTATGAAAAAAGCACAATCGCTCGAATTTTAGCATCTATTCGATCTTTTTTTTTATTTTGCATGACTAATAAATTCATTGAGATCAATCCTGTCTTCTCGATTAAAGGGCCAAAAACGTCTAAAAAACTTCCTATTTCACTATCCTATAAACAAGTAGAAATACTTTTATCACAACCTGATATAGAAACAATAAAAGGCTTCAGAGATCGCGCTATTATGGAATTATTCTATAGTTCAGGCGTTAGAATCAGCGAACTAGCTAACCTTCAATTGAATCATTTTTATCCTGATGAATTATTGATTAAAATCAGAGGTAAAGGGAAAAAAGAACGCCTGATCCCTATAACTGAATGTGCTACTCAATGGATTTCTTTATACTTAAAGCATCCCAAAAGACACTCTTTAGAATTTGGAGAAAAAAAAATTATTTTCCTCAATTCTAGAGGAGGACCCCTAACCACTCGATCCATAGATAGAAATTTTTCTTATTATCTTAAGTTAAGTGGACTTAGTGGTAAAATTACTCCCCATACTATTCGACATACCATTGCTACTCATTGGTTAGAAAATGGGATGGACCTTAAAACTATTCAGCTTATTCTAGGTCATTCATCATTATCAACTACTACCTTATACACTCACATATCAGTAGATATGAAAAAACAGGTCTATGATAAAACTCATCCAAGAGCCTAAACTATATTGTCATCTATCAATTGATCAGATAATCTTTTTACCATGAGTATAGCATTAAATAAAATTGGTAAAGTAATCGCTGGGCGAACCTTATTTGAAGATGTTTCAGTCATTTTCAATGCAGGAAATCACTATGGTTTAACTGGTCCTAATGGGGCAGGAAAATCGACCCTATTAAAGATTATTACAGGAAGTGTAGAAGCTACCACAGGCTCTGTTGCACTTCCACGGCGCGTTGGCATATTAAAGCAAAATATTGAACAGTTTGAATCTTTCACTGCTCTTGAATGTGTCATCATGGGAAATAAACGTCTTTGGGAAGCTCGTCAACAACAAGAAGCTCTCTACTTAGAAGAAATTGATGATGCCAAAGGCATGCTTCTTGCTGAGTTAGAAGAAATTATAGCAGAAGAAGATGGTTATGTAGCAGAAACAGAAGCTGAAGATCTTCTTAATGGTATTGGCATGTCGGCTGACCTTCATGGTAGAACTATGAAGACCTTGCCTTTGGATTTACAATTTAGGGCACTGCTTTGTCAGTCTTTATTTGGAAAACCTGAAGCATTGTTGTTAGACGAACCTACCAACCACTTAGATTTAGTTTCTATTGGTTGGTTAGAGAAATTTTTAAAAAGTTACAATGGAACACTGATTGTAGTAAGCCATGATCGACACTTTTTAAATCAAGTCACTACTCATATTGCTGACATTGACTATGACACATTGATGATCTATCCAGGTAATTATGATCAAATGGTAGTTACAAAAATGGCTGCTAGGGAAAGACAAGAAGCTGACACCAAATCAAAAGAGAAAAAAATCGCTCAGTTACAAGATTTTGTTTCTAAATTTGGAGCAGGAACACGTGCTAGCCAAGTACAGTCCCGTATTCGAGAAATTGGTAGATTACAGCCTCAAGATTTAAAAAAATCTAATATTCAGCGACCATATATTCGCTTTATTCCCTCTGAAAAAAACTCAGGAAAACTAGTATTTTCATTACAAAATGTAACAAAAAGTTATGCAGATAATACTGTTTTAAAAGATGTTTGCTTAGAAATTGAACAAGGCGAGAAGATTGGTATTATTGGAAACAATGGTATTGGAAAAACTACATTAGTCAAATTATTAACAGGCACTCTTACTCCTGATTCTGGTGTAATGAAACAAGGTCATCAAACGCTTATTTCTTATTTTCCTCAAAATCACTCTGATCTTATTGCTAATTCTTTAAATGACACCTTATTTGAATGGCTTCGTTCATGTAAAGGTGGAATTTATGATCAAGATGTTCGCAGTGTTTTAGGAAAAATGCTTTTCAGTGGTGATGACGCTTTTAAAAAAGTCAAAGATCTTTCTGGTGGCGAAACTGCTCGTTTAATCATGGCTGGGATTCTTCTTCAGGAACATAATACACTTATTTTTGATGAACCAAATAACCACCTTGACCTCGAAGCTGTATCAGCTTTATCCTGGGGTATTCAAGATTACAAAGGTACTGTAATCTTTGTTAGCCATGACCGTAGTTTTATGGAAGAATGCGCTGATAAAATTATTGTGTTTGATCAACCTCTACAACCAAGGAAGTTTGAAGGTTCTTTGAATCAATATTTTGAAAAACAAGGAAAATAGCTTCATTAATTTATTTTTTTGAACTATTTTTATAGTGTTTGTATCTGGTGATGCATATATAAGGCCTATATAAATGATGCATTGGCGTAGATTTTTCTTTTTGTGCTTCTGTTTGTGCTGCTTAGTAAAAGTAAGCGCTCAAGAAGATGACTATTCAGGAAGAGTCTTTCACCAAATTTATTCTTTTCAGGTTCATAATGCCTTCCAACATTACAAAACGATCTTCGAAGTAGAGCATAATCATGAACTACTTCGTCGCATGGCTCAATTAATCATCTCTCAAGACAGCCTGCATTCAAATATTGATAAACGTCGATTGGCTGTTCTTGGAGCTGGAATCTCTGCAACAGACTCATTGCTTCCAATTTTAGAAAAATCTATTAAAAGTCCAGACCTTCTTACACAAAAACTTGCTCTCAAACACCTTGCCTATTATGAAAGCGAATACATTCAATCTTTTCTTGAAAAAAGCTTATCAGCTAACCAGCTTGATATTGTTTTTGAAGCTGCTCAAATCTTAACTAATTATAATAACCCCTTTTTAATCCCACGAATTCTTCAAATTCGTGATAAGTTACCACCAAGATTATTTTCTCTTTTTACCCCATTACTCTTAAAACATGATTCTTCTGCTGCTGAATCAGCTATCCGTCAAATGATCCATAGTCATGAAAAAGAAAATAAATTAAACACACTTTCCCACATTGCTCATCAAAGAAAGAGCCTTTTTCTTCCTGAAGTAAAAAATCTTTTAGAAAATCCTGACTACGCTATTAAAGAAGCTTCTTTACATATTATAGGAAATGTCCAAGACCATTCTATGATCGATCTAATTACAACCTACCTTTCTCATCATGAAACTTCTCTTCGATTAGCGGCTGCAGTTGCATTAACACAGCTTGGAGAAACAGAAATTCCTGCTCAAGTAATTACAAAAGAAGCTCTTCAAAATAACTTATTTGCTATTGATGCATTATCTTTGATCGATCCTGAATATGCTCTTCCCTGTTTACATGAAATTATGAGTAAAGATTCTATTAGCGCAAATGTACGCCAGAATGCACTGCTTTCTTTGTTACATCATAAAGATAAAAGCCATCTACATGAACTATTTCCATTGCTTCTACTATCTTCGGACAAATGCTCTTTGCAAACTACCTTTTCACCTGGAAAAAGATTTAAATTTTTCTCTATCAACATGGAAGGAAAAAAACAAAAAAATCCATCTACAGAACAAGCTCATTTACTTAAAATTGAAATTTTACAAAAAATCTTAAAAGCTTCTCCATCGCTTTTTGTTTCTTTAACAAAAGAGTTAATTGAAAAAAATGCAATTGAAGTTGTCCCTCTTGCTTTACAAATGCTTCATCAAGAACATATTTCTTTCGATGAATCTCTTGCAGAAAAAGCAATATTATCTTCTAGTGGGTTAATTAGAACTGCAGGAATTATTTATGCGAATCAGTATAATCTTGCTAAGTACTCACCTATGCTAAAAACTCTTCTCTTTAAAGAAAGCCTTTCACCCATTATCTCCTTTCAAGAAAAAATGAATGCGTTCTCTTTTCAAGAAGAGATGATTGAAAATAGTAAAATTTCTTTATACTTAGAAGGAATGCAAATCCTTCTTAAAGAAAGAAATGATGACGCTTACTCTTTCTGGGTAAATGTAATGAGCAAATGTCATCCATATAATCATGGAATATTATCAGGACTATTTTTACAGCAATCTAATTGAATTATAAGAATAAATAAAGACAGCTAAAAAAAACTATTTTGAATTTGTTGCTGTTACATTTTCATTTGATGTTTTCGCTTGAGAAGACTTACGCAATTTAATCTCTTTCCTTTCATCTACATGCCCAGTCCATGCTGACAAAAGAATACAACCAAAACAAAAAGCTATACTCAGCCATACTGTAATTTTTTTTAATACATCAGGAGTAGAAGCACCAAAAAGAGAATCTCCACTATCTGCACCAAAAGAAGCTCCTAATCCCATACTCTTACTTTCCTGCACAAGAACAACAAGACATAAGAAAAGAGATACCAAGATAAAAATACTTAATACAAAAAAATACCCAAAAGACATTATCCAGTGACTCCATGTTCAACACATATTTTTACAATTTTACTTAAAATGTTAGGGTTTAGAGAAGCTCCTCCCACTAACAATCCATTTATATGCAGACATTTTGAAAAAATTTCAGCATTTTCTTCATTAACAGAACCACCATAAAGGATAGCTGTCTTAAAAGAAAAATTATCACCAAACATCTTTGATAAAACAGTTCTACAAAACAGATGCGTATCATTTACTTCTTTAGCTTCTGGAATCACTCCAGTGCCAATTGCCCATACAGGTTCATAAGCTATCATGACACCATAAGGAGGCGTTTTAAATGTACTTAAAGCCGCTATCAATTGTTTTTCTAAAACAATTTCAGTTTTTTCCTGATTTCTTTCTTCCGCAGTTTCTCCAATACAAAGAACTGGAAAAAAATCTTCCTTCATTGCTGCCTGCATTTTTTTGCTTATGAGATCTTCTGTTTCTCCAAAAATCTGACGACGTTCTGAATGTCCTACTAAAGTAAAATTAGCACCAACATCATAAGCCATAGTTACTGAAATTTCTCCAGTAAAAGCTCCTTCTTCTTCAAAATAGATGTTTTGAGTTCCTAATTTTACATGCATATTCTTTTGCTGAACGATAGAACTCATTTCTTGAAGAAAGATAACTGGAGGAGCAAGAAAAACCCTAGCTTGACAAAACAATGGGAGCAATGATAATGTTTCCAGGAAACTTATTGCTTCTTTGTGAGTTTTGTGCATCTTCCAATTACCTATTATGGTAAAAGGATGGTCAGCTAAGTAATCTGATTTTTCCAATTTTTGAGTCGCCTATGAGCATTACAAAAGATTCTGAAGAGGTTGATATCACAACCTTAGCCTCAGAGTCAACTATTATCACTGTTGGCGACCTTACACAAAAAATCAAAATTTCTCTTCAAAAAAACTTTTCTTCTTTGCAAGTAAAGGGAGAAATTAGCAACATTTCTTTTCCAGCTAGTGGTCATGTTTATTTTGACTTGAAAGACCAGGAAGCTAAAATTCCAGCTGTAATGTTTAATGCTGTAAGAAATGGCCTACGCACACGTCCAAAAGAAGGTGATGCAGTCATCGCTGCTGGTAACTTAAGCCTTTATCCTCCTCAAGGACGCTATCAACTTATTGTTTCTTCCTTATTATTTTCTGGTATTGGAGAATTACTTCTCAAAATTGAAAAACTCAAAGAAAAATTAAAAAATCTTGGATGGTTTTCTGAAAAACACAAAAAACCTTTGCCCCTACACCCTTATATTATAGGCGTTGTTACCAGTGCTACAGGAGCTGTAATCCAAGATATCATCCGAATACTTTCTCGCAGATATCATAAATTTGAACTTGTCCTAAATCCAGTAAAGGTACAAGGAGAAAAAGCTGCTGAAGAAATTGCTGAAGCTATTAAATTTTTTAATACTCAGATTCATCCTGATGTTATCATTGTTGGACGAGGAGGTGGCAGTGTAGAAGACTTAGCAGCTTTCAATGAAGAAATCGTAGCAGCTGCCATTTTTGAAAGTAAAATCCCTATTATTTCTGCTGTAGGACATGAAACTGATTTTTCAATAGCTGATATGGTTGCAGACTTACGGGCTCCTACTCCTTCAGCTGCAGCAGAACTTTTAACAAAAGAAAGTTCTCATTGGACACAAATGGCTTCAGACCTATTAAAAACTCTTTTGAATAATTATCATACATGCTTAAAAAATTACCAACAACGTGTTCTTACAGCGAAAAAACAACTACAAGATAAAAGCTTCTTATTGGCTGTTCAACAACGCCTTGATTATCTTTCTGAGTCTATAAAAAGTTTTTCTCTTCTCACATTAAAAACTGTGCATCAAACCATTGCTTTTTATAAAAATGCCCTTCCGACAAAACGTTATCAAAAAGAATGGAAAGAAATTTCTTTAAGAGTAAAAAATGATCGTGTCCGTCTGTTTGAATTAATGAACGCTCTCCTGCAACGACAAAAAAGTCTACTAGAAACAGCTCAAGAACAACTTAAAATAAATCTATATCGACAAATAGAAAAAGCTCATGACCAAATAGAAAAAATAAAGGCATCTTTAAATGCTTTAGATTCAAAAAATGTCTTAAAAAGAGGATTTTGTATGCTATTGGATTTAAATAATAATTCAGTTATTGTCTCAGCAAATTCTCTTCCAGAAGGAACAAAAGTTAAGGCTGTTTTAAAAGATGGCAGTAGAACCCTTCAAGCTATAAATACAGAAAAAAGGACTAAATAATTATGGCCAAGCCAACAACAGGTGGTTTTGAAAAAGCTCTTAACCGTCTTGAAGAAATTGTAAATAAAGTAAATTCAGGGCAAACATCTCTTGAAGATTCTTTAACATTATGCGAAGAAGCAGATGCACTGGTCTCTTTTTGTGAAAAAACTATTAATAAGGCTGAAAAACGTATGGATGCCTTACTTAATAAAAATTCTTCTAAAGAAGAACTTGTTCCTTCAACTCACTCATAAAAAGAATTCAAATGCCTCTTGATGACCCTAATTTTCACCTTTCAGTCCTGATGGAACAATGCAGAAAATTTGTTCATGCCCAAGATAGTGCACCTCTCGATTTTGAAGTTTTTTGTGAAGAAACACTTGAAAAAGCATATAAACTTAATAATGCCCTTATAGATCTTCAACAAAAAAATCAAAGCATTAAAATTATCCGTAAAGATGCTTCTGGAGCTGTCATGCTATCTCAAGATAGTCTCGCTATATTAGACTCATTTGAATAAAATAATTTTTAATACTAACTATACAATTTTCCATATAAACTTAACCATAATTCCAAAGAAAGTTCCTCTGGTCGTATAGTAATTTTTAAACCCATTTCATTTAAAACACTTATTACCCACTCTTTAGGGAATAATGTTTCCAGACAATTAGGCAATTGTTTTCTTCGTTTTTGGAAAGCTGTTCTTACCATATTAAAAAAATCTTCTTGATTAACATTTGGAAGATCTTTTTTTAATTCCAAATGAACAATGGCAGAATCTACCTTAGGGCGCGGATAAAAACAATTACGGGAAACTTTAAAACTATATGTAACATTTGAGTAAAAATTTAATAAAATCGTTAAAGAACTGTAGTCAGCTGTCCCTGGTTTTGCAATCATCCTTCGTGCCATTTCTTCTTGAACCATGATGACTATATCTGTAAACAAATCAGGACATGCAACAAAACGGGTTAAAATTACTGAAGAAAGATGATATGGAAGATTAGCTACAAGCTTTGAACCTGGTGTAATATTATCATTAGAAAAATCACAAATATCTTCAAAAACAAGATTTAATCCTGGAAGCGTTTCTAAAACGTCTCGAAAAGCTTCATCTTTTTCTACAGCTTGAACACTTGCTCCAGTTAATAATAAACCTTCTGTTAAAGCCCCTGGTCCTGGTCCAATCTCTAAAATTGTATCCTTAGAATTTACTGCTGCTTCTTTTACAATTTTTTTGACTATATTCGAATCAATTAAAAAATTTTGAGATAATGACCTACGAGCAGTACGTCCAGAGGAGACCATAAATTCTCTTATGAACGTAAATGTACTTCTTGATAATGATGACATACTGATACCTTGTTTAAAAAAAATTTAAGCAGGTACCCAAGAGAATAAATTGCAGTCATCTGGCATGATTTCTTTCATGTAAGATACTGTGCAACCATTTTCCATTCTCAATTTTTCACGATATGCTGTATCTAATCGCAAAACTGCTTCTCGAGAAATCATAGCTTGTAATTCATCTTTAACAACATTGAATTGGGGTGGCGTTTCTTTTTTAATATCTTTGAAATAAAAAATACGAAAAGCATCCTTCAACCAAACAGGATCACTATATGTTCCTTTGGTCATCTTAAGAAGAATCTTTTTATGAGCATCTGAAAGATCTTGCTCATTTCTAACATATTCTTCTGAACATGTTAAAATTACAGGTAGCGATGATACTAAACTCTTTAAATTATCATAAGAAAATTCTTCTTTTCCAGAAGATAAAAAATCATGAATTTTCTTTGCTGCAGCAAATACTTCAGTTTTATCATAACCTCTTAAGCTAACTATAGCATAAACCCATTCTTCTTTATTACTATATGAATCCACTAATTGGCGATACTGATCTTTTAGTGCCTGTGGATTAATTTCCATCATAGCCCTTGATCGCACAATCATGTTTAACATTTTTTGTACTAATAAATCTTTTTTTATTAAATCTGTAACATCTTCTAATGTCATCCCTAGCATATCTGCTTCATTAACAACATTTAGGCCAAAAATACGCTCTAATTCTTCTTTAATTTCACTATCATTAACTGTAATCTTTTTTTCTTCTGCATCAGATACTATTAATACTTCATCAATTAATGAATCTGTAATTGTTCTCCACATAGCATTATAAAAACGATATCTAGCAAATTTAGAATTCAGCATATTAGGAAAATTTTGATAAAAAATTAAATCCATCTTACGCATAACATCAATAGCTGTAATGACCCTTTTCCCTGAGTGAAAAAGGGTTCTATTATGTACCATAAGATGCCCTTCTCCAGCCTGTAAAGGCCCAGAAACTATGAATAAAAGAAATATAAAAGATAATAAACTTTTCTGTTTCTTAAAGAAGCCTAAGGACATAACTGAAAACCTAATCTACATGAACATTGGCTGGATTATAAACCCTATCCTCTTTTACGAAAAAGAAATTTAAAAATAATAAAAAAATAATAATTTTTTTTTTGTTTCAATACGATTGATTTAATATTAACAATGAAATACTTAGATTTTCTGTAAAAAATCCTCTAATTTTTTTATCCCAGACATCGCAGGAACACAGTAGTCATTAAAAAAACCATAAATAGTAGTTTGATTATTTTTTATATTTAAAAAAGAAAGATAAGGAAGTAATTCCTTCATCTCAATATCCTTGTTTGGACGATACCAAATCACTGTTGTGTAGGGCATATATGTTTCTTTAAACAAATGCGCAATAGTATCTTTATCATCTTCACTGTCATTAAGAACAATGACTAACAATAATTGTCTTGGATCTAAGAATTTTTGAACGATACTAAAATAATAACAAGATAGTATGGGATAAAAATCTGCATGGCGCTTAGAAACTTCCAATATATGTTGCGCTCTCTCCTTAAATTTTTGATTTGCAGTGATATGATATAATCTAATTAAGTTGTCTGCATGTAAAGCATTACCTGACGGTTTTTCTTCATCAGAAAAATCATATAATCTTATAAGAATATTAGAATCAGCCTCATTATGAGCATAAAATGCTCCATTTTCTCCTAAAAATTGTTCTTCTACCTCTGCAGTCAATTCCAAAGCTTTTCTTAACCATTTTACTCCACAATCGGCTTCAAAAAGCGTTATATACCCCATGATTAAAGTTGCATAGTCTTCCAAAGAAGCATCAAAACGAGCTGATCCCTTTCGCCATCTATGCAGTAAATGTTGATCTGACCTTAAATTATCTTCACAAAATATAGCTGTTTCTATTGCGATTTTTACATACTCAGGCCGATAACAAGCTCGCCCTACACGTGTAAGTAGATGAATCATTGCTCCATTACAAAATGTTAATAATTGATCATCATAAGAAGGAGCAGGGTTTCTCTGATTCCTTGCCTCTAATAATATTTTTCTCATACTTTTTAAAGAGCGATGCAATTCATCAACACTTTTTCCATAATGGTCCGCCAATGCAGCTTCATTTAATGTAGAATTTATATAAACAATACCCTTCTTATCTTCATCTACCTCTTGCTTACTAATATTGTAATACTCACAAAAAAGCGCACTATCTTCATGCAGAAGTTCTTCTACTTCTTCATACGACCATCCATAAAAGTCTGCCTCTTCTCCAAAAATATCAAAATACTTTGAAGAGTAAAAACCACCTGATGAATCTTTCATTTGCGTGATTAAAAACTCAACAATATCCTCTACCATCGTGGCATATCGATCAGCCCTAGTATACTCCCACATCTCTAAGCAAACTAAAGTAATCCAAATATTATCTATTAAATTTTTTTCAAAACCAGGCACTAACCATTGTTCATCAATAGCATAGGAATATAATCCACCACCAATATGGTCATGAATACTGCCTTGAAACATCATATCCAAAGTCTTTTGTACACAAAATAAACTTCTTACATTTGAACCAGAATAAGCATGACGTAACAAAAAAAATAGCAATACAGGATTTAATAACTTAGGAACAGACTTAAGTCCTCCAAACACTGGATCCATTAGCTTGTAAAGCAGTTCTGCGGCATAACTAACCTGGCCTGCTACAAGTTTTGACTTATCAACATAGTTTTCTAGTAATGAAACCACATTTACTACTCGATGTGCTTGTTCTATCACTTTTTCTTTATTCTCAGGACTTCCCCAAATGAGCTTTATTTTTTCAATAAGGTCCACCATTCCAGGTATTCCAGTATGATCTCCTGAAGAAATATAATGTGCTGCAAAAAATGGCATTAAATCAGAAGTAAGCACAAGATTTAATGGCCACACACCTTCCCACGAACTCATCATCATCTGCGCAAATTCACTATATAAATCTGCAACATGTGGGAGCTCTGCGCTATCTACTTTAACACAAATAAAAACATCATTAATCTCATTGGCAAGCTTATTGTTGTTAAAGGTTTCTGCTATCATCACTCGGCACCAATAAGAAGAAATATCTCCTATAGAAAGAAATATTGGCTTGTCTTCTTCTCTTGATAATTCAAAAGCTTCTTCTCCCCAAGGAAACCAATTTACTGGTGTAGAGGCATGACTTAACAAGTAAGGAGATTGCTCTTGTTTTAACCTATTATAAAAAGGTTCTTGTTCCATGCCTGAATCACTCTAAAATATTTAATTTAATTTTATAGTTAATTTTACAATAAAATAAAAACAATATGAATAATATTCAAACAAACAAGGATATATTTTAATTAATTGATAATTATAGAGAGAAAAAATAATTAAAATAAATATTACTTCCTTAAAATAAAGATCTTATCTTAACTTTAAGAAATGAAGAGGATACTACTACTGATAGTATTGTTTTTCTAGATAATATAATGAAGATCAATAACTATAATCTTAATCTATAAAAAAATTAAATTGCCTAATTATAAAGAAAAAATTAAGATCAGTTTTTTTCTTATTTATCAAATTAAAAAATAATAAGGAAGAGTGGCAGAGCGGCTTAATGCACCTGATTCGAAATCAGACATCCTATTAAAGGGATCGGGGGTTCAAATCCCTCCTCTTCCAAATCGCTACCTAAGGCATAAGAACTATATACCTCTAATGATTTTTACCACCATCCTAGATGAGAAATAATAAACCATAAGAGTCCTATTCCCACCAGAATGCTTAAAATACGTAAAAAATTTGGGAACCACTTTACTTCTCCAGCAGGAGAACTTCTAATTTCTAATGAAGTAAACCCTAGGGAATAATCTTCTTGCTCCAATGCTGTTTCTCTTAAAAATTTTAATACTTCTGGATGATCATTAATAAGCTGATCTCCATCAATATCCAAAAAAATGGCATATTGTTTAATAAATCCTTCAGCATAAACTGGTGATATAAGCTTTCCTAACTTTCCTTCTTCGATAGCATGAAGATAGCTGGCTCTTATTGAAGTGACACTTTCTACTTCTTTAATAGATAAGCCTTTTTCTTCTCTAACTTTTTTGAGGCTTCCACCTAATTGTAAAACTTCTTTGTGAACTTTTTTATCCATTACATGACTCTTGTGCTTTAAATATTTCATGAAAATAGCAAAAAAAGGATTTTTAAAGAGCAACTTCTCTAAAACTCTTTCTATAGATAAGCGTTCTCAAAAAAACATATAGTAAAGAACCTTGAAAAAAAGTACCTTCAGACGCAAAAATTGTATTTTTCCTTCTCTTTCCTAAAAATCACCTCATGTCTATACCTTATGTTGCAACCTTAGATCCTTCTCTTTTTCAACTTTTAGAAGAAGAGATGAAAAAACAAGGGTTTACCTTCTCTCAGCCTGCATATACATGCTTTCAAGCATCTAAAACTCATCTTTCATGCACACTTTATAAATCTGGTAAACTCGTTGTCCAAGGAAAAGAAAAAGATGATTTTATTAAATATTTTTTAGAACCTGCTATTTTAAAAAATTTCTCTTACGGTTATGAAAACACGGAAATGGTGCAAGATAATCGTACCCGTATTGGTACTGATGAATCTGGGAAAGGCGATTTTTTTGGAGCTTTATGCATAGCTGGAGTTACTGCAACCGAAGAACAAATTAAACAACTCTGTTCATGGGGTGTAAAAGACTCAAAAAAATTAAAAGATACAGAGATCATCTCTTTATCTAAAAAAATACGTTCTCTTTGTAATTTTGAAGTCATTTGCTTAAAGCCTGAAAAATATAATCAACTTTACCAATCTTTTAAAAACCTCAACCTTTTAATGGGATGGGGACATGCTACAGTTATTGATAATTTGCATCGTAAAACTAACATTGATCTTGCCATTGTTGATAAATTTGCAAATGATGACATCATTCTCAACGCCTTAAAACAAAAAAAAATTTCTATATCTATCGAACAAAAGGTTCGTGCTGAAAGCGATCCTGTAGTTGCTGCTGCTTCAGTACTTGCACGTGCTGGATTTATTGAAAATATCTCCTTTTTAGAAAAGCAGTATAATGTAATCCTTCCTAAAGGAGCTGGCACTATTACCTTTAAAGCAGCTATTAAAATAGCTCAAAATTTTGGCCTGGATTTATTATCCAAAGTTTGCAAAGTACACTTTAAAACTTATGAAGAAGTTAGGGTCCAGCTAAAAGGAATAATATCATGATAACCTTAGCAACAAAATTACATAGAATATCTTTTTTCTGCTTTTTTATGCTCTTTAGCCTTTCTGTAGCCTACAGCAATAGTCATGAATCCTCCCGTACTGAATATTCATCCTATGCAACAGAAGAACCTTCTGAAACATTAAATCCTGAATTCATTTGCGTAGAAGCTTTTGGTGCTTTTTCAGCTAAAAAATCTTCTATAGATAATTCAGCAGTTCCTCTTGTCTATTCTCGATGGGATGCCCGTCTTTGCCATACAAAAATCATGGATGGATGTTCAGGCTTTATATTTTCAGGAGGATGGAATGGCACCTGTTTAAAATGGCAAGACAACAGAACATCCCCATTAGCTCAAGAATTTTTTCAATATCTTTTTGCATCTTGCAGTACATATACCATGGACAATCCATTATGGAAATGGTCAGCAAATGGGACTTTATTTATAGATCCTACCTATCCTTTTCATCATAAATATTCCTTATGCAGGTTTATCTTTCGGGGTAACTATGAATGCTCTTCTGCCCTTCAAATCCATTTTGGTCTTATTAATGAAACAGGATTAAGAAGACAAAAAACTCGGCCTATTTTTGGCTTTGTCATTAATCCTATTGAAACGATTGTTATTAACGCTGTTTATCCTGTAAATATCTCCGCAATTTATCTCCTTTCTCCTCACACATCCCTAGGAACAGCTTATAGAAAAACCTCTTTCCGAAAAAGACCTGACTCTAAAAGAAATTCTGAACAACAACAAATTATTGATTATGAAAGTCAAGGAATTGAAGCTTTTCTTAAGATAAGCGTAGCAGGTGTCTGTTATCTAAAAGGAACTTTTGGATATGCCTTTTCTCAAAAAATTTTTAGACAACTTGATTATGCTGAAGAAGCCCTTTGCTCTCATATTTTGCCTTCTTTATACTATGGAGCTTCTTTAAATTTAAATTTTTAAAAAAAAAATGTTTAAATAAATTTCAAATAAGATTAAAATCTAACCTTTATATATCATTTTTATATTAAAATTATGCCTAGCTGTAATTGCTGTGTTCAATCACATACCCGTTTAAATGCATGGCTTTTCCCTGAAAGATTGATAACACAACGAATTCAAAGAAACTTTGATCAAGCTAATTCTACTTTATCAAGAGTCGCCTTAATAACTCTTAATGTTTCTTTAACATTTATCTTTGGCCTAGTGAAGCCAATAACAGCCATCATAGCAGCTACAGCTGGGGCTATCGTTTTACCAATTATGGCCATACATAATCACTCTAAAGGCATGCATTATAATGCTGCTTCTAAATGGATGACTTGGGTACTATGCTTTAGTATATTAGGAGCAACAGCAGGCTTAATATTTGTTTCAGCAATGTTTATATCACCTAGTCATGTCATCATTATGTTAGGCCTAGCTTGGGCTACAGCTATTGTTGCTACAGGAGTTCACCTACACAATTTTCGTCATGAAAAAGCTTTAAACCAGCTTCCTGAAAAAAACTTTTCTCCAATACCTGTAGCAAATCTAATTGATCTCTAGCTGAAAGACTTAAAAATTATCTATAAACTCCAGACTTTCACTCTTTTACCACAAACAAGCTAATGTTTATCCAATAATATTCAAATAACAAGAACTACTACATGAATGATCTTTGAGACATTACCCATATTGCATTAGTCTGTGAAGAATGCCTCATTCTTTAACTAAAGCTAACTTTATCTATACCACTGTTTCCTTGGTCATTTTGAAAGAACATTCTTCTCCTATTCTTGTACTGCTTTCTGAAACACATTCTTGCACTTTTTTCTCTAGCATGATTTGCTCTACCTCTTCTTCGTCTTTCTTTTCCATTAGTTTAAATAAATCTTTAAAAGTTAAATCATAGCACGCTATCCCAGCATCAAGGAAATACCATCCAGCAGCACCATAACCTAAAACTGCATTTTCTATTGGCCAACTAGGAGGAGTAGCCAATTTGAGCATAGCCATAGGTATAGCAACACCACCATAAACAGTCCCAATAGAACCTGCTACAAGCCGAGGTAAAAAGCCTGTAATTATTTCTTGTAAATCTTGACTTCTCTTTCTTAATGGATTTCTATCCTGCATACAATTAGAACTCCTTACGCATGGTATAATAATTTTGCCTGTAAGAGTAGTAACAACTACAACAAGACTAGAAAATCCATACGCTGCCCCAGCAACCAAACAAACCTTACCAAGAACCTCTAACTGTTCCCATGATTGAAAAAAATCAAATGGCTCTATAACCAATGGATTACTTGGTGCTGCAGAAACTAGAGATGTACCATTCACATTACAAGATGTTGCTTCACCACATGTTTTACAAGATGTAACTAGAGCCACTCCAGCAGCACCTAAAGCAGCAGATGTTACTATACGAAAAACTTTTCCCAAGCTACACATATTAACTTTAATATTGTGACACGCCTCTTTAAAGCTACCAGGGGGCCTTCTTCCCAATAAATTCATAACTGAACTCATAAAAAACTCTTATTATTTTAATAAAAAAAAAAGGATTATTATCAGCCACACAATAAAAATAAACTAAATACATATTTAAAATAAATATTAACAATATTATTTATTGTCAATTTATAATGAAACGTTATCTAAATAAGTTAATTGCTATAACATTGAGAAGTACTCAGAAGAGCTTTTCTTCCTTAGTATATTAAAATTATGCCAACTGTAATTGTTCTGCTCAATCATACATGAAGCATTCTTAGCCCTTCTTTAACCTCCTTAAGCTGATAAAAGATGAAGCGATGCTTTATTAAATGCAACATGTGTAATCATCTAACCAATCACTGATGTAGTAGCTTTTACTATCTTACATATTCTTGACTCAGCATTAGCTTTGTCATAGCAAAAATTATGTAAATGAATTATTTTAGCATCATAGCTATAGCCCAAGTTGAGCCTGTAGGAATTCTAATATGCTAAAGAATAAATACCAAAAGCATTCCTTTAGAACGACTATGGAGAGCCATAATTGCTGAACTTAATGCTTTATAAAGTCTGTAAAAGAAGCCTTTTTAAAAAATCTCATAATTGCAAGTTCAGAATACTCTATCTCAGCATCCCTATAACAAACAGCTGTCTTAAACCTAAAATTAAGATGGTAATGAGATAGTAAAAGGCGTCCTTCTTTAACGAAAGTGAACTTTAACTATATTCATCCTTCATGCCAATTATCAACGTTTATACATCTTTTGCTTCAGAAACCTGATCTCTAATTTAGAGCTACTTATGGCTCACCTCAAGCCCACCATCATCTATTAGCGCTAACAATGTATCCTGCAGTAACAATAAACTAGGTCCATCTTCTTCACCCTCATCCCCAAAATGCCATTTATTGAGTTCGGGATTGAATTTATCCTTAGCATCTTTAAGGGATATTAACGTCATACTTCCATCATGACCCTGTTGTACATTGTTCTCAGTATATACCTTAAAACACTTAACCTCTTTACTAAGAGGTTTCTTCTGTTTCTCCTCTTCTTCTCTCGCTTCAAATATATCTGAACAACTTAAATCATAACATCCTATCGCAGCATCAAGTAGATAAAATCCAGAAGAACCATAACCTAAAGCAGTATTTGCGGCTACCATGACAGGAGAAGAAATTAGCTCTAACTGAAGCATAGGCATTGTAACACAACCATAAACAGAGCCTAAAGCACCTGCCATAAATTCTGGTATAAATCCTTTCAATACATTCATGCAAATTCTTCTTCGCTCTCTTGGTGAACTTGAATCCTGCTGTCTAGAACAACTCTTATGGCATGGAATAATAATTTTTCCTGCAAGAGTTGTAATCACCACAAAAACACCAGCAAATCCATATACCCCTCCTGCAACCAAACAAACCTTACCAGCGATATCGAAACCTTGCCAGGATGCAGTAAGATTCAATGCAGTCCCTGTACTATTCAGCGCAACTGTATTATTGATTGATGCACTATTGAGGCCAGTAGCATTTAGTAATGTACTATTCGTATTAAAAGATGAGTCTTCGTTACATACTTTACAAAATGACACTAAAGCCATTCCAGCAGCACCTAAAAGAAGAGAAGTTACTACTCGAAGAATTTTCTCTGCACTCTTCATATTCACTTTAATATTGCGATAAGCCTCTCCAAAGTTGCTCGGAGCCTTTCTTCCCCATAAAAATATATTCACTCCCACAAAAACACTCATTATTTTCTAAATAAAGAAAAACATTATTATCATTGATATAATAAAAATAAAATATATCTAGAATTAAAAAAAAATATTTAATAAACAATTTTATTGAATGAAAATGAATTAGTACAGTTATTAAAAAGAACTCTAGGCTCTATAATTTTTCTTTTTTTCACAGTTCTAACTACATCTATGTTTATTAGATCTGATATTTCTAAAAATAATTTACAGCAATAACACCGCCTAAAATACCATATAAACGACTATGTCTCTATAACCATCGGCTCTATCCTAAAAAAAAGTCTCCATCTCTCTAACCCATAACTACACCAATCTTTAGAAAAAGGCTTTAAGAATCTTCTGAACTACTATCTATATCCACAAGCACTCCTCGATGAGAAGAAAACCCTAAATCATCGCCTGAACTACTATCTATATCTACAAGCACTCCTTGATGAAAAGAAAACCCTAAAGAATCTTCTGAAGTACTATGTGTATCACCAAGCAAACATTCATAGCAAAAAAGGTCTAAAGAAACTTCTGAAACACTATCTACATCTTCCTTTATAAATGGCCCACTAGAAAAGCCTGAAAATTCTTCTAAATCACTATCCTCTTCATCTAAGACTTCTTTTACAGATATACCACTGCAAGCCTCTAATGGCAGCGGTGGAAGAGCTCTTCCAACCCTTTGAGCGCTAGACTCAAATTGCCTCCCTTCTACTGCTGGTGGCAGGCTGTAACATTTTTTCATCATCTCATCCAGCTGTTGTGATGTCCAAATCGTGCCATCCATATCATCTCTCGAAAAACATGGCCGCCATCCATGGCTATTAGAGCTTATTGAAATAAACGAAATGGGTAACATCTTTAATCCCTTTTTCCTAAGCGCATGCCATTTTTTTTCCATTTTTTTCATTTTTTTCTGCTCATCCACATCTAGGCAAACTAAATCTAATAAAGCCACCCCCGCATCCATAACATATAATCCAGTAGCAACACTACCTAACACAACATTAGTTAATGGGCATGTACTTGAATGAGAAGTACATAATATAGAGTAAGGTAAAATCACGCCTCCATAAAAAGCACCTGTTATACCAGCAAGTCCTCTTGGAAGTAGCTCTGAATAAAGATCTGCTTTTGCTCTTTCGATAAACCTTTCTCCATTTTCAGTATCTTCATTAACTTCATTAACCTTAAGGCCTACAACAATAACTTTTCGAACAATTGCTCTCATGGCCACAGATACACCTGCAACACCATACAATATTCCTCCAACCAAGCAAATCGTTCCAGATGTATCTATTGACCTTGTGGTTTCTTCTGAATCTGAACATACAGAACACTGCGTAGCTAAAGCTACCCCCACAGCACCTAAAATAGTAGCCATCACAAAATGGGAAACCTTGCTGACCCTTTTCATATTACGCTTAATATTATGTACTGCTGTAGATAAATTGTTAGGAAACTCTCTTCCCCATAAAGACATCACTGAACTCATAAATAATAAAATATCTTTTTAAATTAAAAAAATTATTGTTTCTAAAAAATCATTAGAAAAAAAATAGAATTCTAAATAAGGATTAAATGCTTTAATTATTTAAAGATTTAGACCTAATTAGCATTTTCAATTTTTGAATCAGACAAGACAGGTGAATTAGAGAGCAACCCAGGCAATGCTAAAATTGCCTCCTCATCCATCTCTTCTTCATTTGAACAGGATAATTCCATGCCAGCACACCCAGCATCAATTGAATAAAGCGCTACAGCTGTGCCACCTGCAAAATTATTTAATAATAAACTTTGGAATGATGGTGTTTGAGCACTCACCCCAAGAAGCACTGCTCCAAAAAAGCTCCCTCCAATACCTGCCATAAACTCTGGCAAGAAATCAGCACAAATCTCTAATTTTGACTTTTGAGAATATCTTATTCCTTCTACACTTCTACGACGAACTACTCTATTGATTATACCTTCTATCATACCTTTTTTTACTACAGCTACAGTGCCTTTAACCACTCCACATGTCAGATAGATAGCCCCTCCAACAAAACAAACCTTTTTAGTAGTGTTTAATTCATCAAAATTAAATGTTACAGGGACAGGTGTTGACTGCTCTTGACAATCATAACATTGCCAAGCTAATACCACCCCAGCAATACACAAAGTAGAAGAAGTTATACATCGAACTACATTCCAACTTTTCCAAGTATTTTTCTTAATATTATACCAAGCTTCTTGAGGTGTTTTTGGCAAAACTCTCCCCCATAAACATATTCCTGAATTCATGAAAACTAAAATCTATTTTAAATTAAAAATGCCTTTTCTCTAAGGTCTATACAAGGGAAAATACTCGGCCTCTTGGCAGACTCCTATCTCTTCCTCCACGATTGTTAGCTAACATTGGTCGCTGGAGTAATTGAGCTAATTCTTCTTGGTTCATCCCTGGGGCATTACCTCTATTCGCTGATGGCATCAACATCAAAACACCTCTCATAATACCTCCATCATTGCCTTGCAGACGAACATCTACAAGACGAGGAATCTGTACCATAGGTATGCCTTCTCCATTACCATTTGGAACTGGAATTACCCTCTGCACCACCTGAAGACGCTGCTCTGCTACTTCATCAATATTTAAAGAAATCATGTCAAAGCAAGCTAAACAAGTATCTAAGACGTATAATCCACAAGAAATTCCACCAAAAACATTATTTACAATGCCCCAATCTCCTGATGAGCTCTCCATAGATGTTAGTATAACTACAAAAGAGTAATCCACACCCATGAAACCTGCTAAAATCTCTGGAAAGAAACAAAGCAACATATCTTCAATTGATCGATTAACCCGCCTCTCCTCTTCATCTTCATCTAGATTAGCTAATCTTCTTTCTATACAGAGCCTAATGCCTTTATTAGCTATAGCTAATGAAAATTTTATAGCACTAAAAGCGCCATACACACACACTCCAATAAAACAAACCTTAGCTGCTGTACCAAGTACATTAAAATCAAAAGAATATGTTGTTGAATCAGCATTAGCTGTTGATGGGTTGTTACCTGCATCTACTTCATTAACACATGTAGAACAAGAAGAAACTAATACAGCAGCACCAACACTCATTAAAGCAGATGTTACAAGTCGAGTAATCTTCCATCCATTACACATGTTATCCTTTATATTACGCCATGCTACAGATGGATCTCTAGGCCATTCCCTACCCCAAAAAACTATACCAGCACTCATAAAAAAATATCATCTATGTTAAACGAGAAAAAAGTTAACCCCAGCTTAAAACAAAAAGAATAAATCTTCATCATTAATAAATCTTTTTTTTTACTTCTATTTATTTTTTTAATTTAAATGAAGGAATAATTTTAAATTTTTTTTATTATGATGTTTTAACCATAATTATACTATACCTACTCGAATAATTTCTACCAGAATTGCAGAAAAGGGCTGAAGGCACATCAGATGCTTAAACTATTACTATCTGAACCATTTGCCCTACACCTTCCAAAGAACCACTTAAACTATGATTGCCTACTTCTTCACCTATTGACCCAGGTAATGGCTGAACCAACAAAACATTTCTCACAATGTCCACACCATTGCTCTCTTGAACAACAAATGAATCACAGCTTTCCTCATCCATAAATCTTCCTTCCCCTGGATCACCTGAAAATTGATGCCTCAAACATCCTAATTCTTCCGATAATCTAACATCATCCTCACCAGAGGGCGCCTGCACCATAAATAATCCTTGTGCTTCAGCATCCATCTTTCCTAAATACCATCACAACCCCATTGCTGTTTTATCTTTCTCCTCAATAACTACACAAATCATATCCAATACAGATAGATCAATATCTAAAACAACCATATCCCATAGCTAGCCAAGCATCTAAAACATACAATCCACAAGAAATTCCACCAAAAATATTATTCATAAGTACCCACTGCCCTGGTGTTCCAGAGATAGATTTTACAACAAGTAAACAAGAATAATCGATCCCCATGAAACCTACGACAGCACCTGGAAGAAAATAAAAAAATATATCTTCAATTGATAGAGTAATATGTCTATCCAGCTGATCTTCATCTAAATTAGCTGCCCTTCTTTTTATACATGGCATAATACCATTATTGGCTACAGAGACTAAAAATTTTATAGTACTACACAAACCATATACACCTCCCCCCAAACAAACACGCTTTAGCTGCTGTATTAAGCACATTAAAATCAGAAAAATAAGATGTAGTTAGAGAAACATTAGCTGTGGCTTTCGTCTACTTTATTAGTACATGTAGAACAAGTAAAAACTAATGTAGCAGCAGCAGCACTCATTATAGTAGAAGTTACAAGTCGAGTAATCTTCCACCCATTACACATGTTATGCTTTATATTACGCAATTCTGTAGATATATCGGCAGGGCATTCTCTACATAAAAAAGCTACACATGAGCTCATAAAAATACTATCTATGTTAAATGAAAAAAAATTAGCCATTGCTTAAAATAAATTACTTTATATTTACATCATTTTATTTAAAAAAATATTTTTGAAATCTTTATTATTATATGACTTTGAGGATCATCGTTGATCTAAAACCAGTGATACCTCTTTAAAATAATCTCACCTAGTATTTCTAGCATTATCTTGAGAACAAAATCAGCGAACATATGGTGGCGCCATCACTACTATCTCACCGATTAGCCCTGGCCCTAAAAGAGGCCCTGCATCTCCTTGATCACACACGTCATTATATCCTGGTAATGGCATAACTACTAAAATATTCCTTATAACCTCTCCACCAGATCTTGAGAAAACTTGCGGTTGACTAGAAGGCATTTGCCTCATCGCCATTACTTCACCATATTGAGGTGAAAAAGAACTTAATGGCACCATAGATATTTCTTCCCTATTACCACCTGAAAATCGTGGAAATCCCAATCCTCTCCCTAAAAACCCTTCTTCCCACGCTATTCTTGCTTCTCTCTCTTCAAGATCTAAAGAAATCATATCAAAGCAAGCTAAACTAACATCTAAAACGTATAACCCACAAGACAGCACACCAAGAATACTATTTATGACTCTCCAATGTACTGATAGGTTTTCCATAAATTTTACTATAATTACACAAGCGTAATTCATACCCAAGAAACCTGCTAAAACCTCTGGAAATAAAGCAACCAACATATCTGCAATTGATCGATTAATCAGTCTTTCCTCTTCATCTTCATCTAGATTGACTAATCCTCTTTCTACACAGAGCCTAATGCCTTTATTAGCTAGAGCTAATGAAAATTTTACAGCACTAAAAACTCCATACACACACCCTCAAACAAAACAAACTTTAGCTGCTGTATTAAGCGCATTTAAATCAAAGGAAGATGTTGTTGAATCAGCATTAGCTGTTGATTGGTTGTTACCTGCATCTACTTCATTAACACATGTAGAACAAGAAGAAACTAATACAGCAGCACCAACACTCATTATAGCAGAAGTTACAAACCGAGTAATCTTCCATCCATTACACATGTTATGCTTTATATTACGCCATGCTGTAGACATATCTGCTGGGCATTCTCTACCTAAAAAACCTACACATGAGCTCATCTAGTATTTCTAGCATTACCTTTAGAAAAAAATCGGCGAACATGTGATGGTGCCATCATTACTGTCTCACCAATTCGCCCTGCCCCTAAAAAAGGCTCCTCATTTCCTTGATCAAGCTCGTCATTATATCCTGGTAATGGCATAACCACTAAAACATTCCTTATAACCTCTACACCAGATCTTGAGAAAACGTCTGGTGGACTAGAAGGTAGCTGCCACATCGCCATTATTTCATCATATTGAGGTGGAAAAGAACTTAATGGCGCCATAGATATTGCTTCCCCATTACCACCTAAAAATTGCGGCAATTCAAATCCTTCCCCTAACAACCCTTCTTGCTGCGCTGTTCTTGCATCTCTCTCTTCAACATCTAAAGAAACCATATCCCATAAAGCTACACCAGTATCTAAAACATATGCACCACAAGACAGTCCACCAACAATACTATTTGCAACCCACCAATTTACTAATGATTGCTTCGGAAGCGTAACTAAAACAGCGTAATCCACACCCATAAAACCTGCTAGACACTCTGGAAGTAAACAAACATACATCTCTAAAATTGAAAGATAAATATGTCTATCTGTTGCATATTCATCTAGATTAGCTACATATCGTTCTATACATGGCCTAATACCTTTATTCACTACAGCTACTACAAATTTTACAACACTACATACACCATACATACACCCCCCAACGAAACAAACTTTAGCTGCTGTATTAAGTACATTAAAATCAAAGGAAGAAGATGTAGTTAAAACAGCATTATCTGCTGATTGGTTGTTATCCACATCTGTTTCAGTCACACATTTAGAACAAGTAGAAATTAATCCACAAGCAGCAACACTCATTACAACAGATGTTACAAGTCGAGCAACCTTCCATCCATACTTCATATTATATTTCAAATTCTGTAATGCTCTAGATGGACTTTCAGGCCATACTCTACCAAAAAAAACTAACCCTGTGCTCATAAAAAAATACTATCTTTGTTAAAAAAAAGAATTAAAATATAGTTTAAAAATAAATCATCATTAATAAATGAATTTATCTTTATTTTCAATCACAGCATTTTTTAGATTTCTTTTATTTTTTAGTATGTAGGATTATAATTATCCATAGAAAATTACACACACTATCCAATAATTTTTGCCAAGATTTTTAGATAACCCTTTGGAGAAAGCGGTCAGGCATAACCTGTACTATCTTGCCGCATTGCCCAGCACCTTCAAATGATAGTGAGAAATTATGGCTCCCATCATCTTCATCTTCTGACACAGGCACAACCATCAAAACTTTTAATATTACATCCCCTGCTGTTGAACAGAACACCATGGTTGAATCATTAAAATCTCCTTTCTTCATAGATCTTTTTACCTCTGGATTATGTGGAAATGAAGGTAACCAAGACCCCAACTCTGCATAGCCTTCATATTGATCCTTAGTAAAACACCACTGCACCTTAAACATCCTCTCTTCTTCATAACCTGGCAGTTGATCTACTTGCAATACATCTCTTAAATACCGCTTCACCTGTGCTGCTCTTCTATCCCTCTCTTTAACATCTAAAGAGACTATATCCCATAAAGCTATACCCATATCTAAAATGTACAATCCACAAGAAAGCCCACCAACAATACCATTTGCAATTACCCAAATTGCTGGCGAGCGAGCAGTAGATTCCACCGCAACCACACAACCATACTCCATACCCATGAAACCTGCCATGACCTCTGGAATTAAACAAGCAAACATATCTTCAATTAACCAAAAAATATGTCTATTTTTTGCTTTTTCATCTAGATTAGCTGTACTTAGTTCTAAACATAGCCTAATACCTTTATCCACTACAGCTACTACAAATTTTACTGCACTACACCCCCATACAGAAACCCTCCAGTAAAACACACTTTAGCCACTGTATTAAGTGCATTAGAATCAATGGAAGAATATGTAATTGCAACAGTGCTATTTGTTGAATTTCTAGTAATAATATTCATTGCTGATGTGCTATTATTAACACCTATTTCATTAGTACATGTAGAGCAAGTAGAAACTAATCCAGCAGCAGCAAGACTCATTAAAGCAGATGTTACAAATCGAGTAACCTTCCAGCCATGCTTCATATTATATTTTAATTACGCCATGCTCTAGATGAAGTTGTAGGCCATACTCTACCCAAAACAACTATATCTGTACTCATAAAAAAACACCCTTTATCTTGAATGAGAAAAAGTGTTAATTATAGTGTAAAATAAAAAATTAAATCATCATTATTAAAAAATTATTTTATTCTTATTGACATGTTTTTATTGTATGATATTTGGGGCCATAATTATCCTATAGCCAATTATACCCCTCTCACAATCTTTGCAAAATTTTTTAGATAACCCTTTGGAGAAAGGGTTCAGGCAACATTACTACTATCTGGCCCACTTATTCACCAACTCCACGCAATACTGAATCAACACTTATGGCATCCTCAAATACATCATCATCACCTTCTTCATCTTTTGGAAATAGATCCTCCATCCAAACATGTCTTATCACATCCCCTAAACCTGGGCTGAAAACAAATGATGCATGATTACTGCTCCCCTCGTCATTGTGTGACAATGAAGACAACCAAGACCCTATTGGTACATAACCCTCCATCTGATCCATACTACTAAAATACCTCTGCAGAACAGACATTTCTTCAGTTTCACTTTGCTGTTGACGCAACCCAAATAACTCTCCTAAATATCGCCTAACCTGAGCAGCTCTTCTATCTCGCTCTTCAACATCTAAAGAAACCATATCCCATAAAGCTATACTGGTATCTAAAAGGTACAACCCACAAGAAAGTCCACCAATAACACCATTTGCAACAAACCAACTTGGCGATCTATAAATAGATTCTGCTACAACTAAACGACCATAATCCATACCCATAAAACCTGCTAAAGACTCTGGAAGTAACCCCACAATCATATTTCTAACCGCCCTATTAGTATGTATATCTCTTGCATTTTCATCTAGATTAGCTCTGCTTAGTTCTACACATGGCCTAATACCTTTATGCACTATAGCTACTACAAATTTTACAACACTACATGTGCCATACATACAACCGCCAATGAAACAAACTTTAGCTGCTGCACTAAGTACATTAAAACTAAAATCTGGAAGTGTATTTGCAACAACACTAGTTGTGGAGTTATTATTAGTAACATCTGCTTCATTAGCACATGTAGAGCAAGTAGACACTAATCCAGCAGCAGTAACACTCATTATAGCAGATGTTACAAGTCGAGTAACCTTCCATCCATATTGCATATTATATTTTAAATTGCGCAATGCTCTAGATGGAGTTGTAGGCCATACCCTTCCCAAAAACTCTATACCTGAATTCATAAAAATACCATCTATAGTTAAATAAAAAAGAAATGAACTACAGGATATAATAAAAATAAATAAATAATCACTATTAATTAATCTATTTTTAAAAAAGTTAAATTAAATATCGCAGCTCAAAAAATTTTCTAAGAATCTATTTCCAAACTAACTTCAAAAGATCCTAAAGAAGGATCTAACTCAGCTTAATCTAGAATAGCTATTTTTTTTATAAATGGTAAAATACCCTTATTAAAGAAAGCCATGACATGCACTAAGCAAGCTTTAGCTACCAGAAGAAATTTGTTAGAAGGAAAATATATGATCGCCAATCACATTAATTTTTGTTTATCATTTATACCACTCCATAAGGACATGGATAAACAAAAAATAATCTAATAACAGCACCATTCATTAAAGCTGCAACTATAAGTTGAACAACATCATTTCTCGTATTATCATCTTTTAAGAACACAAAATAATAAAAAATTACTCCTCCTTAAACACACATTTCTTCAAGATTATGATCTTTTGGAAGCAAGGCAACAAATCTACATTCATATCTTTTTTCCTTCGTCATCATCATTAAAAGAAATTAGATCACACAAAGCTAGAATAGAATCTAATACATAGAATCTACCAAAAACTTGATTTGAATATACCCACTTTGATGGTGTGCCAGATATAGCTCCTTCAATAACTACACAAGCATAATCTACACCAAATAAACCTGCTAAAAGCTCTGGAAATGCAGACAAAAACAAATATTTAAATACTTGATTCATTTCTTTTTTGGTGATTTATACGTCTAGACTACTGTTCCTTAACATAAACATTGTCTAACATCTTTTTTCAGAATAACTGATACAGTTTTTACAAAACTAGATGCAGCATAGATGTAGATAACCCTGAATGAAACAAGCTTTAAATATTACAGCAAGCGCATTAGAATCAAAAATACAATGCGTAGTTACAACAACATTTATTCATTAAAAAAGTCATGAGATGTCTCTTTAAATCATTATTAGCGATGCATTCCTTTAGATTATAATTGTTCTATAATCATCAGACCTATCTTTATAATTTCTGGCATCATCACTTTTTAAATCATCAAAAATAACTCACCCTCGACTACGCATTTCTCCAGGATCTTGAGCTTGTGGAGGTAGCGCCATCATAGGCATTCCTTCTCCATTATTTGGATGCAAAGGCCATGCCAAAAAAGCTACATCCCTCCGTCTTAATAATGCTATTCTATTCCCTTCATAGACATTGAAAGAAATCATATCGCATAAAGCTAACACTGTATCTAATGCACAGAATCCAGTAGAAAATATACCAAAAACACGATTTGCTAATACCCACCTTTCTATCGATCCAGATGTAGATATTCCTATAATTATATAAGCATAATCTAGACCCACCACACCTGCTAAAATCTCAGGGAATAAACAAAAAAGCATATCTGAAAATAATATATCAATATGTCTATTCATTACATCTACATCTAAATCATCTGCTCCTAGCTCTATAAAGGGCCTCATACCTTTATTTACAACAGATCCTACAAATTTTATAATACTACACGCGCCATATATACAACCCCCAATAAGGCAAGCTTTAGGCATCATATTAAGTACATTCAAATCATTAGAAGAACATCTAGTGGAAACAGCATTTATTGTTGCATCATTATTACTTACATCTATTTCATCAGCAAATGCAGAACAAGTAAAAATGAATCCAGCTAAAAAACTCATTGTAGAAGCTGTTATAAGCCGAGTAACCTTCCATCCACATTTCATATTATCTCTTATATTGCACAAGGCGTGAGATGTATTTGTAGGCCATTGCCTTCCAATAAAAATCAGTCCCATGTAAAAAATTCCTCATTTATAGCTAAGTACACATGGTGACAATTAACGTGAGTCTTCCCTTAACCTTACCATTTTTTTTCTATATTATTTTATTTACATCTGAAAAATATAATACATTCACGAAGTAGAGCGCTTGTGATACCCATAAGCACTTAATAGAAGAACATACCCTCATATTCCTTGTTCAAGCTTCATTGTAAGAAGGATATAAGGATATTCTGATTAATACCATACTAAATTTTACTATATCTTAAACAAGGATAGACAGACATATAGCTCCTTATTTATAGCTTCAAAATTTACTGTCCTCTTGCCCTTAATATCTTAAAAAAAACCATATTCAATAAGGCTAAATCAACATCTAAAACATAGACCCATAAGAAAGTCCACTAATAACACCATTTGCAATTACCCTACTTCCTTATAATTTAGAAATAAATTTTACTAAAACTAACTCACAACCATATCTTCAATTGATCAAAAAATATGCCTATCCTCTTCGTCTAAATGAGCTAACTTTTTTACTAAATATGGATTATTGACTAATGCCTTCATTAGGCTTTAGATAATAGCTTAAGTTTATTAGAATTAAAAAAGAAGACCCCCGCTGAAATAACACCAGTAATTAAGAAGCTATAACTTACAGCTACTCCACTGCAGATATGTAATAAATAAAAACTAACCTAATAGAAGCCACATTCATTTAAGCCACAGTTATACATTAAACAACCTTTCATCTATTCAGCATAATTATGCTTTAGGTTACGCAATACTTTAGATAGAGTCTTAAACCATACTATTGACACAATGTTACAGCACAATTGTTCTACAGCCATAAAACCTAAATAGCTTTACAATTTCTATATTATTTCTGGCATCATTACTTTTTAAATAATAAAAAATAAATCATCCGCGACCACGCATTTCTCCAGGATCTTGAGCTTGTGGAGGCATCGCCATCATAGGCATTCCCTCTCCATTATTTGGATGCAGAGGTAAAGCCAACCGAACTAAATCAAACTGTCTTAATTCTTCCACCCTATCTCTTTCATAAACATCAAAACAAATTAACATAGATAAAATTAAGCCAACATCACACAAATAAATTAAAGAAGAAAGTCCAACCATTAAAATTCTGTTCCCTTTTTCAACCTCTGATACCACAGACTCATCTCCTTTGACAATTAAAATCATACTCAAAAGGCTTATCATAGTGCTCCAAACATTCAGGACACCATGAACTTTTATTTCCAGCCTTAATCGATCTTTACACCTTTCCCAATCTAATCCTGACCTTTGAGAACTCATAAAGAGCCTATATGTCAAAAAATCACCAAAAAAAAATTCTCCTACGCATTTTATAAGACATAATGCGCCATATACAGCTCCTGAAACAACGGAAATTTTAACATTTTTTCCAGACAGATCCAAGCTAGACACAAATGTAGGCATCGAACTAACACTATTTGTTGATACATTGTTACTTTTAAAAGATTCATCAAAATAGTTATAAAAAATAACAGTTAATGCACACCCCGCAATAGTACATAAAGAAGCGCCCATGAATCGAATTAACTCATTTCCCTTTTTTATATTCTGCTTAAAATTAACACATGCTTCAGATACATTTGTTGGCCATTTTCTTCCAATA
>NZ_WTCQ01000003.1 GCF_015356765.1 Candidatus Clavichlamydia salmonicola
GAGATAATTATGTCTGTAATAAGTAATGGGTTGTCTTCAGGGATACAATCTTTGAATAATAATGTTTTTGTGCATACAGGAAGGCAGTGTCCTACTAGTTGGTCAGAGCTTAAATCTAATATATCAAGAAATATAAGCACATGTGCAAAAGCATGTACAGCTTTTCTGGATTCTTCATTAGGTATGGCATGTTCCATGGGAGTTTTTGGTTTAGCAGCAGCTTCTGTATGTCTACAAGAAGATCTAACTGGGTTTATTGTAGCTACAGTACAAGACAATCAATCAATGTCATTATGTTATAATTATGGTGGTCAAAATCATACGCAAGAAGAATCTTCTGATTCATGGACTGCAACTGGCTTTGACGTTTGTAATGATAGGGTAACAGGTAATCATACAATGTTTTGTTCTGTTGTAGATAGGTCTCATCATCACGTTGTCCATGGAGTTTCATTGCCAGTTTGTAATTCTAGTCTAGTTGAGGATGTATTTATAAAATTTACAGAAGGAGTATGGGTTAGTGCACAACATGCAATATGCACATCTAATACGACAATATTTGCTAATGCACACAGACATGGTCATGAGAATCAGACTTCTAGATTTTTAAATCATACACAGTGTATTCCTGATTATACAATAAGCCATTTTGAGAATGATACAACAAGTCATCTAGATGATTCTGATGGTATAACAAGTTTTGGAGATGATTCTGATGATGTGACAACTTGGGATTCTGATGATATAGATAATTTCGAAAATTATACAATGAATCATTTTGATAATCATACAATGAGTCATATACCTGTATATTGTTGGTCCCCTAGAGAGGCTGCTGATAGGTGTCAAAGTATGACACTCGCCTTTGGTATAGGAAGTGCTTTGGTATTAACAGCTACAGTGGGAAAAATCGTCTATAATAAATATATGGCAAAAAGTTTACAAAAAGGATGTAAAAGCGCAAGAAAATTACCAGCGTGTACTTTCTCAGATGGTATACTGTTAGCAGCTTCTGGATTAGGTACCGGTGTTTTAGCAGCTTCTTTAATATCACCTTGTGGTCCTATAGATGCAGGAACTAAGAAGGTAATGATGACTTCAACAGCTCTTTATTGGTCGAGTGCTGCTTCTAGCTTGTTAAGCCATTGTATTACTAGTCCAAAAACAGCAGGTTCAACGTTTTACGATAGTATAGATTCAGAGGAAGACGCTGCTGATCCTGTAACTGATGGTGAGCATGAAGAAGAAGGACTAATTAGTTCAGTATCAGTGGACATGGAGAGTCTTCAAGTTTCTTTTATGAAAACTACTGCTTGTTAAATCTTATAAGACAGGAAGGATTACTATTTCATGTAATCCTTTTTGTTGTTAATCAAATCTTTTTCTTTTCTAATTTTTTTATTTAATCAATTTGTTTCTTAGTAACAAAAATATATTTATAGAGCTATGATAGAGGCGCTTATATATATTTTATTACCTCCTTATGATCCTATAGATAATAGTAGTAAGCAAGAGGTGATGCTATCAGTAGTTCTTTATTGGACTAGTGCTGCTTTTAGATTATTAAGTAATTATAGTTTTGAATAATCCAAAAGAGCCCTCTACAAGTAATTCTTATAGTCGTTCCTATCATTTATCAAATTCTTATTTTTATTAAAAAAATGTATTTATAGTTAAAAAAAATGTCCATGACATGTTTAATTTTTTAATATAGATTTTATAAAAAAAAATTAATTTTGTAATAAAGAGGTAATATGTCAGGAATAGGAAATGGATTTTCTTCAGGGATAGAGCGTTTTAATAATAATTTTTTGGGACATACAGGAAGAAGGTGTCCAGTTAGTTGGTCAGAGGTTAAGGCTAATGTATCTAATAATGTAAGAACATGTGCAAAAGCATGTACAGCTTTTCTTGATTCTTCATTAGGTTTAGCAGTTTCTATGGGAGTATTAGGTTTAGTTACAGCATCTGTTTGCGCAGGTAAAGATATGTTGGAAGTTATTACTACTCTTCCTTTAGGTTATGAAAACATCGTATTATGCTTTAAGAAACAAGATCATTTACTTTCACAAAATCAAAAAACCTTTATTTCATGGAACATAAGCAATTTTGGAGTATGTACAGGAGAAGAGATGGATCTAAATGCTAATGAGACAATAAATTGTTTAAGAACATATGATTATAAAAAATCTTTTCCTCAAACGTTATTACCTATCTGTGGATATACTGGTTTGCTTAATAAGGATGCTCCTGTATTTATGTCCTGGAAACAAGGTGTATGGACAGTTTCTAAAAATATAAGTTGTATGTATGATTTGGATTTTACTGTAGGTTCTTCAGCGCTTGGAAAAGATAAAGATGTTCTGCAGAATAGCAGGATCTGTCAGGGTGATCATAGCCATCCAACAGGCTTCGTTACACCAGAAGAAGTACAGCTTAGAGATAAAGATATAGATTGTTGGGATAATAATACTGACATTGAGAAAAAATTTGAAAAATTTTTTATTAATACTACATGCACAAACCCAATAGTTTCTTATGATTGTAATACATGTAATGGCATGATGATAGCTTTTGGTGTTGGAAGTATAGCAGTCATACTCACAACGCTTGGAACAATCTATAAGCAATATAGAGCCACAGCTTTAAAGACTTCTAAAAAAGGTGTGAGGTTAGCAGCTTTATCTTTACAAGAAGGATTATTAATAAGTGCTTCTGGATTAGGTTCTAGTGTGTTTGCGCTTTCTTTAGCAAATCCATGTAGTCCAGTTGGTAAAGAGGTAGTTACAGCATCAACAGTTCTTTATATAGCTAGTGCATCTACTCGATTATTAAGAAATTGTATTACTAGTTCTACAGAAGAAGGTGTAGAGTCAGAAACGACATCAATTAATTCAGAAATTCTGGTTATGAATCCTTTAAAAGATCCTTTTAAAAGTACTTCTAGTTGTTAAATCTTATAAGATAGGAAGGATTACTATTTCATGTAATCTTTCTTATTTATTCATATTGCTTTTTTCAGAAGCAGATACTTTTTCATGCTTTTATCCATTTAATAAAATAATATTGATGAATGAGTATAAATATATTTTTTTATTAAATTGGTATTATTTTTTAATTATATAGATAAAATTCTTGAGGTCTGTCTAAGCTTATATCATTATGATGTTAAGTCAGAATTAATCAAAAATATGGATCTTTATTAATGAATGCTCCTTTTACTTTTATAGATTTATTTGCAGGCATTGGGGGTTTTCATATTGCTATGCATTCATTTAGGGGGAAATGTGTTTGTGCTGTAGAGATAAATAAGCAAGCAAGAGTTACTTACGAAGTTAATTTTTCGCCTCTATGCCCAGATCTTTTTTCTAAAGGTCTGTTTTTAAATGATGTTACAGATGAGGCAGAAATAGTAAAAATTCCAAAGAATGTAGATATTTTGTGTGCAGGATTTCCATGTCAGCCATTTAGTAGTATTGGTCTAAAAAAGGGCTTTGAGGAAGAAAGAGGCTTAATGTTTTTTCATATTATTAATATTATAAAGAAAGCTTCTCCTAAAGCTTTGCTTCTTGAGAATGTTAGTCATCTGTTAAGCCATGATAATGGACGTACCTTTGGTTATATGAAGGAGATATTAGATAAGCATAATTATGATTGTCATTTTCAAGTATTAAAGGCTTGTCATTATGGATTGCCAACTTTTAGACCAAGGTTATATATCCCTTGTTTTAAAAAGAGTTTAAAATTGAAAAAGCCTTTTTCTTTTCCAGAACCAGTCCCATTACTTTTTACTATGTCACAGCTTTTAAGAGGTAAGTGTCCTAGAAAGATTGGTTATACAGTTCGTGTAGGAGGAAGGGGTTCTGGTATTAATGATAGTAGAAATTGGGATGCTTATGATCTTAATGGAAAAGAGCATAGGCTTACACTGTCTCAGGCAAGAAGATTAATGGGTTTTCCTAAAACATTTAAGTTTCCTGTTTCTGAGTGTCAAGCTTTTAAACAATTAGGGAATAGTGTCGCTATTAATACAGTTAAGTTAGTTGCAAAAGCTATGTTAGAAAGTATGGGCATTATCAAAGATTCCTAGAAATTCGTTTAGAAAATTAGAAATAAGAAAGTTTTGTTACATACTTAGCCTTAGGCTAAGTATGGTAATGACCTATAAAATATCATCGTATTTTATAAAAGAATCCAGTAACTAGTATTGTAGAAGTACAGAAAATTTTTGTGCAAATGGCTTGGAGGATGTGATGCAAAACATGGATAAAGATAGTGGCCTAAAGATACTGCCTCATGAAACATTTATAGAAATAGAAAAAATTGAAACATATATTAATCATTCAGTAGGGGATTTAGTAAATTACATTCGTTTAATTGAAGAAAAAGAGAATTTATTAACAACAGCGTTAGCTGAAATTCTAGATCTAAAAAAAGGTTTAGCTCTCTTGCGTAAAGAAAATATTCAATATAAAGAAGAAAATGCTTATTTAGCTGCTAATCAAGTATTTCGTAAATCTTTAAAAAGTCCTATTCAGATATCTATGGAAGATAGTACTTTAGAGTCGTCTTCATTGATAGATCATAAAGAAGAACATCTTTTAGATGCTTCATGGGATACGACTGAAGATCATGATCTACTAGTTACAGATACTGCTCATAGTCATTTAGTAAAGAAGATTCGGGAAGCTGCGATATTAAGAGATGTTGCAGGTAAGCAAAAGAATCTGATTATTAAGCTTAGAAATACTTTAAGAGAAATGGAGCTAGCATTAGGAGAGAATGATTTGTCTTCTACAGAAGATAAAAAAATAGAAGAGTCTTCTCTTTCTAAGATAAAAAGATTGTTAATTCAATTAGGTGAAGAAGAGATGAGAGATGCTGGAATCAATGCAAAAGTGGAAAATATATCTTGTTAGTAGAGCAGGTAATTTGTAGTAATGAAGAGATTGTAGTGCTGGGTATTGATCCAGGTACAGTGATTACTGGGTATGGGATTGTTAAAGCTAGTAAAAAACGTGTTTTTCTTCCCATAACTTATGGAATTATTCGTCCTAAGGCGTCTTTAAGTCTCAGTGAGCGGTATCGGATTATTTTTCAAGATTTGGAAAAGCTAATAGAGACCTATTCTCCACAGGCCCTTTCTATTGAAACGCAGTTTGTAGATAAAAATCCACAAACTGCGATCAAGTTAGGTATGGCTCGAGGAGTGGCTGTTCTAGCGGCTTCTTTAAAAAATATTCCCATTTTTGAATATACTCCAAGTCGGGCTAAGGCAGCTGTGACTGGAAGTGGAAAAGCTGATAAGCAACAGGTCAAGATGATGGTAACTCGTTTGTTAGGGTTATCACAGGCCCCAGAGGGGCCTGAAGATATTACAGATGCTCTTGCATTAGCTTTATGTTATGCCTATTCATGGACTGCAGGTAAAACAGATTATCATTGCTTGTGATAAAAATGGATTTTCTAAGGGCTTAGGATCTCTAATCAGTATTTGTGTTGTTATGCAGGACGGCATCTGCCACAACTTGTGTAGAGATATAAAGAAATATTCTTAATAATATTTCAAATTGTGGAAAACTGTGTTCAATATTTCTTAATTTTTTATTAGGATTAGGATCTGCTATACTTATGACTTCCTTAGTAATTCAGGGAGGTACAGTGTCTGAAAATGCTAAAGAAATGATTATAACGTCGACAGCTTTATATGTATCTAGTGTTATGGGGTAATGAATTGAAACTTTGATTAGAAAGAGAGGCGTTAAAAGGTCTTCTAACGCTTACAGTATAAGAGAGCATTTATAGCTGCAGATAAAGAATCAATTTCATAATATAAAAAAATCTTTCTGTAATAAAAGATGATTTAAAAGAATTAATAAATATTATAGCTACTATAGTGTTAACTTTATATTTATGAATAGACACAGGTAGAATAGATTATAATTGTTTATAAAGAGGGATAATGTACGATTTTATTATAGGAAAAATCTGTGCTATTGAAAAAGGCATGGTAGTTATTGAAAATAATGGCATAGGGTATCGTGTTGCTGTTACAGAAAGAACAGCTTTATCTTTACATGGAATAGTTGAAAAAAAATCATTATTCATTGCAGTAAGTGTTAAAGAAAATGGATGGTTTCTATATGGCTTTCCTCATCGTGAGGAAAGAGATTATTTTGAAAGTTTAATTACTGTTTCAGGAGTTGGTCCAAAGATTGGATTGGCTATTTTAAATACTTTTTCTGTGCGTGATTTAGATAGTATATTAGCTGGAAAGAATGTTAGT
This sequence comes from Candidatus Clavichlamydia salmonicola, assembly GCF_015356765.1. Lineage (GTDB taxonomy): Bacteria > Chlamydiota > Chlamydiia > Chlamydiales > Chlamydiaceae > Clavichlamydia > Clavichlamydia salmonicola. Next base: position 6,287 of record NZ_WTCQ01000003.1, read on the forward strand.
GCTTTATCATCTGTTCCAGGAATAGGTAAAAAGACTGCAGAGCGATTATTATTAGATTTAAAGGGCAAAACACGTCCTGTGGTTTATGCATCCAATACTAACGCTGATAATGTGTCTGATGCTGTGCAAGCATTAGTAAAATTAGGTTATTCTCGGTTAGAGTCTGAAAAAATGATGAGGCAAACTTTAGAAGTTGTTTCATCTACTAGTGATGTTTCAGAGTTAATAGGTGCTGCTTTAAGACATAAGTCTTAAAAATAATAATTTAGAAAAATAGATAAATCTGTTTTTCTTTTAGTTTTTTATTTTTTTTCGTACTCTCACTGTGTGTTCTTTAGTTAGTTCTAACTTAGAAAACAAAAAGATATAAATAAAAAATTAAGGATATAGAAATGACTATGCAACAAACTTTGTCTATCATTAAGCCTAATGTGATGAAAGCAGATAATGTGGGTGCAGTTATTGCACGATTAGAAAGTGCAGGCCTTCGTATTAAAGCTATGAAGATGATACAAATGACTCAAGAAGAAGCTCAAAATTTTTATTTAGAGCATGCAGCAAGACCATTTTATGGAGAATTAGTTGACTTTATGATTTCTTCTCCTGTTGTGGTCATGGTTTTAGAAGCTGAAGATGCTGTCAGAAAAAATAGAGATATTATGGGTGCTACTAATCCTAAAGACGCAGCAGCAGGGACTATTAGAGCTGATTTCTCTGCTTCTTTAGGGGAAAATGCTGTGCATGGATCTGATTCAGATATAAGTGCTGCTCGTGAAATAGCATTTTTCTTTAGCAAAATGGAAATCGCTTAACTTTAGCTATAGAATTATTTCTGATACAGTGTGTTGTCTTGCATCTTTTTTAAATAATGCATGGATAGAAGTAGGGTCAATAGTTCTTATTGTCCATAGCTCTCTTATTCTTTTCATGATTTCTTGAATAAATAAATCTTTGTTAGGAAACCAGATATTTAATGACGTTAAAAAAGATGCATGAGGACGATTTTTTCTATAAACAGGTTGTTGAGGAGGAATTTTTAGATATCTATTTAGGTTGTCTTGATTGAAACTCCATAAGAAGGAAGTGTGGTGTAGCCATCTATGTCTACGGATGTATTGTGCATTGCCTCCTATTTTTTTTTCTCCAATAATATAGTCATTTTCTCTTATATCAAAACCAATAGGAAAGATTGGGGCATAGAGATTTTTTGTAAATTTCATTAAGGTTTCTGGAAATATCATGGGACCATCAGTATTTTGAATGAATGACACTAAAACAGTGTCAGGTTCAATTAATACTGTCCCCCCACCACTAAATCTTCTAATAATAGGGATATGATCTTTTTTAAGGGGCTCCTTGAAAAGGAGGGTGTCAACTATTCCTGTAATACCCATTACAATGGTTGCAGGAGATTCACTGTTGATGATACACCAATTATCTGTACTATTATGTAATAGTAATTCTTCTATTATTAATTGTTCTTTTACAGAGCAGGAAAGATGTAGGTGAAAACAGTTAGGAAGAGACATGTTTTTTAAGGTAAATCATTAACACTTGTAGGTCTGATACTGTAATTCCAGCTAAACGACTAGCATGTCCAAGAGATGCTGGTTGAAATTGCATTAAACTTTCTTTAGCTTCTTGGCAAAGGCCATCAATAGCAGAAAAGTTTACATTACAAGGGATTAGAATCTTCTCAGCATTTCGAACTCGGGTCATTTCTTTTTTTTGTCGATCAATGTAACCAGCGTATTTAATTTCTGTTTCAATTAAAGAATTTGTTTTCTTTCCATGATCTTTCATCTTATGTTGAAATCGACTCATTAGGGAAGAGTATGATTCATCATGATGGGAAAGTAGCTGACTTAAGCTTATTTGTTTTTGATTATTTTCAACAAAAGTTTTTTTAAAACGTTGTAGTTCTTCTTGTATGGTTTGTTTTTGAGATTCAATAGACTGATAAAATTCTTTATCTATTAGCCCAAGGTCATAGGCATAGTGAGCTAGTCTTATAGCTGCATTGTCTTGACGTAAGGTAAGACGATGTTCAGCACGGCTAGTAAACATTCTATAAGGCTCTTCCTGAATTTTAGATGTTAAATCTTCTAACATTACCCCTATATATGCTTCATGGCTTAAGGGTACAAAAGCAGGTCTATTTAAAATTTTATTAGATGCATTAATTCCAGCTATTAATCCTTGAGCAGCCGCTTCTTCATAGCCTGTTGTTCCATTAATTTGGCCACATAAGAATAAACCTTCTATTGATTTTGTTTCTAAAGAAGGAAGTAGTTGACCACTGATGACATAGTCATATTCAATGCAATATGCAGAACGAAGGATTTTAACATTTTCTAGACCTTGGATAGATCTCATAAATTCCCACTGAACATCAATGGGGAGGGTAGTAGAAAGGCCATTTGGGTAAAGTTCATCTGTATCCAAGCCTTCTGGTTCTATAAAAACTTGATGATCAGGCTTATCAGCAAAACGAGTCATTTTATCATCAATGGAAGGGCAATAACGAGGGCGTTTTCCTGATAACTGAATGCTGCAATCTAAAGAACGATGAGCATTGCTTAGAATGATATCTTTTGTTTTTTTTGTGGTACGAGTAATCCAACAGGATACTTGAGGAAGGCGGTTGATAGGTTTAGAGTAAGAAGAAAATTGAATGCCTTCTTCTCCTTTTTGTTCTGCCATTCCGGAAAAATTAACAGATTTTCTATCTATGCGAGGAGGAGTGCCAGTTCTAAATCGACCTAAAGAAAAACCATGCTCTTTTAATGAGCCAGAAAGGCCTTTACAAGCAGGTTCACCAGCTCTTCCACCAGAAGAACCAGAAGTTCCTACGTAAACAATTCCTTTTAAAAATGTGCCAGAAGAAATAATGACAGTTTTAGCTCTATAATGGACGTGCTCTTTAGTAATAACCCCAGTAATACTATTTTCTTTGGTGGTAAAGGATTCAACAGTACCTTCCAAAAGATCTAAGTTAGGGATCATTTCTAGACAGCGCTTCATCTTTTGAGCATAAGCATATTTATCAGCTTGTGCTCGAGGAGAATGTACAGCAGGGCCCTTAGAGGCATTCAACATGCGAAACTGAATACCTGTTTGATCAATTACTTTAGGCATAATGCCACCAAAAGCACCAATCTCACAAACTAATTGTCCTTTTCCAACACCACCAATGGCAGGATTACAGCTCATCTTTCCAACGCTATCTAAATTAGAAGATAGCATAAGAACTCGAAGACCTGTTTTGGAACCTGCCCAAGCAGCCTCACAGCCTGCATGGCCAGCTCCAATCACAATGATATCATAGACAAATGGATAAAGCCACATAAGACAAAAAGCCAGGTAACTAGCTATTACTATTTATTTTTGTGCCGATCACGACGTCTACGCTTTTTGCGTTTATGTTTTGCGATCTTATAGCGACGTTTCTTTTTTACTGATGACATGATTCAACTGAATTGAGCTAAAGAATGAAAATCCTAACAGAAAAGTTGAAAAAAAGCAAAGAGGTTTTAGGTTACAAAATTAAAATTCCATAGCCATAGGGGTATAGTTGCGAAAACGAGCTAATTCTTTTTCAAAAGTTAAAGATATATTACCAACGCCACCATGTCGATTTTTCGCCACAATCAATTCAGCCATACCAGGCTTATCATGTGGGTCATAATATTCTCGCCGAAGCAGAAACATAACAATATCAGAATCCTGTTCAATGCTATTGTGAACAGCAAATCCATTTGCTAGAAAATTATGAGAGCCAGGTACAGTTGCATCATAAACATCTTCAATACCTTGTTCTTTAATGCTTTTTACTTGATCCCATTGTAAAATTGGAAAATGATTAGCAGGGCCTATCCCAAGAAAGTGACCAGGCTGGAGTGTTTCAAGTGCTTGCCAACCTAAAGGAGTTAAGAAAGGATGATTTCCAGAAGCTCGAATAACAAATCCATTTTCAGTTGTGAGTTTAAAAACTATTTTTTTTCCTGAATAAAAAATATTTGTCATGTAAGAAGGTTTAAAGCAAAGATTTGAGGTCAAAGTAAAGGAAGAAGAAGGTTTTCCTGAAAAATTTTCTGCTAATGTTTCCATGGGAATATGATGAGATGCGTCTACACCAACTTGAATAGCAGTATCTCTAGTTAAGCATCCACTTTCTCTTAAATCACTCATCATAGGACGATGATTAGCTCGATCTTCCACTTTTCTTGAGAGCTGAGATAAGCAAAGAATAGGAATGTCTAATTCGCGAGCAAGTGTTTTTAAAAGTCGAGAAATTTCAGAAATTTCATTTTGTCTGTTTTCAGCCATTCTGGCTGATCCAGAACCAGAAAGTAATTGAAGGTAGTCGATCACAAGAAATTGAATGTCATGAGAAGCTTTCATGCGTCGAGCACGAGCTCTTAAGTCAGATATTCGTAAACCAGGTTGATCATCAATAATCATGACATGCTTTTGCATCTCACCCACAGCTTGTACAATTCTTTGAAAATCTGATCCAGAAAGATCACCAATACTAATTTTTCTAGATTCAACATCTGATTGAGAACAAATTATTCGATGAAGTAGCTGGTCAGCTGTCATTTCTAATGAGAAAATACCAACAGGAACGTTATGTTTAAAACAAATATTTTCAGCGATGTTTAATGCTAAAGCAGTTTTTCCCATAGCAGGTCGAGCTGCTAAAATCATCAAATTAGAATTATTTATTCCATTGATTAATTGATCCAAATCATTGAAATAGGTAGGAATTCCTGTAATGCGTGAACGATTTTTACCATGAATGCGGAATTCTTCTTGTTTTGCTTGCAGGTCATGGAGATAAGCTTTGGATAAATGATTACCATGGCCTTGTAACAATTCTGTAATGGTTAATCCAGATTGGCGAGATGCATTTTGCCCAATTTGAAAAAATAATTTTTGGGCTTCTTCAAGAATTTCTTTAACTTCAACTGTGTTTTCAGTAGATAATTTTTCAATTGTTTGCGCAGCACCAATCATGTTGCGTAATACTGCTTTTGATTTTACAACATCAGCATATTCTTCAACATATGCTGATGTTCCAGCGTATTGAGCTAAAAGAGTTATGTAGGAAATACCGCCTACTACATCTAATTTATTTAGTCGCTTAAGTTCTTCAGCTACTAAATGAATGTCTGCAGGTTTATCTTGTTTATAAGCAGTTTTTAAAACTCTAAAAATTAATTTATGTTCTAGGTAATAAAAATCATCTTCTTCTAAAAGTTCAGAAACAGTGTTTAATGCATTTATACCAGATAGCATGCATCCAAGGACCATCATTTCAGATTCTTTAGATGAAGGAGGATTTCCTTTTTTTAGAATTGAAGAAGTAGAAGAGGTTTTTTCTGTAAGGCTCATAAAACTACGAATCTGCATGGGAAGGTGAATCTGAATTTACGTAATTCATCAAAATCCGGCAAGGTTGATTGCTAAAAAAACTCAAAAGAAATGACAAAAAATTTTTTTTTGCAGAAACAAAATCAAAAAGAGGTGTATAAGAATTGTTTCCCTAGGATATTCTTCATTTCCTAGGCGCTTAAGTTTTATGGAAAGATGGCTGAGTGGTCGAAAGCACGTCCCTGCTAAGGACGCGTGCCTCTTAAAGGGCACCGAGGGTTCGAATCCCTCTTTTTCCATGCCAATAGAATAAAAAATATTCTGTTACTAGTTTAGCTTGCATGTTATTTTTTTATGATGAGGCCTTATCATTGATTTTGATCAATTCTCTGTGATATGGTGGCTTTGTTGTTAAGATAGGTGTTGGTAAAAGCTCGTAACAAGGGTAATATTCCCTACCTGTTTAAGGGGTTTATGTTTAATTATTCCAATATTCTTTCAATTTCTCGCGCAGGTTTTGCGTTAATTTTTTTGAAAGAAAGTGCATATGCAAGGCTAATAGCGCTTACATGTGCTATGATTAGTGATTTTTTAGATGGATATTTAGCACGACGAGTGTTTAGTCCTACTAAATTAGGGGCAATTTTAGACCCTCTAATGGATAAATTATTTATTGCATTTGTTGGGGGTGTTTTATACAAAGAAGGGGCCTTGTCAGCATGCTCTTTGCTCGCCCTGTTATCGCGAGATTTCTTTTTATTTTTATTTTGTTGTTATTTATTGTTCAATAAAGCATGGCGTGGTTACGATTGTAGAGCTATGATGGTTGGAAAGTTAACAACTTTTTTACAATTTACAGCGCTTGTTTTAATGATCATTGGCTGCTCTTTCCCATCTTTTATATTTTCTTTTTTCTTTCTTTTAGGCGTGGGTTCTTTCATAGAACGATTGGCACGTTGTTCATCTTCTCAAATTTGTATAAAGCAAAAATAAAAAAAATCTTATTTTAAAAAAAATAATTCAAACGAATTTTTTTTAACAGAGATGATTAATCATTTCTTTTTTTGAATGATCGTGATACTTGTATTTATATGAGTTTTTTGCTTACAGTGTAGCTTCTAATCGAGGAAAAATTAGTCAATCCTATGTCATTATCCTTGTTCTTCTCTCCTTATAATTTTTTTGTGAGGATAGTGTGACTACGAATAAGAAAGAATTTTCTTTTCTAAGGGCTTTATTCTGGCCTATTCATGTTTTTGAGTTAAAAAACTTTTTGCCGATGTTGTTATTGGCCTTCTTTATTGGTTTTAATTATAGTATTTTAAGAAATTTGAAAGATGCTCTTATTGTTACAGCTAAAGGAAGTGGCGCAGAAGTTTTACCATTTTTAAAAGTCTGGGGGATGATTCCAGGTGCTATTTTAATTACTATGTTTTATGGCTTTTTAAGCAGTAAATTTAGGCAAGAAATAGTCTTTTATTTAATGGTAGGTTTTTTTATTACCTTCTTTCTTATCTTTGCTTTTTGGATATATCCAAACAATGAGGCATTGAATTTACATAAAACTGCTGATTGGTTAGCTGCTCGTCTTCCGAAGGGATTGTTTGGTCTTCTTGCATTAGTCCGATTTTGGTCTTTTACTCTGTTTTATGTTATTTCAGAGCTATGGAGTTCCACGATCTTATCCATGTTGTTTTGGGGCTTTGCTAATCGTATTACGACTTTTTCTCAAGCTCCACGTTTTTATGCAATGTTGCATTTGTCTTTGAGTTTATCTTCTGTCGTAGCTGGGCAGGTAACTGTATGGGCTTCTCAGTATAGGGGAGAGAAATTATTTTTTCCTTTTGCGACAAGTTCATGGCATGGAGTGATTATAGGATTAACACTTTTAATGGCTATGGCAGGGATAGTAATTGTCTTTGTCTATAGACATATTTATAGTATGAACTTTTTTTCTGGTCCTCAAGATAAAGCCAAAGCATTTCAAGAAGCATCTAACTCTAAATCAAAAAGTTTTTTCACTAAAAGAGCAGATGAATCAAAAATAAAAATGAAGATAAAAGATATTATTAAAGCGATGTTTCGTTCTAAATATCTTTTATGCTTATCAGGCATTGTATTGTCCTATAATTTAGTTATTCATTTAGTTGAAGTATTATGGAAAGATCAAGCAAGAACTTTGTATCCTGATCCTGTCTCTTTTAATATGTATATGGGGCATGTATCTTCGATTACAGGCGCTTTATCTGGATTGTGTTGTTGTTTGATTACTGGCCAAACCATTAGAAAATGGGGTTGGAGATTTGGGGCTTTGGTAACACCAATAGTATGTTTATTTACTGGGGTATGCTTTTTCTTCACTTTGCTATTTTGTAAAAATATGAATTTTGCTTCAGGGGTATTAAGTGGAGTAATTGCTTCGCCATTAGCGTTAGTTGTATTTTTTGGTGGAGTACAGAATATTTTAACAAGAGTGGCAAAGTATTCTTTTTTTGATGCTACGAAAGAAATGGCGTTTGTTCCATTGTCAGAAAAAGCCAAGATGCAAGGTAAAGCCTTGATAGATGGCATTTTTTCTAGATGTGGAAAATCAGCAGCAGCTCTTTTTTTACAGGTGTTTTTCTTAATATTTTCAAGTCTAGCATCAATGGTACCACTAATTGCTGTTATCTTTTTTGTAGCTGTAGGTATTTGGTTATTAGCTATACTTGCTTTGGGTAAACGTTTTGATGTATTTCTTGAGACTTCTGGTACAACAGGAGAAAATTTACATGATGAAGGAATAGATTCATTGAATGTGGGCGAACCTAAAGACAAATCTACAGATTCATCATCTGTAACTTTTACAGTTTAGTTTTTTCTTAGATGTTTTTTCTTAGATGTTTTTTATTTTTATAGACTGTATAAATATTTTTTCTTAACCCATAGTATGGGATTTATTCTGGGGAATATTAAATGAAGACATGGTTAAAAGGATTTTTAACTGCTTTCTGCGCTATTTTGGGTGGAGCTTTAGGAATTACTATGGTGATTTTTTTGTTGATGATCGCGGTGTCTTCTTCAGAGATGTCAAAGCCTAATATTAAATTAAAATCTCTTCCAAATGCTCAAGGTTTGATTAGAGAATCTTCTAAAAAAGTACCTTCTATTTTGCATTTGTCTTTAGAGGGTATTATTGGTAATGGTTTACTTAAAGAAGATCGTCTTGAACTGATTTTTAGTTATATATTAAATGACATAGATTTAAAAAATAATATTTCAGGGGTATTACTTGATATCAATAGTCCTGGTGGAGATGTAGCTGAAACACATAGAATTTATCAATTAATATGTGATATGAAACAACGATTAAATGTGCCTGTATATGTATTTGCTAATGGAGTATGTGCTTCAGGAGGTTATTACATTGCTTGCGGAGCAGATAAAATTTTTGGTTCTACAACATCTTTAGTTGGTTCTATAGGAGTGGTCTCTTGGCCTCCTTTTTTTAATGTTACTGATCTTTTAGAGAGAATAGGAGTAAATGCTACTACAATTAAGGCAGGGAATCATAAAGATGATATGAATCCTTTCCGTGAATGGACAGAAAATGAAACTGCAAGTCGACAAGAAATGGTAGATTTTTTCTATGATGTTTTTGTTGATATAGTAGTTAAAAATAGACCATTAATAACTAACGATCTTTTAAAAAATGTTTATGGAGCTAAAGTATTAAATGTTTATAAAGCTCAAGAAGCAGGATTTGTAGATGAAGTAGTAGAGAGTCCTCGGGATGTTATAGCTAAATTGGTCAAAGAAAAGGGGATTGAAGATAATTATATTGTCTTAGGTCTAGCTGAAAATGGTCTTTGGAAAAAAATGTTAAAAGAAAGATACTCTTCAAAAAATTCTATTAATTTATTCACGCAATTTTTAGGTTCTTCAGTAAATATAGAAAAGAATATGTTTCCATGTTCATATAGATACATTTCCTAATGTCTGACAATATTTTTTTATTAGATGGTACAGGTTTTTTGTTTAGAGCTTATTTTGCTTTGCCTGAAATGACTGACCAAAAGGGACATCCTGTTCAAGGTGTGTATGGATTTATTAGATCTGTTAATAAGTTAATTAAAGATTTTTCCCCACAGCATTTAGTAGTAGTGTTTGATGGGCCAGATAATAAAAAAAGCCGTACAGCTATTTATGCTGATTATAAAGCAAATAGAACAAAAGAATATCCAGAATTGCCTTTTCAATTTCAAGTTGCTCAAGAATTTTGTGAATTAGCTGGAATTCCAGTGATTGTTTCTGATGGTGTAGAGGCTGATGATGTTCTAGGAAGTATGACAGCTAAGAGTAAGAAATTAGGTTGTGATGTTTATATCTGTAGTGCTGATAAAGATATGTGTCAACTAGTAGAAGACCATGTTTATGTCTTAAATCCATGGAAAGATAATCTTATATTAGATACAGCAGCAGTTGAAAAAATTTATGGTATTCCTCCATCTTCTATCACAGATTTTTTATCCTTAACAGGGGATGTTTCTGATAATATTCCAGGTGTTCCTGGGATAGGTCCAAAGACAGCATCAGAATTGTTACGAACTTTTGGTTCATTAGAATTTTTAATAGACAATTTAGATCAAGTTAAAGGAGATAAGAAGAAGCAACTGCTTAAGGACAATAAACATTTACTGATTATGAGTAAAAAATTAGCAACAATTGATCAAGATATACTTGGAGAGATCGTTTTAAGTAAATATTTGTGTAATCCATTTTTAGATCATGAAGCTTTGGCTAAATTTTATCGTCAATATGGATTTATATCATTGCTTAAAGAAGTTTTAGTGAATAACGCTTCTGATAGTGTGGGGACTTCTCATGTAAATACCACAGATCATTATTCTAAAATAGAAACAATTGAATCTTTTCAAAATATATTAATGATGTTAAGTCAATTCAAAGAGGTATCTTGTGCTTTTTCTGATATAGATGTAGTAAATCTTAGTGTAGCTATATCTGTAGGAAAGGAGACTTTTTATTTTTCTTCTGAAATTCTTTCTCTCCATCCAGATTTAACAGAGCAGTTATTTTATAAATTAACTTATTCATTGATTGTATATTTTTATAATTCTAAAGATGAATGGCGGCAAGCTGGTCAAGAAAAGTTTCCAGAACAATTTTATGATATCATGTTGGCAGCTTATTTAATTGATGCTTCAAGTAAACAAAGGTCCCTTGAAGATTTATCATTACATCATTTAGGTATTGCACTACATCAGCCAAAAAAGAATGAAAAGCTTGATGAGCATCATATATATCTTAATTGTTGCTCTAAGGCAGAAGCTATTTTTCAATTAAAGCCTGTATTAGATAAACAGATTAGAGAATCTGGATTTCAGACATTGCTAGAAGAGCTTGAATTACCTTTAGTTCCAATTTTATTTGATATGGAGAAAGTAGGGATTTTTCTTGATTTGGATGAGCTTGCTATTATAGGAAAGAGAATCACTAATTCTCTAAAAGAACTCGAATTAAAAATTTATGAATTAGTAGGTGAAGAGTTTAATATTAAATCCGCTAAGCAGTTATCTCATATTTTGTTTGATAAATTAGGGCTTCCAAATAATAAAAAAGGATCTACTGGAGCGGTTATTTTAGAAGAGTTACAATCTTTACATGAAGTCATTCCTGTTATCTTGTCTTTCCGGTCATTAGAAAAATTGCGATCTTCCTATATCGATTCTTTGCCAAAACAAATGAATCCAAAGACAGGATGTATTCATCCTTCATTTTCCCAAGCTGTTACTGTTACAGGTAGGTTAGCTTGTCAAAAACCTAATTTACAAAATATTCCACATTATTCTAAAGAAGGTAAGGCCATTCGCCAAGCCTTTAAGCCCAGAAAATCTGAAAATATATTTATTTCTGTGGATTATTCTCAAATTGAATTAAGAATGTTAGCCCATTTTAGTGAAGATGCAGTTTTACTTTCTTCTTTTTTAAATGATCAGGATATTCATACTCAAACAGCATCAAAAACTTTTAAAGTAGATGCTGAGCAAGTAACAAAAGAAATGAGGCAAAAAGCTAAAGCAATTAATTTTGGTATTATTTATGGCCAACAAGCTTATGGATTATCTCAACAGCTTGGAATAAGTGTGTCAGAAGCGGCAGAAATGATACGTATTTATTTTGAATGTTTTCCAGGTGTTAAAGAATTTATTAAAGAATGTACTGAACTAGCTAGACAAACTTCTTCTGTAACAACTTTATGGGGAAGAAAGCGAGTTATTAAAGGATTTGATTCTCCAAAATCTTTTGAACGCGCTTTAGCAGAACGATTGGCAGTAAATACCATTTTACAGGGCACTGCAGCTGATTTAATTAAAGCAGCGATGATTAATGTTAAGAAAATATTGAAAGAACGTTTTCCTGAAAGTTCATTGATCTTACAAGTACATGATGAGTTAATTTTTGAAACAACGTTTCAAGAGAAAGATAAATTAATTTTAGAGGTTACGCAAATAATGGAAACAGTAAAAATTTTTAAGATACCTCTTAAGACTAATACATCAGTTGGCAAAAATTGGGCAGAATGTTAAGGTCGAAGAAGGTGTCTATTACTGGCGGTCTAGCTTCAGGAAAGACTTCTGTCAATTTAATTTTTCGTGAGCTAGGCGCTTTTGTTGTCTTTTCTGATGAAATTGTTCATTATCTTCTGTCCCCCCACACTGATTTAGGTAAAACTATTATTGAATTATTGGGTCCTGAAATTGTAAAAGATGATAAATTGGATAGAAAGGTTATTGCTAATAAGGTTTTTTCGGATTATTGCCTTTTAGATGAGTTAGAAAAGATTATTCATCCAAAAGTTCATGAAGCAATAGAAGAAATGTATCTAAAAGCAGTAAGCTCAAACAAAAAAATTTTATTTGTTGTTGAAATTCCATTTCTTTACACAAGTGGGCATGCTGATTGGTATGATACGGGTATATATGTTTCTACTACAGAAACAGAAAGAAAAAAAAGATTTGTTTTAAATCGACAACAAGATCTTAGCGAATTTGAGCGACGTGCTCAACGCTTTATGCCAGACAAGGATGCTTGTAATTTGGCAAATATAGTCATTGATAATAACGGTAGCATGGCGAATTTACGTTCTCATGTACTAAACATTTTTAATTTTTTAAAGGAGACGCCATGAACGAAGAAGAATCTTCTATGGTCTCATCTAAAGCTCAGGCAAAACAGCCTGCTATATTGACTCCTCCGGAAAACGTTGTTTCCGAAGAGGGACTGAAAGCCACTAATCCTGCACGCTTTAAAGAAAAAGAGTCGCAGCAACCAGTAGTTCATACTATTACCAAAATATCTAAACTTCAGCGGATGAGCATTGAAGAGCTCAACCAAATGGCTCGTTATTATGGTATAAAGAACATTGGATCACTAACAAAATCTCAAATGGTCTTCGAGATAGTTAAATCAAAGTCCGAAAGACAAGATGAGCTTTTGATAGGAGAGGGTGTTTTAGAAGTATTGCCTGATGGATTTGGGTTTTTACGTTCTCCAACATACAATTATTTGCCTTCAGCAGAAGATATTTATGTTTCTCCAGCACAGATTCGTCGTTTTGATCTTAAAAAAGGTGATACTGTTATGGGAACTATTCGTTCCCCTAAAGAAAAAGAGAAATATTTTGCTTTGCTAAAAGTAGATAAAATTAATAATTGTTTGCCTGAAAAAGCGCGTGAGAGAGTACTTTTTGAAAATCTAACTCCTTTGTATCCAAATGAACGTATTGTTATGGAAACAACAAGAGATAGAATAGCTGAACGAGTATTAGATCTAACAGCACCTATTGGAAAAGGACAAAGAGGCTTAATTGTTGCTCCTCCTCGATCTGGAAAGACTGTTATTTTACAAAGTATTGCACATGCAATTTCTCAAAATCATCCAGAAGCTGTTTTGATAGTGCTCCTCATTGATGAGCGTCCTGAAGAAGTAACTGATATGATTAGGCAGGTTAAAGGAGAAGTTATAGCTTCTACTTTTGATGAGCAGCCAGAAAGGCATATTCAGGTCGCTGAAATGGTTATTGAAAAAGCTAGAAGGTTGGTAGAATATGGGCATGATACTGTTATCTTGTTAGATTCTATTACACGACTAGCTCGTGCTTATAATACAGTTCAACCTCATTCAGGAAAGATTTTAACTGGTGGTATAGACGCAAGTGCTTTACACAAGCCAAAGAGATTTTTTGGAGCAGCTCGTAATATTGAAAATGGTGGTTCCTTAACAATTTTAGCTACAGCTTTAATTGATACAGGATCTCGGATGGATGAGGTCATTTTTGAAGAGTTCAAGGGCACAGGTAATATGGAATTAGTCTTAGATCGACGTTTAGCTGATCGACGTGTTTACCCTGCTATTGATGTTATTAAAAGTGGTACTCGTAAAGAAGAATATCTTTATCATCCTGGTGAATTAGAAAAAGTCTTTCTATTTAGACAGGCTACAGCTGATTTAACAGCGGTAGATGCTATGCATTTACTTCTTGGACGATTGAAGAAAACAAATAGTAATGCTGAATTTTTGCTTTCTTTAAAGGAGTAAATTAATTACATATGGTTGATCTTTAATTAGATAACAAGCCATTTATTCTTATATTCAAGAATAAATGGCTTTTTTTTGCCATGACTATTTTTAAAATTAACTGCTGAAAAACATGGAAGGCATAGTTTGTGTAATGACTTGAGGGACAATATTTAAAAGTTTTATCTCTTTACAATGTTTCCATATCAGTTTTTGAAGGCGATTAGATTCTTCTAACACAATCTCATATGGACAAGGATTAGATGGGAGATAAAATCCAATAAATGTAGCAGATTTTTCTTCTATAAGTTGAAACTCATTTGTAAGAGAAAGCTGTAAAATAAATTTTTTATGAGTTATTGGTACACCAACGAATAATACAACAGACATATTCTTTAAATAAGATAAGCGGAGATTTTATGAAAAGGTTTTTTCCATCTTGTTGGCCAAAAACTCCTCCTATTTATGATTGTTCGCTTAGCTATGAAGAAAATTTTTCTCAAGGACCTTTTTGTAATATAAAACCTCCAGCACGATTGCCAATAAAAAAAGAATTATGGCCAACTATCTTTGACTTGCCCATTGCATCAAGAATAGGTGTCCCAGCAGGCCCTTTGCTTAATAGTAAATGGGTAAAATTTGCATCAGATTTTGGTTTTGACATACTGACTTATAGGCCTATTTATAAAAAAAGTAATTTAGCAGATCCTCTTCCTAATATATATTATATAGACCCTGCATCATCTTTAGAAAAGATAGCAGCAATTTCTTCTATGGAAGAGATAAGAAGATCTTCTTCATCTATTAATGATTTAACTATTGCTCATGCTTTTGGATCTCCATGTAAGGATAAAGAATTTTTATTAAAAGACTTACAGAAGGCTAAAAGTTATTTGCATGAAGGGCAAGTTTTAGTGGCATCTGTTGAAGGAGAGGGAAACACAGAAAAAGAGTTAATTGAAGATTTTTCTTATACTAGTAGCATAGCATATGAAGGTGGAGCAGATATTATAGAGTTAAATTTTGCTCATCCAGCTCTAATCACGAGCAAAATATGGAATAAAGTGTTGGTTAAAAGAGTATTGCTTCATATTCATAAAAAATTTCAAAAAATTCCATTAATAGTAAAATTACCATATTGTCCTAATCCATTTGAATTGAAAGAGATCATCATGACAATAGCAAGCTTTAAAGTTAGAGGTATTTGTGGAATAAATACTCTTACAAAAAAGGTGAAAAGCAAAACAATTTCTTCTTCTCAAAATATAAATTTTTTGAAAATGCCCATTAGTGGAAGTCTCTTAAGAAAGGATGCATTGGCTTTTGTAAGAGTAGCAGCATATACTATTTTCAAAGAAAAATTAGATATAATGTTGTTTGCTGCGGGAGGCGCAGTAGAAGCTCATCATTTTAATGAATTTCTTATTTCTGGAGCAGATATAGCGCTTTCCGGAACAGGAATGATTTGGGATCCATTATTAGCAGCTCGGTTTCATAGTAAAAAGGTGGTTTAATCATCACAATAATTTTTTATTTAGAGAAAAAATTATTGTAATGATCTCTCTATTTTTGTTGTATTTGAAGTTACCACTAGCTCGTTAGGTATGATAATTAAGTGATTTTCTTAAAAATTATCTGAGACTTTTCTTTTGAAATACATCTATGCAGTTGATTTTAGGGTAGATGCTAAAAAATATAATGAAAACGAAAAGACTTTATAGTAGGAAAAGGCATGAATATTTCTTATGAGATGCGAGTAGATCATACAGTTAATTTAGTTGGAAAAAAACTTTTTCGTTTAATGGCTGAAAAACAAACAAATATTGGATTTTCAGCTGATATTGTTCAGTGTCAACCATTACTCAACTTACTTGATGAAGTAGGTCCACATATTGCTTTGGTTAAAACACATATAGATATTTTAGAAGACTTTACTCCTGAATTTGCTCAAAAATTACAAAAATTAGCTGAAAAACATCGTTTTTTGATCTTTGAAGATCGGAAATTTTCTGAGTTGGGAGATGTTGTGACTTTGCAATATGGAAAAGGTCTATATCATATTGTAGAGTGGGCTGATCTAGTTAATACACATGCTCTTCCTGGATCAAAGGTAATAGAAAATTTACAAAAAGCAGTAGGTGATCATGAAAGAGGGTTGCTAGTCATAGCAGAGATGTCAAGCTCAGGTGTTTTATCAGATGAAAGTTATATTAGAGAGGCTATTAGATGGGCAGAGGCTTATCCCAATTTTGTATGCGGTTTTATTTGCTCTCGGAGATTGTCTTTTCTTCCAGGTGTTATTCATGTTACGCCAGGGATTCATCGTTGTACTGTAGGAGATGCAGAATTTCAATCTTATATAACTCCATCAATGGCTATTAAACAAAAACAAACAGATATTATTTTGGTGGGTAAGGGTATTTAT
This sequence comes from Candidatus Clavichlamydia salmonicola, assembly GCF_015356765.1. Lineage (GTDB taxonomy): Bacteria > Chlamydiota > Chlamydiia > Chlamydiales > Chlamydiaceae > Clavichlamydia > Clavichlamydia salmonicola. The sequence goes on from NZ_WTCQ01000003.1 coordinate 22,665, forward strand.
GCTGCTACAGATCCTTTAAAAGAGGTTATGTATTACCGAAAAGAAGGATGGAATGCTTATAAAGATCTTTTAAAAAATTATTAATTTTATTTAATAATGTTTTTAAAGAAGTTGTTTTATTTATTTATTTATTTAAAAATGACAATAAAAAGGGATTCAATGCATTCTAATAAATCCTTCTTTAAAAATTATTTTTTGCCTCAAAATATTTCAGAGAAATCTGTTCAGGATAATGTTGTTGTGGTTATTTTGGGTGGAGGTGAAGGAAAGAGATTATCTCCTTTAACTAAAAGTCGTTGTAAGCCTGCAATGGGATTCGGAGGACGTTATACTTTGATAGATGTCCCAATTTCTCATGCAATAAATTCAGGGTTATCTCATATTTTTGTCATAGGTCAATATCTTTCTAATATCTTAGAAGAACATTTACATAAGACCTATTTTTCTGCAGGAATTTCTCAAAATCAGATCAAATTATTGGTTCCTGAAAAAGGTAAGGGGAAAGAGTATCATGGGACAGCAGATGCTATTAGGAAAAATATGAAGCATTTAGATATTGCTGGGGTAGAATATGTCCTTATTCTTTCTGGAGATCAGTTGTATAATATTAATTTCCAAGAGATGATTCAGCGTGCAAAAGAACAAGATGTAGGGATGATGATTGTAACTCAAGCAGTTACGGAAAAAGAAGCCACTCGTATGGGAGTAGTTTCTATAGCAGATAAGAAAGGAAAAATATGTTCTTTTTATGAAAAACCTACAGATCCAGCTATCTTAGAGAAGTATCGTTCTCAGGATCAAAATAATACCTTTGCAGACAAGCCTTTTCTAGGTTCTTTAGGAATATATCTTTTTAGAAAAGATGTGTTAGAGGATTTACTAGCTGAGGATGATAGAGAGGATTTTGGTAAGCATCTTATTCAAACACAGATTCAAAAAAATAATGTGTTTGCTTATATCCATAATGGATATTGGGCAGATGTTGGCACTATTAAATCATATTATAATGCCAATATGGCTTTAACTACACATCCACAAAGCAATATAGATGCATTTTCTTGTTATAATGAAGAAGGCATGATTTTTAGTAAGCATCATCATTTACCAGGAGCTGTGATTTCTAATGCTATTATTAAGAGCTCTTTATTATGTGAAGGTAGTGTTATTGAAACAGCAGAAGTATGTGATAGTATTGTTGGAATACGTTCTGTGGTAAGAAAAAATTCACAAATACATAATTCATTGATTTTAGGTAATGGAAGTTACTCAGCATCTCCTATTTATTCATCTATAGGTATTGGGCAAGATTGTTATATTAAAAAAGCTATTATAGATGAAAATGCTTCTATAGGGAATGGTGTCCAGTTGGTTAATAAACAGGGGCATCAAGAATATGATTGCCCAAATGGTTATCTTGTAGTTAGGGATGGGGTAGTTATTGTTCCTAGAGGGACTGTCATTCCAAACAATTATGTTTTTTGATAAAGTTCAGGGTTTTTGTTTTGTAATAAGAAGATTATTAAGTGAATGTTTGGGCAATAGCAGATTTACATCTTTGTAATGGGAATGCAGCGAAAAGTATGGATATCTTTGGTTCACGCTGGGATAACTATATGGCTCAGATAGAAAAAAATTGGTCTTTTCTTGTTAAAGATGAAGATCTAGTGTTATTAGCAGGGGATATCTCATGGGCTGGAAAGCTAGAGGAAGCTGAAAAAGATTTAGCTTTTATAGATGCTTTACCAGGAACTAAAATTATGATTAAAGGAAATCATGATTTTTGGTGGAGTTCTCTAGCTAAGATGAAGCAAGTTTTTCCTACAAGTATTATTCCTATTCAGCAAACTGTATATTTTAGTGATCAATATGTCATAACAGGTACCCGTTTGTGGGAATCCTCAGCTATTCATATAGATAGAGATATTTATGAGAATGTAAATTTTGATTATGAATATCAAGAAACAGAACAAGATCAAAAAATTTTTCAAAGAGAAATAGAGCGATTAAAGGCGGTATTACAGCAGTTACCTTCTGATGATCGTATAAAAATTGTGATGACTCATTATCCACCTATTGGAACAGATGGTAAAAAAACGATTATTTCTCAAATTCTTGAAGATTATGGTGTTTCTATTTGTGTATTTGGTCATTTGCATAATGTGCGTTATCCAACAGCACATTTTCAAGTAGCAGGAGAGACAAAATATTTTCTTGTAGCTGCTGATTATCTTTCTTTTCAGCCTTTAAAAATTTTATAAATCTTCAAAAAAGATATTATTTATAATTAGTCAGATGTTTTTTAGCACCTATCTAGGTTATAATATCTTATCTTATCCATTTTAAATGGAAATTCTTTTTAATTTGCTCAATGGATAACAAAAAAAGAGGAATCATGGTTTTACGTATTACCGCAGGCAAGCATAAAGGTCGTGCTTTAGGAGTGTTAGGGAAAAATAGTATAAGGCCAACTACAGAGGCGTTAAGGCAAAAAGTTTTTGATGTCATCCAAGATCAAATCGTTGGTGCTGCTTGTTTAGATCTTTTTGCTGGTAGTGGTGCTATTGGTTTTGAGGCTCTTAGTCGAGGAGCTGCTTCTGTTATTTTTGTTGAAAAGTCTTTTCTAGGGGTTCGTTCTCTCTATAATAATATGGAGTTATTGGGCGAAAAAGCGTCAGTTAAAATAGTAAAAAAAGATGTTTTCCCATTATTAAAGACTTCTTTTAGAGGGACTTTTGATTTCATTTATGTTGATCCTCCATATGAGATATTAGAAAGACCAAGAGCTTATAAAGATTTATTTGAGTTAATTATTGGAGCTAAAATTTTAGCTCCAAATGGTGTTTTATTTTTTGAAAGTGGAGATAGAATTACTCCACCTGTGGGGAGTGATGTTCTTGAATTACGTAGTATGCGAAAAGCAGGCTCTGCTCTCTTAGCTGAATATCGTTATAAAGAAGAAGTATTTTCTAATTAGAAATATTTTGATAAAAAATGTTTATATATTACTTGTCTAAGAGCTAATGTGTAGTGCAATGGCTTTATAGGTATGAAGTGTTGAAGAAGAGCCTTTATTTATAAGATCAATGTTTTCTTTGCGTCAAAGAGAAAGAAAGGGAAGATGAAAAAAATCTTAAATAAATATTTAAAATATCAATTAGGGATTTTTATATTACTTTGTCTATGTTGTTCAGGATGTTATAAAAGAAAAAACACTTATACTATCGCAAGAGATGGAGATTGGTTACCATTTAACTTTGGTGTGCAAACGTCTAATATTAATGGTTTAATCAATCAGGTGACAAGTATTGTTGCTGCAAAGATGAAAAGCGAGTTGCTTATTGTATCAGCAGATGCAGAAACTTTAAGAGAGGGTTTAGACTGTAAAAAATTTGATGCAGCGTTTTCTATGCTTACTGTAGGGCGTGAATCTATGGAACGCTATCATTTTTCTAAACCTATTTTATTGACAGGTCCAGTCTTAGTTGTTCGTTCTGATTCCTCTTTTAGAAATATCATGGATTTTTCAAAAAAAATTATGGCAGTGAATCAAGCAGACTCTTCCATATCTATTATTGCATCTGTTCCAGATATTATTATTAGTTTTTATGAAAAGCCAGTGGTAGCTATTGGAGAGCTTTTAAAAGGACGTTATGATGGTATTTTATTACCTTATATAGAAGCGCAGCAACTAATCCAGAAAGAATTTGCTAAAGAAATTAAGATTGTTACAGATCCTTTAACTGATGAAGGGGTCCGTTTAATTACTTTGAAAGATACTCATAATGATTTAATAGAAGCGTTTGACTTATTTCTTCAAAAAGAATTTAGAAAAAGAAATGGCAGTTTAGCTCAAATAAAAAGAAATTTTTTTTTGTTATAGATTTCTAAAGTTATTAATAATCATAAAATTTGTTTCAATTATTTTTTAAAAAAAATATGCTCAAGTAAGTAGATGAGTCAATGAGTAATATTTTTTTTGCCAAGAAAATCATAGATCTATAAAGAATAGCATTAGAGGATGAGATTCTTACTCATTGTAAGCCTTTGACAGGTGATAATAAGAGGGTTTTTATGAAAGACTATGCTTATGTAGCAAAGTCTATAGTTGTTTATCAACATAATGCTAGCTCATTACGAATCATATCATGAATGCTTTTCAAAAAGTTGCTTCAAAAGAAAGTATGATGGACAAGAAGCATTATCAAGCAAAGATAATGTCTTTATGGAGTCCTGTATTAAAACAAATTAGTAAATTACTGTGTGGTTATACTTTAGTAAATCTTTTGTTTATCACTCTGTTTATGAGTGAAATTATTACTTTTATCTCTGCTTTTTTTGTTTTTAAAAATAATGTGTTAGCATTATTGATGGCTGCAACTTTCTTCATGTCCATCTTTTCTTTTCTTTTAATGCGGGTGTATTGGCAAAGTACAAAATCTGCTCGGTTAAGATCTATATTTGAAGGATATTTAGAGCGCTGTCGTCATATTATAAAATATAAAGAAGATGTGCCTGAGCATTATATGGCTTTAGCTAATGCAGCGCATCGATTTGCTATTGTACTGAATGAAAAAGAATATGGTTATTATGCTCCCCCAACCTTTTTAAAGGTATTTTCTTCGATGATAAAAAAAATCAGTGGATTGTTACACTGGAAAGATATCTATATAGGGCGTGAATTCTTATTTAGTATTGTTATTGAAGAACATTTAAAAGTTGTACAATGTGAACCCACAGATTTAGGAGCACATGCAGCACTGGCTAATGCTTATGTTATGCTTTCAGGGTTATATGCCTATCCTGAAAAAGAGCTTGAAGGAGAGGGTGCTACATGGGTGCCTAAGGAAAGATATTCAGAAGAAATGAAAGAACGATTTCGCTTCACTGCAGAGCGTGCAATTGAAGAATTTAAAATCCTTAATGATTATGCTCCAGGTAATCCTTGGGTACATGTGCAGTTAGCTTATAGTTATCATGACTTACAGATGCCTTTAGAAGAGATTCGTGAATATGAAATTGTTTTACAATTACGTCCAGGGGATGAAGATACTCTTTTTAAATTAGGTGTTTTGTATTTTCGTCAAGGGATGAATGCTCAAGGATTGCGTATTTATGAAAGATTAAAAAGAACTCATTCTCAAAAAGCTAAAAAATTAATTAATTTTTATGGTTCATATATGCATGAATTTTAGTTGAATATTAATAAATTTTGTTATATTATTTAATTCATATTATTAATATTCATATTAAAATGGTTATTTCATCATCTTCTTCTTGGTCTGGATCTATGCAGGCTCATGGTGAATCAAAAGGTCATTCTCGATCTTCATCAATAGAACCAATTGCTTTATTGCCCTATAAATCTGATTTCATATTACCAAAGAACCAAATCATTGTTAGAAGAGTCATGAGCACAGTAATTATTATTGGGATCGGGATGTTATTATTTTCTTTTTTAGCAATTATAGGATTTTGTTTACAGTCAAGGGGAGGCCCTGAAGCCTTATCTTTTATTCAAAGTATTGGATGGGGTTTAAGTAACTTGATTAAAGACACAGGACTGGTATTACCAATTGTGTTCACTTCGGGAGGAGTTATTCTTATATTACTAGGGTTATTTCATATGCCTAAAAAGCTATTAATTGTAGTTTAGGTATTCTTTTAAAATTTATTTTTATCATATAAGGTCTTGTGGTAGAAAGGAATTATTGGTTCATTGTATAGTTTTTTTTTCTAAGCTGTAGCAACGTTTTAAAAAAAAAGATTGCTAGGAAGATTTATGAAAATACTATTAAAGATAGTTGTCTGGGCAACATATATATTTTTTTACAAAAGCTTTGCTGTAGAACATGAGTTTTGTAATACAATGATGAGATCAGCATGTCAAAAAGATATACACTGCTATTGGTTTGAGAAAAATTTAACTAAGACTAACCAAAATCATTCTCGTAAAAGAGTATCGAGTGAGCCATGGAATTTTCTTCAGGAAGAAGAAAATTTTTCTTCAGTGGATCAAGATAATGATCATCGAGATGTTAGGGTATTATTTTCTGGAAGCAAATGTACTTTTGTTGTTACTAATCCAGGTATAGAAGAGGTGTTGTGGTTTATTGAAGATTTTCCAGATATTTGCCAAACATTCTCGTTATCAACAATGAGCTCAGTTGAAGAGATTATTTTTTCTTTAGAACAGTTAATTAATCATCAGTTTAAAAAACCTGTTTTTCAAGATGGTGCAAAATCATTTACGATAGATAAGGATGAGAAGGGCAAAGCAAGCAAGAGCCGCCCATTAAGATTAAAGAAGGCTTTTTTTGATATAGAAGGCCAGTTAAATAATTCATCTATAGACGAAAGATGGTTGTCGCATTTGCTAGAAAGGTCAAAAAAACAAAAAAGCACAAAAAATATTGAGGCAAAGAAAAAAGAAAATTTTTCATTAATTGACTCAAAAGAGCAATTTTTTGTGATTGTGCAAGCAGGCTTATAAAGATGGGTGAAGCTATCTCAAATCAAAAAAAAATCTTAATGAGCTAAATTAAAAGTAAAAATTTTCTCTTCTTTTTTGCTTAAAAAAGATTTTTTTCAAAAATATCTGAGAATGAGCTTAGATTTAGCGCGCCTGAGATAGCGTTCATAGAGATAAAGTGTTAGTTAGAAATAGAGATTTCTAGTTATTTATAAAAACCCTTTCCAAGGGTGTTAGAGGGCGCTCACTTGCTTGCTTTCAAGAGTTAGTATATGTTACAATAGCCTTGCCCGTTCAGTGGATCTTTTATTATAGATTGTATTTCAATCTAAAGAAAAGACTACCAGGGATATTTATAACCAGGAGAAAAAAATGAAAAAATTCATGACAGCAGTTTTGCTTAGTGGTTTTGCATCCATGATTGTTTACGCTGCAGCACCTCAAACTATTCAAGCTAGCCCTTCCAGTTTTGTTTTACAAGTACAACAAGCTGAAGAAAATTTTTCTAATCCAGTAGAAGAAAAAGAAGAAGGTGATAAAGTAGAAGAAGTTGAAGTAACTGATTCTACTCAAGGTTGTCGCTTCTCCCTAAAGGGCCTAGTAACAGTAAAGACTGATGCTTTAAAAATGCCTTGGGATAAAGATGCTGAAATTATTGAAGAAGAAGTAACTTCAGAAGAGGAATCTATTGATGAGTTAGGAAGTGATTTCAAAAGCATTCCTGCAACAGAGTTAGAAGATTTTTTTAAATTAGATGAAACAGATGCTGATGATGTATCAGATGAAGTTAATTCAGATTTAGATGCAGATGATTTAGATGCAGATGATTTAGATTTAGATGATTTAGATGATTTAGATGATTTAGATGATTTAGATTTAGATTCAGATGACTTAGATGCAAATGGTGCAGATCTTGTAGTAGACATAAGATCAATGTTACGCATGAGCGCGAATGTTACAGAAGAAACAGCTACACTGGAGATTACTGAAGAAGATTCTGATGTTGTAATAACTGAAGAAGAAATTTTAAAAGATATTCCAGAAGTAGCACCAATGCCAAAATTTCCATGGCTTAAATAGTTAAAGAAATGTTTTTTTAATATTATTGTTGTTCATAAATATTGAATAAACACTGGCATCGCCAAGGGATTTTCCTTGGCGTTTTTTTTTGTTCAGAATATCTTGATAGATTGGGTTATTACATGGAAAAGGTTATATGAAAGGCAAAAAATATAACATTATCTATGGGGTTATTGTCTTTGTCGTTGTTCTGATGGGTTCTTTTTTTAGTTATTGGCATGTTAATAAAAATTTTAAAAAAATAAATATAATTTTTGAAAAATTAGAGAAAGAACTTATTCAAACTTCATCTAAAAATTTGAATGATAATGCATCTAGTATAGGTAAATATCATGATGTAATGGCTATTAATTATGATCCAGATCTATTTTTAAAGCCTAATTTATTAAGGTTAGATCCCTATAAAATGGAATATTTGCCAAAGTTACTAGGATCAAATTTTGTTGCAGATGGAGAGCTTAATACTTCCTGTGTTGTACGACCAAATAATTTATATCCTTTCAATGGCTTTATAGCAGTTCAAGATTTGTATGATAAATGTGTGGGAAAATTAACAGTTCCCCATGTAGGAAAAAATGAAGAAAGAGCCCCTAATTTTGCTATATGCATAGAAGAAACAGTATTGCCAGAAGGAATAGAGTATCGCGTACATTTAAGAAAAGATGTTTACTGGCATCCATTATCTCCAGATTTATTTTCTCAAAAATTAAAATTAGATCATCATTTTTTACAATCTCATATTGTTACAGCTCATGATTTTAAATTTTTTTATGACGCAGTTATGAACCCTTATGTTAGGGGAATGCGAGCAGATATTTTAAAAACAGAATATGCAGATATTATTGATTTTAGAGTGATTGATGATTTTACGTTCATTGTTCGATGGAAAGCACACCAGCTATGTGATGAGCAAGGAGAGCTGCAAAAATGTAGCTCATGCTTTTCTAGAGCTAGCATGTTGCAGATGTCTCCTTTACCATCGTTTGTTTATAAATATTTTTCTAATGGGGAAAAGATTATAGAAGATGATAAAGATATTGATACATACCAAATTAGTTCAGAATGGGCTCATAATTTTTGGACTCATTGGGCAAACAATTATATAGTAAGTTGTGGTCCTATGATCTTTAAAGGTTCTACAGATGAAAAAATATCCTTGGAAAGAAATAATGATTTTTTTGATCCTTACGCATCTTTAATCAAAAAAGAAAATATATTTATTAAGGATAATATTGAATCAGCATTTCAAGCTTTTAAAGCTGGTGATTTAAATATTTGTGTTGAGCCAGTAAGTCAGGTAGATGGGGTAGAAGAATTCATGAAGAGCCATGAATACGCTATTCAAGCATCAGAAGGAAAAAAGATACAAACCATCATTAGCCAAGACAATAAGTATATGTATATAGCTTGGAATTGTCGTTCAAGATTTTTTGAGAATAAGCAATTGAGACAGGCTATCTGCATGTCTATAGATAAAGAAATTATCATTCAGCAAATATTAAATGGAGCTGCTTTATCTGTAACAGGTCCTTTTTCATTAAATTCTTCAGCATATAATCCCTTGGTAAAAGACTGGGTGTTTAATCAAGAAAAAGCTAAAGAGATTTTAGACCAAGAAGGTTGGATAGACCAGAAGGGCAATGGTTTTAGATATAAAAAAATAGATGATAAGTGGGAGCCTTTTTCATTTAAGCTTTTTTATTATGCTAAGAGCCTTTTTATGAAAAATATTTGTGAATATATAAGCTTATCACTTTGGAAAATCGGTATTGATTGTCAAATTTTTGGTCTTGATATGGCAGATCTTAGTCAGTACTGGGAAGAACATAATTTTGATGCGATGTTTATGTGTTCTCCATCTATTTTTGGCCTGCAAAATCCACGAGATGCATGGTATTCGTCTGCATCTCATTCTCAAAATAATCGAGAAAATGTAGTTGGTTTTAGTAACAGTCAAGTAAATGGCTTGATTGATTTGTTAACATGTAAAAATGATCCTCAACAACGAAGGGGTATTTATCATAAGCTTCATCAAATTATTCATGAGGAAGCGCCATATCTTTTTTTATTTACCAGAACAATAAAAACTTGTTATCGGGAGCCTATAAAAAATATTTTTGTGCCTTATCATAATCAAAAAGATATTCCAGGTGCTAGTAGTGCTAATCTGTATCAAGGAGCATTATTTTTTGAAAACTTACCTAAGAAGGCTATTCCTTCTAATAAAAATATAATTCTGTCTAGAAAATGAAAAAATTAAATGTGATTTTTATGGCATATCGCTATTTATTAAAAATAGTTAATATAAAGATATAAAAGGCTAAGATATGCCCATCTTAACTATATATGAAAGTCACTTAGTCCTAGGTAAAATTTTTAAAAATTAACTAGATTTTAAGTCATTTTTAATTGATCTACAGAAAGACATATTGTCCTCAAAGTGATCTTATAGTAATCATAGTAGTATTTTTTATAGCAATGAATAATCTAGCCTATGTTGTGGAGAATTTTCAATGAATCGCTCTAATATATTTTCTTTATTTTTTGCGTTTTTATTATTTTTTTTGTCATTGATGTTTTATATGCGTTCTGAGCACTTGGAAAGAAAGATCAAAGGAATGCTACAGTTTTCATATAAGCTAGAGCGTGTTTTTAATGATTTTGAAGACAAAATATGGCAAAACTCAAAAACTACTGTAGTAGATGTAGCACTTGATAAACAAGAGGCCAGCTCTATAGAAATAGATCTAGGAGATCCTTCCAAGATCAACTTACTGTCTTCAGATCCATACCTTACAGATTATTTACCAAAATTACTTAGCCCAGATTTTGTTCCTAAAGGGGTATTGCGCGTTGGATGTGTTGGACGTCCAAATGATTTACATCCTTTTAATAATTTTCAAAATGTAGTGGATCAGTATGAGTATAGCGTACCATCATTAGCGGCTCTTCATGTTGGAAGTAAGAATTTATGGACAGGGTGGTTAGCTTCTAAGATAGAAGAGCATTCTGTTAAACATGACCCTTCTTTGCGTGAAATGAGGATATATCTTAGAAAGGATATATTATGGGAACCACTCAATGTAGCTTGTTTTCCAGAAAAATTTAATCTATCGCCATGGTTTTTTTTAAAGCATTCTGTTACAGCTCATGATTTTAAATTTGCTTATGATGCTGTTATGAATCCTTATGTTTCTAAAACAAAGGCTACTATTTTAAGAGCAACATATTCAGATATTGCTGAATTTAAGGTGATAGATGATTTTACTTTTAGTATTTTTTGGCGTGCTCATGAGGTCAAAAATAATCAAGGTAAGACAGAGTTCAATCTATCAGCATCTTTGTATGACGCTTTATATGCGATGAAACCTCTTCCTGTATTTGTTTACCAATATTTCGCTAATGGGGACAAGATCGTAGAGGATGATGAAGAGGTGAACTATCAGCTTCATTCTGAATGGGCTCGTAATTTCATGTCTCATTGGGCAGGTAATTATATTGTAAGTTGTGGGCCATTAGTATTTTCTGGAATATTAGATGATCGAATTTGTTTTGAGCGAAATCAAAATACTACTTTTCCTTACGCATGTTTATATGAAAAAAAAATTATTTTTATTAAAGAAAATCTAGAAGCTTTGTTGCAAGATTTTAAAAATAGTAAGATAGATCTATGTTTAGAGCCTGCTACTCATACAGCACAAATGGAAGAATTTTTTAAAAGTAGCGAGTATGCAGGTCAGGAAGCTAAAGGAGAGGGCATAGAAACCATATATGCTAAAGAGCATTCTTATTATTATGTTGGATGGAATTGTAATTCCAAATTTTTTAATGATAAAAAAGTTAGACAAGCTTTAGCAATGGCAATTGATAAGCAAAGGTTGATAGAGCAACAACTTAATTCAACAGCTATATCAGTAACAGGTCCTTTTGCTCATGGTTCTTTAGAATATGATAAATCAGTAAAAGATTGGCCATTTTCTCCAGAAGAAGCAAGAGCGATACTAGATCAGCAAGGGTGGAGAGATACTGAGGGAACAGGCATTAGAGAAAAAATTATTGATGGAAAGCGTGTTCCATTTAGATTTAAATTATGTTACTTTGCAAAAAGTCACTTTATGAAAAATCTTTGTGAACACATAGCGCTTTCCTTAAAAGAAATAGGGATTGATTGTCGTTTATTTGGCTTAGATTTAGCTGATTTTTCTTTTGCTTGGCAGGAGAAAAGTTTTGATGCCATTATGACTAGTTGGAAGATAGGGAATATGTTTCAGAATCCCAAGCCATTTTGGCATTCTGATTTTGCTGAAGAAAAAGGCTCTTTGAATGGAGTTTCATTTCAAAATCCAGATGTAGATCTTTGGATAGACCAATTATTGTATGAAAAAAATCTGATTCATAGAGAAGGTATCTATCATAAAATTCATCAAAAGCTTCATGAAGAGTCTCCATACTTATTTTTATTTACTAGAAAAAAGAAATTATTACATAGAAAGTTTATAAAAAATATTTTTGTCCCTGCTGATAATAAGCATATTATTCCAAAAGCAAGTGATGAAGATCTTTATATGAGATCTTTATGGATTACAGAAAATAAGTAATTGTTGAGATAGATTAATTTGTTTCAAAAGAATATTCAAATTGATAGTGTAGCTAAAAAATATTTCCTTAGATGGAATTAGGATATGAAAAAAAATAATAACATTATTCGTGTCTTCCAAGTAGTCTTTTTACTACTTTTAGGGATGGTTTTTTGGTCTACGCAATTAATCAATAAAGATCTTAAGGTATTAACATCAACATTAGTAGCTTTGGAAGAAAAGGTAAAAAATGTTTGTGTTCAACTATCTGAACAAGAGACCAATATTCATTCAGGACAACAGATAAGTGCTTTGCCTATAGAGAATTCTGAAGATAATCTTTTAGGTAATCCAGAATTATCTAACATTTTAACTCCAGACCCTTATTTTGTTGAAGTTTTACCAAAACTTTTACCTAAAAATTTTCATCCTAAAGGAACATATTCTTTAGTTACGATGGGCCAGCCAGATCATTTACATCCATTTAGTATTTTTTCAGATGTTGCTGATTTTTACAGCTTATGTGTGCCTTCTTTAGGAATTTTACATAAAGGTAAATCTTCAGATTTTGCTCCAGGATTAGCAAGAAAGATAGAAGAGGTGATTCCTGCTGATAATCCTGATGCCAGAGAGTTTCATATTTATTTAAGAAAAGATATTTTTTGGGAACCTTTACGGGCTCAAGCTTTTCCAAATACAATGGTGTTATCACCTTTTTTCATGAAAAAACATCCTGTTACAGCGCATGATTTTAAGTTTAAATATGATGCTATCATGAATCCTTATGTTGTAGAAGGAAGGGCGATAGGATTTAAAGCATATTATGCAGATATTGAGTTTATTCATGTTGTTGATGACTATACATTTATCATTCGCTGGAAGCCTAAAGATACCATTGATACAGATGGTAATCCTATAAGAAAAGTGATACACGATGCTAAGAAGACAACATTATATTTTTCCCCATTACCTTCTTTTGTATTTCGTTATTTTTCTGATGGCAGCAAAATTATAGAGGATGATATAGATCCAGACATCTATAGAAAGCATTCTATTTGGGCTCAAAATTTTAGTAGCCATTGGGCCCGGCAGTATATTGTTAGTTGTGGTCCATGGATATTTAATTCTTTTTCTAGGGATAAAATTATATTAGATAGAAATCCTCATTATTTTGATCAGAAAAAAGCTCTGATTAATCGACGAATTTATCATATTAAAGATAGTCAGGAGAGCGTTTTTCATGATTTCAAGATGGGTAAAAATGATGTCATGTACTTGCCTTATAATGACCAAGAAGCTCTTGAAAAATTTATGAATAGTGCAGAATATCTAGCTCAAGAAGCCCAACAAGAAGCTATATTTCAAAAAAATATAAGCCAAAGATCCTATAATTATTTAGGATGGAACATGCAAAATAAATTTTTTGAATCAAAATTAGTGCGCCAAGCTCTTTGTTTAGCTATAGATAAAGAAGGACTTGTAAGAAGCGTATTAAATAATGCCGCAGAAGTGGTTAATGGACCATTTTATTCAGAAACTTATGCTTGTGATCCTTCTATAAAAAATTGGCCATTTGATCCAGAAGAAGCAAAAAGACTATTAGATAAAGCAGGCTGGATAGATCTTGATGGAGATGGCATTAGGGATAAAATGATAGATGGGAAAAGGGTCCCTTTTCGTTTTAGATTACATTACTATAATAAAGGCCAAACAAATAAAAACCTTGCTGAAACAGTAGCAGTAGCTTTTAAAGAAATAGGGATAGTTTGCGAACCTTATGGAGTAGGTAGAACTGACTTAAGCATGGTTACAGAAGATAGAACATTTGATGCGTTATTACTAGGTTGGACTTTTGGTTTAGGGGATCCTAATCCAAGGCCTATATGGCATTCAGAAGGAGCTACCCAGAAAGGGTCTTTAAACTTTGTTGGGTTTGTTAGCCAGGAGGCAGATATGCTGATAGAGTTATTGAGTTACGAAACTGATAGGGCTAAGAGAACACAATTATATTATCGGTTACATAAATTAATTGTGGAAGAATCTCCTTACACATTTCTTGTTAAGCGAAAGCTGCCAATGGTTTATCGCGAATATATTAAGAATTTTTTTGTTCCAAAAGAAAGACAAGATCTTATTCCAGGTGCTGAAGATGATCAGGTAGATGATGAATCTATATGGATAGAAAGAAATTAAGAAATTTTGATTGTTTTTTATTTAGCAGCTTTAAGTATTTAATTGGTTTGACGCAAAAAGAATGCCTTTAGATAATGCTTTTTTTTAGGGTCTTGTCTGCATGAAGCGTCTTTTTTATCTCATCTTTTCTTGCATGAGTGTTCTATGCCTAATATTTACTTATTCATTTATTAAAAAAACAGAACAACGCTTTCAAAAAGCAGAAGCTTCATTCATAAGGATTCATGATAAGTTAGAAAAAATCCTTATAGACAATAAGCCAATAACAATAGGGGCATTACCGATAAAATCTCAAGATATTGGAGATCCTACTTACCCTAACTTACTTCAAAAAGATCCTTTTTTTTCTAATATATTGCCTTCTTTGTTAGGAAATAATTTTCATCCAAAAGGTGTCTTGCGTACTTCTATTCCTTATAGACCAGATAATTTATATTTTTTTGGAGCTACAGAGCATGTTTATGAATTATATGAATTATGTGGAGTTAAATTAGGTAAGGTACAAAGAGGTTGTAGAGCACGTTATACTTCAGAAGGAGCATTAAAAATAGAAAGGCATATTTCTGAAGAACCAGGATGCATTGATTTTGTTGTTTATTTAAGAAAAGATCTTTTTTGGGAACCATTAAATCCAAAATGTTTTCCCAGTTATGCAATGCCTGCGCCTATTTTTTTTAAAAGACATCCTGTTGTAGCTCAAGATTACAAATTATTTTATGACTGTGTTGTTAATCCTAATATTTTTGGGGGAAGGGCTACTGCGTGGAGAGCCTTTTGTAAAGATTTAGTGGCTGTTAAGGTTATTGATAATCATAAGATCATTGTTCGTTGGAAGGCACATAAAGTAAAAGATGAAGATGGAAGCATAGTAGAACGTCTTAACTTTATGGCAGAACATGTCACTATGGCTATACGACCAATTCCATTTTTTATTTATGCTTACAATAAAGATGGAACAAAAATTATTGAAGATGATCACAAAGAAGATACTTATTGCACAAATTCTGTATGGGCTCAACATATGACCATGCATTGGGCTTTAAATTATGTTGTGAGTTGTGGGCCATATGTTTTTCGGGAATTTAGTGATGATAGAATTGTATTAGAACGCAATGCTTATTATTTTAATCCAATAGAAGCTTTGGTAGAAAAACGTATTATCCGTATTAGAGAAGGAGCAGAAACTGCATTTACTGATTTTAAAGCAGAAGAGATTGATATTGCGTTATTGCCTGGTGGTAAGGCTGGATTAAAAGAATTTATGCAAAGTAAAGAGTATAAAGCTCAAAAAGAAGCTGGGCATGCTATCGAGCAGTTTCATTGTTATGATAGAAATTTTACTCATATTGGATGGAATTGCCAGCACCCACTTTTTAGCTCTGAAGTTATTAGACAAGCATTGTCTATGGCAGTGGATAAGCAAAAAATTATTAATGCTTTTTTAAATGGGCAAGCGGTGCCTGTAACAGGGCCTTTTTTCCATGCTTCTTCTTACGCAGATTCTACTGTACAAGATTGGCCTTTTGATACTGATCGTGCTCAAGCTATGCTTGAAAATGAAGGATGGATTAAAGATCCTAAAACAGGTGTTCGAACAAAAATAGTAGATGGACAATTACTACCTTTTTCTTTTCGGTTATCATATTTGGTTAAAAATCAGCAAATGCGTGTAATAGCAGACTATTTATCTGAAGCATTTTGGAAAATTGGTGTAGATTGTCAACCCTATGGTCTAGATGTTGCTGATATAAATCGTGTTTTTGATGATAAGGTATTTGATGCTATTTTATATTCATGGAAATTACGTAGAGATCCCTTAAATCCTCGAATATACTGGTATTCAAAAGAAGCGCTTGCTAAAGGTTCTGGAAATATGTGTGGCTTTATAGATCCAGAAGCAGATCGATTAATAGAATTAATTAATTATGAAGAAGATTTTCAGAAGTTACAAACATATTATCATAAGTTACATAGATTGATTCATCAGAAGGCGCCCTATACCTTTCTTTTTTCTCAAAATAAGGATATTGTATACAGAGAATCTATTAAAAATATTTTTGTTCCTGCTATGAAACAAGATTTATTTCCAGGCTCTGAAGAATATGATGTAGATATTCGTTCTATATGGATGGCCCCATGATACGTTATTTTTTTAAAAGATTACTTTTATTGCCAGTTACTCTCTTCGTAATATTGCTAGTTAATTTTATTATTATCAATTTGGCTCCAGGAGATTTTGTAGAGTATGGAGGAAGTGATGCTTTTGGTGATGGAGGTCGGGACACAGATACCTGTGCTGTTCAAGATGCAGATCAGTATCTACAGTTTCGAGAGCATTTTGGACTAACATTACCAGTACTGTTTAATACACGACCTTTAGTCTCACAAGATGAAGTTAGGGATGCTTTAATTGAAATGAGTAAAGGAGGCATTGGCTTTAGTAAGTTGAGGCTTAAGTGGGGAGATAAGGCAAGGTATGTTATGCCTCTTCTTCTAAATGAATCTTCAAATATAGAAAATTCATTAGATATTCGGCGTTATGCATTAAGCCTTTTTATTAGAGGTGGGCAACAGCATGGAATGATTGGAGCAGGACTTTCTTCAGAGCAAAAAGAAAGAAATAAGCTTATTGCTAAAAGTAATGCTTTTTTAAATACCTTGAGTCTTCCTGCGCAGCTAAATGAAGAAATTTTTAATGAAAAATTGATTAAGGCTCATGAATGGCTTGCTGAACAAGGTGGAGGAGAAGCTTTTATATTTACTTCTAGAGATAAATATAGAATTTTTATTAAAGAGACTCGTTTTTACCGTTATATTAGCAAAGTACTTGCCTTAGATTTTGGTACATTAAGAAGTGATAATAATAAGTCAGTAATTCGAGAAGTAGCAAAACGTTTAAAATACTCTTTGGCTGTTTCTGTAATCCCTTTATTATTAGCTTTTTTCCTTTCTTTAGTTTTTGGAATGATCATGTCAGCATGGCAAAATAAATGGCCAGATCGTTTATTAAATTTTTGTTTTTTAATCTTATTTTCAGTTCCAACATTTGTTGCAGCGCCTTTACTTATAGAAAAGGTGGCCTTACATCAAACGTTTCCTTTTACACATGTCCCTATCCCATATACAGGGTTATCTTCTTCTCAAGATGTTTTTAGCCAAATGAGTTCTTTTCAACGCTTAGGAGATATCTTGAGGCATTTATTATTACCTGTTATTACAGCTATGTATGGGTTAGTAGCTGTCAAAGCACGGTTATCTAGAACAGCATTTTTAGAAGTTATGGATAAGGATTTTGTCCGAACTGCCCGAGCTAAAGGGTTATCAAAGTATGATGTCTGGCGTAAGCATATTGGTAGAAATGCTTTTGTAACTATTATTACTGGAATGACATCTTATTTAGGTGCTATTTTAGGTGGTTCTATTGTCATAGAAACTGTTTTTGAGATTAATGGTATGGGTAAGTTTTTTTATGAAGCAGTGATTAATCGAGATTATAATGTTATTTTCTTTTCTGTACTGACAGGTTCAGGGCTTACCCTAATAGGATGTTTTGTTGCTGATGTATGCTATGCATTGCTAGATCCACGTATTCGTTTTGATGAGAAGCTGTTATGAGTGATGAAAATGAAGAAGATGCTAAACTGCCAAGGGGCTTTTTTAGCAATTTATGGAAATCATTTAAGCTACAAAAAATTAGACTTTTAGGCGTTTGGCTTTTTATTACTTTATGCATCATAGGTATATATGCGCCTATTTTTGCTTCTTCTCAACCATTGGTTATCAAGTGGCAGGGAAAGTTCTTTTTTCCATGGTTTCGTTATCTTTTTTACACTGGTTTTTATACTAAACCTGTTGATCTGTTTTTTAATTTGTTTATGTTTGTTTTGTTGATCGGGATAGTGTCATCTTTTCTGATAAATAGAAAAATGTGGAAATGGTTGATAATCGCTTCTGTAGTAGTTCAATTTTTGGGATTCTCTATTATTTCTAAAGGAATTATTAAAGATCCTGCCCGAAGTAATCCACATTTAAGATTTGCTAAAGCTGAGTATGATCATAAAGAATTTACTGATTTTCAGATGACTCAAGAAGCTTTATTTCCCCGTAAAGGATTATGGGATTTTGAACTTAAGCACATGACGCAGTATGAAAAATTACAAATTTTAGTAAGACGACAGAATAAGCTTCTTCAGCATCAGAAAATACAAAAATATGTTGCTGTTCGTCCAGATCTTGATATCGATCTAATGCCTACATTATGGAATACAGAAAAACGTAATGAAGCAGATCGATTACAGCGTTTGCAAGAGGAAAAACAGCAATTAGAGAGTTCTTATCAGCATGTATCTAAGATTTGGGGAGAGTTATTAATTAATTATCTGCCTGTTGCGCAGAAATTAAAATCATTAGATGAACAGCTTTCTATAATCACTAATTCTATAGAGTATAAAAAAATACAATTATCTATAGAAGAATATAAAAAAACTAATAAAGCAGTAATTGATGCTTTTCAGGAAGCTCAAAAGATAAAAGAAAATTATCAAAAGATCTCTGATTCTTTCACTATGATTAAAGATAGGAATGCTTGGATTGATCAAGAATTAAGACAGGTATCTTTTACTCTTAGACCATTATTATCTAATTTTCACTGGGAAGAAGATGCAGGAGGGAGTCAATCTTTTAATAAAGTAGTTCCATGGTGGAATTTAACCCGTATTAATAGAAAAAGTTTATTGCCAGGTTTGATTTTTGGAGTTAGGGTCGCTTTAATTGTAGGGGTTTCTACTATTTGTATAGCCCTAATGATAGGAGTGCCTTTAGGTTTGATTTCAGGATATTTTTCAGGTCGTACTGACTTGATTATTTTCAGATTTATTGAAATCTGGGACACAATGCCTGTTTTTTTTATGTTATTGATGCTCATTGCTTTTTGTCAAAATAAGTCATTGTTTATTAGCATTATGGTGATTGGAGTGTTTGGTTGGACTGGTATTGCTCGTTTTATTCGTGCGGAAGCCTTAAAGCAAAGAATGTGGCCTTATGTATTAGCTTCTAGAAGTTTAGGGTATAGTAATTTTAGAATTATGATTTCTCAGGTATTACCTAATGCTATGATTCCAACTATTGCTATGTTGCCGTTTATGATTATGACGAAGATAGGTACAGAAAATACCCTTTCTTTTTTAGGCTTAGGCGAAGAAAGGTCTTCATCTTGGGGTGTTTTGATGCATGAAGCTATTTCAGTATTTCCTGGAGAAAGTTATTTGTTATGGCCGCCTTCTATAGTATTAACTATTTTTCTAGCTTGTATCGCCTTGATAGGTGATGGGTTGCAGGAAGCATATGATCCTAAAAGTAAAAATTAAGATAGATATTTTATTTCAATAAAAAAACCCTAAAAACGCTTTTTCAATATTAACGTTTTATAGGGCTGATAATATGAAAAATCATGAATTACCCAGTAGTATTCATTCTTTCAAATGTTGTACGGGAAACATGTTTTCCCATGTGATACCATTCAATCTTAGCAATATTTGCTGCATGGATTTTGCGAATACCATGTAATAGATCATTTTTCCAAGAGATCTCTTCTACAAGTTCAGCACGATCATTATATCGTACTTCTACACCTTGACGTACTCCATTAACATATGGAATTTCAGAGACTTTTTGTCCATTTTTGAAAATGATCGTGGTGCCATCTTGACGACCATGACGCCATTCTTCAAGGGTAGAGGGAACTCCACCAGGAAAAAATGTATGACGTAAGCCATGTACCATTTCATTTTCATAAGAAGTGATGGTGGCAGGGTCTTTATTAGGGTAAAAAGTAATGGTTTTTACCATTAGTCCAGCAGTGATATTATCTTGAGCAGTAAGATTACCTTCTAAAGAAAAAAAGGAACGAATGCCATTTCCATTTACTACATGAGTAGTTTCTTTTCCGAAGGGATTAGTATATTCTCCAGAGATAAGAAGTCCTTTTTCAAAAACTTCTACAGAAGCAGGACTGCTATCTTCATACCAAGTAGTCAGTTTAGAGCGCTCTCCTAGTTCATTAAAAAGTTCCTGTCTTTCTGGAAGGCCATTTGTAAAATGATGTTTTCGGGAGATTAAATGTCCTTTTTCATAGCCTTCAGTCACAGATACTACTGAGGAATATGGAAAAGAATATGTAGTGACTCCATTTAAAAGGCCTTTATTAAAAGAGCGTAGGATGGTTGAACCATCTTTCATTAAAGAACATATAGTTCCATCTCTTCCTCTACGAACCCATTCAGATTTACCAATAATAATGCCATAACTGTGCGTATAGGTTTCTTTAATGACATTTTCTTGACAACGTGAGCGTGCTGTAAGGTTTAAAGAAAAGACGCTTAGGGCCATAATCAAAAAATATACTTTTCTCATGACATCTCCTTAAATAAAGTCTTGTTTTTTCAGTTCTTCAGTAATGCTATGAATGATGGCATTATGTTCTTCGTCAGTTGCTTGAGCAGAAAGCGTCCCTTCTTTTTCTCGGTAGGTCATTCTTAAAGAAACATTCTTAATCCCAGATCTCAAGGTATCACTATGATATATACCCATTAACCGAACATTTTCAAGCTTCTTCCTTTTTTTCTTTTTAATTAACTCTAAAATTAATCCTGCCGGGAGTGTATTTTTTACAGAAAGAGTGAGATCTCTTTCAGAAGCAGGGAAAGGATTAATAGGAGAAAATTTTTTTATAGAAAGAAGGTCGTTGCTAAATTCCATGCAGTTAAGTTCTGCAAAGAATATAGGGACATTAAGATCATAATCTTTTAATGCTAGAGGGTGTACTTCACCTATCATTCCCAGGAGTTTATTTTTAAAAATGATCTCTGCTTGAGAGAAAGGATGTAAATAAGGAAGATCGTTTTTTTTGAAAATTGGAGCTGATTTAAGATTCATTTTTTTGAAAATATTTTCTAGAAATCCTTTTAGGTGAAAAAATGAAAATGAATCAGTTTTATTAAAACAATTTGCTTGATAGTAATCCCCAGATAGAAGAATTCCTAGTTTGGTTGTTTCTACAAATGCTTTATCTTTTTGAAGATAGGTGGTTCCTATTTCAAATATAGCTAAGGAATTATTTTTATGGCAGATGTTGTAAGATGCTGTTTTAAGCATGCATGGCAGTAATGATGTGCGAAGAATCATTGAATCTTCATGTGAAGCATTTAATAGGGGGATAGTTTCTCCCAATATTATATCTTTTTGGAGAATTTGCTCTTCTTTTGCTTGAATAAGGTCACATGTATAGATTTCTTGTAATCGTTCTTCTAATAGTAAAGATCGCAGTTTACGTTTTACAAGAATATTTTTGTCTTCAGGTATAGTGTAGTGAGTAGATGGGTATGGGTTGCCAGTAGGAAGGTTATTAAGTGTTATACGGCGTAAAACTTCTTCTATTAGATCTGCTTCTATAGCTACATCATGTCTATAGCTAGGAACAGATACATGAAGGGTATCTGTTGGTTCATCAATAATAGAGAATCCTGCATCATTTAGATGAGATATTACTTCTAAATTAGTAAGTGAGGTACCTAAAATCTTATTTAGACGAGAAACTCTACAAGATACAGTCCACTCTAAAGGCTTATAATCTTGATAAGTAGATGCTGTTTCTATTTTTCCATTTGTATGCTGAGCAATGAGGGATGCGGCTCGTTCAGATACAAAAAGACTGTCTTTGGCATCTACATTTCTTACATAACGATAAGATGCATCTGTAGATATATTTGTTTTTTTTGAGGATTGTCTGATAAGACGAGCTGGAAAAACTGCTGTTTCTAATAAAACATTGCGCGTGTTTTCTGTAATCATGCTATCAGCACTTCCAATAACTCCTGCTAAAGCTAAAATTTTTGTACTATCAGAGATGACTGGAAGGCCTTCTGGAAGGGTCACTAATTTTCCATTAATTGATGTAAATGATTCACCTTCAAGGGAAAGTCGGATAAAGATTTTATGATCTGTGACCTTGTCTGCGTCAAAAGCATGTAAGGGATGCCCTGTTTCCAACATTACGAAGTTGGTAATATCAGCAATGATATTGATGCTTTTTAACCCAGCATTCTCTAGGGCTACTACATAAGATTCAGGGGTTTTAGTTAGAGAAACGTTAGTGATTAAGCGATATACATAGTTAGATACTACAAATGGGTTTGCTTCTATAACTAAATTAGATGCTGAAGTTTCTTCATCTAACAAAAATGAAGGTTTAACAAGCTCGTTATCTGCAAATAAAGATATTTCTCTAGCAAGTCCTAGGAAAGAATTACAATGACTTAAGTTAGGTGTCAGCGCAAATTCAATAATAGGATCGCTAAAGAGAGATTCTACTTTTTTTCCAAGAATAGCATCTGATGGTAATTCCATAATGCCACCAACTACACCATACAGGTCTGCAGAAAGTCCAAGTTCTTCATGAGAACAAAGCATGCCACAAGATTCTATACCTCTAAGCTTGCTTTTTTTGATTTTAAAAGGATCTTTCCCAATATCCAGTATAGCACCAGGAATAGCACAAGCAACACGGATACCCATGCGACAATTGGAAGCACCACAAACAATTTGCCTCTCAACATGGCCATCAAATACTGTTGCTATACATAATGAATCAGCATTAGGGTGTGCAGTAGTAGATATAACTTCTGCTATGATGACATCACTAAAGGTAAATGTAGGGACTGAGATTTTTTCAATTTCAATACCAATACGATCAACCCATTGATGCAGATCATCAATAGAAATTTTTTTTTGTAAATATAATTGAAGAGTAGAGAGAGAACAGCGCATATTAAAAGAAAACTTTTTAGAGGGGTATTTTACATGGTTTTTACCTATACTGACAAGAGATTTCAACAAGTTTTATCTTTATGAAAAATCAAAATGCAGGAGTATTTCCTAAGCAGGCAAGTATATTAAAAAAAATAATTAAGGCGTTAATAATAAGTGGCGTTATTAATATTTTGTTGTCTTTTTTAATTTTTCAACATTTATTCATAAAGAAAAATTTAAAAGAAAAAAATAATAAACAATTAGAAGTAGGGGAGTTGTTAATAAAAAAGCCTTTTTTAACCTCTTTAAAGGCATTAGAAGTATTGCCTGCGTCAGATCTTATGAATTTCTTATCTGAAACGCAATCTTATTATCATGGATATAGGGTTTCTGATCTTGTTATAGCTATTTTAGTCTCTCGAGATTTTTTTGATTTAGAAAGGGCATGTGGGCGTGCATTTACTTATAATAAAATGATATGGAAGGATAAAACCTGGTTATTTCCTATTGGAATGAAAGTAGCAGACTTTCAGTTATGTCATAAATTTGTTTCTACAGAAGCCTTTCCCTATACTGTAAGAGGAATGTTAGAGTTAATTGCTACTATTGGGGCCTATAATTGTACCTCAGATTTACTAGAATGTTTTTGTAATACAGAAGAGTTTTTAGAATGCTTAAAAATATTATCTCAAAAGACAGAAATAGATTGTAGAGAGCAACTATTAAACATACTAGTCAAAGGTGGAGGAGATTTATTTGAAGAAAATATTAAAAAAATATCTTGTAAAAATAAGTCAGATGAAGAGCAGAGGCAATCATTTTTCTTAAGTTATATAAAAAAAGGAGTAGTAGAAGCTGCGCAATTTTTTTTGATTACTGATTTTAATTATGCAGTGCATATTTGTTCAGATGATGAAGTTTTAAAAATTTTAAATTTATTACCCCTAGATGATCCAATAGCAATAAAATTTAGCAAAGAAATCAAGATGGGGGAGCTAAGAAGTAATAATGTATTAAAGAAAGCAAATGAATATATTTGCCCAAAAGAAAAAATTATTGCAGCAACTAAGCCTGTAGCAAGAAAAAATTATAAAGAGCATGCAGTGCGTTCAGGTGAGTCACTTTGGGTGATAGCAAAAAAATATAAAGTAACAGTTAAGGAATTAATGATTTTTAATCATCGATCTTCAGAAAAACTTCTACTTGGAGAGAAGATTTTGATACCTTTGGACTGACAGGATCAAATCCACCAGGGTGCCACGGACCACATTTAATTAATCTTTTAAGGGTAAGAAAACAGCCTTTAATAAAACCATGCATCTCAAAAGATTGTATAGAATATCTAGAGCATGAAGGGTGAAAACGGCAGGACCCTAGAGGTAGAAATAATTTTAATCCAATTTGATAAAATCTTACGAAAAAAATGGCTAAGGTTTGTAGAAATTTTTGCATAATAATTTCTTTAAAAAAGATGAAAAAGGTCTTTTAATATTGTTAAGGTTACTTCTATGACAATCAACCAGATAATCGTCCACTCTAAAGCTGCAGCATGTTGATGATTTAATCGATCATTTAAAATCTCAAGTAAATCGCCTAACATAGAAAGTCTATGATTTAAGACATCAGTTCTCTGCTGAATACTTAGACTTTTTGCGATGCTTTGGTAAACAACATGATAATTAGGTTGTTCCCAAAAAAAATCAGGTTCATCAAGAATATCAGAGTGAAAATTTACCAATGCTTTATCAATAAAAAGTTGTCCAATTTTTTTAGAAAGTTCTTTACGAGATAAGAAAATTTTACCACTACTAGCTAAATCTAGAGGAAATTGTTTTGAATTTTCAATAGTTTGACTAATCATATTTTCAAAAATTTCTAACTTAATAGATTGGGATAATCCAAAAGAAACAGCAATTTTTGTAAGGGCATCATTATTTTGAATAAATAACTTGTCTCTATAAAATTTATTTTCAGGAGCATAGTCAAATTCATAAGTGTTCATAGCTGTTAGAGGAGGTTTATGAAGCTTTTCTGAGGGCAAAGAGAATAAAAATTGAGATTCAGCTTCTATAGTCCAGTTCCAAAATACAGCAATACCATAAGAGAAAAAACAAGCTTCTGCATATTTTTTTTTATTAGGGTCTTTTATATAGATCACTTCTTGATATAATTCAGTGGTATAATGATCTCTTAAAAAATCAAAAAGAATAGCTAGATTATAAGAAGATGTAATACAGTAAACAGCACAGCGCATAATAAAGATTTAAAAAAATAATGCTTAAAACCTCATTATAGCTGATTTTTTTTTTGCAGGTGGATTATTTTTAAAGAAGATTTTTTTCTTGAGAGAAACCTCTATGTCTTTATAATCAGAACAGTTTCTTGCAAGCTAAGACGCGGAAGTGGCGGAATAGGTATACGCGCTATCTTGAGGTGGTAGTGGAGCAATCCATGGGGGTTCGACTCCCCCCTTTCGCAATGCTTTTATGGAGAACACAATGTACTTTTTTTCAATGTCGGGGATTTTTATCATCCTGATGACTTTTTCTTCTTTTTTTTCTACTTTTGCTACAGATATTCTTCCTCAGAATGATTCTTACCCAAGATGTTTACAGATTAAAGAACGCCAATATATTGAACATATAGATTTAGATGGGTCTTATCCTGAGCTAGAATTTATTGATATAGATGCTATTCGAAAGAAACGGGTAGATTTTTTTTTAACAGGAGATTTTCCAGCATTACAAGAGATCTTATATCGAGGTTCTTTTGGCTTATTGAAAGGAACTTTTTCAGGAGAGTTCCCTTTGTTGAATAAAATAATGATTGCTTGTGGTTCTTCAGAAATGAAGCTTAACTTTGTAGCACCTTGGCAGCGTGATTGTTTGATAACAGTCACTAATAAAGAGCAAGACATGCACATTACATGCCCAAGCAATGTAGGAGTTATTATTCATACCAAAGTGTCATGGAAGGGAAAGGTAAAGATTTTAAATGGCTTACAGCAAAAAAGTAGAGGTCTTTGTCGGAAAACATTTCAAAATAAATTAGTTGGGAGCTCTCCAATTCTATTGACCTTTAATCTTGAAAGTCATCAAGGAGGCACCATTTTCCTTAATGTTGAGTAAGCTTTTTTGAGATATCAGAAGAGGACGAAATTTTTTCTTTAGAAATAGTTTGGTCAAACAGTATAGATACTTTATCAAATAAATTTTCTTTAAATAGTGATAAGTCAGCTAATTGTGCAAAAGATCGAGAAAGAGCTAATGTTTGCAAAAAAATCTCTTCATTTTTTTCAAAAGATACACATGCTGTAAAGGCATGGTATTTGCAAAAGATATATCCTGCGAAGCGAAAAGTAGGAGAAGTGTGTTTTTCGCAATTATAGCATATAGGTTCTAATTGCAATGCGCCTTCATGCTTGATAATTTTTAATAAAAATGTAGTTTTTAGAATACTAGGATCTGGAATTAGAGATATTTTTTCTAAAAAACTGATGAATAATTGATAAAGATAGGGAGCAGGTTTTCCTAGAAATTGAGAAGAGCTCAAAGCATCAGTTAAGCTCAAGGCTGTAGATAAAGTTTCAAAATCTTTTCTTAAGTGAAGGTTATGGTTAATAACTTTTGCTTCTTCAAGCCGCATCATCTTTCCTGGTAAGTAACGATATGTGTAGAGCCCTTTTGTTAAGGGGGTTATAGCTGTGGCATGAGCTGATTGATATTTTTTTCCATTTTTTACGAATATCCGAAATAACCCATTTTCTGAAAATAAAAGAATGACGCTATCCTGATCATTAAGAGGTAAAGAGCTAAGGACTATGGCTTCTATTGTTATAAACATATTAAAAATAATTGGTTATGTGCAAGCAATGGTAGAGGAATATACCTCATTAAAATGAGGAGGGAGCCCAGGTTTAAAGATAAAAGTTTTTTTGTCTTTATCAAAACTTCCAATTTTAATTTCAGAGCCATTAGTAAGCAGAAGGAAGGGCGCACGGATAAAAAAATTATAACTGAGTAGTTGTTTTTCAGCCTGAAAATTAAGCAAAGATTGCTTACATTCTGCAATTAAAAAAGGAGCCATTTTAGTTTCAAAGTTATTGCGTATAGGTACAGAAATTAGTAGGTCAATTCTTCTTAGTGGAATTTTTTGATTAGATAAAGAAGGAGGCAAATTTTTAAGAGTAGATAATTGTTTCTCTATAGAAAAAAAGGAAAGAGGGTAGCCTAAGTTGTTAGATAACAATAAAATGAGATGTTGTCTTACCTTTTCTTCAGGAGAATTTTTTACTTTAAGTTGCCGTACAGGATCATAAAGATAATCAGAATCGTTATCCTTGTAATTTAATGAGTCCATAGTTTCCGTCTTGTCGACGATATATCATTGATAGAGAAGAATTCTCAGAGTTTCTAAATATGCGATAATCAGTATCATTAAGCCGCATGTCTATAATAACTTCTTTTGTAGTTAAGGTCTTTATTTTCTCTGACTTTTCTTGAATGATATTTCCTGGAAATAGATCAAATAAGGATGTATCAATGGCTTCATCAATTTCTTTTTCTAATATCTCATTTGAATATTGAAAAGAGATCTGGTCTTGTAGCAAAGCTTCATTAACAGATAAGCTGTTATGGCGATGGTCACGAGATCGCTCATGTCGACGAGAAAGAGTTTTAAGTAGATTAGAGCAAGCTTCTTCTAATGCAGAATATAATTCTTTGTGAGAGCCTGTAGAGGTATCTGTATAGTGAGGTGTAGTAATTGTAATCCGAGCATGAGATTCTGTTTTTATAGAGCTTGCGATCACATTAACTTTGATGGGATGATCTTTTTTTAACAAATGATGCAGTTTTTTTAAGCGATCTTTTACAAAAAAACGAATACTATCTGTTATTGAAGTATGACGGCCTGTAAAATAGT
This sequence comes from Candidatus Clavichlamydia salmonicola, assembly GCF_015356765.1. Lineage (GTDB taxonomy): Bacteria > Chlamydiota > Chlamydiia > Chlamydiales > Chlamydiaceae > Clavichlamydia > Clavichlamydia salmonicola. Next base: position 50,712 of record NZ_WTCQ01000003.1, read on the forward strand.
AGGAAATTTTTTCAGAGGAAGCTTCTGGATGATTCTCTTCAGGTAAATCTTTATGATTATTTGTTTCCATAACTATATCCTTTCTATTTCTAATTTTTTTAATCATCTATTATAATTATATATAAAAATTGAATTTGATGAAGATTAGAAGAAAAGGAAAAGATATAAAAAACGCACTGAAGAGGGCTCGAACCTCCAACCACCTGGTTCGAAGCCAGGTACTCTATCCTATTGAGCTATCAGTGCATATCTATGTATTCATGGACATTCATTTCTTAAGAAAAGAATAAAAAGATCCAGGAAGGAAATTTATCAGGGATGCATAGTCTTTTCAAGAGAAAAGCTTCAAAAGGAAGAGTTTCTATAAAATGAAGGGATAAGATTAATCAATAAATAAGGCATCTTGTTCAATTACTTCATCATCAGTTAAAATAATACATCGTTCAAGGACATTAGCTAATTCTCGAATATTTCCAGGCCAAGGATATTTTAATAATTTATTAGTTGCACTGGGAGAAAATGTTTTTTGTTTTTTACCATTTTTCTTACAAAATTTTTTTAAAAAGCTTGTTGCTAAGGGAATAATATCTTCAACTCGTTCTCGGAGAGCAGGAACTCGAAGAGGAACAACGTTTAAGCGATAATAAAGATCTGAGCGTAGAATATTTTCTTCGACAGCTTGTTTTAAATTTCTATTTGAAGTAGCTAAGATACGAATATTTACAGATATGGATTTAGTTCCACCGAGTCGTTCAAATTCTAATTCTTGTATGGCTCTTAGTAATTTAGGTTGTAGTTTTATGGGTATCTCAGTGACTTCATCTAATAATAAAGATCCCTTATGGGCAAGTTCAAAACGCCCTAATTTTTTACTATCAGCTCCAGTAAAAGCTCCTTTTTCATGACCAAAAAATTCAGACTCTAAAAGTGTTTCTGGAATAGCAGCGCAATTAACTTTAATGTAGGGATGTTTAGCCCGAGGGGATGATCTATGGATAAAACCTGCCATAACCTCTTTGCCTGTACCAGATTCTCCATGTAAAAATACACTAGCATGGCTAGAAGCTATTTTTTGTGCTTGTGCTAGTGTTTGTTTCATTAAAGGATTAAAAGCTATAAGAGCTTCTGGAATAGAGGAATGGTCTGTTTGATTTCTTAAAAAAGTATTTTCTTCAATTAGTGAAAGATGTTCTTGAGTTTTTAGAAGCATCATTTCCAGTGTTTCTACAGAAAATGGCTTAAGAAGATAGTTAGAAGCGCCAGCTTTCATTGCAGCTACAGCATTTTCAACGGTTCCAAAAGCAGTAATTACAATAAATAAAGTAGAAGGTGAGATTTTTTTTGCTTTTATTAGAATATCTAGACCTGTTGTATCTGGAAGATTCATGTCTGTAATAACTAGGTCAAAAGCTTGAGATTTTAAAAAATGAAGAGCTTCTCTTCCATTTTTTGCAGAGAATACATTGTAATGTTTACGTTGTAAGGCTTCTACAAGAAAGGCAAGCATAAGTGGTTCGTCATCAATTATTAGGACACTATCTATTGCCATATTAATCCATTAGGTAAGGGTAATTTAATGAAGAAAGATGTGCCTTTGTTTACTTCAGAATTAACATGAAGAGTGCCACCATGAGCTTCAATGATTTTGACAGTTTCTGATAATCCTAATCCTGAACCTTTAATTTTTGTGGTGAAAAAAGGAGTAAAAATTTTATCAATTTGTTCTTTAGAAATACCCTTGCCTTTATCTGTAATAATTATAGTGCCATTAGGATCAATATGAATATCTACAGAAGAGTTAGAAGGAGAGGCATCAAAAGCATTACGTATTAAGTTCCAAATTACTGTTTTCATACGATCTGGATCTGCAATAAGGGACATTTTTTTTAAAGAAGAGTGAAAGAGGCATTCCCGAGGGAACTGTTCTGCTTCAATCAAAGGGATTTGGTCTTTAATTAAAGCAATCAGATCAAATTGCTTCATACGTAATCTTAGAGGTTTTGTGTAATCTAAAATATTAGAAACAAGGTTGTTTAATGTTTGAACACCTCCAATGATTGAATTTAACATTCTCTGTTGCGAGGGCTTATGTAAATCTTGTTTTAGAAGAGAAGTAAAACCTTCTATCCCGCCTAAAGGATTGCGAATTTCATGGGCTAAAGAAGCTGCTATTTGTCCAAGTTCAGAAAGTCGTTGATGTCTTTGAAGAGATTCTTCTAAGCATTGTAAATGTGATCGATCTCTTAAGATAATCATAAGGCCTTCTGCGCGAATAGGACGCAAAACAACTTCCATTTCATGCTCTTGAGCATTTTCTCTTCCAAGGGTAATAATAAGAGTTTGTGGATTTGGAGGATGTAAGAGTGCGTCAGTAATAGAAAATCCAAAAATACTATCAGGGAGTAAATCACAAAAATATTTATTTTGTAAAAAATTATGAGGAAATCCAAGGGTTTCTTCAATTGAAGGGTTAGATAGTGAGATCATACCAGACTTTGTTACAAAAAGAATTCCATCAGGCATATAGGAAAAAAGTTCTTCTAGGTGTAGTTGAGAAGATTCAAATAGCTTGCGGGTTTGTTGTAATTTAGTAGAAATAAGTGTTTGTAATGTCTCTAATTTATGAGTTTCTTGAAGAAGTTTTGATATAGAAATAGTAAAATCAGAGGAATGAGTTTTCATGCATTTATCTATATATTAATTTTTATACAAAAATAACCAGGGAATATTTTTTATCAAGGTTTAAAAAATACAATTTTTAAATAAGTTTAATATTTGAAAAATTGAAATTTATTTTTTATTTTTAACCAATAGAATAGGAGAGCAATACTGCAACAAAAAAAATCACAAAATGCTGTAAGGAAAAAAAATATAATATGAGAATTGTCTGTTAATGCAGATGAGCTTGACTATTTTTGCTTACAAAAACTTTTTTGAAGAAACTCAAATATTAAAAAATGAATGCCGGTGATTGGACTCGAACCAACACCCTATTGCTAAGAATAGATTTTGAGTCTATCGCGTCTACCATTTCGCCACACCGGCATGCAAAGAGGAATAATAATAAAGAAAAGGAATAATACCAACCCTTTTAATCTTTAATGAGAATCCTTCATTGTAAAAAAGTTATTTTATTTCCATGTTGGATGGGATGTTTTTCATAACAATTTGGACAAGAACTTTGTTATTAGGGGCTACATTTTGGATTTCAGTATCATTAACAAATAATACAGATATCTGAGAATTACTCATATTTGGATAAGGTGAGTCAGCAGTAAATGTATTAGTATAGAAATCTGGAGAAGAATTATAAAAAGTTTTAATTGTTTGGCAAATTTGTTCAGGGGTAACAGAAGGTTTATCTATGCTAAATATTACTGCAGAACCAAAAATGTGAGGAAGATTGGCAGAAACATTTTGGGAATATTCAAAATGTTTTTGACATTGGTGTCCAGCAATGATTGTAACAGCAGTTTGTAAAATTGATCTTATGTGATTTAAAAGAAGAATCAGCTCAGGATTTATATACTCTTTTCCATTGTGCTGGGGAAATCCATGAGCTTCTCCTCCTTGACAATCTTGTAGATGATTCTGTGAATGAGGTAAAGAAGGATTGTTTAAGGAGCCTTTGCACATAAAAGAATTTTGTGTGATGAGTGGGCTTCTTCTGTATAATTGATCATCACAAAAAGGATTAGGTGATCTTAATGGAACATGCGATGGGGGATAGTTTGTGCAATTATTGTGTCTTTCAGACAGACAATAGCGCCTGCTTGCTTTGCAAAAAGAAGAATGACAGCATCCTGTTAAAGACAAAGTCATGAATAGCAGACAGAGTAAGTAATAAAAAAAAGAAAGCATAAATATTATTTTAGTATGTGATTTTATGAAGGAAAAGCCCTTTTGCTGGGGCAGTTGGTTTATTATTTTTATTAAAAGGATCAATCAATATTTTTTCAATAATAGAACTAGAAAGGCGTTTTTTTCCTATCTCGATAACTATACCAACTATATTCCTTACCATTTTATATAAAAATCCATTACCTATAAATTCAAAATGAAAACCACCTTCTTCTTCTTCTTCTAGCTTTGCTTTTGTCAAGGTTCGAATAGTGCTTGTATAAGAGCGGCCAGAATTTGCAAATCCAAGAAAATCATGTGTGCCAACAAGAGAATGAAGAGCTTCTTTCATTAGAGGTAAAGAAAGATCTGTATTGATATGCCAATGGTAATGGTGTTTAAAAGGGCATGGTGTAGGATTTAACCAAACATAGTAGCGGTATTCTTTTTCTAGAGCAGAAAATCGTGAATGAAAATCAAGAGAAACTTCTTCTAAATTTTTTACTACGATATGCTTTTTCATCAGATGATTTAAAGAACGTTTAAGAGCAGAAGTGTTAATTTCTTCAGAGATAAAATGAGCAACTTGCTCTGTAGCATGGACTCCAGCATCTGTTCTTCCTGCTCCAATAACAGAGGTTTTAGAGCGAAGGATAGTATATAAATATTTTTCTAAAGTTTCTTGGATAGATGTAGAAGTGATTTGTTTTTGCCAGCCTCCATAAAAGGTCCCATCATAAGCGAGAGTCATTTTATATTTTTTCATAATTATGAAAATCTAAGATTAATAAAATTTAAAATAGAACAGAATTATACTAAATCTTTAAGAAGAATGAGAGTAATAAAACTCAAAAAAGCTAATTTCTGGACAAGAGTTAAAGCGTATAGGTAAAACATGACCAAGTCCTGCGTTGATATGAGCAATTTTATTTAATGAAAGACGAAAAGTTCCTCTGATAAATTTAGGGTTGCTTAATCCAGTTAATCTTTCAGTAAATCGCTTTAAAAAAGGAGGGAAACTAAGATAAATCTGTCCTCCATGGGTATGGCCTGAAAAAATCCAATTTCCAGGATAATGTATTAAATCAGGAATAGTATCAGGATTATGAGACATTACAATTCCTGGAAATTCATGCTTAAATGCTGAAAATGCCTGAGCAGGTAAATAATCTTTGGCAAAAAGATCTCCAAGGCCAGTGATATTTAAGCCACAAGGAAGAACTATAGTTTCATTTTGGAGAAGTTTAAAGGAGGTTTGTTTAAGTAAAGCAGCAAGCTGAGCATTTTTTTTTAATTTATTGATATAAGGAGAAAAAAATACTTTTTTATTTGGAGCTCTGAATAGGATTTTAAATTTATCCCATAAAGAAGGAAGAAGAGATTGGTTAGCGGGTTTGATAGCAACTATACCATCTATATTTTTAGAAACATACGATTCATAGTCATGATTACCAAGTGAACAAAAACAACCTAAGGGAGCAGTTAATGAATTTAAAAAATTTTTAAGTAAATCTGCGTTTTTAGGAAGGATAGCTCTACAGATGAAATCCCCAGAAAAAAGAATAATATCAGGAGATAAGAGATTTATTTTTTTTGAAATACGTTGTAAAAATGAAGCTGATAATTTGTTGTAAAAATGAAGATCAGATATATGGACTATCCGTAATTTATGTAAATGAGCATATTTTTTAGAAAGAAGCCATTTATGAGTGGATATTTTTAGTCTATAGGGAGCAAAAAACCGAGGCCAAATTCCAATAATTGAAGTAAGACAGCATAAATCTAAAATATTCAAAAACATACAACCTATAAAGGAGAAAAGCGAGCAAATATCTGCGCCGCTTTTCTAGAAAGTTGAACAAAAGCTGTAAAACTTTTTATTTCATATGAATAGAAAGCTTTTTTGTCATTTGAAACATGTCAATAGGACTGGGTGATCCAAAAACTTTAGCTAATTTTGCGTCAGGGACAATATTGCGTTTATTTATGGGATCTTGACAGTTATGAGCTTTGATGTAAGCCCATATTTTTTTAACAACTTCAGTTCTTGGCATTGGTCCATCACCCACAATAGCGGCTAGATCCGTGCTAATTTCAACAGGGTGCATGAAAGCGCTGTTTTTTTTCTTTTGGGTCATTGTGTTCTCCTAGTAAAGTACAAAAAGAATTCCTCTTTGGGAATCCTTTTAGCTTTCATGCGGTTTTCTCGTCAAAAGAAATCCTACAATACTGTCATTTACTAAAAGATTTAGTGGATAAAGGCAATATTTTTAAATAAATACTTGATAAAAAGCAACAAATTCAAAAAGCTAATTGGGTTTTTTTGATGAGAAACAAGCAGAAGTTTTTCTGGTAGAAAGATTTCCAGATAGTTGAAGTATGAATTTTTTTTAATTTACATTTTAGAAATTTCTGTTATTTGACTTTTTGATTTTTGAAAGGTAAAGTTTTTCTGATGAGAAAAAAATCTCAATATTTAGTGTTATTATATGGAAATGTGTAGATATGAAAGATGATTTAAAAGAAAAATTACAATTATTATCTAAAAGATTACAACATATGTGGGAGTATCTTTGACTTAGCTAATAAGCAAATATTATTAGAAAAGACCACTATTCTTACTGAGGCTCCTGATTTTTGGGAAGACCCAGAAAATGCAAGGAAGGTCATTGCTGAATCTAATTCTTTTAAAGAATGGCTAGTCCCATATCAAGAAGTTAAAGTTATTATAGAAGATGTGGCTTCTTTGTTAGACGAAGCTTTATCTGAAGGGGATGAAGATTTATGTGCTGCACTAGACGATCTTCTTAATAAAGCAGATAAAAAATTAGAATTAGTAGAAATCAAAAAGATGTTATCAGGACCATCAGATGCATCGAATTGTTTTTTGAATATCAATGCGGGAGCAGGTGGAACAGAGTCATGTGACTGGGCTATGATGCTTGTGCGTATGTATACCCGGTGGGCGCATTCAAGAGGTTGGGCAGTAGAAGAAGTGGATCGCTTAGATGGAGAGGTAGTGGGAATCAAGCATGTTACCTTTAAGTTTACAGGTCCATATGCTTATGGCTATTGTAAAGCTGAGGTAGGTGTACATCGTTTAGTTCGTATTTCGCCATTTGATAGCAATGCTAAACGGCACACAAGCTTTGCATCTGTAGAAGTATTTCCTGAGGTAGATGAAAATATTGTTATTGATATTAGACCTGGTGATCTGCGAATAGATACATATCGTTCTTCAGGAGCAGGTGGGCAGCATGTAAATGTTACAGATTCAGCTGTTAGGATGACTCATTTATCTAGTGGTATTGTGGTTACTTGCCAGAATGAACGTAGCCAAATTCAGAATAGAGAGAGCTGTATGAAAATGTTGCGATCCAGATTACATGAAAAAGAACTCAAAGAAAGGCGAGAAAAAATCCAAATGGAACATGGAGAAAAAACAGATATAGCTTGGGGGCATCAAATTCGTAGTTATGTATTTCAGCCATATAGTTTAGTCAAAGATGCTCGTACTGGATTTGAAGTAGGGAATATAAGGGCGATGATGGATGGAGATTGCTTAGATGATTTTATTAACGCTTTTTTGAGGCAATATGGAGGGAAATAAGTAGAAAGCTAAGATTATATTTGATGTTTTTTATTTTTTAAAAAAAATATTATTTTTTTGTTAAATAAGATTTGAAAATAGTTTTGATTTTGTTAAAATATTTACCAAATTAAATAAATTGTATGCGTATTTTTTTTTAAATAATAAGAGACATAGAGAAATGAAAAATCAGTATGAACAGTTAAAACAGCAATACCAGCATTTATATGGTAAGACGCCTAAGCTAGAAACAATATCTCTTGAAAATACTCCATATACATTGCGTCCTACTCGAATTTCAGAAGATCTTCCCTATGTAGAAACGTGGTATAGTGATCCAGCTATACGGAAGCAATTTTATCCACAGACACCTTTAGAAATGAAGATTGATATCTGTGAGCGTTTACAGATGGCGAATTATAATGCGAGCATCACGGCGACTATTGATGGAAAGCCTTGTGGGGTCTGTACATTATTATTACGACCACATCAGAGCATGTCTCATCATGCCAATCTATTTATCATTACACAAGCTGAGTATAGAAATAAGGGGTTAGGGGCATTACTTCTTAATCATATGATAAAAGTAGCAAAAGACAATTTCAAAATGAAAGCTGTTTATGTAAGGGTTTTGGAAAATAGCCCCGCTGTTCGACTATATGAAAGATGTTCATTTATAGAAATATCTAGAGAAAGAAAGTCTTTTAAGTATGGGGATGAGTATTTTGACCATATTATTATGGAACAGATTTTATAACGCGAATCTATAAACGCATATTATTTCAACAGAGTAAGATGAAAAAGTCCTGTTATAGTTAATAGAACAAAATATTTTTTTGAAATAGTGTAGAATTTTTCATCTGTTAATATGTAAAAAAAATGCCTATAAATTAGCAATAGGATGACACAACATTGTTGAAAATAGATTGAATATGCTTTTGCTTATGGTATGCTAATACGTTCTTATTGAGTCTTTTAATTTATTTTTTTAATAATATGGAGTTTATAAATGAGCAATTTAAGTAAAAGTGAGGATCTATCTCAGGTTAAGTTACGCTATTCTCAGCCTGAAAAAGATTTGGAAAGCCTAACAGCATGGTTGTCAACACCAGAAGTACAGACTTTATTTCCTTGTGGCACTCCTGTTGAAATAGCAGATTCAGCTCAATTTTGGTTAAGTTTTTCAAGATATCAATCAAGCGTTACAGCCTTAAGTAATGATGAGCCTATAGGAATAGGATCATTGATACTCATGCCTTATCAAAAAATAGCTCATCATGCCCTCGTTTCTTTAATTGTAAAAAAAGAATGGAGAAATAAAGGAGTTGGGACTTTACTTCTAAATAATATTTTAAATATGGCTAAAGAAACCTTTAGGTTGGAGTCTGTTTGTTTGGAAGTTTATGAAAATAACCCTGCTATTTCTCTTTATAAAAGATTTTTATTTCAAGAGATAGGATGTCAGAAAAGATGTTTAAAGTATGAAGGAAAGTATTGGGATAAGATTATCATGGAAAGGCGGCTGTGAATTTGGTTACTTTAATTGATTATTTGAAAGATCAGATAGATCATTCAGTACAATTAAGGATTAGTGAAACACGTTCTTCATATTTGCGTATGGCTTATGACAAAATGGGAAGAAAGCGGGTTTCTGTGCATGCAGCCTTTATTGATGCTTCTCTGGAAATTTGGAAAATTCTTAAATTTTTTATCCAATCGTCTGGAAAGCTTTCTAAAAAAGACAGTTTAGTTTTACGAAATTATATAGAAAGTTATTTTGAAAAAACTGCTCCTATTACTCTAGAAAAAGTATTAAAGCCAGAAGGTCAAATATATAATTTAAGAGAACGTTCTTCATATTTAGAGGAACGTTATTTTAAAAAATGCTTAAATGTAGACTTAACATGGTGGGATTGTCCTATTAAGCGAGTTAATGGTTGTCTCACATTAGGATCTTATTCATCTCAACAGCAATTAATTAAGATTAGAAGTTGTTTAGACCATAAAGATGTTCCTGGATTTTTCATAGATTTTATTTTGTATCATGAAATGTTACATAAGATATTTCCAGTGGTGAGAAGTGCAGAGGGTCGACGTGTTGTTCATGGAAGGGAATTCAAAGAACAAGAAAGAATTTTTGAAAGGTATTGGGAAGCGCGTCAGTGGGAAAAAGATTATTTAAGGGTTTTTTTAAAAAAATCTAAAAAACGCCATTATTGTTTCAAGGGGTTATATGGCTGGTCATAGTAAATGGGCAAATATTAAGTATCGCAAAGAACGAGCAGATACTAAAAAAGGAAAGATTTTTTCTATTATAGGAAAAGAGCTAATCAGTGCAGTTAAAAATGGAGGAGGCCCAGATCCAAAAGCAAATGCTCGTCTTCGTTTTGTTATACAGAAGGCGAAGGCTCTAAATGTTCCTAATGAAAACATAGAAAGAAATATTAAAAAAGCAGTAGGCTCTACAGAAACATATGATGATGTTTGCTATGAAATTTATGGTCATGGGGGTGTTGGTATTATTGTTGAAGCCATGACAGATAATAAAAATAGAACAGCAACAGAAATGCGTATCGCTATCAATAAAAGAGGGGGCACTATTGCTCAACCAGGTAGTGTAATGTTTAATTTTATGCGTAAAGGGATTTGTTATATTGAGGCTAGTATAGTAGCAGAGGATCTTTTAGTGGAACTTGCTTTAGAAGCAGGTGCTGAAGATATTCAAAATGCTGATGAGCAATTTCTTGTTATTACTGATGCAACGATGTTATATGAAGTTAAGGAGCAGCTAGAAGGTCAAGGTATTATTTGTGATAATGCTGAAATTTCTTATATGCCAGAGCATTTTATTGAATGCACAGAAGAAGTTCAAAATTCCAACATGGCCTTGGTTGAATGGTTAGAAGGTATTGAAGATGTTAGTGAAGTTTACCATAACATGGCAGGTTAGTTAGCAATAGATCTTTTTAATGATTATTAAAATTTTTGTAATGAGTAAGAATAGCTTCTGCAAAAGCAGTTTGTAATAAAGAAGTGATTTTAGAGTCTATAGGCAAAGGGGCATCACCAATAGATTGAATAGGTCTGATGCCCATGAAGGTAGAGGTTGCAAAGCAGAGGTAGTTACTTAAGGATGTTTCTTTATTCCATTTAACAAAGTGAATTTTATAATTCAGTTTGATTAAAATTTCAGTCATTACTTGGATGGTTATACCATGGTAAAGGGGTAACGCTGGGGATGGAATGAAAACATCTTGTTGATCGATCCAAAACAAATTTCCAAAAGAAAGTTCTAAAATTTCATTATTACATGAGATAGAAATAGCATCATCATAACCAGATTTTTTAGCAAAATCTCTGATATAATAGCGATTAAGATGAGCTAAACTTTTATAATGTGTATGTTGGGATTGAGAAGGAAAGGGAAAAAAAATTACTTTTAGAATGTCTGAAAAAGACAATGTTAATTCTTTAACTGTAACAAGAGAAAAGCCTTTTCTTAATTGAAATATGCGAGAGGGGGTTTCTGCTCCACCAGTTACAATGATTCGTAGGTAATGATCAGGAGAATTAGTTGAAATATTATTTAAATTTAGCAGCTCTAAGATCATTGTTTTTGAAAATATAGGAGCTACAATTTGTTGCTGTTTACAGAGAGCTTGTAGTAATGCCATTTGTCGTTCAAAGAATACAGGAATACCATTACGAATTAGGATAGAGGTGTAAATGCCATCTCCATAAAGAAACCCTGCATCATTGATAGGGATCTGAACATCGTTCTCTTTTATAGGTACTTCATTAAAAAAACAAAATTTCATAAAAATCGTATATAAGAAATATGAAAAAAGAATGATGGGTATTATTCAAGATTCTTTAAGTATTAACTGTAACATGCTGATTCATTTTTAGGAAATCTAAGCTCAGCAGATTCTTTTTATCTGATCATAAATAAGATAGATAATCTTAAGTGACTAATTATTAGATGAAGTAGGTGTTTATTGATTTTTCTTTTCTTGTTCATAATTTTTGATAATAGGACCAATACTTTGACTAGGATCTGGTCGATAATTAGGTTGAGTAGCTTCATCTAAATGACGACGTACTCTTTGTAGAACTTCCAGATCAGACGTAGATGTTTGGGGAGAAGGAGTGCTTGAACGAGGTCTTACTGGCATTGGATTAGCTGGTGCTCTTAAATCTACTGTTGCAGAAGTAGCGTTTTGAATGGGTGGGGTATTAGTAGTTAATAACTTAGCTGCGGTAGCAGATAATTTAGGACTACTTTCTTCAGTAGGAGCAACTGTTTCTTTTTGAGAAGAATTTGCTCCTTTAATAATAGATCCTAATGAAACATTAGGATCATTAGAACTTGGAGATCCATCTGCTGGATAAACTGTGTCTAAATGTGCTCTTACCTTACCTAAGAGATCTTTAAGATTATTCCCATCTTCAACAGAAAGTCTTGAAGGTTTATTTGATGTAGGGGTTTCTGTGGTTGCATTTGTAGAAGTAGTTTGATTTTCCATATCTGTCCCAGAAGAACTTCCTTCGAATGGATTAGTATTAGAAGAGCTATCAGAAGAACTACTATTAGTATTTGTTGGATTAAGGAATGGATTTGGGGCAGCCCAATTAGCTTTTCCTGCACCAGGTTCTGAATAATACAGAGGTTCATTTCTCAAAGAACCAGAGTCTAGAGAAGCTGAGGAACGGTCTCCTTGGTCATCTCTACCCATTTGATTACCATATCCTGGATATCTATTGAGATCATCAAATGGATGGAATCCTGTGCTAGGACCATTATTAAATATTGGGCTTATATTTGGATTTACAGTAATGATTGGACTAACTGTAATATTTGGTGTTTTTCCACCATCTCCATTTCTTTGTGATCGAGTGGCAGTAGGTGTTTCAGGACCTTGTTTAAGATTTGCTGGTTGAAGTCCTTGTGTATCATCCCACATCTCTTTTGGAACAGAAACTTTGGTTCCCCTTTTCCAAACAGAAGGGGAATGTTTAGTTGTTGCTTCAGGCTCTCCAAAAGGAGCGTACCCTGTGGCCATTCTGTGTTTAAAGTTTAATACAAAGTGGGTCATCTGCACAGGTGTGTCTTGATCATACCCAAGGTTAGCCCTAATCTGGGGAGCTCGTTTAGATGCCCAGTCTGATTCTAAGGTCTTATATGAAGATGAAAACTTACAAATACACATGGTTAAATGATCTAAGCTAGCAAGATCACCTTTAGTTTTACCATTAGTAACTTTAATGGAAACTGCTTGATCCCATTGTTTATCAGGAACAAAGATAAAGCGAGAATTGCCTTCATCTACATAAAAATAATGGCCATTTCTTTCTTGAATAAGAGGGAGGACCTTTGGATGAGATAAAAAAGTTTTTATAGATGCTGCATTCGTAGGATCATAAGTAGGAAATTGTTCTAATGGACTTTTACTGGAAGGGGCAGTTTCATCAGTTTCTACAGCGTAATTAAAATCAGCGCTTCCTAGGCTATCTCGTCTTGTATGTCCTTCATTGACACTGTGTTCAAATACATTTGAAACATTCTGTTCAACATTACTTCTTTCTGAGCTGCGGGTGGTAACATCATGGTGAGTAAAATATTCTGGAGCAGTTGTAGCGTCTAGAAAAGGATTATGTAAAGACTCTAAAGAACTGCTAGAAAGGCTGTTAATTCGGCTTGAGCTGGTTAAACTACTTGCTTCTCCTGAACTTGCTACAACATGAGATCCAAATGCATGAGAGCCACTTATTTTGGGCTGAGACTGACTAGGAGGAGGAGTGTTGGAGAATGGGTTTGTATTATGAATAGACATTATTAAACAATGTTAATTATGATTTATCCATATTTTAATATTTTTTATTAAAATAAACTGTTTGTTTTTATTTACTTTATTGATTCATTACACAATCTTTAAAAACAAAACAATATAGAGTTTATAAACAGTTTAATATTAACTAGATAAATAAAATAGAGGCTGCAAGGTAAAAAACAAAAAAATGATTATAGAGCCTTCAGATACTGATGCACTATATAAAAAGAATTTTTTGTTAAAAGCTCGAAGCTTTTTTTGATTATGAAATAATAAAATCGTATAAAAGAAGAAGAACAGGTCAAAGTGCTTGCGTTCTTAAAGATCCTTCATTCAAATAAAGGTAAAAAAATGAGTTTTTTTAATATACAAGGTAGTTGTAAAGGTCTTAAGGGAGAGGTTTCTATAGCAGGTGCAAAAAATTCTGTTACGAAGCTTTTAATAGCATCATTACTATCTGATAAAAAATGTATTTTAAGAAATATTCCTGACATAAGTGATGTACATACAACAGTACAAATATGTGAAGAGTTAGGTTCAATCGTACAATGGGATAAGGATGAAGCTGTTATAGAAATAGAAACACCTTTTCTTAAAAAAACCCATGTATCTCAAAAATTCTCTAATCTTAATAGGATGCCAGTGTTACTTATTGGAGCTTTATTAGGAAGAGCAGAAGAAGAAATTATTGTTCCAACAGTAGGAGGAGATTCCATTGGTTTACGTTCAGTAGATTTTCATGTAGAAGCTTTTCATAAAATGGGAGCAGTGGTTGAATATCGCCGCACAAAGAAAGATGGATCTTATTTAGTTCAAGCATTTAAGGGATTGCATGGCGCTATCATAGAGTTGCCTTATTCTTCTGTAGGAGCGACAGAAAATATTATTTTAGCTGCAGTTAGAGCCAAAGGCTTAACAGTGATTAAAAATGCTGCTGTAGAGCCAGAAATTATGGATTTAGTTTCTTTCTTACAAAAAATGGGTGTATTAATTTCTTTAGAAGAACCGCGTACTCTTTGTATATGGGGAGGTAAAGACTTTAATAGTGTAGACCATATGGTTATTCCTGATCGAATTGCAGCAGCTTCTTATGGTATGGCAGCAATAGTTACTCAAGGACATGTAATAGTAAAAGGTATTAATAATGAAGGAATGCTTTCCTTCATTACGCGAATGCAAAAATTAGGAGCAGGTATTAGCTTTGGTTCTAATCAGATAGAGTTTTTCTATCAAGGGCCTTTGCGAGGTGGAATGGTTGTGGAAACAGCTGTTCATCCAGGGTTTATGACAGATTGGCAACAACCTTTTACTGTACTGTTAACACAAGCACATGGTGCTTCCATTATTCATGAAACTGTTCATGAGAATCGTTTAGGATATCTTCAAACTTTTAAAGAAATGGGTGGGGATCTAGAGCTATTTCATGAATGTTTAGGAGGAGGGTCTTGTCGTTATAAGATGAGGGATTTTGCTCATAGTGTTGTCATTAAAGGACCAACGCCTCTGCAAGGACAAGCGATGATAGTACCAGATCTAAGAGCAGGTTTTGCGTATGTTATGGCAGGATTAATAGCCAAAGGGCCTAGTCGTTTAGAAAAGGTCCATATTTTAGACCGAGGGTATGCTCATTTAGTAGATAAGTTACAGGCTTTAGGGGCAGATATAGAACGGGTAGATCCTATTTTAAGTAATAGTAGTGAAGTAAACAACTTAAGTGTAATGGATGAAGTACCAGAAAAGGTATTAGCTCATTCTTAGAGGTAATCACATACCTTTAGTCCAAGTAATTCCATACCTGTTTTAAAAATTTCTGCAGTGATGTAGCAAAAAACAAGACGCGTATGTTCATTTTCAGAGTCAGCAACGCGACAATCTCTAAAGAAAGCATTAAATTTGTGAGCTAATTCATAAAGATAATCAGTAAGATAATGAGGATAAAGTTCTTCTTGGATTTTTTCTAAAATTTCTGGAAAGCGAAGGAGATGTAGAACAAGAGTAATTTCAGAAGGATGTTCTGGAATGGGGGTGTAGTTGTTACTTAATGCTTGCAATGCTTCGTCTGAAAGATTTTTTTTCCTTTGGATTCCTTTAATGCGCACATATGAATATAAAATAAAAGACGCTGTATTTCCTTCAAAACGTAACATTTTTTCAAAAGAAAAGGCATAGTCACTGGTTCTTTTACAAGACAGGTCTGCATATTTAATTGCATTTATGCCTAAAGTTTCTGGAGAAATTGTGGTTAATGGTGATGATTTTTCTTCATTAACTAGAGCTTTATTTTGTTTTTTTTCAATTAAGATACGAGAGGCTTCTTCTATAGCTTCATCTAATAATTCAGATAGTTTTATGGTTTCTCCTGAGCGGGAGCGAAATTTCTTTCCATCACTATCTGTAACAACACCAAAAGGAACATGGTGAAAATGAACGTTATTTAAATAGCCAGCTGCTTGTGCAGTTTTTTCTACTAATGCAAAATGTAGTGCTTGTCCTGCATCTGTTAATATGATAATGCGTTGAGCTAGATCAGTTTGCGATCGGTATAACATGGCTGCTACATCTGTAGTATCATAGTTATAGCCACCATCAGATTTTTGCATCATAAGAGGTATAGAAAAGCCTTCATGAAAAACACACTTGGCTCCATCAGAAATACAGATTAAGTTTTTATCTTCTAAATCTTGAATAATTGAAGGTAAAAAAGGATTATAAAATGATTCACCACGTTCTATTAGTTTAACGTCTAATTTTAGATAAATTTCTTCAAATGCTTTTCTAGATACATCACAAATTAATTGCCAGATCTTAATATATTTATCTTCATGTGCTTGTAGTGCTACTACAGCTTTTCTTGCTGCTTGTTTAAAAAGAGGATCAGAATCAAAGCAAGTTTTAGATTTTTTATAAATAGTTGAAAGATAAGTAAGAGTTAATACTTCTGGGTTATCAGGTAACGTAGGCTCATAACGAAAAATATAAGTGATAAGCATTCCAAAAGCTGTTCCCCAATCACCAATATGATTTAATCGTAAGACGTCATGTCCTCCAAATTCAAAAATCCGAGCTAAAGCATCCCCAATAATCGTAGAACGGAGATGACCTACATGCATTTCTTTAGCGATATTAGGAGAGGAAAATTCTACAATGATTTTTTCAGGTTTATTAGTACGAAATCCTTGAAAATGAAGACCCTTAATAAGTTCTTTTAAGTAATCGCCTAAAAAATCTAATGAAAAAACGATATTAATAAAGCCAGGACCAGCTATTTCAATTTTTTCAAATACAGGATCTAGCTGAAGTTGACTAACTAATAATTGAGCAATATCTCGTGGAGATTTTTTTAAAATGCCTGCCATTTTAAGAGAATCATTCCATTGATAATGCCCAAATCGTTCCTGTGTAGCAGGGGTAATTGATAGTATAGTTAAATCAATATCAGGAAAAAGTGCTTTAACAATAACAGAGCACTTTTCTCTGAGGCTTTTAATAAGAGTGTACATATGGCAGAATCTTGTTTTTATGGAGGTGTGCCTGATCGATCATTATCATACCAATCTTTAAGGGAGGCAATTCGATCCATGATAGTTGAAACTATATTTTCATAATTTTCTTTTTTGCTGAGCAATGGATTCAAGGTAGAACAATTAATAGGGGATCCAAAAACGCAGGCAGTACGACCTTTTAGTGAAGGAAATTTTTTTTTTGCACTCCAGATAGCAAATGATCCAGCTACATAGGTAGGAATCACTAGACACTCAGTTTTAGCTATAATCATGCCAATGCCAGTCGCTCCTTTTTGTAATAGGCCATTTACAGAGCGAGTCCCTTCAGGAAATATAGCTATTTTTTTACCTTGATCAATAAGAGACATCATCTTGGCAAAAATAGCATGATGTGCTGAGTGCTGGCCTTTATCAATAGGTTCAACACCCCATTGTTTTAATATAAAACTAGCTAACCAGTTTTTAAAAAGAGCTCTTTTTGCTAAAAAAAAAATCCGGGATGGTGCTGCTGCTCCAACAATTAATGGATCAAGATAAGAGACATGGTTAGCAGCAACAACACCACTACCTTTATAAAAATGTTCAGATCCATACACTTTATTGCGATATAAGCAGAGGAGCAAGATTTTAAAAAAAAATCGTGCAATATGATAAAAAAGATATTTCATTTAACAAATTTGTGTTGTTATAGTTAATATTTTTTCAAGAATTTGGGAAATTGTTAAGGAAGAAGTATCGATTAAAAAAGAGTTTTTTGGACGAACTAAAGGAGAAAGAGTTCTTTCTTGGTCAGCTTGATCTCGTTGAGAAATTTCCATAAATAACTGGTCTCTATCTATACTTTGGTTATTTGCAATTTCTAGTTGTTTAGCTCGACGATTCACACGTTCTTCTATAGAAGCTATTAAGAAAAATTTAAAATTTGCATCAGGAAATACAATAGATCCAATATCACGACCTTCAAAAACAGCATTGCCTTCTTTTGCGAATTCTCTTTGTATTTGAATTAGTTGTGAACGTACTTCGTCAAGTTGTGATAAAGCAGAAGATGTTTGTGTTGTCTCTTTTGATCTTAGCTCTTTTGTTAGTACTAAGCCTTTATACATACAAGTAAGTTCACCATCTTTTAAAAAAAAGGATAGCTGCTTAAAAGTAAATAGTTTACTGATTTCATCAATAAACAATCCTTCTTGTAAATAAGCATAAGCTACAGCTCTATACATAGCCCCTGTATCAATATGATTATACTGAAGTTGTTGAGCCAACTCTTTTGCTATTGTGCTTTTTCCAGTCCCTGCCGGGCCATCTATAGTAATAATGGTAAACATTAGAATAAGAAATAAAGATTTGTATGATTAAGAATTTTTAACATCAGATATGCCAAAGGAATGCTGAGTAAGAGAGCGTCCATATTATCTAAAAAGCCACCTACTCCTTTAAAAGAACCACTATCTTTGACTGCAGCATCTCGTTTAAACATAGATTCTAACAGATCACCAAATATTCCTGCTAAGCAAAGAATAGTTGCAAATCCTAAAAGGATATAAAGAGTTAAAGTATGAGAGGATTCTTTTTTTGGTAATGTAATAAAAAATATAACAGCTACAAATAAAGAGCCCAATAAACCTCCAACAGCTCCAACAATTGTTTTATTGGGGCTAATTTTAGGTGCTAATTTTCTTTTTCCAAAAATGCTTCCAAAGAAATAACCAAATAGATCGCCACTTTTTGTTGTTGCAAGAATAAAGGCTAACCACCAAATGCGCTGATGAGGTGAGCCTTCTTTTGTAATGCCATATAAAATTTCTAATGCAAACTTAAATGGGACAGCAGTATATAAAATTCCAAAAAACATGACTCCAGTATTGATGATTGGAGATGCTTTTAGTGAGGCATATTTTACAAAACAAAGAGTAGGTAATATAATAAATAAAAATATCCAAGGGATAGATGTATAAATATCCACTGAATCTTGAAGATGAAGTATGTCAGTTATAAATGACAAAAATACAAAGCCAGCAGAAATAATAGAACCTTCTATTATAGCAGGGAAGGAGCCCTTTTTTTTAGCGATAGCAAGAAATTCAAAAGTAGTCCAAGCGCTTAAGATAGACATAATACCCGCCATGATCCATTTCATGGGAGCTAAATTAGCAGTAAGTAACAATCCTAGTACTACAGTGATTGATAAAGAGTGAGTAATTGTTCTTTGGCTTAAGTTTTGTAATTTTATTTTTTTCATAATTACAGTCCTTGTCGGCGGTTTCTTTTTTGAAATGACATCACAGCATGTAATAAATCTTTGGGTGAAAAATCAGGCCAAAGTGTCTGAGTAACGAAAAACTCTGTATATGCTATTTGCCACAAAAGAAAATTACTGACACGCATTTCTCCTGATGTGCGAATAAGTAGATCAGGATCTCCATAAGGAGCAGTATCTAAATAAGAGGAAAATTTTTTTTCATTGATGCTTTCGGGATTAAAGGGATGTTCGATCATATCTTTAAGAATAAGACGAGTTGCTCTAATAATTTCATCGCGACCACCATAATTCATAGCTAAGATAAGATTAAATTTATCATTTTTTTTGGTCATTTCTTTAGTAATAGTTATTTCTTCAATCAATGTTTTAGGAAGTAAGGAAGTGTTTCCAATAACATTGAATCGAATACCATTTTTTTGCAAAAAAGGACGTTCTTGTTGCAACCCTTGAATAAATAAATCAAATAGATGAAGAATTTCTAAGGAGCTTCTTTCATTGTTTTCTGTAGAAAAAGCAAAAAATGTTAATGTTTTAATACCAAGTTGTAAGGCAGCTTCAGTAATTATTCGAGGTTGTTTAGCTCCAATTGTATGGCCATTAAATGTTTCTTTAGAATAGCCTTGTTTTTTTGCCCAACGTCTATTTCCATCCATAATAATTGCAATGTGAGCTGGGAATTTATTTTTTTGAACAGAATCTAGCTCTTGTTTTGAATAATGAAGTACATGTTCTTCAGTAGTAACAGACTCGTTCATAGAATCAAGAAAAGCAGTATCAGTCAAAATATATTATTTTTTTTAGGGTCTTAAAATATTGAAAAGAGCTTTTGAATTTACTTATTTCTTTTTTTTTTAACAATCTCTTCGATCATTAAGGGATTATTAATAATATAAGAAGTTATATCAAGGTCTTCCAGTTTGACAGATTCATCTGCTGTTGTTATTTTAATCCTTTCTATGTTCAAAGGGAAAGATTTTAATCATGGAAAGGCGAAAAAAATGGCATGTTTATTTAATTGGATTCGTACTGATTGCTGTAATCTATAACATTCTTCCTAATTTTTTTTATTATTCAGGTATAGCACGCAAGCGGCCTCATGTAGAAATGGCTGATTGTGTTATCCAAAATATTGGAAAAAATTTAGTAGCTGACCAAGATCTTTCTTTACAATATTTACGCTCTTTGAGCAAGCATTTAGGGCTGAGGCCTTTAGGGATTAATTTTTCCAAACAATTTATGGGAGGGGTTTCAGTATATTTTAAAAAACGTTCTGATGCTGAAATTTTTTTTAAAAGTGTAGATGCAGCTACTCCTACTGATGCTTTTAAATTTTTAGATATGCGATCAGAAAGTATTCAGGATAAGGGAGAACAAGGATTTGAAGTGCTTGTGCAACGCAAGCTTCCAATGATTAATAATATACAGAAAAAATTTCAATTTGTTTCTTCTAAAAAAAATCATGAGCAGTATTCAGATTTATACAGAGAGATTGTAAAAGAAAGGGTTTATTTTGTTTCTCGGGCCCTATTGAAAGGTTCTCAGTCTAAAGAATATGATCTTTGGGAAAAGGCAAAACATTTACAGTGGTATGCGAATATTTTTGGAAACCAACATGCAAGTGTTGATCGTCAAATTCTTTCTTGGAGGCTTTCTTTTCGGGAATTAGCTTCTTTAGCAGATTCTATGGGAGAAGCAGGAGCTAGTTTTTCCAAGAATCATGATCTTTCTGATAATTCTCACGAAGGTATTATTTTTTCAAAAAGTGCTTCGTTAATTCGGGATTTTTTATCCAAAGAAGACGCTAATGATAAAATTAATAAAGATTTACATCTACAATTTATAGAAGAAGAAGCAGCGGATGTCATAGCGTGTAGGCTGGAAGATTTACATCCATTAATTTCTAAAGTAATGGTTGATTTAGAGTCTAGTAAGTTGTCTTTAGTTTTTCATGATGATGTAAATATAGTTCAAGTTAGTCAGGATTCAGAAAATGTTTTAAAAGATTTTTGTACGGAAATTTCTTTAGCAATAGAAGAATCAGTAATACAAGAAAAAGAAGGATTTTATTGTTATTTAGATAATTCATGGGTTTCTAAGGAAGGCAGTATTGTTTTTGATATTACGATGTTATCAAAAATTTATAAAAGCTTAGGGGAACGGATTATTACTCATGAGTGGAATCCTGCGATTACTGACTTACAGACTCATGTATTCCCTGTTCTCAATGATCAAGATCATGCTAATTTCGGCTTTAGAGTATTTATTCCTAATGAATTTGACTTAGAAAGATCATCATCATTTGTTGTTATTCAAGCAAAAGGATGGGGATTAATAAGTCGTAAGTATATGAATTTATCAGATGATGTTCAAAAACAAGTTTTTTTTAAAGATACTCAAAGATTGATCTCTTTGCTGGAAAAATCTGGATTTATTTTAGAAAAAAATGAAGAAGATTTATTTTTTGTGAAAAAAAATATTGGCAGTGAGTTTTTACAAACATGTGCAGAATCTTTTCAAATAAAGACAGGAGAAAAGTTTGCTTTCTTACAAGTTCCTGAAGGAAAGAAGCACTTATCTAATATGCACCATTTTGATGCAAAGCGTCATGAATCATTAATTCGTTGGCACGATGACTATCAAAGATATGGAGATTCTAAAAAAGGCGTGGGTGTCACTCCGCCTTGTATTAATGTTTTATGGAATAACTGCAAAATCAACTTTAAAAAATATTTCCTAGGAGATGAAAGGAAGATTTTAAAATGGGGATTAGATCTATCTGGTGGAAAATCTGTTTGTATAGCTTTAAAAGATAAAAACAACAGATATATTACAGATAAAGAAGCATTAGATAATGCCTGTAAAGAATTAACTGGGAGATTAAATCGCTTAGGTGTTGCAGAGATGGATATTAGGACTGATGGTTCAGTCATTACTGTTGATTTTCCAGGATCTCAAAATTTTTCTGCACAAGATCTTATACAAGCTTCCGCATTGAGTTTTCATGTTGTTAATGAAAAATTTTCTTGTTTTAATCCAGATTTAGGAGACGCTGTAAGATGTTTTTTACATGATGTTTGGAAGGAAGCAAGATCTCAAAAAGAACTTTCTGTGCTAGGTCTTAATAATATAGCATATAAATTATTAGAAAATGGAAAAGAGGGACTAGTTCCCTATGCAGAGAAACTTTATGAAGCAGGGTTGCGTTTTGCTTCAGAAAAAGATAAGGCAGCTGGTACTGCTTTTGATGAGACATTTTCTATCCCTGTTTTTGTTAAAACTGAAAAAAAGCTGATGGAAGGAGAGAATCCTTTAATGCTTGTTTTTAGAAATTATGCTTTAGAAGGTTCTTCCTTAAAGGGTATTCAAGTTGACTATGAACCTAACGAGGGGAGTCAGTTGAATTTTGTTATCAAAAAAACAACTTCTTCTATAGATGGTGCCCGAATACATCCACAAGAAGATTTTCATTTTTGGACAAGTCAATTTTGTGAAGAAAGAATTCAAGGGTCAGGTAAAGAAGCGTTTACAGCTGGTTATGGATGGAAGATGGCTGTAATCTTGAATGATCAAATTATCAGTATGCCATCATTAAAATCACCCTTACGTGATTCAGCAAGGATATCTGGAAGATTCTCTACTCAAGAGATCAATAAATTAGCTTCTGATTTGAAGGCAGGTTCTTTATCTTTTGTGCCAGAAATTTTATCTGAAGAAAATATTAGTCCTGATCTTGGTAAATTACAAAGATGGCAAGGCTTAGGGGCATTGTTAGTTGGATTTATTACGTTGGCAGGCCTTATGTGTATTTACTACCGTTTTGGTGGCATGGTTGCTGTTGGAGCGTTGGTCATTAATTTATTAATTATTACAGCTGTTTTAGGTGCTATAGGGGCTGCGCTTACTCTTTCTGGTATTGTAGGTATTATTTTAGCTTTAGGTATGTCTGTAGATGCTAACGTATTGATTTTTGAACGTATTCGGGAAGAAAGAGAGAAAGGGAAGTCAATAAAATCTGCGTTAGAATTAGGTTACAAAAAAGCTTGTGTTACGATTTTTGATTCTAATATTACTACTATTTTAGCAATGGGTGTACTACTGCTTTTTTCTGAAGGATCAGTTAAAGGGTTTGCTATTACATTATTAGTAGGTATTTTATCGTCTATTTTTACTGCTTTTTTTGTAACTAAGTGGTTCTTTTCTTGGAGATTAAACAAATTGACCGAGAAAGATTTTGTTATGCGTCAATGGTTTGCTTTTTCTAATTTTGATTTTTTAAAATATGCACGTCGTTCATGGCTTTTGATTATGGGTATATTTGTAATTGGAGTAGGAGTATTTTTGTTAAAAACACACTCTTCTTTTGCTGGATTAGAGTTTTCAGGTGGATATGTCTTAACATTAAATGTAAAAGAAAAGGAAAACAAATCAGATTACAAGCATATGATTGCACAATGTTTAAAAAATGCAGGGTTATCTTCTAGAGATTTTCATTTACGTTCTTTAAATCGCTCTAATCGAGTGAGGATTCGTTTTGGTAAGGCCTTAGATTCAATGGCTGTTGGGGAAGTTATAAATGATAACAGAGCTTATGGTTTTCGTTCAGACCCCGCTCTTAATAAAGCTATGAATATGTTGTTAAAAGGTGGACTAGAAGTAGAAACAGATGAATTAAAAACAGTACACTACAATTGGTCTTCTATGACTAATCATTTTTCTAAAAAATTGTTAGTCCAATCATTAATTGGTCTTGTAGTAGCTTTGGCTGGTATTTTAATTTATGTAAGTTTGCGTTTTAGTTATGGATATGCCTGCGCAGCAGTTATTGCCTTAGTGCATGATGTTTTTTTAATGATGGCAATTATGTCTATTGGCCATCTATTCTGCAAAAGAATACAGTTTGATATGCAAGCAGTAGGGGCATTATTAACTATTATTGGTTACTCATTGAATGACACTATTGTCATTTTTGATAGAATCCGAGAAAAGAAAAGTCAGTTAGGTCAGGCAATTATGCCAATGGATATATTGATTAATTCTTCATTAAATGAAACATTTGGGAGAACGTCAATGACATCTATTACAACATTACTTGTGCTCTTGCCATTACTATTTTTTGGTGGTGTTGCATTGTTTAATTCTGCCTTTATTATTACTGTTGGTATTTTATTAGGAACATTTTCTTCTTTGTTTATTGCCACGCCACTTGTTTGCTGTGTTTTTGATAAAGAGAAATCTTTTCAATAAGTTATAGATATTTATTCTAATAAAACAAAGAAA
The DNA here is from genome assembly GCF_015356765.1 of Candidatus Clavichlamydia salmonicola. GTDB lineage: Bacteria > Chlamydiota > Chlamydiia > Chlamydiales > Chlamydiaceae > Clavichlamydia > Clavichlamydia salmonicola. Next base: position 75,015 of record NZ_WTCQ01000003.1, read on the forward strand.
AAGACTGAAAAGAAAGATGATTATTTGAGCAAATGCTAAAGATAATTCTCTTTTCAGTCTTTTTTATAAAAGGTTTTTAGGTCTTTTTGCATGATATTTCCCCAAAATCCTGTTGAGTGGGTTTATCCTACCATTAATCTTCTAGGTGTGGAGAAAATTGTAAAAGAATTTTCTATACATCCAGTTACAGCAGCATGTGTATTTTCCCGTGGATCTGTTTCGATAAAAGAAGTAAATCGATTCTTATACGCTAAATTACCAGATCTTTATGATCCACGATTTTTACCAGGGATGACAGCATCTGTTCTTCGTATTGTAGCTGCTATGGAAAAAGGTGAAAAAATTCTTGTTTATGGTGATACAGACGTTGATGGTATGACAGGAACAGCGTTATTGGTTGAATTTTTTCGAGATATTGGTATTGCTGTGGATTATCTTTTACCATCTTTAGAAGGGAGTAGGCATGATTATTTTTATCAATTAGCTGATGAAGCTAAGATTCGATCATGCTCATTAATTATTACTGTTGATTGTGGAACTTCTGCTGGCAAAGCTCTTACAAAGGTGGTTAAGGATGGTATTGATGTCATTATTACAGATCATCATGAGTTAACTGATAAACTATCAGAATGCACAGCTGTGTTAAACCCTAAAAGAGCCCCTCTTTCTCATCCAAGTAGAGATCTTACAGGTGTAGGAGTTGCTTTTAAGTTAGTTCATGCTATTACTCATTATTTAGTAGGTATGGGTATATCATCTGATAGGTTGCCTGATCTTAAAAAGTTTTTAGATTTAGTAGCTCTTGGAACTGTCGCAGATATGGGAGTATTAAAAGATGAAAATCGCATTTTAGTCACCTATGGGATTAAACAACTTCGGATGACATCCAGGGTGGGTTTAAGGCAGCTTATGGAAGACGTGGGTGTAAAACAAGAAGAAGCTAAGGCTTCAGATATTTCATTAAAGATAGCTCCCCGTTTAAATAGCTTAGGTCGTGTAGGGAAGCCAATGAAGGGCATAGATCTTTTATTAACAGAGGATCTTAGTCAGGCTAAATTTTTATCAGAACAGATTAATGATATGAATAGGCGTAGACAGATGTTAGAGCAGCATGCTTTGCATGATGTAGAGGTAAAATTAGCAAAAGAACAAGATGTATTAAAATCAAAAGCCATCTTTCTTTTTTCTGATAAATGGCAGTCAGGAATTGTCCCTTTGTTAGCTACACGATTATCAAAAAATTATAATAGACCTGCTGTTGTTGTGGCTATAGAAGGAAATGTTAGCAAAGGATCAGCTCGCACAGTAAGAAATTTTGCTCTTTTACCTATCTTAAGTAAGTGTAAAGATTTTTTAATTAATTATGGTGGACATCCATATGCAGCAGGTTTTACGTTAAAAGAAGATAACTTAATACCATTCAAAAAACGATTTTTACATATTATTAATTCATCTTTAAGGCCACAAGATATTGTTGCTAAGATGTTTTTAGATGCACAAGTAGATTTTGAAGCGCTAAATGATGATTTAATGGCTTCTTTAGATTTGTTAGAACCTTTCGGCAATGAAAATCCCCCTCCTGTATTCTACTGTGATGTTAATCAAGTAAGAATGCCTAAAATTATTGGAGGGGCCCATTTAAAAGTATATCTAAAACAAAATAGCTGTGTTCTTGAAGGTATGGCTTTTGGTATGATTGATAAATTAGCTTTCTTAAAGAAAACAATACATCAAACATTACGTATAGCTTATACCCCTCAAGTGTATGGTGCCTATGGAAAATATTCTATCCGTTTGATTTTAAAAGATTTTCAGCTTTTAGATGAATAAAATGAAATTATCTTTTTCTTTATTCATATCTGAAAAGTTCAAAAAAACAGAAAGATATTAATCTCCAAGGATCAAAAGAATTAAGAAATTTTTTCTTAATTTTCTTTTTTTACCAATTTATTTTTAGATAAATACTCTTCTTTAAACCGAGCTATTTCTTCAGTGTCAATAACCCAAGCAGCTCCTTTACGGGAACCTTTAAGCATACCTGTGCGAGTAGCATAATAAATTTTTTGGGCAGGCACTTCTAGTATTTCTGCAACTTGATTTACTGAATAAAGACCTTTAGAATTATCAAATAGTAATTCACCATCAAAAGTAGATTTCTTTCGAGAATATTTATTCGTTCGATAATCTTCTAAATCTTTAAGATCAATTTCCCAGCGATTTGTTTTTGTAGCTTTTAACTTATTTTGTTTGATAGCTACATAGATCGCTTGTCTTGTTACACTATTAATTTTTGCAGCTTGTGTAATCGAAACAACTTTTTTATCCATTTCATTAGATAAAAGTTGTGATTCACTAGACCATTCTTGCAACTCCTCTTCTATACTCATTGTTTTTGGAAACCTCCTAGTTTAGGCTATGATCTTTAGATCAATAATTAAAAAAATAATTCTTTTACAAAGCGATAGTTTAATAATTGTAATTAAACATCTACGATTTGCATTTTTTCTTGTTTTAAAATATTTTTAAGTAGTTATTTTGTCATAACATGCAATTATCAAGCAAGTTTTTTTTTGTGTATAACAATCATTTTATAGGTTTTTAATTTTAACTTTTATGTTTTTTGATTTTTTAAATATAAAAGAAAATAATTTTTTATTAAGTAGAATAAAGATTAGAAATGGCAAGAAAATCTACTGGAGAGATCTATGTGGATAGGTATAATGACAAGATATGTAAAAGAAAAAAAAGATTTTCTCTTTATAATACCTTTGTCACATCTTAATTATATCTTAACAAATAAAAAGTTTGTAAAAAGCAGAAAAAATTTCAATTAGATAAATAATAACTACAAAGATGATCGAGGAAAGAGTATAAAGCACAGAAGATTTTTTATTAATAAAGGATGCCAGGTCAGAATTATTGAATAAAACCATATGTTAGATTATAAGAGGGCCTTTTAAGTTTTTGAATGAGCTTTTTTAGATATGTCTTCAACAGAAAATACCCGCGTTAGAGTGCGAATAGCGCCTTCTCCTACAGGAGATCCTCATGTTGGCACAGCATATATGGCTCTATTTAATATTGTATTTGCGCGTCGATATGCAGGAGATTTTGTTTTACGCATAGAAGATACTGATCAATCACGTAGTCGTCCAGAATATGAAGAAAACATTTTATCAGCGTTGCGCTGGTGTGGTTTTAATTGGGACGAAGGTCCAGATAAAGGAGGACCATATGCTCCTTATAGACAATCTGAGAGAACTAGTATTTATCAAGAATATGTTCAAAAATTATTAGAATCTGGATTTGCTTATAAATGTTTTGCTACACCAGAAGAGCTGATAGCTTCAAGAATGGCAAATGCACAGTCAGGGGCTAAGATAGGCTATGATCGTCGTTATCGTTATCTTTCTTTGGAAGAAGTGAAGGAAAGAGAAAATAAAGGACAGTCTTTTGTTATTCGTTTAAAAGTACCGCTTTCTCGAGAATGTATTTTTGAAGATATGGTCAAGGGAAGAATTGTTATACCTTGGAGTGATGTAGATGATCAAGTATTACTCAAATCAGATGGTTTTCCCACATATCATTTGGCAAATGTAGTAGATGATCATCTTATGAAAATATCGCATGTTATCCGAGGAGATGAATGGTTACCTTCTACCCCTAAACATTTATTTTTATATGAAGCATTTGGCTGGGAGCCACCTCAATTTTTGCATATGCCTTTATTATTAGGTGCTGATGGGGCAAAGTTATCTAAAAGACGGAATGCAACATCTATCTCTTATTATAAAGATGCAGGGTACTTGCCTGAAGCATTTGTCAATTTTCTTTCCTTAATGGGATATCGTTCTGATTCTACAGAAGAAATTTACTCACAAGAAGAACTTATCAGTACTTTTGATCCAAAACATATTGGTATTTCAGGAGCAATATTTGATACTAAAAAGTTGGATTGGTTAAATCAACATTATATTATTAATAATATAGCAGAGAAAGATCTTTGGATTCAAATTAAGCAGTGGGGATTTAATGATGAGTTCATGGAAAAGTTGAGCCCTTTATGCCATACTCGTATTAAGACATTTGGTGATTTTATGGAGCTATGTCACTTCTTTTTTACTGGTAATCCTACATATACTTCAGAGTCAGAGCTTTTATCTCGTGGGTTAACTACTCAGCAGGGAGCGGTTTTATTACAATCGATGATTTGGTGTATGGAAGCAGATGATGATTGGGGTAGAGAAGGTTTTAGAAAAGCTTCAGAAAATACAGCTAAAATGTTTGGTATTCATTATAAAAAAGGCATGATACCACTACTTTATAGTGCTATTACAGGGAAGACCAAGGGGTTACCTTTATTTGATTCAGTTGCTTTATTAGGTAAGCCAAAAACTAATTGCAGGTTATTAAATGCCATGAATTATTTAGGTGGACTATCTAAAAAAATGTATCGTGCTTTGCAGGAAGAGTGGAAGAAAGGGGATTGTTCTAGTTTTTTTACTTCATTAGCTGAATCTAAGGTTAATAAATCATAGTTAATTGATGATGAGTATCCTATTGATTAATAAAAGAATTTTTATAGACAATAATTATTTTAAATAGAACCATCAGGAATGATGGTATCTATATAGGGTACTTGTTCGATTTTTATGGAAAGAGGGGTTTATGAAAAAATTTGTCATAGCAGTAACGTTAGCATTGGCAATTTTTGGTCTTTCAGGTTGTTCTTGTGTGAAGACAATTCTTTGTAAGACAAAAAATTGTGAAACAAAGGCATCTTGTACATCAGCTGGTAGTAAAGGTGCTACTAATGGCGTAAAAGAAAAGACCAAGCAGCACAAAAATAAAGATATGAAAAAATCTTCTGATCACAAAGAAGTCGATGTAAAAAAGCCTGCAACAGTTAAAAAACCTGTTGTTAAGGAAGAAAGTTCTCATTTACATGCAGCTGACAAGTAATAATTTGAATCTATTTTCTACTTCTTTATGATTAATATAGCCTAAATAAAAATAGAAAGAATCAAGGTGAATATTTTCTTGTTCTTTCTATTTTTATATTATCATTCACTTGAGCATCAGAAAGAAGCGTGATGGTTGTTTGTACTAGTCGCTTCTGCTAGACTGCCTTCTTCTGCTTGTTCAAGTAAAAGAGGAAAAATGTCGATATTGCCCCATATCCCTGTATTGAAAGAAGATTTTCTTTCTTTTTTTAGCTCTAAGGAAGTGAATTCTTTTTTTGATGGAACATTAGGCGCTGGAGGACATGCTAAGGCATTGCTAGAGGGTCATTCTGAGTTAACTGATTTTGTAGGTGTTGATCAAGATAGTGCTGCTTTAGAGTTAGCTAAAAATAATTTAATATCTTTTACGCCTTACTTACGCTTGATACATAATAGTTTTAATTGTATTGCTGATATAGGAAAAGAGACACCATTTGATGGTATTTTATTAGATTTAGGATTTTCATCCATGCAGATGGATCAACCTGAAAGAGGCTTTTCTTTTCGTAAGGATGGTAAGTTAGATATGCGTATGGATACTTCTGAGGGTGTCACTGCAGAAGAAGTAGTTAATACGTTTTCAGAAAGGCGATTAGGAGAGATTTTTCGTGATTATGGGGAAGAGCCTTTATGGAAGCGTGCTGCAGCAGCCATTGTTTCTGTGCGTAAAAAGCATCGTATTACAACTACTTTAGAGTTAGGACAAGTATTACGTCATATTTTTCCTACATGGCGATTAAGAAAAAATATACATCCATTTACTCTTATTTTTCAGGCATTGCGTATTTATGTGAATGATGAAATTGGAGCTTTACAGAGATTTCTTTTAGAAGCACCTTCTTATTTAAAGCCACAGGGAAGATTGGCTATCATTTCTTTTCATAGTTTAGAAGATAGAGAAGTAAAAAATGCTTTTCGACGTTATCAAATAGAGGATCTTGGGGTTATATTAACTAAAAAACCAATACAAGCTTCTAAAGAAGAGATCAAGATGAATGCTAGAAGTCGTTCTGCTAAGATGAGATTATTTGAGAGGGTAATTTGAAAAAAGGATTTTTTGTTCGAATCCTTATTTGTGTTTGTGGAGTTATATGTTTTATTTATAATTTCATTAATCAGCAAAATATAATAACAGGTATTCGTTTAGAGATTCCAATTTTAGAAAAAGAGCTTAATGTATTACAAGAAGAGAATCATCATTTACGTTTCATGTTAGATAAGTTTTATAACCCAGAACATTTAATGATGTTAGCAGAGTTGCCAGAGTTTTATCATTTACATATGGTTCCTTCAAATGAGATTATAGATTTTTCATCGTGATACTTTGCCATGACTTGTAAAAAACGTATTCTAGTGGTAGCTTCTTTCATCTTTGTTTTGTTTTCTTTTTTAGTAGCTCGTTATTTTCATTTACAGGTAGTTCAAGGTGCACGTTGGACGCGGGAAGCTAATTTACAGCATGAATTTATTGTGAAAGAACCCTTTAAAAGGGGATCTTTTTATTCTAATATGAGCATTCAAAAAGGTCACCAAGATGATCTTTGTCCATTAGTATATGATCTTACTAATTTTCATTTATATGTGGATCCAGTAGCTGTTCCACAGATTTGTCAGCAAGAGATTAGTGCTGTTTTAGCAGATCTTTTATCTAGTGATGCTCAAATCATTCAAAAAGAATTTTTAAAAATTAGTCGTAGTCGTTGCTTAATGCGTAAATTGGATAGTACTCGTAAAGATCACATTTTAAAGTGGTGGCAAAGTTATGCTAGACAGCACAAAATAGCTCCAAATGCTCTTTATTTTGTAAAAGATTATCATCGTTCATATCCATATGGCAAGTTGTTAGGGCAAGTTTTACATACTATAAGAGATGATAAGGATGAGGTTTCTTTAGAGGCTTTTCCAACTGGAGGATTAGAGTCTTATTTTAATCATGTTTTAGATGGAAAAGTAGGGAAACGTAAATTATTGCGTTCTCCTTTAAATCGCATGGATATTGACCGTGTGATAGAGGAACCTCGTAATGGTGCAGATGTTTATCTTAGTGTAAATCATTGTTTACAAAGTATTATAGAAGAAGAATTAGAGAAAGGGGTGGAGAGAACAGGAGCTCAAGGAGCTATGGCTTTGATGATGGATCCTTATACAGGAGAAATACTAGCTATAGGGCAGTATCCTTTTTTTAATCCTACTTCTTATAGATCTTACTTTAATGATCCACTTAAAGTAGAACAAACAAAGAGTAAACCTATTGTAGAGGCTTTTGAATTTGCTTCTATTATGAAACCAATGACAGTAACGTTGGCTCTTATGGCAAATAAAGAGTTAGAAAACTTGGGCCAGCCAGCTATCTTTGATCCTGAAGCTAAAATGGATGTTACTAGGTCTATTTTTCCAGGACGTACACGCTTTCCATTGAAAGATATATTTCCAAGTAGAGCCTTAAATATGAATATGGCTATACAAAAGTCATCAAATGTTTATATGGCGCAATTAGCTGATCTTATTGTGCGTCATATGGGTTTTAATTGGTACCATGACACATTACAGTCAGTATTTGGATTAGGCGTCAAGACAGGGATTGAAATGCCTGGGGAAGCCAAAGGATTTATTCCAACCCCTAATAAAAAATATCCAGGTGGATTATATCAATGGTCCCTATCTACGCCCTACTCTTTAGCTATGGGTTATAATATGATGGCAACGATGCTTCAGGTAGTCCGAGCTTATTCTGTTATTGTAAATGGAGGATTTTTGGTTAATCCAACATTTGTTAAAAAAATTATGCTTACTGAAAATAATACAAATAAGAGAACATTATTAACAAAAGTTTTGGATGAAAAAATTATGTCTTCTGTTGTAGATAAACATGTAGTACGGCAAGTATATAAGGCGTTAAGGTACACCACACAACCAGGGGGGTCTGGTATACTAGCTTCTTTATCTCACTATACTTCTGGAGGAAAGACAGGAACAGCTGAAAAAATTGTAGGTAGACATTATTGTAAAAAAAGCCATATGGCTTCTTTTGTTGGCTTTGCACCTGCATCTCAAGATCCATCAATTAAATCAAGATTTGTTTTGATGGTTACGGTTGATGATCCTGCTTATACAATGGTAGAAGGACGAAAAAATTATATGGGTGGACGAGCAGCAGCACCAATTTTTAAATGCATAGCTGAAAGAGCATTGGAGTATATGGGTGAGCCTAAACAAAAAGAAGTTTTTAAAGAAGAGGCTCAGGCCTTGAAATTTCTTTATGAGCTATGGAATCAAAAATGAAATTAAATAAATTAATAGCAGACTTACCTTGTATTGTTTATGGAAAAATTAAATCTATTGATGTTTCAGGAATATCTTATGATTCAAGAGTAACAGCCCCTGGAAATATTTTTGTGGCTCATAAAGGAACGCAATTAGATGGAAATAATTTTATTCAAGATGCCTTAGATAACGGTGCTATTGCTATTTTATCTGATCAATACAACCCATTCTTTACTAATACTGTACAAATGGTGACAGATAATATTATTGAATGCAAATCAGCGCTTGTCATTAAATTTTATGGAGATCCTTCTAGGCATTTGCATGTTATGGGGGTTACAGGTACAAATGGAAAGACGACTGTATCATACATGCTCAAGCATTGTGCTGATATGTTAGGAGAGCCATGTGGATTAATTAGCACAATTGAGTATCTTGTTGGTAATCATATATTTGAGGGTAAAAATACAACTCCAGATATCATTACTTCTCAAAAATTAATGAAAGAAATGTTGAAGTATGGCTGTAAACATGTTGCTATGGAGGTCAGTTCTTTTGGCATTATGCAAGGTAGAATTAAAGGTTGTAATATTGATGCTGCAATCTTCACGAATCTTTGTTCTGAGCATCTTGATGTCCATGGTACGATGGAAAATTATGCACAAGAAAAACGTAAATTATTTATAAATTTGACACCATTGCAATGGGCAATTTTTAATAAAGATTGCCCATGGACTGAAATTGTTAGAGAAGGGTGTCAGGCTCGCACTTTTTTTTATGGCTTAGATCCTTCAGCAGATTTATATGCTACTGATATCTTACAGGATGGGCCGAATTTATTTTTTAATATTGTTTACCAAAGAGAAATAGTACCTTTTCATTGTAGATTGATTGGAGTACATAATATTTATAATGTAATGGCTGCGTTATCTGTTTGTGTGAAAATCTTAAAAGCACCTCTAAAACAATTATCTGAAATTTTTCATAAATTTGTGGCTCCATCAGGACGATTGGAGGCTATAGATGGTGGTCCCTGCTCTATTTTTATTGATTATGCTCATACGCCTGGTGCATTAAAAATAGTGCTTACCGCTTTAAGGAATGCTTTAGATGATAAAGGACGCTTAATTATAGTTTTTGGATGTGGGGGAGATAGAGATTATTTTAAACGCCCACTAATGGGTGCTATTGCAGAGCAGTTAGCTGATTTCATTATTTTAACATCTGATAATCCACGTTCAGAAGAACCAGAAGCTATTTTAAGAGATATTCAACAAGGATTTCTTAATCACGAGAAGCATGTTGTAGAACCAGATAGAGCTATTGCTATAGAAGTGGCTTTAAAGTGGGCAAAGAAAGAAGACATTATTCTTATTGCTGGAAAAGGTCATGAAAAAATTCAAGAGTTTAAAAGAACTTCTTATCCATATAATGACAAGATGGTAGTTAATCAGCTTATTAGTCATTTACAAGTAGGAAATTTGTTGTAATGAGCAAAAATTATTACATGCGACAAGGTTTATTATTTGCTTTTATTTATTTATGTATAGGAACGCATGTTGGCTTAGGAAAACCAGTGAGTAATCATGCTCAACATAAGAAAGATTCTCGCTCAGGAGGACAAAAATTCCGAGGCGTTATTATTATTGATCCTGGTCATGGAGGGAAAGACAGGGGAACGATAAGTGTGAAAGATCGTCATCAGGAAAAAGAAATAGCTCTTAATACAGCTATGCTTGTTAAGACAGCCCTTACAAACATAGGGTATAGAGTATTAATGACTAGGCAAAGTGATATTTATGTATCATTAGCTAAAAGAGCTGCTTTCGCGAATGAATCAGGAGCGAGTTTATTTGTTAGTATTCATTATAACTATGCTCCTCAATCAATGGCTCATGGAACAGAGATTTATTATTATAAAGATCAAAAGAATAATAATCGTTCTAGAGAATCTCAAAAAATTGGAGAGATGGTATTACGCCGTATGGTTGCACGTACAGGTATTCATTCAAGAGGGATAAAAACAGCTAATTTTTCTGTTATTCGGGAAACAAAAATGCCAGCTATTTTAATTGAAGTAGGTTTTCTTTCGAACTTTGAAGAGTGTAAGCGTATTGCAGACCCTAAGTACCGTTATAAATTAGCAAAAGGAATTGCAGAGGGAATTGAAGGATATTTTAAATAATAAATATTATTTCTATAAAATCATCCTCGGCGCGGTTCGAACGCGCGGCCTGTTGCTTAGGAGGCAACCGCTCTATCCTGCTGAGCTACGAGGACCCGAGCTACAAAATTATATGTTGTGAAAAGAGTTAATATCGACAAAAATATCCTTTTTTAACAAATACTAAGAATATCATTTCAAGATAGAGGTTAGCTTTTACATATGCAAGCAGATATAGGATTAATAGGATTGGCTGTCATGGGTCAAAATCTGGTACTAAATATAAGTGACCATGGCTATTCAGTAGTAGTATTTAATCGCACCTTTTCTGTGACTCAAAAATTCCTCAACCAAGTAGCTAAAGATAAAGTTATTATAGGTAAGGAATCACTAATAGATTTTATTGCTACCTTGAAGAGGCCCCGTAAAATTATTATTATGGTGAAAGCTGGAGAAGCAGTAGATGCTGTTATTAATTCATTAATTCCATTGCTTGAAGCAGGTGATATTATTATAGATGGTGGTAATAGTCACTATGATGATTCGCAGCGTCGTTGTGAAGAGCTAGCTGCTCATCAATTATTATTTATAGGAGCAGGAATTTCTGGTGGAGAAGAAGGGGCACGATTTGGTCCTTCTATTATGCCTGGTGGAAATGAAGAAGCTTGGCCATATGTCAAGGAAATATTTCAATCAATTGCAGCTAAAGCTGATAATGGAAAGCCATGTTGTGATTGGGTAGGGGCTGGTGGTTCTGGACATTATGTTAAAATGGTTCATAATGGTATTGAATATGGTGATATTCAGCTTATTTGTGAAGCGTATGCACTCTTAAAGTCTGCATTAAATATGAGTGCAGATGAAATTGCTGCTGTATTTGAAGATTGGAATAAAAGAGAGTTAGATAGTTATCTTATAGAAATTTCAGCTGCTATTCTTCGTTTTAAAGATCAAGATGGTTCTGTCCTATTGGATCATATTATTGATTCTGCAGGACAAAAAGGAACAGGTAAATGGACAGCAGTAAGTGCTTTAGATGAAGGGGTTCCCTTATCTTTGATTTCACAATCAGTTTTTGCTCGTTATTTATCAGGATTACGAGATCGTAGAATTGAAGCATCTAAAAGGATTAAAGGTATTACAGCAGAAAGTTTTCAGGGTAATGTTAACGATCTGATAGAAGATGTCTTTTTTGCTCTGTATGCGTCTAAGATTATATCATATGCACAAGGGTATATGTTAATGAAGGCTAAATCTGATATGTGTGGATGGAAGCTTAACTATGGTAATATTGCATTAATGTGGCGTGGAGGATGTATTATTCGAAGCGTGTTTTTAGATAAAATTTCAGAATCTTTTGATAATAATCCTCAATTACCAGATCTATTCTCAGCTCCATTTTTTATATCTGAATTAGAAAAAGCACAAAAAGGTTGGCGTAATGCAATAGTGTTGGGTGTAAAAATGGGTATACCACTACCATGTCTCACAGCAGCTCTTGCATTTTTTGATGGGTATAGAACAGCAAATTCTTCAGCAAATCTTATCCAAGCTTTAAGAGATTATTTTGGTGCACATTGTTATGCGCGTTTAGATGCAGATCCAAGCAAGTTCTTTCATACTGATTGGACTGGAGAGGGTGGAGATACAAGCTCATCAGTATATAGTGCGTAATGAGCTTGTGAATGTTTAATCATCATCTATTTTTAAGATGTCAATAAACACATGATGAGGGATAGAAACTTTACCAAATTCTTTCATACGTTTCTTTCCCTTTTTTTGTTTTTCCCAAAGTTTTCTTTTTCTAGTAATGTCACCACCATAACATTTAGCAGTTACATTTTTAGCTAAAGCACGAATAGTTTCTCTTGCGAGTACTTTTTTATTAATAGCAGCTTGAATAGGAACTTTAAAAAGTTGTTGAGGAATGATTTCTGCAAGTTTTTTACACAAAGCTCTTCCTTTATTTTCAGCTTTATCTTTATGAACTAATAAAGAGAATGCATCTACGTTTACTTCATTAACAAGAATATCTACTTTGACAATATCTCCTTTACGATATGTAAAAAATTCATAATCAAAGGAAGCATACCCTTTAGTAACAGACTTAAGTTTATCATTAAAATCAGTTACAATTTCATTTAGTGGAAATTCATAAGTTAGTAATAATCGTACTTGATCCATAGTCTCTGTTTTTATGTAAAGACCACGTTTTTCCATGCCTAGGTTCATTACAGCACCTAAAAATTCTCCAGGAGTAATTATATGAGCTTTTACCCAAGGTTCCTCTAAGCGATCAATTAATGAAGGATCAGGAAAATGAGTAGGATTATCAATTAAAACTTCTTTTCCATTTCTTAATAACAGTTTATATACTACGCCTGGGGATGTTGTAATAATTTCAACATCAAATTCGCGTATTAGTCTTTCAAATATAATTTCTAAGTGTAAAAGGCCTAGAAAGCCACAGCGAAATCCAAAACCAAGAGAATGACTACTTTCTTGTTCTACAGATAAAGCAGCATCATTGATTTGTAGGCGATAAAGAGCTTCTCTTAAAACTTCAAATCCTGATGAATCAACAGGATATATACCAGCAAATACAACAGGACGTATTTCTTTGAATCCAGGTAAGGGCTCTTTAGCAGGGTGTTTTATAGCTGTGACAGTTTCGCCAATTTTTACATCTTGAGCATTTTTAATATTAGCAATAAAGTAGCCAATTTCTCCAGGAGCTAATTCACTACATACTTGAGCAGAAGGCTTAAAAATTCCTACCTCATTAACTTCAAATATTTTATCTGCAGCCATTAACTGAATTCGTAAGCCAGATTTAATATAGCCTGAAATGATTCTTACATAAACCATTACACCCCTATAAGAGTCATAATGAGAATCAAAAATTAAAGCGCGAAGAATATCATCTGTAGGTTCTTTTGGATGGGGGATTACTTCAATGATTTTGTCTAAGATTTGATCAACACCAAGTCCAGTTTTTGCAGAACAACATACAGTATGTTCAGTGCTTAATCCAATGAAGTCTCTAACTTGTTTTTTGATTTCTTCAGGTACTGCAGTAGGTAAATCAATTTTATTCATTACAGGAATGATTTCTAAGTCACGTTCTAAAGCTAAGTATACATTGGCTAAGCTTTGAGCTTGTATGCCTTGGGATGCATCTAAAACTAATAAAGCGCCTTCACATGCTGATAAAGAACGAGATACTTCATAAGAAAAGTCGACATGACCAGGAGTATCTATAAGATTAATACAATACATTTCACCTTTGTACTCGTATTCCATAGTTACAGGGTGAGCTTTAATTGTAATCCCCCGTTCTCGTTCTAGATCCATTGCGTCTAGTACTTGTTCTTTCATTTCTCTTTTTTCTACAGTATGAGTCAATTCTAAAAGTCTGTCAGCAAGAGTAGACTTTCCATGATCAATATGAGCAATAATTGAGAAATTTCTAATGAGTTTTATGCGAGAATTTTTCAAAGAATGTATCTTTTTTAGTTATTTTTAAATAATTAGGTCGAATTCTAGAAATCTTTAATGTAGTTGTCAATTCATAAAAAAAAGCCCATAAAAGATATGTTCTTTTATGGGCTTTTACATCAATAAAGGATTAACCCTAATTCATGTTTATTTGTTAGAAGAAGTATCAGAGTCTTCTGTAAGCGCTAAAAATTTCTTATTTAGAGCTTTAGCTGCAAAAAGCCAGACAATAATAACAACAACTAAAATACCAGCTAGGTAAGGTGTAATAGCAGCAATACTACCAAATACAACCAACAATCCTTGTTGAATTAAGGATCCACCAGATTTACCTAATCGAGCTCCAAGAACATCGATAGCTGCTTTTCCTTTTACCTTTTGTTCTTGGTCTAAAGGAATGAAAGCCATTTCTTTTGTTGGGTCAAACAAAGCATACTTTGTTGACTTAGAAAGAATGTTTTGAACCATACCAATAATAACAGCCATCATTAAAGGTGTTGTTCCAAAAGCAGCAAATAATGTAGAGCATTTTCCAGAAAATATGACTAATGTAAAAAATGCAGAGCCAGTAATTAGTAACATAATTGGCGTTGCAACAGCTGCTGTAAGCCAACCAAATTTTCTAACAACATTACCACCTAAGAATAGCATCATAAATACTGAAACAACCCCAGTAACAGTAGAGAACAGTCCCATAAATGCACTGTAATCATTAGAGTTAGGGAATTGTAATTTTAGCTGACTTTTCCAAGTAACTTCAACGATGTTAATAGCTACGCCATATCCTAATACAAGAAGAGTCAAAAGCAGGATATAAGGAGAGCGCATTAGATAAGCAAAACTTTCAGTTATACTCATTTTAGGTTTCTTCTTCTTGCTTTGAGCTAGCTCTTGTGGGTCATAGAATCGTGCATCAGTTAACACAAATTTTTGCATCCACCAGTAACAAAACATCATTACTAAACCTGAAACAAAGACAAGACTCATTAAAATTTTAATAGAATATCCCCAAGGATCAAGGCCAGGAGCTATTTTATCACGAACTTTTGAAGCCCAAATAATAGCTGGACCAGAAACTAAAAGAGCTAGGTTAGCTCCAATACCAAAAAGAGCGTAAAAACGTTTAGCTTCTTGAATTTTCATGATGTCATTAGCAAAACCCCAGAAAACTAAAGAAAGCATAACGCTTCCCCATAGTTCTGCTAGTACAAAAAATAAAGCAAAAGACCAGTTTCTAAAAATTGATACTAATCCACTTAGTCCTACAGGAAGAAACGCCTGTAACTTATCTGCCATTACTGTTGGATGTAATACATCGCGTAATGGGTATATAACTAAAGAAAAAGTAATAAAAAATAAAATAAAAGGTATTGATACCGCGTAAAATAGGCCAATTTTGCTCAAACGATTGCTTAGCTTTGCATAAACAATCATAAATACTACTGCCATTGGAACAACAAGCCATACCTTAATGAAAGGAATAGCTTCTGCGCCAGAATTAGGGGCAGTAACAATAAGAGCGTCTTTTGTGTCTCTTAAAATTGTATAGTTAAAAGAAATGCAAAAGAACATGAAAAACATTGGAAGGACCTTTTTTAGCTCAAACGCATGTATAGGCCAAAAAAAAGAACGCCACTTCCCAAAATTGTGTTGATTTTCTTTTGTCATAGAGTTTCCTCAAATTATTTTTAATATCAAGGTGCAGTGAAGATTAGAAAATTATTTAAATGAAGTAGAATTAAATCATCTCAAAGATAAAGTACAAAATCACTGAACGCAAAGCGAAATATAACACTTTTGCTTTACATTTTGCAATAGGTAACTAGGCAAATAATTATTTGACAGCAAAAAAATCGCTGGAAAATTTATAAAAAATAAATAAGTCCCAGCGATAATACTGATTTAATTCTTATTATTAAGAATTAATAATGAATTAAGCAAAAATATCTAAAGATTCAATAGAAACAGAACTTACTGTATTTACTGCTTCAGTGTAGGTATTCCATAATTCATTATTAATTTGATTATTTCTAATAGAACGAATCAATTCTCTTTTTAAAGAAGGTAAGGGTTTTTTAGGGCTGAATCTTGCCACTAAATCTTTATCACCAACCATGCGAGCTAATTCAATAACTCTTTCAATATCACCTTTAGTGAAACTGATAAAGTCCCTTCGTTTTTTAGATCCTCTGGGCGCCCGAGGTTTTGGGGCTAAAGTTTTTGGAGAATCTGTTTCAAGAATAAATTTCTTGAGCATAGAGTTCAATTGCTCTGGGGAAGCATGTTTCAGTTTTTTCAGGGTAAAATGGTGTATATACCCCCCAGAAGGGCCAGGAAGATAACGACACAGGTCATTTTCTTTATCGCCTTTTACTTTTTGAATAGCTTTATTAATAAGAGATTCCAAATTTTCTTTAGTCTTTAAGGTATCGCTTTCCTTCAGGGTCATAGTTATTACTTCCTTCATTAAATGATCTGATGCTTTCTAAAAAAATACGATTTTAAATTATGCATTCTTTATTAATTCTTATTTCTTAGATTTTTTCTTCTTAGCAGTTTCGAATTTTGTTTGCTGAGTTTATGTGGAGAACTGATTTTGCGCAATACCTAATCAATAAAAATTCAATAAACATTTAATGAATATCTTTCGAAAAGAACAGAAAAAAGGAATTTTTTTTTATGGTTGTTTCTTTTTTTTAGCAGGATAGTTAACCACTCAAATTCTTTGATTTTATTAATGAGTAGGTTGCTTATAATGGGCAAATATTTAAAAGAAATAGCTAATCAAAAGCTAAAACAATAATTATTAAAAATAAGGAGAAAAATATTAAAAAAGAGCAAATGTATTTTAAGAGATTACTTGAATAGATCTCTTTGTTTTTTTACACTTTCTCTCTTATTTAAGTATATAAACACATGGTAAATATGAAAAAACGAGCACTTATTCTTTTTATTTTACTATTTAGTTCTTTATGTGGATCAGGTTGTATTCGTAAAAATTTTAATAATGATTCTATTTGGGTGAATGAAGAAAATAAAATAAAAGTACTCGCAACAACAGCTATGATTGAGAGTGTGATCAAAGAAATTGGTCGAGAGCATGTTCAATGTAAAGTATTGATTAAAGATCCTTTAGATCCACATTCATATGAACTTGTAAAAGGAGATGCAGAAAAAATATCTGGAGCTGATTTAATTTTTTATAATGGATTAGGTTTAGAGCATGGTCTTAGTTTAAGAAAAAATTTAATGGTCTCTGAAAAAGCTATTCCAGTTTGTGATCGAGTGGTTGAAAATCATCCTGAATTTTTACTTTTTGTAGAAGGTAGTCCTGATTGCCATATGTGGTTAGATCCATATATATGGTCTCATACTATAGAACCTATAGTGATGGAATTATGTAAAAAGGATCCTAAAAATAGTTATGATTACATAGCTGCAGGAAAGCAATATCATGAAAAATTAATTACCTTACATCAAGATATTGTAGCAGCATTAGCTATTATTCCAGATGCTCGTAAATATTTAGTTACTGGGCATGATGCTTTTCGTTACTTTGTTAAGCGTTATTTTTCAATAAGTGAAATTAATGATTGGCAAGATCGTTATATGTCACCAGAAGGGTTATCGCCAGAAGCTCAAGTGGGTATTCATAATGTTTTAAAAGTGATAGACTATATAGAAAAATTTAATGTAGAAGTTGTTTTTACTGAAAGTAACTTAAATGATGAAGTATTGAGTAAAATAACAACTTTTTTTAAAAATAAAATAAAAGTGCGCATAGCAGCGCAACCATTATTAGCTGATAGTATGGGTGGTAAGGGTGATTATATCCAAATGATGCGACATAATATAGATGTGATTGTAAAAGAGTTAACACAGGATGAATAAAAAACAGATAGCGCTGAGAATTCAGAACTTATCAGTTAATTATGATAAAAATTCAGTTTTATGGGATTTGTCTTTTGAAATTCCTGAAGGAAAGTTAGTTGCTGTTATTGGGCCTAATGGAGCAGGTAAAAGTACTTTATTAAAAGCTAGTTGTGGTTTGATTAAGTCTATATCAGGACAGGCTCTTTTTTTTGGAAAAAAATTCAAGCAAGTACGGCATAGAATATCTTATATTCCACAAAGACAAGAAGTAGATTGGTCTTTTCCTTTGACTGTTTTTGATCTTGTTTTATCTGGTGCGTGTAAACGATGTGGTTTATTTCGTCCATATGGACGAAAAGAAAAAGCTTTAGCACATGAGTATTTAGCTAAAGTAAATTTGAGTGATCTAGCTAATACTCAAATAGGAGAGTTGTCTGGAGGCCAGCAGCAAAGAGCTTTTTTGGCTCGGGCACTAATGCATGAGGCTGACTGTTATTTAATGGATGAGCCATATGCTGGGATTGATGCATCATCATCTTTAAAAATTTCAGAAATATTAAAAGAATTAAGAGATCAAGGAAAAACTATTATCGTTGTATATCATGACCTTCAAGGAGTAAGAGAGCTTTTTGATTGGGTTGTTTTACTTAATCGTCGGTTAATAGGTTCTGGTCCAGTGACTGAAGTATTACAAGCATCGTATATTCGATTAGCTTATGGAAAAGAGATAGCTCTTTTTGATGAAGCTATGAATATCATGAGATGTAATGCGCAAGGTAATTATTGAAATGGAAGCTTCTTTTACTACATTGGGGTTTTTTTTATTACCAGCTATTTTAGGTGCTACAATTTTATGTACAGCTGCTGGACTAATTGGAAGTTTATTGTTTGTTACTAGGCGTTCATTAATGGGAGAAGTGTTAACACATGCCTCATATCCAGGTATATTGTTTGGAATGTTATTAACAAAAACAGATGTTTCTAAGCATGGGCTTTCTCTAAGTGTGTTTATAGGGGGGTTAATTTTTTCTATATGTGCTGTTTTTCTCATTGAATGGCTAGAAAAAAAAATAAAAATATCTTCAGATGCAGCGCATGGATTTATACTAACAACTTTTTTTGGATGTGGTATTTTGTTGTCTGGATATGCGCAAGCTTCATGCCCAAGCTTATATGGTTCAGTTAAGTCCTATTTATATGGCCAATCTTTAACATTAACTATTCATGATGTAATTATATCCTTTGTTTTATTGATGTTAGTTATTTCCTTTTTAGTAGGATTTTATAAAGAATTATTAATTTTTTGTTTTGATGCGCAACAAGCTTGTTTGATAGGATTACCGACTATTTTTATGAAAAGTGCTATGTTTGTTTTGATAGCACTAATTTCTAATATGGGCATCAAAAGTATGGGCGTTTTATTAATGTCTGCTGTTTTTGTGGCATCGCCATTAGCAGCAAGGCAGTTTACAGTTCGGTTTCATCTTTTTTTCATATTATCAGGGGTAATTGGAGGGGTAGCAGCGTTTATAGGGAACTATCTTTCTTTCACGTTGCCATATACTTGTACGATTTTTAAAGGAGCAATATTACCTCCAGGCCCATCTGTAGTCTTATTATTAGGGTTAATAGCAACAGTATCGTTATTATTTTCTCCTAAAAAAGGATTGTTTATTCGTTATTTACGCAAGATAGGGTTTAAAATTAGATCAAAGGAAGAAAATTTTTTAAAGATAATTTGGAAATTAGATGAATCTGGTCAATCATTATTTGACGTAAAAAAATTAAAAAAAGAATTATTTTTCCTTACTAATTCTATGTATTTTTGGAAATGGAAGCTATGGTTATCTTATTTATGTTTTAAAAAACTTTTAAAATCTAATAAGCAAGGATTATATGGATTAGATAGTAAAGGTTTAAAAAAGGTAAAGCATATCATACGTTTACATCGATTATGGGAGTTATATTTATCTAAATCTTTAAGTTGGGATAGAAGTGAAGTGCATAAAAATGCTGAAGAAATAGAACATGTTTTAACAGATGAAATGGAAGAAGAGCTAACAAAAATGCTTAATAATCCTTATGTAGATCCTCATAATAAAATTATACCCCCAGGTCAATTATTGTGATGTTACTTAGTTTAGACCCTTATGGTGGAGTTAGTTTTTTTTCTTTCTTTAAAGTTTTATTTTTTCGACTTCCATTATTATTTTCTTTTAATATGGATCAAATTGTTTCAGATGAAATTCAATTGATAGTACTAACTCTAACATCTATTTCTGGAGCTTTGGTAGGGTCATTTCTTTTGCTAAAGAAAATGACCATGTTTACAGATGCCTTATCACATACAGTTCTTTTAGGATTAGTAACAGTTTTTTTATTTTCAGGGCAGGTAATTCATTTATCCATTTTTCAGTTAACCCTTGCTGCTATAATCACCTCTTTATTGACAGGTGCTTCTATACATTTTTTTACTAGAAAACTGATGGTCTATGAAGAAGCTGCTATAGGCCTTACTTTTACAGTTATGTTTGCTCTTGGGTTGATTATCTTAAGTGGTTTTTCTGGGGGTAGTCATTTAGGTACTGAGTTTATTACTGGAAATGTAGACGCCTTGATACTAGCAGATATCAATATTTCTGCTATTATATGTTTTGTGAATTTGATTTTTTGTATAAGTTTTTTTAGACTTTTTTGGATGACTATTTTTGATGTTGTTAGCGCTAAGGTAAGGGGTTTACCGATAATAATGGTTGATGCAATTTTAATTTTTCAGACTGCTTTAACTCTTGTAGGTACCTTTAAATCAGTTGGAATAGTTATGGCATTAGGATTTTTTATCATGCCAGGAATGATTGCGCGCATTTTTGTTAAATCAGTAATAGGGCTTGTTTTGGCATCAATTACAATAGGGGTGGTAGTTTCTTTAGTTGCTATAGCTATATCGCGTTGGTTGTTTGGGGTATTAGGCTTTGGATTTTCTACAGGAGGTATTTGTGTTCTTCTTTTATCTTTAACCTATATGCTAGCACTACTATTTTCTTATAAAAAGTCAATTCTATCATGCATTTTTAGGTTTAATAGGCAAAAATACTCAGGAATTGACAATTCTTCCAAGTCATTATAGAATTCTGTTTCTGGGAATACCATGAAAGGCTTATGAAGAAAAGAGGTATTTTTAGTAGGTCAAGATATATTGAATACCTAAGATATTGTTATAATGGTATTGCATTATTGGTCTATGAAATTTACATGGAAGTCATTTTTATCTGCGCATGATTCAATTCAGATAAATACTATCATTGATATACGTTAGATAGACTAAAAAATAAGATGAAGCATTGTCTCTATAAAGGAAATAAACCATGACATTATTGTATCTCATTCCAGCCGCATTTGGCCTGGGTGTTCTGATTTTAGTGCATGAATTAGGGCACTATTGGGTTGCTCGTAAAGTTGGAATGACAGTAGAAATTTTTAGCATTGGTTTTGGTCCAGTTCTTTTTCGTAAGAAAATCAAAGGGGTGGAGTGGCGGATTTCTATTATTCCTTTTGGGGGATACGTAAAAATTTTTGGTATGGATTGGAGTGATTTATCTGAAAAAAATTCTATCAATAATCAAGAGGGTCCATTAGGGTTTTTTCAATTTGCAGCGTGGAAACGAATTCTTGTTTTATTAGCAGGCCCTGTAGCTAATTTAATCCTCGCCTTTATTTTTTTTAGTGCTATTTGGGGAATGGGAGGACGGACTAAATTTTTTAGTGAAGTGACTCGTGTTGTGGGCTGGGTTGCTCCTGACTCAGAAGCATATGAAGCAGGGTTAAGATCAGGAGATATTATTACTCATTGTAATGATGTTCCTTACAGTAGTATTAGAGAGGTTATGGCAGCTTCCTTAATAGGAAAGAATAATTTAAAATTGAATGGATTACGTATTGATTATGGCACGCAAAAGCTGATGCCATTAGCATTATCCTTTTCAAAAAGTAAAAATAATTCTCCTACAAATTTTAAAGCATTTCTAGGTGGAGCACGTTATCTTACTTATGATAAATTTGCCAATGGACAGTTAAATCCATTGCCTGAAGGATCTCCTTTGCAAGATAGTGGTCTTAATTATGGAGATAGATTGATTTGGATGGATGGAGAATTATTATTTTCTACAGAACAAATGAGTCGAATAGTTAATGAAGCAGAGGCATTATTGACCATCCAAAGAGGAGATCGTATCTTTTTATCTAGACAGCCTCGTATTGTTGCTGGAGAATTAATGCTCCCAAGTTCTTTGAAAAGTGAGCTGATTGATCGTCAATATGAAGCGTGTTTAAAAGGTCGTTGGGCTGATTTACATGTTATTCCCTATGTGATTAATATAGAAGGGGTTGTCGAAAAAAGATTAGAGCACTTTCTTTTTGAAGAAGATAGTCTCATGCAAGGAAGTGGTGTTTATGTAGAGGCAGATTTATTAATGCCCTTACAGCAGGGGGACAGAATTATTGCTGTAGATGGAAATGAGGTGCGTTCAGGGGCGGAGGTGTTAGCTTTATTGCAAAAGCATAAAGTAACAGCAGTTGTCGCCAAACATAATTCAAAAAACATTCAAGAAAGATTAACGCCTAAACAAGAAGAACAAGCTTTTCTTCAATCCATGAGTTTTTCTCAACAAGGCATTTTGGATTCTTTAATAAAGGGTACGCCTTTACCAAATTCATCATTACGATTTTTAAATTCTTTTTATCCAAAACGTGTAGATCAATTTCTTTTGTCTCCAGAGACACGTCAAAAAATTTCTCTGGAACTAGATAAGCAAAAAGAGCGCATTGAAGCTATGCGAAACAAATCTAAAAGAGCATTTTTGTTAAAGCGACTGGAAGAAAATAAACAGAGAGTACTAGTAGGTGTTCATTTACAAGATGAAAAAGTTACTTATAATCCTACCCCATTCACTTTATTTAATGATGCAACTCATGAAACTGTGAGTACATTTAAGGCTCTATTTTCAGGTTCATTAAACCCAGCATGGTTATCTGGACCAGTAGGTGTGGTAAAGGTCCTTTATCATGGTTGGATGTTAGGGTTAAAGGAAGCTTTTTTTTGGCTGGGCCTTATTAGTGTAAATTTAGGAATCCTTAATCTTTTACCATTACCAGTTTTGGATGGAGGATATATTCTTTTGTTCGTAATAGAGCTGCTTACAGGAAAATCTCCTAGTAAGCGCTTTTTTCAAAAAGTTATAGGTTTCTTTACTCTTCTTCTAATTGTTGCTTTTCTATTTTTGACTCTCCAGGATGTTTTACGTTTGTTTTAGACATATCTTTAGATACAGAGGTTTTCTGGGGTGGTAAGTGCACGATCATTGGTGAAGAGGCTAGGCAAGAAACGACTGTTAATGATTGATGAAGATCTTCTTTAGATCGAGCTTTTTTGGGAGGGCACATAATTGTTGCTCGTCCATCACTATCAGGAGAACATTTATAAATATGAGCACGAGAAATTGCTTCACGAACTCTTTCAAAAGAAGGGCCTTTAAAAAAAGCAGTAGTGATATCAATAGTCTCTCTACGAGCTACTATATGAGCATGGCTAGCATAAATTAGGTGTCGTTTATGGAAAGTTGATAAGCAAGTTTCATCTATGCATATCTTTCCATCATTAGGGAATGACATTTTAAATGGGATAAAATGACTTTCTTTACTACCTGTTATAACAAATACATCTTTAGTTACAGGAAAGCAGCCAATATTTTGCATTTCTTGCTCAGAGTAAGTCATTAGTTGATATCCCATTTTAGTACCAAAGATCATTTTTACAAAAATTTCATCTTTATATCTTCGAGCTAAGCGAGACCCTAAGTTAGGTGGGGCTAGCAACATAGCTTTACCATATTTAGCTTCTTTAGGGCAGTCATCTCTTGATAAAGCTGCTCGAATTACAAGTCCTCCTGCAGAGTGTGATACAAAATGAATAGGTTGATTAGGATGACGTTTTGCTAGTTCATTGAGTAATTTAGTAAGATGCGCACCATGTTCTTCAATGGTAAATTTTCGACTTTCATAATCCCATAGATAAACATCAAAGCCTTCCTTGGCCAAAGCATGTCCCATGGGCTTTAATGACTTGTGTGAGCCTAAGAATGAATGTAGGCATACTACAGATTCTTGGTTACTCGTAGCTGTTAGTTCATCTATCTTTTCTGCATAAATAGGAAAAGAGAAGGTTATTACTAAAAGCAAATAAAATAATATGTTTTTCATTTTTATACCCTGCAATATAAATAATTATAGAATAAAAAACATAATTTTTTAAAATAAATAATAATAATTTTAATTTTACCTTAATGAGTTAAGGTTATAATGAATGTAATATATTAAAGATCAATAAATTAGTTAAATTATAATACATGTTTAAGTAAATAATTCTTTTAAAGGATATTTTTTCTTTTAATTAATTTCTAAATAAGAATATAGTATTTTTTTTAAATCATCAGAGAAATGATTAATGACAACTTCTATTCAATCACAAGAGTTAGGAAGGGGAGAGGATATACCCATTTCTGTAGATACATCTATTGCTAATGAAAAAAATAATTCTAAAGTCAATAGTTTCAGTGAAGTTGGATGCTGTCGGCAAATTTCTAATTTAATAGAGAATATACTGGAGCTATTTCTTGCAGCTATATTGATGGTTTTTGGAGGTATTTGCATGACGTTTGGAAGTATAGGTTTATCGATAAGTGTCATTATATCTTTATCTTTTGAAGGACTAATCGCAATATGTCTTCTACCTTTTAAGATAATACAAATTATGATTAATACATGTTGCCATAAACATACTCATGCTCGTCATATAGAAACATCGGGCAAAAAATCTGAAAAATCTGTGGCTGATTTAGAAGCTACCTAATATTGTTCTGACTAAGAAAGATGAAAAAATAATCTTCCTTAGATGCTATTAGGAGGCTCTTTTTCATATAGCAATAAAATATTTCAGTTACAAAAGAAGATCAGTGATTTTATTTTATTCTTTATATCTAAAAGGTTTAGGAATTGTGGAGGGGGTAACTATGACAAATAGTTATTATTAAATTGCTTTTCTTTATCTTATTTTTGTTTTACAATTTTTTTCACAATCTTTTTTTAATTAAGATTAATCAAAATCTATAAGGATGTTTATGCTTAGTTCTTCTACATGTTCTGTTGCTTATTTACATCCTCAGCTTAGTACCTCTTATGATTCTAATGCAGAGGCTACTAAAGAGAAACATAGAAAGCTTATACATGTAGTGCTTATGGTGCTGGGAATTGCTCTATTATTATCAGCTTTATTAACATTGATTTTTTTGAATGGTAGTATAGGTGTTACCTTTGGTTCATTTGGAGCTGTACTAGGAGGGGTCATTCTGATTGCTTTAGGGGCATGTAGTATGATCAGGGCTCAGGTTATTAAAGAAGCAAGTATTAAGCTAACACTAGCTGCTCAAAATCAATCTAATCTAACATAATGATACTTAGCATTTGCAAGTGAATTAACACCATTATTTTATGATCATTATCAAAAACATAGTATTACTAAATTAAATAAAAAATATTATTAATCATGATTCTTTTATTTTTTAATAAGGTGATATACTCAATTTTAACTTCTTCATAATAATTTCTTTTGTTATTATCTTTTTTGTTTGTTTTTTTATTTTTCATTATTAAAACAAATAAAAAAATAAAAAAATAAAAAAAAATAATTACAGAGGTTTCATGAGTATAGCTACTGTTGGATCTACCTTACCTAATAATGGGGTAAGCATATATCAAGATAAAAAATTTATATCATCAAAAGCACTTCAGTTAATTATAAGTATTGCAACTATGGTATTAGGAATACTTTTATTGGTGTGCAGTATATTGCTTTTAGCATCAGTATCGACGCCATTAGCAATAAGTTGTAGTACGTTGATGATTTTGAGTGGAGTAGTTTTAGGATCTATAGGATTGGCAATAGTATTGAAAAAATGTTTATTTCTTCAAGAAAATCTAGTAGAAAAAAATCAATTTTTGGAAAGATTATTAATCCAAGAGCAGGTCAATAATCAACACTTAAAAGCTTCTCTAGATACATTCAGCGAGGCATATCATGATTTAGCAAATCGAGGATCAATCAATTATATGCCATATGGAGCAAAGAAATCAAAATCTTTGTGGAAAGGTTTGGTAAAAAAATTCAAAAAAATTACGCCTCCTTTTAATAAAACAAAATTTAAGCCTAACATTATTGATGCTAGATTAACAGATTTCAATAAACCTGCATCTCATCTTGAAGGTCAAGTTAGTCATCTTCATAAAACTCTAGCTACACAAGAAGTAACAATACAGACATTACAGGAAGAGGCTCAAAAAGATAAAGAATATCAAAAAGGGCTAGAAATATTGATTAATCACCTCAAGAAACCTCTTTTGTAGTTGGACTTACTAATAATTTATTTTTACTTTGGAGTTCTTTAAAAGAAGAGGTAAGAGCTGCAAAATCTTTTTCTAACCTGAGATTGTGTATTTGTAGATTTATAAATTTATCATGTATTTCTATAATGCCTTTTTCAGCAGGTAGTTTGAGTAAAACAATACTGTCTTCAGCTGTGGTTAGTTTTTTGTGCAGCAAGGATTTTTCTGTCTGTAATACATCTAGATCAAAATTTAGAGTTTGTAATCTTTTTTTAAGATTTTGATTTTCTTTTTCTAAAATATTCAAATTGATTTCTAATTCTGCACATTTTTCATCATAGGTTTTCTTGACTATTTCTATTGAAAGATTATGAGTATTGACGTCAAGCTTGTGACTTTTTTCTATGTCTAAGGTAAGTGTCTGGACTTTTTCACAAAGTCTTTGAAGTTCTTTTTGATTATTTAATTGACTAGCTATTAGGTCAGTAATTTGACGTTTATATTCTTCTTCAAGAGATTTTTGTTCTTGAAGCTGTGATTGTAATTGTAAGATTTTTTGCTGAAACTCATGAGCGTGTTTTGCAGAAGATTCTTGTTCTTGAATTTGTTCTTGAATTTGTTCTTCAGTTTGCGTTTGTAGTTGTAAGATTTTTTGTTGCAGATTGTGAGCATGTTTTGCAGAAGATTCTTGTTCTTGAATTTGTTCTTCTATTTGTTCTTGATTTTCTGCTTGTAATTGTAAGATTTTTTGCTTCAGATCGTGAGTGTATTCTGCAGCAGCTTCTTGTTCTAGAATTTGTTCTTCATTCTGTGTTTGTAATTGTAAGATTTTTTGCTTTAGTGCTTGCACATCTTCTGTAGAAATTTCTTGTTCTAGAATTTGTTCTTCATTCTGAGTTTGTAATTGTAAGATTTTTTGCTTTAGTGCTTGCATATCTTCTGTAGAAATTTCTTGTTCTTGAATCTGTGCTTCTAATTTTGTGATTACTGACTTTAATTCTTCAACTTGTTCATTATGAGATTCTTTTAGTTCTTGTGCTTTTTGAGCATCTATATGTTGTTCTGATATAATTGCCGCTTCTTTTTGGGCTAGAGTAGAAGTTTTTTTATAGCACTTACTTACACCTAAGGCTAAGAACAGTAACCCAGCAGCAACAGTTACCGAACCACACACAATATGTATAGTTGTTAAGGGAGCAGAGAATGATACTGAGACAGCAATGACTAATAAAACGCTTAAAACAATAGTTATGATAGCTTGAAGTTTTGGATATTTTGTATAACATTGTTTTATTGAACTTTTTGATCTAGTAGCTACAGAGTTATTAGAAAAAACCCTACTACGAGTTATGCTAGCCATAAGAACCTCCAATTTTTCATATATATGATTAATATGCTAAAAAAGGGTTGAGGATAACATGTTACGTTATAAAAATCTTGATATAAAAGAAAAAATTTTAATTTGAAACATATTGGCTTGTTGGAAAGATAAATTATCAACATCTTATTTTTATTATAAAATTATTTTGTAATATAGAAGGTTAGCTAAATTAAATAGAAAATATAGATATATATTATTTTATTATGAAAGAAGAATTTGCAACTTTTCTTTTATAATACGCAATTACATTTAGTGTTATAAGAAGTAGTCCCGCTGTAATAGCTAAAGCATGTTGAAAATAGCATTTTAAGCTATAAATACATGGATGTAGATCTGTTTTTTTTAGTAAAAATTTGATTTAAATCATATAGATTTAAATGTATCGATAAATATTTTATGGCACATAAATTTTTTTTAAATATTTAAATAGCTATTTTAAAATACATAATTTCTTATGATTATGTGAAGAACATTTAATGTTATTATATATTATTAATATAGGTTTTTATGACCATGATAAATAATCAAATAAGCTCGTTACATAGCTCCTCTCAACCTTCAGTGTTTATTAAAGAGCCTGTGATCACGCGTAAATATGATACTGGGATGGCAATTACGATGGTTATTGTTGGTATTGTATTTATTATTGCATCTACGACTCTTTTGTTAGTTTTGAATTTTTCTACTACACATGTAATAACGTCAGTGGTAGCAATTACAGCAGGCCTTTTTTTAACTATTATGGGGATAGTAACCTTAGTGAAACAATACTTGCATAAAAAAAATACAAATGATCAAGAAAAAAATGATGCCATACCAGCTTTATTGAACCAATTGCAGGTGATTGAAAAAGAAAAGAAAGAAGCTCAAGCATTAATAGAAGAAAAAGAAAATGTACAATCAGTAATTAAAGAAGAAGTAGAGCAATTAAGTAAAAAATTATTAATCTCAGAAAGAAGTAAGAAAAATTTAATCCTTAAAAAAGACATTTTAGAAAAGCATATATCTATGTTGAATAAAAATAAAATGCCTCTGAAGAAAGACAAGCATACTCAAGTTAACAAAGATGGCCAACATCTATCTATAAGGGCAAAAAAAGCCAAAAAACTTTTGAAGATTGATTATAAGGTAATTTGTGATGAAAAGAAAAAATTAGAAGCATCATTGAATTCTACTCAACAGGTATTAAAACAAATATCTAATTTATTTAATCCTATTACAGAGGATCAAGAAACATTAATTCAGCAGGTTGCTAACTTTAAAAATATTATTAGAGATCAAGAAAAACAACAAAATCAATCTTTTAAAATTCAAATAGAAGATGGGATTAATGCTCATGTAGATCAAGTAGGAGTTGCTTTTAGAAATGCTGTTCAAGAAAACAAAGTTGCTAACGAAAATTATCATAAAATTTTTACAAGATTAAAAAATCAATTTTTACAAGGAAGCGTTTTTGATGCTGAGCAACAAGTAACCAAATGTCAAACAGAAGTTGCTGTAGCTAGATATAATTATGAAAATGCTAAATCTGTTCCATTACAAATTATTAATGATAAAATCAATCAATTAAATAGTGCTATTGCTGTTATTCAAAATCAGCTTAAATCTTCTGAGAAAAATATGCCTGTGGAAGGAAGCAAAGAGTTTATTCAAGATATCAGCGGACTAATAACAAAGTTAGGAAATTATCAGCAGGAGGTAAGCAGGTATCAAAATTGCATAGATAATATCAAAAGACAGAATCAAACGTTACATGTAGATGTTTTTGTACAATTGCCTAAACATGATGAATCCAAAAAAGAGGATGAGTATCTAGGAAAGCTAGAACAATCTCATATTAATCTAAAAACAGCATTGCAAGAATTAGCGCAAGTAAAAGAAGAGCAACTTGTTACGATAAAAAAACAACCAGCATTAAAAAAAGCAGAAGAAACAAGAAAAAAAAGTGCTTATCAGTTAGATATAGCGACCACAAATTTTTATAATACGCAAAAATTAGTATCTATTTTAAACAATATATTTTCACAAGAAAGTGTAAATATCATGAAGGAAGTCGACCAATCGTTAGATTTATTTGAAAAGCAGTTAAAACAGCAAAAAAAAGGATTACAGCATATATTTTTTGAAATGAAAGGATTGGAAGATAAGCAAACAATAAAATAATTATAAAAATTATATTTATGTTTAAGAGTACAAGAATGAAAAATCTTATTCAAAAAAACATTGCGCCTAAAAAAATTTATGCAAGGTTTTTTTTAAAGGTTAATGATGTCTTCTAGCATTGTAGAAATAAGTGATATTCATAATATGATGCTGGATATTAATAAACCAAAACCATCAGTAAGATACTCTGCAAGAAATATTGTTGCCATTACATTTATAGCCATGAGTATTTTGCTAATAGCAACAGCGATTGGATTATTAATAAGCTTTTCTTTTTCTATTCCACATGTGGTTATGGGGTCGCTTACGATTGGGGCAGCCTTTCTTTTATTTGCATTAGCAACGTGTGTTTTCTTTAGAAAATGTGTTTTTGCTGAAGAAAAAGCAAAAAAAGCAGCAGTTGATCAACTGATACCTATATTAAATACATGGATAAAAGAAAAAATAGACAATCTAGAAATTCTTGAATCTGTAAATAAGAATGAGATTAAAAAATTAAAACAAGAAAAAAATGAAATTTTGCAAAGAGAAGAAGAATTGCAGCAAGAGCTAGAGGGTTGTGTTAAACAAAAGCAATTTTTTTTTCAAAGATTATTAGATTTAAAAGATCCTCAAGCAATCTCTGAACATAATCAAAAAACTCAAATAGAAATCGACAGCTTGCGTTTTGATTTACAAAAATACGAAGAAATATTGAAAGAGATTTCTTTAGAGAAAGATCAAGCTTTATTGCGATTGTTACGAGAGCAAGAAAAGAGAAGAGAAGAAAAAAATGATCAACTGCAGTTAATTGAAATAGGTATTATAGAAGCTAATTTAGAAAAAGCTAAAAAAGAATTAGAAAGATCTCAACATGCATATATGCAGTTTCAAAATTGCCCTCTAATACTTAAGATACAATTTATGGAAGAAGAATTGCATGTTATTGTTAAAAAATTAAATGTCGCTAAAAATATTTTAGAAAATAATAGTATAGAGATCGTATCTCATCAATTACAACATTTAGAATTAGTACATAAGGAATTGATCCCAGCATGGACTAATGAAGAGCGTAGGTTAATGCAAATAAAAGAAAAATTAGAGAACGAGCTTTCATTAAAAAAAAATACATTGCAGAGAAAAAATGATCTATATGAAAAAGCCATAGAATTATCTCACAGTAAAATGAGCAGTTATAGATCAGCATTAATGATTTTGAAAAATCCAGCAGAAGTGTCTCAAGAAAAAAAAATACAGGTAGCTCAAAGCATATATAATTGCTGTAAACTTTCTGTACAATTATTGAATACAAAAATTTTGCAATGCAAAACTAAAATATCAAATTTAGAGGAAGAGTTTCTTCACAATTAGTATGTCTTCTTACTGAGATAAGAAAAGAGTGTAGTAGCATAGTTAATGATGCTTTTAAAAACATTAATGATATGAAAAAAGCTGCTATTAAAGGGATGTTGCTGGGTAGTTTTTTAGTACAATCATGTCTTTTATAATATTAACAGACTCTTCCATTTGTAGGTCATTACTGCCATATATTTTATCTTGAACTGGTTGTTTAAGATTTTTTAAAAAAAGTTGAAAATTAGTGTTCTTGTCTTGGCGTTCTTTACTATTTTTTTGTAAAATAGGTAATAGTTGATGCCAAAACACCTCTTTTTTTTGAGCAAAATTTACATAATATTTCTGTACTTTATGGCGAAGATCTGGTTCTAAATCTGCTAAAGAATCTTCAAAAGCAGGAGGGCAAGAGTCTGCTGCAAGAGGATATTCTAAGTATCTTTCTCCTAAAGGAATTTCTGCATAGCACGAAGGAATTATAATATCAGGGGAGACCCCATTGATTTGAGTAGATTTTCCTGATACAGTGTAATATCTTCCTACCGTTACTTTAAATTGTAAGGGTTGTAGTGGATTTGTAATTGTTTGATGTTGAATAGTGCCTTTTCCATAACTATGTTTATCTCCTACAACAATTCCAATACCATAATCTTGTAAGGTTTGGGCCACAATTTCTGTGGCAGACGCAGAGCTTTTAGAAATTAAAATTATTAATGGTCCATGGTAGGTTTGTGTATCATTTAAAATGCGATGAGGATGTAAAAGTCCATCGGCATAGCGAGAAATAGCTACAACACCTGAAGACATGAAAAGCCCTGATACTTTGATGGCTTGTGATAGGAAACCACCAGTATTTTCTCTCATGTCTAATACAAGACCTAGCAAATTTTGTTTTTGCAGTTCTATAATTGCATTTCTTATATCCTCTTCACTAGAAATTCCATGAGTGTTTTCATAAAATGAAAACAAAGAAATTTTTCCAATAATCCCATCAGCAAAAGGTTCTTGAGATACTAATATTCGTTTTTCTATGATATCAAAATTTTGCCGAATTAATGAAATATAGCGAATGTTCGTAGGGTCTTTAATGTCATTAATGCCTAATGTAATGCTGCTTCCTT
Source organism: Candidatus Clavichlamydia salmonicola (assembly GCF_015356765.1). GTDB lineage: Bacteria > Chlamydiota > Chlamydiia > Chlamydiales > Chlamydiaceae > Clavichlamydia > Clavichlamydia salmonicola. Next base: position 107,247 of record NZ_WTCQ01000003.1, read on the forward strand.
CTGGACCACGTAATTTTTCAATTACTTCTGAGAACAAAAGATTGTGGGTTGGTACACCATCAACGCTATAAATGCGATCACCTTTGTTGATTAACCCACTGAGATCTGCAGGACTTCCTTGAAGAACCTCTTGGATGATCATTCCGTAAACAGATTCTTTTAATGCCACTCCTATTCCACATAATCCTTTTTCAAGATGTATTTTAAGTGACAATGCTTCTTCTTTGCTGTAGCAAGCAGTATGAGCATCAAGGCTTTGCGCAAGTGATTTCATAATATGAAAGACTGTTCTATTACGAGATTTTTTTAAGTTAGATCTATCATCTGTAGATCCTAAAAAAATCTCTTCCTGCATCAAGAGATGACGATGGCTCAATGTGCATAGTTTCTGTATTATAGCTGTGTCAGCTTCTTCTTTAAATTCTTGTAAATACAGAGAGATTAAATGGATAAAATAGTCTTGGTGTCGTTCTTTGAGTGTTATTTCAGGACTCCAGGTAATTAAATCAGAGTTAAATAGATTGTCTTTTGTGTTTTTTACTTTTTCAAATAAAGCTAAAGGATTTTTTAGCCATTCTTCTCTCCAAGATTGTGCTCGATAAATTGCTCGTGATAAGGTTAGATCTAATAAAAAGTAATCAGAAAAATCTCGCTTTTCGTATTTAGCTTTAAGTAATTTGTTATTAAAGGTGGGTATTTGGATAGTTTGCTTAACTTCTTCTGCAGATAGGTAAATCTTACATCGATCAAATTGTTTTGCGTAATTATGTAAGGATCTTTCAAGTATGATCTCATTGATTTCTTTTGTATCAACGTGAGCATCAAGTAACTGTTTCATTAATAAGGGGATATCTTTTTCTGAAAATCCAGAATGTAAATTAACTGGTGATAAACAAAAAAAGCTAAATAATAAAAAATAAAAACAGTTTTTAAAAAAAGACATTTGAATAGTTTTCTTAAAAAATTAAGAAATGCTCCTGAGCAATTATTCGACCTGAAAAAATAAAAACTTTAGTAAATAATAAGAAAAATAAATTATATTATTGTTAATTTTTTAACTCACTTAATTAAAAGTGGTTTTAATTATGGAAAGCTTTGTAGCTTAAATTAGTATATTTTTTAATTTGATGAATGGCTTAAAGCAGAAGAGTCTTGATTTTCTGTTGTTTGAATTTTGTCAGGTGAAGATATAATGTTTTTTTCAGGAGATTGTTCTTCAATGGAAGGAGTGTTTCTTTGAATGGCATCTCTGCCAACAACAATTAATGATCCTACTAATATTCCAGCTGTCAAAAATGCTAAAAATGACCCAAGAACAAAATAAGCCCCACTAAACATAATCAGATTGGCTGGTAAAGAACTAATGCCAACAAAAATTATTCCCATCACTAGAAATACTAAAGCAATAATGTTTAGTACTAGCCAAGAAATAGCAGCCTGCCTAGAGGGTGCTGCTTCTAAAGAAGGAGCTACTAAATTGCTAGATAAGGGTGCCTCATTGCTAGAAGAAGTTTTTTTTCCAAAAAAAGATAAAGGACAAGATGAAACAGCACTCATGATCCAGAACTCTATGGGGTAAGAGAGTTTGTAATATAATAAAAGATATTTTATTATGTTTTCGCAAAAAAAGTCAAGAAATGAAAATTGCAAAATGAAGTGAGATAAATCACGAATTATAAGTTTTTTTATAAATAGCTTATCTATTTATATAATTTATATTATTTAAAGGTCTAAGTAGAGGTTGTATGAGTTGGGGGATAAAAAATCATTGGATAATTTTTTTATGGATAATTTTTTCTTTAATATTCAGAGATGCTAGTGCCAATGATCTTTCTTTATTAGAAGCTTGTTCTAAATCTCAGTCATTTTGGGCAGTGGGTTCTGTGAGTTTAGCTTGTGTGTTAAATGTTAACGATTCTTTCATTGCAGCTTGTGGTATTCAAAAAGGACCTTGTTACATAGCAGACCTTGCAATGGTAGAGAAGATAACAGGTTGTTATAAGGAATTGTATCCTTTTAAAGCTCCATTTAGGTCAGTAGGAGGTATGATAGGCATAGTTTTACCAGGATTAGCAGCATTAGAAACCTCTGTTCAATGCAAAGGAGGAATAGTGGGTACTGATCGATGTGGCTTTTTTATTAAAAATTATTTTGAAAAAATGGGCATTCATATTTTGCAGACATTATCATCCTCTACAGAAATATCTTTGCATTTGCAAGGTACTGATGGTTTAAATACCACATGTTTATGTCCTTTGAATAAGCGAGATATGCTAAAGAAAAACATTCCAAAAAATTGGTTTAATCAAGGGGATATTGTTTATGTAGATGGAAATTTACTTAGGTATGAAGCTTATCTAGATAAAATTTTGTCTATGGCACATACAAAAGGTGCTTTTGTTGTTTTAGAATTAGCTGATCAAAGACTTACTGATCGGTGTGCTAATCGTCTTTGGTATTTATTGTCTAATTATGTTGATATTATTTTAACTGATTCAGAGGAAGCCTGTGTATTGTCTGGATTTTCACAACCTGAAAAAGCTTGTTCATTTTTAAAAAATTTTTGTGAAATAGTAGTAGTGCGTTCATCCTCGAATGAATGTTGGGTGGCGTCGTCCCAGGGTATGTTTCATGATACAGGTATCTACTTGGGGCCAATCTCATTTGTACCTAAAGGATATTTTTTTACTCCAGGGTTTCTTTATGGTTTAATGAATGGTGCTGGATTAGAGTTATCTGCTCGATTTGGTATTTTATCTAGATCTATGGCTTTTTCTTATAAAAATAGGGGAGTTTCTTTATGTGGCTGGCAAATTTTAAAAAGAAATTTTGAACAAAAAATTAAACAATGACTTTTCTATAAATAACTCCTTGCCAACAAAAGAAGCCTTTACCTATAGTCTTGATCGAATTTAAGGTCAGTCGAGAAAATAAGGCCATGCCCACTATCAATCAGTTAATTCGTAAAGGAAGATCTTCGGTTTCCAAGAGAAACAAATCTCCTGCGCTTCAAAAATGTCCTCAACGTAGAGGCGTTTGTTTGCAGGTAAAAACGAAGACTCCTAAAAAACCTAACTCTGCATTGCGAAAAGTTGCTTGGGTCCGTTTATCTAACGGTCAAGAAATTATTGCATATATTGGAGGGGAAGGTCACAATCTTCAGGAGCATAGTATTGTGCTTGTTCGCGGTGGTCGCGTAAAAGATCTTCCTGGGGTTCGTTACCACATTGTCCGAGGCACATTGGACTGTGCGGCTGTAAAAGGTCGAAAGCAAGGACGTTCGCTGTATGGCGCTAAAAGGCCAAAGTAGTTGAATGATTAAACCTTCTTGTTCTTCTTTGTTTTTCCATTTTAATATTTAGAGGTTGTGATTTTATGTCTAGAAGACATCCTGCAAAAAAGCGTGAAATTAGTCCAAGTCCTGTCTATGGAAGTATTGTTCTTGAGAAATTTGTTAATAAAGTGATGCTTCATGGCAAAAAATCTTTAGCGCGAAAGATTGTTTATTCTGCTGTAGAAAAATTTGCTAAAAAAGTGAGTTTTGAGAACCCAGTAGAAGCTTTTGAAATAGCGCTTGAAAATGCTAAACCATTTCTTGAGGTAAGATCTCGAAGAATTGGAGGAGCTACTTATCAAGTGCCTGTTGAAATTCCTTCTGATCGCAGAGCTTGCTTGGCTATGAAGTGGATTATTGCTTTTGCTCGAGCTAAAGTTGGACGATGTATGGAAGCTGGATTAGTCATTGAGTTAACAGATTGTTATAATAAACAGGGTTCTACCATTAAAAAACGGGAAGATACTCATCGTATGGCTGAAGCAAACAAAGCATTTGCTCACTATAAATGGTAAGGAATAAAACATGAGTAGCACCAAATACGATCTGAATTTCGTTAGAAATATTGGGATCATGGCTCATATTGATGCTGGAAAAACAACCACTACTGAGCGTATTCTTTATTACGCAGGACGTACTCACAAGATTGGAGAAGTTCATGAAGGTGGTGCTACAATGGACTGGATGGAGCAAGAGCAGGAGAGAGGTATTACAATTACTTCTGCTGCTACTACTGTTTTCTGGTCAACTTGTAAAATTAATATCATAGATACTCCAGGCCATGTTGATTTTACTATAGAAGTAGAGCGTTCTTTGCGTGTATTAGATGGAGCTGTTGCTGTATTTGATGCGGTTTCTGGAGTAGAGCCTCAATCTGAAACAGTTTGGCGACAAGCAGATAAATACACAGTTCCTCGTATTGCTTTTGTTAATAAAATGGATCGTATGGGAGCAGATTTTTTTGCTGCTGTTGATTCTATGAAAGAAAAGCTAGGAGCAAACGCTATTCCTGTTCAATGTCCTATTGGTTCTGAAAGTCAGTTTTTAGGAATGGTAGATTTGGTCACTATGAGAGCTCTTTTCTTCCATGATGAGACTCTAGGTGCTAAGTGGGATGAAAGAGAGATTCCTGAAGATCTTATTGAGAAATGTCAAGAAATGCGAATGGCATTACTAGAAGAGCTGGCTACAGTTGATGAAGATAATGAAGCTTTTATGAATAAAGTTTTAGAAGCTCCAGAATCTATCACTGTAGAAGAAATGCATCAAGCTATCAGAAAAGGTGTTGTTGAAAATAAAATTAATCCAGTTTTATGTGGATCTGCATTTAAAAATAAAGGTGTACAGCATCTTTTAGATGCGGTTGTAAATTGGATGCCTTCTCCTGTGGATCGTGGTGTTATTAAAGCCACAAGTTTAAAAACAGGTGAAGATATTTTATTAGAACCACGAGCAGATGCACCTTTTGCTGCGTTAGCTTTCAAGATAATGAGTGATCCATACGTTGGTCGTGTTACATTTATTCGTATCTATTCTGGTGTGCTGAAAAAAGGGTCTACTTTATTAAATTCTACAAAAGATAAGAGAGAGCGAGTTTCTCGTCTTTTAGAAATGCATGCGAATGAACGTACTGATAAAGATGAATTTCAAGTTGGTGATATTGTAGCGTGTGTTGGATTGAAGTTAGCTATTACAGGTGATACATTGTGTTCTGAAGGCTATGAATTGCTTTTAGAAAAAATGGAATTTCCTGAACCAGTTATTGATATGGCTATCGAGCCTAAATCTAAAGGTGATAGAGAAAAATTAGCTCAAGCATTAAGTGCTCTCGCAGAAGAAGATCCAACTTTCAAGGTGTCTTCTAATGAAGAAACAGGGCAAACCATTATTTCTGGTATGGGAGAATTGCATCTTGATATTTTACGTGATCGTATGATTCGAGAATTTAAGGTAGAAGCTAATGTAGGTAAACCTCGAGTTTCTTATAAAGAAACAATTACAGACAAAGCTTCAGTAGAAACAAAATATGTAAAGCAATCAGGTGGACGTGGTCAGTATGCCCATGTTTGTCTTGAAATTCAGCCAAATGAAGCTGGAAAAGGGAATGAAGTTGTTAGTAAAATTGTTGGAGGTGTTATTCCAAAAGAATATATTCCAGCTGTTATTAAAGGCGTGGAAGAGGGATTAAATACAGGTGTGTTGGCAGGCTATGGATTAGTAGATGTTAAGGTAGCTATTGTATTTGGTTCTTACCATGAAGTTGATTCAAGTGAAATGGCATTTAAGATATGTGGTTCTATGGCAGTAAAGGAAGCTTGCAGAAAAGCTAAACCTATTATTTTAGAACCTATCATGAAAGTTATGGTTATAACTCCAGATGATCATTTGGGTGATGTTATAGGGGACTTGAATCGCCGACGAGGTAAAATTTTAGGACAGGAGCCATCTAAAAAAATGGTCCAAGTAAATTCTGAAGTACCTTTGAGTGAGATGTTTGGCTATACAACAGCTGTGCGTTCTTTAACTTGTGGCCGGGCAACTTCGACTATGGAGCCTGCGTATTTTGCAAAAGTTCCTCAAAAAATTCAGGATGAAATAGTTAAAAAGTAGCGAGAAAATTCATGGTAAAGCAGCAAAAACAAAGAATTAGAATTCGATTAAAGGGATTTGATCAAAAGCAGTTAGATCGTTCTACTGCAGATATCGTTGAAACGGCAAAACGTACTGGTGCAGTTGTTGTTGGTCCAATTCCTTTACCAACAAAAAGAGAAATTTATACAGTTTTAAGATCTCCTCATGTAGATAAAAAATCTCGAGAGCAGTTTGAAATTAGAACACACAAACGTTTGATCGATCTTTTAGGTCCTACTGGAAAAACTATTGATGCTTTGAAAACTTTATCTTTGCCAGCTGGCGTTGATATTAAAATTAAAGCAGCGTAGTTAATTTTTTAATTAAAAAAATGAAAAGATTTTTTTAAATTATTAATAAGTACATATAGATTGTTTGATGAATATAGATATTTTTCAATCTATGATCATGTCTCGTTCGTGTTTATCAGGAGATCTTATATCTCCTGATAAGGTTTATCACCTTGAACTGAAATTACCTCAGAAATTTCCATCTTATGAAGTAGGAGATATTTTGGGTGTTTACCCAGAAAATAATCCTGTAGAAGTTGATCAAATATTAAAAGATCTTGGTTTTTACCCAGATACTGTTGTTAAAAATAAAAAAGGCATTGAAGTAACTTTAAGATCATTTTTAATGACTGAAGCTAATATTCATAAATGTCAAAAAACGTTATCTTCATATCTTGTTTTAGAAAAAGAATTTATATCACCTACTGATGAATTTCAATTTTTAAAAACAAGTCGATTATCTGATCTTACAAAATATTTAAAAGGGCTTTCGCCACAAGAATTTTCTGATCTTCTGTTACCGTTATTACCTAGGTATTATTCAGTAGCATCTTCACCTAAATTATATCCCAATGAAGTCCATCTTACAGTTGGGTTAACTGTAATGAATTACGATCCTTTATTATATGGGGTATGTACATATTTTCTTTGCTTACAAGCTAAGTGTAATGAGCAAAAAATTTCTATATTTTTAAAAAAATCACCACATTTTCATTTGTCAGCTACTTCTGATTCTGTTCCACTCATTATGATTGCTAATGGAACTGGGATTGCTCCTTTTAGAGCTTTCATGCAAGAAAGAATTGCCAGAAATGCGTCTTCTAAAAACTTTTTATTTTTTGGAGAATGTCATCAAGAATTAGATTTTTATTATGAAGAAGAATGGAAGGAGGCAGAGGCTAAAGGTATTTTAAGGGTTATTACAGCATTTTCGCGAGATCAAGAAGAAAAGATATATGTACAACATAGATTATTGCAAGAATCAGAGTTAATATTATCTCTAATAGAGGAAGGAGCTGTTATTTGTGTTTGTGGAGATGCAAAAAAAATGGCTCGAGCTGTACACAGTGCATTAAAAACAATTCTTATGAGTCAAAAAGGCTTCACAGAGCAAGAATCAGAACTTTATTTAAAAGATTTAGTTGCTCAGAAACGCTATTTAAAGGACGTCTATTAAAAACATATCTTTGTAAAATTTTAACTCAAATTTGTTTGTAAAGGCTTTTTTTCTTTTAATATATATTAAAAATCTTGCTATAGCTAATCATATTTTTTTAATTTGTGCTCTTAACAGAGGTGCAAAATGATTTTTTTCGAAATGATAACTTTAATGTTGGCTTTAAAAGGAAAGATTTTTTAAGATATACCTCCCTTGGCTAGATAGCTCAGTTGGTAGAGCAGAGGACTGAAGATCCTTGTGTCGCCAGTTCAATTCTGGCTCTGGCCATATTTCTGTTGAGAAGGCTATTGATTTTTTTTAGATATATCGATAAAATCTTTTCCTTCTCGCTTTTCAAATTCTTGTTTTTTTTAGGGATGTTTTAAATGAATACAGATGCTTACGCAGTTATTATGAGCGGTGGCAAGCAGTACACAGTTCGAGCAAATGATGTCATTGATGTTGAATTACTTAACTTTGATGCTGAAAAAAAAGAAATTTATTTTCAAGATGTTTTGTGTGTAAATGGTCCTAATGGTATGCAATGTGGATTACCTTTTGTAGATGGTGTTACTGTTACAGCAGAATTTATATCACATATAAAAGGCGCTAAAGTTATTGCTTATAAATATAAACGCAGAAAAAATTATCGCAGAAAAATTGGTCATCGACAAAATTATGTTAGAGTCCGGATCCAAAGTTTAGGCGTTTAAAGTAAAGGAATAGATCAATGGCACATAAGAAGGGCCAAGGGGCCAGCCGTAATGGCAGAGATTCAATTTCTAAGAGATTAGGAGTTAAAGTAGGCATGGGGCAGTTTGTTACAGCAGGTAGTATTCTTGTTCGTCAAAGAGGAACAAGATGGCATCCAGCTAAAAATGTAGGAAGAGGTTCTGATGATACATTGTTTGCTTTGATTGATGGTCAGGTTCAATTCAAAAAAACTAATCGTACCTATGTGTGCGTGGTTCCAGCTGCTTAGGAATGTATTTTCTTAAGTTATAGGAATGTTACCCTTTTTTAATTTTTTCTTTATATGTTTGTTGATTGTGTTTCTTTAGAGTTAAAAGCAGGAAAGGGTGGAAATGGAGTCGTCGCTTGGAGAAGAGAAAAATATCTTCCTAAGGGAGGCCCTTATGGAGGTAATGGTGGTCCTGGTGGCGCTGTTATCATTTCTTCTGATCCACAAATTTATTGTTTGGATCGCTTTCGTAATATTCGGATTCTTCGAGCTGAGGATGGTGGCCATGGTGCTCCCAATAATAAACAAGGTCGACGTGGAAAAGATCTTGTTTTAAAGTTACCTCAAGGTACTCTTGTTAAAAATGCAGAAACAGGAGCTCTTCTTTGTGATCTTTCAGATTCTCAAAATAATAAAGTTTTTCTTTGTAAAGGTGGTAAAGGGGGAAAAGGTAATACCTTTTTTAAAAATGCTCTAAATAGAGCTCCTAATTATGCTACACAGGGAGAGATGGGCGATTATCTTTCTGTTGAATTTGAATTAAAGTTGATAGCAGATGTGGGACTAGTTGGTTTCCCTAATGCTGGAAAATCGACTTTAATTGGATCTTTAACAAATGCACAAGCACGCATAGGGGCTTATCCTTTTACTACACTAAAACCATTCTTAGGTTTTATCTCAGATGGACTTCCTTATGGCGATCGTTTTGCTGTAGCAGATATCCCTGGAATTATAGAAGGAGCTCATCTTAATAAAGGATTGGGATGTGGTTTTTTACGCCATATAGAAAGAACAAAAATTTTATTGTTTATCATAGATATTTCAGGGTTTGAAAATCGTGACCCGCTTAAAGATTTTGAAATTTTGCTATCTGAGTTAGAGTTGCATGGAGCGGGTCTAGAAAATAGGGAATGTCTTGTTGCTTTGAATAAGACTGACATTGAAATGGAAGAAACTATAGAGAATATTAAACGTTTTAAACAACGTTATCCACATTATGAAATCATAGAGATTTCTGGTCTTTGTGGAGTAGGTCTTGATTATCTTACTGAGATCTTAATTCAAAAACTTAAAGCACAAAAAAAAGAAGCAGAAGCTTTAGCAGCTACTAATTTGCTTTTTTCTTTAGCCTAATTCTTAATTTTCATAAAAATGTAAATTTATAGAAGTTCTTTTGGGAATTCTTTTGAGCACCCAGGACAGTTATGAGGCTTTTTTATAAATAAGCAAATCAGGTAGGCAGCAGCAGAAAATATGGCTATAGCAGCACCTGTAGGCCAATTAAAGTAGTAAGCAGTAATAATACCACCCAAAGAAAGCATCATATTTAATATAACAGATAAAATCATAATACTGCTGATGCGAAACATGAATCGGCCAGCTATTGAGCAAGGAAGTGTAAGGATAGAAATTACAAGAATTACACCCATAACATAGATAAGCAATACAATTGAAAGTGCTATTAAAGATAATAATAAAAGGTATAGTCCAGAGACTGATTTCATTCTTAAAGAAGAAAATTCTTCATCAAAGCATAGTCCTAAGAAACGATGTCTGAAAATAAAGACAATTAGACATATGAAGAGATCTAATCCGAGTAATAGATAAATATCAGACCAGGATGCCCATAAAAGATTACCCAGTAAAAAATTTAATAATTCACTATTAGCTCCAGGAATTTTGGACATAAAGATAATGCCAGTAGACATTCCTACAGACCATATTATGGCTATAAGAGCATCTTCACGCTCTTTATAATTTAAGTGAATCCAACCAATGAGTAGTGCCAATAGTATAGCACTGATAACAGCACCATATGTTGGAGAAAATTTAGGTAAATTGAAATGATATTGTATCCATATAGATAATCCAAAACCACCTAATACAGAATGAGCAATACTACCACTAATAGATACTATTCTTTTAACAACAACATAAGTTCCAATAACACCTCCTACAATGGAAGCTGCTAAAGCAGTAAGGCAAGCCACAGGAAGCACAGGATTAGCGAATAGGGCAGAAAAAAAATTCATACAATTACCAAAAATAAGTAAGGATTATGATAGAGCATCTGAGGATTGCATTTCTTTAAGTTCTGATTGAATATACCAAAAACGATCAAATAAATTAGTACCAATGGCTTTATCATGAGTAACCATAATAATAGTGCTTTTTCGTTTCATATCTTGCAAAACATTGTGGATGATGGTTTGTGTTTGATAATCAATATTAGATGTTGGTTCATCTAATAGTAGAATTTTTGGTTCAGTAGCAAGTGCTCGAGCAATGAGAATTCTTTGAGCTTGTCCGCCAGAAAGTTCAGAAAAACAATGATCTTTGTATGCAGAAAGACCAACAGCATCAATACATTTATCAGTAATTATTTTATCATTCTTAGAATAAAACCCATACCAAGGTAGTGAGCTCATTCTCCCCATTAAAACAGTTTCTCTTACAGATATAGGGAAATGTTTATCAAAGTAAAAATGTTGAGGAACCCATCCCATTTTTTTTTTAAAATGAGTAATAGGTTGATTATTGATTGTTATAAAACCTGAAAGAGGTTTTATAAATCCCATAATTAAGCGAAGAAATGTAGATTTACCACCCCCATTAGGGCCAAAAATACCAATACATTCTCCTTCATTTATACAGCAATTGATCTCTTTAAGAATAGCCTGTTTTTTAAAGGAAAAATAAAGATTTGAAATATTGATTAAAGGGGTCATTGTCCTGCAATTGCCATGATAATAAATAGTAAGTTTTTGAAAATATCTTCTGCATAAGGATCAAAAGGTACAAGGTGAGCTTTAAGAATATGGGCTAATCTTGTAGCGCTTTTTGTTCCATGTTGTTTTTGTACAAAGATAACATTAATAGAAAGATCTTCAATTTCTTTTTTTAAGGCTGCAAGATGTTGAAGTGTTGGTTCTGTCGCTGATCCATTAATGGTAATTTGATGCAGATTATAGTCGCGGCATAAATATCCACAAGCATTGTGATTTGTAAGAAAAGTTTTTTTTGATTCAGGAACTGTTCTAAGAATTTTGCGGATCTGATCATCTAAATGATCGATAGCAATAAGAGTTGTTTCTAAACGATTTTTATAAAATTCTGTATGTTTAGGAAAAGTTTGACATAAAATTTTTGCTATGACGAGAGATTGCTTTTTTAATAAAGAGGGTGCTAGCCAGGTGTGGGTATCAAATTGGTTAGCATGGGAATGATGGCATGGATGGTTAGGATCAATAGAAATTAAGTTCAGGTCATTATGAAGGTTAATGATTTGACAGGGTGATTTATTTGCTTTAAGAAATTTGTTAATACTATGTTCAAAAGATTCATTATTTTGAAACCATACAGTACTTTCTTTTAATTTAAGGATGTCTTTTAATCCCATTTCATAATCATGAGGGTTATGACCAGTAGGTACGACTACTTTGATATCAACAGTATTTCCAGCAATGTTTTCAACAAGAAATTTATAAGGTGCAATTCCCACAAGTACAATAGGTATTTTTTGTGAAGAATCTGCAAAAGCTATTAGTCCACTCATTACATAAAAAAAAATAAATAAACGGAACATAATATTAGAATTGTATTACTCAGGAATAGATAGATCGTATATTTAATAGGATTTTTTTTGCAATGATGCTTTTGGTCTTGCCCTAAAGAATAAGAAGATTTAGAATAGGTTGTTGTTTTTTTTGACAAATTTTGGATGGGTGTCCGAGCGGTCGAAGGAGCACGCTTGGAAAGCGTGTGTACGCTAATCCCGTACCGTGGGTTCGAATCCCACTCCATCCATATTTTTCTACTAAATCCTTTTTATAATTTTTAAAATAAAATCAGGTCTTTTTTAGATTCTTGTTCTTAGTATAAAATTATAAATGCTTGTTCCAAGGTAATTTTCTTAATGCTTGCGCCATAAGGCATAAGCCAGTAGCTCCAGCAAAAATCATGCCTAATCCTAATAAAAGGATTATTGAAATAAAAGAATGATAACCTTTTATGACCATGATTGAAAAAAATGTAAGCATAGATCCAATAATAATAAATAATTGTCGATGAAGTGACAGGACTTGATGGTGCCGTTTAACAGGTAGTCCAGCATGTTTCCAAGCTGTTAAGCCACCTTTTAAATTTTTTATAACTCTATTTGGGTGAGTGGATAAAAATAATTTACAAGCTTTAGCAGAACGAGTTCCACCTTGGCAATGAAAAACTACATTAGAGTTATCATTTGGTAATGAGTACTCGTTTAATAAGTTGAATGGAATATGAATTGATCCAGCAATATGTTCTTGGTTGTATTCTACTTCTTCTCTAACATCAATTAAAGTTACATTAGAATCTTCTAGAGCAACTTTAAGCTCTACTGGGCTAATGGTAGGCATAGTCATAAAAATCTTTGGTTACTAGGATATGTATATATTCATTATTATATCAATCAAGCAAGTTTTTGAAATAATATTATTTATCAGTCTTGCCCAATCATTGCTTGGATATTAGAAAAGGCTCTTTAATCATAATGATTAAAGAACCTTTGAAAGAAATTATAAAAGATCTTTTTTATTAGGAAATTCAATTTCGTTTCTTAAAATAAAGACGCCACTTAGGTTAATTAACAGTAAAGCACCGCCAGCTAATGACATTAACAAAAGAGCAGATCTTTGATTTACAAAAGAAAATATTATTAACATGATAGAGCCATAGACAAAATAAATTTGTTTGCCCCATTTTGGATATAAATAATAAGCACATTTTATTCCTACTGTAAAATAGGAAGTAATAGTTGTGTATCCAGTTACAAAAATTAATAAAGGTACGAAAAAACGAGTATAAGGTATGTATTGACTGAGAGCCCGTTGAAAAAGATTAAAATCATTTCCAGGAGCTTTCCATAAACCTGATAATAAAATGATAAATAAGGATACTGTACACATTAAATTATCAATAATTAAGGAAAAAATACCTAAAGTAGCTTGTTTTTTTGCAGGAGCGGTTGATTCAGTTTGTATTACAGCATCAAAACCAACTCCAATATCTCCAGAATAAGCAGCTCGAGATAAACCTTGACGAATTGCCATAAACATAGAACTACCAAGAAATCCTCCAACCACAGCATGTCCAGTAAAAGCTGTTTTAAAGATTAAAGCTAACAAGGCAGGCATAGCTGCAATTTCTTTCAGCATAATAATAGCGCCTGTAAGAATGTAACCAACTGTAAAAAGAGGGATTATAATACTGCAAAGATTCGCTACACGTTCTATTCCTCCTATAACCATATAGAGTACAAGTGAAAGAAGAATAAAGGTGACCAAGAGATGATTAATCATAAAATTTTCAGTGAATGTATTTACAATTACTGAAAATTGAAAAACTTCTATAGAATAAATACTTAAAAGAATAGCAGCAAGAGTTGGTATCCAAGGATTTTTAAAAGCTTTTTTTAAAAAAAACATAGGGCCACCAAAAAAAGTACCATCAGGACTTTTAATTCGGTATTTCATGCCTAAAAATACTTCTGCGTATTTTACAATAGTACCAAGAATACCTGCGATCCAAACCCATAAAACTGCCCCAGGGCCTCCTATGGCAACAGCAATAATGACACCTGTAAGATTGCCTATCCCAACAGTTCCTCCAATAGAGGCACAAAATAGCTTAAAGGGATGAATACCAGCTTTTTTTGAGGCAGTAGAATTTTCTTTTTTATGAGAAAAAGCTAACTTAAATAAAAATGGCAAAGAAAATATTTGCATAAATCGTGCTTTAATAGAAAGCCAGATTCCAGCGCCCATGATTAAAGTAAATCCGATATAAGACCAAAAAACATTATCAGCCCATTCGCCAATTTCCAGAATTGTATTCCACATAAAATAATCAATTTATAAATTAAAGGATAAAGGCCTATGGTTTCATGATTTTGATTTTTTTTAAAGAGTTATTTTTTATTTAAAGCAGATATTAAAAAGATAGTAGAACCCAAACAAATTAGTGCATCAGCAGTATTAAAAATAGGAAATGTATAACTGAAAATACTAATTTTAATAAAATCAATCACATGACCATGAATAAAAACATCGATGATATTAGATAATGCGCCAATCCAAATTAAGGTAAGACAGATTTTTTTAATTTTCTTTTTATATAAAAAGATGTTAATAAATAACATTATAATTGCAATACATCTAACTAAAGTTAATATTTTAGGAAAAGATGAAAATAATCCCCAAGCAGCGCCATAGTTATTAGTAAAAAATATTGATAATTGAATATTTAGATCATTAAATAAAATGCATTCTTTACCCATTCCCAAAAATTTTATCATGCTGACTTTAAAAAAAAAGTCAGCGAAAAAAAATAGGAAAGAACTTCCTAATATCCATATGATGTATTTGGGACAAGATTTTAAAAAACATCTTATGCTAAAAGGGTTAATCATTCGCTAATATTTAGTAGACCTTTTTCGAATTTTTCTTGAGCACTAACAGTCATATTAGCATAAGGAATAGCTTTAAGACGAGCTATAGGAATAGCTTCGCCACTTACATCACAAATACCATAAGTATTTTCTTCTAATTTTTCTAAAGCTCTATTAACCTGTCTAAGTAATTCATACTCTCTTGTAGTAACTTCTAGGTTGATTGTACGATCAAAAGCTTCAGTTCCTTGGTCAGCTTGATGTTGAGAGTATCCAGTAGCTTCATTAGGTTTTTTGACTTCTTGAGCATTTCCCTCCAGAAGATTAGATAATTTTGTTCTCATTTCAGTGAGACGTTCTTTAAAGTCGCTTAATTGCTCTGGATTAAGAGTCATGAGTTTGGGTCTCCTTGTATTTTAAGATTAATTTTTTTCAGATACTTTTTTCTGGTGTAGCTGAAAGAATTGCTTCCATAAGTTCACCAACATCTTTGAAACGACGGTAAACACAAGCGAAGCGAACATATGCAATCATGTCCATTGCTTTTAATTTCTTCATTACGATTTCTCCGATTTCTTTGGTAGAAATTTCTCTAATTTGCTGTTCTGTCATGTCTGCCGTAATTTTTGCAGCTAAAGAACGTAACTGTTCCTGACTGATTTGAGTATGTCGACAGGCTGCATCAAGCCCATTAATTAATTTTCTTTCCTGAAAATCTTCGTACCGACCATCTTTTTTTAATACTTGGACTGATAATTCAATCATTTCAAAAGTGGTAAAACGGCGCCCACATCCTAAACATTCCCGACGCCTTCTAATAGCGTTAGCTTCTGCTGCATTTCGGGAGTCTGTGACTTTTAAATTTTCGTGTCGACAAAAAGGACATTTCATAACAACACAAAGGTAATAGGGGCTAATCAGTAGACATTAAGATTTCCAATATAACTTTCTTTTGAAAATAAATCTAGCAATATTTTAAAACTACAATTTTATTATAAAAAAAAGATTCAGATAAAACTTTTTGAGATTTGTTATCTAAAATAGTATTTGTGTTTTTACAAAGCATAAAGAGTTTGTAGTATCAGGAAGCAAAATCTTTAGTTTCTTTTTATGATTTTTAAGCTTAGTATTTCCTCATGAATTATAGCCTTTTAGATAGTGGTGCTGGAAAAAAACTTGAACAGTTTGGATCTTTCACTCTTGTACGACCCGCAAGTAAAGCGTTATGGGCGCCCCATTTATCAAAAAATGAATGGCATGATTTAGCTGACGCTATTTTTATGCGCCAAGGAGAAGAGGGATATTGGGAATTTTTTACTGATATGCCATCATCTTGGACTATGTCTCTTGAAGATGTCCTTTGTTCTTTAAAAATGACTCCTTTTGGTCACGTAGGATTATTTCCTGAGCATGCAGTTTTTTGGCCATTTATACGTCATTTTATAAAAGATTCAGAAAATCCTAATCCTAAAATTTTAAATCTTTTTGCTTATACAGGTGGAGCGTCTATTGCGGCTGCTCAAGCTGGTGCATGGGTTGTTCATGTGGATGCTTCTCATGCCGCAGTCCGTTGGGCCCGTGAAAATGCCCAATTAAATGAAATTTCACCAGATTCTATATCTTGGGTTGTAGATGATGTAATGAAATTTTTAAAAAGGCAATATCAAAAAGGGTATAGATATGATGGTATCATTTTAGATCCACCCACATTTGGTAGAGGTTCATCAAAAGAAATTTTTAAAATAGAACATCAATTGAGTGAATTATTACATTCATGTGCGTATTTACTTAATAATGCAGAAAAGAATTTTATCTTAGTAACTTCTCATACCCCTGGATACACACCTTTATTACTTTCACAGTTGCTAAAAGAGGCTGTTAAGAACAAAGGTGGTTACTGTCAAGAAGGTGAAATATGGGGAGATTCTTTCTTTAAACTACCAGCAGGTGTTTTTGCAAAATGGGTTTCAAGATAACTTCTTTAGAAAAAAATAACATAGCAATTAAGGAGGCCAAGCAGCTTCGAAAAGGATCTACCCAGGTTCAATCTACTTTATTTTTAATAGAGGGAAAGCGTGAAATTGAAAGAGCTTTTATTTCAGGCATTAAAATAAAAAATCTTTTTTTGAACCCTGAAAGTATTTTGACTATTGAAGAAGAGAGATTAATAAAAATAATAGCTTCATCAGGAGCAGAAGTTCATTCTTGTTTGCCTAATTTATTTAAAGATATTTGTTATCAAGAAAGGCATTCATCATTAGCTGCTGTAGCTTATTGTCACCATCGGAATTTAGAATCTATTCAAGTCGAGCCGGGGAAATTATATTTAATACTTGAATCAATAGAAAAACCTGGAAATTTAGGGGCTATAATGCGATGTGCAGATGCTGGAGGAGTAGCAGCTGTATTCCTTTGTGATGGTGTTACAAATATTTATAATGCAAATGTAATAAGAAATAGTTTAGGCGCGATATTTACAGTGCCACTTATTGAAACAAGCACCCAGCCCCTTTATAAAAAATGTAAGGAGGCAGGAGTTTCTATTTTTGCAGCATCTCCAGGGGGAGAAAAAAAATATACACAATTAAGTATGCAAGGGTCAGTTGCTTTAGTATTTGGTTCTGAGCATAAGGGGCTTTCGCCTTTTTGTGTTAAAGAAGCTACAGCTTCTTTAAGTATTCCTATGTATGGCACAGTAGATTCTTTAAATGTTGCCATGTCTGTAGGGATTGTTTTGTATGAAGCTTTGCGACAACGTTCTTTGTAAGCGAAATGAATTTTTTATATAAAGATAATCATCTGATTGTTTGTAATAAGGCTAGTGGATGCCTTACTCAAACTAATGGCTTTGAAAATTCTTTAGAATGTCAGGTAAGGCAGGCTATAAAAGACATAGAAAATAAGTCTGGGAATGTATTTATTCATGCCTTGCATCGTTTAGATAAGCCTGTTTCAGGCATTGTTGTATTTGCTAAAACAGGAAAAGCATTAACTCGCTTACAAGATTTTCAAAGGCAAGGCTTTTTTAAAAAAGTATATTTTGCTTGTGTAGAAGGGGATGTAGCTGTTGATCATGGTGTTTTAGAACATGAATTAATAAAGGAAGAATTTTTTTCACGCCAAGCAAAAAAGAATGAAAAAGGCCGATTATCTTATTTAGAATTTTTTGTTTTATGGCGTTCTGAGCATATTTCTTGTTTAAAAATCATTTTACATACAGGATTTTACCATCAAATACGACTGCAAATGCATATCATAGGGCATCCTATCATAGGAGATGCGAAATATGGAAATGATCAAATTTCTTCAAACATACTTTTGCATCATGGGCATTTTGAATGCCCTCATCCTATTTCCAAAGAAATTTATACATTTGAAGCGCCTTTACCATCACAGTGGAGAAAATTTATTAATGACCGAAAGGTTTGGGTACTGAACAATTTTCAGAAGCAAGATTATTTTTCCATTTAATAGAGCAACCAATAGGAGTTGTAAGAGGATTGTTAACAGTTTTTCCACTTAATACATCTCTTAATGCATCATTTAATTCATAGCTAGAGATTCTGTCTGGAAATCGAGGAGAATCAACAGCTCGTCCTGAGTAAACTAATTCTCTTTTTTGATTAAAAAGGAAATAGTGAGGTGTTACTAAAGCGCAATAATTTAATGCGGTTTCTTGCGTTTCATCCCTTAAATATACCCAAGGAAAGTTTTCTGTATTATTACGTTCTATCATTTTTTCAAATGAATCAGAAGGATAAGTAGAGGCATCATTAGAGTTAATGCCAATAAATGTAGTGGTCTCTCTAAATTCAGCAACAGTTTCTCGTAAAGAAGGCTCAGAGGCTATAACGTAGGGACAGTGATTACAGGTAAAAAAAATAACAAGAGCAGCAGAATTTTTAAATTGTTCTGGTGAACATAATACATTATGGACAGAAGGAAGTGAAAAATGGATTAAAGGATGGTTTAAAGGCAGTTGTTTTATAGAATTTTGAAGCATAATAACCTTTATAAAGAGAGAGAAATAATACTAGATAGAGTTGTGTGCAAAGGCTTTTTTGTCAAAGGCTAAAAAAAAATTGCAACTTGCTTTTTAATTTTTTCTTGATAAGAATGTACTCTTTACATCTGAATTAAAAATTAATTTATTTTTTTATTAATTATAATTTGTTACGCAATCAAGATGGATATAAAAAATTTAATTATCGTTTTTATTAATTCATTTTTGTAAGTAAAAAAGATATGAAAAAGTGAATAATTGGGTCTCAAATAAAGCTTAGGATTTAATCATAATAACTGATGCTTAAATAGTAATGGTTAAATTAAAAAAATAAAAAATTTATTTTTTAAAATGTATATTGAATAAAAATTATTCTTATAAATGGCTTAAACTATGTATGTAACACAAAATAGGAGAAAGATTTATGAAATTATGGAAACAGATGTTGATAGGTCTGAGTGCTGGGATGTTGGCAGGTTTGATATTAGGAGAACGTGCTACCATTTTAAAGCCTTTAGGGACAATTTTTCTTAATTTATTAGGTATGGTTGTAGGGTTATTAGTTTTTGCTTCCATTACAGTAGCTATTACTTCTGTAAAGGATGTTAAAAAATTGGGAAGAATAGGCTCTAAAACAATTTTAATGTATCTTCTAACAACAGTAGCAGCCATTTGTTTTGGTTTATTATTAGGTAAAATTTTCCATCCTGGATCGGGGTTGTCTTTAGATCCTGGAAAATCTTTTCAATTAGATGAAGTGGTTACAGGTTTTTCTGGAATAGGGATGATGGTTCTGGAACTTATTCCAGCGAATCCTTTTGTATCATTTGTACAAGGCAATGTTTTACAAATTATTGTTTTTGCTTTTTTTCTAGGTTTTTCTATTCGACTAGCAGGATCTAAAGGAAAGCCTGTGTTACATTTTTTTGAAGGTTTATCAACTATATTATTAAAAATGACAGATATGGTGATGTGCACTGCTCCTTATGGTGTCTTTGGAATTATGGCATGGGTGACAGGTACTTTTGGAGTATCTGCTTTTGCTCCATTAGCAACATTTTTAGGCGTATATTTGCTTGCATGTATTTTGCATATTATTATTATATTTTTCTTTATTATTAGATGCATGACTAAATTAAAAATAAGTGTATTTTTTAAAGGTTTTAAAGAAGCTTTAGCATTAGCTGCTTCTGCAGTTAGTAGTTCAGCGACCTTACCTATTTCACTAAAATGTGTTAGAAACCTTGGTGTTTCTGCTGATGTGGCTAATTTAGTGCTACCATTAGGTGCAACAGTAAACATGAATGGAACAGCAATTTTCCAAGGATTAGCAGCAATTTTTGTTTCTCAAGCATATGGCATTCAACTAGATTTTATGGCGCTTTTGTCTATTGTTGTTACAGCTACACTATCAGCGATAGGAACAGCTGGAATTCCAGGAGCAGGTATTGTTACATTATCTTTAGTGTTATCTGCTGTAGGGTTACCATTAGAGGGAGTAGCGTTATTAGCTGGTATTGATAGGTTCCGAGATATTATTAGTACAACTGTTAATATTATGGGAGACGCAATTGTAGCTTTATATGTCGCTAAAAGCGAAAATGAATTAGATGAGAAGCAATACTATAGTGAGCTCTCTATTACTGATTCTATATAATAAAGGTAATATGAATATATCAAACATTTTTGAATTACGATTTCCTAAAATTGGAGAAACTTCTTCAGGAGGATTGATCATTCAATGGTTAAAGAAAGAGGGAGAAAGTGTTCTTGTTGATGAAGCACTTTTAGAAGTTTCTACAGATAAGGTAGTCACAGAAATTTCTTCTCCTGTTTCGGGGGTTTTACATGCTATTTTAATTCCTGTTGGAGAAGAGGCAGAACCAAATAGTTTATTGGCTACTATTTTGTTAAGTGCAAAGAATGAAGAAAAAGAATCTGTAGTTGAAAAAGTTAAAAAAAATATCATTGTTGACATTGAAGAAATTGTTCAACAAGGAGAGCCATCATCATTTTTATCTCCTGTAGTAATGGAATTTGCTAATGTTAATGGTATAAATTTAGAAACTTTACAAAAGATACCAGGTACTGGTAATCAAGGTCGTGTGACCAAAAAAGATGTACAGAATTTTCTTAATCAAAAATTAATACAAAAAACTTGTTCTCAAAAAGGTTTAGCTAATCGTGAAGAAGAGACTCCTATAAGTGGTCGAAGACTGTTATTGGCAAATGAATTTTCAAAAAGTCTTACTATTCCAACTGTTTACTTAATTAGTGAGATGAATCTGTCTTCACTCATGCAAAAGATTCAAGAAAATAAAAATGATTTCTATAATGTACATGGCATTAAGTTAACGCCAACAGCGTTTTTTTTTAAAGCAGTTGCGCAAGCTATCCAGGCATTTCCATTATTAAATGCAGAATGGAAAAAGCAAAGCATTATAGTCAAAAAACAAATTAATATAGGTTTTGCTGTAGATTTAGATTATCAAGGCATCATATTGCCAGTGATAAAGGATTGTGGTAATAAGAGTATTATGATGCTAATTAAGGAAATATTTAGGCTAGGAAATGCAGCAAAAAATCAAACTATAGACCGAGAAGATTTAGTTGGGGCTACACTTTCTGTAACAAATGTTGGGATAGGAGGTGCTTGTATTGGATTACCTCTTGTTTCAGAAGGACAAGCTCTCATGGTTGCTGTAGGTAGCATTAAGAATAAAGTTTATATAAATCAGTCTAAAGAGATTGTTGTAGGAGAAATGCTATCTATTACAGCTGCTTTTGATCACAGAGTGGTGGATGGTCTTTATGTAAGTCATTTTCTCAAAGTTATTCAAAAATATCTAGAAGAAGAAGCTTTTCAAGATTCAATTTTTATATAATTAGTTTAAAAATAAAATAATGAAAAACTGATGTTATTTTAATTATGAAAAAAAAAGAGGAAGAGAGAGTAAGCCGGATTCTGTTTTACGATACACATGTTATCAGTAAAGACAATCATTCCTCTAGGGGAAGTGTTACCACTTCCCTCAAGCGATTTAAAGAAAGTGTTTATTTAAAAAAATAAACTTGCGGAGTACAAAAAACTTTCTTTTTCTTGCTTCGGATAGGGTTTACATTGGTCTGAGTCTCCTCAGATCCACTCATCTCTTAAAGAGAGATTTTCAGCCTGTCTTAGCTTTTATAAGGAAGCTAAGCGGAATATTTGCTGTTGCACTTTCCGTAACCTTACGATCCCCGGGATTTCTCCGGTATCCTCTCCTGTGAAGTCCGGACTTTCCTCTCCCATTGATCATGGCAGCGATTGTCTTTCTCTTCCTCAAACTTTAGATTATGTACTCATTGAGGACCGGCGACGTCGTCGTTTTGGTCCAATAGTATCAGAATCAAGATTAGCTCCTTCAGAGTTATCTTGCCAATACAGTATGCGAGAACAATGTTCACAAAAAACTAAACGATTGCGTTTGCGTATAAGATTTTCATGTTGGGGAGTTAAAACAATATGGCATCCACTACAAACACGATTTTCTATAGGTACAACAATACGATCTTTTTTGTTTTTTAAAAGCCTTTCATAAATTTTAAAAAAATCTTGATCAACATTTTCGACAGCTTCTTGACGTGTGCTAAGAAGAACACGACCTTCTTCATTAATTTTACGAATGCTTTCTTCTATATCTTTTTCTAAAGAAGTACTATTTTCTTCTGTGCTATTTAAATTTTCTTTTAAAGAAACAATTAGATCTTCTTCACCTACTAATTTATCCATTAAATCGCTGAGACGATGTTCTAGAGCGCGACGTTCTTTTCCAGCTAGTGACATTTCTTGGGTTAAAGCGTTGAATTCATCCATTTTCTTAACAGAAGCTTGCTGAGATTCTAGGTGTAAAATCCTTTCTTCACTTGCTTTGATTTGATTTTCACCCTCTTGGATTTCTTCTTTTAATTCAGCTAATTCAGTCTCTTTATTTTGAACTTTTTCTCGAATATCTGATTTCAATAATCGAATTTTTTCTAACTCTTTTTGATGCTCGCGTTTTACTTTCATCAAACAAATCATTTTGATATCGAGTTCTTGAATGCCTAAAATGGCTTGAAAAGAATCCTGCATAAACTCCATTCCCTAGCGGATAAAAACAGATAAAAATATTTTTTTTGATTTAACTTATTGTATGAGAGGTAATTCTAATTTTATCAATCAGACCCTTTGAAAGGAAAATTACAAATCTACATAACCTATTCAATAGGAAAATAAGTTAATCAGACCACATGCTAAATGATTTTAAGTAAGAAGTAAAGCTGAAGAGATTACTCCTATAGGAAATTTGTAAAATTTCAAAAAAAAATGTAGTGAGAGAGGTTCTTTTTAATAAAAAACTCATGAAATATGCTTGCTTAGTTTGTAAAAGAGGGGCTAAAATTCAGATTTAGTGGCTATTTTTCCTTGTTATTACAAAATTTTTAATCTAAAATTTTTCTTAATAGGAAAAAACTAAATACTGAGGTGCTAATGACAATGGTGAGTGATAATATAAGCGAAGAATGCGCCATATATAAAACTAAAACTAAAAAAAATTTAGCTGCAGCTGCATATGCGGCTTCTTTAGCCTACTTATCGCAAGCATATCCATCTGTAGGTTCTAAAATTATACAAGAGCTAAAAGATCAAAGAACTCACTTAAAGCTGATTCCTTCAGAAAATTATTCATCTTACGCTGTCCAATTAGCTATGGGTAATTGGCTTTCAGATAAATATTGCGAAGGTTATGCATTTAATCGATTTTATGGTGGATGTGGGAATATTGATGCCATTGAATGGGAAGCGGAAGAATCATTGAAAGAACTTTTTGGAGCAGAGCATGCAAATATACAAGCTCATTCTGGGTGTGACGCTAATTTATTAGCCATATCTATTATTTTATCTAAAAAAGTACAAGATCCATTCCTTTTTGAAATGGGAGCTAAGGGTATCAATAGTTTATCAGAATCTCAGTGTGAAGAATTACGCCTTCGTTGGACAGGTCAAAGTTGTTTAGGTATGAATATGACTGCAGGAGGTCATTTGACCCATGGAGGAGTCAGATTAAGTTTAGTTAGTCGTATTTTAAGAACATTTACTTATGGTTGTAATCTTTCTACAGGATACATAGATTATGATGAAATAGCTTCAAAAGCAAAAAAACTTAAACCTTTAATTATAATTGGAGGTTATTCTGCTTATCCTCGTCGTATAGATTTTGCTAAAATGAAACAGATAGCAGAAGATAATGGAGCTGTTTTAATGGCGGATATGGCTCATTTTGCAGGATTAGTCGCAGGTAAAGTATTTCAAGGGAATGAAAATCCTGTACCATTTGCAGATGTAGTAACTTCTACAACGCATAAAACATTAAGAGGTCCTCGTGGAGGAATGCTTCTTTGTAAAAAAGAATATGCTGAATGGGCGAATAAAAGTTGTCCATTGGTATGGGGAGGTCCTTTACCACATGTTATGGCTGCAAAGTTAATTTGCTTTAAAGAAGCAGCAGCTTATTCTTTTCAAAATTATGCTTATAAAATTGTAGAAAATGCAAAAGCGTTAGCTGAAAGGTTAAAAATGCATGGGATGCCTCTAGTAACAAATGGTACAGATAATCATTTGATTTTGGTAGATGTGTCTTCTTTGGGTTTGACTGGAAAGGCAGCGCAGGTCATACTGCAGCAGGCTGGAATTGTTGTGAATGCAAATACATTGCCAAAAGATCCACCATTAGGATGGGTTACTTCAGGAATTCGTATAGGCACCCCTGCTTTAACAACTCTGGGTATGGGAATAGATGAAATGAATGAAGTAGCAGATATTATATTTAAAATTTTATCTGAAACACAAATGGTAACAGAAGTTTCTGGAAAAAAGGAACCAAAGATTGCTAATGAAAAGATCCTAAAAGAAGCTAAAAGTAGAATCAAGGCTTTATTAAAAAAGCATCCTTTATATCCTGAGATTGATTTGACAGAGTTAAGTCCTAGCTAAGGAGGAATTTATACATGGCAAATAGAGAAGATAACTTTCGTAGTTTAAAAGATACTATAGAATCTGTAATTTTGGATTCTCGGCGAATCTTTTTTTCAGAGGCTGTTGATGCAAGAAGTGCTGCTGATGCTATTCGTAAATTATGGTACTTAGAGTTAACGAATCCAGGAAAGCCAATCATTTTTGTTATTAATAGTCCTGGAGGATCAGTGGATGCAGGTTTTGCTGTATGGGATCAAGTGAAATTAATGACATCTCCTGTTTATACAGTTATTACTGGCTTGGCTGCTTCTATGGGTTCTGTTTTAAGTTTATGTGCAGTAAAAGGTAGAAGATATGCTACTCCTAATGCAAGGATTATGATCCATCAACCATCTATAGGTGGTATCATACAAGGGCAAGCAACAGATTTAAATATTCAAGCTAAAGAAATTGCTAAGACAAAAGAGCGATTAGTAAATTTATATGTAGAACATAGTGGTCAACCACGTGAAGAAATAGAAAAAGCTATTGATCGTGATACATGGATGAGTGCAGATGAGGCCAAGAATTTTGGCTTATTAGATGGTGTTCTATTTTCTTTTAATGATTTAATATGATTTGTCATTTTCAAAAAAATTCTGATTCTGCAAGCAATTGTAATTTGTGGAAGTATTCAGTATCAGGCAGTACATTTTTAGTTCTTAACTTAAGAGATATTTGGCTTTCTACAATTTTTCAGCCTGGACAAGATGGAGCTAAAGATGTTGAAGGTGTTATTTTTTATACAGATCATTTTGATGGTACATGTAGAATGAGATTTTTTAATCCTGATGGATCTCCAGCTCCTGTATGTGGAAATGGTATGATGGGTTTAGTATATCACTTAGCTACTACTACTGAACGTACATCTTGGATAATACATACAGAATCAGGTCACTTTAAAGGTTGGCTAGAGAATAAAATAATTAATTTAGATTTATCTGAAATAGTTCCAAATTCTATAGAAGAAGTGCATTTGGAGATAGGTACTAAAAATTATCAATGCTACAAAGTATTAGTAGGCGTCCCACATCTGGTTATTTTTATTGATGAGTTAAGAGAAATAGATCTTCTCGTAGAAGGGAAGGCTATACGCTCTCATCAAAAATTTGATCCAGAAGGGACCAATGTAAATTTTGTAAAAATTGAAAATTCCTCTTTAATCAGCATGCGTACATATGAGCGAGGTGTTGAAGGAGAGACAGTAGCATGTGGAACAGGGGCGTTAGCAGCTTTTTGTTTAGCATTTCGACAAGGATATGTGGATTCAAGGGTAGAAGTAATTCCTATATCAGGAAAAAAATTCACAATTGGGCGTCATGGGTCCCCAGCTAGGGTAATACTTACAGGTTCAGTAGAATTATTGTCTGTAGAAAGCCTTGCACAAGAATCATAAAAAATAGGTGTTATCATGAAAAATAATCTACCTCAGCCTCATAGTCCTTTATTATTAAGGGTCAATCGTTTAATGGATGCTTTTGCTAAGTCAGACGATGAGCGTGATTTTTACTTAGATCGAGTAGAAGGGTTTATTATTTATGCTGATTTAGAAAAAGATGAAGAAGATTTAACTAAATTTCATGCAGAATTACAAATTAACCCAGAACGTTATGTATTGCTTCCTAAATTAACATTCTATGAAGTTAAAAAAATCATGGAAACGTTTGTTAATGAAAAAGTTTATGATATTGATACAAAAGAACGTTTTTTAGAAATTATTCAATCTAAAGATGCTCGTGAGCAATTTTTAGAATTTATCTATGACCATGAAAATGAATTAGAAAAATGGCAACAATTTTACCAAGAACGTTCTCGTATTCGTATTATTGAATGGCTAAGAAATAATCGGTTTGAATTTGTTTTTGAAGAAGATTTAGATTTTACCAAAGATCTTTTAGAGCAAACAAAAGTGCATTTATTTGATATAAAAGTTCCAAAAGATGTTGTGCAAGCAAGACAAGTTTTATTGAATAAAGCAAAAATGTATTATTCTAATGAAGCATTAAACCCACGGCCCAAAAGAGGGCGACCTCCAAAACAATCTGCAAAAGTAGAAACAGAAACATTAGTATCTAGTGATATTTATACACAAGTGCCTATGGTCTTAAGACGTTTTCTATTTCTTCCCCATATTCCATTAGCTTCAGCGATCACATTTTCTGAGAAATTTGATAGTGAAAAAGAATTTTTAGCACATTTAAGAGGATCTGGTCGCTATGGTCATCAAGCACAGATGCAAAGTTTGACTGAAAAATGTGAAGCGCTAAAAGAACTTTCTTCTAAATTAGGTTTTGATTTAGGTTTTGCTGAGGGAGGGATGTCATTATTTGCTGGTAAAGATGATGATGATGATGATATTGAAAAAGTAGTAGCTACTAAAAAGAAAGCAAAAAAAACGAAAAAGAAGGCCTAAGTTTTCTAATAAAGTTTGTTCTAAAAAAATATCTCTTGGATAACAAGAGATATTTTTTTTGTCTTTCATCTATTTAATATAAGCATGATCTCAAAGAAAAAAATTAAAACATACCTTACCTGCATACAGGAAGAATGAGCTTATTATAAAAATTACAAAATTCTTCAAAGCCTGCCATTTCAAGATCTGTTAATTTATAGCGTAAAGATTTAAAGTGACGTAACAGTAATTCTCTATTGATATTAGTTAATTGAGATGAAGCTTCTAAAACAAGAGTAGGGTTTGTCTTACTCCATGTTAGAGCACGAGTAATTTGTTCTTCTAGTAAAGAGCGTTGTTCTTGAGAAAATCCAGGTCGTAAAAGAAAGAGAGAAGAAACAAAAGGAAGTTCTGTAAAATCATGCCATGCTTCTATTAAATTTTGTGTTTTGAAGCCTGGAATTTCTTGATTTTCAAGACCTTGATTTCCAATGAGAAGAACAGCATCAAAATCTTTATAAACAATATCATAGGGACTTAAAGAAATAATTTCAGGAGAAATATTCCAATATTGAGTACAAAGTATTCTAAATAATATTCCTATAGATAATGTTTCTGATGTTACAGCTACAGTAGGACGAGATTTAGAAAAAAAATCAGAGCAATGATATAAATTTGTGCTATATCCTTTACTTTTCATGGCTATTCCATAACCAGGCAAAAAATCATAATTTTCAGAACATGCTAAAATGCTGCTAGTTAAAGCTACATCAAGAGATCCATTTTTTAATTTTTCTGCCAGTTCAATAGGAGTGCCATATACAGGCTCTATTTCAAATTCAAGATTTAAAGGAAGCGAAAGAGGTAACGCATTCACGTAACCGACAAGTCCTAGTGGTAATTTCATACTGACTCCAAAGATATATGAACCGGTGCTTACCCGGCTTGTTCATAAATTCATTAAGGATGTGAACATGTGTGATCATGTATTTTTTATAAAAAGTCATTAGATACACATCCTTTTTTTGCTTAACAAAAAGAAATTATCACAAAAAAAGTTTGAAAGACCTTCTTTTAGCTAAGTCAGATCTAGAGTACTTTTAGATATAAAATATTGTCCAATATTAATCTTGTAAGCGCTAACATTATTTAAAAAAAAAATATCTGTATAAATCAAGTTAAAACAAAAAAGCTGAATTTAATAAAATATACTAAACTCAGCTGTAAAAATCATATTTTAATAAAAAAATAAATTAATTTTTTTACATTAATATTTATGAGGTTATGTCATTTAAAAATAATATCACTAAGCCTTAGGTGTTTGTTCTATAGTAGGGGCAGTTGATACAGGGACGTCTACCCAAATAGGTGAACTCCATGCCATGCCATCTTCTTGAATCACACGAAGATAATAAAATACAAAAGGTGCATCTTCATCTTTTTCTGGATTAAGAGTGATAGATTTTAAAGGAACCATATCATCATATTCAAAATCAAAATTATTACTGTTAGGAGTAAATGCATGTAATAGCTCTCCATTACGAATAATTTGTATAGATAAGATTGTTGAGGTACCTGCTACATATCCTGAGATATGTCTATTTACATGTAAGCCAGGTTTAATTTCTGTTGATAATTCGCTACCCATAGGTGCACCTGTAACAAAAAAACCTACTAAAATTCTTTGACCAGTTGTAGCATAGCAATGTCTATTATAAAGAGCTTCTGCTAGAGACTCTCTATTATATTTAGAACAAAAAATTGCACAGAGACCAGGAGGATATACTGATTGATCTGTTTCCATCATTTTATTAAAAGGGCTTCGATCGTCAAATCCACCAGCAATAAATCCAAAGCGTTTATTCTTTTTTAATGCTGTAATAATATTACCTTCAGGAACTTCTCCAATAGGTCCTTTGATTGGATAAGGATTCTTTTCTGATATTAAATTTTCAGAACAACCCCACATACCATAAATTTCTACGATACGCTCAAAGTCAGAATTAAATTCTTCAAAGTCAAAGTGATGACCTTTAGCCATTGATAAAATTGGAATAGAAAATAGTTCTTTAGGAGAGGCGTTTTTATAAATTTTAGCTAAAGAAGAGCTTTTAGGATCTTTCTTTCTTAAAATTGGTTTACCTTCTTTCATGTAAACAATTTGCCGAAGGCCTTCTTTTCCTGCATCGCCTTTGTATTGCATCCCAGGGAGGGTAATAAAGCGTTCTTCTTCATTAAAATCATTAATATTTTGTTGAATAGCTTTCCAAGCTTCATTAGTGGTGTCTTCTGCAGAATCAAGTGGAGATGGTGCAAAGAAATTAAAAGCTTTTTCATCACGGAAATGACGCAAGCAACCTTCAATGCTATCATCTGATTCTGGTCTTTCAGACTTTCCCCGTAACTGACCCCACAAGAGATTATGAGTATTTTCAGCAAAGCATTTAAGAGGAGCAGAAACAAAAATTTCATCAGTTTTAATATTTTTTAACTGAATTCTATACAAGCCAGTTTCATTGAAATAAAGATTCGGTAGTGTAACAAAGCCAGTTTCAGGGACAAATAAACGCCAATTTAGATTTTCTCGTAAATGTTCATAGCTAAGATCAATTAAAGTTCCTTCTGGAGCAAGACCAGTTAAGTTGCCAAACTCATCTTCAAAACGTACTGTAATATCAAAACGTTTATTTTTAGAAACACAGGATGGAGCTAATACCTTGATGATATTAAGAACATTTCCACGAATATCTATAGAAAATATTTCAGGAGGATCATAGTTGCCCTTTCCCTTACTATCTATAGACAATTGAAATTGTTTACGTCTTTGAACAAAGAGCTGAGCTCCATTACCATTTTGTAAAGGATCTGTATCTGGAGCAGCTCCCATAACAATAATTAAATCTTCCCCAGCTTCTAAAGAAGATGGAAGGGTAAATTCAAAAGTAGGAGAAGATGAATTAGGTGATCGAGATACCTTCCCAGGAACAATAATATTCTCTCCAAAAGTTAAGTAAATCACATTATTATTTCTCTTAAGGTCGACAGATGGTGTTTCCCAGTCAACAGGACGGCCTTGTGTCAGCAAATCAAATTTGATTTTGCTTCCTTTAGGTAAAGATTGTCCAGAGGTATAATGGAATTGCCAAGTGAAGATTTGACCAGCCCTAGCTAATGAGGGCTCTGTGTAACAAAAAGAACGGCGCATAGTACAGAGTGTATTTTTAGATAATGTATGATATATCACAAAGATCTTTTTCTCAAGCTTCCTCTTTGTTGAAAAATGCAAAAGCATCTTCATTAGAAGCAAAGAGCTTAAAATAAGGTAAAAATCCAGTCACAAATAAAACTTGTTCAGTGTCATTAGAAACGCCTGTTAGAGCGATTTTTCCATGATTTTTTTCTGCTTGATGATAACCTTGCAAAAGTACACGGATACCTGCGCTAGAGATATATTCTAAAGCTGAACAATCAATGATAAGGTTTTGATACCCTGTGGATAAGATTGTATCTATCTGATTTTTAATATCAGGAGAAGTAACACCATCCAGACGACCTTTAACAGAAAAAAGAAAAGCATTTGGACGTTTTGATGCTTCAGAAGTCATGGTTTTGTCCTTCATAGAAATTCAGAATTTTCTTTTTAGCAGGAAAATATTTTTTTTTCTATTACATACAAATTTTATTTTTTAAATCTTTTTATGATTTGTGATTAAAATGGGGAAGAGGCTTGATGCGTATTTTTTTGATACTACGTTCGGAGCAGCTTAAAATTTCCATATCAAAATTTTTATGATGAATTTTCAATCCTTTTTGAGGAACAGAGCCAATTTTATGAAGAATATATCCACCTAAAGTGTCGTAATGGCCTTCTTGATGAGTTTTTAGATGAAATATGGCTTCAGCTTCTGAAATGGCCATACGGGCATCTACAATCCATCCATTTTCATCTTCTTTATAAAGAGCGCCTGTTTCTATGTCATACTCATCTACAATGTCACCAACGATTTTTTCTAAAACATCTTCCATTGTAACAATACCTTCTGTCCCACCATATTCATCAACAACAATTGCCATATGACGTTGTCTTTCTCTGAATTCTTGAAGAAGAAAAGAAACTTTCTTAATTTCAGGAGTATAAAAAGCAGGTTTAAGGAGAGTTTTAATTGATTGTTCCAAAGCATTTGAAGCATTTGGATTTTCATTATGTTCTACATAAACTTGGAGGATATCTTTAAAAAGAATAAGCCCAGTAATGTTGTCTAAAGAGTTTCTATAAACAGGAATACGGCTATAGCCTTCTTTCATAATTGCTTGAGCTGTGTCTCGGATTGAAGTATCTTCTGATAAAGAAAACAGATCTACTCGAGGGATCATAGCTTCTCTAACAACTAGATCTTTAAATTTAAAAACAGATTTAACTAATTTAAAATCTTCAGCTGTCATTTCTTCTGTAATATCAGCTTCTCTCAAAATTTTTATCAGCTTATCTTTTAAGTCTTCCATTTTATTTACATCAGAGGTCTCACAATTATCAGAGCCCTTTCGTTTAATAGCAGACATGGGCTTGAGTATAAAAAAAGTAAAAGGAAGTAATAGACAGGTAATAGCACAAGAAATAATCAAAGTAGTTGTTAATGCTTGGCCAGGTTTTTTTACAGACCATAATTTAGGAATGAAATTTCCAAAAACCATGTCAGTCAATAAAATTAAAAAAGCACGGGTGATGAAGGTAGGAATGGAAATTTGAGCAGAAGCAAGAAAAGCAATAGCAGAAAATCCAACAAATAGGACACGTAAAATGTTTGCAGATAAGCTTAATGAAAATAAAGAAATATCAAAACAAGCTAGTTCAGATAAACATTTTTTGACATTTAATCCAAAAGAAGTTCGATGTTTTTTTAAGAGAGGAGCATGAGTACCACCCATTCGACTTAGAGAAAAAAAAGTAGTAGTAAGAAAAAAAATGAAAATGGCCAAGGTAGTGGCAATAAATAGATCAATAGACATGACAGTAGTTTATATTTACTCTTTTTGTATAGACGTTGGGGGACGTCTTTTAGTTGGCGCCTTTACTAAAACCATTTCTTTTTCTAAATGAAGCATAATGGTTCGTTGACGGCGTTGCATTTTTTGTTTATCAGAAACAAGGATATCATCATATCCTATTAGGTGTAATAAACCATGTACAATATAAAGAGTAAGCTCTCGATAAAAAAAATATGGATTATCTGAATCTAGATGTTTTGCTTTTATGTAATTAAAGGCAAATTCAGGGCAAACAATAAGTTCTCCAAGAACTGAAGGAAAAGATTCAGATCCTGGAGGGTCAATAGGTAAAGAGATCACATCTGTAGGAGATGGATCATTAAAGATCATTTCATGATCTTTTCTTATTTTTCTGTCTGAAACAAATCGAATATCAATATGATCAGTAGCAATTTTAAGATAATCGCAAAGAAAAATTAGAAGGATCTTTACCGATTTTGAACAAATTGGAAATTTTTTTTGACAATTGAAAACTGAAACTAACATGTCCAACAATCCAATTGGTTATGAGCTAAAAATTACTCAATAAAATCTGTTTTAGGCAAACCAGTAACACGAGAATTTTTTTCTTTACTCCAACGTCCTAATTTTTTTAAAACATCAATACGCTCAAATCTTTTTAAGACATTACGTTTTTTTGCAGTCTTTGTAGATTTGCCATAGCTAGGGTGTCTGGACATGATATATCCTATTTAATTTTTGGAACAAAAACAGAATCGCTAGGCCCAAAAGCATTTTCATGCATTTTGAATGGTAGATAAGCAGGTATAACTGGTTGCTTTAATGCATAACGATTTTTATGTTTTCTAGGAGAAACAGCGCGCCGTCTTCCTTGTTTACTAATTCTAGTCATAAAGACTCCGCTTCCTTTATTGAAAGTAAGAGAAAAGGCTACCTGTTTTTCGAAAAATTTTCAAGATGTGTGTGTGTTTTTTTAAGAATCAGGAAAAGTATCTTTAGAAATTACACCACATGAAATAATAAATTTGACTGCATCTTCTACCTTCATATCCAAAAAGATAAGATCTTTTTTTGGAAACATAATTAAAAACCCTGATGTAGGGTTAGGAGCAGTAGGAATAAATACAGATAAGCATGAATTACCATCATCATCTTCTGTTTCTTTCATACCTGGTGCTACACCAGTCAGTAATCCAAGAGATCGACCAGAAGGAAAAGGAAAAGGAACCATTACGACTTGTTTAAAAGAATCAGAATGAGAAACAAATAAAGTTTTTATGATCTGTTGAGCTGTTTTATAGATAGTTTTAATGACAGGAATTTTATGAAGAATACGATCATACAGAGAAAGAAGAGATTTAAACAGCATCATCCGGGTTAAAAACCCTAATAAGACAGTTGCAAAAAATAACCCAATGAGGAGGAAAATCTGCAATATAAAAATACAAAGAGTATGATTTTCTGAATACCAAGGCTGACCTTCAAAAAATTTTGCAGTCACTCCAAGAAAAGGTTGGGTCAAAATATTTAAACAAAACGAAAAAATAGAGAGAGTAATAGCCAAAGGCATTAATAAAACAAGGCCAGTGATAAAATGTTTTTTCATGCGTTAACCTTGTTGAAAAAAAATATTATTAATTCTTTTTAGGGATTTTTTGTTTTTTTTTGTAACGTTTCTTTTTTAGAAATGCCAGAAGATTTTTTTCTTTCTTTTTTTATAGGTGTATTTACTGATCTAGGATCTTCTACTTTCCAGCCAACAGTCAAATTATATAAGTTGATTGAATGTATAGAAACAAAAAGAGGGTCACCAGGTTTTAGTTCATTATTATTACCAGAATCATCATGCCTACTTTTCCGTGATGATCTTAAAGAGTGAGGTAATGCAGCTAATGGAATAAAATCATCATAAAATAATGAAGGTAAAGTAAAAGCAATGCCTTCTGGTTTTATTCCTGTGACTAACGCATGATATAATTTAGTAGGATCTTGTTCTTGTAAATTTCTAAAAAAGCGTAATTTTTTTATACGCTCTAAAGAAAATTCAGCTTTTGCTGCAGTACGTTCTTTTCCAGAGCAATGTCTACAAAGTTCTTCTAAGAAATCTGATTGAACAGTTTCAGGTTCAAACAAAAGTCTATGAATAATTAAATCTGGGTAACGGCGGATTGGACTAGTAAAATGAGAATAATCTTGTAAATGCAGGCCATAATGACCTTCTCTTTCAATAGAATATACAGCTGTTTTCATACTTTTAATAAAGGCTGCTTGAATAAAATCAGCTAATGGTAATGACTCTGTTGCTTTAAGAAGATCTCGGTAATAACCAGGGTCATCAGCAACTTCGGGAGAGACATTTATATCTGTTAAAGCACGAATTAACTCTCTAAAGCTTGCTAAATGAAGTTCATCTGGTTTTTCATGAATACGATAAACTGTTGTAGGAACATTCATAGTTAGATAACGAGCAACAGTCTCATTGGTTTTTAACATAAATTCTTCAATTAATTGATGAGAATCAGTTTGATGAGAGACTTGAAAAGCCATTGGCTCGCCCTGATCATTCAATTGTATTGAAAGAGCAGGAAGAGAAAAGCGCAAACATCCTCGTTCTGTCTTTTGTTTTTGAAAAATTTTAGAAAGTTGATGCATTAAACAAAGAGTATCATCAAAAGGATGTGAGATTTTTTTTTGAAGAATATCATCTACTTGATCATACGTAAAACGTTCTTTACTATTGATAACGCTTTTAGAAAATTCATAAGAAAGAAGATCACCTTGTGGGTTAAATTTCATAAAAACAGAAGCAGCAAGGCGATTTTGTCCAGGAACTAGACTACATAAATCATCAGATAAAATAGATGGTAACATAGGAAGGACTGTGCCAGGAAAATAAACAGAGTTAGCGCGACTTGCAGCTTCATTATCAATAGCTGAATGAGGTTTAACATAGTGGGATACATCAGCTATGTGTACACCTAAGATAAAGTTCTTTTGCTTATCAAGGCAAAGAGAAACAGCGTCATCAAAATCTTTAGCAGTAGCTCCATCAATAGTAAAACATTCAAGAGAACGTAAATCAACTCGTTTGCTAATTTCTTGTTCTATTAAATTTTTATTAAAAGCGTTAGTTTCAGCGATGACTTCATCTGGAAAAGATGAAGGAAGTCTAAATTCTTCTTGAACTGTAGGAATATCTGTTAATGGATCTTCAATATGACCAATTAGTCGAACCATCTGTAAAATAATAAGATGACCATGTCTTTCTTTATTTTTCCAAGGAATGTTTTCAACAACAATGCGGTCTCCAGGATGACATTCTATATCAGGACAAACATGTGCTTTCCATAATTTATCAGCTCCTAAAACAGGGACACCTATTAAAGCAACATTTGCATTGAGCATTTCATAAATAATAGCTACTAAATAAGGGCGGCCACGCTTGATTACACGTTTAATAGAGCCTTTCCATTTAGTTTCATTAGGATTATCAGAACGAGGGCCACATATAATAACTTCTACAAGATCTCCATCAAGAGCTCCATGCAGTAAAGATGGGGGAATAAAAATATCATAAGGAAAAATAGACATATCAGTAGGCTGGACAAAACCAAATCCTCTTGGATGAACAGAAAGTGTTCCTGTTATTAAATCAGGGTAATCACATTGGTCTGAATTTTGAATCTTTTTTTTTCTGAAAGGTTGGTGCCTATTTTTTTTTTCTATCACTGTATAATAAGGTTTCTTTTTGATGAGTTGTCTATCAGTTTGCTATAAAGAAGTATTTTTGTATTGAAAAAAAAAGCCTTACCATTAAGGGAAGGCTTTTCTATTGAAATTTTTAAAAAAAATTTATTTATTGTTTTTTTCATCGTCGATGATTTCAACTTCAGCTTCTTCAATGTTTTCATTGTTTTTACTTGATTGATCATTACTGTTTGAAGGT
Organism: Candidatus Clavichlamydia salmonicola; assembly: GCF_015356765.1. GTDB lineage: Bacteria > Chlamydiota > Chlamydiia > Chlamydiales > Chlamydiaceae > Clavichlamydia > Clavichlamydia salmonicola. Next base: position 143,434 of record NZ_WTCQ01000003.1, read on the forward strand.
CCTGTAGTGAAGCGATGATTTTTTAAATTATCTCCTTCATTGGTAGCGCTTTCTGAAGGTCCAGTCGTGGATCCTTGAGGAGCAGGCCCTTGCATGCTTTCGCCAATTTTCTGCATATGAGTGCTTAATTCTTGAGAAGCAGTTTTAATTTTTGTAATGTCTCCATCTTTTAAAGCTTCTTTTACATTATCTGCTTTTTGTTGAATTTCTGTAGCTAAACTCTCTGAAATTTTTTCTTTATAATCTTTAAGAGCTTTTTCAGCACGGAATATAGTTCCATCTGCTTCATTCTTAACCTCAGTTTCTTCTTTACGTTTTTTATCATCTTCTTTATGCAAATCAGCTTCTTTAATCATCCTTTGAATTTCATCTTCTGCAAGGCCAGATTGTGCTTCAATACGGATTTTTTGTTCCTTACCTGTTGCCATATCTTTTGCAGACACATGTAAGATACCATTAGCATCAATATCAAAAGCTACTTCAATCTGAGGGGTTCCTCGTGCAGCAGGAGGAATATCAGTAAGATCAAATCTTCCTATTTCTTTATTGTCTTTTGCCATGGGTCTTTCCCCTTGGAGAATAACAATAGTGACAGCAGGCTGATTGTCAGCTGCAGTTGAAAAGACTTGTTTTTTTTGTGTAGGAATTGTTGTGTTTCGTTCAACTAAAGAAGTCATGACTCCACCCATTGTTTCAATCCCTAATGAAAGAGGAATGACATCCAGTAGAAGAACATCTTTTACTTCTCCACCAAGAACACCACCTTGAATAGCAGCACCAATGGCAACAACTTCATCTGGATTAACGCCTTTGCTAGGCTCTTTTTTGAAAATGGCTTTTACCACTTCTTGAACTGCTGGCATACGTGACATACCACCAACAAGAAGAACATCATCAATATTTTCAGGTGAAAGATTAGCGTCTTTTAGTGCTTTAAAGCATGGTTCTTTAGTACGCTCAACAAGATCTTGGGCTAATTTTTCAAATTGAGATCGAGAAAGTGTTAGAGAAAGGTGTTTTGGTCCAGAAGCATCCATTGTAATAAATGGTTGATTAATATCTGTAGATGGAACGCCAGAAAGCTCAATTTTAGCTTTTTCAGCAGCATCTTTCAAACGCTGTAACGCCATTTTATCTTTACTTAGATCAATGCCTTCAGATTTTTTAAATTCTTCAATCATCCAAAGAATGATTGCTTCATCAAAATCATCACCACCTAAATGAGTGTCACCATTTGTAGAAAGTACTTCAAATACACCATCACCAATTTCTAAAATAGAAACGTCAAATGTACCACCACCAAGATCAAAGACTGCAATTTTTCTATCGCCAACTTTATCAATACCATAGGCAAGTGCTGCTGCAGTAGGCTCTGGAATGATACGTTTTACTTCAAGACCAGCAATACGGCCAGCATCTCTTGTGCAAGCTCTTTGAGCATCGTTAAAGTAAGCAGGAACTGTAATAACAGCTTCTGTTACAGTTTCTCCAAGATATGCTTCAGCTGTTTCTTTCATTTTAATTAAAATGTTTGCAGCAATCATTTCTGGAGTTTTTTGTTGTCCATCTACTTCAAAGACAGCATCCCCTTTAGAGTCAGCTATTACTTTATATGGAACATTTTTAATCTCAGAAGCTACTTCAGCATATTTACGCCCAATAAAACGCTTTGTAGAGCTTAGTGTTTTTTCTGGATTAGTTACAGCTTGTCTTTTAGCAGGAACCCCAACTAAACGCTCATTACCTTTAAAAGCAACAATAGAAGGCGTGGTCCGAGAGCCTTCTGCTGATATAATGACTTTTGCTTGACCACCTTCCATGACAGCTACGCATGAGTTGGTTGTTCCAAGGTCAATACCTATAATTTTGCTACATTTACTGTTTTCTGACATGATTATTTATCCTTAATTTAAACGATTATTTATTGTTATTATTCATCTTCTTGAGAAGCACTTGGTTTAGCTACCTGTACTCGCGCAGGCTTAATGCTTCTTTTTCCAACCTTGTATCCTTTAGAAAATTCTTGTAAGACAGTTCCTTCAGGATGTTCATTTGTTTCTTGTGTTTCCACAGCTTCATGCAGATGAGGATCAAACATTTGACCTAATGCAGAATATTCAGTGATGCCATGATCATTTAAAATTTGTTTAAATTGTCCTAAGATCATTCCAAAGCCTAAAGCCCATTGTTTAATCTCATCAGACATATTTTCTGCAAATCCTAAAGCCTTTTCAAATCCTTCTAATGGGGTAATGAAATCAGCTAAAACACTTTCTACTGCATATTTTGTCAATTCTTGACGTTCTTTTTGCATACGTTTTCGTGAATTTTCAGATTCAGCTAAAGCCATAAGGTATTGATTAGTTTTTTCTTGAAGTGATTTTTTCAACTCTGCATTTTCTTGCAAAATATCAATGCCTATACTTTCTGGTTTTGAGTCATTAGATTCACCTTCTGCAGGCTGATCTATAATATTATCATCTTCTATCATGTGTTCTCCTTTACATGCAGTAATTTGTCATATGTAGGCTCAATCAAAAGTCGCTCTGTCGGATTCAATGTATAAGATTCTTGATCAGGGAGTCGAAAGGATAGTTTAAACTTATACAAACTAGAAGTGAGCGTCTCAGTTAATTCATGAGCAAATACATTTAATATATCAAAAATTGTTCCATATGGAACTCTTAATGGACCAAGTACTCCAATAGCCCCAACAGGAGTTTTTTTTATCCTAAAAGGGATTGTCACAACAGAGCATGAAGCTGATGCTGTGGATGAAGTAAGTTCCAATTCTTTTCCAATACGACAAAACATTTTGTTATGTCGTACGCTGTGGTTAAGTAATAATCTCATTTGTACAGGTGTTTCAAATAAGGCTAAAGTTGATGCTAAAGCAACAGGGTCGTTAAGTTCTGTAAACCTAAGCAACCGAGAAAACCCTGTACGATGAAGATCTTCTTCTTGAAATCTTGAATAACGCACTAAAAAACGTACCATAATTTCATTATAGATTGATAAAGCTTTAGCTTCTTCTTCATCAGTGAGAGGTTCTACTCCTGTTTGTTGCTGCAAACGTGCTCGCATAAACATTTCTATGCGTTTTGCTGAAAAAGAGCTAATTTTGCTTTCTGTTAGCAACACATCTGTAAAAACTTGACCAAAATCAGTCATTACTACTGATAAAATGCGATTATTATCTAATGGTAATAACTTAACATCTGAGATAAAATCTTGATCAAATCGAGGAGCAGAAATAAATACTGGTAACCCTAAAATATCAGATAATGTATCTGCAGCGTCATGTAATGTTTTCACAATATTGTGGTTGTCCATTTTTAGACTCGCACGAATTTTTGTAATGATGGCATCAGGCACAACACCAGGAGCAGCGACTTTACAATCAGCATAAAATCTAAAGGCCTTTTCTGTAGGGATTCGTCCTCCAGAAGAGTGTATTTGCTGAAGCATGCCCATTTTTTCCAATTTCATAAAATAATTACGAATTGTTGCAGGGCTTAATTGATTGAGGCCATGATCCCTTAGTGTTTCAGATCCTATTGGTTTCCCTGTTTGTAAAAATAAATCTATCAAGCAGATTAGGATTTGATGTGATTTGCCATTTGTTTTTTTTAAGACAGGTTTTAACATGGTTACTGCAAATTCATTTATTCCAATAACTGATGATTATAAAGAACAAAGAATCTTTGGTCAATATTTTTTAGCAGTCGAAGTCACCAAGTGCTGAATTATTTTTTTAAGGAACGAGACGAGAAGAAGCCCAAGGTAAAAGAGAAGCAATTTCAACAAATTCTTTAATCCCAGCTCTACTTTCAATTTCTACAGAGCCATTGATAAACGACTTACCAACAATAATTTTATAAGGAAGACCAATGAGGTCAGAATCTTTTATTTTAAAGCCCATGCGCTCATCTCGATCATCCCATAATATTTCATGACCATGAGATTGAAGAAGCTGATAAATTTCTTTTGCTCCTTTGACAAGATCTTCCTGATTATTGCTTGCTGCAAAGACAGAAGCTTTAAAGGGAGCCAAAGAAAGTGGCCAATTAATGCCTTTTTCATCATAAGATTGTTCTACAGAAGCAGCAATCGTTCGGCCAACACCAATGCCATAGGTTCCCATCCAGCAAGGATGAGCTTCTCCAGATTCATCAGTAAAGCAAGCACCAAAAGTTTTGCTATAACGGGTGCCAAGATTAAAGATGTGGGCCACTTCAACTCCACGACGTAAAGAGTAAGTTTGTTCAGGAAAAAGAGGACATTGATCTCCAGCTTCTGCTTCTAAAAAATCATGAAAAATGGGTAGATTAACATCAATAGTCCAGTTAACATTTAAAAAATGAATATCAGGAATATTTGCTGCGCATGCAAAATTTAACATTGGCTGTGTTGATAGGTCTGCATAGAAGGGCAAAGAGCAATTAAGAGGTCCAGCAAATCCAAGAGGGCAGCCAGTTACCATTAAAATTTCTTCATGAGATGCAGGGAATGCATCAGTGGCATCAAAGAATAATCGTACTTTTGTTGAATTGACTTTTCGATCACCACGAATACCAATAGCAACAAATTTGACAACTTCTCCACATAATAATTTATATATAAGAGTTTTCAATATTTTTTGAGAAGGTATGTTTAAGGCTTGAGAAACTGAGATAATATCAGAAAGATTAGGAGTAAACATTTCAATTTTTTCTTCTATCTTAATCCCATAGTCAAAAGAAGGAATAATCGCATTGGCTGCTTCAACATTAACGCCATAATCATTGCATACAAGAATAGCATCTTCACCAACATCACAAACAACATGAAATTCTTCAGAATCACCTTTCCCAATTTTTCCACTATCTGCAGAGGCAATAATAAATGTAACACCAATTCTTTCAAAAATCCGACAATAAGCGTTTTTTAGTAATAAATACTGTTCTTGCATTTGTGCAGGAGACTCAGAGAAAGTATAGCTATCTTCCATAATAAGTTCTTTAGTGCGCATAAGACCAAACCGAGGTCTGATTTCATCTCGAAATTTTTGAGAAATTTGGTATAAGTGCAAAGGAAGTTGTTTTTTATGGCGAAGCATTTTAGCTACATAAGCAGTAATCACTTCTTCATGAGTAGGGGCTAAACAAAATTCTCGATCTTCCCGATCTTTTAAGGTATAAAGAAGGTTTTCACTAACAAAATCATTCCATCTACCACTAATTTTCCATAAATCAGAAGATTGAAGGAGCGGTAAAAGAAGTTCTTGTCCACCAATACGATTTAATTCTTCTTGAATGATAGCAATAAATTTATGAAAAACCCTTATTCCAAGAGGGGTAAAAGAAAAAGAGCCTTTGCTATGCTTATAAATAAATCCACCACGTTCGAGGAGTTTATGGGAAGCAGCCTCTGCATCAGAGCTATTTTGTTTAGATGTTTGGAAAAATAAACATGAAGCTTTCATAAAAAATGCTTTTTTTTTCTTTAAGAGAAGAGTTGATTTTTGCTAAGAAAAAGAAAAAATACAATTAAAAAATAATTTTTAAAAAATGATCACTTAATATCTTGAGGTGGTAATTGTTTCATTTTTGCTTTTTCTAAAGATTTTTCTGACCAATCTGTGCAGATAATTTTATCTGTAGCAAAGCCATAACTCTGACCTTTAATTATGAGATCTTGGCGCATGTTTTTAGAAATAGAGAGAGGTTCACGAGCTAAAATCCAAAAATATTTTCCATACCCAACAATGGCAATGTTATATTCTGCATCAACATAATAAATGCCATAATTATATTTTTTAAAATAAGTAAATAAGCGTGGCCAAAATCCTAATAATACCTTAAGTCTACAGTTAGATCCTGGGTCTGTGATCAAAGCTTTTCCTGTAATATCATGAAATGATCCATCGTGATTTAAAGAAGAATTTTTTATAGATAGAAAAGGGAGATTTTTTGAATTAGAACATAATTTATATTCAACCCATACAAAAGCGCTATTCCTTTCAAACCAAGCAGGATTACGAGCTATTTCATACCAAATTCCTTGATAGCGAGAGGGATCAATGGTTGGGCCATTGAGCAAATTATTATTTTTATTTGTGTAGCTAGAAAAAAGCATAAAAGCCATTAATGTGATTAAGCTAATTTTTATAAAACGAATATTTTTTGATAACATAATTTAACTATTTTCTTGTGTATGAGGGATGACATCATGAAGAGATTGTGGGTATTCTTTGCAAACAAATAGGGGGATGACCTTGTTGTCAAGCAAAGGTAAATTCAGATTCCATGCTTGTAAAATGGTATTATTAAAAATAATTTTAGGTGTTGATAAAGTTTCAATTTTTTCTCCAAATGACTGATTAGTAAATGTGTTAGCGAGCATATTTCCAGTAAGAGATCCTATTTCAATATAATCTATACTACAAGAAGCACAAGCTCCTACATTTAATAAAGAAGGATCAGTAGTAATAAATGGTCGTTTTGATAAAAAAGATTGTTCTACTAAAGGGATAAATAAATCTCTATTATTCCCGGGAGGGACATCCACAAAAATAATATCATTAAGCAAGCAGGTATTAGTAAGTTCTGTAAAATTTGTTTTAGAAGTAAGAGCTACTTCTGTAACAGTCAAGCCTTGTCGTTCTAAACGATTTTTAAGAGAATGTCGTAAATTACTAGTAGTATTATTGCCTTGAATAATGGTGGCTGTTTTAGACTCAGGAGCAATCAATTTTCCAGTAAGAGCAATTAATTCATGATCAATAAGGCTTTCTACTCCATGTATATTAGTATTTTGTTTACTAAAAGTAGGCATTTCTGATTCTGAGATGGCAGCAAAAATAAGAGGTTTTATGGTTTCTATTTGAGCCATTACTTTTGTTGCTAAAGGTCCTAAGGTAAGAATGGCTTTCACTTTAGAAGAATTATGCAATTTTCTTGCATGTGATCGAGCTATTTTTAATGAATTTTCTGCATTTAGGGAAATGAAGGAGATATCTTCTCCTAGCCTTTCTTTTACTTTTTCAATACAAGCTTGAGAACATGTTTCTAACATAGGATGAGAATTAGATTGAAATATGCCAATGGTAATATGAGGATCAGGTGTAGTTTTAAGGCACCATGCTATAGCGCATAAAAAAAACAAAGCAGTAAAAGGCCATAGATAGCGCATTGAGTATTTTATATTCATGTAAAAGATACATAGCACAAAAATTTATTTTTAGCAGATTTTCTTGTTTATGGGGAAAGAATTTAATCTGAAATATCAGAAAAAGAAATCGTTTATTAGATTTTCATGAATGTGTAATAGCCTGTTTTGTTGCAAGAACACATTTTCCATGGCCTGCTTGCTAATCATAGCTTTTTCATGAACAGCTTGAATTTGTAATGAAGCAGTAGTAAGGATTGATTTGGTAAATATGTAAGTATTTTTTATTTTATTTTGATTATGTAGAAGAGAGGAAGTGCTTTCTCCTTCTTCGCAAAAATCATTGCTATTTAATGATTTAATGCTAATTAAAGTGATGCCAGAAGAGGACGAATGTAGGTGAGAATTCAAAAAGATCACTTGAAGGGAAGATAAGGCATATTCTTCAAAAGCTTTCAATTGTTGATGTAGTAATGCGATGTGTTCATGTAATTGAGTTAGTATGAATAAAGAAATTTTATATTGTTCTTGAATCCATAAAATTTTCTTTATATGAAATATATCAGCTTTTGCTTGATTTTTTGTCTTATAAGAAATTCCTTTTTGTAATGTTTTTTTTATATAATCATTGTGGGTTTTGTCTAAAAAAATTTCTCTAACACGATGCAAAACATAGCTATTATTAATAGTTACGCAGTTTTTAATTTGATTAGTGGTTGTAAGATAAAAATCATGACTTACTCTCTTCTCGTGATGGAGGAGTAGAAGATCCATGCGGATGAGAGACATTTGGTCTCTTGTCTTGAGAGGATTCGTTTCTTGAACGAAAGCAGTCACTTGATTCTGAGCCTCTTCTTTTTCTAGTACAGTCTGTTTGTGGATATTGACCTGGATGACTTTGAAGTGGATGTGGGCCAGAAGTTCCTGATGGATAACCCTCAGGATAAGCACAAGCTCCTGTTTGTGATATTCTTTGAGGGTATTGAAATTGAGGTGGATTATGGACAGAAGGACCATATGGAGCTGGTTGATAGGAAGGCCTTGTACCTCCTTGATGATGAGGTATGTCTAAATAAGGATATGGAGGGTATCCTGGTGCTTGTTGTTGGCTATGTGGATCTTGCTGGTAGGAAGGCCTTGTACCTCCTTGATAATGAGGTATGTCTAAATAAGGATATGGAGGGTATCCTGGTGCTTGTTGTTGGTCATCTAGATAATTGTGTGGTCTCTGATTAAACCCATGAGCAGAAGGTTGTATATAGGCATTTTGCTGTCCCATAGAAGGAGTTTTTTGATGCATGCGCTCTCGAGCATAGTCTCTTAATCCTGTTGAAGGAGAAGGAGCTTGAGGAGCAGCTGCATAAAATTGTGCTTCTGCTTGTCTTCGGGCTATATGGTTAGGGTCGTTGTGTATGCCAGGAATCCATTGTTGTTGTGGTACACTGCTCATAGCCATTTGGCTGAGCATTGTATTTTGTTGTGAACACAATCCAGCATGACGTTCATTTAAGCTTCCAATTAAAGTTAGGGACTGCTGCATCTGTTGTTGCATACTCGTTAATTGACTTTGAAAATTAGAGGAAGCTGTTTCCATAAAAGAAGAAAATTGTTCTGCTCCCCAAGTTAAATAACTCGGTCGATTTAAGGCTGGATGTTGTGGAAAAGGATTTGTGGGTCTATGTGGATTGTTCCATGTAACATCACTTCTTAAAGATGTTCCTTGATCTTGTTGAAAAGGAGTAGGGAATTGAAAGGGAGATGGAATGCATGAAGGAGCTGCGCTACCTGGTGTAGGTATAGCGAGCTTTAGTTTAGGGTGTCTTTTTTTAGATGTATGTTTTTCTGTAAGAGGCATTAGATCTTCTTCACAGGTTAATCCCTGAAAACGAGCTTCTAAAGCCCCAATACTAGGTGGCTGAGGTGTTGCAGGTTCTCTAGATGTAGATGTTGCTAATTTGCCAAAAGAGTGATCAGAAGCACTAATACTCTTTATTGTTAAAGTTGTTTCTTCAGCTTCTTCAGGTTGGCTATGGTGAATTTGTGAAGAATAAGATGAGGGAACCTGAAGATATTGACTAGAGGGAGTTGAATAAACAGTGCTTGGGAGGTTAGATGGATAATTTGTTGAAACGACAGAAGCAGCCTGACGAGCGCAGTTATCAATGGCTCTTTCAATGCTTCTTTCAGCTGCTGCACTTGCTCTTTCTGTGATCCATCGATATGCTTTAGATCCTAGCTGTGAGCCTATATGCAAAGCAAGATTAAGGCAAGATGTATTGAGGCCACCTTCGCCACAGCCTTCTTGAATAGCTTCTTTAATACTTTGTAGGATAACATGTTTTGTTGCTTTAAGGGCAGCTTGAAGGATTTTTTCCCTTTCTTCTTCTGAAATCCTTAATTCAAAAAAGCTTAATGATCTAGAAACGATTTGACCAGAGAATGCAAGAGCTTTTTGTACTAATATTTTGCTAGTGGCTTTTCCTTCAGAAGATAGTGGAGTGCCTGGGGGTGTTAAAATTTTATAAAAAACAGCTGCATCATCAAGGCTCAAAGGTTCTCCTGTCCAAGGATCTATATATGGATCAGCAGCTGTTTGTGGAGAGTGAGATGTTCTAGGGATTCTTGAAGGGGAAAATGGGCTATTATTACCACTTCTATCAGAGGTTTCACAAGGATCCAATTGACCTGAAGATGAAGAGTTAACAGAAGAAGATCTTTGTATTACAATGCTAGCCATGGCTGCAAGAGGAGAGGTTGCTGATGGAGGCGTTCCTATAGGGAATGGTAATTCATCAGAAGAAGAAGAGGGGCTATTATGGGATTTTATTTTATTAATGCTCATATGATATATTAAAAATTTAATTTTTATACCATTAAATTATAAATGTTTCATTATTATTATTATATAATAATTTAATTATTGTTGTTTAATAAAGCTTTGGGGTGGATGTTTATTTATGATTAAAAGAAAAAAAAAAGACATTATTATTAAAGTAAAGGTATCTCCAAGATGCAAGCAATCTAGAGTTATAAAATGGGATAAAGAAATTCTTCAAATAAGAGTACAAGCGTTGCCTATAAAAGGAGCCGCAAATCAAGAAGCAGTAACACTATTGGCTAAATTTTTTGGTCTATCTAAGAGAGATGTTACTTTGCTTACAGGGGAGACATCAGGATATAAGCGTTTTATGATTTCTGAAATATCTGAAGAAGAATTTCAAGAAAAGGTTGCGCAAATTTTTTAAGTAATAAGATGTCTAAAACTATTTAGTGCAGGAGGAATCGTAGGTCCTAATAGAAATTTATGGGTTAAAAAATCAGAATAAATGCTTAAAGCTGCTTCTGCAGTTTGAACAGAAAAAAACAAGTTATAGATCCATAAAGAGTTCGTATTAGTTTTATTTTTCAAATTAGATTGAAAACGAGGGGCCATCTTCTCTATCCAGAAAGATGGAGGCCCAAATAAAAGAATAGGTATGCAGGGCTTGATCTTAAGAGCAACTAAATTTTCTTCCATAGCTAGTTCTAAGTCTGAGCCAATTCCTCCTTTTAAAAATATAGGAAAATTTGCATAAAGATTTTTTTCGCTATCTAGATACTCTTCTAAAAGATAGCTCATTGAAGAATCTGCTGTTATATATCGTCTATTTTCTGTAGAAGGGGCTAAATTTTCTTCGAAATTGACTTGATTAGAGCAGCTTAAAAAATTATATTTTTTAGCAATACGTTGTCCAACATTCATTGCTCCATCGCCTTCACCTGTTATAATGGCGATGGAATGATTTTTATTGAATAAAGGATGACTCGAGTTGTTTTGAATTATTGGAAGCTCTTTAAAGAATTTAAAAAGCTCGATTTCATCTTGTTTGTTTATAGTTGTAGGTAAGTGAGAACCATAAATACCAAAAAAGATAGCTTTTTTTAGAGCTTCTTTTTTTTCTGTAGGAACAAACAAAGCTCTTCCATATTCATGAGGGAGGTAATCTCTTAGACTCTTTTTTTCTAAATTTACTTCAGTAACAATAATTCCAAAATTATGAAGATCATTAAGCAAGATTTTTTCTTCTTTTGATAGATAATGCATTTTATTATCAGAAAATTTAAAGAAAAGACGTTTGAGATGTTTTCTGATAGCAAAAGAAATAAGCAAGCTTTTGATTAAAGGAGAAGGGAGATAAGTGAGAAATAAAGAGCCTTCTTCTTGAAAAAGAGCGACTTCAATCTTCTTTAAAATATGATAGCATGGATCTGTAGTTAATTGGTTTTCAATAGAATCTATATTTAAAGAATGACTGGATATAGAAGAGGCTGTAGACCAATATTCTGCTTGAGGAGGGAGTAAGGTGTGAGCTGAAATAAAAAGAGCAGCTGAAATATTTTTTGGAGCGCTCTGAAAGATTGCATGGACAGTTTCAAAAGAAAGTTTATCCAGCAAGAAAGGATAAGAATTTTTTACAGTTGTAAAAGATTTTTTATACTCAACTTTAAAGAATTCTAGAGGTATATGAGTAATTTCTTCTTTAGATTCCCCATACAATTCATAAATTTCACCACTATATGTGGATTCAGGAAGCAAAAGATCTGCGCTAGTATGGTTAAATCCAATGGGTAATTGATCATGTGCAACTCGGACAAATGTACAAGAGATATGAAAAGGCAAGGTTTTAACAAGTAACATTTCACCAGGAGTAATTTTTCTCTTCAAATAAGTTTTACGATTTTGATGAAGTTTAAGAAATGGACGATAAGAGATACCTTCTTTTAGAGATTGACCAATAATGTCCATTGGAAGTGTTTTGTAATTATCATATACCCATGTGCCAGCAAGTAAATCTGGATAAGCAATGGCTCGATCATCTTTTATGCTCACATAAGGAAAAAGTTTTTTAGAATTTTTCCAATCAACTAAAGGAAGTCCTAAATAAGAATTGATGGCTTGCATAGCCATTAATTCATCAATTGATCGTATAAGTCGTCGATCATCAGCACAAAATAACTTGCCAACTAAAGAGCCAAGACCAAGTTGTTTAAGAATAGCAATGCCAGGCATCCCAAAAGCGATAAAAGAAACTTCAGCAATTGCGCTTAATTCTTCTTTGTTGAATGTAATTTCATTGCAAATTGCTTCTATTCCCAGCTGAGCTAAGACGCTTTTTAAGTTAAAGGATAGAAGATTCTTAGGCAATGTATGGCCTAAAAATGTAGGAGATATATAATTAAAAAAAACTTGAGTATCTATCTGTAAAGATGTTTCTTTGGATATATGAATAATAAGGCCATCTTCAGTAATCATACTATGGTCTTTCTGCGAAAGGTGCATAAGCTTTTTTTTTGTTTTTATATTGCGAGATATATCATAAGAGTCTTTAAGATTTATGAATACTACTAGAGAAAAGATGAAATTTTTTTCTTGATAGACTTTTTCTTTTTTATAAAGAATATAATTGTATAGGATGCGATGTAGAAATATGCGTATGTTATAAATGAAAATAGCAAATAGATAGAAATAAATTGTGGAAAAGTTGTTAATGAATTATGAATAGATTCATAAATACTCTGCTACAACCTAGATTTTCAATTGTTTATAAATATTAGCTATTCTTTTTTGTTTGAAGAATTAATGAAACTAGGCAGAATCCCTTGTTTCTTTTTTTTAAAGGATGTGATTAGTGCAAACACCTCGCAGTGTGGGTACTCACGACGGTTCATTTCATGCAGATGAAGTAACAGCCTGTGCCTTACTCGTTTTTTATAAGTTAGTAGATATTGATAAAATTATCAGAACTAGAGAAGGGAGCGCGTTAGCAGCTTGTGAATATGTTTGTGATGTGGGTGGGCTTTATGATCCAGCATCCAAGCGGTTTGATCATCACCAAGTTTCTTATGAAGGAACATTAAGTAGCGCGGGAATGATATTAATTTATTTGCAAGAAAGGGGTTTATTGTCTGGAGAAGAATATGAATTTTTTAATGCTTCACTAGTTCATGGTGTAGATGAGCAAGATAATGGAAGGGTATTTTCTCCTCCTGGCTCTTGTTCTTTCTCAGATATTATTAAATTTTATAATCCTTTAACGAGTGAAGATGGGGACAATACTACAGAAGCTTTTCTTGAAGCTTTGTATTTTACTTTAGGGTTGCTAGAAAAATTACATAAACGCTTTATTTACAATTGTGAAAGTCGAGCGATCGTTCTTGGGTTAATGGCAAAAAGAGATGCTCCTTGTATGCTTTTTGAAAGAGTAATACCATGGATGGAGACTTTTTTTTCTACAGGTGGAGAGCAACATCCAGCATTATTTGTCTTGTTTCCTGGTGGGATACATTGGGTGCTACGGGGGATTCCACCTTCATTTGAGCGTAGAATGGATGTGAGGGTGCCTTTTCCAGAAGAATGGGCAGGTCTTTTAGGAGATGAGTTGAAGCAGATAACAGGAATTTCTGGTGCTGTTTTTTGTCATAAAGGACGCTTTGTTTCTGTTTGGGAAACAAAAAAGGATGCATTAGCAGCTTTAGAACAAACATTGAAATTACAAGGAGTATCTCATTATGACAACAGTGTTCGAAAAGATTATAAAGGGGGAGTTATCTTCTGAAAAAGTATGGGAAAATGAACGTTTTTTAGTTATTAAAGATAGATATCCTAATGCTCCTATACATTTATTAATTTTACCTAAAAAACATTTTCCTTCTTTACAGGCTGTTGGTCCTGAAGATATTGGAATGATGGGAGAAATTTGGGTAATTATTCAAGAATTAGCTCGAATGTTTAAGGTTGATCAATCTGGATATCGTATTATTGTAAATAATGGTGTAGGTGGAGGACAAGTGATCTTTCATCTACATGTTCATTTTTTGGCAGGAAAAAAGTTTCCAGTATATCCAGAATCTGAAAACGAGTAATAATTTGACTTTGCTTACGTATATATTTTTTATAGTTATCACTTTGTGTTACTCTGTCTGGCCAGTATTTGCAGAAGATCAGATAAACCCAGATAATGAATGTGAACGCAAAGTAAGAGCCTTTATAGCTCTTAATGATTATCCTAGTGCAAAAAAGCATGCTTTACACTTTCTTAATGCACATCCTTTTCATCAAGGTCTAACAAGGGCTTTACTTAAAGCAACTGCATATAATGATTCTTATGAAAAATGGTTTTTTTTATTTGATGAACACAAAGCTTTCATTCCAGCGCTAAATGATGATATTGTATGTTGGTTTGATTTTTGTAGAGCGCAGTTATTAAGTAATATGCATGAAGCAGCAGAAAATGTACGATTAGTAACAGTTTTGGCTGGCATGTTTGTTAAAGATCCTATTTTTAGTCATATTTTACAAAAAGGAATGAAAGATTCATCAATACGAGTTAGAAGGTTAAGTGTTTCTGTCGCTACTGGCTATGGTGGAGGCTCCCCAGAAACTGAAGCAATTATGGCAGCTTCTAAAGATCTTTCTGAAAAAGTAAGATTAGAAGCTTATCATTTTTTAGCAGCTCGTAAAATTAAAGATTCTGCAGAAATGTTATTGAGCACAGCTTGTAGTAGCTGTGTAGGAAGAAATGAGCGTAATGTCGCTCTTATGGCTTTCGTGAATTTAATGGATGGATTAAGTCAACAAGAAGCAATAACAGGCTTGGCTGCACCAGATGTTCAACAACGTTTAATAACATGCGCATTGTTAGAAAAATTTCCAAATATAGAAATGATTCCTTTATTGATAACTGCCTTGCATGATCCCCTTGTAGAGGTAGTAATGAGTGGAATAGAAGCATTATTACGTATCCCACAAGCATACCTTGAATCTCATCAAGCATATTTAAAACAAACATTAATGCATTTAGTATCTGTTTCATCACATCATTCTGTAAAAGCAGGGGCAAGTGCTCTTTTAGCTTTATATGGGTGTGAAGAAGGAAAAAATTTGCTTATACAAGGGACTCAAGCAAAAAATCTTAAAGAGAGAAACGCTTTTGCTGCTGTTTTAACAGCTTGTGGAGATATTGGAGCAGATGTTGCTCTTGAAGCATTACAGGATGTAAAAGATCCTCATCATAAAGCACAGTTTGCTTTAACTTTATTTTTTAGAAGGGTTCATGCAGAACAATCTTTAAAAATTTTAGAAGAATATGCAAAAACTTATGGTATAAATTCTCAAAATCTTGAAGAAGATAAAGGTGTATTTTTTACATTTTCTTCTTTTCAAAAAGAATCTATAAAAATTCGATCATTAAAGTTAATAAGATTGTTAATAGCGAACCGAGCAGACTCTTCCAAAGATCGTATAAAAGAAGTATTAAGTTTAATGCCAGAATATGAAAGTTATGCAGATAGTGTTTTTTCTGATTCAGCACCTGTAGGATTAAAAGAATGTTTACATGAAATTTTTTTACAAAAAGAATCTCAATTGAAGTTTAAGGCAGCATTAGCTTCAGCTATTTGGTGCAAAGACTTGACAGTCACACCATATTTAGAAAACATTTATTATACATCTGGATATCATGAAAAAGCACGCATTCTTCAAGCTTTTATTGCTCTAGGAGTTTCAGATGCTAAAGCTATATTATTATGTAGAGAGGCTTGTAGAGAACCTCAAAGATTGTTGCGTACCTTAGCAATGAGTGCATTACTTAATTCAAATTAAGAAAAACCCACCAAAAAATTAATAAAAATCTTCAGGTGGGGTGATATTTATATCGTTAATTCTAAGAGAGAGGATGTAAATTTCTTAGAATGATTTGCGGTATTTTAGCGTGGATGAGCCTACCAATTCTTTCATGATAGTGCGTTTTTTTCCAATATAAAGATTCAAGGCTGTTTCTTGATCTTTTAATTTTTCCCGAAAGTTTTCATCAGTTAATAAGTCAATAAGTTTACTTATTATGAAAATCATGTCTCTTATAAAGCGAATAACCTTACTAGGAAAGAGTTTGTTTAAAAAGGCATTTAACACAATTATTACTCCTTTTGTATTACGGTTAATATTAATAACCGAATTATTAATAATATTTCAAATTAAATGTATTTGTCAATAAATAATTAAAAATCAATAATCTATTAAAACTGTAATAGATAAATATTCTCACTTCTTTCCCATCGATAAGAATAAAGAATACCTTCTTGGAAGAGAAAAGGAAGAACATACTGTAACCATTCACCATTTACTTGTTTTGTAGGAATCATTTCTGATGGAAGGGTGTTATGAGGAAAAATGCCTTGTTCCCATTGGCCACTTATAGCTACAAAGCGTGCTGCACGGCCGCCATGATGTGAAATATCCCTTTTTTTAGATTCTTCTATATGCTGGTTCACAGTTTTTTCTAAAATATCTTGGATGAACATTTTTAATGTCACTATATCATTGTTGATATTAATGCCCGAGTGAAGAAGATTCATTTTTCTTTTACGCAATTTTTTTATATCTATGCAAATAGGAGTGTAAAGATGGCCTCTAAGAGTCACTTTTTTTAAAAAATCAGAATAAGAAAGAGAAGATTTTTGTTTTCTAGGAAAGTTAGTTGAATAAATATTAGCAGATGCAATTGAAGAAGGCTCATGGATTAAATGATTTGTAGTATCTTTAGAAATAGTGCTAACAGAGTCGAATGCTTCTAAGTATTTAAGATTTAATGGCAAGAGGGAGGGCTTTATAGTAGAGTCAAGGCATAGATTTTCTTTATTAGCTAAAGCTTGGATCTCTTGTATAAGTAAATTATGTTGATCAAAGAATGCCTTGGAGGGTACTAAGTCATGCTGATTTGTTGGTAAAGGAGGAGGAGTGGGAATATCATATTGATAATTCATCATGGGTAATTGGCTAGTTGTGGAAGATAAAGTTTGATCGGCATTATTTTCTTCTTCTATTATAGATTGCTCTTCTGGGGTTCTTATTTTTGAAGAAGGATTAATGTCAAAGTTTATAGTAGCATTAGAAATTATATTTTCCTGATCCTGAGTTAATACACAGTTGGATAATTCTAGAAGACCTTTTAATACTGCAGTTGTATGAGCAGAGTGATTGTGCATTTTTGGTAATGTTATAGATGTTGCCATGGAAAGAATGAGTTTATTGGTATAGGAGGGTAATGATTCTATAAATAAATTTTGATTTCCTTTGTTAAGCGATGTAGTTGCTAATATTTTAATGTTATTTTTTTTTATTCCTGTAAGTCCTGTGTGTTGAATAAGACAGATTAAGTCTTGAAAAGCAGGAGTGAGTGATTGTGCTTGAGAAGGCTCGAGGTCTTGAAGGAAGCTTGCAGAAAAGTTTTCTTTTATAATAAGCGCTAAAGATCGTGTTTGATCTAATGGAATATATATAATTTTTGTTTTAGGAATAACAATAGAAGATAAGCCATAAGTGTCTTGGACTTCTCTAATTGCATCAAATAAGTTTTGTAATGATAAGCATGAGGTATTAAGGAGTTCAGTATTACAAAAATCATAAAAACCGCTGGTGTCCTTTAAAGGTAATGGAATAATAAATTCAAATTCAGGAAAGCCAGCTAGTTGAAAAGAAAATGTTTTTAATAAAGGTTCTAGTTTTAGTTGTTCTTTGTTTAGCAAATGTATTTTTTTTAATATAATAGGTAACTCTTTAGTTAAAATGTTAATAACAAATCTAATTTTATTTGGGGCGTATATAGAAGTTGTTTTAAAAAGATTTTTACTAGTAATGGGCAAGGGAATTATTTTTGATGATGGAGATTGAGGTGGGTATATTGAAAGAGGAGGTTCTTTTATTAGATAATTATTAAGCGCTTGAGTGTAAAATGTATATAATGAGCGCATAATTATTTTAATTATTAAAATTATCAAAGGAACTATCAAAGTAAAATAAGAAATAATTTTTATAGCTGTAAGTACAAAAGAAGAATGATTAGAAATTCCCTTAACTTCAAAAAAGCCAAAATCATAAATATTTTGATAAGGCATTACATAAAATCTATGAGAATTGATGCAAAAATAGTCTTCTATTCCATTAAAAAATGAAAAAAAGGCAGCATGATGATTAGGAAGAGGAAAAGAGACAGGGTTAAAAAAAGAAATAGGATTCATTAAGCCATCACATTTTTGTTTCAAAATGATGATTCTTATAATGCTAATAAGATTTACCCAGAATCACTATTTTTTTTATTTTCGTAAATTTTTTATTTATAAGTAATTTTTTTATAAAAAAATGCTTATGGATGTTGATGATAGATGAATTTGCCTCAGAAAAATTATTTAAATGTCATGAATTATTTTTTGTTACCATGACATTCAAAACAGAAGATAAAGTTATCTTTACAGGAAGAAGACAACATTTTGGGACTGTAGAAGGGTCTGTATTTGTCATTATTTGTTCATCTTTTTTTCTTAAAAATTGATTAAAAGTTTTTAATGTAAGCTTTTGGGTATATTTAAACCTAGGAAGATAGGAGGAATTTTCTGGAATACATAGAGACATTGAAATTGTTGGATCATTTTTATGAAAAAAAGTGACTGTACAATATCTAAAAGGAGTGGGTTCGTGGTCAGTTTTCAAAGTAGTATCAAATCTAATGATTTTTAAGCTAGGATCTTCAGTAATAGCTCTTCTTATTTCTTCTATAGTTTTATCGAAAAAAATTTTAAAATATTTTCTTCTTATTAAATTAGAAGTTAGCCAGGAAGGGAGAGTAAATCCAGTAGAGAGCTCATTTGCAATATAATCAATGTTATTCTTTACAGTTTTTAATATATAAAATTTACGTAAAAGAGTTTTAGCTAATAACATCAAAATAGGAATAATTAGTGAAAAGTAAGAGGTAATTTTTAATATTAATAAAAATTTATCATTAATTTTTAAGGGAGCTTGAAATAAATCAGATAATACAGATCTCTGATTTTGAATTTTATATTTACTAGGGAGGACTATAGCTTTTTTTTGAAATAAATCAAAATAATTATCTATTTTTTCTGTAAAAAATTCATGTAGAGTGAGTTGTTTAGCATAAAAAAATAAAGGAGTCCAGAAAGAAATTCTCATTAAAAATGATATCAATAATTACTTATAATTACAATAAATTAATGGGGCAGGCAGGGTTTGAACCTGCGACCTACGGATTATGAGTCCGGAGCTCTAACCACTGAGCTACTGCCCCAATAGAAAACAGAATGTTCTCAAACAAAGGATTTAAAAACAATGGGTGATTGCAAATTTATTTAAATATAAAGGTTATGTGCCTACATAGTTTCCTCATTAGAGGATGTTAAAAAATGTAAAGCGCGTTTTTTCATTTCTAAATGTATGCTCAGTAATCCATTGCTCCTTCCTGGAGAGAGCAAGTTAGTTAAATTTAGCTCTTTGATGAAATGCGGAGGGCACAAAAGAATAGTTTCTGCTTTTTCATTATTGTATATCCATAATAAGAGGGCGGCCATGCCAGCAGAAATTAATGCATTGGAATGTGCAAAAAATAAAATTACAGAATTTTTTTTTTCAGAATGAAGATAGGTTAAGGATTGGCATCCATGTACGCGGTTTTTTGAAATGATCCAATCTTCATTAAATGTAGGTAAATGTTCTCCTAAGGAGATAATTTCTTTATAAATATCTTTTTTTTGAGAAAGAGATGAAATTTTTTTTATCAGTGATGTTTGTTTTTCAAGACAGGTAGTAAATGGCATGGTAATTAATAAACGGCATGGTGATTAATTTAATAAAAATAATCATTATAACAGAAAGGAAATAATTTGGTTTAGTTATAAATTTCTTTTTCTAAAGTGGGGGAAAGATTTATAAAAGAAGCCTCTTTAGTATTTTGCATATTTATTAGATCCAGCTTAGCCTCCATAGAGGCTAATTGAGCTTTGATAGTTACATTTTCTTGCTGTAGTTCATTAACAGTAGTGCTGAGCTTATTGAATATAGATATAAAAATGGGGTCTGTTGTTGAGCCATTAAATTCATCTATAGGATTGCGAATAACTTGTTTATTCACCTTTTTAATGGTATAAATTAGCTGCATGGCCATAGAGTTTCCTAAGCAAAATCCAAAAAATCCTCCTAAAATTTGAGGAATAAGACCCATTGCTGTAGCTAGGACTGCTATGAGTACAGAAAGTAAAATTTGCCTTGTTCCATAGACATCTAATTGATAAAAACCAAAAGTTAAAAGCCCCCACAAAGTATTTTTTTCAGCATATTTATTTTTTCTATCTATAGCTAGGCCTGTAATCATACCAGCAATAATTCCAACACCAAAACCAATGCCTAATCCTAGTGCCAAGGGAAGAGCTGTAGTTTGAAATCCATTTAAAGCGCCAGTACAAGATATAACAAGAGCCCAAGCAATAAGGTAAACTAAGATTTTTTGCCATTTGTGTTTAATATATTCTGCTATACCTAGCACTGTTTGTATGAAAATTTGAGGAGGTTTAGGAGGGCATTTTGAAGATTTAAAAAAAGAAGTATTTGTTTGGAGGGTGGGATGACTTGTGAAAGATAGTGGTAATATAGGATAGTTAATTGTTTTTAATGATTGATGGGATAAATTAGAGGCAAATGCCATAATAAAAAACCTGAGACAGATATTTTGGAAAAAATTTGTAATTAACTGTATATTTTTTCTTAATAGAAATAAAAAGTATTGATATAATACCATCTTTTATTATAAAGAAACCATGACTAATTATAAATTATTCATTATTAAGGAATAAGATTTAGTGAATATTTTTTATTAAAAAGTTTTAGTTTTTTTCTATATGTGGGGTACTAAGTAGAAATGTTACTTGCCTCTTTCGAGACTTTGATTTAACTTAGTTTGTTATAAGATTAGTCTGTAGGAAAGTATGTCAAAAAAAGAAGATACAATAGTTTTAGAGGGGTCTGTACAAGAATTACTTCCAAATATGAATTTTTCTGTCATTTTGGAAAATGGAATGAAGGTAGCAGCTCATTTATGTGGTAAAATGCGCATGAGTAATATTCGTTTGCTTGTTGGAGATCGAGTTACAGTAGAAATGTCACCTTATGACTTAAGTAAGGCGCGTGTTGTATATCGACATCGCTAAGGGTTTCTTATTGATTTTTTTGAATTGGTTTCATAGACTGAGCCACTTTTTATTGCTTGGGTGAAATGACCAAAGAGCAGAGCCCGGATAGCTCAGGGGTAGAGCACTTGCATGGTAAGCAAGCGGTCATAGGTTCAATTCCTATTTCGGGCAAAATGAAAAACAAACAAAGAAGCAATGCTTCTGGAAATATTTTAAGAGGATTCTTGACATGTCAAAAGAAACTTTTCAACGTAACAAGCCTCACGTTAACATAGGAACGATTGGGCACGTCGATCATGGCAAAACAACATTAACTGCAGCAATTACTAGAGCTTTAGCTGGAGATGGATTAGCTGATTTTCGTGATTATGCTTCCATTGATAACACACCTGAAGAAAAGGCTCGTGGGATTACGATTACAGCTTCTCATGTAGAATACGAAACTGCTACTCGGCATTATGCTCATGTAGACTGTCCTGGTCATGCTGATTATGTAAAAAATATGATTACTGGCGCTGCTCAAATGGATGGAGCTATTTTAGTGGTTTCTGCTACAGATGGAGCTATGCCTCAAACGAAAGAACATATTTTATTAGCTCGTCAAGTAGGTGTTCCATACATTGTTGTATTTCTTAACAAAATTGATCAAATAGCACCTGAAGATATGGAGTTAGTTGATTTAGTAGAGATGGAATTAGCAGAGCTATTAGAAGAAAAAGGCTATGCTGGATGTCCTATTATTCGTGGTTCAGGATTAAAGGCATTAGAAGGCGATCCAGAGCAAGTTAAAAATATTCTCGCTCTTATGGATGCAGTGGATGCTAATATTCCAACGCCTGAAAGAGAAATTGATAAGCCATTCTTAATGCCAGTAGAAGATGTTTTCTCTATTTCTGGTCGTGGTACTGTTGTAACAGGGCGTATTGAAAGAGGAGTTGTAAAGACTTCTGATAAGGTTCAAATTATTGGATTATCTGATACTCGTGATACAATTGTTACTGGTATTGAAATGTTTCGTAAAGATTTGCCAGAAGGAAGAGCAGGGGAAAATGTTGGTCTGTTGCTAAGAGGTATTGGGAAAGGTGATGTTGAGCGAGGGATGGTAATTGCTGTTCCAGGTAGTGTAAAAGCTCATATGAAATGTAAAGGCGCTGTTTATATTTTAACAAAAGAAGAAGGAGGGCGTCATAAGCCTTTCTTTAGTGGTTACCGTCCTCAATTTTTCTTCAGAACAACTGATGTAACAGGTGTTGTTACATTGCCTGAAGGTGTGGAAATGGTAATGCCAGGTGATAATGTTGAGTTAACTGTTGAATTAATTTCTCCAGTTGCTCTTGAAGAGGGTATGCGTTTTGCTATTCGTGAAGGTGGCAGAACTATTGGGGCAGGTACTGTTTCAGCAATTCTTTAATTATCTCTGATAATTTGAGCTTGATCATATAATGATCAAGCTTATGGGTGTGTAGCTTAGCTGGTAGAGCAGTGGCCTCCAAAGCCACCGGTCAGGGGTTCGATTCCCTTCGCACCCGTAAATAAGGTCTTTATAAAAATGTTGTTTAGTTAAAGAGCATTTTTTGAAAATTTATAGTCAGTGGTTATGAAGGACAAAAAACGTAAAGTAATTACTTTAGCTAAAGAAAAAATAAGCTTTATGGCTTTTTCTAGGGCTTTAAAAGAAGAAGTAGGTAAAATTGAATGGACTGATAAGCAGCACTTATTAAGCTATTCAAAAATCATTCTGATGAGCTTGTTATTGTTTGGTGCTGGTGTTTATTTGATAGATGGCCTGATTAAAGGTGGTCTTGATACTATTAATATTTTTATGAATTTTTTCTTTGGTTAGATAACAATGCATAGTTGGTATGTTGTTCAAGTTTTTACAGCTCAAGAGAAGAAGGTTAAAAAAGCTTTAGAAGATTTTAAAGTTTCTTCTGGCATGGCTGATCTTTTGGAAGATATTATGCTTCCAACAGAAAATGTTATGGAGATTAAGAAGGGCGAGCAAAAAGTTATAGAAAAGCGAATTTGGCCTGGTTATGTGTTGTTGAAGATGATACTGACTGATGATTCATGGGCTTATGTAAAAGCTGTTCCAGGTGTCATAGATTTTCTTGGAGGAGACAAACCAGCCCCTTTATCTGATGCAGAAGTTCATGATATTTTACTACATTTAGAAGAGAAAAAGTCTGGCGTAGTTCCAAAACATAAATTTGAAATTGGTGCTCATGTTAAGATTAATGATGGAGTTTTTGTTAATTTCATAGGAACTGTATCTGAAGTTTTCCATGATAAGGGACGACTTAGTGTAATGGTTTCTATTTTTGGTAGAGAAACTCGAGTGGACGATTTAGAATTTTGGCAAGTTGAAGAGGCCATTCTTGATCAAGATTCGTGATTTAGTTGATGTCAACTTCTTAAAATTATAGGAGAATGATGAAATCAGTATATTCTAAATTCTTTTCTTCTTATAATGCCCAGATCTGTTCCTCAATTGTTTCAGTGAATTGAAATTTTGATAATACGTATTGAAAAGGTTTCTTTATGTCTAAGAAAAAGATAGTTAAATATCTTAGGTTACAAATTCTTGCTGGAAAAGCTAATCCAGCTCCACCAATAGGACCTTGTTTAGGTGCTGCGGGGGTCAATATTATGGGTTTTTGTAAGGAGTTTAATGCAGCTACTCAGGATAAAGTTGGTGAGCTTTTGCCAGTTATTATTACTGTTTATGCTGATAAAAGTTTTTCATTTATCACCAAACAACCACCAGCATCATCTCTTATTAAGAAAGAATTAGGGCTGGAATCAGGTTCTAAAATTCCAAATCGCGATAAAGTTGGAAAATTGACAAATGATCAAGTGAAAAAGATCGCTGAAAGAAAATATCCTGACTTAGGGGTTGTGTCCATGGATTCTGCTATGCAGATGATTCGAGGGACTGCCCAAAGTATGGGGATTGATGTCGAATAAAACCGGCAATATTTAGATTTAGATTAGGACTTTAATGCAGTTATGACAAAAAAGAGTAAAAGGATAAAAGATCTTTTAGGAGAATATAATGTAAAACAAACATATTCTCTTTTAGATGCTATTAAAATTTTGAAAGCCTCTGCTCCAGTTAAGTTTGATCAAACTATCGATGTATCTCTTAAGATCGGTGTTGATCCTAAACGATCTGATCAGCAAGTGCGTGGACCAGTTTTTCTTCCTCATGGAACAGGAAAAAAATTATCTATTTTGGTTTTTGCCTCTGGTGATAGATTATTGGAAGCTATTGAGGCAGGTGCTGAGTTTGCTGGTAATGACGATTTGATTGAAAAAATCAAAGGTGGTTGGACTGACTTTGATGCTGTTGTAGCAACACCTGATATGATGAGAGAGATTGGAAAGATTGCTAAAATTTTAGGGCCTAGAGGCCTTATGCCTTCTCCAAAATCAGGAACTGTAACGACAGATATTAGTAAAGCTATTGCAGAGCTCAAAAAAGGAAAGATTGAGTTTAGGCTTGATCGTAATGGGGTATGTAATGCTGGGGTAGGAAAACTTTCTTTTTCTGAAGAAGCTTTGAATGAAAACATAAAATCTTTTATTCAAGCAGTACTTCGTGCTAGGCCAGCTTCTGCTAAAGGGCAATATTTAATTTCATTTGCTGTTTCTTCTACCATGGGTTTAGGCCTTCGTGTTGACTTGAAAGAAATGATGTCTTTGTAATGATGAGAGGATGATATGAAGGAAGAAAAATCACTGCTTTTAGATGAAGTAAAGAGTAAGATCGAAGAATCTAATGGATTTGTTGTAATTTCTTATAAAGGATTAACAGCAGTATTATCAAGATTATTTCGTAATACGCTTTTTGATTTAGATGGAGAGTTTGAAGTTGTTAAAAAAACTATATTTTTGAAAGCTGCAGAATCAGCTGGTGTTTCAGTACCTCTCGAAGATACTGAAGGGCATATGGGGGTTTTATTTGGTAAACAAGATATAGCTCAGTTAGCTAAGAACATCATTGAATTCAACAAAAAAAATAATAATGTGTTCAAGATTTTAGGAGGACGAATAGAAGAATCCTCTTATACATCAGAAGAAATGGATGCTATTGCCGCTCTTCCAGGTATAAAAGAATTAAGAGCTCAGTTTGTTGGATTGATACAAGCTCCGTTGGCTAATGTAGTAGGTGTTGTGCAAGCAGTGCTTACAAGTGTGCTTAATTGCATGGAAGAAAAAATAAAAAAGAATCAAGAATAAAAAAAACAAAGAGGATTTAGCTGTGGCTACGGAAAATTTGGAAAAAATTGTCGAAGTATTGAGCGGCTTATCAGTATTAGATTTGTCGACATTGAAAAAAATGCTTGAAGAAAAATGGGATGTTACTGCTGCAGCTCCTATGGCAGCTATGATGATGGCTCCTGGTGCTGGAGGAGATGCTTCTGCTTCTGTTGAACCTTCAGAATTTATGGTTTCTCTTGAAGAAGTTCCTGCAGATAAGAAAATTTCTGTATTGAAAGTTATTCGTGAAATGACAGGATTGGCTTTAAAAGAAGCTAAAGAAATGACTGAAGGATTACCTAAAATAGTCAAAGAGAAAGTTTCTAAGACTGAAGCAGAAGAAGTTGTGAAAAAACTTCAAGATGCTGGTGGAAAAGTATCTATGAAAGGTATCTAATTAGTCTTTCTTGAGTGAATATCAAGAAAAATTATTTAAATACTTAATTAGAAGGAAAAACGCGTAAGATTTGTGTTTTCGTTTTTTTCCTTCTTGGTTCAATGTTGTTAAAACAAATCCTATGTTTAGGGTATGTTTTGAAAATTTGCAATAGATTTTGCTTCCTATTTTTTATTGTTTTTATAGAAAAACAATTTGAAAAGGAAGTTTTTAGTGTCAGTATTATTGGAGAGGTCACATGCTGAAAAGATGGCCAGAACGCGTCAGCTTTACCACAAAGGAAGATACTTTGGATCTTCCCAATCTTATCGAAATTCAAATAAAATCGTATAGTCAATTTCTTCAGGCAGATAGATTTCCTGAAGAAAGAGAAAAAATAGGATTACAGGAAGTTTTTCAAGAGATTTTTCCTATTAAATCATATAATGAAGCTACTGTGTTGGAGTTTCTTTCATATAATTTAGGAGTTCCAAAATATTCGCCTGAAGAAAGTATTCGGCGTGGTATTAGCTATAATGTGACACTAAAAGTTCGTTTTCGTTTAACTGATGAAACAGGAATTAAAGAAGAAGAAGTCTATATGGGCACTATTCCTTTAATGACTGATAAAGGAACTTTTATTATTAATGGCGCTGAACGGGTTGTTGTTTCTCAAGTTCATAGATCTCCAGGGATTAGTTTTGAACAAGAAAGACATCCAAAAGGCGTGATGCTTTTTTCTTTTAGAATTATTCCTTATCGAGGAAGTTGGTTAGAAGCGTTATTTGATATTAATGATTTGGTATACATTTATGTTGATAGAAAAAAACGTCGTCGTAAAATTCTTGCTACAACATTTATTAGGGCATTAGGTTACTCTTCTGATGCAGATATTATTGAAGAATTCTTTAATGTTGTTTCTAAGCCACTTACTGGTGAAAAAGATTTTGCTGATCTTGTAGGAATGATTTTAGCTGATAACGTTGTTAATGAAGGTGACTCTGGCTTAGTTTTTGGTAAAGCTGGGGAAAAAATGAGTACTGCAATGTTAAAACGTATGCTTGATGGAGGTATTCGTTCAGTAAAGATTGCAGAAGGAATTGATGAAACTCATTCAGTTATTAAAATGCTTGTCAAAGATCCCACAGATTCTTGTGAGGCAGCTTTAAAAGATTTTTATAGAAAAATTCGTCCAGGTGAACCTGCTACATTATCTAATGCTCGTTCAGCTGTTATGCGACTTTTCTTTGATCCTAAGCGTTATAATTTAGGTCGAGTTGGTCGTTATAAACTTAATCGTAAATTAGGTTTTACTATTGATGATGCCACTTTAACTAATGAAACACTTCTTAAGGAAGATGTTATTGGTGCTTTAAAGTATTTGATTAACTTGAAAATGGGTAATGGTAATGCAAAAGTGGATGATATTGATCATTTAGCAAATCGACGTGTTCGATCTGTAGGTGAATTAATACAAAATCAATGCCGTGTGGGGCTATCTCGCATGGAAAAAATTGTTAGAGAAAGAATTAATTTATTTGATTTTTCATCTGATACCTTAACTCCAGGAAAAATTGTTTCTGCTAAAGGACTGGCAAGTGTTTTAAAAGACTTTTTTGGACGTTCGCAATTATCTCAATTTATGGATCAAACAAATCCAGTAGCAGAGTTAACACATAAAAGACGTATATCTGCGCTTGGTCCAGGAGGATTAAATAGAGAACGAGCTGGCTTTGAAGTGAGAGATGTGCACTCAAGTCATTATGGTCGTATCTGTCCAATTGAAACTCCAGAAGGTCCAAACATTGGTTTGATTACATCTTTATCTGCATTTGCAAAAATTAATGAATTTGGATTTATTGAAACTCCTTATCGTGTAGTTAAAGATGGTATTGTTACTGAAGAAATTGAATATATGGCAGCAGATTCTGAAGAAAATTGTGTCATTGCTCAGGCTTCAGCTAAATTAGAAAACAATATGTTTGCTGAAGAAATTTGTTGGGCACGTTCTCAGGGAGAAGCTTATGAAGCTGATACTAATACAATCACTCACATGGATGTTTCTCCAAAACAGTTAGTGTCTATTGTTACTGGTTTAATTCCTTTCTTAGAACATGATGATGCTAACCGCGCATTGATGGGTTCGAATATGCAACGTCAGGCTGTACCATTACTTAAGACAGAAGCTCCTATAGTAGGTACAGGATTAGAAGGACGTGCAGCAAAAGATTCAGGCGCATTGCTGATTAATGAAAAAGAGTGTGTTGTAGAATATGTGGATGGTTTCCAGATAGTTGTGGCTTCTAAGCATAATTTATTAGAAAAAACAACTTATAATTTAAAGAAATTTATTCGATCTAATTCAGGGACATGTATTAATCAGCAGCCTTTATGTGAAGTAGGTGATGTATTATCTTATGGAGATGTCATTGCTGATGGTCCTGCTACAGATAAAGGAGAGCTGGCTTTAGGGAAAAATGTTTTAGTCGCATTTATGCCTTGGTATGGATACAACTTTGAAGATGCTATTATTATTTCTGAAAAACTTATTCGAGAAGATGCTTATACTTCTATTTATATAGAAGAATTTGAATTAACAGCTCGGGATACGAAGTTAGGAAAAGAAGAAATAACTCGAGATATTCCAAATGTTTCTGAGGAAGCATTAGCTAATCTTGGAGAAGATGGTATTGTTCGAATTGGAGCAGAAGTTAAGCCAGGAGATATTTTAGTTGGTAAAATCACTCCAAAATCAGAAACAGAATTAGCTCCTGAAGAGCGATTATTACGTGCTATTTTTGGTGAAAAAGCCGCAGATGTTAAAGATGCTTCATTAACAGTTCCTCCTGGGACTGAAGGTGTTGTAATGGATATCAAGGTGTTTAGTCGTCGAGATAGGTTGTCTAAAACAGATGATGAATTAGTAGAAGAAGCTCTTCATTTAAAAGATTTACAGAAAAATTATAAAAATCGATTAGCTGTTATCAAAATGGAAAGTCGAGAAAAATTAGGAGCTTTACTTCTTAATGAGAAAGTTCCAGCTACTGTAATACATAGAAGAACAGCAGAAATTCTTTTGGAAGAGGGTGAAATATTTACCCAAGAATTAATTGAAAGAGTTGAAAAAGAACAACTTATTGATTTAATTATGCCTTCTCTAGAGATATATGATGTTCTACGTTCTTTGTTAAGAGAGTATGAAATTTTATTACAACAAGTTGAAACAGATTATAGAACAGAAGTTGAGCAAATTAGAAAAGGTGATACAGATTTAGATCATGGCGTTATTCGTCAGGTTAAGGTTTATGTTGCTTCTAAAAGAAAACTTCAAGTTGGGGATAAAATGGCAGGACGTCATGGAAACAAAGGCGTTGTTTCTAAGATTGTTCCAGAAGCAGATATGCCCTATCTTCCCAATGGAGAAACTGTTGAAATTATTTTGAATCCATTAGGGGTTCCTTCTCGGATGAATGTGGGTCAAGTATTAGAAACTCACTTAGGTTACGCTGCCAAAAAAGCAGGGATACATGTAAAAAGTCCTGTGTTTGAAGGTTTCCCAGAGTCTGTTATTTGGACAATGATGGGTGAGCAAAATCTACCTATAGATGGAAAATCATTCTTGTATGATGGTCGAAATGGAGAACGTTTTGATAATCGAGTAGTGATTGGTTATATTTATATTATGAAGTTAAGTCATCTGATTGCTGATAAAATTCACGCGCGTTCCATAGGACCATATTCTTTAGTAACGCAACAACCATTAGGTGGAAAAGCTCAAATGGGTGGCCAGCGATTTGGAGAGATGGAAGTCTGGGCATTAGAAGCTTATGGAGCTGCTAATGTTTTACAAGAAATTTTAACTGTTAAATCTGATGATGTTGCAGGAAGAACACGCATTTATGAATCAATTGTTAAAGGAGAAAACTTGTTACAAACAGGAACTCCAGAGTCATTTAATGTATTAATTAAAGAAATGCAAGGTTTAGGCTTGGACGTCCAAACGAAGATGGTAGAAGTATGATAAAGAAGAATTTAGTTTTAGGAGATAGGGTTTGATGTTCGAAGATAATTCTCGAGAGTTAGGATTAACAGAAAGAGCTGATATGTTCGATAAACTAGAAATTGGAATTGCTTCTGATTCTGTGATTCGTGATAAATGGTCCTGTGGAGAGATAAAAAAATCAGAAACGATTAATTATCGAACTTTCAAGCCAGAAAAAGGTGGTCTTTTTTGTGAAAAAATCTTTGGTCCAACTAAAGATTGGGAATGCTGTTGTGGTAAATATAAAAAGATTAAGCATAAAGGTATCGTTTGTGATCGTTGTGGCGTAGAAGTTACTTTATCTAAGGTTCGACGAGAACGTATGGCTCATATAGAGTTAGCTGTTCCTGTAGTACATATTTGGTTTTTTAAAACGACACCATCGCGTATTGGAAATATTTTAGGTGTTTCAGCGTCTGATTTAGAAAGAGTTATTTATTATGAAGAAAGTGTAGTCATTGATCCAGGTACAACAGATTTATCAAAAAAGCAATTACTTAATGATGCTCAATATAGAGATGCAATAGGTAAATGGGGTAAAGATGCTTTTGTTGCTAAAATGGGTGGAGAAGCTATTTATGATCTTTTAAAAAATGAAAATCTTCAGGCTTTACTTGTCGATTTAAAAGAGCGATTGAGAAGAACAAAATCTCAGCAAGCACGGATGAAGTTGGCTAAAAGATTAAAAATTGTTGAAGGCTTTGTCACTTCTTCTAATCATTCTGAATGGATGGTTATGCGCAATATACCTGTGATTCCACCAGATTTAAGACCATTAGTTCCACTTGATGGAGGTCGTTTTGCTACTTCAGATTTAAATGATCTTTATAGACGTGTGATAAATAGAAATAATCGCTTAAAGGCTATTTTACGATTAAAAACGCCTGAAGTTATTGTTCGCAATGAAAAAAGAATGTTGCAAGAAGCAGTAGATGCTTTATTTGATAATGGTCGTCATGGCCATCCTGTAATGGGTGCAGGGAATCGTTCTTTAAAATCTTTATCAGAAATGCTTAAAGGTAAAAATGGACGTTTTCGTCAAAATCTTTTAGGTAAAAGGGTTGATTATTCAGGTAGATCAGTAATTATAGTTGGTCCTGAATTGAAATTTAATCAATGCGGTTTGCCTAAAGAAATGGCTCTAGAGTTATTTGAACCATTTATCATAAAGCGGCTTAAAGATTTAGGGTATGTATATACCATTCGTTCTGCTAAAAAGATGATTCAGCGTGGTGCTTCTGAAGTATGGGATGTATTAGAAGAGATTATTAAAGGGCATCCAGTTCTTTTAAATCGTGCTCCAACTTTACATCGTTTAGGAATTCAGGCTTTTGAACCAGTTCTTATTGAAGGCAAAGCTATACGAGTACATCCACTTGTTTGCGCAGCGTTTAATGCTGACTTCGATGGAGATCAAATGGCTGTCCATGTACCTCTCTCTGTAGAAGCGCAATTGGAAGCTAAAATTTTGATGATGGCTCCTGATAATATCTTTTTACCATCTTCTGGTAAACCAGTTGCTATTCCATCCAAGGATATGACTTTAGGTCTTTATTATTTGATGGCAGATCCAATATATGATCCAGAAGCACATAATCTAAAAATTAAGATTTTCAAAGATGAAAAAGAAGTTCTTCTAGCTATCCATGCTGGAGAATTTTTAAATGAGCGTTTAGATAATCGCCGAGATGTTACAGGTCGTGGATTACATATTCATGAAATTATTAAAGTGCGTATACAAGGACAAATTATTGAAACTACACCAGGTCGTGTATTATTCAATACGATTGTTCCTGTGGAATTAGGCTTTCAAAATTATGCTATGCCAAGTAAACGAATTAGTGAATTAATTTTGAATTGTTATAAAAAAGTAGGGTTAGAAGCTACAGTTCGATTTTTGGATGATTTGAAGGATCTTGGATTTTATCAAGCTACAAAAGCTGCTGTTTCTATGGGTCTTAAGGATATTAAGGTTCCAGAGATTAAAAAACAGGTTTTATTAGAAGCGCATCAAAAAGTAGCAATTGTTAAAAAACAATATGATGAAGGGATTATTACTGATGGAGAGCGTCATTCTAAAACCATTAGTATTTGGACTGAAGTCTCGGATATGTTGTCTGTTGCGCTTTATACTGAAATTAGCAAAGTAGAGAATAGTAAGCATAATCCATTATTCTTGATGATTGATTCTGGAGCTCGAGGTAATAAATCTCAGCTAAAGCAGTTAGGAGCATTAAGAGGATTAATGGCTAAGCCAACAGGCGCTATTATTGAATCACCTATTACTTCTAATTTTAGGGAAGGCTTAACAGTATTAGAATATTCTATTTCTTCTCATGGTGCTAGAAAAGGATTAGCGGATACAGCGTTAAAAACAGCAGATTCTGGATATTTAACTCGACGTTTGGTTGATGTTGCTCAAGATGTCATTATTACAGAACAAGATTGTGGTACATTGAATTGTATTGAAGTTGCTGCTGTTAGACAAGGTCAAGAAGAACTTTTGCCATTGAGAGATCGTATTTATGGTCGAACAGTTGCAGAGGATATTTGTCAGCCAGGTAATAAGAGTCATATTTTTGCTCATACAGGAGATGTGTTAACAGCTCAACAAGCAGAAGCGATTGATGATTCAGGAATTGATTTGATATCAATTCGCTCTACTTTAACTTGTGAGAGTAAAAGAGGTGTTTGCGCTAGGTGTTATGGATTAAATTTAGCTAATGGTCGTTTAGTTGGATTGGGAGAAGCTGTAGGTATTATTGCTGCTCAATCTATTGGAGAACCTGGCACACAGTTAACGATGAGAACATTCCATTTAGGTGGTATTGCTGCTACTTCGTTTATGCCTGAGATTGTTTCTGCTCATGATGGTATTCTAGTTTATATGGAATTACGTGTTGTAGAAGATAAAAATGGTCATTTTCTAGTTTTAAATAAGAAAGGTTCTCTTCATGTTGTAAGAGATGAAGGGCGTTCTCTTGAAGAATATAAAAAGCTTTTGAATACAAAATCTATAGAGCCATTAGAAACTTTTCCTGTAGAGTTAGGCGTAAAAGTCTTACTTAAAGATGGAGAAAAGCTTCGCGCAACTATGAAAATTGCAGAAGTTGAATTACATAATATTCCAATTATCTGTGATCGTCCTGGTTATGTAAAATATGAAGATCTTATAGAAGGTGTTTCTACAGAGAAAGCAACAAATAAGCATACAGGCTTAGTTGAATTAATTGTGAAACAACATCGTGGAGAATTACATCCACAGATTGCTATCTATTCTGATCCTGATTTTAAAGAATTAGTTGGAACATATGCTATTCCTTCAGGGGCTATTATCTCTGTTGAAGAGAATGAATATGTGGAACCAGGTATTTTATTAGCACGTTTACCAAGAGGTGCTATTAGAACAAAGGATATTACTGGAGGGTTGCCCCGGGTTGCTGAGCTTGTTGAAGCACGAAAACCTGAAGAAGCAGCTGAAATTGCAAAAATTGATGGAACAGTAGATTTTAAAGGTGTTCAAAAAAATAAACGTATTGTTGTCGTAAGAGACGAAAGTACAGGTATGGAAGAGGAGCATTTGATCAACTTGACTAAACACCTTATAGTTCAAAAAGGTGATGCAGTGATCAAAGGACAGCAATTAACTGATGGGTTAGTTGTTCCTCATGAAATTCTAGAAATTTGTGGTGTACGTGAGCTTCAAAAGTATTTAGTAAATGAAGTACAAGAAGTTTATCGTCTTCAAGGTGTAGACATTAATGATAAGCATATTGAAATTATTGTTAGACAAATGCTACAAAAAGTACGAATTCTTGATCCAGGTGATACAACACTATTATTTGGTGAAGAAGTTCAGAAAAAAGAATTTTATGAAGAAAATCGTCGTACAGAAGAAGAAGGTGGAAAACCAGCGCAGGCTGCTCCAGTTCTCTTAGGTATTACGAAAGCATCTTTAGGAACTGATTCTTTCATTTCAGCTGCTTCATTCCAAGACACTACAAGAGTCTTAACTGACGCTGCATGTTCAAGCAGGGTGGATTACTTATTAGGCTTTAAAGAGAATGTTATTATGGGTCATGTCATACCAGGTGGGACAGGATTTGATGTTCATTGTCGTGTGAAACAGTATCTTGATAAAGGTGCTGAGGAGCTGATTTTCAATTTTGATGATGTGCTGCTTAATTCATAAAATATTAATAAAAAGGCCCTCTTATTGAGGGCTTTTTTATTTTCTTTCTAATGTGTAATATCATATTTTTTAACATTAAAAAATTATATATTCATTTTATCTATTTATTTTTCATATAAGGATTCTGTTATATGGTCACAAAAGATGTGGTACCTTCAAGCTTTTCAAAATGCAGTATTGTTGTTGCAGATGGCGCTGATGCATTTGAAATTTCTCATATTGAAGGGATTCAGGATGTTACAACAAACCCAAGTTTAATTATTTCAGCTGTTTCTTCTGCAATATATGAAGATACTGTAAAAGAAGTATCAAAATGGAGTCAAAGTCTTAATAAGGCTGATTCTGAAAAGATTGGCTATATTACTGATTACTTAACAGTATCTATTGGGGTATCGTTATTAAAATTAATTCCAGGGCGAGTATCTACAGAAGTTGATCCACGTTTAGCTTTTGATACAACAGCTACATTAGAAAGAGCACGGCGTTTAATTTTGATGTATGATCAATTAGGAGTTGCTAAGGATAGGATTTTGATTAAGGTGCCAGCTACATGGGAAGGGATTCATGCTGCAGAGATCTTAGAAAAAGAAGGGATTCATTGTAATTTAACTTTAATTTTTAATCATGTTCAGGCTTTAGCGTGTGCTGAGGCAAATGTCACTCTTATTTCGCCATTTGTAGGACGTATTACAGAATGGTATCGCAATAATCCTCAGGTTATTCCACAAATAGGCGCAACATCTAAAGATTCAGGTGTTGCTTTTGTTTCATATGTTTATAATTATTTTAAAAAATTTGGGTTTAAAACTTTAGTAATGGCAGCCTCATTTCGTCATTTAGATCAAATTTTATCTTTATGTGGATGTGATTTGATCACTATTGGTTTATCATTTTTAAAAGAACTTGCTCATATTGATCCAAAAAGGATTCAGCAGCATTTAAATTCTGATCAAGCAATAAAAATGGACATAGCTGCGTTACCTCATGTAACACAAAATGATTTCACAAACGCTTTAAATGAAGATCTTATGGCAAAAGATTTATTGAAAAATGGTATTGAGCGTTTTACTAAAGATGCTATAGCATTAGAAGACTTTATTAAAAATCATTCAGCTTTTTCTTAATGATTAAAGTTTTTTTGTAATAATGTTTTATAAGATTTAATCTTAAATGAAGAAATGCTTTGTAAAAAAATATTAGCTAGTTGATCAAAACGTTCTTGAGAACAACTGCCATTAATAACATATGCTTGATCATCAATGACAGTAATAGCTTGTAACAGCGCAACAGCGCCAATATCAGAGTATTGTTCAAGATGAATGATTTCAAAGGTAAAATCAGAAGTTGTTAAGGAACCTTCTATACGACAAAAACGAGTCGAAGATTGTTTTTTATGATATTGCATTGCTTGCTGTACATAATTTTTCATAGAAAAAGAAGTATTTTCTATTGCAATGCTCAATGTTGGTGCCAGCCCATTTTGGTTGCCAGGCTCAATGTATAACGCGCATAAAGTTTTTGGCAAAAGGGATTTATCTGTAAATTGTTGCCAAGTAGATGGAATTAAAATAGAGCATACACCAATTTCTGAAATAGAAAAGGATGGTACCTCATCGTTTATTGAATTAGCTTGATTTTGAATTTTAGAATGACGTGATGATTTTTTAGGAGTTTTTTTATTTGAGTAAAAGGATGTTTGATTTTTTTTTCTTTTTTTTTTATGCGCATTAATTTGTTGAGGTTCTTTCCCTTCTATAGAGATAGTGCTAACAGCAATAGTAAAAAGGATTAAGAAAAATTTTTTCATTATTTTTTAGTAATAAGGGGTAAAGATGTACCGTTGTCTATATTAAGTTGAATCATAAAGCAAGCTTTCTTTAAGATAAAACCGAATTTATGACCATTTTCGAGGGTTTAATCTCATGTCAATATCCAAAGATGGCACAAACAAGTTGGAAGATATTTGTCGTAAACTACGACAAGATACTCTTGAGCCAGCAGAAAAAGAAGCAGCGGCGATTATAGCAAATGCTCATGAAGAAGCTCACAGTATCATTCAGTTAGCTAAAAAAGAAGCAAACTTAGAAAAAGAAAAAAGCCAAGAGCAAGTAAAAAAATATTTGAATTCAGGTGAAGAGGCTTTAAGGGTAAGTTTTCAACGTGTAATAGATGCATTAAAATATGACATTGAAAATGTATTATTTGGTGATAGTCTTAGTGAATGGTTAGACCAAGAGCTTTCTGATGAAAAAAATATTGTTCTATTGATCGAAGCACTCATAACATCCTTTAGGGAAGAAGGACTTGATTCAGATATTATGGTGAGTATTGGTTCTAAGATTTCTGCAGAGAGTATCAATAAATTATTGGCCCCACTCTTAGTGAAAAAATTAAAAAATAAGCAAGTTATTAATGGATCATTTTCAACAGGTGTTCATGTGCAAATTGTTAACAAAAAATTCATTATTCAAATTGATCGAGAATCATTAGAAGATCATTTTCAAAGATATCTTCAGAAAGATTTTAGAAATATGCTTTTTGGGAAAAAAAAATCTGCAGAGCAATTATAGCGAATGATTGTGGTAATTTTTAGAAATCTAGTAAAGAGGGTATAATGGGACAAAATTATTTTTTATCCTCTTTGATTTATCCTCGAAATAGTGATATGGTTTCTGAATTTTCTTTTTCTGAAATATTTACGTTAATTCAAGATCATTTCTCTGTAGCTGATTTAAATAAAGCAAAAATATTATATAGATTTTTTGATTTATCAAATTGGCAGATGTTATGGGCAGGACAACCACTGAATTTCTCTTGTGAATATGGTGATGAAGCTCTTAATGAAAAATTTTCTCTAATTGAAAAAACTCAAATATATTCAAGTGAAGAAAAGTTACAGTTATTTTTTTGTGATTTTCTTAACGCATATTTAACTGATCAAGACAGGCTTAAGCATTTTTCTGAACTAGTAAAAGCTTTTATTTTTTTTTATAAAGATACTCCAGGATTTATTGGAGAATATCTTCAATTTAAAAGTGATTTAAGGATTTTATTAGCAAGTTATCGAGCTAAGCAAAAGAGTCAGCGATTAAGTGAATTTTTGCATAAAACAGAAATGAATGATCCATTAACACAATATCTTTTTTGTCATGAAGACAATCCAATATTTTTAGTGCCGCAACAGTATGAAGAACTTGCGATTATATTAAATGATTATTATCAAAAACCCTCTTTGTTAAGAAGCCAGTTATTATCCTATGAATCTAGATTTATTAGTGATCAGGCAAAGAGTTATTTTGTTTCTTCTGATTTTGTATTAGCACATATGACATTATCATTAATTGCAGAACAGCAGTTTACGCTTTCTTCTACTTTAGAAGATAAGATAACATTAATTGAAAAGGCTATAGCATGAAGAACAAAAAATTGCAGGGAGCCTCAGGAAGGGTTGTTAAGGCATATGGAAACTTGTTAAAGGTATCTTTCGAAGGTAACATTTGCCAAGGTGAAGTGGCTTTTGTCATAACGGGTGGTGTAGGGCTAAAAGCTGAAACAATCGAAATCTGTGGTTCTGAAGCAAAGTTACAAGTTTTTGAGGAGACCCATGGGGTCAAAATGGACGATGAAGTACAATTT
This sequence comes from Candidatus Clavichlamydia salmonicola, assembly GCF_015356765.1. GTDB lineage: Bacteria > Chlamydiota > Chlamydiia > Chlamydiales > Chlamydiaceae > Clavichlamydia > Clavichlamydia salmonicola. The sequence goes on from NZ_WTCQ01000003.1 coordinate 181,108, forward strand.
TCTGGTCATCGTTTAGAAGCAGAATTAGGTCCAGGATTACTCAAAAATGTTGTAGATGGTTTACAAAATCGACTAGAAGTATTAGCTCCTCAAACAGGTGCATTTTTGAAAAGAGGTGTTTATGTAACAGCTCTGGATCATCAAGTGCTATGGGATTATACGCCAGTAGCTAAGGTAGGAGATGCCTTAATTAGAGGCGATGTTTTAGGAACAGTGCCAGAAAGTCATTTTTGCCATAAGGTTATGTTGCCTTTTTCATGCTTTCATAAAGTTAATATTACATGGGTTATATCGCCTGGTAAATATACTGTAAATACTGTGGTAGCAAAAGGGAAGGGTCCTGATGGCATCGATCAAGAATTTACAATGTTACAAAAATGGCCTATTAAAGAACCATTAATTGAAGGGCAAAAAGTTTCTCCAACAGAACCACTATCAGTAGGGCTACGGATTTTAGACACGCAAGTTCCTGTGCTAAAGGGTGGAACATTTTGTACGCCAGGACCATTTGGAGCAGGAAAAACAGTTCTTCAGCATCATCTTTCTCGCTATGCTAAAACTGATGTTGTGATTTTATGTGCATGCGGAGAAAGAGCTGGAGAAGTTGTAGAGGTTTTACAAGAGTTTCCATTTTTAAATGATCCTTATACTAAAGAGCCTTTAATTAATCGCACTGCGATTATTTGCAACACATCTTCAATGCCAGTGGCTGCTCGTGAAGCTTCAATATATATGGGGATTACTATAGCTGAATATTATCGTCAAATGGGATTAGATGTTTTGTTACTTGCTGATTCTACTTCTCGGTGGGCGCAAGCATTAAGAGAAATGTCAGGGCGATTAGAAGAAATTCCTGGTGAAGAGGCTTTTCCAGCTTATCTTTCATCACGTATTTCAGCTTTTTATGAACGAGCAGGTGTTCTTGCTTTACAAGAAGGTATTCATGGTTCTTTAACAATCTGTGGATCAGTATCACCAGCAGGAGGTAATTTTGAAGAGCCTGTTACGCGTGCAACTTTGAGTATTGTAGGCGCATTTTGTGGCTTATCAAAAGCTCGAGCAGATTCAAGACGTTATCCAGCTATAGATCCTTTAATTTCTTGGTCTAAGTATTTAGATCAGGTAGGTATTGTAATGGAAAAGCATTCTTTAGGATGGCTGGATACAGTTCTGCAAGCTCAAAAATTGCTAGAAGAGCGTAATGAAATTGAACAGCGTATGGAAGTTGTTGGTTCTGATGGTATTTCTATTTCTGATATGGAAATATTTTTAAAAGGAGAGCTTTATGATTTTTGTTATCTTCAACAAAATGCTTTTGATCCTGTAGATAATTATTGTTCTTCAGAAAGACAATTAGAGTTACTTAAATTGATGCAAAAGATTTTTAATACATCATTTGCATATAGTGATGGGGATAGTATTAGAGAATATTTCTTAATTTTACAAAGTAAAATTAAAAACTTGAATGCATTAGTGTTTAAATCAGTAGAGTATCAAGAAAATAATCAAGCTATTGAACAATTTGTGGAGCAACACATTAGAGAGGTTTCGTGAAAAAAGTATATACGAAAATTCAAAATATTAAAGGAAGCTTAATTACTCTGGAAGCTGATAAAGCTGGTTTAGGGGATTTGGTAATGATTAAACGAAAGGATGGGTGTAAGTTTTTGAGCTCTGTCATTGCTTTTGATGGTAATGCAGTTACTTTACAAGTTTTTGGTGGCACTAATGGAATTTCCACTTCTGATGAGGTTGTTTTTTTACATAGACCTATGGAATTTACTTTTGATAATTCCTTATTAGGCAGGTCTTTTAATAGTTTAGGTTTACCAATAGATGGGGGTAATCCTATCCAAGGCGATCCTTTGCCTATTAATACACCATGTTTTAACCCAGTATGTCGAGCAGCACCCAGACAAATGGTGCGTACCAATATTCCTTTAATTGATGTGTTTAATTGTTTGGTTAAATCACAAAAAATTCCTATTTTTGCTGCTCCAGGCGAAGAATATAATAAACTACTTTTACGAATTTGTAATCAAACAGATGCAGATGTAGTAGTTATTGGTGGAATGGGATTATCTTTTTTTGATTATCGTTTATTTATGGATAACGCAGAAAATCATGGAGCCGCAGGAAAAACAGTAATGTTTGTTCATCGAGCTGTAGATCCTTCTGTAGAATGTATTTTAGTTCCAGACATGGCTTTAGCTTGTGCAGAACGTTTTGCTGTAGATAAAGGCAAAAATGTTTTAGTTCTTTTAAGTGATATGACTGCATTTGCGGATGCATTGAAAGAAATTTCAGTGACAATGGATCAAATTCCAGCAAATAGAGGCTATCCAGGTTCTTTATATTCTGATTTAGCTTCTCGTTATGAGAAAGCTGTTGAGATTAAAGGAGGAGGATCTGTCACTATTGTAAGTGTAACTACTATGCCTGGTGATGATATTACACATCCTGTTCCAGATAATACTGGATTTATTACAGAAGGCCAGTTTTACATGAAGGGTGGACGAATTGATCCTTTTGGTTCTCTTTCTCGTTTGAAACAATTAGTAATAGGTAAGGTTACTCGGGAAGATCATGGAGATTTAGCGAATGCTTTAGTTCGTTTGTATGCAGATTCAGGTAAAGCTAAAGAAAGATCTTCTATGGGTTTTCGTTTAAGTGCATGGGATGAAAAACTTGTACAATTTGCAACTTTGTTTGAAAACGAATTAATGCATCCAGATGTCAATTTACCTTTAGATGATGCTTTAAATGTAGGATGGAAGATTTTGGCAACATGTTTTAGTCGAGATGAAGTTGGAATAAAGAAACATTTGATAGATACTTATTGGTTGAATGAATGAAAACGTTGCGACTCACAAAAAATGAACTTAAAGGAGAGATGTCTCGTTTAGCTCGTTTAGAGCAATATTTGCCAACTTTAAAGTTAAAGAAAGTGTTATTGCAGTGTGAAGTGGATCAAATGCTTTATGAACAAGATTGCTTAAAAGAAAAGTTGGATGCTTTTCGAGATGTTTTAATGGAGTCAGCAATTTTATTTACTGTCCCAACTCATTGCCCTATTAAGGATATGCTTCAAATTGAAGAAATTTCCTATCGCAAAAGAAATATAGCAGGAATGGAAGTCAAATTTGTTGATTACATAGATTTTAAAGAATTTTTTTGTGGTATTATAGATACACCTGTTTGGTGGGATTCATTTATAGAGCAATTAAGAAATTTTAAAAAAGTATTTGAACAAGTAAAGCAAGTTAATAAAAATAAGGAAATACTTGATAAAGAGCTACATACTATTTCTTTGAGAGTTAGTTTATTTGAAAAAAATTTAATTCCTAAAACTCTTCAAAATATTAAAAAAATTAGAATTTTTTTAGAAGATCAGGCTATTTCTACGTTAGGGCAGATCAAAATGGCAAAAAAAAAATTACAAATGAAGAATAGTAGGGCCATATGAGAGCGAAATTAAAAAAAATATTGTTCTTTGGCCCTAAAGATAATCGGAAGCAGTTTTTAAAATTATGTCGTGATCAGTCAGAAGTAGAATTTATAGGTGCATCTAAAGAGTTATCTCACAAAGTATTATCAGAAGATGCGGGGCTGATTTCTGAAGCATTAATGGTGGTTCAAGAATATCAATTATCAGAAAAAACTGGATTAACTGATCAAAATCAGAATACTGCAGTGATGCATCATGTCGAAAGAATTATAGAACTATATCATACTCATTCCAAAATAATGGATGAGTTAAAACATTTGTATAAAGAAATAGAAAAACTTACTCCTATAGGAGATGTTACTCTTGCTGATATAGAACATTTATCTCTATCCTTTAAAAAGCCAATTAGTTTTTATGAATGTATAAAAGGTCATATCCCAGCTGCACAGAATGAGGATGATCATGTAGTATTTATCACCCATCATTTAGCTAGGTCTTTTTTTGTCTTGATAGGTGAATGTGAAGCTTGTTGTAAAAAAGGAATTAAATTTTCTATCCAAATTTCTTTAAAAGATTTAAATAAAGAAGTAGTAGTTAAAGAGCAGCAGATTAAAAAAATTGAAAAAGAATTAAAAATTCTTTCTGATAACCAAACTCATTTAAGAAAAGCTTTTGCTCAAGAAGTTGATAAATTTCGATTACAAAGTGTGCAATCAGCATCTGCACTTTTGTTAAATGATAAATATTTTGCTTTAGAGGGATGGGTACCTGTGGAACAGTTAGAGCAGGTAAGCAAACTTGCTCAATCAGTGACTGTTTTCATTGAAGAGTTAACTATTGATCCTGATGAAGTGATTCCTACATATTTACAAAATAAAACAATGGGAAAATTAGGCGAAGACTTAGTTGTTCTTTATGATATTCCATCTTCTCAAGAAAAAGATCCTTCTAAATGGGTATTAGGTAGTTTTATCTGCTTTTTTTCTATTATTATTGGAGATGCAGGATATGGTTTAATTTTCTTATTAGCTTTAGGATTAGGTTTATTTGGATTACAATCAAAAAAGAAAAAAATTCCACAAGCTACAAAAAGATTTGTGAAATTAGCCATGATATTAAGTCTTGCTTGCGTTGTTTGGGGAGTATTGGACTCTGCATTTTTTGGATTACATATATCACCTTTAAGTTCTTTAAAAAAAGTTTCATTAAAACATTTATTGGTTACTAAAAAAGCTGATTATTTAATAAAGAATAAACCTGCAGTTTATAAAGAATTATTAAAAGAATATCCAAAATTACAACAATCGAAGACTGGATTATCTTTTTGTACAGATGTTGTTAAACAGGGAACTGTATTTCCTATATATGATATGCTAGCTGGACAAGCTGCGATGGAAATAGCTTTATTTATTGGTGTGATTCATTTGACTATGGCTTTTCTTAGACATTTAAGAAGTGAAGTAAGTGGGCTAGGATGGATTATTTTTATGCTAGGTTGTTACTTGTATGTTCCTGTGTATTTGGGGACATTTACAATAGTTAATTATTTATTTGGACTATCACCCATATTATGTGGTCAATGGGGCATGTGGATGCTTTATGGTGGTGTCAGTTTAGCTATGGTATTTATCTTAATTAAAAAAAAGATAGCAGGTTTAGCTGAAATAGCTTTAGTTATTCAGGTGTTTTCAGATGTACTATCATATGTAAGGCTTTATGCTTTAGCTTTGGCTGGAGGGATGATGGCTCAAACTTTTAATGAAATGGCGGCATCTTTGCCGTTAGTTTTAGGTATAGTTGTTTTATTGCTTGGACATTCAGTTAATATTTTATTAGGTGTTATGGGTGGAGTCATTCATGGCCTACGACTGAATTTTATTGAATGGTATCACTATGGGTTTGAAGGAGGAGGAAAATTATTTTCTCCACTAAAAAAAATCCAAATAGAAGAATAATTTATTAAGGAGATCCTTATTATGACAGATATTACTGTTGTTGGCCCTGTTTTGCTATTGGGTCTTGCTATGGCAGGAAGTGCTATAGGTTGTGGAATTGCAGGTGTTGCTTCTCATGCTATAATGAGTCGTATTGAAGAAGGACATGGAAAAGTAATTGGAATTGCTTCTATGCCAGCCTCTCAATCAATTTATGGATTTATTCTAATGTTATTGATGAAGAATGCTATTCAAGATGGAACGTTATCCTCTGTGGGTGGGATTGCTATTGGTTTGTCAGTTGGTGTGGCATTATTGATGTCATCATGGATGCAAGGAAAATGTTGCGTAAGTGCGATTCATGCTTTTGCTAGAAATGAAGCAGTGTATGGTAAATGCTTTGCTGCAGTAGGTATTGTTGAGTCATTTGCATTATTTGCTTTTGTTTTTGCGTTATTATTGTTGTAATTTTTCATGATAATTCATTTTAAGGAATTTTTTGTTTTTATTTAAAAATACATATTAAATTTAGATTTTTTAAATAGAAGATTTCTTCTTTTTTTAATTTATTAATTAATGAATCTGGTTAAATTTTATTAAAAAAATCTAACCAGATTTTTCTTATATTCGTGGAGATGGTATGGAAGATTCTTTTGAAATTCCTAAGAGTTATGATCCAAAGTTAATTGAATCATCTTGTTATGAAGCGTGGGAACTTTCTGGGGCTTTTATAGCCAATCCTTATTCAGAGAAGCCAGCTTATTCTATCATCATGCCTCCTCCAAATGTCACTGGCGTTCTGCACATGGGACATGCGCTTGTAAATATATTACAAGATACTCTAATTCGATGGAAAAGAATGAGTGGATACGAAGTATTATGGGTTCCTGGAACAGATCATGCTGGTATTGCTACTCAATCTGTTGTTGAGCGTCATTTGGAAGTAAGTTTAGGAAAAAAAAGATATCATTTTTCTCGAGAGGAGTTTTTAGAGCATGTTTTTTCTTGGAAAGAGCAGTGTGAAACAACAATATTGTCACAGCTTAAAAAATTAGGTTGTTCATGCGATTGGTCACGATTACGTTTTACTATGGATCGTGGATCTAACTTTGCTGTTAAAAAAGTTTTTAAAAGTTTTTTTGATCAAGGGTTAATTGCCCGAAGTAATTACCTTGTTAATTGGGATCCAGTTACAGAAACCGCCTTAGCTGATGATGAAGTTGAGTATGAAGATAGAGAAGGCTTTCTATGGTATATTCATTATCCAGTTATTGATAGTGAAGAAGTTATTACAGTTGCTACAACTCGGCCAGAGACTTTATTTGGAGACACAGCTGTTGCAGTATCCCCAGATGATCCTCGCTATGTTATGTTAAAAAATAAACAGGTACAAATTCCTTTATCGGGAAGGAAAATACCTATTATTGAAGATTATCGTATTGATCCTATGTTTGGTACAGGGGCAGTCAAAATCACTCCTGCTCATGACTTTAATGATCACTTAATTGGAAGGGATCATAATTTACCAAGTATCAATATTTTGCTACCCAATGGAAGATTAAATGAGCTGGGTGGATCATTTTCTGGAATGACGATGGAAGAGGCCAGGCAAGCTGTAGTTAATGCTCTAAGGGAACAAGGCTTTTTAGCTAAAAAAGAAGCTCATTCTATGCATGTAGGAGTATCATATCGTTCAGGAGCTGTTATTGAACCATTTTTATCTGATCAATGGTTTGTGAAAGTAGAATCATTTGTTCCATGGTTACGTGATGTTATAGAATCATCTCAAGTTAAGTTATTTCCAGAAAATTGGGAAATTACATATTTTCGATGGATAGATAATTTAAGGGATTGGTGTATTAGCAGACAATTATGGTGGGGTCATCGTATTCCTATTTGGTATAACAAAACAGATCCAACAAAGATGATTTGCTATATTGAAGATGGTGAACCAGAAGAAGTTAAAAATAATCCAAATGATTGGTATCAAGATGAAGATGTTTTAGATACATGGTTTTCTTCAGGCTTATGGCCATTAACATGCTTTAATTGGCCTGATGAAAATTCTCCTGAATGGAAGAAATTTTATCCATCAGCTGTTTTAGTAACAGGGCATGATATTTTGTTTTTCTGGGTCGCACGCATGTTATTAATGGGTGGAGGGTTAACTAAAAAGTCACCATTTGAACATGTTTTTCTTCATGGGTTAATTTATGGAAAATCTTATAAAAGAAAAAATATAGATGGCAGCTTGACCTATGTAACAGGTGAAGAAAAATATGCGTATGATACATCAGAAAAGCCTGTGCCAGTGGATGTTTTTTCTAAATGGGAAAAGTTATCTAAGAGTAAAGGCAATGTTATAGACCCCATAGATGTAATTGCTAAATATGGTACTGATGCAGTTAGAATGACTTTATGCTCATGTGCAAACCAATCACCACAAATTGACTTAGATTATCGACGTTTTGAAGAATTTAAAAACTTCATTAATAAGATCTGGAATGGTGCTCGTTTTGTATTAATGAATTTAGAGGATCTTTCAGGAGAAGATTTTTCAGAGGGATTAGATCATCATTTATTCTCATTAGAAGATGAATATATGTTTTCTATTCTAAATAGACTATGTGAAAGTACTAATCAAGATCTAAGTGGTTATTCTTTTGATAAAGCTTCAATAAATGTTTATGAATTTTTTTGGAATGATTTTTGTTCTAATTATTTAGAAATTATAAAGCCATATTTATTTTCTAAACATGGCACATCTCAAGAGCGTAAAAATAAGCAAAAGATTTTATTGATATTGCTTACTTGTTCTATAGGTCTTATGCATCCATTTATTCCATTTATCACAGAAGAACTGTTTGGTTTGTTGAAGAAGAAGATGACAGGCCTTCAAAAGAGAAAAGGAGCAGATGTTTATACTACTTTTATTGTAGATTTTTTATTAAGTCCATCATGTATGCAAGCGCCATATCCACAGGTGTTAAGAAAAAAAGATATTAGTAAAAATATAGAAGAAGATTTTGCTGTTGCAGCGAGGTTAGTAGCCACTATTCGCAAAATTCGTGGAGAGATGGGCATCTCTGTTAAAACTCCAGTAGATGTAATTCTTGTTTGTAAAAATATGAAAAAAGGAAATTTATATGCACCAATAGTTAAATCATTGATTCGTGCACATCAATTCACTTTAACTAAAGAAGAGCCTGTAGAGGCATTTGGTTCCCATGCTTTTACAGATGGAATAAAAGTCATAGTTATTCTTCCTGAAGAGATGGCTGATAAAGAGCTTGAAAGACTTAATAAAGAGTTAACAAAGATTATAGAGCAGCAATCTAGGGTAGCTATTCTTTTAGCTAATTCTGAATTTATGTCTAAAGCAGATTCTTCTTTAGTAGATAAAAAAAAGAAATTAATTGAATCTTTAAGACAAGAAGAAATATTTATTAAAGATAAAATACAGTTAATGAATATTAATAATTAATGCATTAATTTAATAAAAAACCCTGAAAATAAAAATTCAGGGTTTTTTTATGCATAAGTAAAAAGCTTATTTTTTGCCAAAACGTGCAAGAGTAAAATAGAATACAAAAAAATTACTCATGGCTCCTGTTAATATAAATGGCAACATGCCAGAAAGAAAAGCTTGTTTCCAGCCCAGCATAGGAACTAATCGAAGAGATCCTAGTGTTAAGCAAGTTCCTAACATTAAGAAAAGCAGTCCAAGAAAATTAGCTGAAACTTTTTTATTTTGCTTATCAGAAAATTTACCTATGAAGTAAGCCATGATGGGCATAGCAGCTAAGTATCCTCCTGTAGGGCCAAATACTACATAAGCTAATCCAGATGCACCAGCAGCGAAGCAAGGAACTCCCATTATACCTTGTAGAATATAGAAAAGGATAATGCTAGTGCCTTTTTTTTTCCCAAAAGTCCAAGCTATAAGAGGAAGCATGGCTGTTTGTAAAGTAAGAGGGACAACAGAACACCATAAAGGTATAGCAATGTGTGCTGATAATGACATTAAGCAAATGCCACCTAAAATACATATAAAAGTTTGAATATGTGTTGATATTTTGTTACGTGAAGATATCAAAAATAAAAAAGAAGATTCATACATGAGAACACCTAATTATATTTATCAAGTCCATATAATAGCAGAGAGTTTCTGAAAGTGCAAGCGAGAGAGATTTAAGTCAATAATTAGGAATCTTAAAGAAGAAAAAAGGACTCCGGAAGATGGATTCGAACCAACGACCAATAGATTAACAGTCTACTGCTCTACCGCTGAGCTATTCCGGAATGAACTGATGATTCTACACTTCATAAGAAATACTTGTAAATATTTTTAATGTATTTTTGCAAAAATAGAAACAATTTGTAATTGAAATTATGAATTTGGGTCAGAAAAGAGTTTAGCGAAAGAAAAAAGTATTAAGAAACTCTATAGTTTCTTCTTTGCTATTATCATGGTTAAAGGAGTAAAAATTATGGGTAAGAGCTTCTTGTTGAAAATTTAAAATTTCAGGTGATGATATAATGGAAGGACTTAGTGATTTAAAAGTTTTAGATAAAGGGAAGTAAATATCACTTAATAATCCTTTAAGCTGAGGGCTAGAAGTTGCTGCATCTATTAAGGGTAAATAAGAAATACAAGATATAGCATCATTAAGAGATAAATGCTGACGAGTTTGTTGCCCTATGTATTGAAAGGATGATTGTTTAAAGTAGAGTGATTGCAAGTCCCGCATTCCTGGTTTCATGCTTTGAACTCGAAGGTCATATAAATTTATTTTTTTTAATCCAAAGTAAAAGGAAGCAGGATCACGTTTAAGATTTTTAAAAATAATAGACCAATTACTGTCTTTAGAAAATCGAGAAGGAAGCAAAATATTAAAACATCCTTTAGTGATAACAATATTTTCTAATTCAGGGATTTTAAATAATAATTTTAAGAAAGCGATATCTAAACGAATACTTTCTGCTTCAAAGGCATAAGGGAAAATATCTGATTGAATAGGATTATAGATATATACATGTTTTAGTATTAAACCTTTTCCATGTAGTCGAATTTTACTAACGGTTATAGGGCAGCCAATAGCCTCTTGTAAAATGCGCTCAACAAAAGATTCTTTCTGAATCCACCCATAAGCAAAAACCAGGGAAAATACAAGAAAAATGGAAGAAATAAAAGTTCTGATTAATTTAAACATAGTTAATTTTTAATTGAATTAATTAATTATTACTATAAAAAAAAGACTCTTTTCATAAAAAAAGATATGAAAAGAGTCATTTTTAAGTTGTGGATAATAAATTTTTAAAAGAAATTAATAATCCATACCGCCAGGACCAGCCATAGGAGCTACAGCAGATTTGTCTTCTTGAATGTTAGCAATTAATGCTTCAGTAGTAAGAAGCATCCCAGCAACAGAAGCAGCGCTTTCTAATGCAGAACGAGTTACTTTCATTGGATCTAAAATACCAGCTTCAAACATATCAACATATTCATCTGTTTGAGCGTTATATCCATGACTTTCTGGAAGAGAGCATACTTGTTGGAAAATAAGAGCACCTTCTTTTCCAGCATTAATAGCAATTTGCTTTAAAGGAGAAGCTAAAGCACGAATAATGATACGGGCTCCAATTTTCTCATCTTCATTAGAAAGAGAAGGAAGTAATGCTTCAACTGCAGCAATACAACGAATTAAGGCAGTTCCACCACCAGGAAGAATACCCTCTTCTACAGCAGCAGCAGTTGCATGTTGAGCATCATCAACACGGTCTTTTTTCTCTTTCATTTCAATTTCAGTAGCAGCTCCAACGCAGATAACTGCAACACCACCAGATAATTTAGCTAAACGTTCTTGTAATTTTTCTTTGTCATAATCAGAAGAAGCTTCTTCAATTTGACGTTGAATTTGATCGCAACGTGCTTGAATATCAGCTTTCTCTCCATGACCTTCAACAATTGTTGTATCTTCTTTTTTGATGATGATTTTTTTAGCACGACCAAGCATATCTAATGAAACATTTTCGAGTTTCATACCTAGTTCTTCACTGATTAATTGGCCACCAGTAAGAATAGCAATGTCTTCTAACATGGATTTACGACGATCACCAAATCCAGGAGCTTTAACAGCGCATACTTTGAATCCACCACGAATTCTATTCACAACAAGAGTAGCTAATGCTTCGCCTTCAACATCTTCAGCAATGATTAAGAGAGGACGACTAGCTTCTGCAACAGCTTGTAAAACAGGAAGAAATTCTTTAATACCAGAGATTTTTTTTTCAAAAATTAAGACAAAAGCATCTTCTAAAACAGCTTCTTGAGAATCAGTGTTAGTTACAAAATAGGAAGAAAGATATCCACGATTGAAGTTCATTCCTTCGACAACTTCTAAAACCGTTTCAAAGCCCTTAGCTTCTTCTACTGTAATAGTTCCATTTTTACCAACTTTTTCCATTGCTTTTGCAATCATGTTACCAATTTCTTCGTCATTATTAGCTGAAATGGTAGCTACTTGAGCAATTTCTTTTTGGTTCTTAACTTCTTTGCTCATGCTTTTAAGTTTGATCACAGCTGCTTTAACAGCTTTTTCAATACCTTTTTTTAAATCCATTGGATTAGCACCAGCTGTAACATTGCGTAGACCTTCTCCATAGATAGCCTCAGCAAGCACAGTAGCAGTAGTAGTTCCATCGCCAGCTTGATCAGCAGTCTTACTAGCGACTTCTTTGACCATTTGGGCGCCCATATTTTCGTGTTTGTCTTCAAGTTCAATTTCTTTAGCGACTGTAACACCATCTTTAGTTACTTGAGGGGAACCAAAAGATTTATCAATTACTACATGGCGCCCTTTAGGGCCAAGAGTTACTTTAACTGCATCAGCAAGAGTTTTTACGCCAGTAAAAATCTTGTGTCTAGCTTCTTCACGATACTTAATATCTTTAGCTGTCATAACTAACGTGCTCCTTATTGTGAATTCTTTATTTTATTTATTTGATAATGGCCATGATATCATCAGTCTTTAATATGATGAATTCTTCACTATCTACAGTAACTTCTTGGCCTGCGTATTTTTCAATTAGAACTATATCGCCAGGTTGAACTGCAAAAACAATCTCATGATCATTTTTATCTTTTCCACCAGTACCAAGAGTAATTACAACAGCTTGTTCTTGCTTTTTCTTTGCAGAATCAGGAAGAATGATGCCACCTTTTAAGGTTTCTTCAGTTTCAAGACGCTTAACCAGTACTCTATTGCCCAAAGGTCTAATGGTGCTTTGCATTGCTTCTTTCATAAAGCTCTCCTCTTAATTTATCGTTGAAAATACCCAATCATTCTTTTATAAGGTTAGTGTAAATAACCTCTGATTAAGACGGTTATCTTATCAAAAGAGTTGATTTTTATCAATAAATCAGCGCTTTTTGTATTTAATTGCTAATTTTTTAAATCTTGTTGATTCAGTAAATTTTTTAATTCGTTAATACCATTTTCAAAAACAAATTTTGTTTCATGAAAAAAGCTAGAAGATTCTGGATCAGCACCAGCTTTTTTTAATAATTCTAATGGAAAATCACTACCACCAGAAGACAATAACTCTAGGTAACGCTCTTTGGCACCTGGTTCTTCAGATAAAACTTTTTTTCCAAAAAATAATGCACTACTAATACCAGTAGCATATTGGTAAACATAAAAATTATAGTAAAAATGAGGAATACGCGCCCATTCCATTTCATTCAAAGGATCTAATTTTATAGAATCACCAAAGTATAAAGTTAATAAATTTTTATAAGTATTTTTTAAAAAATCAGGAGTAAGAGCAGTTCCTTTTTCAGCAGCTTGGTGAATTTGAAGTTCAAATTCAGCAAACATAGCTTGGCGAAAAAATGTAGCAGCTAGGTCTTCTATTTGTCCTGTCAGTAAGGTAATACGCTGCTTAGGATCAGTAGTTGTATTTTGTAAATGTGTATTAAGTAAAAATTCATTAAATGTAGAAGCTATTTCAGCTAAAAAAATAGGATATTGAGCATCATGGAAAGAGCAAGCTTTGCGACTAAGATAAGAGTGCATGCTATGCCCAGCTTCATGGGCTAATGTGGATACATCTCGTAATTGTCCTTGAAAATTCATCAAAATATAAGGGTTACTATTGTAACAACCAGAGGAGTAAGCTCCTGATCTTTTTCCCTTATGTTCAAACCAATCAACCCATCTATCTGTGGTTAGTCCTTTTTTTAATATTTGACAGTATTCTTCTCCCATAGGAATCAGTGATTCAATAATAACTTTGATGGCTTCTTCAGGAGTCATAGTAATAGAAGTTTGACTTGGGAGGGGAGCATATAAGTCATAAGTATGCATTTCAGAAAGACCAAGAATTTCTTTTTTCATTTGAATATAGCTTTGATAAAGGGGCAACATAGAATGGGCAGCTTCAATCAAATTAGTATAAACTTTTACTGGAACAGCATGTGGAAATAAAGCAGCTTCAAGGCAAGAAGCATAATTACGTGCTCGTGCATTAAATTTGTGTTGCATCACCTTTCCTTGTAGTAAGTGAGAAAAAGTATTATCACAAGAAGCATATCTTTGTAGCATAGCTTTTGATGCATTTTCTCTTAATACACGATCACTAGAATGAAGATACTTATTGTAAAGTCCATGTGAAAGGGGTTGTAAATGGCCTTGACTATCAAGTATAGATTCAAAAGGTAGATCAGTATCGCTTAAAGAAGAAAAAGTTTTGTGAACAGCTTGCCCAGCTTCGCTTGCCATAGACAGGAGAGTTTCTTCTGCTTCATTTTTAGTATGAGGCTGCATACGGAAAATTTTTGTTAAAAGATTTTTATATGTTGCTAATTGAGGATTGTTTAAAAGATTTTTTATAGTTTTTTTTGGTAATTGAAGTAATTCTGGATTAACCCAAGAAATTTCTTCTTGAAAGCGATAAAACAAGGTTAATGCTTTTTGCTGTTTTTCTGATGCTGCTGAATCTGACATGTTAGTGTCATATTGTAGATGTGCATAGCAGTAAAGAGTATCAAGAATTTGTTCAATTTTTAAAGATTTTTCAAGAAATTTTTGTAGTTTTTTAGGGTCATGGAGTTGATTTCTGAATAAGGAAAGAGAGGGCCAAAAAGGTGTTGTTACAGATTCAAGGACAGTATTATAGCTCTTAGACCACTCTTCATCTGAACTAAAAAGAGAATTAAGATTCCATTGGCTTTCTTGATTTAAAGTTACCCTTTCTGAAGTAGGTTTAGGAATTTCAGTAAATGATGGGAAAAAAGTCATGATGATATCCTGTGATTGAATCAAAGGACAGGATCTTAAAGGAAATGCTTTTTTGGGCAAAAAAGATTCTAAAAAACAAAGCTTTCTTATAGATATAATTTTTCACTTCACATAAGAAACAGTACTATCAAAAACTTCTCGAAGGCAATAAATAGGGGCATGATAGCGAAGAGCAAGAATAATACTATCGCTAGGGCGAGCGTCTATTTTAGCAATACGGGTAATATCACTTTTTTGTTCAATAAATAATTGAGAATAAAAAATACAATCTTTGTAATTATAAATTACAATTTGCTTAACATTTATTTCCATGCCTTTAAAAGCAAATTCTATTAGTTCATGAGAAGATGGGCGGGCTTTCATTTTTCCATCAAGAAGAGATTGAAGAGCTACTCCAGCTGAAGATTCTACATGAATAGCAAACGACTTTTCTTCATTGCCTAAGATAATACTGCTATATGCATGAAATAAGACAACTTTTTGAAAACGAATAGGAATTAAATCAGAATATTGAATAAGCATGAAAGTATGGCCTTTAATTAAAAATAATGATGAGTTCCATTTGGATATCCTACTAAAATTTTAGCAGGCAAGAAAAAAAAGCCAGTTTCTAAAACACCTGGGATCATAATGAGTCTTTCATGAACTTCTTCTGGTTCCATAAATTGCTTATTATCATGTAGCTCAAAAATATAATTTGCATTGTCAGTAGTATAATATTTTTTATTTGTTTTTAAGCGAAAATTTCCATTATAACCTTGTTCTCTTATTTTTTTTGCTGTTACATCTGCTCCAAATGGAAGTATTTCTAATGGAATAGGGCCAGGGCTAAAAGCATTTACTAATTTTGTTGATTCAACTAATACAAGAAAAGAAGAACTATTGGTTGCTAAAATTTTTTCACGTAACAAAGCACCCCCTTTGCCTTTAATTAGTCGTTTATGGGAGTCAACTTCATCTGCACCATCTACAGTAAGGTCTGGTGAAGGGAAAGCATGAATATTTATATTTTTTAGACCTAACCGAATTGCTAAAGAAGCTGATGCTACTGATGAAGAAACTGTGGTAATAGATAAAGATTCTTCTTGGATACGTTGGCTCAAATAGTGAATAAAATAAGTTGCAGTAGAGCCACTACCCAAGCCAACAAGCATGCCATTTTGTACTTGTAAAGCAGCTATTTTTCCTAGATTTTTTTTTACTTCATCAGAAGAAAGATTAGTCATAAGAAGCTCCCTAGACAGATAGGTAAAAAGAAAAATTTACTATTCAGTATCAGGATAAAACATTTAGGATTAAAAACACGGTATCAGTTATCTTTTGACCGCAGAGCAAAATTGGAGTGATCTACATGCTAACTTATGAGTTACTAGAGGCATATTTAGTTCACTGTTTTTCACCTTATACTACCCTTGATTATTGCCCTAATGGGCTGCAGGTGCAAGGAAAAAAAGAAATCAAAATTTTTGCAACTGCTGTTACAGCAGATCAAGCGACCATAGAACGAGCGATAGAGAATAATGTTGATGCATTAATCGTTCATCATGGTCTTTTTTGGAAAGGGGATCCCTATCCATTAATTGGACATAAACGGCAACGTATTGCACTGCTTTTAAAGCATAATATTTCATTATTAGCATTTCACTTACCTTTAGATGCACATCAAGATATAGGTAATAATTGGAAAGTTGCTAAAGATTTAAGATGGAGTAATTTAAAAGTTTTTTCAGAGATTGGGGTTCAGGGGACTTTTCCTTCATGTCCTCGAGAAGATTTTGAAAAAAAGTTAAATGATTACTATGGTGTTTCTACAAAAGCAGCTGTTTTAGGTGGGGCTAAAATTGTTTCATCTGCAGCACTGATATCTGGTGGAGCATATAAAGAAATTGGTAATGCGATTAATGCAAAGGTTGATTGTTTTATTACAGGTAATTTTGATGAACCTGTTTGGTCTATTGCTTATGAGGAAAACATAAATTTTTTTGCTATGGGACATACTGCAACAGAAAAAATTGGCCCAAAGGCATTAGCTGCTGCTATTAAGAAAGATTTAGGGTTAGAAGGTCATTTTATAGATACTTTGAATCTTTTTTAGTTGAAGAGAGCTCTTTTAAAAAACGTAGACGTAATTTTTGAATTAATGCAGATCGAGGCTCTTTAATAAGTTCTGTGCAAGGCAAGCTTGATTTGCTAATAGAGTAAGGAGAAAGATTTTTTTCTTCTAGTAAGATTAATATGTCTGTAATAGAAGAAGTATTATATTTATTTCGTAATACTTCAAATCGTTCAGCTTCTCTTAAGTGTAATTTTTTCAATATTTCTTCATAATTTTCAGGCTCTCTTAAAATAGGTGAGGTAAGAAAAAAGTGATTTTTTCTTTTGTTTATTGCATCAGAATTCATGTCTTAATTAGACCTTTTTTGGCAAATGAGGAAGAAATTTTAATTATGGAAAAAAGAAGATTTTTTATGAATAATAATAAATAAATTTAAAAAAGAGAATGTTAAAGTATGAAATTATTGATTGATTTTTTAAATAAACGGGGTTTTATTAATGCTTTTACAGAGGGAGCTGACCAAGAACTTGATGTAGGTAAAGCTTACATGGGAATAGATCCTACAGCTGACTCTTTACACTTAGGTCATTTAGTTGGTATTTTAGCATTAAAGTGGTTACAAAAATTTAATATTGAAGTTGTAGTTGTGGTGGGTGGAGCAACTGGAATGATAGGAGACCCCTCAGGAAAAAATACAGAACGTTCTTTATTAGATTATGAGACATTAAAGCATAATGTTGGAGGGATATCTAAATGCTTGCAGAAGTTTTTAGGTGTTAATGTTCAAGTTTTAAATAATTATGACTGGCTATCTACCTTTTCTTTTTTAAATTTTTTACGCGATATAGGAAAGCATTTTCGAATCGCATCTATGATGTCTAAAGAGAGTGTTAAGCAAAGATGTAGTTCTGAAGCAGGAATTAGCTTCACAGAATTTTCTTATCAAATTTTACAAGCGTATGATTTTTTGCATCTTTTTGATAAAGAAAATGTGAAGATTCAGATAGGCGGTAGTGATCAGTGGGGGAATATTACAGCAGGGACTGATCTGATCAGACGTCTTCGAGGAAAGCATGTTGGTGGAATTACTTTTTCTTTATTAACAAAAAAAGATGGCACTAAGTTTGGGAAAAGTTCTGATGGTACGATTTGGTTAGATGCAGAAAAAACTTCTCCATATGACTTTTATCAATATTTATATCGATCAGCTGATACAGATATTCCTATTATGTTACGTTTGTTAACCTTGTTGCCTGAAGATGTTATTTTAGCCAAAGAATTAGAGGCTAGTCAAAAAACATCAGATCCTAACCTGTTACAGAAATTTTTAGCAGAAGAGGTCACTAAAATAGTTCATGGGGAAGAGGGGCTAAAGTCTGCTCTTGAAACAACAGCCGCTATGGCGCCAGGAACGAGCACTGAATTATCTATAGAAAATCTAGAATTATTAGCAGCGTCTGGTCATGTAACAGATGTATTAAATGAGCAATTAGACAAGATAACTATTATTGATTTGATGATTTTATGTGGTAGTGTAAGTGGAAAAGGGGTGGCTCGGCGTTTGATTGAAAGTGATGGCATTTATCTTAATAATGAAAAAATCGTAGATTTTAGACGATTAATCACCCCTGACGATTTGCTAGAAGGACGCTTTTTGATGCTTGGACTTGGAAGAAAAAAAAAGTTTCTTTTGCGAGTTCAAAGAAGTCATGAATAGAAAAAGAACTTCATGAGAAGCCTTAATATTAAAGAGAAGAAGAAGCCAAAAGAGGGACCCTATTTTTTTTTCAAAATAAAAAGTGTAAAAATTTCTTGAATCGAAAGAATTGATAGTTATTATACGCTTATAAATCAGCCGGGTAAGCGGATCTGCGTTTGCTTGATCGCTAAGAGATAAGATGAGGAAAGTAGGAGATTTAAATTATGGCAACAATGACCAAGAAGAAATTGATATCAACAATTTCTCAAGATCATAAAATTCATCCGAATCACGTAAGAACGGTTATTCAAAACTTTCTTGATAAGATGACGGATGCCCTTGCAAAAGGAGATCGATTGGAGTTTCGTGATTTTGGGGTGTTACAGGTTGTCGATCGGAAGCCTAAAATTGGACGTAATCCAAAAAATGCTTCAGTCCCTATTCATATTCCAGCGCGAAGAGCTGTTAAATTCACGCCTGGGAAAAGAATGAGACGATTGATAGAAACACCAGGAAAAAAATAATTCATTAAGCCCCTTGATTTTGTGAAAAAAAGAAAGGGGCTGATGTTTTCTTGAAGCAAAGTTTTTCTTTGTTATAAGATCTTTTTGAGTGTTTGAAGCTAAACCCTTTGAAGTATTGAAGCATATCAAGTTTCTCAAGGAGTCTGTTGTAGTTAAGTGAAAAACTGTTGTGATTTTGAAGAAGATATATTTCTGTTATTGGATTATGTGGAAAATGGTGTTAAGGACAAATCCTGTCTATTAAAATATCAAAAACACCCAGTCATGATGCTGCATGAAGGTATAGCAATATTATATACTGTTTTATGTGAAAAGTATCAGCAGAAGTATTCATTCCCTAAATTAAATGTAACGTCATCAGGTATGGTGTTATTATTTGATAGGGCATGTTTTCCATGGCAAGGGTTTCCATATCCTTATGACCATGCTCGTTTGGGATTATGGCTTTTAAGAAGCGCGCAAAACGACCATAGTCGTTATGTAATAGCAAAAAGTATGCTAGCTTTTCAGCAAGCTACCTTGGATCATTTTGGAAAAGCTTTAACTGGCCTTTTTTGTCAGGATAAAGGACCTTCTGCAAAATTAATAACTCAAGCTATTTATGATTTTTTAGAAAGTTTTAATGAACCATTTTTATCTATTTATGATTTTGTCGATAATTATATAGGGTATCATTTTTTTCGTAGAGAAAGAACAACGGTTGCAGTAGCTGCGTCTGGTTGTAAAAGTGGTATGGGTCTTTTTCTTAGAGATCATGTGGGGATTATTTGTTATGGACCACATTTACCACCTTTTGAAAGTGGACAAGGTTTTGGGTTAGCTGGTCGTCATTTTAATTATTGTTATACAAAAAATGATGATGATAGTGCTCATATTTCCTATACATGTCGAACAGCAGCGCCTCATGTACGGAAAACAGGTTTTCAATATTTAGAAGATTCTTCAGAATTTGTGCCCTGGATTCAAGCATCATGTAAATTCGCTTATAATGAAGTTTCATATAAATGTTCATTTATTTTACCTTTATTTTTGTCAAAACATGTATCAAAAAAAATGTCATTTTCTTTTTTTGGTAAAGGAAAATATTGTCGAATTTTTAAGGGCCCATGTTTGAGAGCAGGTGCTCTTGATTCTTACAAGGGACCTGCAGAAAAGATTATTTTTGAAGGAGAAGATTCTCAAGAAGTATTTTTAAATGGCTTTAAAGGAGATTTTATGGAAGTCATTTCTTTGAGTGGAGATGAGACATTTTGGGGTGCTAATTTTTTAATTATCTTTCATCCATCATTTAATACTTCATTTCAATTTTCAATTTCATAATTGTTTAAAAAGTTTGCTCATAGTTATAAATTATAACATTATTATCAATATTTTTATTGATAATCATCTATTGAACAGGCTTGTTTTTTAATAACTAATAAGTTACTATAAATATTTTTTTAGGTGATAATATGGATTTGCTTCCACATGAAAAACAGATTGTTGAATATGAAAAAACCATTACTCAATTTAAAGAAAAGAATAAAAAAAATTCTTTGTTGTCAGATGCTGAATTACAAAAATTAGAAAAACGATTAGAAAAGATAAAGAAAAAAATCTTAACATCGCTTTCTCCATGGGAACGTGTACAGGTATGCCGCCATCCTCGTCGTCCAAAAACAATTGGTTATATAGAAAATATATGTGATGAGTTTGTTGAACTATGTGGAGACCGCCTATATAGCAATGATACAGCAGTTATAGGTGGTCTTGCAAAGATTGGCGATATGAAAGTCATGATTATAGGGCAAGAAAAAGGCTGTGATACAGAAAGTAGAATTTCTCGTAATTTTGGAATGTTACATCCAGAGGGTTTTAGAAAAGCCCTTCGTTTAGCAAAAATGGCAGAAAAATTTTCTCTTCCTATTGTTTTTTTATTAGATACACCAGGGGCATTTCCAGGTCTTTCAGCAGAAGAAAGAGGTCAAGGATGGGCTATTGCTTTAAATTTACGGGATCTTTTCACAGTTAAGACCCCTATTACTGTTATTATTATAGGAGAAGGGTGCTCTGGAGGAGCTTTAGGAATGGGTATAGGTGATGTTGTTGGTATGCTCGAACATGCTTATTATTCAGTGATTTCTCCAGAAGGGTGTGCTTCTATTTTATGGAAGGATACATCTGCTAGTAGTACAGCAGCTTCAGCGCTAAAAATGCAAGCAGAGGATTTATTAAAATTTGGTATTATAGATGTTATTATCAAAGAACCTTTAGGTGGTGCTCATTATGATCCAGCGCAAATATATGAAAGTGTAAAACAATTCATTTTGGATCAATGGGCTGCATTTAAAGATATGCCCCCCAAAGAATTATTAGAAAAAAGATATAAAAAATTTCGTTCAATAGGTAAACAGACAAGAAACTCTGAAGAAACATAGTTGTTTTAAATTACGAAGTAAAAAAAAGAAGCTTTTCAAGAGTTGCATAAGAATTTTTATGGCAGAATTAATCCAGCAGCGCAGAAGCCTTGCTTTAGATTTGCATTATCAGGTTTATTAAAAAATCCTTGTTCTTCTAGCCAGGTAACATAATGTTTTGGAACATCTTTGAGAATTTTACCTTGATGTTTACCAAATGGCATATGAGTAATAGATGTTACAGATTCTTGCTTGATTAACTTAAGCACAATATCTAAAGGTAAATCATCAATCATAACATCAAATATAGAATAAAGAACAAGTACATCATTTAATGCTCGATGAGCTCTATCTGTAGATAAACCATATACTTGGCGTAAGTATTGAAGATTATGTTTAGGTAAATCAGGGCGATAAATACGTGCCCATTTTAAAGAATCTATATATGGCCAAGCAGGCACTTCTGCACTATGACGAAGGCATTCATTCTTTAGTAAAGGAGCATCAAAGTTATCATTATTATGAGCAATAAGAACAACATTTCCAGAACAGAAATTAGCAAATTTTTGATAAGCATCAAAAAATGAAGGGGCATTATTGACCTGCTCATTAGAGATGCCATGAATTTTTGATGCTTCTTCTGGAATAGGGATACCTGGATTAACTAATGTTTCAAAGCGAGTATCATTTAAGGGATCGTAAGCAGCAATTTCTATGATTCTATCTTTTTCAATATTGATACCAGTTGTTTCAGTATCGTAATAAATAGCTCTTAAGGACATAATTATGTAGTAAGGGGAGGGGATTTATTTTCATCATTCATGTGTTTCATTTTTTCATTTTGCAAAGATTGTACTGTTAATGAGCCTGAAGAGACTAAGCCTATAGCATGAGTAAAACTTTCACAAACAAGTTGAATGGTAGATATGTAAACTTTCAAAAGTGTTGCAGCTATTTGTGATTCTAAACAAGGAATAACAGATCGGTAAAAGATAAGACCTTGTTCTTCATCCATTCCAAATCCAGGTAAATCTAAATCTTTGTTTAGTAGATGTAATAATCTTGCAATCTCTTCTTTGAGATGAGGTTTTAAACTAAAAGGAAGATAGCTGATTAATTGAAGCAAAGTATTATCATTTCTTATGACAAAAAATAAAGGAGACTGAGTATCTGGAGTGCCCTTATCATCAGTTTCAATTAAAATATACACAAGACCACTATCCTTTTCTATAAGAGGATTGAGTTCCTGTTCTTTAAGTACATTAAAAATACTATCATTGTCAAGATGGATAAAATTCATAGTAAACTCCTAGGTAAATGATGATTCAGAAAAAGCATTTACTTCTGTGCTTGCGTCTACTAATTCATCACGAATAATTTGAGTTTCTTTAGGGGCTTCTATTCCAACAGAGACTTGATTTCCTTGTATTTTTAGTACAGTGATTACAATATCTTTACCAATTTTAATCTTTTGCTCTTTTTTTCTTGTAAGTACTAACATTTGGCTCCTGTCAGAGTTATTAAAGGATCTAAAATCTTTGTTAATTCAAAGGATTATAAGAGTCTTTATTAGAAAAAGTTAGCTAAGCTAAAAGAAGGTATAAGACCTTTTAATAAGTTTTTTAAGGATGATTATGGATAAAATTTTTCCTTCAAAAATAGCTATATTTTTCTTTTTTTTTTAAATCCAAGAATAGCCCACTCCTTATAAACTCTCAATTGAAAAAGAAAAGGAAGCATAGAGAAGATATAAGAGAGTGCAAAAATAAACCTGAAAAAGATGTCGAGCTTGTTTTTATTGGGTATTTGGAGAGGAATCTTTATTAGAAGTAGAAAATTTTTTAATAGCTTTTTTAAGAATATTACAAGCTGCTGAAGGAAGAATTGATAGAGAATTTTGGGCAGTGGATTGACCTTCTATATCATTAAGATCAACAAACTCAGTTAAAAGACTAATCTGTCCACCAGAGTCTGAGATAAGTAACCCTCGATTACAAACACTAATAAGATAAATAGAGGACTTAGCTGAAAGAGGGCGACGGTCTAAGATTTTAATAAATGATCCCCGATTACTTTGTTGGGTCCGTGAGGCAAGATAGCGTTTAATAATACGTAAGCCAAAAATCAAAATAACCACAAGCACAGCTAGTGAAAGGATCATTTTGATAAATTCACCTCGAAAAGACATGATAATAGGATCATGTTCAGAATTAGCTTCTTTATCTATAGAAAGTGTTATTTCCTGAGATTTAAGAGAAGGTTGCTCTTCTGCTGAAAGTAAAGGACTAATGAAAATACAAGCAATAATAAAGCAACGTTTAAACATAAAAAATAACAAAAAATCATGGATAAATTGATTTGTAAGTATGCATAAAAAAACGTTTTAAGAAATCATTTTTTAGCTTTATTTTTTGTTTTCAGTAAGGGTTTATTTTTATAAAAAGGTATCCAGGTTACAAGAAAAATTCGCCACCATATACTATAGTAATATTGAGATTTTTATGGGATTAGTGATGAGCAAAGGTTTAATTGTACTGGATTTAGATGGGACTGTTACCAACAAACCCTATGGAGTGCCTGCAGAAGTGAGTGATCAACTTGAAGCATATGTAAATGATGGGTGGTTAGTAACAATTGCTACAGGACGATGTTTTGGTTTTGCTCGATTTTTAGCAAAAGGATTTCCTAATCCATTATTTGTGGGATTACAAAATGGTGCAGCTGTTATTAGGTTTCCTGATCAGGAAATATTAATTAGAAATTATATAACATCTGCAGATGTTAAATTAATTGCTCATTTAGCTAATAAGCACAAAGTAGGTTTTGCTATAGAGGCTGGTGTTGAAAGAAATGATGCCTATTATTATGTGCATGCATCGCCAGTTGATGAAGTAGAAGCAGCTATGTTTTATGATAGAAGCATTCATTATTTTAAGTCAGAATCTAAAGAATTTTTAGTCCACTATTTAATAAATTTTGATGATTATCCATTTTTAGATTGTGCTATGATAACTTTTTCTTTGCCTTTGGAAAAAGCAAAGCCATTGTATGATGAAATAGAAAAAATGAATAAGTTTAATGTTTCTTTGATAGTTGATGCGTGGAGAAAAGGCCACTATTTATTACATATAAACAATAAAAAAGCAGGTAAAGGCAGTGTTATTGATTTATTAAAAGGACATGAATTTGTTGCAAAGCATAATCATTTTGTAATAGTAGGTGGAGATGATACAAATGATATTCCAATGTTAAAAAAAGGTGATTTTAAGATAGTCATGAATACAGCGCCTTTGCATATGCTGGAATTAGCAGATTTTATTGCGCCAGCAGCAGCAGAAATGGGGATTATATTAGGTCTGCAAAAAGGTGCAGATGCATATAGAAAGATTTTTAAAAATTAAAGACTTAAAAAAAATCTAATTGCTATTTTTTTATTATCATGTTGAAAAGGTAGGCTAAACAAAATAAAGATCATATAATCCTAATTGCTCTGGAGTATATGATCTTTCCTGATAAGAAAGATTAAGTGCCTAGAAGTTCAGGTCCAATGCCCATAATATGAACACCATGATCTGCAAATAGAACACTACCATTAATAGATTTTCCAAGATCACTAGCTAGAAAAGCAGCTAAATGACCAACTTCTTCAGCGGCCATCCGAGATAAAGGAATAGGCGTCATTCTAGCACAGTATTCTACCATGTTTTCTAAAAATCCAATGGCGCGTCCAGCACGGCTTCGTAAAGGTCCAGCTGAAATGGTATTGATTCGAATGCCCCAACGTCTTCCTAAATCCCATGATAAGGATCGAGTATCACTTTCAAGAGCGGCTTTGGCTGAGCTCATTCCACCACCATATCCAGGAATAGATTTTTGCGAAGCTTCATAGGTTAATGAAACAATGCTTCCTCCAGAATTCATAATAGGACCAAAGTGAGATGCAAGGCTAATGAGAGAATAGGAAGAAGAGCTTAGCGCTGTAAGATAACCTTGTCTGCTTGTGTCTAATAAGGATTTATTTACTTCAGGAGCGCTAGCTAAAGAATGAGCAATGATATCAATTTTTCCAAATTCTTCAGCAATACTAGCCGCTACTTCAGAAACAGTGTATCCTGAAGTATCCTTATACCGCTTGTTCATCTGAATATCTGCAGGTATATCACTTGGATTATCAAACATAGCATCAAAAGGATAAATTTTAGCAAATGATAATTCAGTACCATCAGAAAGCATAGAAGATTCTTTAAATTTTCCTGAATCCAAGGCTTGAGTAAAGATTTTTATCATTGGAACCCAGGTTCCTATTAAGATGGTAGCACCTGCTTCAGCTAAAGCTTTGGCTATAGCCCATCCATATCCTTGGTCATCACCAACTCCTGCCACAAAGGCCAATTTGCCTTTCAAGTCTATTTTTAACATAATGAGACATCCTTCATAAATCAAGAAGGATACTTGGATTTAAAAAAAAGAAGCAAGAGGTTTTAGATAACGATTTTAAAAGAAAAAAAAGCTAATTTTTTAAAGAAGATATTTCTTGATGATCTAAAAATAAATGATGAACAGGTAAAGGAAAATCTTTTGGTAAATTGGCTTCTGCTAAAACATGTATTGATAATGGAGCATAATAAAAGGAAAGAGATCGAGCATGTAATAAAGGTCTAAAAATATTTTCAGGTTGTTTTTTTGGACCATAATCAGGATCTCCTAAAATAGGAAAGCCTAATGTTTGTAAATGTAGACGAATTTGATGTGTACGGCCTGTCATGGGGCGGCAAATGAAGAGTGTAAGTTTCTCTGTAACTGGATTGGCATACCAAACTGTTTCAGTTGGGGCGCCACGATCTTTGTGAGTAACATTAGCACGAATCAAATTACCAGGACGTCTTTTTTGTGTAGAAGTATTAGTAATAATTTTACCCTTAGCCTTGTCAGGCCGGCCTAAAGAAATAGCAAAATATTTTTTTATTATGGCGTTATTGCGAAAAATATTTTCTAAGTGATTAAGGGCAAGATCTGTTTTAGCTCCAATAAAGCAGCCAGTAGTGCTTTTGTCTAAGCGATGAATAGGTTGTACTTTAAGCAAAATAGCTAAATCTTCAGACGTAATATAGGCAGGTTTATCATAAATAATGAAATGATCATTATCTAACAGTATTCTTGATTTTTCTTTTTCAAAAAAAGGTTGAGCAGCTAAATAAAAAACTATGGTATCGCCTGGTATAAGGCGATGAGATTCAAAGCGTTCTACTTTGCCATTAATTCGACAGCGATGGTTATTTATAGACCAAGCGATATCTGTATAACGAACATCTGGAAAATTACGTTTTAAAAAAGAGGAAAGACGTTCTTCTTCAAGAATTTTTTGCTGGAATTTCATGTTGAATTAATTTTGAAGATAAAACATTAAAAATTATTTATGCAGAGTAAAATAACATTTTTTAGATTTTTTTGTAATTCTCTTTTTTTCATTTAAGTATATTTAAGAGCTTTTAGAGGGAAAAAATAATGAAATTAGAAAATGATGAAGAGATTGTTTCATTTAAGGATTTTCCAGTAGAAAAATTGAAAAAATGGTTTGTTGAAAATAAGCGAGACTTACCTTGGAGGAAATCAAAAAATCCTTATGTAGTATTGATTTCTGAATTTATGCTTCAGCAAACAACTGTATCTGTAGTTATTCCATATTTTTTGAATTGGATGAAAAAATTTCCATCTTTTTATGATTTGCAAAAAGCTTCTATAGAAGAAGTATTAAAGGCTTGGGAAGGATTGGGTTATTATTCTCGAGCTCGGTCATTACATGTAATAGCTCGTAGAGTATGGACTGAATTTAATGGGTTATTGCCAGAAGATCCTCAAATTTTAATCACGTTTAAAGGAATAGGACCTTACACAGCTAAAGCAGTAGCTTTATTTGCCTTTGAGCATAAGGTAGCGCCAATAGATGGCAATGTATTGAGAGTTATGAGTCGTTTTTGGGGAATTATGGAATCCATAGATTCTACAGTAGTTAAGCGTAATATAGAGCAATTAACAACAGCTATTCTTCCAGATAAAGGTTTTCAAGATGCAGGAGAGGGTCTTATAGAGCTGGGGGCGATGATTTGCAAAAAAAAACCTTTGTGTGATAATTGTCCACTACGATTGCAATGTTCTGCTTACAGAACATCTGCTCAGTATCTTCTACCAATACGTAAGGCGAGGCGAAAGCAGATTATTTTATATCGCTTGGTTATGGTTATAAGAATAGGGAATAAATTTTTTCTAATTAAAAGAAAAAAAGGAGAACTTATGGAGGGGCTGTATGAATTTCCTTATATGAACTTAAATCAAGAAGAATTTTTTAATACATATTCTTATGAAAAAGAAGTTTGTGAATTTTTAAAAAAAGAAGTTCGTTATGAGAAACATTTACCTCTTCATCAACATGTTTTTACGTTTTATAAAGCATTTCTACAGCCAATTATTTTTGAGCTACAAGAAGAAATAAATGATGAGAATTTAGAACCTATAATTTTTCAAGATCTAGCATCAAAAGTATTTTCAGCAGGTCATAGAAAGATAGTGAATGATCTTACTAGAGATTCAAAAAATATTATAAATATATCCTCTACTTTGGAGATGAAAAATTAAATATGTACATAGATAAAATTAAAGAATTATGTGAAACGACAGAAAAAGTATTAGAAAAATCTTTTTGGATTACTCAACAAACATCTTTTTCAATGATTAGCATAGTGATAGAAGAAGCGTATGAATTGATAGATGCTATTAAAGAGGCAAAAATAGAAGAGTTAATTGAAGAGTTGGGGGATTTATTAGGTTTGGTTTTAATGCTATGCTTAGTAGTTCAAAGAGATAAAAAAATTGATCTGTATCACGTTATAGATGAGCACATAAAAAAATGTAAAAATAGACAACCATATATTTTTGAGCCTGAAAAAACCCCAGCTTTTTCAGCCAAAGAAGCTGAAAACCAGTGGCACGCACTAAAAAAACAAGAAATAGGAAAAAGGGATCGAAAAACTTCTGTAGATGGCTTACCTAGTTCTTCTCCAGCACTTACATTGGCATATCAAGCTTGCGCGCGAATGTCTCAAGAAGGTTATGAATTAAAAGAAAAATATTCATTTAATGACTTAAATGAAAAAAAGATTGGAGATTTGCTTTGGTCTATTTCAGTGTGTGCACAACGTAAAAATCTTCAACCAGAATATATTTTAAGAAAAAGTATCCAAGAAGAAATTAAAAAAAATATTCTTTGTTAAAAGAAAGAAGAAAGGATTGATCTTAATGTTGGTTATTAAGAAAATAAATTAGCCGGGGATCTTTTTGTGATAAGATACCTTTGAACTGAGTCAGGATTGGAAGATAGCAGCTCTAAAAAGTGTGTGTTATGCCGAAAAGAAATCTCCGGTCTTTTTTTTGTATAGGTTTTTATTATTGGATAAAAAAATAAACACCTAGTCCTTTCATATAAATTTTATTTTATTAAATCGCATAAAAAAATCTTAATTATTACTTGATGATATACTGATGTTGGAAGATGTGAGGAGGTATTGATTTATTAATAAATCATGATCTGACTGCTTTTCAGGGAAACTACATAATCATAGGTAAAGATGATGAACATACTATGTTAAAAAAAAAATTGATTTTAAGATGGTCATGAAGATCGCTTATTATAAGAGGAGTCATTTTTTTTAAATTTGAGTAATTAAAAATGAGTTCTTTTGGAAATTTTTTTCTTTAAAAAAGAGGTTTAAACGTTACTCACGACCAAAAAATCTTATTCTTAATAAGCATATATTGGGAAAAAAAATTAACATGCTTATTTATTTATTTGCCTTGATGTCATGGTAATTTGATAAAAAATTCTGAATGCCGTAATCTTTTTTTATCTGAACTTGCCTAGATTAAGCTTCTCAAAAAAGTGCTGATACAGAAGTATTACATTTCATAGGCTAGCTTTGAAAATATTAACGCTGAGGGTATAATGAAGATTTCAAAAAAACAATTTTTTGCCTTTTGCCTTTTTATTTTTTCATCAGGGATTATCTCTGGGGGGTGTGTTTCTAAAACAGGGGCATTATACCAGGGAAATGGAAGAGCAAAAGCTATGGTTTCAGTTTTGCCTGTTATGGCAGGATTTGGAATGGAGGTTGGCTTACCTTGGAGTGTGTCAGAAGAATTTTTTACTGGAATAAAGAAGCGGTTACGATCATCCCAAAAGGTTTATTTGATGAACCAAGCTGAATATGGTGAATGGTCTTCAGTTTTTAGTAATCCTGATCCGACAGCAATATCATCAAGTATTAGTCAAATATTTGCTCCATCTGAATTTGTTGTTTCTATGGAATTAATTCCTGCAAAAGAAGTTGCCTTAAGGCGCGTGAGTGATGTAGCGCCTGGTTTTGGATTAGCAGTTCGTGTTCGAATTTTTGATGTTCGTAATGATATGGTCAAATTAGTCTTTCAAGAAATAGTAGAATGTGCTCAGTCGATGTTACAGCCAAGTATTCCATGTGATTATCAAAAGCATAAATGGGGAACAGGTTCTTTTGACTCTACCCCAATAGGTCTTTTTCATGGGCGTCTTATAAGAGATCTTGTGCATCGTATTGAAGGTTATGTCAGTGCTAATCACTAATGTATGGTATTGAAACTAGAGCATTTCTACAAATTGTCATTATATTACCATTTGCTCAGACAGCGTTGTGGATAGCTAAAAAAAATCAATTATTACATCTTCCATATGTAAAAAAAGAAAAGTTTTTGAAAAGCTTTAGTGTTATTCAAATTTTGGGAGCTTTTTTTATTTATGTAGGTTTATTTCGTGTTTTTTTCTTTATTATCTTTATTTGTATAGGGGAATTTGTAGAGAAAGCAGGTGTTTCTCGAAGTGAAAGCATAGCCGCTTTCTTTTTTTCTATGGCTACTATTTTTGCTATGCTTGTGTATATCAAAGCTATGGGAAAACATAGATTAAGGTTAGTATTATATCGTTCAAAAAAAATTCCTAACTATAAAATTCGCAAAAAGATATTTTTTAACACTTGTAAAAATTTTATTTTATTTTATCCATTATTTCTTTTTGCTGCTAAGGTTTTAAATTTCATAATCATTTGTTTTTTTGGCAAAGAATTACCCAGTCAAATTATCTTAAGTCAAATAAAGGCATCTTTACATGATCCAATTACGTTTTTTTATTTAGCAGCCAATGTGATTATAGCAGTTCCATTTTTGGAAGAACTGTTCTTTAGGGGATTGATCCAAGTAGCATTAATTAAGTGGATAGGAAGATTTCAAGGAATATTGTGGAGCTCATTGATTTTTACTGCTATGCACTTTAGTCCCTTGCAGGGGGCCTCTAATCTTTCTTTATTACCTGCTTTATTTTTGACTTCATTAACATTAGGGATTATTTATGAAAAAGAAAGGACTTTACTAGCTCCTATTATTTTTCATACTCTTTTTAATTTAGTCAATTTATCAATTTCTATTTTATAGATTATTTTAAGGCAAAAAAAAACCGGAATGTCACCAAAAGGTGCATCCCGATATACATATTCAACAATGTTTCAAATCAGATTAGAAACGAAGTTGGCTGTTAACAGAAACAGCTCGCTCATCACCAATACGGCCTTCAACTGTTACGCTAACTTTATCAGCATCAACAAGAGTTGCACCAAAGGCAAAGCCCCATTGGTTTTGAGCTACTAAATCAGGTACAGTGAATCCTACACCAGTAAGAACTGCACTACCTAATGTTAGGTCAGGACCAGTTTTCCCTGATTCTGTAATAACAATAGAACCTGATTTAATCTCTGGACGAGACCATTTAACTGCCACAAAAGGAGTTAACATATTGATTCTATAAGAAAGGCCTAAGCCTGCTTGCCATTCACGATATGTCATTGGACGAGAAGCAGATTTAATCCAGAAAGGATTGGTATGATTCGTTGAACGAATTTCAGACCAATCTGGTTTGCTTTGAGCAAACTGAAATTCAGCGCCCAATGTTGCACAACCACATTCCCACAGAGAACCCCGTGCTCCAACGCTCCAAGAAAATTCATCAGTTGAATTTAGTCTAATAGTAGAGTTAAAAAGGGTTGTTACTGTACTAGGTACTGGTGTGGCATATGCATTGCTTAACTGAAATACACTCCCACCAGTTATGATTGATGTTGTAGTTTTCCCTAAGGAACCAAATACATCAAAACGATCCCAAAAATTAATAGCTAAATAAGCAGAATTGGTGTTCATTATCGTTTGACCGACGTTTGCATCCCACATTGTGCTTGGAGCATTATCAACAGTCATCATTCTGTCAATTACATAGTCTCCATAAAATCCAAAACGAACACTTACAGCATCGCACCACGATGCACAAGGATCACAAGGATCACAACTTTGACCTTCCCACAAAATACCGTCTATCAGCATACTGGCATCACCAGGATTGCCAACAGGCAAACCTTGTAAACATCCTGATACTGCGGCAACTGTTAATACTGTCATGAAGAGTTTTTTCATACTCACCTCAAAAAGATTTCTCTAGATTACCATCATGTAGTTCCTAGTGCCCTTTCTTCGGTATCACAAGCGATTGTAACTCGTTAATATTCATGTGAACACTACGCTTTATTATTAACCGCTTTATTAGGAAAAAAGCTTTTTGGCAAGCCAAAAAAGATATTTTCTTAATATGCACCGCATGAGCACCAAGCTCATTAACCAGAAACATAACAAATTTGTCTCTTTACAGTAAATACTAGTGTCATGTTTTAGCATTTTTTTATTTTAAGATCTTTAAAGTTTCTCTAAAATCATTAAGAGCCATGTTTTTAGGTATTTTCATGTTTTTAGGAACATATTCAAAAAAAAACAAAATCAGGAAAAAAAAGAGATATTATTAACTTAATAAAGAATAAAGACATTGCAGAAACTGTAATCAGATACCCAATTTTTAATAATTTTACTGACAATAGGAAAGATTTTTAAATATAATTTATATTAATCTTTAATTCTTATGGGCTTAGTGTAGTTATGGATCTATATGCTCAGAAAAACCTCTTGCAAGATGTCAATATGCATTTGCTATGATGTGCTTATTTGCAAGTTATACACATTATGGTGGTGCATGGCTCTTTTTTTGAAGCATTTTGGTATTACTGATATAGGCCGTGTAAGATCTATAAATCAAGATTGCTGGCAGGCTCTTCCAGAAGATGGTTTGTTTGCAGTAGCTGATGGAATGGGAGGGCGTTTTGGTGGAGAGGTAGCCTCTTATGAGGCAATGAAAGCTTTGGTAGAATTTTTTAAAAAGCGTCGACGTCTATTTTTGAAAAGTAACATTCGTAGGCATGAGGAATATCTATCTTCAATTTTATCTCGTGTAAATGGATGTGTTTATGGCAAAGGACTATCGAACAGTTCTTTAAAAGGCATGGGAACTACACTGTGTACATTACACTTATGTTATGATCGTGCTGTTGTTGCTCATGTAGGCGATAGCCGTGTCTATTGTTATAGAGAAGGATCTCTCTATCGATTAACTGAAGACCATTCATTATTAACAAAAATGATGAATAAAGGAATGATCAGCCCTGAAAGTATAGAAAAAAGTCCATATAAACATATATTAACTCATGCTATTGGAACAAAGCCAAATGTGCCTATTGAGGTGAATAGTTTTTCTATAAAGAAAGGAGATTTATTTTTATTATGTTCAGATGGGCTAACTAATTTTGTTTCTGATAGTAACATAGAAAATCATTTATCAGGGAAGACTTCTTTAGAAATTTGTGCAAAAAAGCTTATAGAAGCTGCAAATAATCAAGGT
This sequence comes from Candidatus Clavichlamydia salmonicola, assembly GCF_015356765.1. Lineage (GTDB taxonomy): Bacteria > Chlamydiota > Chlamydiia > Chlamydiales > Chlamydiaceae > Clavichlamydia > Clavichlamydia salmonicola. The sequence goes on from NZ_WTCQ01000003.1 coordinate 214,315, forward strand.
GGTGGCGATAATATTACTACCTTATTAGTAGAAGTGGGATAATGATATATTTAGATAATAATGCATCTACATTTCTAGATCCAATTCTTAAAAATTACTTTAATGAAATATTTTTCTCATTAGTAAATGCACCTGCTAACCCTTCTAGTATGCACAGTGCTGGAAGACGCGGCAAAGCTGTTTTAGATATTGCTTTACAGCAAGTTGCGCATTTTTTTGATTGTCGTGTGGCGGATGTTATATTTACTTCAGGAGCAACAGAATCTATTAATACGCTAGTGCATGGTATTTCAAAAGGTTCTATTATTTCATCTAATACAGAGCATTCTTGTATTCGAGAGTCCTTAAAAATAAAAAAAGATAAAGCTATATTTTTGTCCCCAAAGCAAGGGTATTGTGTTGTTCATCCAGAACAAGTAGAGCAAGCAATAACAGAAGATACAAAGGCCTTAATTTTTTCTTCAGTAAATGGAGAAACTGGAGCTAAGCTTGATTATAAAGCTATTGCTAAGATTGCTTTAAGGCATGGACTTATTTTTATTATAGATGCAACAGCCATGATAGGTAAAGAGCCATTTCATTTATATCCAGGTGTTTCTGCTTGTTGTTTTAGTGGTCATAAAATGCATGCACCAACAGGTATAGGTGTAGTTATTACAACTCCAGGATTAAGACTTAAGCCTTTATTGTATGGAGGCGGACAGCAAAGGAACCGGCGTAGTGGTACAGAAAATGTATGGGGAGCTGTAGCTTTGGGGAAAATCTTATCTTCTATTCAAGAGAAACTTTCAGTAATACAACAAAAAATGAAAACATTAAGAGATTTTTTAGAAAAATTATTGAAAGAACATATAATAGATATGATTATACACTGTGAAGATCAGGAACGTGTGTGTAATGTTTCTAATGTTTCTTTTGAAGGGGTTGATGGAGAAACATTACTGATGGCGTTAGATTTAGATGGATTAATGGTAGGCCATGGATCAGCTTGTGCTTCAGGAATTGGCGCTCGTTCTCATGTTTTAAGGAGTATGGGAGTCTCTAATGATATTTCAGATGCATCAATTAGATTTTCTTTAAGTCGTTTTACTACAGAAGAAGAGCTAATCTTAGCTGTAAAAATTGTAAAAGAAAATGTAGAACGGTTAAGAAAATTATGTGGATATCAATCTAAAACATAATGCTTTTAATTTTGACATTTTTGATACCCATAATCGTAATTTCTTCAACAGACAGAAGGTAATGTCCTTTCATGATTGAGTCATGAAGCTCTGCAGGTCGTCCCAGTTCTAAAAGAATCAATTGAGCTAAAGAGCTAGAAGCATGACCTTTAAGATTAATTTTGTATTTTTTGTTAAGATGCCCAACAAGAGTATTCCCAGGAAAGATACGTTCGATTAAAGGAAGGCGATGCTTATGTTTTTTAGTAATATGGAAGATAATTTTTAAAATCTCAGAGAAAAATAAAATACCAATAGACACACCTTGCTCATCGATAACAATAGCTAGTTGTTTTCGATGAGTAATGAATTCTTCTAAACATTGAATAAGAAGAGTTTTATTTGAGATAAACCATGGAGCTTCCATAGGGGTAGATTGATCATTTAATGTTTCAGCCCAAACAAAATCTTTTAAAGAGATGGTTCCTATAATATTATGTTTTTTTTCATGGTATACTGGAATGATTGGACTTTTAGATGCAATAAAGGTAGCTCGAATTTCTGAATTAGAGGTATCAGAATTTATAGAAAAAAAATGACCCAATGGTTGCATTATTGCTTGTGCAGTATTACTTTTTAAGTCAAAAATATTGCTAGTGATAGTATTAAAATCATTTTTTCCATGTTGAATTTCAATAACTTTTTCAAGTTCTTCTCTACTAATGAAATTTTGAAAAGTTCGTTTTTTTATCTTTAGTAATTTATAAATGATCGTCGAAAGAAATCCAAATAAGCGATTAATTGGATAAAATAGATAATAAGAAGCATGGAATAGATAAATACCAAGAATAGCCATGTGTTCAGAAAATTTACGCGCAGCAGCTAAAGGCACAAGTTCAGCAAAAATTACGATTAAAAGTACTTGGCTTAATGGTGCAAAATGAGGATTCAAATGCATTGAAGAGTAGAATTCTCTAGCTGCTTGGGAACCTATTTGTAGAGCAATATTTGCTCCAATCATAGCTGTACCAAAAAGTCTAAATGGGTCTTGAGTGATAAAAAATATTTTTTTAGCAGTCTTATTGTTCTTGCTAACGTAATACTGTAGTCGAATTTTATTAAATGAGAGAGCAGCCATTTCCATCATAGAGTAAAATCCTTGGATAAAAATGCACAATAAAGAAACGAGTAACCAAAAAAATGGAGTATTAAGCATTGATACGCCTTATATGAACACGTTGAATTTTATTAGGAGCGGCTTCTAATACATGGAAAAAGAAATTATTCCATAGATGACAAGTACCAGTTTCAGGTATGGAACCAATTTGTTCAATAAGCCAACCCCCAATGGTTGCAACATCATTATTTTTTGGTAAGGCAACGCCAAAGATATTTTCAAATTCTATAAGTTCAAAACAACCATTTGTAATAATAATGTTGTTTCCAGATCTGGTATATGGAACAGTATGTTCTTTAGGATCAGTAATTTCTCCTACTACAAGTTCAAAAAGATCTTCTTGTGTAACAAGACCTGCAATTGCGCCATACTCATCAATAACCATACCCAATTGTTCATCATTAGCAATTAAGTTAGACAATGCAGTTTTTGCTGAAACTGTTTCAGGTATAAAATAAGCTTTTTTTAATAAAGGTATAAGATCTTTAGATCGATGAATCTGCTTGGAAGCTTCAAAAAGTATCTGTAAGTGGCAAATGCCTACTAATTGTTGCAAATCTCCATGGCAGACAGGAATTCGGGATAAATTATTTTTTTGCATGGTAAGATGAAGTTCTTTTAAAGGCATGCTTAAATCATAAAAATAGATTTGATCTCTAGGATGCATTCTTTCTTTAATGGAATAATCAGTAAGGGATAGATACCCTGAAATTAATTTTGCTTCTTCTGAAGAAATAATGCCTTTTGCTGAGCATTCTGGAATTACAGTTTTTAATTCTTCTGTAAGAATGATCTCTTCTTTTTTTAAAAAAAAACTACAAATATGAGTTAATTTTTCTGTTAATATTACCATCCAATTTAAAAAAGGCGAGAGTGTCTTATGAATTTTGGTAATATAAGGAACAGTTTGATAAGCAATTTTTTCATTAAAAGGAAGAGCTAGTGCTTTGGGTAAAACTTCTCCTATTACTAATGTAATTAGAAGAGGCGCTATAATTGCAGCCCACCAGCGTCCTTGAAAAAAAGACAAAGAGGCTATTGTGTTTTGAATTAAGACATTGGCTAAGATGTCGCAGAAAAGTAATGTTACTAGAAATTTTTGAGGATGTTGCATTAGGCGGGCAATATGATTTTTCTTTGGATCTGCATGAAATTTATAAATAGAAATTTGACTGGATCTTAAAGAAAAAAAAGAAATTTGAACTAAAGAACAAAAAATAGAGCTGCTTACAAGAAATAAGAGAAAAAAAATTAATAAGAAAATCACAACTTGTCTCGATCTATATCAGAAGGAAGAATCACTTTTTTATATCCTTCAGGAACCATGCCTAAATAATTTATCAAGGCCCACTCAATCCAAGAAGGAAATTCTTTATAATCAAGAAAGGTGGCAAGCTTTTCTTGAATTTTCATTTCTTGAATTATTTTATTATGTAAATAGGTAGCTTTTTTTTTAAGTTTTATAGTTTCTTTTTTTTTAACCAATGCTGCTGGTTCATAGCAACTAGAAGTAAAAAGAAAAAAAAGAAACACCCACCAAGATTTGATAAAACATTCTTCAAAAAATTTTAACATTTTAGCCATTAGACAAAGGGAACAGTAATTCCTTGTTGTTTTTGGTATTTACCATTTTTATCTGCGTATGAAAGAGCACATACATTGGCTGCTTCAAAGAAAACAACTTGAGCAATGCCTTCATTAGCATAAATTTTAGCTGGTAGTGGAGTTGTATTAGAAATTTCTAAAGTTATAAATCCTTCCCATTCTGGTTCAAGAGGAGTAACATTTACAATAATGCCACATCGAGCATATGTCGATTTTCCTATACAAAATGTTAAAACACTGCGAGGAACCCGAAAATATTCAGTGCTTCTGGCTAAAGCAAACGAATTTGGGGGAATAAGACAAACAGGGCCACAGAAATCAACAAAAGAATCTTCAGTGAAATTTTTAGGATCCACTGTAGAACTATATATATTGGTAAAAATTTTAAATTCATCTGCTACGCGAATATCATAGCCATAACTAGAAAGACCATAGCTAATACATTTATCTTCAGAGTTAGGGTGAGTTTTAACCTGATGTGCAACAAAAGGTTCTATCATGTCATTTTCTAGGGACATTTGTTTTATCCATTTATCTTCTTTTAGACTCATTATGTTAAGGCCCTCTGTGATTTACTTATTGATTATACAAATATTAATGATTCAAGTTTATGAAAAGACAACTTAGCAGGAAAGTATAAGTTATGTTTTACATGGTATAAAGTAATGTATAACTATCATTCCTTTGAAAAAAAACATAAGAAAACTTTTCTTAAATCTTGAAAAGGTCAGTTTAATAAGGATTATCCCTTGGGTCAAAATAAAAATGAATTTTAAAGAAAAAAATGATTGATAAACAGAATTTTTGCTTACCAAACATCTCAATAAACGCATGCATAGATAATTTGTTTTTTCAGCAAGAAATAGGAATGGCTTTTGAAAGGATCTTTTGTTAGATTCATAATTTGGAGTGAGTCGCTTAACATTGATTCTTTTTTGCATGGAAAATCACTTTATCGGAACGATAGCAAATGAAAAATCTTTTGAAAGTGCGCTAAGGCCATGTTTTTTAGAGGATTTTTGGGGACAAAATGATCTTAAAGAGAGATTAGAAGTTTTTATTGGTGCTGCGCATCAAAGAAATGAGACCTTAGGGCATTGTTTATTTTATGGTCCTCCTGGTTTAGGAAAAACAACATTAGCTCATATTTTAGCGAAAAAAGTTGGACATTCTTTAGTTTCTGCTTCAGGCCCACAGTTAGAAAAACCAGCAGATTTGGTTGGTATTTTGACAAATTTACAAGAAAAAGATGTTTTTTTTGTAGATGAAATTCACCGCATGAGTCGTGCTGCAGAAGAATATTTGTATTCTGCAATGGAAGATTATTACATAGATCTAATGTTAGACAGTGGACCAAATGCTCGATCAGTTCGTGTTTCTTTATCAAAATTTACTCTTATAGGAGCAACGACTAAGGTAGGAATGTTGAGTGCGCCATTGCGTTCACGTTTTATGTTTACTGGGCGGTTAGAGTATTATCCATCTGATGTACTAGCAAAAGTCATTATGCGATCAGCAGCATTACTTCAATTAGAAATTTCTCAAGATGCTTTTTATGAAATTGCTATAAGAGCAAGAGGGACGCCGAGAGTAGCTAATAGGCTTTTACGTTGGGTAAGAGATTTTGCTCAAATGAAAAGTGCAGGAAAAATTGATAGAGAAGTAGCAGTGAAAGCGCTGAAAATGTTATCAATAGATGATTGGGGTTTAGATGAAATAGATGCCAAAATTCTGAGTACCATAATAGGTTATTACGAAGGTGGTCCTGTAGGTCTTAATACATTAGCTGTGGCAGTAGGTGAAGAGCCTCGTACCATAGAAGAGGTCTATGAACCATTTTTGATATTGAAGGGTTTATTAAAAAGAACCCCTAGAGGAAGAATGGTGACAGAGTTAGCTTACACAAGGGAAAGTAATTTCCAAAAAGAAAAAGAGCAGACGAAGGAGTAATAAATGAACAGATATCCTTGGAAATATCTTCTTCTTATAATGATGATATGTACTCCATTAGTAGAGGCACGTATTGGATCTTTACAGATAAGACAAGAAGAAATAGAGCAAGTATCTTTAATGCCAGAAGTTAAAGTGTTGTTACATGAAAATGTTACTTCAGTATTACTGGAGTCAAAAGACAGTTATACAGTTACAGACTCAAGAGGAACGCTTTTGTCATCTCAATCATTTGGTAAACGTTTTGTTGTGCATTCTATGACAGATGGATTACGTTGGGGTGAGATCTTTCCTGCTGTAAGTAGTATTACTATCACTCCTCAACAAGATGATTCATATGTTTTTGTTAATGGAATGCAATATTCAGGAGTAGTGCATGTTTATCGTGTTGATAATCATAGAATTACTGTGGTCAATGAACTTTCTGTAGATGATTATTTAAAATCTTCATTGGCTTTAAAATTTGATCAATCTTTTTCTCAAGAAGCGTTATCAGCTTATGTTATCGCAGAGCGCACTAAATTAGTGGAAAAAATTAAAGCTACACAAGGAAGAGATCTTTGTTGGCATCTTGTTTCCAGCGATGAACATTATCTAGGTTATGCCATTACTAGAAGAGAAAATGGTGTGGATCTTGCTGTTGATTGGACTGCTTGTATGATTTTAGATAGATTGAATACTAGAGTTGCTTTGGATATAACTGTTTTGCGTTTAGAAGACATGGAAGCCTTGGCTCAAGCGGGAATGAACGCAAAACAAATTTTAGATGCGTTCTATCCTGATATTAAATTGATCGTGCTAAAAACAGATTTTGGATTAAATAGCAGTGCTATTGGATAGTTTTTTTATTTGAAGATGCTGTTGTATATTAATAAATATGATTAACTAATTCGTTATTTTTAATTTATTAAAGGTGATTGACACTTTATTTTTTAACGCTATTTCTGTGCAAACAGGAAAGATTTATCAACTAAAAAGAGTTCCCTCAAATGAATTGATATGATAACCTGAATGTAGGAAAAAATTAGAAGGAGAAGGGTCCCATGTCGCGTCAGAACGCTGAGGAGAACCTAAAAAACTTTGCCAAAGAGTTGAAACTTTCCGATGTAGGTTTCGATCAAAACAATACCTGCATATTGTTTGTGGATGGAGAGTTTTCTCTGCATTTAACATATGAAGAGCATTCCGATCGTCTTTATATCTACTCTCCTTTATTGGATGGGTTACCTGAAAATCCCCAATATAGGCTAGCTTTATATGAAAAGCTATTAGAAGGCTCAATGTTAGGTGGACAGGTTGCAGGAGGAGGTATTGGCCTTGCTGTAAAAGAGCAGTTAGTTTTAATTCATTGTGTTTTAGATATGAAATATGCTGAAACAAATTTATTAAAAGCTTTTGCTCAATTATTTATTGAAACTGTTGTCAAGTGGAGAACTGTTTGCGCGGATATTTCAGCAGGTAGACCACCTTCAGTTGATACAATGCCGCAGGTGACTCCAAATATGGGTGTTGTACCACCGCCACAAGGTATTAGAGCGTAGTTAATAGTTTTATATTTAACTTACTTCTGTAATTATTGTCATGAACCCTTAAAAATTTATTTTTTTAGGGTTTATTTTTTTGTTTTTTTTTAATCTGGTTATTTAACGCTTAAATTCTTTAAGATGGGGCATTTTCACGCCCAGTTTTTTGTGCTGTAGTGTTAAAGTTTTATTTTCAAGAAGAGAAATAGGTAAATTATATGATGATGGGTTTTTTTGCTGGCTATTTAGGGTCTGATCCAGAAGAACGTTTTACGGCTAATGGTAAAAGAGTAGTTGTACTACGGTTAGCTGTAAAAACACGACAAAGTGGAAAGGAAGAGACAGTTTGGTGTAAATGTAACATTTGGCATGATCGTTTTGATAATATGTTACCATATCTTAAAAAGGGATCTGCTCTTATTGTCTCTGGAGAAATTGGAGTAGATGGATATCTATCTCGAGATGGATCTCCCCAAGCGTCTTTGTTAATTACAGCAGATACTTTGAAATTTAATCCATTTGGAAAAAATGATCGTTCTCCTTCTGATGCTACAGCTAATGTAGCTCCAAGCACAGAAAAAGCATCACATGCAATGATGAATGAACAAGAAACTCCTGTTTATGCAACTGTACTGGGTGATGATGAAAGTCCTTATGCAAACGATGATATTCCTTTCTAGTTGCTTAGGACTAAAAATATTTTAAAACATGGAGACAAAAGCTTATGTTATTATCTGCTTATGCTGAAGGCTCCAAACGGAAAACTGCAGATGTTGCTATTTTTCCGTTTTGGCTCATTAGCAAAAAGCCATTATTGGCTATTAAAACTGCAGCGCTTCCAAAAGAGTGTGCTGCAGTCCTTACTTCTGGTGATTTTACTGGAAAAGAAGGAGAGATATGTACCATTTATTTAGATGGGAACAAGGAAAAAAGAGCTGTATTATTAGGTTTAGGAAATGAAGAAACTTTAGATGCTGAAATATTAAAAGGTATTTATGGAAAATTAGCTTTTTTTTGTAGAAAAGCTAATTGGTTGAATTTAAATATCTTTATACCAGAAATTTCTCAATTAAGAGTGCTTTCTCCTGAGTGTTTCGTTGCAGCTTTGTTAGAAGGAATTTATTCTGCAAATTATCAGTTACCTTTTCATGGAAATCCAGGAGAGGAACTACCATCTCCATTACTAACAGAGGTTCATGTTGTAGGAATGAAGGCTACTTTATTTAATCCTATAGCTCAGCGTGTAGAGATTATAATGGAAGGTGTTTTTCTAGCGCGAGATTTAGTTAATGGAAATGCTGATCGAGTGACGCCATTTCATATGGCAACTGTCGCTACTGACATAGCTAAACAAATTCCAGGTGTTAAGGTAGAGGTATGGGATGAAGCTCGTTTAGCTAAAGAAAACATGGGATTAGTTTTAGCTGTAGCTAAAGGTGCTACCAATAAACCTCGTTTTATTATTCTAAAATACCGAGGTCATCCAAAGAGTAAGGATCATACAGTTATTATTGGTAAAGGTGTGACTTATGATACAGGTGGATTAGACTTAAAACCTGGTAATTCTATGCTCGGAATGAAGGCAGATATGGCTGGAGGGGCAGCTGTGCTGTCTACTTTAGGCACAGTTGCTTCATTAAGTCTTAAAGTGAATGTTACAGCTGTAATTCCTTGTGTAGAGAATGCCATTAGTGCAAATAGTTATAAAATGGGTGATGTTTATACTTCCTGTTCTGGTGATGCAGTAGAAATAATTTCAACAGATGCAGAAGGTCGGTTAATTTTAGCTGATGCATTAGCCTATACTATCGAATCTCTTAAGCCTTCTAGGATTATAGATTTAGCTACATTAACAGGGTCTATTTGTATTGCTCTTGGTGATGATATGGCAGGGTTATTTTCTAATAATGAAGAGCTCACTGCAAAACTTCTGGCAGCAGGAAAAAAAACTGGAGATATGTTATGGGCAATGCCACTTCATATGCCCTATAAGAAGATGCTGAAGTCAGATATTGCTACAATGAAAAATTGTGGTGGCAGAGAAGCAGGCTCAGTAACTGCTGCTTTATTTTTACATCATTTTGTAAAAAATGTTCCATGGGCTCATTTAGATATTGCTGGAACAGCTTTTCAAAAAGAGCAAAATAATTATTTACCAAAACATGCGACTGGTTATGGGGTGCGATTATTGGTAGAATTTTTAAATTCATTTGCTGTTTTATAAGAAAAATATAAATAGTTTTTAACAAAAAAAAAGCT
>NZ_WTCQ01000004.1 GCF_015356765.1 Candidatus Clavichlamydia salmonicola
AAAAATTTTGAGTGGTTATCTTTTTTAATAAAGTAATTTCAGATAAAAATTTTTCTAAAGTAAATTGAGGAGCAGTTTTTAGGGTATTATTTTTCATTTCTATAAGAGTATTTTCGATGATACGCAGAGAGGTTGTTGTTTTTTTTATAATTTGATCATATTTAAAGATAGCCTCTTCTTTTCCTTCATAATATTCTTTAGTAAAAGTTTCAGCAGTTGTATCTAACCGTACAGCTACAATATTTTTTTCTTCTACATTTTTGTGTAAAATTTTTAAATATTTGTTTAATTGCACTAAACTTAAGTTTTGCATTGTCTTTTCTTTTTGGATTTTTTTCTTTTTTGTCTTATTTGATTTAATTTGTTCTTGAATACAAAAATTATATTTTTTTCTCTTTGATAAAGTTGGTAGTTCTTCAAGAAGTTGAATTTTTTTGTGAACATCGTTTACTTGCTTTGACAATGTATCAATTTTTTTTCTCGAAAGTATTTTTTTCTTTAACGAATTTGTTATTAAAAGTGTTTTTTTTTGAATTTTAGATAAATTATCTTCTAAATCTTTGGCTTTTTTTTCATTAAGTTCTTTTTCTTCTGATAATTGCAAGTGTAGTGAATGATTTTTATCATTAATTTCTTTTAAAGATTTTGTTAATGTTATAATTGTGTTGTTTTTAAGCGCTAATGCTATCTGCATTTCTTGCGTTTTTGCTGAAGGATTGCTTTTATCCAGCTCAGAGAGCTTTTTTATCTGATTTTTATTTTGATTTAATAAATCATTAAGTTGAATAAGTTTTATTTGTAAAGTATTTATTATTTCATTAGACTGCTCTATTTGTATGCTTAAGGTATCTCTCTCTGTAATAATAAGAGCTAAGTTTTGATGTAGATCTTCTTCTGCTTTAGATGTGTGAATAGATATTGTTTGTAATTGATTTTTCCATCTCAGCCCTAATTCTTTAGCATTTTTAATCTTAGATGTTATCAATGCTAGTTGCTCTGTGGGGGAAACATAATCTTTTTTTGAGTGCCCCCCATAAGTTAAATGGGCGACTGTCTTGATTAATGAGAATAAACGCATTAATAACATATAAATGCTAGAAACCAGCATAATAACCCCTAGCGTAATTGTTAAAGAACTCAGGGCTACATGAACTGCTGTAAAAGGAAGTGATAATAAAAGAAGAAGGCCAGTGATAATTATCAAAATGCTCATAACAAATATTGTAATTGCCATACATTTCTCTAAAAAAAATTGAGATAAAAACAATGATGGTGGTTGTCGTTCATTATTATTTATGTGACAACAATTAATAAAAAAAGTCATGAGATTTATTTAAAATTAAGTATTTTTGAATTAAAAAAAAAGAATCAATTTATATTATTTATATAAATCAGTTCATTGTTTTAAAAGGTGACAAGATCATCATCCAAGGGTCGCTGTTTCTTTACTTCTTGCTCTAATTTTTCTAAACGCTGTTCTAATTTAACCCATTCTTTAGGTTCTGGAACTAAACTATTGTTTAGTTCTAGAAGTTGCTCTTCTGCAACTAAATATTGGGTTTGTAACGTAGTTATATCTTTTAGTAGACTCATCAACTCGAGTTCTAATGTATAAGTTAATTTTTGATCAGAAGTTAACTGAATTAATACATCATTTAATTCTTTAGACGCCATCTTATAAGCAGCCTCAGCTCTTATTGTAGCTTCTTTTTTTTCTATAAGAGTCTGTATTAAAGTGGTTAATTGTTTTAATGATAAATATTTTTTTTGAATAAAATTTTCTGTATCAAGAAGACCATCCATAGATTTTTTTGCTGCAAAAATATTTTCTATTTGTTCTTCTGTTAATATAATAGTACCAGATGAACCTTTTTTACCTATTGTTAATAGTTTATGGCATTGAGAAAGTGAATCAGTAGAAATTAGTAGTTCTTGATTAAGCTGTTCTTCATCTTGTATAAAAGTATTTAGTACAACTTCCATAAGACTTTCGTTTATCATAGTACTATTAGTATCTAAAAGTTCCTCTAAAAATATCATTGTAGTCATTGCTTTTTCAATTTCTTGATTATAAGATTGTAATTTTAGGCATTCAATTTGATTTTCTAATTTTTTTAATACAGGTAATGCTTCCAGAGTCATGGAGACATAATTATCTTTTGCCTCTATGTGTAATTTTGTTTTGTCTTCTAAAATTTTATTAAGTTCAATGCTTAAAGTAATTTGTTTAAAATCATCATCATTAAAATTTTGTTTCAATTTTTGGAGCTTTGACGTTATAGCTTCTTTTTTTTGCATATTTTCCATATGCACTTCTGGGTAAAAATTAGAAAATTGCTTTGTAAGATCATCTATTTTTTTTTGTATTTGGAAATTATGTTTTCTTCTTTTAACTAAAGTGTTTAGTTGTTCTGTTAATGTGAGTCGATCAAGCGCTTTACTGAGTTGACCTGATAAAAGGTCTTCTTCTTTTTTTAAATTGAGATGTAGTTGTTGTTGTTCAGATAGCTTTGTAGCAAGCGTCTCTTGTTCTTTTTCTGCCAAAAAAATAGTATTTTCTAATTCTTGAATTTTTGTTTGTGCTGTTATTTGTAAATTCTCTAATGAAGACATGTATTCTTTTAAAGTTTTTTCAGCATCATATAATTGATTTGTTAAATTTACTATTTCTTGATCCTGATCTTCTATTTTTTTTTCTAAAATCATTATTTGTTTATTAAGAAACACTTCAGCTTCTAGAGAGCTTGTTATTAATTCTAATTCACTTTCTTGAAGTAATTTTTTAAATAAAATATTTTCTTCATTCAGTTGCATGATTGTCTTTTCAGCGAGACTTAGCTTTTCTTTTAACTCTACAATCATTTTTTCATTATTTTTTATATCTTCTTCTAATGCATCTTGCTTATGCGATGTATTCATATGAAGATCTTTTAATTCATTTTTCAGTTGAACTTCTAGAGCATTCGCAGCATTGAACTCACAGGTTAAAGATTGTATTGTTTTTTCAAAATCAATACCTTCTTGTTTTGTTGTGTATAACATAGCTTCTTGCTGATGAGAAGATAGATCATCCATAATTTTTGGTAAAAAACATCGGCATAACATAGATATTCCTAAAGCTATCACGCCTATGCCTGAAGTTATTGTTACTGCGCTAAGAATTGTATGTGTTAAAACAGGTGGAAATAATGATAATAAAAGGGCTCCTGTAATTATTAGTAAAAGACCAATAACGATGGTTGTAACTGCCAGTGTTCTTTGTGTTTGTTTTTGAGATTTACTTAATTCTTCATGTGTTTGGGTCTTTTTGGTTTGAACACAACTTCTTATGATATCGCAATTCACACATACTCCAGGATTATAATAAATTTGCTTCTGGTAAATTAGGAAAGACTAATTAAAATTGGTTAAGAAGCTAAAGAAAAAAAAATTTAACACTGATTCTATTAAAAAACAAAAAGAACAATGACCATAAGCTCTTGTCAAGATTTATTTTTTTAATATAAAAAAACTCAATGCACTTATTATTTGCTGCATATGGAGAAAATTACATAAAAAGTGATTAGAAAAAAAATAAAAGCATTTTTCTTAGCATAATATCCATGGTTAAAAGGGATGATAAATCCTTTTTTTTAAATTTGTCTAGATATCATCTTTATATATAAGACTCTCTAAGTTTTTTAAAATCCATGGTTTAGGTCATACGAAATTTTATATTTTCAAGAGAATATTGTGATTGTCTACGTGGAAATATTGCTAGATGTAGTGAATTATTTAGGATCTTATCTAATTTATGCTGTTTTTGATCATGCATCCATTTACATAACAAAGCTATACTTAAGGCGCTGATAGCCACTCCTACTGCTATAGCCATTGAACTATAGGTTATTGATAGGATATTTAATGGTAACAATAATAATAAAAGAATACCTGTTACTATTAACAACATACCTATGATAACAGAAGTAATGGCAACCCTTTTTTTATATTGCGAGGGGGTATCACTAGGTCTATCTTTTAGTTGAGATATGGGTGGTTGAAAACCATCATTAATGATACTGCAAGTCATATAAACTCCTAATTTTATAATTTTTTAATAATGTGAAAATAGCTATCTAATTATTGATCTAGACCAGATAAAGAAACTAAAAGTCAAAAAAAAATTTATCATCAATTCTATTAAAAAACCAAAAAAAATAATGAAAGTTACCCTTGAAAAAAGGAGGAGATAGGACTTCATAAACATGTGAAAAAATGATGATGTTTTTTATAAGGATGATCTTACGCTCAGGCCTTGAATAGATTTGTTTGTTAAAGGTGAGTAATAAAAATATAGGCTCTCAGTAAATTCAAGATGATTCATAAGGTTGTCTAATGTGAGTAAAAAAAAATGTATGAAATGTAAGATATTTGTTAGATAATAAATTTGCTAAACTACTTATTCCACCAACAGACTTAGCTTTAATTCTTTGTCTTTCCATTCTTGTAGTATTGGAGCATACATGTTATTAATCTGAGATATTTCTAGATCTACTGTGAGGGATACTTGCTTCTTTGATAATTTTCTGAATGATATGATTTTCTTTACCTATACTTGTGTAACTTAGATAATTGTTCCTGATTTAGGAATTTTATTTTTTTGGATTCAAGAAAGTTGTAAGGAAGATTTTTTTGTTGTTGTACAGATTCTTTCAGCTTATTTAATTCTTCTTGTAATAAAAATTTTTGCTCCTTTTTAATTTCTAATTGTTGTTCTAAAGATAACTCTATGTCAGATGAAGTGTTCTGATTATCAATGATTTGACCCATAGTTATGCTAGCCATTTTTTTTAATAAATGCTTATTCCCACTACCGCTATCATGATACCTGAGATAGTTATTAAAGCACTGTAGGTAATATGAGAAAGTGTAAAAGGAAAGAGGGATAAAAGTAAGGAGCTTGGAACGATTAATAAAATGCTGATTACAAAAGTCATAATCACTAAGGTTTTTTGATAATGAATCTGAAGGTTAACCTGTGTTCTTTTTCTTGGAATGATCTCTTGTCTTGAGTAACGATTAATAATACCGCGGGTCATGTAACCTCTTAGTTTTATAATTATTTCTAATATTCAAAAAATAAAAATATGCCTTCATATATCAAAAAAATATTTTATGAAAGGGCTAAAAATTAAAAATTTTTACATTCATTTTATTAAAACAACAGTATTCGAATCTTTTTAGTACTTAATAATTTTCAATGATTCATTGATTTACTTTATTTTGAAAAAATAAAGTTTATATTTTTATTGATTTAATATAAGTAATCAAAATAAACACCTATCTCATTGTAAATTAAGGAAAATTTTATGAAATTAAAGCATAAAATAAAATTATTTTTGAATGGTATTGTTCTTAAATGGCAGAACAAAAAAGAAGTCAGAATAAAAGCCATTTCATCAAATACTGATGATGATGCAGTAAGTTTTGGATTATTACGTAATTTATTAGATCGCTTTTCTGAAGAAAGTTTAAAATTTTATAAGACTGCTTTTTTATCTCTGTCAGGAGGCCTTATGCTGGGTAATATTGATATGGGAAAAAAAGGCATCATAACAGGCTTATTACCTCCTTATAATCTTACTGACGCAGTAAATCTTGCATTTTTACAATCAACATTATCAAATATTACACCTTTTTCTTTAGGAGTTTTGCCATTATCTGGGGGAACCATGCAAGGTTCTATTAATATGAGTCAAAAAGGTACTATTACAGGCCTAAAAAATCCATTATCTGCCAGTGATGCCATAACATTAGGTTTTGCTCAAGCTAATTACATCTCTATTTTAGGCAGTAGAGTCCAGGGAAACTTAGATATGGGTGGTAATAAAACAATCACAGGATTGTCAGATCCTGTAATGCCTACTGATGCAGTTAATTTAAAAACCTGTAATCTTCTATTACAAAATTTTATCAATTCACCTAAAGGTTTTCTTTCAGTTAATGGAGGATTAATGAAAGGCCATATTGATATGGGTAACATAGGAAGAATTCAAGGTCTGGTAGATCCAATTATTGATACAGATGCTGCTTCTCTCAAGACAGTTAAGATGATGATAGCAGGAGTAACAATAACTTCATTAAGAGGCCTTTCTATTAAAGGAGGAGTACTAGAAGGGTCCTTGGGTATGGGAGGTAATATTCTTTATGATCTTGCAGACCCAGTAGAACGAAGAGATGCCGTTAATCTTCAATATTTTAATAAAATCATCTCTAATATTTCATCTCAAGGGCTAGCTGCATTATCTCTTAAAGGTGGTAAAATGGCAGGGCCTATTGATATGAACGCTGAGAGAATTTCGGGATTAAGAGAACCAGCAGAAGAATGTGATGCAGTTAATTTCATGGTTCTTAAAAAACATATAGCTATGATTTCAGCAGATTCTGTAGGTGCTATTAATTGTTCAGGAGGCTCATTACAAGGAAATTTAGATTTTAATGGTAAATACACAGTTACAGGAATATGTTATCCAAAAAATCCTTTAGACAGTGTTAACCTTGCTTTTATAAAAGAGTATTTTCTCCCTTTAAGTGGGGGAGTAATGAGTGGTTCATTGTTATTTAATGGCTCTACAACTATACAAGGATTGGCAAATCCTATCATGCCTCAAGACGCTGTTAATCTAGAAACTCTCATTAAATACATCAAAGACTTAAATCCCTTGTCATTAGGGGTTTTATCTCTATCAGGAGGTCTTCTTTCAGGGCCACTTTCAATGGGGCATAGCCAGAGAATTCAAGATCTTGCTGATCCTCAAAAAGATGAGGATGCGGTTAATTTGCGTTCTTTAAGGCGTTTGATGGACTCCATTACTGCTCAATCCATAGGCGCTTTATCTTCTTTTGGGGGAGTTATGAGTGGCTCTATTAATATGAAAAATAATTATACTGTTTCAGGTTTAAAAGATCCTAATACTGCTACAGATGCAGTCAATCTATCTTATCTCAATAAAATTATTGCAGCTGTTGAAGCTCGTTTTTTAGATAGATTTTCTATTAATGAAAAAATAATGACAAGTCCTATAAATATGTCAGGAATTTATATGATTACAGGACTACCAGATGCTATCCAACCACAAGATGCTGTAAATCTTAATACTCTTAATAGAAAAATCACTGAAATGATTACATTTTCTAATGATAATTTACGCCTTACAGGTGGAATTATGGAAGGATCTATTGATATGGGCTTCAGTAATACGATTACTGGATTAATAGATCCTAAAAATTTTAGCGATGCTGTGAATTTAAGGACTTTAGATGCACGGTTAGCGGTTATTACAGTTCAATCATTAGGGGCTTTATCAATTACAGGAGGAGTAATGAAAGGGTCTATTGATATGGATGGAAATGGATCTATTACAGGTTTATCTCAACCAGTATCTCTTTTAGATGCTGTGAATCTTAAAACATTGAATGAGCGATTAGATGCTATTACACCTGTTTCTTTAGGAGTTCTTAGTCTTTCTGGTGGGACTATGAGTGGAGATATAGATATGGGTAATTATGCAAAAATTACAGGAGTTGCGAATCCTTCTCTAGAAAATGATGTTGTGAATTTACAAACATTAAAAAGATTCTTAGGGATTGCTAATCATTTAGATGGAGGTTTTCTTTCTCTGAATGGAGGAATAATGAAAGGATCTATTGATATGGAAGGAAAGGGTATTATTACAGGGTTACAAAATCCGATACATTCATCAGATGCTGTTAATTTATCTTATATGGAAGCTCAATCTAAAATAAGATTTTTTCTTTCAAGAATGCAGCTTGTAGTCGCTGAAAAATATAATTATCCTTGGTCAGGTAAGGCATGTTCATCATGGAACCCTTATCCAATTAATGCTATTTTTCGGAGTTTTATAGCTCCTGAGGTTATGAAGTATCAAGGAGCTGATCTATATCTTATTGGTAATCTCGGTATGGATTTACATCTTATTCTTACAGGATGTACCCAATTTCAAATTTTTGGATTTGTAATTCCTGATATGGAAGGCATAAAAGGATCTGTATCTTTAAATATGATAGAAGAAGATCAGTCTTACATAGTGGGGGCATCTTCTTTTAGCAATGAAGGATATTTTAGTTTTTCTTCATCATGTTTTTCCTTACAAGCGCCTATGTTTAATTTATGTAATGATGCTGCATTAATCCATAATTTTCGATTAGCTAGACTACAGTGGAGCTTATCTATTTTTTAAAAGATCTATTTTTCATTATATTTTAAGAACGATCATATTCTATTTGTAAAGAGATTAGCTTTGCCGAAGAAATAGTTTCAGGTCCATAAAATTGAATAGGACCAGGATAGCGATATAATGTTTCATTGGAGTTATTTGCTACTAGGTTATTTTTCATCGCAATAAATGCAGGTCCTTTGAGATCAATAGAAAAGGTTTCTATAGTAGGAATAAAGGTGTTATCCTCATTTTTTTTCAATGTAATAATATCTTTCAAGGAAATTCCTTGTAAAATCCAATCAGCTACAGGTTTATGTAGTTGTGTAACGTTAGCAAGATAGCCTGTTTTTTCATTTTGGATTAATAAAGCTGCCATAATACCTAAAGCAGATCCATATTCCGCATCAAAGACAGAGGGAGCTGCTGCTCTAGCTTGATAGCCAAGTGAATGCACAAAAGGTTTATAATCATCTAAAGAAATTTGTTTTTTAGATAAAATATCTTCAATGATTAAAGAAAGCCACTCTTCTATAGGAATAGCCGAAAGATCAACATTACCACAGGAATCTTTGTTTGTTAATAAGGGGATATGAATCTCTTCAGGCAATGCTTTAATAGCTCTCATCAGTGGGGGAGATAATGCATCTGGAGATTTGTTAAGCGCTGTAATTAATGGTTTTAAATCACTTAAATGCTCGATTAGTCCATCCGGAATTAGAATAACACCATAGTGCTTTCCCTGTTTAGCTTTATGTATAATTTTTTCAGAAATTAACCCTGCTAGATCGTAAATGTTAAGATTTTGAGAAGCAACTTCTTCAGCTATTACAACAACATCAGGATAGGTTTGAAGGGCACATTCTAATACTATATGAGATGCATCTTGGCCCATTAAGCGAATAAAATGCCAGTATTTTCCAGAAGAAACAGCATCTCTAGCAATATTCCCAATAATTTCAGAACATGTTTTACAAGCAGTATCAAAGCCTAAGGGCAAGGTCATAATATTATTTTTAAGATCTCCATCAATTGTTTTAGGAACTCCTACAACAGTGATTTTAATCTTATTATCCAAAAACATTTTATTTAATGATGCCATGTGAATTAATGAATATTTCCCTCCTAGAACTACTAAACCATTTAATTTTAATCTTAAAATGGTTTTTTCTATTTGGTCATATTCATTTAAAGAACATTGTTTTTTGCGACCAGCAATAATTAAATCACTTTTTTTCCCAGCATAATAATCTTTTATATCCTTATCTTGAAGTTCTTCATAATATCCATCAATTAATCCATTAAATCCGCCTGAAAAGCATATTAAAACACTATCTGGATGAATAGATTTTAACATTTGAAATAGGCCAATAATAACATTATTAACCCCAGGAGCTTCTCGACCTGCGAGTAAAATGCCAACAGATAAGGCTTTAGGGGGAAGGGAAGATTTTTTGTTTATATCTGCATAAAGTATGTTGTTTTCGTCTTCAATAGAGAAGAAAGGTTGATTGTGAGAAAGATTTTCTGATTCATGGTTTAATTTATGAATAGGGCGAAGTAAAGCGTTAAAAAAACTGCCTATGTTATTAAAAAAAAAAGAACCATACGAATGATTATAAGATTCATAAGTCATAAAGCTGAGTTTCTCTTTGCTGATTTTTCAGCTTTTAAAGATTCTGATAGCGTAGGCTTTTCATAAGATCCATCCTGCTTAAATAATTGCAAAGGGCCAGGAAAATTATAAAGATCTTGTTCTTTACAAAGTCTTTCTTTGTCTTTAAAGAGTTTAAAAGGAGCTCCTTGCGTATCTGTTAAATATTTGCTAATAAATGGCTTTGGTTCGCCATCTTTATCATTAACCATATCAATCATAGCTGTTAATGGAATCCCTGTTGGTTGCCACTTTTCTGGAGATTCATGTAAGTGGGTTAAAGAGCCTAAATAACCATTTAATTGATGAATAATGAGGCCTACGCCTGTCAAACCTAAGGCATAACAATAAGTATTATCAAAAGGTGTTGGTGTACAACAACGTCCTTCGTAGCCTAAAAAATGAGATACTGGTTCAAATATCTCTTTCATAGAATGTTGCTGTAATTCTTGTTGAACTAAATGAATAAATAATTTTTCTACTGCAATTTTTGATAACCATACCTGACCATAGCTATCACGATCGTACAACAGTTGATGTTCTATTTTTTTAGGAAACAGATCTAATAATTTACGAGAATTTTCTGATAAGTATTCTTTAAATCCAATTTTACCAATCATTGATAAATTCATGATCTCTTTAACTAAACAATCTACTTCAGGAATAAATTCTATAATTCCTTCAGGGATTAAAATTAAGCCATAGTGTTTTCCTTGCTTATCTCTTTTTAGAATCATTTGAGTGATAGATTTAATAAGATCTTGCAAAGAAAGGTTTTTCTGAAAAGCTTCCTCTCCTATGAGAGCAATATTAGGAGAGGTCTTTAATGCGCATTCTAAAATAATATGAGAAGCTGCTCGGCCCATTAATTTTACAAAATGATAATTTTTTTTAGTGGAAACAATATCATGAGCAATATTTCCAATAGCAGTAGCATAAAATGAAGATGCTGAGTCAAATCCAAAAGAAGCTTCTAGTAATTCATGTCTAAGATCGCCATCAATAGTTTTAGGAATTCCAACAACTGTAATAGGGGAATGATTGGCAGCAAAATATTCAGCTAAAATAGCTGTTCCTGTGTTAGAGCCCTCTCCTCCAACTATTACTAAGCCATCTAATTTTATCTTCATAGCATTTTTTAAAATGAGAGCGCAAGTTTCAGGGGTACCAAGTTGCTTTCGTGCTGATCCTAGAAAATCAAAACCACCAAGATTTCGGTAATAATTTAACATTTCTTTTTGAATTTCTAAAAAAGACTGATTAATAAGACCAATTCCACCTTCTAAAAATCCAAACAAACGACTCTCAGATGAATATTGTTTCATTCCATCAAAAAGACCAGCTAACACATTATGGCCTCCAGGGGCAGGGCCGCCTGAAAATAATACACCAATACGCAGAGGTTTTGTAGAGGTTTTTTCATGATTAGATTGATAAAATTGAGCTACTTTTTGTGAAATTGTGTATGGAAAAACATTTTTTAATAGTTCATTATGTTGGGATCTGTGCTCTACTTTGTCTATATATTTTATATCTAATCGAGAAAATTTTTCAAAAATTGTTGGGTATATAGGTTTGTAAGTTGTTAGGAAGCTTTCTAATGGAGAAAGTTGCGGAAAAGCAGGCATTCCTATGTAACCTTTTAGTTATGGAAATACAGAAAAATAATTGATAGTTCTATTGCACAGCAATTTCATAATGACTGTTGGATGAGCAATAGATGGTGTTTTTTACAGCTTATTACACCACATTGTCAATGAATAATCTTCATAATCATTGCACTAATTGTCTAATAAAGAGCCTTTTTTTGAAATGATAGTGTAAATTATGCATTTTAAATCAGCGTATATTTATCTATATTTTTTTTGTTTTAATTTTTTCATGTCTTTTAACAAGATAATTGATTTTGTTTAAGAAATAGTCTTTTCTTATTAAATAATAAGCATTATCTCGTTCATTATCTTGCTTCAATCTATTTATTAACATACACAAATTAATAAATAAATTAATTATTTATTAATAAATAAAAACAAATAGTAAATTTTAAATGCCTATTAATATTAATTAGTATTTTAATATAATTGAAATTGTATATAAAAATGAGTTAATATGAGTAATAGTCATATAGGGCCTTCTGCATCTAAAACCCCATCTCTACAATCAAAACACAGCTACAATTATCGTTCAGGCATGCTGAAAAAACCATTTGCATCATTGAATTTTGGTATGCAAGCACTTAGGTTGATAGGGGGCACTATATCAACTCTTATATTAGGTCCTATAGCAGCAGTAGGTATGTGTTTATGGTGTGTAGGAAAAACATGGATAAGCATGTGTAAGTACTTGGTAGAAAGAAACATTGAAAATTTTTCTATTATGAAAAAAAATTTTCAAGAAATGAGTCGATGGATGCCATTGATAATACCTGGTTTAGCGGCTGTTGGGTTTTTATTAGATTCATATCAACGTATTATTAAATTTAACAACAAAGAAATTACATGAGTGATTGTTATTTAGATCCTTATAAAAATTCCTCATCAGAAATTAAGCCAGTTGAAAAAAACATATTCTTTCAAACCTTTGGAGAATGCTTAACCACAACATTTGCAATGATAGCGTTGTTTTTTGCTGGTCCTATTATGGCGTTTGGAGCTTCTTTATGGACTTTGGGTAATATGTGTCTAAATGGATTTAAGTTGTTGAAAACAGAAAATCAAGATTTTCTGCGCTCCATAAAATTAAGCGCTAAGCAAGTGGTTATATGGTTAGTTTGGTTAATTCCTGGAATAGCATCTCTATCATATTTAAAACAGCAAATTTTAAAACATAGTAATTCAATGGTCTCTGTAAAAGAAAATCGTTTAATAACTGTTGCTAAACGAGGAGCCGCATTAACTGCTTCTGTCACTGTAAGCGCTATATTAGGACCAGCCTGGGGATTACTTGCTTCAACTTGGTACCTAGGAAAGACAGGAGCAAGTATAGCTAAACATTTTAAGATAGATCATTCTAAAGAAAATTCCAAAAAATCTAAGGAAAAGGCAACTAAAAGTTTTTTTGAATCAAAAAAGGTAAATTATAATATACATCAATTGGGTAAATGGTTTGCTTGGGTTATCCCTGGAGTAGCTCCAATATCTCTTTTATTAAAAGCTATTAATGATAGAACTTTAACAAAACAATAGTTGTTTTTTTATCTATTAATTAAAAAGTGTTATTTAAATTAATTTTAATTATTATAAAATAATATTATATTTTTTAAAAAAATGAGCGTTTATTTTATGAGCATGGGCCCTATTAGAAGTCATAGAGATATTCCAGAAACTCCTTCAAATTCGCTTTCAATATCGAAAAAAGTAGCGATGGGAACACTGATAACAGTAACGAGTTTGCTAACTTTAGTAACAGGACCTATAAGAGCTTCAGGATGGGCTATGTGGTATTTAGGCAGGACTTGTACAAATGGAGTTCAATATCTTCATGCAATAGCTACAACACCATCAAAAAGCAAATTAGATGCAATGGAACCTCATCAAAGTCGTCAAGCCCAAGAAAAGCATAAAGAAAAAGTTATACAATCTCGCGAAAAGCTAATATCATCTGCAAAAGAATTGGGTAAAGCTATTCTATTCATGATCCCTGGGGTTGCTAGTATAGCAATATTAAAAACAAATTTAAGCTACAAATTAACCAAAAAATAATAAATAATGAGCATTATGGGTGATAATTCTATTAATCCTTTTAGGTCTTCTCCAGAATTTAATGATAAAAGCAATAAAGCTGAATCAGTTGGTGTAGTGATTTCTGCGGTTATTTCTATGATTGCTATGCCTATATTTGCTTTGGGAGCGTCTTTGTGGTATCTAGGAAAAACTTGTGTAAAAGGATTCCATCATCTCAAAATGGCATCTCATAGGCCTTCAAAGAAGGCGATATCACAGTCTTCACCTGAAGAAATATATGCATTAAGAAATAATTATAACATAAGTAAAGAACATTCTCTTGATGAGCTGAATGTTGCTGCGAAAAATTTAGGTAAATGGGCTGCCAGTATCATTCCTGGATATGCTGCTGTAGTTATTCTAAAAAAACATTTTAAAAAATAATTTTTTTTTTCTGAAAACACCAATCTATTTTTATTATAAAAATTAAAAAATTTTAATAAAAGATAAGATAAACTAAATTCTTGCTTACAAGTTATAGAATTATCAAAAAATTAGTTGAAACTGTTACATTTATGATAGTAGAATTAGAAGCAATATTAAAAATAAATACTCGATCTTAATTTCTATGAGTAATACCTCTATACATTCTTTTACATCTGCTTCTCCAACACCTGCACCTGTTTCTATAGGAAATAAAATGTCACAGGCAGCTCTTTTAAGTATATTTACGCTAATTAGTTTGGTTACTATACCTATATTTTCTTTGGTAGCATCTTTGTGGTACTTAGGCAAAATTTGCATGAAAGGCTTTATGCATTTAGAAATAATAGGACACAGACAATCAAAAAAAAAATTTGATGAAATGTCTTTTACAGAAAAATTTCTAGTAAGAAAAAAGCATAAAAAAAATAGATTAGCATCGATTAAAGAACTTAGGGCTGCTGCACAAAAATTAGCTAAATGGACAGCTTATATGATACCTGGAGTTGCTGCTACAGTTATGCTTAAAAATCAGTTTAAAATTAAAAAAAAGAGAGAGTTTAGATAATTTCTTTAATAAAATTTATATTTTACAAAGCACTCATTCAATGTTATAGAAAAAGATTATAATTTTATCTAAAGGATTAATCATGGCGCATAAAAAATCAAATAAAATTGCTGCTAAGTTTAATAAAGCGTTGCTAGAATTTAGAGCAACTCTTCCTTTTAAGCCATCTATTGGCTCAATAGTCGTTGGATTATTATTTGGTCCACTTATAGCTTTTGTTGCGCTCATCACCTTGTTGATAAAGGCGTTATGCCATTCAATTTCTCTTTCATTTTTAAAAAAATCTCAAAATATTAAAGCTCCACCACCTTTACAAGAACATCCTCATATAATGGGCCAAATTGATCAAATAGAAAAAACACAAACTCATTTTTTAAAATGGTTATTACGAATCATTCCTGGATTTTATGGGGTTCAAATGTTAGAGAAAAGAATAAAAATAAATAAAAATGCTAAAAGAAATTGAAAACAAAAAGTTTAATAGGGGACAGCACCCAATATGATCAAAAACTTGAATTTGTATTAGGGTTAATTCCTGGCATTTTTTCAGGCATGTATATATACTATATCTAATGAGAGAAAAAAAAGGGCTTAGTTATAGTAATATGCTAGCCAATGGTTCTATTAGTTTCTAAAAACATATTATAAATAATGATTTCTTCTATTTTATATGGAGGTGTTAAAGAACCTCCAAAATTATCAAATAAAGCTAAAACAACTTTAGTGTTCATTGATCTAATTTTTTCTCCCATTTCTGTTCCAGTAATGCTTATTGTTACACTAGTAACTAACATTTTTTTACTGGTTATTAATGTTTTTAAAGTCTTAATTCATTTAATAACGAATCCAAAATGCAGTTTATGTCTGGACTATCCTGGTTATAAAGATTCTGGTTGCAAGGGAGTGATATTGAATAAATGGCATGTTATTGAAATATTAACTCATAATCCAGCAAAATGGTTGTTTGTAGTTCCTGGAATTTTTACTATTTTTAAGATTGTTGTGATTGCAGAGGCTGCACGTCAAAAATCGCCAATACCAGATTTATTCATAAATACCCAAATTCCAGTCTTCTATTATCAATTTGAAGATGAAGGTGATGATTCCTAGAAGGAAGTTTTTTTCATATTTATTTTTCTCCCAATTTTTATTAACATCTCCAATCCAGCTCTTTAATCTAATCACAAACGCAACATAATATACATTATCAGACCTTGTTGTTTCAATTATGTTCAACCCTGTTTCTTAGATGCTCTTCTACTGTAAAAGTTATTAAATATTTTAAATTTATCAAAAATATTACTAAGTTAAATTATTAAAATTAAATACATTTACATAAAAAAGTTTTTATAATAAAAAGAAGATATAGTGATTAAGAATGAAATGTATCGTTTATTGTATTCATATTCAATTGATAGCACTCTTAAACTTCATTCTCTCTTCTTACCATATTTTGACAGCGTCCATCATCTTCTGTTTTAGATGTTTTCCTTTTCAAATCCCCCCCTACATAATATCTTGAGATCATTTATTTATCGTTATGCTCAGATTTTTAATTTGTTAATTATGCACGATGATGAAGAAAAAGAATTTTTAGTCATAAAAATAGCCATGGATTTTTAATCTATTTTATAAAGCCAAAATAAACCATGTGCTTATACCTTAGAACATTAGGAATAATATGAATAAACCATTTGTTAAAATAACATTTAATAATTTACATAAAACTTATTTAGAAGAACTTAAAGTTGCTAGAACCAGTCCATATCTTATTATTGAAAAGACTTCCTTAGGTTATTTGCCCTTATCTGGTGGCGTGATGAAAGGTCCTATAAACATGGGTGAAACAAAAGAAAACAAAGGATTCGCTATAAATGGCTTGACTGATCCTACTAATGCAACAGATGCAGTTAATTTAAGATTTTTAAGAGAAAATTGCGTAGGTATATGGGGTGGATTGGTTACTAAAAACTTATCTATGGGCTACTTAGCCACTGTTACAGGTCTTCCTAATCCAGCTGATCCCTCTGATGCTGTAAATTTACAAACATTGAATGCTAAGTTAGAGTTGATTACTGCTGAGAGCGTAAAAGCACTTCCTCTGCAAGGTGGTTTGATGCAAGGTGCGCTTAATATGCAAGGCTATCTATGCACGGGAATTGCTATTCCTGTTAATGAGTCTGATGCTGTTCCTTTGTCTTATTTAAAAAAATATGCCCTTTCTATTTGGGGCGGTAATGTAATGGGAACCTTATATTTAAACAAAAATAGAATTCGAGGATTAGCTGACCCTCTTTGCGATGATGATGCAGTCAATTTTAAAACTGTAAAAAATCTTTATATTTCCAAAGATGCTTTTGATGGCATCTTTCTTTCAACTAAAGGAGGGATCATCACAGGTGACTTACATGTAACTGGTAAATTATCTTTAAATTTTAATCCCCTTTCTTTGGTAGGAGATCCTATAGAGCAAAATGATGCTATTAATCTTGGGTTTGCTGAACTTAATTATATATCTAGGCGCGGTGGCCTGTTACAAGGAGACTTAAGTTTAGAAAATAAATGGAAAATTAAAAATTTATCAAATCCTGAAGATCCTTTTGATGCTGTCAATCTCAATACCCTGTTGCAGCATATCCACATGATTAATCCTGTTTCTCAATCGGAAGCTGTTAATTTTTTGAGAATAACAGGTGGCATTATGGAAGGATCTTTAGATATGAATAAAAAATATCTTCTAACTGGTCTTATGCCCCCTTCTAATCCTACAGACGCCGTATCATTAGAATTTTTACAAAAAAGCTATATATCGATTCATGGAGGTTATTTAATGGGTAGCCTTCTAATGAAAGGCACTAGCACGATCACAGGCCTGCCCTCTCCAGTAAATCCAAAAGATGCTATTTCTCTTGAATATGCAAACCTTAATTATTTCCCCTTAAAAGGTGGTTCTTTAATGGGCAATCTAGATCTTATGGGTAATTCATTAACAGGTATCCCTTCTCCTAAGAAAAAAAATGATGCCGTTAACTTGCAGACGCTTGAAAACACTATTACAAAAAAAATAGAAGAAGCCACTACTCCAATGCTTACTCAAATAGAGAGCACCAGTATAAATTTAAAAAAAATTACAGGTATTGTAACAAGTTTAGATTCTTCACTTAACATAAATGGGGGTACAATGCAGGGATCTATTAGCATGAATAATACCCATTATTTTACAGATCTTCCTGATCCTATTGAAGGTACTCAAGCAATCAATTTAAGAAGTGTGGTAGAACTTCTCCATCACTATCTTCCATTAAAGGGAACATTTTTAAATGAAAATATTGATTTAAAAAATACAGCTACAATCACAGGATTAACTGATCCTGTAAATGACACAGACGCTGTTAATTTGAGGACGCTTACAACTGCTTACACTGCTTTGTATGAAGAGAATTTATATAATGAAAATAGACATCTGCATACAGTCATTAAAGCTGCTATTGAAAATGGTTCTATTGTTCATCTGGATCTCTTAGATGCACAATTAGCTTCATTTTTTGAAAAATTGCAAGAAACTTTTCTATCCTTAAAAGGAGGTTCTCTTTCTGGAGACCTCAATATGAGTGGGCCTAAATTTTATGCTGGTTATTCTGTAAAAGGGTTAGCTGATCCTGTTGATGATAGAGATGCTGTCAATAAACAAACTTTGCAAAGAGAACTTGAAGCATTTGCTATTCCAAGGAATGCTTTATCTAAAAATGGGGGGTCTTTACTAGGTATTTTAGATATGTCTAGTAATAGGATTACTCGCTTAGCAGATCCTATAAATGATGCAGACGCTGTTAACCAACAAACCTTGAAAAGAAATTTAATTAATTACCTTCCTGTAGAAGGAGGAAATGTACAAGGCCCCTTAAATCTTAATAAAAATCTTATCTCAAGCATAAAAGATCCTGTTGATGATTATGATGCTGTAAATCTTCAAACTTTGAATAAATCTTTAGCTAACATGCTCTCTATTAATGGAGGACAAATGAATGGTTCATTGAATATGAATGCACATATTCTTACTGGATTATCAGATCCTGCTAATGATCTTGATGCAGTTAACTTTCGAACAATAAAAAATTTATTAAAAGATCTATTGAATACTACCAATATATTAGTAGCTAATATTGAACCAAAGTGTCCAGCTCCAGTAGGTCCATTAGACATGGCCAATAATTTATTAACAGGTCTTCCTCTGGCTGTTAATGATACAGATGCTGTTTCTAAAGCTTACCTCAACACTTGTGGTATTTTAGAGGCATTTTTAATCAAGCCAATGACAGAGATTACTTCTTTATTATGGAATAATTCTACAAAAATTAGTTGGAATCGTTTTGGAGATGATATGGAATCTTCCCCTAACGCTTTTCGTTATTTTCAAGTAGGTGGTGTCAATGGCAGCGCGCTTCTTCTTTATAGAGAAAAACTCTATTCCATCAATATATCAGTGTTAACAGAAACCTCTTTATCTCCAGGATGTAAGCTTTCTTTATATATTAATAGAGGTCTATCTTCATATAAAATAGGCGCTAATAATCCAGAAAGTGGCACTTCTTTCAATATTAATTCTTCTTGGCCTATAAATGAACGTACTCAAAAGGGTAGTGATCACTTTTTTCTAGTTTATTCAGGTAATTTTCCTTTAATGACAGAAGGATTTTTCTGGAGCATTTTTGCCTATGGCATTCCATTTTAATGAACTTAATGGCTGTTATTAGCCACAAACCATGTAAGTTAAAAGAATTTTCTTATAGCCAATAGGTGAAAATGGCTTTTAGCTTCTAACAAAAACTCTAAGGAAATTATGAAAAACAAATTTTTTTCCCTCCAACATCAGATTCAAAAACCTGAAATACTGGCTGAAATCATAATTTTAGCAAATATTCCAATTATTCCCCCATTATCTCTTTATGAAGGCACTATTACATTTCACAACCAACGGCTTACAGATATTGCTGATCCTGTAGATCTTAATGACGCTGCAACATTAAAGACTGTTAATTCCAAAGTAGATCTAGTTGAAATGAATTTATTCCAGATAATGGAGACAACAACAGACACGATCATAGAAAGATTAGCAAGTATTACACCTGAAATATTAGGGGCTATTCCTACATGGGGTGGAGATGTTATGGGATCTTTAAATATGCGTGGAACTGCTACAATTACAGGTTTAGCGGATCCTATTAATGATCAAGATGCCATTAATTTAAAATATCTAAATAGACATTTTCAATTATTTAAATCTCAAAATTCTTTCTTAGAAGATGGAGTTATTAGTTTTGGAAATCATACTGTTCTTACAGGATTAAAAAATCCTAAAAATCCCACAGATGCTGTTAATTTAGAAACATTAAATAAAGAAATATCTTCCATATCTGCTCGATCTCTTCAAGTACTTCCTCTTTCAGGTGGTATCATGACTGGTAATATCCATTTTTCTTCTTCTGGATCTATAACAGGTCTACAAAATCCTTTTAATCCAACAGATGCCGTTAATCTTCAATCATTAGATGAAAAAATTCGTATTGCCTTGAAAAATCTACAAGATTGGAGCCCTGTTAATATTATGGGAGAAATGTATCAAAATTTGAAAATGAAAGGTTATAGCATTCAAGATATTGCTGATCCTATATATGATAAGGATGCTGTTAATCTTTCTTATTTAAAAAAAATGCTGCAGCAATCATCCTCATCATCTATAGAATCAGTAAAATCAAAAGAAGTCTTATTTTCAGGTACTCTTAATCTAGATGGCAATCGTATTACAGGATTATCTGATCCTCTGGATCCTTTAGATGCAGTTAATCTTGCTTATATCTTAGATGCTCTTAGTAATATTACAGATACGCATTCCGCATTAGCATTAAGTGGTGGATCATTATCTGGTCCTCTTAACCTACAAGGACATAGTATTACTGGAGTACCAGCACCACTAGAACCTTTAGATGCAGTTAATCTTGCTTATATCTTAGATGCTTTAAATGATATTTCTATGGAATTCTCTTCTTTACTACCTTTAAGAGGTGGTATTTTAAGAGGTCATCTTGATCTTGGGGGAAACAGTATTACAGGATTATCTGATCCTTTTCTTCCAACAGATGCTGTTAACCTTTCTTATTTTTTAAAAAAAATAGAACAAATTAGCTCTAGTAACGCGACTTCTTCTCCATTTAAAAATGGCAAATCTTCTGATAACATCGATATGGGAGGAAAGATTATTACAGGTTTAGCTAGACCTACTAATCCAACAGACGCTGTTAACCTTTCTTATATCTTAGAAAAGTTAGATCAAATTGTTTTAAAAACGAGCTTAGATTTACATTGCACGCAAGGACTTGATCTTGTAGGAAATCCACTAACTGGATTACCTAAGCCAATTAATCCAACAGATGCTGTTACTCTTTCTTATTTGGAAAGCCAACTAAATAGTATATCTGCTAATAGTCTCAATGTCTTATCTCTTTTAGGCGGAAAGCTAGCTGGAGATATTGATGTTGGAGGAAATAGTATTACAGGTCTTGCAACACCTCATCATCCAACAGATGCTGTTAATCTTACTTATTTGCAAAGTAGTATTGCGATGATTTCAGCTAAAAATCTTAATGTCTTATCACTAAGTGGAGGCAAACTATCTGGAAGTATTGATCTAGATGGTAATATCATTACAGGTTTGTCAAATCCAGTACATCCAACAGATGCAGTAAATGTAGCTTTTGTAAAAAATGCTTTAGGGCAAATATCAACAAAAAGCCTAAGAGCTATTCCAGTAAGTGGTGGAACCTTATCAGGAGATCTTAATCTTGATGGTTACACAATTACAGGATTAGCTCATCCAGTAAACCCAACAGATGCAGTAACTCTAGAATATTTTAAAGATAAAATACGTCAAATATCTTCAAAAACCTTAGAAGTACTTCCCTTAACTGGAGGAAAACTTTTTGGTGATATTGATCTTCAATCTCAAGGTATAATAACTGGGTTAATAAATCCTAAGAACCCAACAGATGCAGTTAATTTACAAACATTAGAAAAAAAAATTGCAGCATGTCAACAAGGTATTCATGTTAATACCAGCTCTGTTAATCCTGATTTACAGGGAAATTTAAATATGGCTGGAATTTATACTATATCAGATTTAGCTGACCCAATTAATCCAGGAGATGCAGTTAATTTACAGACATTGTTAGCTTCTGTGAGCAATATTAATTCATCTTCTTTAGGTGTATTATCTAATAAAGGAGGTACTATTTCAGGAATAGTTAATTTCACTGCCACAGTTAATATCTCTGCGCCTCTTTATATGAATGGTAATTTTGTCACAAATATTCATGATCCATTTATTGGTGGTGATGCAGTCAACTTACGTTACCTTAAAAATAATTTTTTGCCTCTGTCAGGAGGAGTTATAAATGGTAGTCTTGATTTAAAAAATCAAGGAATCATTACAGGGTTAAATAATCCTATGGGGCCTACAGACGCTGTTAATTTACAAACTTTAGATATGAGGTTAACACGAGTTGCTCAACAATGTAGTAATCTTAACATTACTTCAACTCCTGTTAATCCTATGGACCCTGTTAATCTACAATCATTGAATGATAGTTTGGCATTGATTACATGTTCTTCATTAGATGCTCTATCAGTAACTGGTGGAGATATGCAAGGCCCTATTCAAATGAATAATTATTCCATAAAAGGATTGTCAAATCCTATTGATCCTCATGATGCAATATCTTTAAGTGTTTTATTAAATTATCTTTCTTATATTACCCCATCTACAATTGGTGCTTTATCTTCTACTGGAGGCATTCTTCATGGTAATATTCACATGGGAGCTTCTCAAGATGTTGAAGGCTATTTAATCACTGGATTAGCCAATCCTTCTGAGCCTACAGATGCTGTTAATTTGGGCACACTTTGCTCTTTTATTGAAGATATCAAAACTTCTATCTCCCAATCTTCAATTTTAGAAACAGTAACTTTTTCTTCAAGTGGCTCTCTTAATATGAATGGAGCTGCGTTAACAGGCTTAGCTGCACCAGCATCTGACTCAGATGCTGTAAATATGCAATATGTTAATGAATTATTTAAGAGTCATAATATCAATTCTTCTAACATAATGCATCAATCCCCCAACGCTCAAAATTATATTAGCACCAATAGAACAGTTGCAGCTTTTATGATCAATAGTATGGAGCCATTTCTTCTGAATGAAATTTCAGAAGAAATAAGAATGGGATGGGTTGGTTATCAAACTTCTTTGCGTAAATCTAAGCTTGCAGATTCTTACTTTAATATAGATGGCATTGGAAGGACAAGTTTATATATTTGCAAGCCTGGTTTGTATTCTTTATCTGCATCTTTATTTTCTACTAGTTCAAGTTCTTCAAATAATTTAATAAATCTAATGCTTCTTGATCAAAATGGTCCTATAAAATTAA
Organism: Candidatus Clavichlamydia salmonicola; assembly: GCF_015356765.1. Taxonomy (GTDB): domain Bacteria; phylum Chlamydiota; class Chlamydiia; order Chlamydiales; family Chlamydiaceae; genus Clavichlamydia; species Clavichlamydia salmonicola. The sequence goes on from NZ_WTCQ01000004.1 coordinate 23,064, forward strand.
GCATGGGAAATTTACACCAACAATCTAGTTCTAATATTTCAGGTCTATGGGATATTGTTTCTAATAATGTGTTTGATGAAGATTATAATTTTTTTTATATCACAATGGCATCAAAACTAATTAATGGATTAATTGGCTGGAATATTATGGTGTATGATTCTATCGAATGACAAATATTTTTGAAAAAGAATTTGAAAATTAAGGAAACTTGATATAAAAGGCTTTGCCTGAGTATCTCAAAAGCCTAAAAAACAATGATTTATATTCATTGATCGCTATTTTTTTGATTTTCAAACTTTTATTACTGTCAGTATAATTACAGGCTAATTTTTATAAAAAAATACGATAAAAAATAATCATCATTTACAATTTGTAATCCCTGAACATTTGGTTGTTTTTTTTAAGTAAGGCATTTTTTTCATATTGATTTTGTCAGAATTATCACTTTTAACCATTGAGCATTGAGCATGAAACACACAAAAAAATTAAAAATTTTACTTACAAACGGTGATGGTATTCAGGCTCCAGCTTTAATACAACTTGCAGAAGTTTTACGAAACATTGTAGATATAGAACTTTACATTGTGGCTCCTTCCCTCCATCGATCAGGCTCTGGCATATCTTTTTCTGATAAAGCTATTATAAAAGCACGTCCTTATGCATGGCCTCAAGGAATACCAGCGTGGTCAATTGATGGAACTCCTGTTGATTGTATAAAAATTGCATTAAGCGCCTTACTAAAAGATGTTCATTTTGATTTTCTTATTTCTGGAGTTAATATTGGATCTAACGCTGGCAGAAATATATTATATTCTGGAACAGTAGGAGCTGTTTTAGAAGGAGCTATTAAACAAATTCCTGGTATTGCTTTTTCTCAAGTTGGCCCAGTCCCATCTGTGGATAATGACATGTTAAAAAAATACGTCCCTTTGATATTAAATTATTTGAATAATCATAGATTACCTAAAGGCGTCTCATTAAATGTCAATTTTCCGCCTGTTTTATGTAAAGAAGTAGCAGGTGTAAAATTCACAAAACAAGGCACTAGCATAGCTGCAGAAGAAATGCAGTGCATTGGAAAAGATGGTGCAGACCTTTTATTTAATAGAGTTTCAGAAATGATAGAAGAAGAGGATGCTTTCATCCCCTGCGATACAAATTTTTTAAAACGTAATTTTGTGACAGTAGTACCTATAGATACTTTTTCTGGCATAACTTTACCTGATATGTCTGAACGAGAAAGAATCATTCAAGAGATGGCATTTGCTGAATATAAAGAAAAAACTCTGATACTTGATCATATGTGTTGAAAGTTATTGTAAGAAAACCTTTTCTTAGGATATTCTTTCCTTTCAGCTTCTTCAGAGGGTGCGTAGCTCAGCGGTTAGAGCACCTGTCTTACACACAGGGGGTCATAGGTTCAAATCCTGTCGTGCCCAAACTTTTGGAGAGCATTTGCGGGAGTAGTTCAATTGGTTAGAGCACCGCCCTGTCAAGGCGGAAGTTGCGGGTTCGAGTCCCGTCTCTCGCGTTTCTCTCTTTGCTTTAATTTTTGAGGTTGTTTTTGAGGGGGATTCCATGTCTTTTAAGCCTTATAAAAAACATTTCTCAGGGTTTAGTTCTTTTTCTTATTATCTACGAACATTTAGTTGGTTTATTGCAGGAAGTTTCTTAGCTGCACTAGGTGTACATGCTTTTTTACTACCTAATCAACTTATTGATGGTGGTGTTCTAGGGTTAGCAATTATGGCCTCCCACTTTGTTGGTGATAGTTATCTTTCTCTTTTCTTAGTTCTTTTTAACTTGCCATTTGTATTTTTAGCTTATAAGCAAATTGGAAGACAGTTTGTTATTCAAATGTTTGCTTCTATTGTTATTTTTTCTTTATCTTTAGGGGTACTAAAAGCACTTACTGGTAAATTTGGCTTTCCTCTTTTAGAATTTCATGGTTCAGAATTAGAAATTCTTGTACTAGGTGGGTGTACTATTGGATGTGGCATTGGCTTAATTATTAGGCATGGTGGATCTACAGATGGCATTGAAATTCTTGGCATTATTATTAATAGAAAAATGGGTTTTACTGTTGGTCAAGTAATTTTATTCATTGATGTTTTTATCTTTCTTTTAGCGGGTCTTGTTTATAAAAATTGGCACTCTGCATTTATTTCTTTAATGACATTTGTTGTAGCCATCCGTGTTATGGATACTGTCATTGTTGGATTCGATGATACAAAATCTGTGTTTATCATTTCATCTACTCCTAAACGTCTTGGTAAAGTTATAGTAGAAGTTTTAGGTGTTGGCCTAACATATCTACAAGGACGTGGAGGATTTACAGGAGAAAATAAAGAAATGCTTTACGTTGTGGTAGAAAGATTGCAATTATCTCAACTTAAAGAATTAGTCCATAAAGAAGATCCAAGAGCTTTTATTGCTATAGGCAACCTTCATGAAGTCATTAATGGTAGACAGACAAGAAAATAAATTATTTATCTTCTTCTTTTCATATTATTGAAAAGTCGTTCCTGATTCTAACATTTGATCAACATAACCAATATCATACTCATTATTGATAAAGTCATCCAAGCTCATCATATATTGATGAAAAGGAAGAGTAGAATGGACACCACCTATTTGAAATTCTTTAATTGCACGTTTCATAATAGCTATAGCCTCAGTTCTATCTGATCCTTTTACTATTAATTTAGCAATCATGGAATCATAATAAGGAGGGATATGATAACCACTGTAACAAGCTCCATCAACTCGTACATGTGGACCAGCAGCAGGAAGATAATATTCTAGCCTTCCTGGAGAAGGCATAAAATTATTAAATGGATCTTCTGCATTAATGCGACATTGGATTACATGACCAGAAAATTGAATATTACGTTGTTTCCATGGAAGCTTTTGACCTTGCGCAATCAAGATTTGCATTTTCAAAATATCAATGCCTGTTAATTCTTCTGTAACAGTATGTTCTACTTGAATACGTGTATTCATCTCCATAAAATAAAAGCGTTTACTGCTATCTAACAGAAACTCAACAGTTCCAGCAGAATAATAACCTGCAGCTTTTGCTAAATCAACTGCTGTTTTACCAATTTTTTCTCTTAATTCAGGGGTAAGAACAGGACTTGGAGCTTCTTCTATAAGCTTTTGTCTTCTTCGTTGCATTGTACAGTCTCTTTCTCCAAGATGAACACAATTACCATGTTTATCTCCAAGTAATTGGACTTCTATATGCCGAGGATGTTGGATAAATTTTTCAATATAGACAGCTGGATTATTAAATCCTGCAGTAGCCTCTGCTGTTGCTGAAGAAAAAGCACGTAAAAATTCACTTTCTTCTAAAACAATCCGGATACCACGGCCACCACCACCTGCTACAGCTTTAATGATAACAGGGAAACCAATTTTTCTAGATATCTCTAACCCTTCTTGCTCATCTTTAATGATACCTTCTGAGCCTTGAATTACTGGGCATTTAGCTTTTTTAGCAATTAATTTTGCTTGAATCTTATCTCCCATCATACCAATGGTTTTTGCTGAAGGTCCAATAAATGTAATACCACAACTTTCGCAAATAGCTGCAAAATTTGTATTTTCACTTAAAAAACCATAGCCAGGGTGAATTGCATCAGCCCCAGTAATTTCACAAGCTGCTAAAATATTAGAAATTTTAAGATAAGATTTTAATGCAGCTGGTTCACCAATACAAACAGCTTCATCTGCAAGCAAAACATGTAAAGCATCTTTATCAGCTGTTGAATACACTGCAACTGTAGCTAATCCTAACTCATGACAAGCTCGAATTATTCTAACAGCTATTTCGCCTCTATTGGCAATTAAAACTTTTTTCATTAAATAGGCTCAACTAAAAACATTTTAGTTCCAAATTGAACAGGATCTCCATTAGCTAATAAAATTTTTGTAATAATGCCTTTGACTCCTGCTTTTACTTCATTCATCACCTTCATAGCTTCAATAATACAAACCAAAGAATCTTCATTTATATGATCTCCAATTTTCACAAATGCTGGATGATCAGGCCCAGGAGTTGAGTAAAAAGTTCCGACCATTGGGCTTGTGATAAAAATACCTTGATCTTCTTCAGATGCTTTCAAGGAAGCTGGGGGCTCTAAAGATGTGGGTAAAGGTTTTTCTTGAGAAAACTCAGTAAAGATGGGTTGCTCTAACTTAGACATGTAAGCTTGTTGAGAATCATAAGATCCTTCTTTTTCCAATTCCATCTCAAACCCATCTCTTTTAATAGCAAATTTACGGATTCGATTACGTTCCATTGCCATCATAATTTTTTCAATTTGCTTGAGGTCCATATATTCCCTTTTAGATTGAAGGTTAAACTCTTTGAATATACTCACAAATTCTTGTATCAATTTTTATGACATCACCAACTTCTATAAACGGTGGAACTTGTATTGTAGCGCCTGTTTCTAATAAGGCCCTCTTCGTTCCCCCAGCTAAAGCAATTTCTTCACCAGAAAGATCCATTTTTGAAACCATAAGCTCTAAAAAATAAGGAAGTTCTACAGAGAAAACTTTATTGCCATAAACCATAGCAGTAAGACGTATGCCAGCTTTTAAAAACAATACCTTATCTCCTATAACACTAGCTTCTACTAAAACTTTTTCATAGTTTCCAACATCTAAAAATAGGTAATCACCATTTTCTTGATAAAGAAATTCTATCGAATGACTTTCAAAAGCTACTTCTTTTAGATCTTGTCCTAATTTGAAATTCTTCTCAATAACCTGTTCAGAAGAAATTTCTTTAAGAATAGCCTTTAAAAAAGGATCTCCCTTAGCCACTGAAACTTTTGTTATAGAAACAACCTTGTAGAGCGCATCATCAATAGAAACTATCATTCCAGGGTTAAGTTGACTACTATTGACCATAGGTAGACTCCGTTGTCGTGCGTAAATGTGCTATTTTTTCTTTCATTAAATTCTCTTTAAATAAATATGAACCAGAAACAAAAACATTTGCTCCTGATTTAGCGCATAAAACAGCTGTATCCCCATCGATACCACCATCTACTTCTATGGGATACTCTGTTGTCATAGCTTTTTTACTTTGAGATGTGATCATATTTTTTCGACAAAAATGTCTAATAAAAGCAATACGGTCACAAGTTTCTCTAATAAATTTTTGTCCACAAAATCCAGGATTAACAGACATTATAAGTATCAAATCAACCAGAAAAACAAATGGGAGCATAAATTCCATACAAGTTTCTGGAGAAAAGGCAATACCACATTCTATACTACAAGACTTAATATACGAGATAAGCTCTTTAGGATTTTCAGTCGATTCAAAATGAAAAATTATCCTATCAGCCCCAGCTTTGACAAAAGGTTCAATAAAGTTAAAAGGATTATAAAGCATAAGATGAACTTCTAAGAAGCCATCTACTGTTTTATTAATGGCATTTACAGCATCTGGCCCCAATGTTAAATTAGGAACAAAATGTCCATCCATGATATCAAGATGTAGTATATCAGCACCAGCTTCAAAAACTTTCACTGCTTGTTCTGCTAATTTACCAAAATCACCAGCTATCAGAGAAGGGGCTATTATTACTTTTTTTGAATTCACGTGATCAAAGTAAAATTTTTTCTAAAAAGAACGTATTGTAAAAAGACCATGATATATATGTATACTCTTTTTACACAAATTCTGTTCTCGCATCTATTTTAAAATAGAAAATAGAGAAAGAAAAAAAAATTATTTTTCTCTTTCAAAACTACCTTTATAATTCCAGAATAAATATTCTAAAAGAATCCCAGTAGTTTTTCTTAGCTTTCTTATTTTAAGTTGTTGGCAATGTGTTACATTTATGGAAAAAGCATTTTTTTGGGCATATTTTGAAGCTTAAGTACTTTTAGAACAATTATTAAAATGTATCTAAGCTATAGGATCATTCATGAAAAAAAAAGCTAAAAAAAAGTTGTTAATTCAGTATAGCTTTGTTTTTTTTAGTGGCATCCTTTGCTCTTCTATTGTTTTGTTTCCTTTATTGATTGATAACTCTAAAAAAGGCAAAGAAATAGTCATGAAAATTGCTTCCAAAAGTTTTGGAATGTCAATATCGATGTCATCTCTTAATTTGTCTTGGTTTGGTAAACAAAGTTTTTCTAATATTACTTGCTGTAGCTTAGATGGCACTGCCCAATTTAAAGCAGAGCTACTAGATTTACATGTCTCATTAATAGGACTCATTTCTCATTCCTTTCCTCAAAAAATTTCTATAAAAAATTGTAATTATACTCTTAAGGTTAGCAAAGATGAGGTTTTTTCTAATAAACCACTGATTTATGATTTTTTAAAACATTCTCGATTTGAAATATCCAATGGTTCTTTCAATATTAACTCCTTAGAAGATGGTACATCTTGTATGCTTTCTGAGATTCAAGCTAATTGGATGAAGGAGTATGGCGATATCAAAGCTATTAGTTCATATGATCGAGTACAAGGAGCTGTAACATTACAGTGGTCTTATGGAGACGCACCATCTTTTTTTGGCCAAGTAAGAGACTTTCCATCTGTATGGCTTAAACATATGGCTATTACTCCTTTATTAGAACTTGTATCAAATACTGCTTTCATTGAAGGCGATCTTAAAACGATTAAAAAAAATAAAGATTCTTTTATAGATCTTAATATTTTAGCAGGCTCCTTAAAGGCTCGGATTAAAGCTAAAATTGATCAACATTCCTTTATTTTTTCTTCTAAACATCCTTCTTATATAGCCTTAGGAGCTGGTTCAAAAATCACCCCATTTTTTTTGCCAGATACATTAAAGCAATTTGTTGTTAAAAACTCTAAAGCTATTCGCCTACACATTACAAAAGGATTTTGGTCTTTTTATCCTTTTGAAAATTCTGTTAAAAAGAAATTTATTAGCTTTAGAGGCGAATCTGATGCAATATCTTGTACAGCCATAGAAAAAGGTCATGCAGATTTTGTTCTTAATGATTTGATTTTTACAGGTGTAATATCTCGTCAAAAAGCACATTTAATTTCTAATTTTACATTTGAAAATAATGGCTATAAAATCCCTTCTGCATTAGTTGTAACCAAAAAAAATAAAGACCCTTGGCATATTGAGTTACTTCAAAAAGAAGCCAAAATAGGAGCTTTTTTACCTTTTACTAAAGACTCTTCCTGGATTAATCATTATGCAGACCTTCCCCTTTGCGTACAATTGTCAGGAGAATTTGATCATAAAAATATGCGCATGAAATGCCAATGTTCACATCCATTTTTTACAACAGAAATTTCAGGAGAAAGCACTCCTAAAAAAACAGAAGTAACTCTTGTTTCAAAAATAGCCTTATCTCCTTATTACTCGTCTTTAATTGGTTATCCAGAAGCTCATATTGCTTTTAATGGGCAAAGTGGCATGGGAACACGAATGGGACCATTGTCCTTTTCTTTTGATGTAAATGCTGGAAAAAATCATTGGGCTGGTTATGGAAAAACTATTGAAATTACAGACAATCCATTTTCATTAAAAAATATAAATTTAGTATCTCATATTGGATGTGATTATTTAAATTTAGAAAAAATTTCTCCTGTATTAAAAAACATGGAGTTAACTCATGGAACCTGTTCCTTTAATTTTCAAGGAAAAGAAGGCATTATTAGGGGTAAATTAGAAGGTCATTATCATTTATTAAATCATTCTTCAGCTCATATTTCCATTCCATTACTACATATTACTGATTATACCTACACAGATGGATTTCCAGTTTTTCCTAATGCTTCCATTGTTACTAAGGGATTTATACAAAATTTTAATCCTGATATCTTCAATCAACTCTTAAATATTAATTTTCCTTTTAATGAATATTTAGGAACTAGTATGAAAAATATTTTTGAGATAAAACGAGCCCCCCAAAAAAAGAAAGCTTTTCAGATTAAATCTGCTTTAAGAAGTCCTGATTGTGAACTTTCCTTAGATTTAGGATTAGATAATAATGAAAATATTTTGCCAAATTCTAAAGGCATGTGCATTTTTAAATTAACACCTGAAAAATATGCCTTATTTAGAAAGCACCCTTCAGACAACTCTCAATATTCTCACTTATCTTTAATGAATGACAGTGTAATAGAAGCACATTTTTCAGACTTTTCTTTACCTAAAAAAACTGATAAATCCTTCTTATCTAGATTATTAAAGGGTGGCTTACACTTAGAATTAACATCTTCTCCTTTAAATTTTATTGAAAAAAGAACACAAGACAAAGTAGTTATTACAGACTTAAAAGCTTCTTTTTCAGGACAAACCATGTGTAGAGAAAGTTGTTATTCTTTAACTGGCAATCATAAACAAAAAGATAATGCTTCAGAAAAAAGTTCTCCCTTTTTTTTAAATGGTACTGTTTATAATTTAATGGAACGAGATAAACATGCCTTAAACCCTGGCATGAGCATTCAAGGGGCTGCTGCTACAGAAAATCTTCCTTATTCATTTTTAACTGGCCTATTAGAAGCTCCTTATGCTCATGCAGAAAAAATGAAAGCACTATTAGGAAATTCTATAGACGTCAAAGCTTCTTGGGATTTAATGCAACTTAAAGGCCCTGTAACACTTGATCTCAAATCACCTAATTTACATGCCATTCTTCCATTAGATGTCCAATCTGATATAATTCGTCTATGTGATGATCTTAAATTTTCTTTTCATCTCAATGATCAAATAGCAAAAGCTTTTTTAAAAACCCTAAATCCTTTAATTGTATCTGGCACTTATTCTGATCGTTTTATATTTTTTCAAATTGATGCTGAAGATTTCTCTTTTCCCTTTAAAGATTTTGAATTTAAAAATATTAAAATTAACCATGCCACCCTTGATTTAGGAAAAATTTATTTAGATAACCAAGGCCAAGTGCATAAATTATTTGAATTTTTAAAAACAGAAGATGGAGGAGAAAAAGTGGAAGCTTGGTTTTCTCCTTTATTTTTTAGTTTACAAAACGGCGTTCTTTACCAAAGAAGATTTGATGTTCTTTTGGATCACAAAATTCATATTGCTGTATGGGGGAAAACAGATATTTTAAATGATAAATTAAAGCTTACATTAGGGATTGCACCTAGTGTTTTACAACAACGATTTAATTTAACTGATTTAGCCAAAAAAGATTTCTTCCAAGTAAAAATGCGAGGATCTTTTAATCATCCTGAATTAGATTGGACATCTGCATATGCCCGTATAGGAATTTTAATGGCTCGATCTTCTGGGGGCCATCTTGGTTATGTAGTGGGCAGCTTAGCTGATCAACTTTTTTCTGTCTTAGGAGATAATGCTCCTTCTCAAACTGTACCAGTTCTTCCCTGGGATAAATCAATAGAATCTCCATAAATTTTAATATTAAAAATTAATAGTAGATTTTTTTTTAATTATAACATATTAAGAGTTTGTATTTTAATAACCATATTTCGCTTTTACTTTTTACTTATAATTAATATAGCCCGAATTTTTGAAAAAATCCAAAAAGATCTTTTTTCTGTGGCTTTTATATCTTATTTCAAGATGTGTCTTCTTCATTTGTTAAAAACAACACAATATTAACTTAATTTTAATGTTTTTTATAAAAAGTTTGTTATTTTTTTTTAACAATCTTAACTAATTGATATTAATTTTTTTTACAAATTTAATTTCTTTTATAAAAGGTTCATGTTTATGCCTATTAATGAAATCAACGAAGCTGACAGTAATGAATTTACTGAACGTGCTTTGAAGAAAACATTCCATAATAATATTTTTGCGAATGTGACTTCTGCTGGATCAACCAGCAATTCAACCATATCTTACGTTCCTATGAATGGAACATCTGTTTCTTTTCCAATAACTGGAAACTTAATTTTTAATGGAGACAGTTCTATAACTGGGATTAAAGATCCCACTGCTATACAAGATGCAGTAACCTTAGGCTATCTTCAACAAAATTATCTTTCTTTAGTAGGAGGTTCTCTCAAAGGATCATTAGATCTTGGAGGCAACGCTCTTTTAGGAGTAGCAACCCCTGAAGTAGATCAGTTTGATAGCGCAACAAATGTTTTATTCGTTACTTCATTTATCCAGCCTCTTTCTGAAAAGATTAATTCTACTAGCATTGAATTATCTCAAATACATGTAAATATTGATGAAGCATTAAACCATATATCAATTGTAGCGCAAAAAGAAGCAGCTAATGAATTAGCTATTCTTACATTACAAGACGAAGATGATAATATACGAGAACAGTTAGCTCTTGTTGAAAATAATCAACTTAACTGCTTGCAACAAGTCCAAGAAATTACTAACTCTATTACTGAAGCAACCACAACCATTACTCATATGAATAATGATTCTTCACAAATTTCTCAGCAAATTACTAGCATGAATACTGCTATTATAGGCACAGGTCAATTAATCAATGTCATACAAGCAAAATTAGTTGCTAATATCCAAAGCACCATATCAATAACAGAAAATGTTTCTATAACTACAACCAGCTTATCTGACCTACAAAGTATTGTAGAAGGATTAAGCACAACTGTAAATAATCAACGTCATGATCTTAATGAAGTACAAGATATCATAAATCGTCTTAGGCATCGCGTAAAAAAACTTTTTATTCATGAAGAAGCTTTATTACAAAAGTTATATTCCCTTAGCTCTATAGCACAACAAAACACTCATGATATTACAGCTGTAACACACCGCGTTTCAGTTTTAGAAACAGCGCTCAGTAGCTTAGACATCTCATTAACCGCTAGTATTACAATTGTTGATAATTTTTCTGATTCATTTAACTCACAAAACCAAGTGTTGATAGAACTTTCTCAGAAAATGGTACAAATTCAAAAAAATGTAGAAATTATTTCTTCAGTCAATCACACAAGTAATATCGAATTTATATCTTTTCAGGAAAATCTTGAAACAACCAAAAAATTTGTTTGTCAAATCAATCTTAAAACTGAAAAAAATACTACTGCCCTAAAAGATCTAAAAATACGAGTTGATACTATTGATACCAAAATTATTGCTATCAATGAAGAATTAGAAAAATTACCAAAACAAATTACATCATTATCCAGTCAAGTTATTCAACAAGGAACAACTATTTCTAACATTCAATCAGATACAAATTCTCTAAAAAAGAACGTGTTAAATTTAACTTCTGGCTTTTCAAGAATGACTATCAGCTTAAATAATCTGACAACTAATACATATAATAACACAGTAGCTATTACGAATTTACAAAACAAAGATATACAACTACAAAAAGAAATAGACGCTCTTTCTGCATTATTAGAAAAAAATTTTCAACTTACAGCTACTCTTTCATCTCAAACAAGCACTAATACTCAAGATATAGAAGAGTTAAGAAAATTAGTCGCTGTTTTTCCTTTAGGATCTTTACAAGAAATTTTAAAAAACCTCCAAGGATTGGTCAATGAACAGGCCTACAGTATATCGTCTTTAAAAGACATAACCACAAATACCACTATATCTTTTGCAAAATTAGAAAAAACAATTACTCAACAAAGCAATATTCTTAATGAATGTAATAACAAAATTACTTCAGCTGAATCTTCAATAACAAAATTAACTACTACAACAAACAACTTCTCCATACAGTTCGTATCTATTATGAACAGTAACGCGACTTTGGATATTTCACTTAAAAAACTTCAAACAAATATCACAAATATCAACACCACTATTAGTAATAGTGCCTCCTCTATTCAAGCTTTAGAAATAACTCAAGCCATATTAACCAAAAATTTTACTATAACTTCATCTCAAATTAATGCTCAAATTAACCAATTAGGACAACAATTTACAATTGGTGAAGGAACATTAAATAAAATTAATGCAGCCATTACAGAATTACAAACCTCAGACACACATACAACATCTTCATTAACAGCATTAGACCAAACAGTCTTTGCGTTATCTAAGAATGTAAATACTTGTCAAAGTACTTGTGATCTTTTAATGAATTTACTTGGGCAACAAGTCGATACTAGTGGTTGGAGTCAAGGTATTATCCAATACACTCAAGGCATGGGTGATATTCTTAGCAAATTACAACAAACTACCCAAAATGTTACTACTCTCCAATCTTTAACAAATTTTTTAAACACAAACGCTCAATCACAAGCTAATAATATCAATGAAATACAAAGTGACTTATTTTTAGTGAAGCAGCATATGAATCAATCTACTTCTGATATTATTCATTTACAAAGTGAGTTCGATGCTTTTGCTATAGATTTACAAACATTGCAACAAGTTTCAGAGACAGGGCTTGGGAATGAAATTTTAAAAATTGAACAATCTGTAAATGATCTATCCAATGAAGTAGATGTTGTTAGTGGTTCTATTAGCTCTCTAAGTGCTCAAGTACTCAATCAAAAAGATGATATTCAACAACAGAGCTCTGATATTCAAATCATTTACCAAGATCTTTCAACTATTAATAACTCATTTACAGATCTTAGCCAGCATGTATCCATACAAGTAACTGAAATTATTTCAAAAGAAGACTTGTTAAGAGCAAAATTAGATCAATGTATTACAAATATAGGTGATTTACAAACACACCAAACTAGTGATAAAAAAGATTGTTTACAAATTGGTGTATCTTTAGGTGAATTAGAAAAAGCTTTTAAAGCCCTTAGTTCTTCTGTCAGTGTTATAAAGTCTGATATGACAGATGTTCACAATAATATTTCAGGGCTATTAGCATCTGATAATCAATTATCTCAAACACTCACCCATTTATCTACAGATCTTATAAACATCAATGCTACAGTAGCAGCTAATACAAAAGCTATTACAACACTAGAAGGAAATAATCTGTTTGGAATAAATCAAACAATATTGAATTTACAAAATGCAGATGCTGATTTATCTAACCTTATTCATCAACTACAGATTGCCACTCAAAATAATGCTGCTGCAATTACATCTATTACAAATAAGGAAACCTCTGATGTTATTTTACTTTCAGATTTAATTGCTAATTTAGAAAAAAAAGAAGCTGCTGATACAGATAGTTTATCAAAAGCTACAGATGCTGTAAAAAAAGATCTTAATACCACAAATAGTACTCTTTCTAATCTAAGCAATAACTTACAATCTACTTTAATCATGTTAAATGATTTAGATACTCGTTGTGTGAAAAATTTTGCTGGTTTGACTAATTCTGAAAATCAATTAATTGTAAATTTTCAAAATTTAACAACTAAAGTTAATGATCTTGTTGCTCAATCTAGCACTTATAAAGATACGATTTCTGATTTAGGTACTCGTTTAACTATTGATGAAAAAAACTTAGATCATACAAATAACATCTTAAAAACAGCTCAAAATACAATTACTACATTCAATGGATCCTTAAACACCCTAAACTCAACTGTTACAGCCTTGTCTGCTCTTACGCTGTCAACATCTAACTCTGTATCAACACTTACTCAAACAGTCCAAACTAACTCTCAAGATATAATGACAGCTCATCAATACTTAGCTTCATTATCAACATTAACTAATACATTAAATACCACTACTCAAGATTTAACAGAAAAAGTTGATGCTGTTACTACAAAAACAGCTCAATTAAATCATAATATTTACACGATCAATGAAGCAAATACTCATATTAAAATAGATTTAGCAGCTTTAGCTGAAAAAGAAAAACTTGATATATCTTATTTAAATACCACTTCCCAAATCATTACAGAAAATGTAACTCAGTTATCTAACACTATTGGAGTAATGGGAACAACAGTACAACAAACTAGTCAGACTGTTAATAATTTACAGTCGAGTATGAACACTGTTACAAATGGACTAAGTGGAGCAAATGTTAGATTAAGTGCATTAGAATCTTCAGATGCAGCATTAACAAATTCTTTATCAAATATAACAACAAACATAAACAGCCTATCAGCTCATGTAGCAGCAGAAGAAGCTAATTTAAAAACCTTAGCTACTCAAACAACAACGAATACCAGCAATGTAAATCAAACTATGAGTAAGTTATCTGCTGTGCAAGTATCACAAGCTGGATTTTCTAATTCATTAAGTGTTCTTGCAGGAGAAGTCTCCACATTAGCTGGAACGACAGCTGGCAATATGAATTCAATTAATGATTTGTATTCACAAGTACAAAATAATAATAATCACTTAGATGTTGCCACCCAAGATATTGCTGCTTTAAGTGTTGTAGATCAAACTATTTCACAAAATGTTCAAGTTATTTCTTCATCAGTAAAAGGATTATCAGCTTCTATAAAAACAGTACAAAATAATCTCACTAATACTGAAAATAAAGTCTTAAGCAATATTCAAGCTACAACACAATTATCTCTTCAACTAGCCACAAATGTCGCCACTTTACAAGATGCTGATGCATCTCTTCATAATTCTTTCAACTCTCTTTCTGATACAGTCACGCTCCTTGGCCAAAATTCTACTGCTCAATCTCATCAAATTGATCTTTTAACTGCTCAAACAGGAGCAAATATAGATCAAATCAACGCTTCCCAATTAGATATTACTCAAATGAAATTTGTAGAATCAGGACTTTCAAGCAGCATTGTTGGATTAACATTTTCTCTAAAAAATGTTTCTCATACAGTACAAGACCATGAAAGACGTATCACTAGCTTAGAAATAAAATCTGATTCTATGGAACAAGCAGTAGCTCAAACTGAATCTACTGTAGCAACCATAATCTCAGATGTATCTACTATTAATACCTTTAGTAAAGATCTTTCATTGCAAATAGCACATATTGGTCAAGCTGAAGTAGATGATGCAGCACATATTGCTAATTTACAGGTAATTACTGGGGGAAATATCGAAAGACTTCAATCCCAAAGCATACTTTTAGAACAAGTGGCTCATGATCAAAGCATCGCTGCTGGTATCACAGTTAAATTGACTCAAGAAGTAACACTTATTAATACTGTATTAGATGCTGTAACTATAAATATTGGTGATTTAAATAATCAAACTGGAGCTCAAAGCCAAACAATTCAGCATATGCAATCAAATATCACAGATATACAAACAAATACTATTGAATTAAATAGCTTAACTAAAGAGCATACAAATGAAATTATAGAGATAAAAAATAAATCAACTATTCTTTCATCAAATATAAATGATATTCATGAAAAAAATACTATAGTAGAAAAAACTCTTAATAATTATTCAAGTGAAATTGAATTACTAAAAACATCTGATAGTCAAGCGCAAACATCTTTATTGGGAATTTCATCATCTTTACAAGTAGTTCATACTGATCTTATCAATTTACAATCAGAAAATAATAACAATGCGTACCAAATACAACAAATAGAGAAGGATATCACTCATTTCAATGCCTTTGAAACAAGCACCCAACAAATATTTACAGATATTTCACACCATACAGCTAACTTAGAAAGCAATTTAAATAATACTATCCAAAGCCTTGCTAATGTAGGACAACAAGTATCTACTAACACCAGCGATATTTTATCCTTATATTCAACAACTTCTACAATTAGTTCTTCGATTAGTGGCATTAATAATGATATTTCTCACATAACAAATACCATTAATACCTGCAAAACAGATTATGATTTATTAATGTCTGTTTCAGGATTATACAGTGGTCCAGATGCTCATCAAATTGCTACCTTTACTCAAGGAATGACACAATTAACAAATGATATGTCTATTGTTACTGGAACTCTTGCAGCTCTTCAAAGTAATTCTGATTCTCTTTCACAAACAGTCCATTCTAACGCTATTAATTTAGCTTCATTGACAACAGCTTTGACTTCTGTTCAAACAGATGTATCTACAGCGAAGCAAAATATCATTAACATGAATACCTCTCTCACAGTAAATATAAAAAATGTAAAAAACTTAAATCAAAGCGTAAGTATTTTACAACAATCCAGTGATACATTAGTTAGTTCTATTTCAGCTATTTCAGATCAAATTATTGGCCTGCAACAAGGAAATACATCACAAGCTGATGATATCCAAGCCTTAAAAGATTCATCTTCTACATGCCAAGGAAACTTTAATAATCTAAGAGCATCCATAGTCGCACTAACTAATAATGGTTTAAGTATTAATAATTCATTAAAAGATGTTCATGACAATATAGATCGTATGCAAAGTGTAATTAGCGATCATAATCAAGATATACATAGTCTATCTGACTCTCTAGGGCAACAAACACAGAGTATTAGCTCTCAAGGGCAAAGCATTGAAGCTTTGCAAACAGATTATGCACTTACTCAAGGCAATGTAGCACAATTACAAAACGATGTAATTAACTCTCAAAAATTTGAAAATTTAACTGCAGCAACATTAAATAAATTATCAGAAAAAGATGCTCTATTATCTAGTACAGTAAATTATGTTGAACAAGATATTCAAGGGCTGAAAAATTATGATATGTATATTACAGATAGGGTAGCCTCAATATCAGAAGAGATTACTCAATTAGAAGCAGCAACTTCTTCAACAACACAAAAATTAGCTGAAGTAATTGTTACCACTAGTCTTCATAGTGATCATATTGAAAATATTGAAGCAGAAATAACTCACATTGTTTCTCGTGAATCTATTATTACTGGTAATATTGCAACAGCAACAACTGCCATTACTACATTGAATATAAAAACAGCTGATCTTAGTGATGCTGTAAGTCTTTTAGAAGCATCATCAGAAGCTACTATTCAAAATGTTACTTCTCTTACTTCTATCGCAACAACTCTCCAAAGCAATACATCTAGCATGTTCCAAACTATAGGTGTTATTTCCAATGAGATTTCAGAATTACAAAAATATGATGTATCAAATCAACAAGCTGTTAGTGATCTTATTAGCCAAGTAACAGGCATGAATGCTTCATTAGATCATACATTACAAACAGTATCTGGCCTCGTTACTAGCATAAGTACTGATGAAGCTAATATAGCTATTTTAAAAAATGGCTATAATAATATAAGTATGAGTGTAGAAAATGTTCTTCAAGATTACTCTATATTAAATGATAATGTTCATGCTAATAACAATAAATTACTTACTCAATCAGGACAAATTCAATCCTTAAATGAAGCTCAACAAATCTTATCACAAAATGAGGCAGTGTTAGAAGAAACTCTAGCATCTAATGCTCATGATATTACTGCTCTACAGCAAGGTGTTGAAGATTTATCTGATAGAATGATTAGTGCTGAAACTCATATTACAGATATTTCTCAAAATATGATCGCTGTAGAAGCATTAACTAGTAGTACTGCTCAATCTCTTTCTCAAATATCTTTAAGTTTAAATCAAGTTATTGGGGATACTGCTGCTACATCTCAATCTGTTATTGATTTAGAACTTCAGGTAGGATCTAACTCAACAGCAATAAGCACCTTTACAACATCAATAGCTAGCTTATCTGCTTCTGACAATGAACAAAATCATGATATTTCCCTACTAAAAGCAAAAGTATCTACAGTTTCATCTGCAATTGCAGATGCACAGCAAAGTATTACTAGTATAGCTCATAAAACTGAAGCAACAATGCAATCTATAGAAGATCTATCTGCAGTTGAATCTGCTCATATGCATTTATTATCTCAGAAAGATCAGCAATTAACAGATTCTGTTAATACCCTTAACGTTGGTGTAAGTAATTTAGAAAATGAATTAACTACTTTTGCTCAAGATCTAAAAATAACTAAAAAATATACAACAGAAAATACCAAATTGCTCAGCACAGCTGTTCGAGAAATTAGCGCATTAACAAGCTTAGAAAATACATTACAAAATAATGTCACACAGCTAGCTTCTCAAATTGCCATAGTTATGACAGATAACATCTTAAACACTTCTTCATTACACGCTTTAACAGATATAGTAGATAAATCCACAGAAACTATCGCTGAAAATTCTTTTGATATACTTACTATAAAATCAGCTGCAAAAGCTTTAAATCATGAAGTTAATAGCTTAAATACTATTACTACAGAACTTAGTGCTTCAGTACAATCCATTAATTCTAGTGTAGACGCTCTTAAAGAATCAGAAAATTTACTGACTTTGAGCATGTCTAATGTGTTAGATCAAATGGCTGGTATAGCTGCAGTAGAGGATAGCTTATCCAGTCAAGTTTATGATTTTTCCAATGAGTTAACGACTTTTAGCAACAACTTGGTAGCAATTTCTACTATTACAAATAATAACACAGTAACTTTAAACGACTTAATTATTAAGGAACAACAAGATGTAGATAGTTTAGAAAAAGCTCATATTACATTAAATACAACTGTAAGCAACTTAGACATTACAGTTTTAGGTATATCAGAAGATCTTAATAGTTTAAAAAAAGATGTTTCTAATTTATCCACTAATTCAGAAATACACACCCAAACACTTGCTCAACACACATCTATCATTGATAATTTACAAACAAGTGAGTACACACTTTCCCAATCAGTGTCTTCATTAGTTAATACAACAAATGCACTTCAAATAACTTATGGAAATTTACAAGAACAAGTTTCTAATGAAATTGCTGCTCTTACTATATCTGTTAAGAAAGAAGAAAATAATATTTTAGAACTACAAGTAGCAAACACTCAGGTTAATTCTTCTCTTGCTAAAGCTGAAGATAATATAAGTGTATTAAGCACCACCTTTAATATTGTTGAAGCAACTGTATCTCAATTCAAAATAAGACAAGATGAATCAGATCATAATGTCGCCGTTCTTCAAAAAGAATTCGTAGAAGAAAAAGACACCCTTAATAAGCTTGTTCAAAGCACTACTAATGGTTTAGCTACCCTAACATCTGTAACTGATCATATAAAAATTAATGTTGCTGTATTAGGCGAAGATTTATCTATTGTAACCAGTACAGTTAACAATAATACGCAACAGATTAATGACTTGAATTCAGAAGCAGCTAATCTTGCTGAAGAACTTTCTCAAACTGTTACAACTGTTCAAGCTTTAGATAGTTCTATAAATGCTTTAATACAAAAAGAAGCTAGTGATATAGGCCTTATTCAACAAGGAGCAGCTAAAATAAACTCTTCTGTTAATGATTTAACAGGACGAGTTGTTATTTTAGAAAAAGAATCTTTAGCATTACAAATTTTAACTACTCAACAAAAACAAGATTTAAATAATTTAAATCTAAAAACAAGCACAGAAATCGATGCTTTAAATGATGAAACAGACTCATTGACTGTTACCGTGAATACTATCTTAGCAGATGTAGTCAACATACATACCTTAGAAGAAAACCTGTCAACAATAAGTCAAGACCATACTCGTGAAATCATTCAACTTACCCAGCAAGTTGATGAACACACCATTGAAATTATTAGTTTAAAAAAAGGAGTAAGCTCTCAATTTGAAACTCTTAATACTAGTATTTCTAGTATGGAAAGTAATGTATTAGAGTGTAAAAGCCATTACGAAATCATTACGGCTTTGGTTGCTAATTCTTTAGAAAATACTGCTGATTGGAGTAGTGCTCTTAATAACTACACTACCTCTATATCTGTATTACATAATGAAATTTCCATGAATACAACCAATATTGCCACCTTAACTGCTGCAGAAGCTGCAGATGCTGCTTCTATTGATCATATCAAGGGACAAATCACCACATTATTCAATGAGCAAGGAGAACTTAAATACCTTATAAAGAATATCTCTGCTCAAATTACAGTTAACCAAAATGTTACTAATACAAAAATTGATAACTTCCAAATAGCTTTGAATAGCATCAAAGCTAACGATATGATTTTAACAAAAAATTTACGGGACCTGTCTGCTGAAGTAGATCTTTTAAAATTATCTGCAACTCACACAGGTGATACTTTTGTTACTATCAATAATCAAATTACAGAAATTTTTCAAAATATTGAGTATTTAACTAATCAAGAATCTGTAGATATATCCAGTTTAAAAGCAGATATAGAGGCCTTAAAGAACAAAGAGGATCAAGATGCTGCAAATATATTAGAAAAATATACTTCTTTATCTATGAATATGATAGCTAGCATCGATACACTTACAAGCAAAACAACCTCTTTAGATGCGTTATTAGCAGAAGAAAAAATAAGTGCAAATAAACTAGCAAGTAACTTTCAAGAATTTTCCGTCTCTCAATTAATTGCATTAGAGGATCTTAAATCTGCTGATGAAAATCTTTCCACATCAATAGTATTTACATGTCAGACTCTTTTTGAAGTAAAAAATACTGTTGCTGACCAAGGGTTAATTATTGGAGATTTATCACAAAAAAGCATCGATTTAACCAATGCATTAAATGCCTTAAGTAATAAAGAGAATATAGATTTCTTATCTCTTCAAAAAGATCATGAAAAGACCAGTATCTCTTTAAATACATTAGAAAAATCTATGACGCAGATAAATACTGACGTTTCTCATTATAATAGTGAGATTATAGCTTTGACTAATCATCAGAATGCTTTAACAGTATCTGTGGAATCTTTAAGTAATGTAGTTTCTACTAATAGTACAACTCTGAACCAACTACAGCAAACTACACAAATGGATAAGAATCTATTCTGGAGTTTTCTACAAAATCTTAATGCGACTGAACAGCAAAATTTTTCTTCCCTTCAAAGCCAAAATATTACTACAGCAAATTCATTAAGCACCCTACAATCAACTGTATCTGAAATAGAGGTGATTGTTGCCAGTACAGCAAAAGAAACAACGAAAACATCTGCTCTTTTAGAAAAAACAACAATTGCTTTACATGAACTAACTAATCAAGAAAGAATTGACATTACAGCACTACAACATAGTGATCATCAATTATCCAATGCTATTGATGAATTAACCATAAACACAAATTCTTTAAACATCAGCGACCTTGCTATTAATAAAAATATTATTGAAATGAAGCAAGATCTTAAAGCATTACATGAAAGTTCTGAGCAATTACAAGCAGCCTTAAATATTGTAAAAAAACAGTTAATAGAAGATGAAAAAACTATTACACATTTAACTTCTGGACTTACTAATGCAGAAGGAATGATTAGTATTTTACAAAAAAATGTGACCTTTATTATGTCTTCATACCTACCTTTTACAGGTGGAACTATGACAGGCAATATTAATATGGGTGGCATGTATATTATCCAAGGATTAGCTAACCCCCAACATGATCAAGATGCAGTAAATTTAGCTACTCTTAATGCACGTTTAAATGCATTAGATGCCAAAGTTTTGGGTGTATTAAGCCTTAATGGTGACACTGCCATGAATGCTGATTTAAATATGAATGGTAACACTATTATTAATTTACAAAATCCAGTGCAATCACACGATGCTGTAAATTTAAATTATTTACAGAACAATTATATGCCTATTTTTGGAGGCAATATGACTGGTTCTTTAAATATGGGTAATCATTCTGTTACTGGTGTTGCTAGTCCTGTTAATATATCTGATGTTGTTAATCTAGAATATTTAAACACAGAGCTGAGCCATAGAAAAATTAATAACCTACTTTACTCTAGCTTTATAAGCATTCCTAAAGGACGTAATTTATCCCATGATGTATCTAACGCTGGTTATACAGGATGGTTATGGCCGTTGGAAGCAGGTAGAAATGCAGGTCATGCACCTTGGGATAATTTTTCTTTTCAACAAACAAATCCAAATACTGAGTCATTTATTATCCCCAGTGGCGCAAAACCCCATATTATAGGTACAAAACCAGGTATTTACACCTTCTCTTGTATGGTTCTTGGTTTAAGTGACGATGATCGTAATCGTGGTGATCAATCATTAACTCTTACAGTACGCTTATCATCTGCATCATGGAGTAATTCTGTTGCTACATTGATGAGACCTATTACTATACCTTTAAAATTAGCTGATGTTGGAGCTAAACGAATTGGTTCAATTAGTTATGAAGTATTCATGGGTACAAGTACTGCTGCTGGCAGTAGAAATACCTTTATGCTACCTCCAAATTATTCTTCTATTAGCTTTTCTTTACAAAACACCTACACTAAGCATACTGAAGGATCTACACTAAATGTATTAGATATGAACGTAAGCGTTTTATGGATGCCATTTTCTTAATAAATAAATTGAAAAAATATACATAAAAAATGCCATCAATATGAAAATATTGATGGCATTTTTTTATCTACTTGGTTTTCTTTTTTCAAAAAAAGAAGTCCCTTTCGCTAATATGGATGTAATAAATAAATAAAGAAAAGCTGTCATCGTATAAATTTCAAAAGGACGAAATTCACGAGCAACAATATCTTTACTTGTTTTCGTTAATTCAGGCACTCCAAGCACCATAAGAATACTGCTTTCTTTAATCAAAGCAATTAACTCATTTCCTAAAGAAGGAAGTATTTTCTTAAACGTTTGGGGAAGAATAATAAACATAAGAGATTCTTTTAAAGAATACCCTAATAATTGAGCTGCTTCCCATTGGCCTAAAGAAATATCATCAATGCCTCCACGGATAATCTCAGCTAAATATGCAGAAGAATTAATGCTTAATGCGCCAATTCCAGCTATTAATGGAGAAATATCATATCCAATAAGCACTGGTAACCCAAAATAAATGATTAATATTTGAATGAACAAAGGAGTTCCTCTGATAAGAGTTACATAAGAAGCAAAAACAAGATCTATCCATTTTTTTTTTACTTGATTACAACGAATAATGCCTATTAAACAACCCAAAATTAGTCCTATAATAATAGAGGTGGCACTAATCATGATGGTTAGTGCAGCGCCTTGTAAAAGACAATAAATATTATCTAGCCCACGCAAGGAGAATATAGCCATTTTTTTTCAAGAATTTGTATGCTGCCATCTGCTTTTAGATCATTAATGACCTCTTCAATTTCATGGGACAGTTTTTGATTATTTTTATTGATAGCAATTCCATAACCATGAACTCGATACTCATCACCTAAAAGTATAGGCGATGCAGTTAATTCAGGAAATCTTAACATCATTAATTTTAACACTGAAGGCTCTAAAATAGCTGCATTAGATTTACCAAATTTTAACTCTAAAATAAGCTCCTGGACACTTGAAAAAGATTTAATACGCATATCTTTCGTAGCAACTGCTCGAAGAAATTTTTCATGAAATGTCCCTGTTTGCACCGCTACGATACCTTTAAATTCTTCAAATCTTTCAGGCTGTTGCTTCCAAAATACTAATGATAAATGATCAATACCTTCACCTTGATAAGGAATAAAATTAACTTGTTTAGCTCTTTCTTCAGTTATAGATATCGCGCTGATCACCAAATCTATCTTTGATTGCATTAAACTAAAAAATAATGCATCAAAATCGAGGTGTCGTACAACAAGTTTTTTATTAAGCTTCGTTGCAATTTTTTCTGCTATATCAATATCAAATCCTATCGTATGTCCTTTAGAATTGATTGATTCAAAAGGAGGGAATGTAGGATCTGTACCAACTAGCAAAAAAGCGCTTTTGTCCTTTTTATTATTCTGAGAACAAGCAGTACACCCTATTGTTAAACTAACCAAGAGAACAATGATAAATATTTTCATGTTTAAAGGATTTTTTTTATAAATTGCCTAATTGAAATTATATCATATAGTGGAATAAATTTATTTTCTCTCTAAAAAATGAAAATTTTATAAGAAAAATTAAAAGTAATAAGATAGAATGATTTTTCTATAAATTATTTTTAAACTCACGTTATATAAAACAAATTATAAATATAATGAAAAAATTTCTTCTTAAAAGATTCTTGGCTAATTTTTTTAATCTTTGGATAATTTTAACCTTAACGTTTATTTTGACAAAAATTGTTCCTGGTGATCCTTTTTCTGATGAAATGCATATATCACCTCAAGCAATTCTCATATTAAAAAAACATTATCATTTAGACCGCTCAATGATGTTTCAATATGGACAATGTTTGAAAAATTTTTTTACTTGGAATTATGGCTCCTCCTTAACATACCCTAATCGTACTACAGGACAAATTATCTTTAGCGCATTTCCAGTTTCTATGAAATTAGGATTAGCTGCTTTAACATTAGCTCTTTTTATTGGCCTACCAATTGGCATTTATAGTGGAATGCAAACATCAAGAAAAAAAATTCTCTATTTTTTAATAGGTTTTTGCATAGCTAGCGCTGTTCCATATTTTACTTTAGCAGCAATTTTACAATATATTTTTGCCTTTAAATACTCATTCCTACCCTTATCTGGATGGGGTAATTTATCTCATATGATTCTTCCAGTAATCACATTAGCCTTTTTCCCATGCACACTAATAGCAAGATTTACTCAAGTAGCAACCAAAGATGTTATGCAAGAAACTTTTATATCTGCTGCTTACGCAAAAGGATTATCTTCCTTCACAATTATGCATCGTCATATTTTTCCTTTCGCCATACTACCTGTTATAAGTTATTCAAGTGTCTTATTTACTGGACTACTAACTGGTAGTTTTATAGTAGAAACAATGTTTGGCATTCCTGGAATTGGGTGTTGGTTTGTCAATGCTGTTGGCAATAGAGATTACCCTTTAATTATGGGCTTAACAATTTTTTATGGTACTTTACTGGTGTCTTTATCTTTACTTGCTGATGTAATTTATTGTCTAATTGATCCTCGATTAAGGCGGTCTATATGAAAAAAATACAATCTCTGTTTACTTTTTTGAACAAAAAGAAAAGTTCATCAACTTTTCTTTTTGTTTCTTTTGTTATATCTATCCCTGTTCTTTTTTATCTGTTTGTTTATCCATTTTGTTCAGTTTATTTTCATCAAAAAATGGTCTTTGAAGAAGCTAATCTAGCACCATCTACTTCTCATTTTTTTGGTACAGATATGTTTGGGCGAGATATGGCGGTTCGTATAGCTTTATCTGCTCATTTATCTTTAGCTATAGCTGGTTTAGCAACTATCTTTAAAGTGATAATAGGCTTTATTTGGGGAGCTACTGCTGCTTTAGGTGGGAAAAAATGGGATATTATTTTAGTTAATTTTGCTGATATTCTTCTTTCTCTACCCAATATACTAGTGATTATACTTATTGTTGTTGTTCTTGGAAATAATCCTTTTGCATTAATTTTAGGAATGGTAATGACTGGTTGGATTGTGTTAGGAAAGATCATTAGAGGGCACTTCCAAAGATTACAACTCACTGGTTTTGTAATAGCTGCACAATCTTTAGGAGCCTCTCCATTTCATATTTTTTTTAAACATTTACTGCCAAATATTCGTTCCCCAATCATTCCTGTTGTTTCTTTAGCGTTTCAACAATCTTTACTTGCAGAATCTGTTTTAAGCTTTATGGGAGTTGGATTACAACCCCCTCATGTAAGTTTAGGATATTTAGTACGCGAAGGAGGTAACTCATTAAATTACTATCCTTGGCAATTTTTTTTTCCTGCTTTAATACTTTTTTTCATTTTTTTAATATTTATCTTTTTAGCCGAAGGGCTTAAAAAATCATTCGAAAATTTTTAACCATGCATAATCAAGAAATTTTAAATGTAAAAAATCTTTACCTACGCCTTATTAAGCCTGGTGAAGATACTAACCTTCTTAGTGATATTTCATTCCAACTTCATGCTAAAGAATCTTTGGCTATAGTAGGGCCATCTGGAGCAGGAAAAAGTTTAATAGGCAAAGCTTTAATTGGTTTACTTCCTAAAAATATTATCCTGCATTCAGGCAATATTTCTTTTAATAGTAAAAATTTAGGCACTATGACTGACGCCCATATGAAAACTTTACGTGGCAATAAAATTGGTATGGTTTTTCAAAATCCAGCTTCTGCTTTACATCCTTTAATAAGAATGGGCATTCAACTAACAGAAGGATTGCGTAAACATACCCTCCTGACAAAAAAAGAGCGTATTGAAAAAATATTGTTTTTATTAGAAAAAGTAAAAATCAAAAATCCTCATCATTTTATAAAATTATTTCCCTTTGAAATTAGTGGTGGAATGAAACAACGCGCTGCTGTTGTCATGGCATTAGCCTGTTCTCCTGATTTAATCATTGCTGATGAGCCCACTACTGCTTTGGATTGTATTTCGCAATTTCATTTATTAACTTTATTAAGAGACTTAACAGTAGACCTTGGGTCTGGCTTGCTATTAATTACCCATAATATGGCATTGCTAGAAGACTTTTGTGATAGAATGCTAGTCTTTAATAAAGGAAAAATTGTTGAAGAAGGAAAAATTTCCACAGTCTTAAATAATCCTAAACATGAAAAAACTATCTCTTTAATTAAAAATGTTCCTGGTATCCAGCTTCTTGATCATCACTTGAATCAAAAAATTCAAAAATCTGATCAACGCGTGACAACTTCTTTACATTCTCCTGTTTTTGTTAAAAAAATAAACACTCCTTTAATTAGCATTCGAAACTTGTTTTATAGGCCAACAAGTACTCAAGATTTTATTTTAAAAAATTTATCTTTAGATATCTTCAAAGGAGAATGTATTGGATTAGTGGGTGCAAGTGGCTCTGGGAAGTCTACCTTAGCCAGTATCTTATCTGGATTAGCTACACCTTCTTCTGGGTCTATTTTATTAAACAACCAGCCTTGGTCTTCTTCACGATCTTTACTACGCTCTGGAAAAATTCGACTAATTTTTCAAGATAGTGAAGGTGCCTTAAATCCTAAAATGACTGTTATGGAAATCATTCGAGAACCATTGGCTTTACTTAAACAATTTTCTTTGAACGATCAAAAAGAAAAAGTACATAAAGCATTAGATTCTGTTGGACTCAGCCCTCAATTTTTAATACGATTTCCATCAGAACTTAGTGGTGGACAACAGCAACGTATATGCATAGCTAGAGCTCTTGTTTCTCAACCAGAGTGTGTTATTTGTGATGAACCTCTTTCCTCTTTAGACTCATTTAATCAAAAAATAATGTTAGATCTTTTTTTAAATATTAAAAAATCTCTAGGTACTACATTATTATTTATTAGTCATGATCTTCCTACTGTTAAATTCTTCACAGATAAAATTATGGTAATGAATCAGGGAAAAATTGTTGAAAATCTTCCTAGTTATCGATTTTTTGAAGAAGCAAAAGATGCCTATACACAATCATTATTAGCGACTATTCCTTCTTTTTATAAAAAATATAGCTAAAGAAAAATTTATCAAATTTTTAATATAATCTTTTTTTTCTATTTTTAAGGATAGATAATCAAATGTTAATACTAGGCTTGGAAAGCACTTGTGATGAAACAGCATGTGCAGTAATTAAAGATGGAAAAGAGATTTTATCAAATTGTATAGCATCTCAAGAATCTTTACATGCTCCTTATGGAGGAGTTGTTCCTGAAATTGCAGCTCGGGAACATGCTCGTGTTTTTCCTGATTTATTACAAAAAGCATTAAAAATTGCTAATGTCTCTTTAGCAGATATAGACTTAATAACAGTTGCATCATCCCCAGGATTAATTGGTGCTCTAAGTACGGGTGTTAACTTTGCTAGAGGTCTTTCAATTGGAACAAAAAAAAAATTAATAGGTGTAAATCATGTAGAAGCTCATCTATATGCAGCCATTATGTCAGCAGAAACCTTACCAATGTTTCCTTCTTTAGGAATAGTTCTTTCTGGAGGCCATACTGTGATGTTTTTGATGAAATCGCATATAGATTATGAAGTTATTGGCATGACTGTAGATGATGCTATTGGAGAAGCTTTTGATAAAGCTGCTAGAATATTAGACCTTCCCTATCCAGGAGGTCCTTCTATTGAAAAATTAGCTACTCATGGAGATGTTTTAGCTTTTTCTTTTAAAGCTGGTGAAATAAAAGGTCGCCCTTATGATTTTTCGTTTAGTGGGCTAAAAACAGCAATTCTTTATGCAGTAAAAGGACAAGGCAATAAATCTTCAGCAATATCAATTCTTCACACAGATCAAGATCGCCAAAATGTGGCAGCTTCATTTCAACATGCTGCTTTTTCTAAAATTATTGATAAATGTTTACTTGCAATTAACCATTTTTCTTGTAAGGCTTTAATTATTGGAGGCGGCGTTGCTTCTAATTCTTATTTTAGATCGTTGATTGAAAAAAAAATCAATATCCCCTCTTTCTTGCCTCCTAAAAATCTATGCACAGATAACGCAGTTATGATTGCTGGTTATGGTTATAGCTCTTATTTAGCACAGGGTATTATTAGTAAAAATATTACTATTTCATCACAATCTGCATGGAAAAAGTATGATTTTTTATAAATAGACTATTATATGCTTATCAAAAAAACATGTATTTTTTGTTTTTTCTTATGTTTAGTATTTCTGTATCTGGATGTACTGCTTAAAAAAAACTATCAATTAAAAAAGAAAAAATAACTCTTCCTATTTTAGAAGATCCAACATCTTTTGATCCTAGAAGAGTCGCTTTTGTATTAGATTTTCAATTTGCCAGGCATGTTTTCTCTGGATTATACATATTGGTCAATATGATAAAATTGTTGAAAATTTAGCTTCTACAAGAAAAGTATCTAAACGATAAAAAAAGTTATTGGTCAGATAATACCCTTGTAACATCCTATGATTTTAAGGAATCATAGCAACAAGTACTCTTTCCAAAATTTGCATGCCCATTAGCCTATACACTTTACCCGATAAAAATGCACAAAAAAATAAAAGAAGAAGGCATGTTTTTATGAGAATTAGGTATTGAAACTCCATGTGAGGATGTACTAATAATTCATTTAGAACATCCATTCCCTTGTTTTAAAAAATTAATGGCATTTCCAATTCATCATACACAGCGTAAAACCCAAGCATTAATATTAAAAAAACTTATTTTTAATGGACCTTTTCTACTAAAAAAATGGGAACCACAGCAATGCGTTGTTTTAGAAAAAAATCCTTTATATTGGAATTATAAATTCATAACTTATAATGAAATTGAAATAAAAATCATTAAAAACTCAGCTACTGCAGCATTAATGTTTCAACGCGGTTAATTAGATTGGATATAGATCGTCAAGAATTAATTAAACAAATTTTTAAAAATGACCACACTCCTGCTATCTCTATATTACCTCCTTCGCTATCATCTGAATTTATCAAAAAAACACGCCTTAACAAACAAAGAAAAAGCTATGGAAATTTTTCTTCCATTAAGCTTTGTTATGTAGCTTCTAATGCTATATACCATATAATTGCTCTCTTACTTCAAGAACAATGGAGAAATGTTTTAGGAATTGAAATCCAAATAGAGGCTTGCGAGGCTAAACTATTTTTAGATAAAAGAGCTTCTATGAATTATGATTTATTAATTAGCAGTTGAACTGCTGATTTTAATGATCCTTTATTATTTCTTGAACATTTTCAAAGCCAAGGAAACTCTCATACATGCATATCCTCACATTATTCAGGATTTAATAACTCATTGTTTAGTTCTTTATCACAACAAGTAACCATTAATAAAAATGAAACTTTAAAAAAAAACTTCTCTTCAAAGCTGAACATATTTTAATGAAGGAACTGCCAGTTATACCTCTTTATCATCCAATTCTTGAATATCTAGTTAATCCATCCTTGCATAATATATACCTAGCTATTACTGGAGGATGTAATTTTACCTACGCAACTTTTGAAAAAAAAATTATTAATCATTTATTTTCATCTTAATAATTTAGCCATTTCTCTCTCAGAACTCTTGATAATTTCAAAAAAAATCTCTTTTGTTACATCTTTTAGCTATTCTTATAAATAGATTTTAACGACATCTTTATTTATGCTTTTGGTCCAATGATAAAAAGGCATTTTTAACTAATCCATATTAAGCCTGTTTTATGCAAATAAGATGGATGGATTTAGATTGTGAGTTCAATATGTTATTAAAATACGTTAATACTAAGGCATCTTTATTATTTGCCATCTTTGCTTTGTTAGGATCTATATTATCTGGCTGTGGAAAAGAAAAAAAAACTATAACCCCTTCTTCACAAAAAATATTAACGATTCCTTCTCTTGAAGATCCTATTTCTTTTGATCCTAGACGCATTACTTACATTAGAGATTTCTCTGTTCTGCGACATCTTTTTACGGGATTATGGCGTGTAGAAGATGGTAAAAACATCGTTCCTAGCATGGTAAAAACTGTAGAAATTTCTAAAGATAGACAGACTTACATCATTTCATTAAAAGAAAATTTTTGGTCTGATAACACACCTGTTACCTCTTATGATTTTAAAGAATCTTGGGCACAAGTATTATCTCCCAATTTTTCATCTGTTTATTCTTCCATTTTTTATCCAATAAAAAATGCTAAAAAAATTAAAGAAGAGGGAATGGATGCATCACAATTAGGTGTTGAAACTCCCTCACATGATCAGTTAGTAATTCATTTAGAATATCCTGTTTCATATTTTGAGGAATTAATGGCATTTCCAACAACGTTTCCAGTACATCATAAGCAAAGAGCAGCTGGAATGCTTCCACTTAAACAAATTATATCTAATGGTCCATTCTCATTACAACAATGGGAACCCCAGGAAGGCATAAGCCTAAACAAGCATCCTCTTTACTGGGATCATGAAAATGTCAGTATTAACCAAATAAAAATTAAAATTATTAAAAACTCTTCTACAGCTGCTTTAATGTTTCAACGTGGTCAATTAGATTGGATTGGCCCACCATGGTATGAAGCAGTACTTCCTGAAGCAATGGATCAATTAAGAAAAAATGGAAAACTCAATCATGCTCCTTTACTTGGCACTAGCTGGCTTGCAGTTAACTTAGATCATAAATATCTTAAGTATCCTGATATTCGACATGCCCTATCTATGGCGATAGATAGAAAAGAGATTATCAAACAAGCATTAAGAAGTTCCCAATTACCTGCCCATCGCATATTGCCTCCTTCTTTAGCTCATGGAGATATTTCTACTCCTTCTTTAACAAACAAAGATGAAGCCTTAAAATTATTTAAAAAAGCTCTAATTAATCATGGCTTGTCTGTTGAAGATTTTTCCTCCATCACGCTTAATTATATTTCTTCATACATTACTGATAGTAAAATTTCAGAACTTATTCAAAAACAATGGAAGGAAATCCTTGGCATTCATATCAACATAGAGCCTTGTGAAGCTAAATTATTTTTAGAAAAAAGAAGTTCTCAAGCTTATGATCTCATGATATGTAAATGGGTTGCTGACTTTGATGATGCCTTACCTTTTTTAGAAATTTTTCAAGGACAAGGTAGTGGTAAAAGTTACAGTGCTATTCATTATACTAAATTTAAAAATAAAGCCTATGATGCCCTTCTTAACCAAGCTATCTTTGCTAGTAAAAGTAGCTTAAAAAAAGGATTCCTTTTAGAAGCAGAAAATATTCTTATGAAAGAATTACCTGTTTTACCCATTTATTATCATATCATGGAGTATGCAGTTAGTCCTAAATTACAAAATTTTAACCTATCTGTTGCTGGTGGAGTTGATTTAACGCATGCAACATATAATGAAAATTAGTAAATAAGTACTATATAAAACATAATATTGTTTTATGTGCCTGGAGATGGAAGCCTTATAGCTATAGCTTGATGATACTCTTTAGCCTTTTCTTTATTTTTTAAAGTTTTTATTAATTTATTTGCTATTTCTTTAATTTTTTCTTGTTCTTCCACGCTAAAAGAATGTGGATGAACAGATGTCATTATATTTTTTAATACATGTTGCAAATAAGTTAATGTATTACTAAAAGATCCGTGTTTTTCATAAAAAGCACTTGATACATATCCACAAGGAGTATGTGTTTTAATGATTTCATCAATATAAGATACTGTTTCTAATATTACTGCTGGTGTTTGTATTATTTCTTGAGCTTGGACTTTAAAGTACATACCATTTGCCATCAAAGCTATTGTAAAATAAACCATATTCAAAAAATACTTTTATTAAAAATTATTGCATCATAATTATGATTTATACGTTTTTCTTTTTTTTTGTGAAATACAATGTTTTTTTATAAATTTAAATCATATTTAGCAATAAAAGTATTATACTATTGCTGTACGTTAATAAATGTTTTAATAGATTGTGAACGCTCAACTAAGCATTATCAATAGCTTGATCTACTACTGCTTTCATCTAATTTTTAACCCCCTTAATATTATATTTTCCTAATTTCATGAGATTATAGAACCTACAAAAAGGTTTTATAAAATAGTGAAAGCTCTGTTTTCCTAAACATTATTATTGTATATTTCAATAAATCATGAATGGGAAAAAATCGCATTTTAAAAAATGAGTCTTACTTAAAGAACCTTATGAGTAAGATTATCTTTTTTTTTATGTTACAGAAAGGACAAATCATGACCAAAGTCTTATTATTTTTTTTTGTATTGATATCTTTATTCCTATCTGGATGCCAAGTTCATGAAAAAAAACAAAAGTCTTCTTTTTCTGCTCATCCTATTCTTAGAATACCCCTATCTCAAGACCCTGCTTCTTTTGATCCTAGAAGAGTCTCATATTTACGAGATCTTTCCCTCATGCAACATCTTTTTGAAGGACTTTATAGAAGAGATTCTTTAGGAAATTTTGTTCCAAGTATTGCTGATAAAATAGATATCTCTGAGGATAAATTAACGTATACTTTTCACTTAAAAGATAGCTTTTGGAGTGACTCTACGCCATTAACTGCGCATGATTTTATAGATTCATGGAAACAAATATTATCTCCAGATTTTCCTTCTATTTACTCTTCGTTATTCTATATAATAAAAAATGCTCAAGCAGTTCATCAAGGCTCTCTACCTATATCTGAATTAGGCATTCAAGCTATTTCTGATCAATCTTTAGTAATTCATTTAAATTCCCCTGTTCCATATTTATTAGAGCTTTTAGCCTTTCCTGTAGCCTTTCCTATTCATAAAAATCAAAGAATAAATGGTATTATTAGTTGTAAAAATCTTATTTGTAATGGTGCTTTTGTATTAAAAAAATGGAAACCAGAAACCAGTTTATTGTTAGAAAAAAACCCTTATTATTATAATAATAAGGCTGTTTCTCTCCATCAAATCCAAATGCCTATTATAAAAAATTCAGTGACTGCTCACTTACTTTTCCAAAAAGGGCAACTTGATTGGATTGGAGCTCCTTGGAATGAAAGTATTTCTCCTGAAGCTATAAATAAATTAATCATACAAGGTGAATTACATCAGTCACCTATTCCTGGAACAACATGGATATCTTGTAATACAAAATCTCCTTCTTTATCTTCTGTAAAAATACGCAAAGCTTTATCTATGGCAGTTAATCGTAATGAGCTTATAGATCAAATAATGAAAGGTGGCCAACAAATAACATTCCGTATTTTACCACCTTCTTTAGCAACTGGCCCAATTTCAAATCCAGCTACTACAAATCCTTGTTTAGCTGTTACTTTATTTTCAGAAGCGCTTGTAGAGAATCATTTACAAGCAGAAAACTTTTCGAATATTTCTCTTTCTTATATTGGATCTAGTGCATCATCTTCTAAAATTGCTGAATTAATATACGCTCACTGGAAAACACATTTAGGCATTCATATTAAGTTAGATCCTTGCGAATATCGATATTTTTTATCCAAAAGAGAAAAAGGTAACTATGATATGTTATTAGGAAATTGGTGCGCTGATTTCCAAGATGGGTTACCATTTTTAGAAATTTTTAAATCACAAAATTTACCTGGAAATTTAGAATCAACACATTACTCACGCTGGAAAAATCCTTTATTTAATTCTTTACTAGATCAAGCAACTTTGACAACAACCTCAACAACACGTTCTCAGCTATTAATAAAAGCTGAAGAATGCCTTTTAAATGATATGCCTGTCATCCCTCTTTATAATGCTGCTGTTGAATATGCTTCTAACAAAGCTGTCGAAAATATTGTTGTATCTTCTAATGGATTAGTAGATTTTACTGGCGTTACTATTAAATCTAACTAAGGATGAAAATAATTAAATTACTAATACAGTTTATTGCAAAGTTTTTTCATAAACAAAGAATTACACTCTTTTTATAAAGAGGAGTAGTCTCTATTGTAAAAAAAAAAGGATTTCTTTGCAAAAATCAAAACTGGTAATATTTTTGCTGTTATGGACATTGCGCATATTTTAGAAGATTTAGCTTACGATAATGGGTCTATTCCTCGAGAAGCTATTGAAGCTGCTGTAGTTAAAAAAGAAAGAATCACACCTTGTCTTCTTCAAATTTTAGCTGATGCAGTGGAACGAATAGATGAGATTATAGAAGATGATAATTACCAAGGTCACCTCTATGCCATGTATTTATTAGCTCAATTTCGCGAAATTGCTGCTTATCCTTTAGTTTTAAAGATGATGTCTTTCCCTGGAGAAATTCCATATGCAGTAGCGGGAGATGTATTAACTGAAGATCTTTCTCGTATTATAGCTGCTGTAAGCCCTTCTGATATACACATGACTCATGATCTTATAGAAAATCATGGCCTCAATGAATATGTTCGTGCTGCAGCTCAAGCCAGCCTTGTTGTTTTAGTTGGTGCTGGCTATAAAAATAGAGATGAAGTTCTTGATTATTTTAAAGAACTTTTATCTTGGCGTTTAGAAAGAAAGTATTCATTTGTCTGGGATAATTTAGTAGCATGTTGTTGTTCATTATACCCTGATACAGTTTATGACCTGTTAGTTGTGGCTTTTAATGATGGCCTAATCAATACCTCCTTTATAAGCATAGAGGATGTAAACGCCATTCTTAGCGAACAAGATAAAAACTCTTGTTTATCAGGGCTTTGTGGGAAAACAGAATTGATAGAAGATACTCTTTCTGAAATGGAAAAATGGATAGAAAATTGTCCTGTATAAATTTAGAAATTTCTTTGATAATTGTAAATTAAGAATAGCAACTAGCTTTTTTATTTTTATGTAAAAACAATCTTGCTTTCCCTTTATTTTTTTCATAAAATGTCATTAATATATCCTTAAAAAGGTTTTTTCGTGGAAAAGGTGTTGATCATCGGAGCAAACCCTACTGGTCTGATATTAGCACATGAATTACTCCGATGTAATGTGCCTTTTAGAATCATAGATCCTCATTCAAACCTTACTTCTCTTTCTTTTCCTATAGTTTTAGATCCTTTTTCAATAGATTTATTAGATAGAGCTGGTCTCTTGAATAAGCTCATTCAAGAAATGATCCCATTAACAGGGCTATCTTTTAATGCTAATAAACAATCTATTTACATTAATATGTCTGAGTACACGTCTCTTCAGTCATTTTTTACTTTAACATTTAATACCTTTACCACTTTTCTACTTCGCTCTTTGGAAGAAAAAGGTATTCAAGTAGAATGGAATAAGCGTGTTGTTACTTTAATAGATAAAAAAATCATGCTAGAAGATACCAAGGAAGTGCTCAATAATGACATTGGCCCTAGAACTATCATGGATCCTTTATATGTTGTAATATGTGAAGGAGATACTTATCCTGATCTAATGGATACTTTGCATATTTCAAAACGTAATTCTAAAAAATCTTTATTCTATTGTTATCCAGATATCTCTGCTCCATCATTAGTACAAGAAAATACCTTACATGTTTTTGGATCAGGAAAATATATTTATAGCTTTTTACCTCAACTAAATGGTCTTTATGGGTTAATGGGGTATAAAAATAAAATTTTCTTTAAAGAAGACTCTGCTGAGCTTGAAAACTACTTATCAGATGTTACTCCTATTATTTTTGAACCTATAATTTATAAAATGCCTTTTAAAAAATATAATCTATTTTTTGCTGGAAGATTTCTTCGTAACTTTTATAATTTTGGCTCTTATTCTATAGGAATAAATATAAAAGAAGCTTTTAATATTGCATGGAAGCTTATTTTATCTGTATCTGATAATGCTTCAGAAGTATTAATGCGTAGTTATGACAAAGAAATGTCAAAAATAGCTAAAAATGATTTAGCTAAACAAGCACGTTATTATTCAATACTAAATAATCTAGGAGCTATTTGGCCTGGTTTATTACATTTTTTATTAAAAATAACCTCTTATTCCCAATGTATTAAAAAATTATTATATAACAAATTTATTCTTCCAAAATTAAATTATGAACATAGCCCTATAATTAAAGAGCATGTGAGCGATAAGGAATGGCCTGGTCCTCGACCAGGCAGCTATGCTCCTGCAATTATTTCTAATAATAACAATCTACCTTTTTCATTTTTAAATGCTGGAAAGCATTTGTTGATATTTTTTCAGGATCGCCCACAGTTAATTCATGCTTTACAAGCTGAGTATGCCCCCTGGCTTAATATTATCGTGATTACTGATGAGCAATTTTTAGCTCTTTACCATGGTAGCCCTCAATCTATTTATCTAATCCGTCCTGATGGTTATATCAGTTACCGTAGTAATCATTTTAAACTTAAAGAACTTATTTCTTATTTTTTAAGAATCTTTCCTATTCATAATCGATAATTTTTTTATAAAATTTTCTTCGTCTTCTTTAATTGCAGTAATATGCTCTTTTAATTCCTTATAAACTAGCTGTATACGACTATATTCCTCTGAAATCCTTGTTTTTCTTTCTACAGAAGGTGGATTTACTCTGTCTATATATTCATTATGTAAAAGACCTGCTCTTTTTTCTAAATTTTTTGCTTTTTGTTTTTTCAAATTTTTTATTTTTTGCGTATTAAATATTTGTTGCCCATCCTTAAGATCTCTAAATTGTCTATAATATGGAGATTGAGGATACTCTTCGTATATAAATTCTCTTTTTAAATTTAAAAGTATCTGATCATTTTTTAAAGAAGATATAGTAGTATTTAATTTTTCTTTTCTTTTTTCTAACAAAATATGTCGCTCTGTCAAAGATTTTGTATCCTCATCCTTTAAGATTGAATCCTGCTCATTTTTAACATTATCTAGAATTGATTTTTCTAAAATGTACTGTTCTTTTTGCAAGCGATTGCAACTAAGACTTTCCTTATTAATCAGGCTACTGAAGTATTCTAGTTCTCCTTGAAGAAAAGTTTTGGGTTTTATGGATAATTTACTTAAAAAAATATTTATTTCTGCTGTTTTATCTTGTAATGATGATGCATTTGTTTTTATAAACAATTCGATATCAGAAAGTAAGTTTTTATATTCTTCGTTTTTCAATTTTTTAATTTTATTAGTTTGTAAATGCCGAATAACACTTATAGAATTTTTCAATTTTTTATATTGTTCTGCTTTTTGTGCTTTTTCAATTTTTTTAATCTGCTTTTGTCCATTTAATAAAATTGTTTCAAGATTTTTTATTTCAGGTGTATTAACAATAAGTCTGTTTTTTTTATTCTTTATTTCATCTATGTTCATTTTTAACTGATTTAATAATTGTATTTTGTTCAATCTTTGCTCAGAAGTATCAGAAAAACTAGATATTACAAGTTCATTATTATCATTTTTAAAAGAATTTTGTAATTGAATCCTAGTTTGATTTAATTCGTCTAACAGTACAATGTCTGATTTTTCTTCTGTTCCTAGGTTAACTGCTTCTTTAACCAATTTTTCTAAAACAGGATTTAATGTTGTTTCTGCAATTAATAATATTTGCAAAGTTTCTAACTCATTTTTTGATAAACTACTTAATTTTGTACGAATATCTGAAAAGATTTCCTTAGCAATAGGTAAAGTTGACTTATTTAATGTTTTTATTTGATTTTTTAAAGCATATCCAAACAAACCTATTAATGGAG
Organism: Candidatus Clavichlamydia salmonicola; assembly: GCF_015356765.1. GTDB lineage: Bacteria > Chlamydiota > Chlamydiia > Chlamydiales > Chlamydiaceae > Clavichlamydia > Clavichlamydia salmonicola. The sequence continues at coordinate 60,864 of NZ_WTCQ01000004.1, forward strand.
TTAAGGCAACTAATTCTACTTCTAATAATTCTTCTAATATCTTTAATTGATCTAATGTAAGTTGCTTTACTGTAGATTTTAATTTTTTCAACATATCTTCTGTGGTATTTTTTTCACTTAAGAAGACTAGGATATTATCCTTTAATACTTTACAAGCCATGAGCATTTGTTGAATTTCTTCTCGATTAAACTCTTCAACCTTAGTCACTTCTGCTAAAGCAGAAGAAAAGATTGTTCTCATTTTTTGCTTAATTTCAATCTGCAATGTAAATTCAGAAACACTAGCATTAAGTGCTGCTTTTTTTTCTTTTAATAATGCGATGTCACTATTATTTTTTACAGTCAAACGCTGCTTGCTAATACGAATACTCTTATCTTCCTCTGCTACAGATTCTAACTCTTTATCTAATAAAGTAATTTGAATATCAATCTCTTCTAGTTCATTATGTAACTGCTTAAGCTTTCTCTGATCTTCGTTACTATAAATAAAATTTTGATTCCCTGTAATGGCTACAGGTAATTTATCTATCTTTAATGAAGAAAATCTTTTTGCATCTTTCTTTAATTCAGCAAAAACATGCTTTTTATTACTAATTTCAGAGCCCATATCTTGATATTGTTTTTTATCTAGCAAAATTTTTGCCCATGTATGCTGAATGCCTTCTAATCCAAATTTAGCTTGCAGTTCTTTATATTCTGCTAATTTTGAATTAAGAACAGGCGCAGCTACAATTCTTTCTTTTCCACCCTCTAGTAGATCCTGCTGATAATGAAGATGATTAATTTTCTTTTGCTTCTGATCAACAATATATGTGATACCTGTTGTCACTCCCCAAATTAATAAGCCTACCAAGGAAAAGATACAAGGTAGAAAACTTAGGCTATAAAACATATTTAATATTAAAAATATGATACTAATCACTACAGAAGCAAATACAGTCGAAGCTTTTAATATGCCCATTTTGCGAATCTGTTGTTTTAAATTCTTAATAAGGTGGCTAATTTTTTGTTGATTTGATGTAAAAAATGTAGAAACAGAATCAGTTGAAAACACCCCTTCATCTATTTGGCTTAGAACAGTGTTTTGTCTATTTAATCGCAATAAAAGGTTAGACGATTCTTCAATTACCTCTTGATAATCAAAAAAATTTATCTCGCTTTGAAATTTGTTAATAATATTCTCAGGTAAGTCTTCTTTTGAGCTAAGTGATTCAATCCCAGATAGCAAATCTATGATTTTCTTTTCTGTAACTTGTTGGATTGGCTGTACAAATTTTACTGCTTTCGGTTTTCTTTTTAAAAATTTATCCTTAATTTCATTAAAAACTGCTTGTGTCAAAGAGCCTTCTAGCTGTAAAGCTACTTCTTCTATTGGAGCTATAGCTATTTGATAAAAATTTTCTAACTTTTCTTTAATAGCATTATATTCACTCGCAACTTGAATAGCTTTCTCTACACTCCTGTCTTTAATAATAGCTTGCGTATCTTTTAGCCATTGTTCAACCATAGCAACATCTATATCTTGACCCTGCTCTATATTATTTAAAAGTAATTGAGTTTTTTCTGAAATATCCCCTTCAGCATATCCTTTAATAATAAAATGTGAATACTGTTCTCGAATTTCTTGAAGATAGGTATCAGCCTTAGTTAAAAGATCATTACCTTCTTTTTCTAATTCTAGTTTTTTTCTTGCGCTTAATCCTGCTCCAACATCTCTATCTTCCCTTAATACACGCCGCATTTGTAATAAAGCTTCTGAATAATTATTAAATTGTGCTTCTGGCAGAGCCATAATCTGTGTATTTAAAGCATTATTTGTTTTAGACAAAGAACTTAGTATAGAAGTAAGAGAGGTTAATATCCCTAATTTTTCAATTTTAACCAAACAATGAAATTGTTCTTTAGAAGTTTTAGCATCTTCTAAAGCATGAAGCATGCTATAGACTGTTACAGAAAATTCATTTACTTGTTTTTTGATATCAATAAATTGATTAACTAATAATAAATCATGTGGCAAAAATTGTAATTGTGAAGATTTTTGTTCAAAAATTTCAAAAGATTGCAAAAGTTCATGAATAGCATTTAAGGCTATTCCACAAAGATTTTTAGATGCATCTACTAAATCTTGGTTTAAGGATGTTAACAGTAAAGGAGAGTCTTGAACACCTCCTGCATGTAGTGTAGAACTTGCAAGATCTTTTAAAGCCACTAAGTTATTTTCTCTTTTGAGATTAACTACATTACCTTGAACTTCTTTCCATAACTTATCTCTTATTGCTGCTTCTTCTTCCGTCATCATAATATAGCGAGTAAGATTTACTGATCCTTCTAAACCTAAACGATTCCCAATTTTTGCGTCATAATGCTCTGTACTAGTTGATGCTTGCTTCAGCATCTTTGTTAAATTTGATTCTGATATCTGTTTACCTGTATCAGTTTCTAGTTTTTGTAAAACAGGAGCTTTATCTAGAAAAGCAACTCTTGTATTAACAAGCTCATCCCTATAATTAATTAACTCACCTCTTTTTTTTAGAATTGCATTCCGTTTATCTGCAAGCTTTGCTCCTATGATCATAAACAACATAGAACCAAATAATGTCACCACATAAGGGACCCATGTTGGTACTCCTAAAAAAACTATAAATGGCACTAAACACATAATGCTAATACTAATGACCTTAGTCGTGATCGAAGCTACATGAAAAATATGTGCTTTTTTTTTAGATTTTTCTATTTCAGCTATTTCTGTATTTAATTGATTAATAACACGCTGTCCTTGAACCCAATCTGATCTTAATAAAGCCGCTTTTACATCTTTATTTAATCTATTTTGATTGTGAGTAGGATGAGGATGATTACTCGCTCCTGAAGATGGTGCTGTCATATCTTTAATTTATTTGAAAATCATATAGAATTATGATTGTTTTATTAATATAATTATAAATGTTAATGATTATTATTTATTTGTTTTAATAAAATTTAATAAACAAAACAAAACACTATTAATCATTTAGAAAAACGTTAAAGTATTATTGTTTCTTAAGAGTTAAGTATATCAAAAAAACGATTTTTATCTAAAATATCTATATTTAATAACTTAGCGCTTTTAAGCTTGGATCCAGGCTTATCTCCCACTAGTATAAAATCAATTTTTGAAGATATAGCTGATATTACTTTACCACCATTATTTTTAATAATAGTTTCTAAAGTTTTACGAGAATACCCTTCTATAGTTCCTGTAATTACAAAAGTTTTATTAAAAAATACTAATAATTCTTTGTTTTGCAAGATAATGATTGGCGTAATATTTAATAAAGAAATTAACTTCCTTAATTCTTTTCTATTTTCTTCTGAAAAAAAGAAATTTATTATTGAATTAGCAACTATGGGCCCTATTCCTTCTATCTTAAGTAAATCATCTTCATCTAAATTTAGTAAATCTAAAGGATCTTTGATTTGTTGAGCAATTAATTCCGCGGTTTCTTTACCAACATGCCTAATACCTAAAGCTGCTATAAAATGATCAGCAGAGACTGTTCGGGATTTTTCAATTGAATTAATAAGATTGCTAACAGCCTTATCTTTAAATAAAGTTAACTCGTATAGATCTTCTCGTTTAAGACAATAAATATCTGAAAATTTTTGAATCTTACCCTTATGAATAAGACCAATGACCACTTTTTCTCCCATATGGTCTATATTCATTCCTGATTTTCCAACAAAAAATGATAAACGAGCTATTAATTGATTTTGACAATTAGAGTAATTAGGACAACGTATAGCTACTTCTTCCTTACTTTGAACTAATGTGACTCCACAACAAGGACAGCTAGATGGCATCTTCCATGGTCTTCCTTCTTCCATACGTCTATCAAAAAGAACTTGAACAACTTTTGGAATAATATCTCCACCTTTTTCAATAATAACCCAATCCCCTTCTCTAATATCTTTTCTAATAATTTCATCTTCATTATGTAAAGTAGCTCTTGATATCATGCTTCCAGCTAAAAATGTGGGTTCTAATTCTGCTATAGGGTTTATACTCCCTGTCCGGCCTACTTGAAGAGTAATTTTTTTAATTTGAGTGACAGCTTGTTCTGCAGCAAATTTATATGCAATTGCCCATTTATAATTTTTACCTGTTATTCCCATCTTATCTTTCAATGTAGTGTCGTTTACTTTAATTACAACACCATCTATTTGATAAGGCAATGTATCCCTTAAAGTTGATATATACTTTATTACTTGATGTACTTCTTCTTGAGAATGACATAAATGAGTAAAAGAAGATGTTGGTAATCCTGCTTCTTTACAAAAAAATAATTCTTCATAATGAGAAAAAATTGAAAGGGATGAGGATGATATCCCATGAATCATTAATGATAATCCTCGTTCTTTTGTTTTTTGAGGATCTAACAATTTTAAAGAACCACCAGCAGCGTTTCTTTCGTTAGCAAATAAGGGCTTATTTTTATTCTGTTGCCTTTGATTCAACATTATAAACTCTTTTTTTGGCAAAAATACTTCTCCTCGTACTTCTAAAAAATCTATTTTTTCACCTCTTAACTGCAAAGGAAGGTTTTTAATGGTTCGAATATTTGCTGTAACATCTTCCCCTAAAACACCATTACCCCTTGTTAATCCTTTGATTAAAGAGCCTTTTTCATAATGAAGAGCAATAGCTATTCCATCTATCTTTAACTCTACTACATAGGATATAATTTTATTATCTACATACTTTTCTACACGTTTAAAAAATTCATTTATTTCAGCTTCAGTATATGTATTAGCTAATGACAACATTGGTTTTATATGTTGCACCACCTCTCTATTGCCTGTTAAACAACTTCCTACACGTTGCGAAGGAGAATCTAAAATAATCCAATCAGGATGTTTTTTCTCGATATCTATAATAGACTGTATTAGTTGATCAAATTCAACATCAGATATAATAGGTGCATTATCAACATAATACAGCTTATTATGCTTCCATGCTTCTTCACATAAATTTACGTATTCAAATTTATTCATTATAAAATCACAAGGGAGAGATCAAATATCAATAGCGCAACGGAAACCATATGCACCATTTACTGTGCCTGGATTATTACGATGACGATGAGCACAACGCAAATCTTCTCTTAAGCTTTTCCAGCAACCACCTCTTAACACCCGATAAACACCTTGTGCAGGTCCTTTAGGATTATCTGGTTCAAGAATAGAGGTTTCATAATAATTATATCCATACCAATCTTGACACCATTCATAAACATTACCAGCCATATCATAAAGCCCTAACTCATTCGCTGGATAACTCATTACTGGAGTTGTATCTGAACTAAAAAAATTAGCCCATGATTTTTCAGGAAAAACACATGGATAAATAGTTTCTTTATTAGTACTTTTTGCTGCAATTTCCCACTCTGCTTCTGTTGGCAAACGTTTATTTATCCACTTCGCATAACCATGAGCACCATACCAAGTAACCCCTACAACTGGATGTTTAGAATAACCTGGCTCTATTAATAAGCTGCCTGCACGACGTTGAATTCGTGATTCTCTTAACCTGATTAGATCATTATAAAAAGCATCTTTTTCACTTCCTGTATATTCTAAAAATCGAACATATTGCTCATTAGTTACAGGATGTACATCTAATAAAAATGAATTAATTATAACATTATGTGCTGGGCTTTCATCACGTGATCCATTTTCTGCTCCTCTAAAAAATTCTCCCGCTTCAATAAGCAGCATTTCTGATTTTAAAGGTTCAATAGAAGATTTATTGTAGGTTATTGGTGCATATGGAGTTACTATTGGCTCTTTATTCAATAAAGAACGTAACGATTCTGCATAATTTGCATCATAAGAATCTGTTGTAATTAAAGAAGATTCTTCTATTTGATCATTCTTAGATAATGGTTGAAGAATTGCTGAACCTGACGATGAAGTTTCTCTTGTTGAAATAAATTTTTTCTGCATCATAGGACCTTCATCTATTGATTTAGCTGTCACTAAAATGAATTCAGGTTCTTTGTCTGTGAAATTTATTTCTTCATAATTTTCTTTTACTTCTTGAATTTCTTCTGATTTGTCCAAAGAAGCTTTCAGAATACTTAAAGAATTTTCAATTAATGAATCTTGATCTAAAGTACGTACTTCTGCATCTACAGTAGCTGTGTGATGAATCATTGAAAGATCTTGATCTGGAATAGTGACTGGTTTAATCATTTCTAATAAATTAATCAATCCAGAAGATCTTTTTAATGGCGAATATACTAAACAACTCCTAATCAATAAATTCCAATTTACTTTTTGATCTGTAATTAATTCTGATAATGGTGGAAATAATCCTTCAGGAAAATTTCCACTCATTAAGTAATAAGCAAGAATTCCAAATGAATAAATATCACTCTTACAATCACCTTCAGAGTGCTTTTTTTGTTCTGGTGAAAGAAATACAAGAGTATCAGTCAATAACTTTAATTGTTGTTTCATTTCTTTATTAGGAATTTTTTTTTCTTCTGCACCACGTAATAAAGAAAGAACATTTAAAGAAAAATTAGGAAGTATATTTGCTGGAAAAAATTTACTTATACCAAAATCTACTAAAAAAACATGTAATTTACCATTAGATCGTTTTATCCAAATATTTTCTGGATTTAAAGCCAAATGCGCTTCTTTTTTTTCTTGATGTGCATAATCAAGTGCTGCTGCTACCTGCTCTAAAATAGACATACTTTCTTCTGACGATAACTCATATTTTTTAGCTGCAAGATAACGATTTAAAGAAAAGGTTTCTCCATCTCTTTCATTTATAGAATCAGTAACTAAAAAATATATTCCATCTGAATATGAGACATTATGAATTTTAATGATATTAGGATGATCAAGAACAGCTAATTGGGATATTTTATTCTGAAATACTTCTAAAAAATCTTTATCAGAACTTAATTCTGTTGAAAGTGTTTTAAGTATATACTGTTTTTTAATGAAACGATGTTCTGCTAAAAAAATTGGGCCTAATAGACCTTCTTTTAATGTTTTTAAAATGCGATAATCGCCCAAAAATTCCATTTGCATAGAATGAGATCCATTTTATGGCTTTGCCATGTTCAATTATAACCTTCAAGGCCATTTACCATAGAGATATCATAGCCTTTTACAGTATTACCATTAAATATTTACTCATTCGAACAAAAAAAAGAACCGAAGTCAATAACAAATACTATAATAAAACATGAAGGTAAACTTCTTTTATTTTTATGCAGAGGCTTCTAATAATCTTAAAATCCCTTTAATTGAAGCTGTTATCTCCAAATTATCTTCTGTTAAACCCTTTTGAACAAGCTTTACAGAAGACATTACTGTTGAATGGTCCCGGAGAAATATATCTCCTATTTTCATATAAGGAAGCTGTAATTGCTCTCTACAAAGATGCATAGCTACTTGCCGAGGTAACACACAATCCCTAGATTGTGACGCACTAAGAATATCTTTTACGCGTACGCCATAATATTCAGCGACAGAACGAATAATACGAACTGGCGTTAATTTAATTTTTGCTTCTTCTTCTATTAAATCTGTAAGAATACTTTCTACAAACTCTGCAGAGAGAACAAAATCTTTTTTTAACAAATCATCTTGTTTTATATGAGAAGCTAATACTATTTTAGCTTTCATTAAAGATTTCATATTATGCCCAAAAGCATCTATCAAAAATGTTAAAGCAACTTCATCAAGAGGAAGATTAATTTTATCTAATTCTTGGGTTAATACTGCGCTAACCTCCTTACGATCTAAATGAGCTAAAGAAAGTACTATCCCCCATTCAAAACGACTTACCAATCTTTCTGCTATAAATTTTAAATCATGTGGAGAGTATGTAGAATTTAAGATAATTTGCTTTCCTTCTGTATGAAGGGTATTAAAAGTATGAAAAAATTCTTCTTGTGTGGCTGACTTTCCTGACAAAATATGAATATTATCAACTAATAAAACATCTATTTTTCTATAAACTTTTCTAAAAGATTGCATCTCTCCTGAACGAATTGAATTAACTAAATGATCTGTAAAAGAAGAAGCATCAGTATGTATAACTTTTTTATTTTGTGATTTTAGAGCACTTGCAACAGCCCGCATCAAATGTGTTTTACCAGTGCCTGACCTTCCCCATAAATAGATTGGATTAAAGGTTACTTCTCCTGAAGCACTATCTAAGAGAATCCTAAAAGCCATCTCATTCGCATCATTAACAATAAAGGAATCAAAAGAAGAAATGTCTTTCTTATAAATAGAATTTTCTTGAACACCTAAAGCTATCTCTTTGTCAATTTTATCTATGCGATCTTGTAAAATTCTTTGAAATTGACGATCTTCTGCTATCGATAAATGAACCTTTATTTGATTGTTATTATTATTAAGCAAAAGTTTAGGTAATAAAGGCCGAATATGTTCTTCAAACCATAATAGCTTGAATGAACTATCCGCCTCTAGATATAAATTACAAGCATCAAAACAAACAAGTTTTAAAGAACGTAACCATTTATCAACAGTTTGTTTTCCTAAATCATTATCCTGCGCAAGCAGAAATTCTTCCCAAGCTTTCATAGAAGATCGATTGTATGCCTTTAAGTATAATCTTTAAGTAGATCTTTCATATTTTCTTGTTTTAAGTCTCTTTTTATTTCTTTCCTGAAATAATTTTAGAATCTGCTGTTTCCAAAATTCCTGAACATGAATTCTCTAAAGATCTATTAGTTAACCACTGCTGAAGAATTCCTAGCAACATTGAACATAGCCAATATAAATTTAATCCTGATGGAGCATTATAAAACATGATAGTAAAAAATCCTGTCATAAGCGTGCCCATAGCTTTTTGCTGCCTTTGTTGATCACTCATTTCTTCTATAGATGTCTTCTTAGATGAAATTTTTTGTTGTATAAACATGACTACACCTAATAACAATGGCAATAAATGAAGCTCATTGCCAATTAAAGGCAATTGCTCTGACCAACGAAAAATAACATCAGGAGAAGTCAAATTATCAATCCAACCTGAAATAAATTTTGTACCTCTTAATGGAAAGGATGTTTTAAGTAAATCAAACATAGCCAAAAGAAATGGTATCTGAATTAATATAGGAACACAGCCCATAAAAGGATTTACTTTATGTTTTTTATATAGAGCTACTGTCTCTAATTGAGCTTTTCTTTGCTCTCCTTTGTATCTTTTCTGAATCTCTTGAAGTTTAGGAGAAAGCAATTGCATTCTTCTCATTGATCTTAAGGACCATGCATTTAATGGATATAAAACCAATCTTAAAAAGATTGTAAGTAAAATAATGGAAAGACCCCAAGAATGAGTCATATATTGAAATAACTGCATTACCAAAAACAAAAATTTAGAAAACGGTAACGAAATAAAAGAGAAAAAACCTTTAGAATCTAAACTTAAAAGAAATTTTGGATTAACACCTGTTTCAGTAGCAATTTTAGCATCTAATGATTTTAAAATTTGTTTATCAAAAGGACCTGCATAAATACGGAAAGCTTGTGATTTTTCCTTACTAGAAGCCAATGGTATTAGTACCTCATAACCTACATATTTTCCTGCTGGATTTTTTCTTTGCTTGGTGTTTAATAATGAAAAGCGAGAAGGCGCGTTAGTGGCTGCATAAGCATTAATTCTATATCCTTGAGCAGTACTTGATAATGGCTGTACAATAATACCAAAGTACCCATTAGAGTTAACTATCCAATTTGGTTTAGATGAACCTACTGAAATTTGATTATTAACTTTTGGCAACCGAATTTTTTCTACTTCAAGGGATTGTTTTTTATTAAAAGCACACTTTACAAAGGGCATATGAGCATTAGATAACATTTCTACTTCAGGAATTCCTGAAGTAATCCATAAACCATTTCCATTATCAACAGAAACTGAGCAATTAATGCAATATGGGTCCATTTCAGACAAACTAAATTCTTTTTTAATCAATCTTCCAAATTGATATCCTTCAAAAACGATGCGTTCATTAGAAAATTCAACTACATTATAAAAAGGAATAGCTTCATCATCTCTATCTGAAACTACATTGAAAGCATAAAAATTAGGGTTATTTTTCTTTGGATTAATTAATCCCACTCTTCTTAATAATGGATAATACCTACCCACGACACCAGTTGTTTCATTTATAATTTTTGAATCACTTAAAATGTGTGGAAACCCTGGGAAAGTACTACTAGATGGATGTATTGCCTTTAACTTACGATCTACTTCAATTTCCTTAACTATTGAAAGATTATCTCTCTTTTTATCAAAAGAAAGATTGATCCCTTCGATAGAAGCACCTTTATTAGAAAAAACTAATTGCAAATAAGAATTTTCTAACACAAAAAATTTTTCAACAGCTTCATTAACAACTGCTCTATTTTTGTTATTGGAAAAAATTACTTTAGGAAAAGGAACATCTAAAGGCTTTACTTTTTGATACTGCGCATCATAAATTCCAGCAAAAAACCATTTATTATCTTGAAAATAAAATAATAACGCCCCATCTAAAGGTGGCTTTTCTGCTTCATTTTCAGAGGTAACAAATCCTTTAAAAAGGATTGCAGAAGTTACACATGGTTTATCAAACTTATTAAATGAAACTGCTTGAATCGCGACTGGATGACCTTGCAAAGAAGATGGGACATTAATTGCAATTGGCACATCAGTAACATTCGCTTCGTGAAAAAAAGAAAAAAACAATCCTTTATTAATTTCTTTTTTTTCTGAAAAAAGATATTTTTTACCTTGATAAAATATTTCTTTTTCACTTGTGACACCTTGAACAACAATCAAGTTATTTAAATGAATTACCCAATTTGCTGAAGAATTTTTTGTAAAAGAAAGATATTCTAGTGGGAATGATTTTTTTTTGAAATCATCTATGTTTACATAATCACTTGTTGAACATTTTTTTTCAGAAATTAGTGACTGCTCTGAACTTTCCCTTGGTTGGCGATAAGCAAAAAAAACTTGTGTTCCACAGAATAGCAAACCTGTTAAACCAACAAAAAAGAAAATACGTCTTTTCATAAGTGCTCTCAATATCGACAATAAAAAAAAAGGATACCATAGATGGATATTATCCCTCAAAAATAGCAGGAGATTATTTTTTATTTCCAAAAAATGTTATAATTTTTCCTTAAAAGTACATTTGTTGAAGGAATTTTTTTGAACGATGGCTCTTAAAATAAGAAATGCTCCTAACAAAATAAATGGAATAGAAATAATTTGCCCTATCCCAATGCCTTCACTCCCTAATGAAAAAATAATTATTTTTTGCTTAAAAAAATCTCCACTTAAACGTATTCCAAAACCTATAAGAAAAAATATTCCTGTAAATAATCCACTTCCTAAAAAATGTTTGTATCTTCGATTTAAAAAAAACAAATACAGTCCCAAAATGCCATAACCTATACTTTCATAAATTTGAACAGGATGCAAAGAAACAGTCATAGTATTAGCTTCTAGGTTTGTAAATATAACTCCCCAAGGTTTATCGGTAGGTGTTCCAAGTAATTCCCCATTAAAAAAATTTCCTACTCGTATAATAGCTGTTGGAATTGCTCCAACCAAAGATCCTGCATCTGTTAATAAAAGAAACATAGGCATGGAAAATTTTTTTAATTGTTTTTTTGTAAATAAACTAAAAGCTAATAACAATCCTAAAACTGCACCATGACTTGATAAACCACCTTCCCATATTTTAAAAATTTTGCTTGGAAAATGTAAATAATAAGTAGCGTCATAAAAAATTACATGCCCTAAACGAGCCCCAATCAAAAGTCCTAAAATAGTTACTAGAACAAATTTATCATATAATAAACGTTCCTGACCTTTTGGAGCATGCTCTGCAAATTTTTTTTTTAAAATAATAAATAATGGTTCAACACAAATAAAAAATCCTGCTGAAAAAAACATCCCATACCAAGTTACCTCTCTATTAATAAAGGGTATTACAAAAAATATTTTAGGACATGACCAATAAATGGTGCCAAAAACAGAAAAAAACATGGGTCACCTATATAGAGGTACTTCTATTATGCATCTAAAATTAAACTCAAAAAAAAGATAGAAAAAAACCATAATTTTTCATTAGATGTTATTTTTTATAAATTTGTCAGCTATACTATTCATAATTTTTGTAATTCATTTTCTTTATTTTAAGAGCCTGTAAAATACAGACTATTTTTTATCAATAAGTGATTAACAAAAAAACATAGCCAAAATTAAATTTTATAAAAAATATATGTATGCAAATCCCTTGTTTATGGACATTATCGCAGGTATTGGCACTGATATTCTTGAAATCGAAAGAATTAAAAAATTATTAAAACGTTATCCTATTCGTTTCACAAAAAAAATTTTTACAGAAAAAGAAAATGCCTATTGTTCATCTTTTCAACAACCAGCTGCGCGTTATGCTGTTCGTTTTTGCGCTAAAGAGGCTGCGGTTAAAGCATTAGGATATGGATTTACAAATGGTATAAAATGGAAAGATTTTGAAATATTTAATGATCAATATGGCAAACCAGAGATAAAGGTGCTAGGACAAAGTGCTATTATCCTTGATGGGGGACATTTTATAACTTCTTTATCTCATTGCCAAAAATATGCATCAGCTTTTGTCATTTTTATTAAAAAACAAATGATTAATTTACCTAAAAACTAGTACATAAATTATTTTTATAAACTATTTTCTTGCAGCCATTTTTCAGCATCTAAAGCAGCCATACATCCACTTCCTGCTGCAGAAATAGCTTGTCTATAGCGATGATCGTATACATCACCTGCAGCGAAAACACCTTCTATAGAAGTTTTTGTACCATCTGTTACTTGAATATAACCTTGTGGGTTTAGCTCTAATTGATTATTAAGAAAATCTGTATTTGGCTTATGACCAATTGCAAAAAATACCCCAGCACTTTCTTCTTCTTTTTCAACATTATTCAAAAGATTTTTTACAGTTACTGAACGTACTACCTTATCTCCATGAATAGCTGTTATGGCACTATTCCACAACATCTTAACCTTAGGATGTGCTACTAATCGATCTGCCATAATTTTTGAAGCTCTTAAAGAGTCTCGTCTATGAACAACAAAAACAGTAGATGCATATTTAGTAAGAAACATAGCTTCTTCTGCTGCAGAATCTCCTCCCCCTATCACAAATAATGGCTTATTTCTAAACATAGGATTTGCTCCATCACAAACAGCACAAGCAGTTACGCCTTTTTGCCAAAACCCATCTTCTCCAGCACCAGGAATATCAATTTTTTTAGCTGCAGCCCCTGTTGCAATAATTACTGCATCTGCAGTAAATTCTTCATTTTTAGAAAATATTTTAAAAGGACGAATAGAAAAATCTACAGCTGTTACATCTTTTTGTAAAAAAGTAGTACCAAAACGACCTGCTTGCTTTTTAATCAAGTCCATTAAAGCTGGTCCAGTAATTCCTTCTGGAAATCCAGGAAAATTTTCTACCTCTGTGGTTGTCATAAGCTGTCCTCCTGAAATGCCAGAAAAAAAACCTTCAAATAATAAAGGCGCTAAGTTAGCTCGTGCTGCATAAATAGCAGCTGTATGACCCGCCGGTCCTGAGCCAATTATAATCAATTTTTGATGATTCATGGATAATATTCTCCGTGTTGGTGCAATATTTTGTTAATGATACAGTGAACAATTTAAAAAATAATAAAAAAAGACTGGACTTTTGAAAAGAAAAAAAGCAAAACGCTTTGAGCTTTTGAGTAAGATGTTTATTGCATATTGGAAAGGCCTGTTATTAACCCACGGAAACCTTGCCTTTTTTAATCTTTCTACTTAGACTATTTCTTTTAAGTTTTATCGATTTTTTAGGAGAAAATAATAAATGACCAAACAAGCAGAATACACCTGGGTGGCAAAAAAAAATTTTGATGATGTAGAATACGATCAGAAAGATTACGAAGAGTTTTGTTCTCTTCTTGGAACCTCTCCATTAAATCATAAAGAAGGTGGTAAACAGGACGAAGTCATTGCTGGAACTATTCTAAAAGGAACGGTCGTCGATATCAGCAAAGATTTTGTAGTTATTGATGTTGGTCTTAAATCAGAAGGCGTTATACCAATGCCAGAATTTGCCAGTGCAGAAGGCTTAGAAATTGGAGCTGAAGTTGAAGTATATCTAGATCAAGCTGAAGACGAAGAAGGCAAAGTTGTTCTTTCGAGAGAAAAAGCTGCTCGTCAACGCCAATGGGAATATATTTTAGCTCATTGTGAAGAGGGCTCAATTGTTAAAGGACGTATTATCCGTAAAGTTAAAGGTGGACTTATGGTTGATATTGGAATGGAAGCATTCCTTCCTGGCTCCCAAATCGATAATAAAAAAATTAAAAACATTGATGATTATGTTGGCCGAGTTTGTGAATTTAAAATTCTTAAAATCAATGTTGAAAGAAAAAATGTTGTTGTTTCTCGAAGAGAATTGCTTGAAGCTGAAAGAATTTCTAAAAAAGCTGAACTTATTGAACAAATTGAAGTAGGCGAAATTCGTACAGGTATTGTAAAAAATATTACTGACTTTGGTGTTTTCTTAGAATTAGATGGTATTGATGGTCTTTTGCATATTACAGACATGACATGGAAGCGCATTAAACATCCTTCTGAAATGGTCGAATTAAACCAAGAACTTGAAATTGTTATTTTAAATGTAGATAAAAAACAAGGTCGAGTAGCCTTAGGCCTGAAACAAAAAGAAGAAAATCCCTGGAACGATATTGAGAAAAAATATCCTCCAGGAAAAAGAGTTCGTGGAAAAATTGTTAAATTACTTCCTTATGGCGCTTTTATTGAAATCGAGCCTGGCATCGAGGGACTTATTCACGTTTCTGAAATGTCATGGGTAAAAAATATTATTGATCCTAGTGAAGTCGTTAATAAAGGCGATGAAGTTGAAGCTGTTGTTCTTTCAGTTCAAAAAGAAGATGGTAAAATATCTCTTGGGCTAAAACAAACTGAACGTAATCCTTGGAATGATGCTGAAGCAAAATATCCAATAGGATTAAATGTTGAAGCTGAAATTAAAAATTTAACAAATTATGGAGCTTTTGTTGAACTAGAGCCTGGCATTGAAGGGTTAATTCATATTTCTGATATGAGTTGGATTAAAAAAGTTGCTCATCCTTCAGAGTTGTTCAAAAAAGGAGACATGGTTCAAGCGGTTATACTGACTGTTGATAAAGATAGTAAAAAAATAACTTTAGGAGTTAAGCAATTAACATCTAATCCTTGGACTGAAATTAGCCAAATGATGCCAATTGGTAGCTTGGTGAAAGGTATTGTTACTAAAATTACTGCTTTTGGTGCTTTTGTTGAATTAGATAATGGCATTGAAGGTTTAATTCATGTATCAGAATTATCTGATCAAGCTTTCTCTAAAGTAGAAGATGTAATCTCTTTAAATTCAGAAGTTCAAGCAAAAGTTATTAAACTAGATCCTGAACACAAAAAAGTTTCTTTATCTGTAAAAGAGTATTTGATCGAGAAAAACAATAAAAATTGGGATGAGATTGTTATCAAAGATAATGATCAAGCTGATGATGAATCAGAAAATGATATAAAGTAAAAAAACAATATTACTACATTGTTTTTTATTTTGAATTATATAAGATTCTTTTTCATTTTAAGAAAAGAATCTTATACCATTATTGTTTTAAGCAAGATGATGATTCATGAAGATAATTTATTAATGTTTTTTTGATTAAAAGAGCATTATTGTTAAAGGGGTTATATGAATAAAGACTTGGTTGCCATATTTGAGTATATGGAACGAGAAAAAGGCATCAAAAGAACAGTTGTTATAGAAGCCATTGAAGAAGCTTTAAAAACAGCTGCTAAAAAAACTTTGAAAGAAGATGCAAATATTACAGTACAAATTCAGCCAAAAACTGGAGATGTAGGAGTTTTTTTAGAAAAAGAAATTGTTGCTATTTGTGAATATCCTTCTATAGAAATTTCAATAGAAGATGCTCAAGAACTTGATCCTGATTGTCAAATTGGTCAATTTATTGACATGCCAGTTATTTTAGCTGATTTTGGTAGAATAGCTGCTCAAGCTGCTCGTCAAATTATTAATCAAAAATTAAGAAATGCTGAAAGAGATGTTATTTATGAAGAATATCGTCATCGAGTTAATGAATTAGTTTTTGGAATTGTTAAAAGATTTTCTCATGGTTTAAATTTAATCATTGATTTAGGAAAAGTTGAAGCTTTATTACCTGCTAGACATTATCCTAAGATAGAAAAATATAAGCCTGGCGATAAAGTGTACGCTCTTCTTTATGAAGTTCAAGATCTGGAAAATGGTGGAGCAGAAGTTATTTTAAGTCGCAGTTGCCCTGAATTTGTTTCGCATTTATTTGTACAAGAGGTACCTGAGCTTGAAGATGGTAATGTTGAAATTGTTAAAATCGTTCGTGAAGCTGGCTATAGAACAAAATTAGCTGTTCGATCTGTTGATCCAAAGATTGATCCTGTTGGAGCTTTCGTTGGGATGAGAGGTAACCGTGTTAAAAATATCATTCGTGAATTAAACGATGAAAAAATAGATATTGTTTTATTTAACAATGATACTAGCGAGTTATTGCAAAATTTAGCCTCTCCTGTCGAAATTCAAAAAATTGCTATTCTTCAAGAAGATGGTATAATTGCTGTTGTTGTTCATGATAGTGATTATGCAACTATTATTGGAAAAAAAGGAATTAATGCGCGTTTAATTAGTCAAATGCTTGGTTATGAACTAGAAGTTCAACGCATGAGTGAATATAATAAATTACTTGAAATTCAACGATTACAGTTAGCTGAATCTGATAACCCTCAATTAGATCAACCATTAGAGCTAGAAAATATTAGTAAATTAGTGGTTCAAAATCTTGTTCATGCTGGTTATGATACATTAAAAAAAGTACTACTCTCAACCAATGAAGAACTGGCTGCGGTTCCAAATATTAGTGCGGAGATTGCCAGTAAAATTTTAGAACAAGTTAGCAAATACGGAGACACCAAAATTGACAAAGAATCTGAAACTCAAAATTAAAAATTTTCAATTAGCACAAGCAGCAGGTCTTGATAAATTAAAAGCTAAATTGGCTAAGAAACCAGGAGACAAGCATTCGCTTGTAGATTTATTAAAGGTTAAAAATATACCTTCTATAGAACCTTCTCCTTCTTTACCTGAAGAAAATAAACATAAAAAAGACACTCCTCGTATTCGTGCTAAATCAAGGTCATCTTTTGGAATGATAGATAAACCTGATGAATTTACTTCAGAAGAAGTTGTTCTTAGCTCTGTTTCAAAAGAAGTAATTTCTGTAGAAAACGAGAAAACGAGCGTTAAATTAGATGAAGCAAAAGAAATTTTTCATTGTGTAGAAGAAAAAAAATCTATCAATATTTTGAAAAATGAACCAATAACTACTCAATTTTCTAAAGAAAAAACTTTTCCTACTTCTTCTGTAGAAATACATTCTGTTAAAGAAGAAATTAGTAATGTTCCATTGGGCTCCTTCATTGAAAAAACACAAGAAGTAACTCCTCAATTAAATGTTTCTGCTTCTGCTAAAGCTCCTCTGGTTACTATTACCCCTCCAAAGCCTTTTTCAGTTGTCAAGGAAAGATATGGACCCACAGGAAGACATGTAAAACAACTTTTAACTAGACCTCCTTTACCGCCTAAAACTGAAGAAACAACATCTGCTTACCCACGTGTCCAAGGATTAAATGAGCAAAATAAAGGTTTTCGTCCTAAAACTTGGGGAACTTCCTCAAATGCGCCAACAGCTAAACCTCAGGATGCATCTGTTACAAATAAAACAACAGCTCCAAAAAAAGATTTCAGAAAACCTCAAGGAATTGTTTTTAAAGATGTAAGACAAGTATCTCGTCGTGGACCTAGTGGAGCCCCTGCTGGTAAAGGATCTACTTCATGGAATCGTCGTGGTTCTGATGGAGATGATGATAAATGGCGTAAAAGACGATCTTCTAAAGGAAAAAGTTTCAAGGAAGACACTGTTACAATTTATCCATCAAATTTAAAAATTGTTTTACCTATAATGCTAAAAGATTTAGCAGCTGACATGAAGTTAAAAGCATCTGAAATTATTCAGAAATTATTTATTCATGGAATGGTTTATGTTGTAAATGACATTTTGGATGATGAAACAGTAGTTCAATTTATTGGTTCTGAATTTGGATGTGATATTCAAATCGATACTTCTGAAAAAGAACGCATTCAAATTACAGCCCAAACTATTCGTGAAGAAATAGCCAGCATGCCTGTTGATGATCTTGTTACACGTCCATTAGTTGTGGCTTTTATGGGTCATGTTGATCATGGAAAAACAAGTTTAATAGATGCGATTCGACACAGTAACGTAGCTTCTGGTGAAGCAGGTTCTATAACTCAACATATTGGGGCATTTTCTTGCTCTACCCCTTCTGGAAATTTAACTATTTTAGATACGCCAGGTCATGAAGCATTTTCAGCAATGAGAAGTCGTGGTGCTGAAGTTGGTGACATTGTGGTATTGGTTGTGTCTGGAGAAGAAGGATTTAAAGAACAAACCCTAGAAGCTATTGAACATACAAAAAAAGCAGGTATTACTATTGTGGTCGCTATTAACAAGAGCGATCGTCCCAATTTTGATCCTGAATTAGTTTATCGTCAATTAGCAAACATCAATTTGTTGCCTGAAGCTTGGGGTGGTCAAATAGCGACTGTGAATACATCAGCTATTACTGGTGATGGGATTACAGAATTACTAGAAACCTTAATCTTACAAGCTGAAGTTTTAGAACTTAGAGCTAATCCTAGTTTTAGACCCCGTGGCGTGGTTATAGAATCTCAGTTACACAAAGGGCTTGGTTTTTTAGCTACTGTTTTAGTTCTTAATGGAACGTTAAAACAGGGTGATGCCATTGTTTTTGAAGAATGCTATGGTCGTATTAAAACAATGCGAAATGAAAAAGGTATTTCTTTAATTGGTGCTGAACCTTCAATGCCTGTAGAAATTACAGGTCTTTCTGCATTACCATCAGCTGGAGATTCTTTCATTGGTGTAAAAAATGAAAAACTAGCGAAAGAGATTGTTGAAGCACGATTGGAAGGAAAACAACGTTTTGCACTTCAACAGAAGAAAAAACCTTTGATCGAAAGTTTGATGCAAAATAAAATCATTAATAAGAAAGATCTTAATTTAGTTATCAGAGCTGATGTTCAAGGCTCATTAGAAGCATTGGTTACAGCTTTAAAAGGTGTTATCTCAGAAAAAGTTTCTGTAGAGATAGTATCTGATGAAGTTGGAGAAATTTCTGAATCAGATATTCGTTTAGCTTTTGCTTCTTCTGCAATGATTATTGGATTTCACACAGGAATTGAATCTCATGCTGATCCATTAATCAAAGAATTAGGCGTATCTGTCTTTTTAAATAACATTATTTACCATATTGTGGATCATGTAAAATTATTGATGAAGAATCTTTTAGATCCATTAAAAGAAGAGCATGAATTAGGTAAAGCTGAAGTTAAGGCTGTATTTAAATCATCTCGTCTTGGTCTTATTGGTGGATGCTTAGTCACAGAAGGTATTATTGGCAGAAATCATAAATTAAGAGTAAAAAGAGATGGTGAAGTTATCTGGAAAGGCTCTATGCTTTCTTTAAAGAGAGAAAAAGAAGATTTGAAAGATGCTAAAAAAGGTTTTGAATGTGGCATTCTTTTAGATGGATTTAATCAATTACAATTACAAGATATTATAGAAAGCTATGAAATTAAGTATGTTCCTCAAGAATTATAAAAAGGTATTAATTTTATGTCAGCACGACGTGTAATCAGAATTAATTCTTTATTAAAAGAAGTAATTGCAAAAGTTATTCATCGAGATGTAAAGCACCCTAAAATTTCAGGACAATGCATCTCTGTCACTTCAGTATCAGCTTCTAGTGATCTAGGATATGCAAAAGTTTATATTACTGTTTTAGGTTCTGAAGAAGAACAGAAAGAAGTATTAGCTGCTTTAAAATCTGCTCGTGGATTTATAGCCTTAAGATCTGCTCAGGAGGTTACCTTACGGTATTTTCCAGTTTTGATGTTTTATGCTGATAACTCTGTTGCATTTGAATATCAAATAGAATCATTATTTTATAAAATTCAGCTAGAAAGAGCTGCCAATATGAATAATGAAGAAGAGATTTTAGAAACAATTACTGCCAATTGTTAAGTGTTATGCAAATCGTTACTGAATTAAAAGAAGGGCTTTTATTGGTTGATAAACCTCAAGGAAGAACTTCTTTTAGCTTAATTAGAAGATTAACGCGTTTATTAGGCGTTAAAAAAATTGGTCATGCTGGTACCTTAGATCCTTTTGCAACAGGGGTAATGGTAATTTTAGTAGGACGTAATTATACTCGTTTATCTGACAAATTATTATTTCAAGACAAAGAATATCTTGCGTTTGTTTCTTTAGGAGCTACTACAGATTCTTATGACTGTGATGGTAAAATAGTAGGCCGTTCTAAAAAAATTCCAACATTATCAGAAATAGAATCTGTTATTACTCATTTTCAAGGAGAAATTCAACAAATTCCCCCTATGTTTTCTGCGAAAAAAGTTAATGGAAAAAAATTATATGAATATGCCCGAAAAGGACAAACTATTGAGAGAGCTCCTTGCACTATTAAAGTAACTTCAGAACTTCTTTCATATGATTATCCAGAAATATCTATACGCGTTTCATGTAGTAAAGGTACATATATTCGAAGCATTGCTCATGAAATGGGCTTATTATTAGGCTGTGGAGCATATCTTCGTAATCTACAACGATCACGTAGTGGCCAATTCTTATTGAGTGAGTGTTTAGATGGCAAATTATTAGAAGATAATGATTTTAATGTGCTTCCATATCTGCGATGTTTTTCAGAAAATGACATTGCCACCACAAATTAAATTAATTTTTTTAAAATATAGCATTAATTTTTTTCTCTATTGTGTTAACATGTCTGTACATAAAATGTTACGATTTTAGTGCTATGATCAACATGATCATAGCGCTATTTTGATATTTAGTTATGAAGAAATAAAATAACATCAGCATCTTTAACTAAATAATCTCGACCTTCAGCTCTTAACAATCCTAAGTCCTTTGCTCCTGATCTTCCTTCATATTTTATAAAATCATCATAAGAAATAACTTCAGCACGTATAAAACCTTTTTGGATATCTGTATGGATCTTTCCTGCTGCATCCCTAGCTAAAGTACCTTCTGTAATCGCCCAAGCACGCGTTTCTTGCTTACCTGTAGTAAAAAAACTAATTAATCCAAGCATGTTAAACGCTTTTTTAATTAAAAGCTCAGTGCCTGAAAATTCTAATCCAGCGTCTTTAAGCATTTCTTTTCTATCTTCTCTAGATAATTGTGATAGCTCTGCTTCAAATTTTATGCATATAGGTTCTACTTCTGCACCTTCTTTAGCAGCATATTCTTTAACAAGTCTTACATATGGATTCTCATCAAATGGCATATCAGGATCTTTAACATTTGCTACATACAGCATTTTTTTAGCTGTTAAAAATGGATAAGGTTGTAATAAAAGTTTTTCATCTTCAGTAAAATCTAAGTGACGTACTGGTTTAGCTGCTTCAAGATGTTTAATAACACGCTCTAATAAAGCTACTGTAGCTCCCCCTTCTTTCTTTAAACGAAACTGCTTTTCAAGACGCGCATGAACATTTTCAGCTAATTGAATATCTGCTAATATCAATTCTAAATTAATGGTTTCTATATCATTAATAGGATCAATTTTTCCTGCAACATGAGTAATTTCATCATCTTCAAAACAACGCACAACATGAAGAAGAGCATGAGCTTCTCTTACATGAGCTAAAAATTTATTTCCTAATCCTTCTCCTTGAGACGCACCTTTAACTAAACCTGCAATATCTACAAATCGGGTATCTGCATAAACAATTTTTTTACTTTCAGAAATTTCAGATAAAGCATCTAAGCGATCATCAATAACAGGTATCACTCCAACATTTTTTTCTATTGTACAAAATGGATAATTTGAAAATTCAACACCTGCATTCGTCAATGCATTGAACAATGTGGACTTTCCTACATTAGGCAATCCAAGAATACCACAATCTAAACTGGACATAATAATTATCTCCTAAAAAAAATAAACATATAGAATATCATAAGATATGTTTTACCATGACCAGTTTAAACAAAATAAGAAGAAAAGCCTCCAAACTATTTCTTTTACTATGAGAAAAAAAGAAAAATAAGATAATTTCAAAATGTGTTTGATTTTTCTTTCCTTTAAATGCTTATTTCTTCAAGCACACCAGATCTGATTGGATATTATTAATGGGCGAAAAAACAGAAAAAGCAACCCCTAAACGCTTGCGTGATGCAAGAAAAAAGGGGCAAGTAGCTAAATCTCAAGACTTTCCTTCTGCTGTTACTTTTATAGTTTCTATGAGCTTAACATTTTCTTTAGGATCATTTTTTTGTGGACAACTTGGATCATTTTTAGGATCAATATTAAGTTCAGCTCCAATATCTCATTCTTCACGCGAAATTATTAAATATTTTAATGATTCCCTTTTTTTAATTCTTTATGCTTCCATGCCTGTGCTATTAGCTGTATCAATAGCTGGTATTATTGTTGGCTTTTTAGTCGTTGGACCTACATTTTCTTTTGAAGTACTAAAGCCAGATATTAAAAAATTCAATCCTGTTGAAAATATTAAGCAAAAATTCAAAATGAAAACCATTATTGAATTACTTAAATCTATTTTTAAAATTTTTGGAGCTGCTTGGATTTTATACATCCTTTTAAAAAATGAGTTCGGCACAATCATAGGCACTGTTAACCTAGAGCCCTTAGCAATTGCACAAGTATTTAAATCAATTCTTTATAAAGCTACTATTTATATTGGTGTATTCTTTATTATCGTAGCTATTATTGATTTATTTTATCAAAAATATAACTTTGCATCTGAATTAAAGATGGAAAAATTTGAAGTTAAACAAGAGTTTAAAGATACTGAAGGTAATCCTGAAATTAAAGGTCGTCGTAGACAAATTGCACAAGAAATTGCCTATGAAGAAAATATTGGCCAAATCAAAAATGCCAGTACAATAATTTCAAACCCCAAAGACATTGCTGTAGCTATTGGTTATGCGCCTGACAAATATAAAGCTCCTTGGATTATTGCCATGGGTACTGAACGTCGTGCTCAATTAATTATAGCAGAAGCACAAAAATATAATATTCCAGTAATGAGGAATGTTCCATTAGCGCATCAATTATTAGATGAAGGAAAAGAGTTGAAGTTTATACCAGAATCCACTTATGAAGCGATAGGAGAGATCTTGATTTACATAGCGGCTCTTGGTCCTCGTTCTAATAATGATCAGCGTCCTGAAACAAAAACTAACAAATATAATGGGATCAAATGAAAAAACTAATGAATTTTTTCAGCCGTAATCTTGGAGGTGATGGCGCTCTTAACCTAATTAATCGTTCCAGTGATATGTTGCTGGCTTTTTGGTTAATTGGTGTTATTTTAATGATCATTCTTCCAGTTCCACCTGGAATAATTGATTTAGTCATTACCTTTAACCTTTCAGCATCTGTATTTTTGCTGATGGTAGCTATTTATATACCAAGTGCTATCCACCTTTCTATATTTCCATCTTTATTGCTCATCACTACTCTTTTTCGTTTGGGTATTAACATTTCATCTTCAAGACAAATTCTTTTAAAAGCATTTGCAGGTCACCTAATTCAGGCTTTTGGAGATTTTGTTGTTGGAGGTAACTATGTTGTTGGATTCATCATCTTTTTCATTATTACCATTGTTCAATTTATCGTAGTCACAAAAGGTGCTGAACGGGTTGCTGAAGTAGCAGCTCGCTTTCGTTTAGATGCAATGCCTGGTAAACAATTAGCTATTGATGCTGACCTTCGCGCTGGCATTATTGATGCTAATCAAGCTCGTGAAAAACGAGGAACCATTCAAAAAGAAAGTGAATTATATGGTGCTATGGATGGTGCTATGAAATTTATTAAAGGAGATGTTATCGCAGGGATTATCATCACCTTTGTTAATATTATTGGGGGTTTAATCATTGGGGTGGCGATGCATGGAATGACCCTTGGTCAATCTGCTAAAATATATACCCTCTTATCTATTGGAGATGGTTTAGTATCTCAAATCCCTTCATTATTAATTTCATTAACAGCAGGTATCGTTACTACCAGAGTATCTAGTGATAAAAATACAAATCTAGGTAAGGAAATTTCTTCACAATTACTAAAAGAGCCTCGCGCACTATTTATTGCTGCTGCTGCTGCTTTTGGATTAGGATTTTTTAAAGGATTCCCTCTTTGGTCCTTTACCTTTTTAGCTCTTATATTTGCTGGATGTGGTTTTGCTCTTTTACATAAGAAAAAACGCGCTGCAGGAAAAGCAGGTATGTCTGGAGCAGGTGTGGCCTCTATGGATATGGATGGACACACAGATCATGATGCTAAACATGAAGATTATACTTTAACTCTTCCTGTCATTTTAGAATTAGGAAAAGACTTATCAACTCTTATCCAAAAAGGAAAAACAGGCCAGAATTTAATTGATGACATGATACCTAAAATGCGACAAGCTCTCTACCATGATATTGGTATTCGCTTTCCTGGGGTACATGTTAAAACAGAATCACCAGGTTTAGAGCCATCTGAATATGTGATTATGCTTAATGAAGTTCCATTTGCTAGAGGCAAAGTAATTGGTCAACATTTATTAACAAATGAAACAGAAGAAAATCTAGCTCGTTATAACTTACCTTATACAACTTATAAAAATGCTGCTGGATTACCTGCTACATGGGTGGATGAAAAAGCTAAAGCCATTCTAGATAAAGCTTCCATTAAATATTGGGCCCCTCTTGAAGTAGTCATTCTACATTTATCATATTTCTTTATGCAACATGGTCAAGAATTTTTAGGTATTCAGGAAGTACGCTCTATGCTTGAGTTTATGGAACGTTCATTTCCAGATCTCGTTAAAGAAGTTACTCGACTTATTCCATTACAAAAACTGACCGAAATTTTCAAACGATTGGTACAAGAACAAGTCTCTATCAAAGATTTAAGGACTATTATGGAATCTTTGAGCGATTGGGCTCAAACAGAAAAAGATACTGTTTTATTAACAGAGTATGTTCGTTCTTCATTAAAAGTTTATATTAGTTATAAATTTTCTCAAGGACAATCTTCTATTTCAGTCTATTTGTTAGATCCTGAAATAGAAGAAATGATTAGAAGTGCAATTAAACAAACATCTGCAGGATCCTACTTAGCTCTTGATCCTGATTCTGTTAACTTAATTTTAAAATCTATGAGAAACCTGATGACACCTGTCCCTCAAGGAGGACAACCACCTGTTCTATTGACAGCAATAGACATTCGGCGTTATGTACGTAAATTAATAGAGAGTGAGTTCCCAGATGTTGCTGTTATTTCTTACCAAGAAGTTTTACCAGACATCAGAATTCAACCATTAGGTCGAGTTCAAATATTTTAATCTCTATAACTAAAGATTAAAAAAGGTATGATATGGCTGCATCAAGCTCAAAAGGGATTGGTGGATACCCTACTATTGATGTTGCATCATTAGCTGCTAAAGCAGCTGCTGCTGAAGCAAAAGAAATAGCTGTTGCACAACAAGAAAGTCAGGCACAAATAAATGATAATCCTGATTTTACAAATCCTGCAGCAGCTACACGAGTCACTACTAAATTAAAAGATTTTAAAACTCTTGCGCAAAGACGCAAATCTACAGAAACTTCTACTCCAGATGAAAAAAAAGTAGAAGGTATCGAAGATAAGCAAGAGGAGGATTTAGCAGAGCATGAACAACAAGAAACACCTGAATTAGAAGCTCCTAAATTACGTGAATTAAAAGCAGCCTCTCATCCAGAAGATACAGTTGAAGATGTCCTTTCTAGAGTATCAGCAATGTTTCCAGATCCTGTTTTAGCCTTAAAAGCTTTAACATTTTTAGAAGAAAGTGTTCCTGCTTCTGATACAGCTGCCAAAAATTTAATCATTCAAGCTAAAACTAAATTCATGGCTGAAAACCCCCGCGCTATCCGAGCTGGAGTTAATATTGCATCAGAATTATATGTAGGATCATCAGCTAATGCAGCAGATTCTACTATAAAACCTTCTGCTTTAAGAGGAATTTATCATGATGTCACGGGAAATATACAAACCCACCAAGAAATGTTCCAATTATTGAGTAAGTCTTATTCTCTTCCTGAAATCAAATCAATCGCTAAATTTTTATTACGAGGAATGGCAGCAGAACTAAGAACTGAGGGTGCCTCTATAGAACATCCTAAGCTAAGAGCTTTAATGTCTGAAACATACACTCTTCAAGCGGTTTTGCGTGTGTACGGTTTTTTTGAATCATCTAGGGGTACATTATCTCGATCATTTTCTGATGAAGGATTAAAACTCCCTGATTCTGTGACTACAAAAGATTTAGCCCTTGCATTTACAAATTTAATAGGAGAAAAATTCTTAAATACAGAAAAAGTTAAACGAGTATTAGAACCCTTAGTTGGAAATAATCCCATAGGACAAAGTTGTATTCTTAATATGTTCTATCAGGGATTATATCAAGTTTCCCCTCGCACCTTTTCAACATTAGGACAAAGACAACAATTACAACTTGTCATATCTAATACATTGGATCTATTGAATAAAGATAATGAAAACTATCCTCAACCTGGATCCTCAGCTGTCTCACCCAAAGGAGCTTATCGTGAATGAATTAGATAAATTAGCTACAGAATTAAGCTCCTTAATGGGCATACCCATTACTCCTGACAGAAACCATGTTTGTCAACTAAAGTTTAATCAAAGTAATATTTCTGTGCGTCTAGAATTAGATGTCAGTCAAAATCTGCATACATTAATCATTTCAGTAAATTTAGGTCCAATTGGAGCGCCTACTTACAAAGAACGTATTTTTGATGCTGCTTTGTCTATTAATGCATCTTTTTCTAACTGTGGAAAAGGTATTCTATGTTATGGCGAAGTTAGCGACTCTCTCTATATATATGAAAAAATAAACTTAGAATTAATTCAGGCTAAAAAAATCCATGAAAGATTATTAGAAATACAAAAGCATGCTTCTATTTGGGCTATATGCTTGCCAAAAGGAGAAACTCCTGACCTCAGAGAACTTGGGATATCATAGAGATGAAGCGTATCCTCGATCCAAAAGTTATAGAGCAAATTAAAAAATCTGCAGCTGGCAAACATTGGGAAAAAATTGGCATCTATGACCACCATGGTTTTTGTGTTCCTTTGTTTTCGCTGCATTCTAAAGATAGCTGTGGAATTGGAGAATTTTATGATCTTATTCCACTTATTGAATGGGCCAAACAAGTTGGCTTCGATATTATTCAATTACTTCCATTAAATGACTCTGGTGCTGATGCTTCTCCATACAATGGCATTTCTGCTCATGCCCTTAACCCTATTTATATTAGTATTCATAAATTACCTAATAAAGAAAAAGTTCCATTTTTTAATGACCTCATAAAAAAAATGCAAGCTTGGAATAAAACTGTAAGATTAAATTATTCAAAAATTAAAACTCTTAAAATAGAATTTCTTAAACAATATTTTTCTTTAGTTATGCATGAATTTGCTACAGATTTACATTATGCTAATTTTAAAAATAAATTTAAAACATGGTTAAAACCATATGCACTGTTTCGATATTTTAAAGAATTATATGAATGGACTGAATGGAGGTTTTGGCCAGAAAAATTTAAAAATCCTTCTAATTTTCAAAAATTATTAACTGATTATGAAGATAAATATGAATTTTATATCTTTTTACAATATCTCTGTTTTCAGCAATTAAGCAGTGTTAAAAAAATAGCAGAAAAAAATAAAATTTTTTTAAAAGGAGATATTCCCTTTTCTATTAGCAAAGATAGCGTCGATGCTTGGTATTTTCGTTCCTTATTTAATTCTAATGCATCGTTAGGAACTCCCCCTAACAAACACAATACAAAAGGGCAAAACTGGGGCTTTCCATTATATGAATGGAAAAGTATGGCCCAAGATGATTTTTTATGGTGGCGTGAGCGACTATATTATTATGAATCATTTTATCATATGTACAGAGTTGATCATATTGGTGGTTTTTTTCGAGCATGGTCTATTATCAAGCATGATAACCATCTAACTGGAATATTTCTTCCTGAAAAACGTGTAGACCAATTAAAACAAGGAAAACGTCTTCTTCATATGTTACTTGATAGTTCTACACTACTTCCTATTGGAGAAGACATTGGAGAAGTGGTTTTTGAAGAAATGAAGATAATTTTATCTTCTATGGGAATCTGTGGAACTAAAATTATAAGGTGGGAACGTAATTGGAAAACAGATCAATCATTTATTGATCCTAAATCATACCCATTATTATCAATGACTAATATATCATCTCATGATTCAGAAACACTTCAACTTTGGTGGAGACATGCTGCAGCTGAAGCAACTTCTTTTTGTAAGATAAAAAATTGGACCTATAATCGATTTTTATCTTACCCTTATCATATGGCTATTTTACAAGACAGTCATCGTTCTGGTAGTATTTTACATATTAATTTACTGCAAGATTACTTGGCTCTAGATCCTTCTTTTGTTTCACCTATGTCATGCCGTGAACGAATTAACCAACCTGGTACAGTTGCCTTTACTAATTGGTCTTATAGGGTTATTCCTTCAGTAGAAGAATTTGCTGACGCCACTTATCTTAATAAAGCTGTTAAAACAGCCTTATCTTAATAAAAAAAAATAACAAACAAAATATTTCTATTCTAAAATCATTTCCTTTTTCTTTTTTTTATTGACCATCATTAGTGTTTAAGAGCAAGATTCTTACCTCTTATGCATTATGTTTATTTATAGGTCCTAAAAATGAGAAAAAGCCTTCTATTAACTGTATATAGCTTGCTTGCCATCTTGCTTACTTCATGTTCAAGTCTATCTGTTTATACTAGTACATTCAAGGATGCATCCGTTTTACCTAATGGATTTCATGCTAATAGTTCTTTTTATGTTGCCTCTGCTGAAGATCAATATTCTTTAGAACATCAAGAACTAAAAGAAAAGATTCAAGTTTTATTACTATCATCTGGATACAGAATATCAGAAAAGAGTAATGCTGATTATCATTTAAATTTTAAAACTATAACCAGACAAGAATCTCGAAAAATCTCAAATATAAAGTATATTCCTGGCTTACCATCATTTAAATTTGGAGAAATGTTTACTGGAAATAATGCAATGCGTTACCAAGAACGTCAAATTTCTACAGGTTCTTTTGTTTATGTGCCAACAGAAATTACTCTTTTTACTTATAAATTAACTGTGCAAGTACATTCTGCGAAAGGATCTGCTGCTCGTCCTATTTGGAAAGGATCTGCTATTACAGTTCAAGAAAATAAAAGTTTACGTAGTTCCTTGAATTATCTTTTAGCTAGTGCTTTTAAACATTTTGGGAAAAATACTGGGACTGAAATTATTGAAAATGTAACATCGTCAAATAGCAAAGTAAAAGTATTAGAAAAAGCCATAAAATAAATTTATGGCTTTTCAATTATTATTTTGAATCATCCATAGCTTGCTGTTTTTGTTCTTGACGCTCTTGTTTTAATTTACATTTCATTGCTTTTTTCTTAAGACGTCGTATTTTCATTTCTTCTCGAAAATAAGAAAAAATCCCACCTGTTGCTCTTGCAAAAAATCGACCTGATAAAGAACGATACAAAATCCCTTGGACCTCTGCTAATAACCAGCCATCATCTTCATCATCTAATAAACCCTCTACACCTTTTAGTTCTTCAAACCTATCAATATCTACTTGTTTTGGTTTCCATAAATGAACTACTGCTTCTGCAGCCTCATGTATTTGTTGCAAATTATCTGTTTGATAAAATTTTACTTTTCGAATAATTGAAAGACTTTCTTGAAGTAAATAATCAAGTAATTTAATAGAAAAAGCTAATCCAATTTTTTCAACAGAAAATTTTTCTACTACTCTTTTAAAATCTTTTAATGAATCAAACAAAGCTTTTTCATTTTTTATTTTATAATTATGATCAATTTGATCTAAAAGGTCTTTCAATGCAAAAGATGTATTTCGACACTGAGCAATAGCTTGAGCATCATTTCCAATTGCATATGATAATACCCCTGACATTAACCCTGAAACCCATCCCGCAATACCTGCTAAAAAACCAGATAATAGCCCAAGTAACCATCCTAGAGTCATTACAAACCTCCTTCATATAAAAATCATAGTAAATTTTTCTGATAAAGTTATCTTGCACAAATATCTATTTTTTTTACATGACATACTGAAATAATGATTTATTATTTAAAATAAGAAAATTACATTCATAAGTATATATTTTAAAAATATTATTTTCTTAGCAATTTTCAATTTACATCTAATATTTTCAATAATTAAAAAATCAATTCTCAAAAAAAATATTTACAGCTTATTAAAGATTTCTTAATTTTCGTAAAATCAAAATAAATAATTATCTTTTTAATTTATTTTAAAACTTTTAAAAAATAATTAAAATCTTTCTTGAAATAAAAAAATGAGTCTAATAAATTTTTTCTATTAATTATTTTACCCCATAAGAATCCATCCATGATGAAAGCATCTTTTCAAAAAGAAAAAGTTGGAGATACAGATATACTTATTTCTAGAGGGCAAAAAGACCCTTTAACTATTATATTTCTCCATGGCTATAATTCTTCAGCTGCTACAGTTAAAGAATACGTATCAACAATTACTGATTTTGACACTACCCATACCTGGATTTTTCCAGAAGCTCCCCATATTTTACAAAATCCATTTGATTTTTCTCCTGATGAGAGTATTACGTCTTCTCTTATTGCTCCTCCTCAAATAACCTATGATGTTAACGAAACTGAATTAGAAAAATTTCGAGGCTGGTTTGATTTTTCATTTAATTTTTCTGTTTCTAAGATAGAAATGGTAGCAGCCTGGGAAGTTGACCCACCTGCACAAATTATTAAAAACCTCATTAAAAACTTGAAAATCTTTCCTAAGAAGCTCATTATAGGTGGTTTTAGCCAAGGTGGCATGGTAGCTGCTGCTTTATTAAATATCTTGAATAAAGAAGAGATGCCTTTGGGGATTATTTTATCTTCTTCATTTGCAACTCAAGCTCATAAATTAGATCCTAATCAAGTTGCTGACGTTTCTTTTTTAATTACACATGGAGCTCAGGATTGCATTGCTCCTGTCTTTGCTGCTACAGCTACTGAAGCAGCTTTTCTTAATGCTGGAATGACTGGAAAATCTGTTATTTTTGAAGGAGAGCATGTTTTAAATCAAACATGTTTATCTAGCATAGCAGAATTTATTAACCATCATTCTGCGTTATCAAATTAATATTTATTAATTTTTATAAAGGATTTTATAATGAATTTTATAAAAAAAGAAATTGCTGGATTAACAACCTACATAAAAGAAGGCTCTCCTGGTTTTCCTACTGTTGTTGCTCTTCATGGATTTGGATCCTCAGCACAACAAATAGTTTCTTCTCTAAATCAAGTAGGCAACTTAAATAATGATATCACTTGGATCATTCCCCAAGGACCTATAAATTTACCTGTAAGCACACATGGAGAAGATGCTCATGCATGGTTTAGCATTAGCTTTATAAATGATGGAGATAAAGTAACTCCTATATTACCTCAAGCTGTACCTGAATCTTGTGATCTGCTTGAAAAATTTTTTCAAGAACTCAATCATCCTTTAGACAACATCATTTTATCAGGATTTAGCCAAGGTGCTATGTTAACTGCTGAATTTGCTTCTACGCGTAAAGAAGTTTCTTTATTAGGTATTATCATGTCTTCAGGGACTCTTTTAAACGTAGATGCATTTATGGCTAGAGATATGCTGGCTTTACCATTTTTAATTACTCATGGCACAAATGATCCATTCTTTTCCTTGGATAAAGCTCTCATTCTCGAAAAAGCATTTAAAACAAAAGGTTGTGAGGGTACTGTTGTTGATTTTCCAGGAGGACATGAAATAACAATGATTTGTTGGGTTTCCATAAGTCTTTTTATTCAAAATTGCTCAAAAATTATGCAAGAAAGAAGTTATATCTAATATTCATTTCTACATAGACATCTAAAACAACTGCTTAATATTAAGTAGTTGTTTTTTTTATAAATTTACCTATAAGCTTTTACATTTTTGAATAATAAGAATATTTATAACACACCTCTTATTCTAAAATGTTTCATAATCACTAAAAAAATCTAAATGATTTTTTAGTGATTAAATTAAAATTTGTTTTTAATTATTTTAAATTGGATATTAATTTAATTATTAATTTTTTAATTAAAAGAGGTTCTAATGGATGTAAATTTATTCGAAATACAAACTATAGGTGGATTAAAAACTTATATTAAAAAAGGAGATCCAGGTGCTCCATATGTTGTTAGCCTTCATGGATATAAAATGTCAGCAGCATCTTTTATCATGAGCAGCTTAAATATGGATTATTCTATGGGTCATGTTTCTCGTCCTACATGGATAATTCCAGAAGCTCCTTTTAAATTTCCTGATCCAGTTATTCCTGCTAATAGAAGCACTACTGCGGATACAGTACTAAGCTATACTGCTAAAAAATTAGCTGAAAATCCTAAAAGCTCTAGAAAGTTTCAAGGTTCTAGAACTAAAAAATCTACCCTTTCAAGTTTTGAAGAAACTGAAATTTTTGCAAAATCAACCCCACCTGTTTACAGATGCTCTTGGTTCAAAATGAAAGCTTCTTTTAAAGATAATCAATTATGCTATGATATTCCTAATGATATCAGCGACTCTCTATTTCTTTTGGATAATTTTTTTAAAGAATTAGATATACCTATGAGTTCAATAATTTTAAGTGGGTTTAATCAAGGCGCTATTATGGCTTTAGAATACACTTTATCTGAACAAAGAGAAAGTCCTATGGGATTAGCTGTTCTCATGGGAACAGTAATCGCTCCTGATCAACTACCTAAAACTATTACTCCAATGAAATTATTATGGGTCCATTCTGCTGATGATGAATATTTTTCTATAGAAACTAATGATGATGCTTATGAATACTTAATATCCAAAGGGTGTGAAGGTTCTTTTGTAGAAGTAGAAAAAGCTCACTATTATACTGCAGATTGTCAATCTGCTTTATTCGATTTTATAGATGAATTACAATTAAAAAATTCTTAAAATTAAATTATAAAAAAGTTGTGCTTGTATAAGATTCTAGCTGTTCAATTTTACAAAAAAACCATTCCAAACATGCTGATAACTTTCCTGATCTTTCTAAAAAAATAAGCGCATCTTCTAAAAGCAGTTCTATTTTTTTCAAAGATAAAACTTTAATCAAATTATGAGGAATATTGAAATTTTTAAAAGTTCCATATTCCTCTTTAATATGAATGCTTTGTAAAAAAAGATCTCTATACCAAAGAAAAATAACATTTAATAATTTTTCCACTTCATCTTTAGACCAAATAGCAAGGATGCCTGATAATTCTTTAGCAGAATATTCATTAATATCATTTTTTTCACAAAATTTTTTTTTTAATTCTTTTTCTTTATTTTTTTTATGCGTTTCAAACGCAATAGAAAAATTTTTGATTTTTGAATAAGAAAATGGCCTTTCTTGTAAAATATCTATCAAAGCTTGCTCTCGTGGTGAAAATGCTCGTTGTTCATTTAAAGAAAAATGAAAAACCCGACTTCGAGAAACAATAGTAGGCAACATTCGATTAATATTAGATGTTGTTAATAAAATTACTGTGCCTTCTGAAGGCTCTTCAAACATCTTTAGCATAGCATTAGCTCCAGAAGGAAGCATTTGATCTGCACGATAAATAATAAAAATCTTATGTTGAGTTGTTGCTGATTTAAGCCAAATATCATCTTTTACAGATTTTAAAGTCTCTAATAAATGCAGGCCAGTTTTACCCTCTGGCCGATACTCATGAATATCTGGGTGCATTTTATCTTTTAAAGGGCAGTTATCACTATTACTTCCAAATACAAGCCTTAAAGCAAATGACCTAGCAGCTATTTCTACTAAAAGATCATCTTGCCCAGCAAATAACATTAAATGTGGAATACAATTAGTTGCGAGGAGCTTATTAAGATACGTTTGAGTATACATGGGTATTTATTTCCCTTAATGCTTGTTGCAATACATGTAACTTATCTTGTGATGCATTTAAAATTTTTATTCTTTCAGGAGCCTGAGCAGCCTCTTTTAAAAACCCTGCTCTAATTTGTTCATGAAAAATTAAGGATTCTTTTTCAAAACGATCTGGCATTTTTTGAATATATTTTCTTTTTAACCCTTCTTCAGGATCTAAATCTAACAATAATGTTAACTGTGGCACAGGAAAAGGCTGATAATTTTTTATACATAAATCTCTGACATAATTTACCCCAAGCCCCTTAACATATCCTTGATAAACTACTGTAGAATCATAAAATCGTTCAGAAATAATGACATTACCATCATTTAATCCTGGTAAAATAATTTCTTCAATATGTTGCGCTCTAATACTTAAAAAAAGAAACAGCTCAGCATATTTCCCTATAGCACCTTTTTTTAAAATTTCTTCATCTAATAGTAAAGGCCTTAAATATTCTCCTAAAGAAGATCCTCCAGGTTCTCGTGTTTTTATAACCTTTAAACCATGAGCTAAAAGATCTTTTTCTAACTCTGCTGCTAAAGATGACTTCCCTGTGCCTTCACCACCTTCTAAAGAGATAAAAAAACCTTTCATCTACTTACTCCACTGAATTAACTTCAGGCTCAGATAATATATCAGATGCTAATGAAATCTCTTCCTTCATTGACTCATCTGTATCTATGCTTATGGAAGTTTCTTCTACTACTCCTTCAGCAAGCTTTTCTATCGCCACCAAGATATCACTATCCTTTAAATTAACCAGTCTTACACCTTGTGTAGATCTTCCCATTACTCTTACATCATGCATATTAATCCTAATAGCTTGACCTAAAGCTGACATCATAACAATACCATCACTATCAGAAACTGTGACTGCACTCAACACATTACCATTTCTTTCACTAATAATAATAGATCGAACACCAAGCCCACCTCTTTGAGTTTGCCTAAAATCACTTACTGCAGATCGCTTTCCAAATCCATTTTCACATACCACTAAAACTGTATCTAAATTTTGATCAGATACAACTTCACAAGCAACAACACGATCTTCTGAAGGATTCTTAAGACTTACACCTTTAACTCCACGAGCTGTACGTCCCATGGGTCGTACATTATCATGGTTAAAGCGCACTGCCATTCCTCTATGAGTAAATAACATAATTTGATCAGTATCAGCTAAAATTCTTCGAGCAGCAATAAGTTCGTCACCTTCATCAATTTCTAATGCACGAATACCTTTTTTACGAGGATGACTGAATGCAGCTAAAGCAACTTTTTTAACAACACCATTTTTAGTTGCTAAAAAGACATAACCACCTTCTTCAAAATCACTCACCTTTAATACTGCTGCAACCCGCTCTTCTTGACTGATGCCTTCAAGGAAATTAATAAGTGGTCGTCCTTTAGAACGTCTTTCTCCTTCAGGTAACTGCCACACCTTAACCCAGTGACATTGTCCTAATTGGGTAAACATGAGCAAATAATCATGCGTTGATGCTGCGTAAATAGCTTTTAATAAGTCCTTATCTTTACGAATATCAACACCTGTTACCCCTTGTCCACCTCTACGCTGCTCTTTGAACAAGCTTACAGACATACGCTTAACATAATCATCACGAGAAACAGTAATGATAACCTCTTCATTAGGAATAATATCTTCCATATGAAAATCATTGATATCTGCGATAATTCTTGTACGACGAGGAGAAGAGTGCTTGCGATTAATTTCTTCTAACTCATTTTTAATAATTTCTTTAACTAAAAGATCATCAGACAATATTGCTTTATATTCTTGAACTTTAGCACATAGTTCATCATGTTCTTTTTGAATTTTTTCATGTTCAAGTCCTGTTAACTGATACAATCGTAAATCTAAAACAGCGTTGGATTGGCGTTCAGAAAAATCAAATCGACTCCTTAATTGTAAGCGAGCTTCTTCTTTACTTGAACTATTTTTAATAACTTTAACAATTTCATCTAAGACTGATATAGCTCGAATATATCCTTCAAGGATATGAACTCTCGCCTCAGCTTTTCCAAGCTCAAACCGTGTTCTACGACAAATGACATCCATACGATGATCAACCCAAGCTTTGATCATCTTAGTTATGCTCATAGTTCTTGGTAGATTTTTATCTAAAGCCAACATATTGGCGCCAAAAGTCGTTTGAATATCAGTGAATCGGTACAATTGATTGATAACTACTTCTGGACACTCACCTCTTTTTAACTCTAAAACAACACGAATACCATCTTTATCAGATTCATCTCGAACATCTGAAATACCAGAAAGAACTTTATCATTTACCAAATCAGCAATTTGTTCCACTAAACGAGATTTATTTACACTGTATGGCATCTCTGTAAGAACAATACTTTGTCTATTATTTTCAGCATGATCTTCAGTAGCTAAAGTTGCTCTTAAGCGCAGTTTTCCTCGACCTGTAGCATAAATTTCTTGAATAATTTCTTTACCACAAATTTCTCCTCCTGTAGGGAAATCAGGACCAGGCATAACTTCTAAAATTTCAGCAATTGTAGTATCTGGATTTGCAAGTATAAGCAAAACTGCTTGAATAAGTTCGTTTAAATTATGGGGAGGAATATTAGTAGCCATCCCAACAGCAATACCTGAAGATCCATTGCATAAAAGATTAGGAAATTTAGAAGGAAAAACAACTGGTTCTGTTTTGGTTTCATCATAATTTGGAACCATATCCACTGTATCTTTATCTAAATCATCCATTAACTCTAAAGAGCCATTTGTTAATCTAGCTTCTGTATAACGCATAGCAGCTGGTGGGTCACCATCTATAGACCCAAAGTTTCCTTGTCCATCAACCAAAGGATAACGTAACGCCCAATCTTGAGCCATCCGCACTAAGGTAGGATATATAACACTTTCACCATGTGGATGATAATCCCCAGATGTATCCCCACAAATTTTTGCGCATTTTCTATGCTTTGCGCCTGGATTCAAATTTAATTGCCTCATAGCAAAAAGAATACGCCGTTGCGAAGGTTTCAATCCATCACGCACATCAGGCAAAGCCCGTGCAATGATAACAGACATAGAATATCGCAGATAACTTTCCTTCATCTCATCTTCGAGATTACGAGAAATTACTGACTCATGACTATCATTTAACACTGTAATTTCTCCTAGATATCAAGGTTATTCATTTTAATACACAACGCATGACTTTCAATAAAAGCTCGCCGTGGAGGGACTTCTTCACCCATTAACATCGTAAAGGTATGATCTGCTGCCATTAAATCAGATAACTTTACTTGCACTAATGTACGACATTCAGGATTCATAGTAGTATCCCAAAGTTGGTCAGCATTCATTTCTCCTAACCCTTTATAACGTTGAATATCTATACCTTTTCTTCCCAAAGTACGTAATAAATTCATTACATCCTTTAATGTAGATAAAGGTTTTGATTCAGATTTTTCTGTATAGTGACAAAATAATACTTTTGAAGGTAGATCATAATCTTGTATAGTACAACCAAATGGCATTAATCGTTCTGTAAATTTCACTAATGTACCTGGCTTATATAGCTCAATAATTGCTAATTCCTCTTTATTAGTATTTGCTTCAACAGATTCTTGTTCTTGAACAAGCGCTTGTGCTTCTTCATCTGAAAAAACAAACACAAATCCCCTGCCTCTATCACCTTTAGTTCTTACAGCTACATGCGTTGGATAACTCCCTTTGGAAATTCCAGCTTCCAAAAATTCTTTAAATGGAATAGCTTTTCTTTCAATACTTTGCTCAAAAGATTCAAAATCAATGATTAGACTTTTTAATGCTTCTTTATCTACATCACTAAGAGGTGTATCACTATGTTCTAAGAAAATATCAGCTTCTTTCGTGCCTAACTCCAAAATATATTCATCCATTTCTCTTTCAGAAAGAATATATTTAAATTCTTTTCTTTTACTAACTTTATATAAAGGAGGTTGAGCAATATAAATAAAATTATTTTCTACTAAAGAAGGCATATGTCGATAAAAGAAAGTTAATAATAATGTTCTAATATGAGAACCATCTACATCAGCATCTGTCATAATAATAATACGATGGTAACGTAGTTTTTCAACATTAAAATTATCTGATCCAATGCCACACCCTAAAGCAGCAATAATAGAACCTATTTCTTGATTTTGAAATACTTTCTGTAAACGTGCTTTTTCAACATTTAAAATTTTTCCTCGAATAGGCAGTATAGCTTGAAATTTACGATCTCTTCCTTGCTTTGCTGATCCCCCTGCAGAGTCACCTTCGACAATATAAATCTCGCATTTAGCTGGATCCCTTTCAAGACAATCTATTAATTTTCCAGGTAATCGAGCACTATCTAAAGCACTTTTACGTAGGGTTAATTCACGAGCTTTTTTAGCAGCTTCTCTTGCTTGGGCTGCTAAAGTTGCTTTTTCTACTATAATTTTAGCTAATTGAGGATTTTGATCTAAAAATTCAGAAAGAGCTTCCCCTGTAATTTGTTGAGCTACTGTGCCTACATCACCATTACTTAAACGTTGTTTTGTCTGGCCCTCAAACTGTGGATTAGCAACCTTAACTGAAATGATAGCAGAAAGACCTTCTCTCATATCTTCACCAGTCAGTGCTATTTTGTCATTTTTAAGTAAATTATGATTTTTAATATATAAATTTAAAACACGTGTTAAAGCAGTTGAAAATCCAGTTAAATGAGAGCCTCCTTGACGAGTTGGAATATTATTAACATAGGAACAAAGAAGCTCTTGATACCCTGTATTCCATTGTAAAGCAGCCTCAAAAACGATCGGCCCATCATTTCCTTGCTTAGTTTGAGAAAAACAAATTGGTGTAGGTAATAAACTTTCCTTGTTTTCATTAAGATATTCAACAAAAGATACTAACCCACCTTCATAACAAAATTGAAGATTTTCTGATCCACCATCCCTTTCATCAACAAAATTAATAGTGATACCTTTATTTAAAAAAGCTAACTCACGAAAACGTTTAATTAAAATGTTAGCATCAAACTCTAAGACTGAAAACAGCGTAGTATCTGGTCTAAATGTAATGCGTGTTCCCTGCTTTTCTGTTGCTCCTTTTTCTTGTAAAACACAAAGAGGTTTTCCTTCTGAAAAAGTCATTTCATACATTTGATTATTTTTAAAAATTGTGACAAGAAAATATTCAGATAAAGCATTAACGCAAGAAACACCTACGCCATGAAGACCTCCTGACACCTTATAAGTATCTTTATCAAATTTTCCTCCTGCATGAAGAACTGTAAGAACAACTTCTAAAGCAGAGATATCTCTACCTGCTTTTATGGATTCTTTTTCATGTATTTCTATAGGAATTCCTCGTCCATTATCTTCTACAGTAACACTATTATCTTCATGTATAACCACAAGTATTGAAGAGCAATAGCCTGCCATTGCTTCATCAATACTGTTATCTATAACTTCATACACTAAGTGATGTAATCCACCAGATCCTGTATCTCCAATATACATACCTGGCCGCTCTCTAACTGCCTGTAAACCTTCAAGCACTGTAATAGCACTGGCATTATAATCTTTAGAAGTTCTGCATCTTGAAGAAAGATCTTGTTCACTCATGAGGTTATCCTAAACGAAATTGTATTGATTCTATCAAAAGCTCTGGAAATTCTTCACAAAGAGATTTTAATAAAATCTGTTTATCATACTGTTGTAAAATACTATAAGAAACAGAATTTTTTACTTTAACAGTTAAAATACCTTTTAAAAAAGACACTGCTTGAGTATTAACTGCCATTTCTGGACCAACAATCCTGGGCCAAGCAGCTAAAATCAAATCTGGGCGAGTTTTACGCAAACGTTTCAAGGAATCTAGCCACTTTTCTGCAACATCACTCATGTGCTTCGAAGTCACTTTCTTCTGATCATAATTACCAGTTCTGTGAAAATTTTTAAAAAATTTCTTTTTATTTTTAGGAAAACTCATGATGTCAATCTATAAAGATAGGCCATCAATATAACCCATAAGGAAAGGATCAGGCAAGCATATTTTAGAAGACATATATGCTTTTTTTTTATTTATTCAATAAAAATCTTTTTTAAAATTATGTTACTGGCGAGGTAAACAAGCTTTGCAAAGCTGCCAAATTCAATGCTGGTTGCTTTGCTAATTCAGCTTCTTGCATCATTTTTTTTCGAACAGAACAACAAATACTACCTAAACAAATTGATAAAAATCCAAAACCTATTATTAATAAAGAAACACCAAATCCAGCTGAAACAAAAGAGAGACCTCCAGATAATGTTAATAAACCTAATAAAGATAATAAAATACCTACTATAATTAAAGAAATACTAACACAAGTTGCAACACGAGGTTTATTATCAGGGTTTATCTTCATTGTAGATAAAGGACAATTAACAACTGAGAAACAGCAAGAACGAATAGTTGAACAAAAGCCGCTCGACATAGTATCACCTCTTAAGATCTAAATAAAAAAAAGATTTTATCTTTTACCAGTAATCCAGAAAAAAAACTAGGTCTTTCGTTTTAAAAAATAATGACTAAAAATTTAGAAATTAGATTTAATAAAGGCTCTTTTTTTTACTTAGACCCAATAATGTTTCATTTTTTTTTAGATAATTTTTTACTTTTAGGCATAGAATCTGTTGTTATATTCTCTTTAACACTAATTTTTTTATGCCTTGGCGCAAAATGGCTATTTGCATGGAATATCCTTTTATTAATCACCATGAATATCTTTGTAATTGAGCAAATATCTGTATATGGATTACACCTAACATTGGGCAATGTTATGGCTGTAGCATACGTTTTATCCATAAATTTCTTTAGTGAATTTTTTTCTCCTCAAGAAAGTAGAGATAATTTAAAAATTTCTATGATTATTTCTTGTATTTTCGCTCTTTTGTCTTCTTTTCAACTGCTTTATACACCTTCTCTTCATGATATAGCGCATCCTCACCTTAAAATAGTGTTTCTTTTAAATTTTAGAGTTGCTTGCGCCTCATGCATTGCCTTCCTAATAATGCAAATATTAAATATATTTTTATTTAAAAAATTAAAAACGTATTTTTCTTCAAAATATACGTTTTTAAGATTTTTTATATGTTATATGGTCGCACATGCTGTTGATGGTATTTTATTTTCTTTTTTAGCTCTGTATGGCGTTATAACTCCTTTATGGAGTATTATTTATTCTGTTTTTTTAGTTAAACTTGTAATTGCATTAATTTCTACGCCTGCTATTGTCTGTGCGCGCAAAGTGAGAAAATATTATGCCTGATTTTAGCTTTAAAATTCTTCATCAATCATCTAAATCTAAAGCCAAGTTAGGTCAAATTATAACCCCTCATGGAGTAATTAATACCCCCTGCTTTGTTCCTGTTGCCACCAATGCTTCATTAAAAGGTGTACCTGAAAGCTTATTAAATCCTTTTCCTAACATCGAACTAATGTTTTGCAATACTTATCACCTACTTCTTCAACCTGGACCTGAAACAATATCTCTTGCTGGGGGATTACATAATTTTATGAACCATTCAGCTCCTTTGATTACAGATTCAGGAGGATTTCAAGTTTTTAGCCTTGCTTATGGCTCTGTGTTTGAAGAATTAAAAAGTAAAGGAAAACAAAAAGGCTCTGGTTGTGTATTAAAAATTACTGAAGAAGGTGTTTTATTTCGATCATACCGAGATGGTAAAGCTATTTTATTAACTCCAGAAAATTCAGTTACTACTCAGAAAAATTTGGGCGCAGACATTATTATCCCTCTAGATGAACTTCTACCCTATCATGTTGATCAAGAGTATTTAAAGGAATCTTTAAACAGAACGCATAGATGGGAAAAGCGTTCTTTAGATACACATTTAAAAGATCCTAGAAAGCAAGCTATGTATGGAGTTGTCCATGGGGGTCCTAATTTAGATCTACGTAAATATAGCTGTGATGTTTTATCTGACATGTCTTTTAATGGATTTGCAATTGGGGGTAGCGTTGGAAAGACCAAAGAAGAACTTGATACTATTGTTAAATTTACAAGAAACCACCTTCCTCCAGAAAAACCTGTACACCTATTAGGAATTGGAGACCCTACTTCTATAAAAAATTTAGTTCAGTATGGTATTGACTCTTTTGATAGCTCCTATCCCACTAAAGCTGCTCGGCATGGAACATTATTTACTTCTGAAGGTCCTTTGAAGATTGAAAAAAGACAATATGCTAATGATTTTAATAAAATTGATTCTTTATGCAAATGCCTTACATGTCAAAAACATCATCGCGCCTATATTCATCATTTATTTAAGTCTAATGAACTTGCTGGTTTATCTTTAGCTTCTATTCATAATTTACAATACATGGTAGATATGATGGAAAAAATTCGCTTAGATATTTTAAAAAATCTTATTTAAAACTAGTGATCATTTTTTTACATTACTATTTCTTAATCATAATACATGTTTGATGATCTAAATGTGATGTTGAAGTGATTTCTTGGATTTTATTGAAAGACTATTATATATTCTCTTTTTTCAATAAATTATAAAATCTTACCCACCCCTCATTATTATGATATATGATCCTGTTTTAATAGAAAAAAAATGGCAAAAATTTTGGGAAGATAACGCAATTTTTTTAACAAAAGAAGATGCTAAAAAACCTAAATATTATGTACTAGATATGTTCCCATATCCCTCAGGTAGTGGCCTGCATGTGGGGCATTTAATAGGTTATACAGCAACAGATATTATAGCTCGTTATAAGCGTTCGATTGGATTCAATGTCTTGCATCCAATGGGCTGGGATAGCTTTGGGTTACCTGCAGAACAATATGCTTTAAAAACAGGGATTCACCCTTCCATTACCACAAAAAAAAATATTGACACCTTTCGCTTTCAACTAAAAGCTATGGGATATTCCTATGATTGGAGCAGAGAAATCACAACCAGTGATTCAGATTATTATAAATGGACTCAATGGATTTTTATACAATTATATAATAAAGGCTTAGCCTTTGAAAGTAATATCCCTGTTAATTTCTGCCCTCATTTAAAAACTGTTTTGTCTAACGAAGAGATCGATAATGGCGTTTCAAAAGAAGGTGGTTATCCTATTGAAAAGCGAATGCTTAAACAATGGATGTTACGTATCACTCATTATGCAGATCGATTAGAAGAAGATTTAAAAGAATTAGACTGGCCAGAAAGTTTAAAAAAATTACAAAAATATTGGATTGGTCGTAGCGAAGGCACTTCCTTAATATTTCATAATTTACTAAAAACATTTTCTTTAGAAATTTTTTCTTCTCGGATAGAAACTTTAGGTGGTATTTCTTTTATCGCCATCAGTCCAGAACACCCTTTAATTGAATCTTTAATTACAGAAAACTGCCGCATTGCTGTAACAAATTATTTAACTAAAGCCAAACTTTGCAGCGAACGAGATAGATTAAAAAAAATTGTTGAAAAAAAGGGCGTATTTACTGGTGCCTATGTTATCAA
This sequence comes from Candidatus Clavichlamydia salmonicola, assembly GCF_015356765.1. GTDB lineage: Bacteria > Chlamydiota > Chlamydiia > Chlamydiales > Chlamydiaceae > Clavichlamydia > Clavichlamydia salmonicola. The sequence goes on from NZ_WTCQ01000004.1 coordinate 104,812, forward strand.
TCCACTAGATACAACAAAAAAAATTCCAATTTGGATTGCTGATTATGTTTTACCTGGTTATGGAACAGGCGCTGTAATGGGAGTTCCTGCTCATGATCAAAGAGATTTTGAATTTGCCATCGCTCATGATATTCCTTTTATTCCTGTAATAATTCCATATGATCACTCCCTTCAAGAAGAAGTAAGGCAAGGATTTAGTTGCTGGGAAGGTGATGGTATTTGTCAAAATTCTTCATTTAATGGGATTGATATTAATGGTATGTCAACCAAAGAAGGTCGTGATAAACTAACAGCATTTATTGAAGAACAACACTTAGGAAAATATCAAGTTTGTTATAAAATTAGAGATTGGCTTTTTTCAAGACAACGTTATTGGGGAGAGCCTATCCCATTTATTCATTTTAAAGATGGCTCTGGTCGTATATTAAATGCAGATGAATTACCCTTACTTCCTCCAACTTTGGAAGATTATCATCCTGATGATTCAGGAAAAAGCCCCTTAGCTAAATCTAAAGAATGGGTCCATATACAACAAGATCCTATAACTGGAAAAGAAGGTTTTAGAGAGACCAATACAATGCCTCAATGGGCTGGATCCTCTTGGTATTATTTACGATTTTGTGATCCTAACAATAAAGATAAAGCTTGGGACAAACAAGCTGAACAATATTGGGGATCTGTTGATCTTTATGTAGGTGGTGCTGAACACGCTGTCTTACATCTTTTATACGCCCGTTTTTGGCATAAAGTCCTTTATGATCTTAACTTAGTCTCTACAAAAGAGCCATTTCATAAATTGATCAATCAGGGACTGATCATGTCTCCTGCTTATAAAGATAATTCAGGCCTTTATATTGATCCTAAAAATGTTGAAAATGGCCCTGATGGACTATTTTATAAAAAAGGAACTTTGGATCTTCTCGAAAAACGTACAGAAAAAATGTCTAAGTCAAAATTAAATGGCATTAATCCTTTAGAATTACTTGAGGAGTATGGCGCTGATGCGATGCGTATGTATGCAATGTTTGCAGGTCCTTTAGAAAAAGAAAAAACATGGAATAACGATGGGGTCAATGGCTGTCGTCGATTTTTAAATCGTTTTTTTGCTTTAGTTTCCTCTAAAAATTTAACTGATGTAGATAATGAAGAAAGTTTATCTTTAGCACATAAATTAGTATTTTTTGTCACTAAAGATTTAGAAGATATGTCTTTCAATACAGCCATAGCTCGATTCATGGAATTTTTGAATGATTTTTCCTCTCTTTCTATTCAATCAAAAAAAGCTTTAAAAATGGTGACAAAAGTCCTTTCTCCATTTGCTCCTCACGCTGCAGAAGAAGCATGGATTTTATTAGGAGAAAAACCAGGTATAGATCAAGCTAATTGGCCTATAGCAGATGAAAAATACCTTATAACTGACGTGATAATTTATGCAATTCAAGTAAATGGTAAATTACGTGATAACATATCAATAAAAAATAATACCCCCCAAGCATGTATTATAAAACAAGCCTTGGAGCAACCTAAAATCAGTAAATACATGACTTCTTCACCAAAAAAAACTATTTTCATACCAGGAAAATTGATTAATTTTGTTATTTAATTTCTTTTTTATTGTATAAAATGCATGCAATATAATATGATCTCTCTTTGATCGCGGGATAGAGTAGAGGTTATCTCGTTGGGCTCATAACCCAAAGGCCGGAGGTTCGAATCCTTCTCCCGCTATTTTCTTGAATTGCATGTTTTTTTTCAGTTATGTGCAATGATTTTAATTCGATTACTCAATTATCATGTGTTCATAAGAATTTGCTGCTTATAAAAAGGCTCAGGATTTTTTTGCGTTTTATTAATGATCATTTTTTTTCATGTAAATTTATGCATATGTTGCTTGTTTAAAATAGTCCTAATGCAGTAACATCTGTCATCTATCGCGGGATAGAGTAGAGGTTATCTCGTTGGGCTCATAACCCAAAGGCCGGAGGTTCGAATCCTTCTCCCGCTATTTTAGAGGCGGTATAGCTCAGTTGGTTAGAGCAACAGAATCATAATCTGTGGGTCGTTGGTTCGAATCCGACTACCGCTACTCTTATTAGGAAATTTCTTTCTTACATTTTTAATTGAATATTTACTTTTCTTTATTAGCGCTTTGTTTTGTTACCCCTTATGTTTGAGTTTTTTTTAATAAATCCCTCTAGGTAAACACAGTTTTTTTTGGCGCTCAACAAGAATGACTGCTAATTTCTTGGCCAAAAATCAATATTTAAAATAAAATAATCCAAATAACAAAAAAAATAAAAATCTCTAATCAAAGATGAAAGCTTATGAATATAAAAATTACAGAAAATCTAATTTGTATACCTCCATATATTTCTACACATTGGGATCAAGTTTCTCTTATTCGTACCGAAGAAGATGTGGAAACAAAAAAACCTATATTAATTTTACATTTACATAATGGTTTTGTTGTACAGATACCTAACTTAGCTTCTGGAGTAATTGACATTGCATTTTTAGAGCATTTACAACACCTAAATCAAGCTTCAAAAATGCTTCCTCAAACCAAAGAAGCACCATTATCAAAAACAATTGGTGTTTTACTGCAACAAATGTTGAGTAATTTTGGTAATGACTTTTCTGGTAACTCTAGTAAGACTATAATTCCAAATATAGAAGGATTAGAAGGTATTGAAATGATTTTACAACATAATTCTGCACAAAATAATCACCCTCTTTTAGATCAAGATAGTTTAGAAAAAATGATAGGAATTGTCCATGTGGTAACCAATGGAAATCTCAAACTTTTTCCAAATCCAGAACCACATTGTACATGTATCCATTGTCAAACTAGTCGATCTATTCACAGTGAAGAAGATGTGAAAGATGAAGAATTAAATTTTTCTTCATGGGAAATAGCTCAAACAGGTGATAATTTATTTACAGTAATTAATCCTCTAGATCCTAATGAACAGTATAATGTATTCTTAGGTGATCCTATAGGTTGTACGTGTGGACAAAAAGATTGCGAACACATTAAAGCTGTGTTATACAGCTGATTTAATATGATAGTGATTTTTGCTTGCACTACATCTAACATAGAAAACTTAAAAACGTTCTGAAACTCGAAGATTTATCAGGAGATTGTTCGCATGTCAAAAAAGGCACCAGTTCTTTTGGCTCTTACTTTTTGCCTTTCATGTGCTTGTTTTAACCAAGCTCATTTATTAGGTAACACCATTAATCCTGATAGTGGTCAAATAGTTGCTTCTACTGTTGTTTTTGAGCCTTTTACTGGTTCAATTACAGATAATAAAGTACGGTTACGCACTGGCTCTAGCACCCAATCGTATATAGCTAGGGAAATTTCTTTAGGTCAAGCAGTTACTGTTGTAGGAGAAGATGGAGATTTTTATAAAATACAACCTTTAGAAGATATGCGTGGATATGTATTTGAAACTTTAGTTGCTGATGGAGTTGTTACAGGTAAGCGCATCAATATTCGTCTTTTTCCAGGTCTTGAAGCGCCTATTATTGGTCAATTAACCAAAGGTCAACAGATTAATATTACATCTGCTGCTGTCGATCAATGGTTTGAGATAGAAATTCCATCAATGTGTCATTTTTATTTAGCCAAACAATTTGTAGAAAAAAAAGGCTCTATCCACCTTATGGCTGATATTCGAAAAAGAACAGAAAAAGCCAAAAACTTATTATCTACAGCCATCATTATAGCTGAAAAAGAACTTGAAAAACCTTTTGAAGCTGTAAATTTTGAGTTAATAAAGAAAGATTTCGAATTTTTTAAATCTGAAGGCGCTAAAGATCTTTTAGAAATTCAACGCTTTGCAAATGAGGCCTGGGAAAAAGTTTATTCTCAATATATTCAAAAAAAACTTTCTTTTCTTTCTGGAAAGTCATCGATTAAAGAACCAAATACAGAAGACTCTGCTACTGAACTATTACCTTTAAAAAATGATTCTACATCACCCTTATTGAGTGAAAAAATGTTAGCATGGGTTCCTTTAGAAGATGCCTTATGCTCTCTTTGGATAACCATGAAAGAAGATAGCACCTTTTCCAAAAAAGAATTTTATGCTGCTGAAAGAGAGAATAGCATTGTCTTGTCAGGTATAGTTGAACCCTATAATCGTATAGCAAAAAATTGTCCAGGTGATTTTTTGTTGCGCAATAATGGCTTACCTGTAGCTTTTTTATATAGCACATGTATAGATTTAGATAAATTTGTTGGCAAACAAGTTTCTATAATTTGTGTTTCTCGGCCCAATAATCATTTTGCTTTCCCTGCTTATTTTGTTTTAGAAACAACAACTGCAAATAATCGCAATTGATTAAAAATATGCAATAAAAACAATTAAAATTTTATTTTTTTGATATTTAATAAATTTTTATCTATTTGAAGTTGATACGTTTCTTATTAAGAAGACTAAAAATGAGTATACTATCGCGTCGATTAAATAATTTTTATCCTTTTAACAAATCTTATGGTGTTTAAGATACGAAAAGCCCTTTTAATGAAAGTGAGGCAATATTGTGATATATGTTCTTATTCCGTTTTTTGAAATTATGTTCATATGGCTCATGCTCAATTATCTTCTTAAATTTTTTTGGGGAACTAGAGCTATGGATGTTGTCTTTGGTTTCCTTGTTTTTTTATTCATTTTTTTTATAGCTACTGAATTTAATCTTCCAGTTATAAAAAAACTTATGCTTCATGTTGTGAATATAGCTGCCATTGCTGTTTTCATTATTTTTCAACCAGAAATTCGATTAGCTCTTTCAAAAATTAAAATTAGAGGAAGAAAATATCGAGTAATTAGTGAAGCAGACCCATTTATTAGTGAATTTTCTGCTTGTGTTTATAGCTTTTCTGAAAGACAAATAGGGGCTTTATTTGTTTTAGAAAATCAAGAATCCTATGAAAGCATAGTCTTATCATCAATAAGTCTTAATGCTAATTTTTCAGCTGAATTATTGGAGGCCATTTTTCATCCATCTTCTCCTCTTCATGATGGAGCTGTCATTATCAAAGGAACAACAATTATATCAGCTAAAGCTATCCTACCTTTATCACATGATACTTCTCAATTATCAGCATCTATGGGAACTCGTCATCGCGCTGCTTTAGGAGCAAGTCAAAAATGTGATGCTATTGTGGTCATGGTGTCTGAAGAAACTGGTAAGGTTTCTATTTCTCGTAATGGTATTTTAACTCGGGGTATTAAAATTGATCGTTTTAAAGCCATTTTACGAAGTGTCTTTTTTAATGAACATCCTCGTAAATTTTTTAACTCCTTCCTTGGTTAATCATGAAATCCTCTTTCAAAAATTTTTTGTTTTTAAAATGGAAGCAATTAAGTGTTTCTTTAATTTTTGCTATCATTATCTGGGTTTTAGTAAATCAAACCATTACATTAACTCGCACCATTTCAGATATTCCAATACGTATTATTAATCTCGTACCAGACCAAACTGTCATAGGTCTATTACCTGATGGAATATTAGAAAAAAAGGTATCTATTACTTTAAGTGGAAATAAAAAACTTGTTTCTGAATTACGTAATTCTGATCTTGAATTAGTTATTAATGCTGAAGGACGACGAGAAAGTTGGGTAGCTTCATTTGATAAACGCAATTTAGTAGGTGTTCATCATCATTCAGATATTCAAAATAACCTTCAAACCATACTAGCTAATGATGTATTTATTAATCTTTCACCTCTTGTTACTGAAAGAATTATCATATCTGTCAAACCTCCTATTGGACATGCGCCTACTGGCTATCAGTACTTAGATGTTTTTCCAAAAATACTTTCTCAAGAAGTTACTGGGCCTTTAGAGCCTGTAAAAAAATTAAAACAACAAGGATTAGAGCTTTGTTTTAATATGAATAATATTTCAAAAAAAGAACTTTCTGAATTATATGAAGAAAATAACCTTAATCATGAAATATCTTTTTTAATTCCAGAAATATGGAAGCAAATACCTATTTCTTTTAAAGGCAATGCTCTTACTCCATTAAATGATCCTCATTCAGATAATTTACGGATAGTTTTTTTAAGACAAGAATTGATTGCTCTTGAAAAAAAAATTCCTGTAATTCTTTTTTTTCCTAAAAATACCTCTACTAATTTTAATCCTCATTTGTATGAACTAGGAACAGGAGGAATTATTGAAGAAGAAAATGGCTTTAAAGTACTTTCCATTCCTCTATTTGTAAAAAATGTTAGTCGTCTTTTTTTAGATATTGTTTCTGACCACTTATTACTAGCTATAGTAATTTCTAATCACGATAATAATATTCAAATTAATCATAGCATTGAAGTTATAAATCATAAATTTTTAGAGAATACTTTTGTAAAAGTTTCTTTAAAGGAAGATGACCATGATTTATTTACAAAAGCTCAAGAAGAAAAAGAACTATCATTAAGATTACGTTTTCAAGAATACCTTAGAGAACTTTTACTTTATACTGCTTCTGGAAAACCTTTAAATTTGAATATAGACCTTAATAGAAATAATACTGTTTTGCTAGAACCACATGATGATAAAGGATAAAAAATGCCAGCTGATCGCTTTTTTTGTAATGTACCTCTTTCTAATAAATTAATTTTTATTCTTGATGATCCTAAAGAATTTCATCATATAATAAGAGTTATGAAAAGTTCAGAGGGTGACATAATAGAAATAGTTAATGGTTGTTCTGAATTAGCTCAATGCCAAATTATAAAAATTTCTGCTCATAAAGTATCTTTAGAAGTTATTAATGTTACAGTTTTCCCAAAAAAATCTATACTAACCCTCTATCAAGCATTACCTCGTCCCCATCGCTTAGATTTAATTGTAGAAAAAGGTACAGAATTAGGTATTAATCATTTTATTTTTTTCCCTGGAGAAAAAAGTGAAATCCAACAATTAAGTCCTAATCGATTAACTCGTCTTCAAACACTTGCTATTTCTGCCATGAAACAATGTGGCCGTACTGACTTGCCTTCCATTTCTGTTGTAAAAAATATTCTTAAATGGAAAATCAATGAATTACCTCCTTTATGTTATTTTGGTGATTTAAGCCCAACAGCACCACCTTTTGTATCTTTACACAAAGAACATCTTAATCAAGATCTAGGATTTATTATTGGTCCTGAATCTGGATTATCAGAATTTGAAGAAAAGCATATACGTGCCCTTGGAGCCAAAGGCACAAAATTACATCCATTTATTCTTAAAACAGATACTGCTTCTTTAGTTGTAGCTGCCCTTCTTAGGCATCAAGAAGATCTTTAAATTAATAAATCTCCTACAGCTTTGACGAAAAGGCTATCACATTCATCTGGTGTTCCTTCTTTTTCTAGTATAATAAGATAATCTTCTGCAGCCATTATATGATGTCGAATTCCTTGTAATACTGCAGATTTTTTCCAACAACCACTATCTTTAATTAGGCATGGTAAAATACCTCTTTCTAATGCCATTTGATGAAATAATTGCTCATTGTCTGTGACTGCAATAATTGGAATTGCCAAACAAATGCCAGAAACTTGTCGCGGTAAAAAACCATCTTTAGTAAACACAATGATTGCTTTAATATGTGGAGCTGAAGAAATAGGATCTAAAGCACTTAAAATAGCCTGAGAGGGAAGAATAACATTTTTAAAAAAAAGTGGATTTTCATAATGATCTTTTTTTAAAAATTCTTTTTCTGTAGCTATAATAGTATTTTTCATAAACATCACAGCATTTTTAGGATAATTTCCTGCTGCTGTTTCAGCTGATAACATTACAGCTGATGTATGATCGCACACAGCATTAGCTACATCTGAAATTTCTGCACGAGTAGGTATTGGATTAGTAATCATTGATTCTAACATTTGCGTAGCTGTTACACTAGTTTTACCATGTGAAAGACAACTTTTTAACATACGCTTTTGAAATATAGGCACTTCTACTAAAGATGTTTCAACACCTAAATCTCCCCGCGCAACCATAATACCATCTGCAAGAAGAACAATATCTTGAAAATTTTCTAATCCAGAAGGATGCTCAATTTTTGCCATTATTTTAATCGCTGGTTTTCCTTCTTTTTCAACAAGATCTCTTAAAGAAGAGATATCTTGCCCACAACGAACAAAAGAAGCTGCAATCCAGTCAATATCTTGAGCGCATCCAAATATAATATCTTCTTTATCTTTTTCAGTTAAAAAAGAAATAGGCGCTTCAACACCCTTAAAAGTTAAAGATTTACGCGATGATATTACCCCTCCATGATCAATTTCTAACTCAATAGCGCCTTCTTCAGTAGCTATAACATGTGCCAATATATAACCATTATCAATTAAGACTTGAGTACCTACTGTCACACAATCAATTAAATCAGATGGTGTTAATGAAATAGCTGCACATGTTCCTTCCACATCTTTTTTAACTAACTTGATTCGATCACCATTATTAACAGAAATTTTATTATCTTTAATATGTCCTAAACGAATTTCTGGCCCTTTTGTATCTAATAAAATAGCAAGCGGTACACTTAAAGATTCTCTAATTTCTTTAATTAATCTAATAAAATTGCCATGTGTTTCATAATCTCCATGACTAAAATTTAATCTAGCAACATTCATACCTGCATCGATTAATTCTATGATTTTTTGTTTATCTGCAACAGCAGGCCCTAATGTACATACAATTTTTGTGTGACTAAACATAAAACTATCACCATTTTTTACTTTTTTTTATAATTTGCCACTATCATATTTTTTTATCACAAATAAAAACTATTTGTTTATTTTATATCTATTTTATTTTTACAGATTTTTTTCTTTCGAAAAATTATACTAGAAAAAAAAATGTGTTGATATGAATTCTCAGTGTATCATTTTAAAAAATGTTTCTGTGCATAACTTGAAAGATGTTTCGTTATGTTTAAAGATAGGTGAATTTATTGTTTTTACTGGCGTATCAGGCTCTGGTAAATCATCTTTAGCTTTTCACACTATTTTTGCTGAGGGACAACGACGATATGGAGAATCTTTATCTGTTTTTTTACAGCAATATTTTAAAAATATTAAAAAACCTGATGCTGATAATATTTTAGGATTATCCCCTACTATTGCTGTAGAACAAAGCTCCTCTTTTAAAAATCCTCGTTCTACAGTAGGAACAGTTACTGAAATTTATGATTATTTACGCTTATTATTCGCAAAGATAGCTATTCCTATAGATCCTATTACAAAAAATCCAATTAAAAAAGAGAATAAAGAAAGTTTATTAAATAAAATATTATTATTTTTTGATCAAAAAAAAATTATTATTTTTTCCCCTCTGCTTTTAGTAAAAACAATTAGCATAAAAAAAATCTTACAAAACTTACTAAAAAAAGGTTTTTATAAAATACGTATCAATGGACTTATACAAGATACTGAAGATGCTTTAGATGCAGAATATGATTCATTAACATCTATTGATGTTCTTATTGATCGTTTAAAAATTATAAAAAATAACCCTACTCGATTTACAGAAAGCTTTTTTTCTGCCTTAAAAATTGGGGAAGACCAAATCATTATTTATGATACTGACACAGAAATAAATCATCGGTTTTCTCTATTTACTCAAAATGCTAATGCGGTTCCAGTCTTCACTCCTCAAGACTTTTCTTTCAATCATCCTGTTGGGATGTGCATGACATGCAGAGGACTAGGATATGAACCTTTTTTATCTACCTTAAAACAAGAGGATCTTTCAAAAAAAAATAGCCATTTCCCTAAATTTCATCGCATTACAAATATAGAAGAAAAATTAGATACTTCATTAATTCATCGTAAAATTTGCTCTTCATGTTTAGGCTCTAAATTAAAACCCTTGCCTTCTGAGGCACTTCTTGCAGGCCATACAATTCATGATATTTGTAAAAGAACTATTTCAAATACATATCATTTATTTTTAGAAATTCAACATACCACAAAGATAAAAAAAGGGCTGGAAGAAGTCTTTGACGCTATTTTACAAAGATTAAATTTTCTTGATTATCTTGGTCTTGGATATCTTTCTTTAAATCGTCCAATGCCATCTCTTTCTGGGGGAGAAGCTCAAAGAGTAAAACTTGCAGCTCATCTAGGGTCAAAATTAACTGGCGTTACTTATATTTTAGATGAGCCATCTATAGGCTTACATCCTAGGGATAATCAAAAATTACTCTATGCTTTAAAATTATTACAATCTCATGGAAATACAATTATTGTTGTAGAACATGATGAAGAAACTATAGCTGCTGCTGATACTATTGTAGATTTTGGACCTGGTGCAGGCACCTTAGGTGGTCATATCCTCTACAATGGCCCCTTAAACACATTTATAAAATCTAGCAACACTATTACTGCTAATTACTTAAGAAGGGAAATATCCTTTTCTAAAAATCGCCCTCATAAGGTATCTAATGGAAAAGGCATTCATCTTAAAGGAGTTTCTCATCATAATTTAAAAAACATTAGCCTTTTCTTTCCTGAAGGATTATTTATTGTAGTTACAGGTGTTTCAGGATCAGGAAAATCATCGTTAATTAATGAAGTTCTTTATCCTTTACTCTCTAATAAATTATCTCGAACAGATTATCCAGCTGGTAAATGTCAAAAATTATTGATCTCTTCTTCAATAAAAAAAGTAATAGCCATCGATCAAACATCTATAGGAAAAACACCAAGATCAAACCCAGCTACCTATATTGGCGTGTTTGATCATATTAGACAATTATTTGGACAATTACCTCAGAGTATTTCTGCTGGGTTTAGTTCTAGTCGCTTTAGTTTCAATGTAAGAGATGGTAGCTGTCATGAATGTCTTGGGATGGGAATGATTCGCATTAATATGGACTTTTTAGAAGATTCTTGGCTCACTTGCTCTGCATGTAATGGGAAGCGATTTGACTCTAAAACACTTGCTGTCTTTTACAAAAGAAAAAATATTCATGATGTTTTAGAAATGACTGTTTCTGAAGCTTTAGAATTTTTTAAAACTAACAGTCTAATTCATAAAAAATTAGAAGCACTCTCTAAAATAGGTCTAGATTATCTCAAATTAGGTCAATCTGCTACAACATTATCTGGTGGGGAAGCTCAAAGAATCAAATTAGCCAAAGAACTTTTAAAACCTAGTAAAGGTGATACTTTTTACATTTTAGATGAGCCAACTACAGGTTTGCATATGCATGATGTGAACGCCTTATTAAAAGTATTATTAGACTTAAGTAATCGAGGTAATACTATTACTGTGATTGAGCATAATCCAGAAGTTATGCGTACAGCAGACTTAATTATAGATCTAGGACCTGAAGGAGCAGATGAAGGTGGATATATTTCTGGTTATGGTACTCCAGAAGAAATTGCATTAATCGACAGCCCTACTGGCCATGTCTTAAAAAAATGCTTTAAAAAATCTTCTTTTCTTTTACAGAAAAATACAGAACAGTATAAAGCCCTTGATCATACTATCACGCTAAAAGATCTATCTCAAAATAACCTTAAAAATATAACTGTATCTTTGCCTCGGGAAGCTATTACTGTTTGTACTGGCCCTTCTGGTGCTGGGAAAAGCTCTTTTGCTTTTGACTCGTTATTTGCAGAAGGACAACGTCGATATGCAACGTCTTTTTCCACTTATTTAAGAAACTTACTTCATAAACCTGAAAAACCTCTTTTAAAAGAAGCTCTTGGTCTATCACCTACTATTGCGGTTGAACAACAAGCTACTTCTGTTCAAACCAGTAGTACTGTAGGAACATTAAGCGAAATTTATGATTATTTGCGCATTCTTTACGTCCATTTAGGTATTGCTTATTCTCCTATTAATGGGGAAAAAATTATTTACATCTCGCCTGAAAGCTTAAGTTTAAAAATTATTGAAAAAAACCAAAGCGATACTCTTCTTATTCTAGCTCCTGTTTTTCCTAATAATTATGAATCTTTCAATGATTTTATTTTAAGCATTCAAAAATTAGGATTTTTACGAATTAAAATTGATGAAGAATTATTAGAAATAGATGAAATTTCTTCAAAATATAAAAAATCTTTGAATTTTTCTTTGTTAATAGATAAATTAACTGTATCTCAGAAATTTCAAGGACGCATTAGAGAAGCTATCAGCCAAAGTTTTTTTATAGCTAACAATAGCGTACTTATTCAAACAAACAACACTAAATCTTTGTTTACGCAAGGTTTTTGCACTGAAATTTCAGGTGTAGAATCTCCTCCTATAACCTCTAGCATCTTTTCTTTTAATATGGTAGATGGCATGTGTCCTTGCTGTCGCGGAAAAGGAAAGCTACATAGGCCAACTTTAAATGTTAATGATCCTGATATATCTTCTTCATCTATAAAATCTTTACTTACTTCCATTTTTACAGAAAAAAAAGACCTACAAGCATGTAAAATTTTGATGGCAACTTTAAATATTAAAGAAACTCAATCAATAAATTCTCTTTCTAAAAAAGTTTTAAATCCTTTTTTAAAAGGAATTTCTTCATCTAATAAAGAAAAAAAAGCATTATCTCCTATTCCTGGAATAGAAGATTTGTATATAGCATATTCTCAAGATCATCTTCAGCATCATCCAGGAATTATTTACGAAGAAACTATTTGTCATGAATGCTTAGGAAGCCGGATCATACCTTTAGCTCGTAATGTTTTTCTTGATGGTCTTTCCCTTCCAGATTTATGTAATATGCCAATGCATCAAGCTCTTTCATTTTTAAAAAAAATAGCAAAAAAGGAAGATAAACCTAAAACAGTACAGGAAGTTATTAACCGAATTATTGAAAAAATGACTCTCTTAATAGATATTGGCTTGGAACATCTTAACCTAGGACGTAGCTCATCAACATTAAGTAATGGTGAACGTCAACGAATCCAGCTTGCAAAGCAACTCGGCACTCATTTACGTGGCATTATCTATATTATAGAAGAACCTTCTTCTGGATTACATCCAGCTGATATCAGTAAATTAATTAGCACATTTAAAAAATTAAAAAAATTAGGCAATACCATTGTTCTTATTGATCATGATCCAATGATATTAAAACATGCTGATAAAATTCTGGATTTTGGTCCTGGGTCAGGAAAAAAAGAAGGCGGCTTTTTGATTGCGGAAGGATCTATCAAAGAAATTAAACAAAATCCAAAATCTTTAACTGGTCTTTATCTATCAGAAAAAAAAACCCTACAAAAAAAACCTTTTCGAGAGATTAATTTAAAAAATAGCTTTTCCATAAAAAAAATCAATCAAGGCTTTTTAAAAAATTTTAATATCTCCATTCCATTCGAAGCAACAACTTGTATTATGGGTATTTCTGGATCAGGAAAATCTACTTTAATGACTAAAGTCATTAAACCATTTATAGAAAAAGAAATTATCAAAAAAAGAAGCGTCTTTACTCACGTTTTATATGTAAATCCTCACTTAATTCATAAAAATGGGCGTTCTGATGTAGGCAGTTATTCTACTCTTACAACCTACTTAAGAAACTTTTATGAATGTCTGCCTGAAGCAAAAACTAAAGGTTTAACATCGTCTTTCTTTAGCCGTAACCATAAAGGCGGAATGTGTTCTGCTTGTGAAGGCAGAGGTTTTATTCTTAATGAGATGACCTTTTTACCTGATTTTAAAAGTGAATGCCAAGAATGCAATGGTCAACGTTTAAATCCCTTAAGCCTTTCTGTCCTATATAAAGGTAAAAGCTTTGGAGATATTATTAAAATGACTATTTATGAAATAGTGCAGTTATTTTCTTTTATATCTGAAGTTACTTCCATAGGAGAAATTTTATTATCTCTTAACCTTCATTATCTGCCTTTAGAGCAAGCAATTGACACATTATCTTGTGGCGAAGCTCATCGCCTTAAATTAGCTAAAGAATTAATCAAAAGAAAAGGAAAAAAGATTCTATATCTCTTAGATGAGCCTACAATGGGCCTTCATCCTGAAGACATTAATAAATTATTAAATGTTTTTAATACAATTATTGCTGAAGGTCACACCATTGTGTATATAGAACATCATGTTGATCTAATGAAATTTGCTGATCATATTATTGAGCTTGGTCCTGAAGCTGGTGAGAATGGTGGTTATCTTCTATTTACTGGCTCTCCTGAAAAAATTAAAGGATCTTCTGATTCATTGTCTCGTGCTTTCTTTTAATAAAAAAATATTAAAAATAATTACGAAGAACCTTTAATTGAAAAAAGCGTTCTTTTTTAAGATCCCCCTGACAATGATAATAAAGAAATAACCAACGATATAGTTCTTGCTCTTCTCTTTTAAATAACTTTTTAGAAGATTTAGAACTTATATTATATAATATTTCTGCTGCTAACAAATTATGAGTCTCTGGAAATAGTCCATCACTTATTCCTGAAAAATGAATATGAGCGCTTTCTACATCTTCCATCAGAATTAATAAGCATCCCATCAAAGAAAATAATACAGATGTTTCATTGTTTAACAATTCTATATCATAAAAATAAAGCTTTTCAGCTGCTTCAGCACCTTTATAATCATAGAGCAATGCAGCAATAATTAATGCATCACCTCTTATTTTTTGGTTGAAATCTTCTAAAGGATTACTGTCCAGAATAAACTGCCCTGCCTCTATAGCTATATCTGTATTTCCTTTTACTATTGCTAATTGACCAATTAGTTCTACTGAACGTATAGCTTCAAATAAATTAATTTTTTTTAACTGGTAACATGATGATGGTAACTTATCCCCTAATTTCTTATTTATTAAAATTTGACAAGGATCTTCATGATTATTAATAACAAACATACTTAATTTATTTCTTATTGAAAGGGACTTTTTTACTAAACCTGTTTCTAACAACATAAAAGCAATATCTGCAATGAAAGACTCATCCTTACATAAATTAGGTAAATTTAGAAAATCCATTAAAACCATTTGATTACCAGTACGAAATGCTAATGATGCCATTAAAATGCGATGATTTCGCATTTTGTTAGCCTCATCACCATATTGATAATGATTTTGAATAAATGAAAAAGAATGCCAAGATCCAGTCATCTTTTTTAATAAATAACTAATCCCTTCTTTACAACATTCTTCAGGTAAAAATCGTAATAACAAAAGAATTAAATGATAAAATGTTTTTCTATCTTTCCCAGATGATTGATAAATACGATAAATAATATGCTCTTTAATTGTATCAATAAGGGGATGTTTAGCATACCTTCTTAAAACTAATTCAAGACATTTTAACTCTTCTGCTGTATTACCTTCTTTTTCATAAACTAATGATTTTCCAAGATACTCTAAAGGTGCTCCTGGAGTAAAATGTAATAAAGAAAATTCTTCTAACGCTGCAGCATACAATTTTTTTTTTCCTTTTTTTGCAGCATTCCCTTCTTCAAAAAATGTAATCCCTGAACGAAAAAGTGCTTCTCTGCCAGCTGCCTGCCCAGGAAATGAAGAAGCTATTTGCCTGTACTCAGCACGAGCCATATGATAATTACCATGAAGAAGCAAAGCATCTGGAACTGCTAAACATCCCACTTGAAGATTTTGGCTACCTTCTTCAATTTTTATAATATTATCTTCAAAATCAGCATTTTGTAATAAAACACCTACTCCAGAACCTGTAAGAGGTAGATGTCCAACATATGTTAAAAGAATTTGATGATTTACTGAAAATGTGATTTTATGCCCTGTTCTTTCTAAGCAAACGTGGTGAAAAATATTAGGAGAAAAATGTTCCGAACTACTTCCTACTACTTCTATTCCATCTTTAAATAAACGAATACAACTACCTAAATTTTCTATATCTGGAATTAACCATAAGCAATAGCCAGAAGAAACATGATAGCCTTTTTCTTGATCTGGTATTGTTAGTAAAAATCCAATTCCTTTAGAAAGAGGTTTTAACCTTACATGTGCTGTAATACGTAAATTATGAGCAAACATTGGTGATGCAATTAACATTCCAAACCAATCTGCTGTATCAGTATCTCCTCCATTTAAAGCCAAATGCTGAGAAAGTAAAATGTTTTCTCTAATTTTCCATTGTTTTTTATCTGCTAAATTTAAAGACATTCTTTCTACCCATTGAGAATGTCCCTCCATATGATTACTAAGATCCTTTAATAAATCATTAACACTCAAATATCTTTCTTGTGAAGATGGGTGTAAACATTTAAGCACTATTTTAGATAATAATGGTGGAATATCCCGATATGGAGCAACCTCTTCAGGAGGAAAAATAGTTGGAACTATTTTTGTAGATTTTGTGGCAATTTTCTTTTTTCTTCCAAATGGAAAAGATAATGTTAATAATTGATATAACATCACACCTAAAGCATAAATATCTCCTGAAACTGTAGCAGGCTCTCCACACAAACGTTCAGGAGACATATAACTAGGGGTCCCTACTGGTTTTCCTGGGGATGTTAAAAAAGTTCTACTACTATGATAATACTCAAATTCAGGATCTTCCTCTGGAAGATCTTCAAAAGAAAATGCAGCTCCCCAATCTGATAAAATGACTTCTCCATATTTTCCTATTAAAATATTTTCCGGCTTTAAGTCTCGATGTAAAATTTTTTTAGAATGAGCGTATGCAACTGATTGGCAAATATGACTAAAAATAGGTAATAATGCAGCAACGCTTGTTTGTTCTTTTATTTTTTTATCATTTACTTCAGTTAAAGCAGCTTTAAGTAAAGCGTGTAATGACATACCTTCGATGTATGGCATCGTATAATAAAGATCTTCTTCAGATTGATGTATTGAATAAACAGAAATAATGCCTGGATGCATAAGACGCGCTGCTATAGATGCTTCTCTTAAAAATCGCTTTTTTAAAATATCATGTTTTTTAAGATCTTCGCGAATTTTTTTTAAAGCTACCTTTCTATCACAAATGGGATCATAGACTAAAAACACCTCTCCCATTCCACCTTTACCAATCTGATCAATATATCGATATATGCCTAATTTTTTCATTTTTTATGATTGGTAATAATTACTAACAGATATTTATTATTAATACACAGTAAATCTCAATAATTCATCGATCGCAATAGATAAACATAAGGCTATTTTAACGCAATAATATTCCCTACTTATCCTTCTTTACAAAATTAAAAATACTAAAAAACTCGCCACCTTCCTTTCCAAGGAAAATTTTAAAAAATAAATTAATATGTATTAAGTAAATCTAGATCATAATATTTTTTAATAAAATCCTTCTTTCTTATGTTTTTTACATCGACTATTTGATTACAAATTATTGAAAACAATTATCATTAGATTTTTTTGATTTAAAATCTTATAGCTTTATTTACTTTTAAATATTATAATTAATTTTAAAAAAAATATTCCAACAATACTATGTCTATTTTTACAAGCCAATTTCCCTCTTTGTCTAATTCTTGGAATCTAACATCTTTACCAAATGAAGTACCATCTTCCCTACAAATAACTTCTGGAGATACCATTCAGCAAAGTATTCAATACATGCAGCTCATTTTACAAAATTTTTGTAATGAAATTAGTAAAAATACTAAAGACAATCATAATAATATTGAGCTTATTTTAAATAATATGGATAAAGCAATTGCTGAAAATAAAGAAACTATACAATTAGTTAAAAATACAGCATCAAAGCCTCCTCTCGCTCTTATTCAAAAAGAATCTATTCACTGTTCACCTGTCAATATTATGGCATCTTTATTCTTAGCCATATTCATTATTTCTTTATTTGCCACTGTCATGACCATACTTGGTTTAACTGGCGTGCTTAGTAATGTTTCCATATTTTTTGGCTCTGTTAATTTAGTTTGGGCAGCCAGTAGTTGTGCTGCAGTAAGTATCATTTCTTTAATTGCCTTTGTTTGCTTGAGTGTTTATGGATTTCTTCATAAAGAAATTTCCACTACTATAACAGAAAAAAAAATTGAAACTGCTACCCCAACATTATCTAATACAAATACCATTTATCCATAAAATTATAAAACTCTTCCTAAGTAACAAATCTTTTTTTTTCCATCCATTTATTTATTAAATATTTAACAAATAAATAAATGAATCTTCTAATTCCTTTTAAGAAGCAAAATCGTCCTCTTCACTAGTAAATTATAATTTTATGTTTGTGTTTTTTAGACCCTGCTGTTAGCCTACTTCACTAAATACTCTTTATTTACTTAAAAACAAGGTCGTCAGTATGAATCCTAGTCCTTTCAATTTTTCCACTCAAGGAGCTTCTCCTGCAATATTAACATCACCTCCAAGCACTGTTCAAACTGTTTCTAATGCATATCACAATACTGTAGCAAGCCAATTAGATGCATGCCAAGCACACCTAAATCAATTAGGAACAGCTGTAGGATCATTGAATTCAAGTGTTCCTATCCTACAAACTACTCTTCAAAACCAACGTGGAGAGTTTATCGTTGCTCAAAATGATCTAGCTAACTTAAAGGTTGGAGTGAGTAATTTACAACTTGGTCAAAATCAAATAACCGATGAAATTTCTATGTTAAAAATCAAAGATGAAGAAATCGTTAAACGTAATGAAAAAGAATTAATGACTCAAGTTGACATAATCAATCAAAAAGTAACTCTCCTACAAACAACGGTTAGACAACTTACTGATGACGTTCAAGCTAATGATCCTTCTAACCCTGGTTTTAGAGAAGTTGCCGCTAAAGCTAAAATTGCTTCAACAAATGCGACTACTGGGAAAAAAAATTGCTGCTTTAATGTATGTAGAGGGATATCTATCTCTTTTTTTGTAATTATTGCCTTAGTAGCTCTAGCAGCTCTTATTATTTTTATTCTTTGCATTTTAGGGCATATGCCTTCTGCAGAATCAGCTATAATGGGATGGGAAGGTTCCACAGCTTTTGGAGCTAATGCCATGACAACCATGGCTATTGGAGCTGGCGTTATTTCTATAACTTCTATGCTTGCTGCTGGACTTGTCGCTGTTGGGTGTAAAAAACGCCCTACAACTATAGAAGCGACAAAAGCAGAAATTCAAATTTCTCCCTCTACAAAAAAGTAAAAATAACTACTTGCCCTAAATTTAGATTATACGTAATCATTTTAGGGCATTTTTGTTACTACCAATAGGATTTTTCTATGCCCAACGAATCCCTGAGCAGCCCTACATCTTGTATTTCTTCTGTAGAGGTACCTATGCTTAATGAATTATTACCTCCTCTATCAAATGATGGCATTAATGTCATGCAACAAATTTTGTTTTTAGAAAATAGAATCAACACACTAGCTTTTACCATCTCATCACAAATATGCAGTTTAGCTGCACGATTAGGCGAAAATCAGCAGGAGCATAATTTAATGATGATTGCTACATCTTCTGCATTAGACAACTCATACTTACATATAACTGATATTCAAGATCAAATGAAGTACCAAAATCACATAATCCAACGAAAAGTATTGGACATTCAAATGGATATAGAAGACT
This sequence comes from Candidatus Clavichlamydia salmonicola, assembly GCF_015356765.1. Taxonomy (GTDB): domain Bacteria; phylum Chlamydiota; class Chlamydiia; order Chlamydiales; family Chlamydiaceae; genus Clavichlamydia; species Clavichlamydia salmonicola. The sequence goes on from NZ_WTCQ01000004.1 coordinate 124,313, forward strand.
TAAGAAAGTACCAACAAGAGATGGTTGTTCATCGTAATTTAAATCTTTTTGAACCCACTCACAGTAGTTATTCTCATCGTAATCTTTGTCGTAAGCTTCTTATTGCTTTTTTTTTACTTATCTCCTTAATCGCTTTAACAGCTCTTATTATTTTTTTACTTTGTCTTTTTGGCCAATTATCATCTTTATCTAATTTATTAGGTAATTGTGGTTTAACTGCTATGCTTGGAGCTAATACATTAACCACCTTATCTATTATTGCTGGTGTAACCATGAGCACTTCAATGATTTTAGCTGCTATCACTGGCTTAGCTTGGAAAAAACAAACTACCCCTTCCTCATTTCCATCATCTACATCATCACCAACTGTATTAAAAAAAATCTCTCAATCAATCACTACTGCATTAGAAGTATTTAAAAAGAAATAGCTTCATATTATTTTATTGTTTTTTAATAAAATTTTATTATAATTTTTTTTAATACCTTTTGCTTATGAATGGAATGATAAAATATCCTTCAAGAGATTACTTAGAATCCTCGTCATTTTTACCAGCTCATTTATGTAATAATAATTTATCAAATAAAAATATCTATGAAGTACAATCCAAACTTTCTGTATTACAAAACCAAATAACACAATTAACTAATAATTCCATCTCTACAATACAGTTAGAAATGTTAAAAGATGAAATTTCTGACATCAAACAAAAAATTACTAATTCAAATCTTAATGCGCCTTTACCTCATGCTTATGTTTTTTGTAAGAATAATCGTAGACATAACCTTTTACGTAATATAATTATAACCTTTTTCTCAGTAGTTTCTCTCGTTGCCTTAGTTGTTCTTATTACCTTATTAGTCTGTTTTTTTGGACGAGCACCTTCTCTCACTAGTTTTATTGCTAATAATCAAGCATTTTTAATTCTTGGGCATAATGCATTAAGTTGTTTATCTATTATAGCCAGTGTTGTCATGATAACTTCAATGTTATTTGCCTATATTATTAGCGTTAATTGTAAAAAACATCTTTTAATAAAATCACAAAAACAAGCATCCATACCCCTTACATATATTTATCCCCCTGAAATACAAGAAGTATTGTCAGCATGCACAGAAGAACAACAAGCTTTAGATTTAAACTTTCCTATATATACATTACACCATTCTTTTGAATAATCTTTAGGTAAAAAAATTATCTTATATTGTAAATAATAAGAATATCATTGTAGTATTGCTTCACATATTTTTTTTTACAAAGAAGGTTGGTATGAAAAAATGTTAAGAGCTTTTCGCCTCCTGTTTAATCTTTATCCAGGAGAAGAAAAAAAATCAGGGTTATTTCTTTTACTTTGTCTTCTTTGGGGTACTGGTAGTTATGGCACTCTTACGCTTTCTGAAGGTATGTTCATTGAATACGTTGGTACTCCCTTACTACCTCAAGCGTATTTATTTTCTTCTATTTTTGTATGTTTTTGCTCTTTTTTTGTTTTAAAAATTTTAAATTCAAAAAAAAAATGGTCGTCTCAATGCCTTTTTTTAGCGCCTTTATCTGCAACTCTTGCTTTTAACCTTTTTCTTGTTCTTTTACTTGTATTTACTCCTCCAGAAAACCTTCGATTATTTTGGATTTTTTATAAAATAATGGGCTGGGGCCTTACTATTTTATCTTTTGCTACTTTTTGGACTTTTGCAGATCAATATTTTGATTTACAAGATGGAAAAAGATGCTTCTGCATGCTTAATGCAGTTATTTTTTTAGGCGATGCTCTGGCTGGTGGCTTAATTTCTTTTTGTATTAATAAAATTGGACTTATTGGTCTTGGTATTATTTTTAGTGGATGTATCTTAATTTCTTATCCATTAATTTTTTTTATTATCGCTCAACTGAAATCTATATCTGCTGAATTACATTTAATAGGCGATAATGAAAATAAACCTTCTGCAAAAACAATTTTTGAAACAATTTTTAAATCAAAATTTACTCTTTTTTTAATTGTATTTTATTTTTTAATGCAATTATTAGCTATTAGCACTGATTATATTTATTCTCAAAGTATTGTAGACTTTTTTATTGATGCAAAAGAACATGCTATCTCTGCTTTTATAGGTAAAGCTAGTATATTTATTTCATGTGGAAACATGATTTTTGCTTTTTTTATTTATGGCCGTTTTGTTAAAAAAATTGGCATAAATAACATCATTTTAATAGCACCTATTGCTTTTTTTGCTCTTTTTTCTTTATGGCTAGGGAAAACAGCTTTTGTTTTTACAATTTTAGGAATGGTTGCAAGAGAAGGACTTACCTATACTTTAGATGACAATAATCTTCAGTTATTGATTTCTGGGGTCCCTAATCGCATTCGTAACCAAATTCGTATTATTATTGAATCATTTGTAGAGCCCTTAGGCATGTTTTTTTGCTCAATACTGTGCTTTATCTTTCCTTTTCGTCAAAAAGTTTTAAGTCTTGCTATTTCTTTTTTAGCCGTAATCATCGTCTTTATTATTAGAAAGCATTACTCATCTGCAATTTTTGCAAATTTATCAGCTGAACATATTGCTTTTCATCGCAAAGGTGAAGAACACTTAAAACAATTATCTAAAAAAGAAAAATATAAAGCAGAAATGTTTTTGCTTACTTTTTTAAAAAATGGCACAGAAGAAGAACAATTAATTGCCTTTGAATATCTATTAAAAATTGGATCTCACTCTATTTTACCTAAATTGTTAAATCATATTAAAAAATTCAGCGCATCCAAAAAATTAAAGATTTTCCAACTTTTATCAGATAGTCCCTGGTCTAAAGATCCTCTAGTTTTAGAACTATTAAATCGTTGGTTAAAAATGTTCCCTCATCCAGCTATTAAAAGTGCTATTCATCTTTATTTTTCAAGACATGATTTATTAAATTCAGAATTAGTTATTGAAGACTTACACAGCTCCTATACTGAACTTAAAGCTGCAGCTATTTTAACTATAAAAAAACAAAAAGAAAATAATCCATATTATCATATAGCATTAAAAAATCTTAAAGAGATGTTAAATTCAGATAATAATCATGAAATTTATACTGCCATCTATATTTTAGGTATTGAGGCAAATGAAGACAATATTGACTACATTCTCCCTTTTCTTACACATCCATTAACCTCTATTCAAACAATCGCAGCAAAATCTTTGTTTTCTCTTGTAAAACCTTCTTCAATTCATGCTCATGATCAATCAGAGTTTATTATAAAAGCATTACCAAAAATGATTGGTCGAGAATCAAGATCTTTTGCTTTACAAGCTTTAGAAAAAATTATTAATGATCAATCTATTCATCAATTAATTATTACAGCAGTTTTATTTCGATTTTCTGAACGAAATTTAGTAGAGCGTATTGCTTTAAAATTAGGCCCTTCCATCTTTAATACTTTATTAAATATTCTTCAAGATAGTTGTATCCATGATCGTGCTCGCTTAATTGCCGCTCTTATTCTTCATAAAATGGACCATGAATTTTTAAAAAAATATTTAGATCAAGTACTCAAAAATGAAATAAATAAAGCTTATTTTTACATATATCATGAATCTTACATACAAGAACAATACTCAGAGCATGACTTAGAATTACTCCTTAATACACTAAAGAGTGCCTATGATTCTGTAGTAGATTTTATTGTTCAATTAATCTGCATCTCTGCTTCTTTTTCAGATTTTGAAGCTCTTTCTTCATCATTAAAAAGTAAGCAAAAAAAGATCAAAGCTCAAGCTCAAGAATCATTAGAAAAGGGATCGAGTAAAGTTATATTAAAGCTATTGGCGCCATTACTAGAAAGAAAAATACACATCAAAAGCTTGCAAGCTGCTTACCTTATCAATGGTGGCTCACCTTTTTCATTAATTGAACTACTTAATACAATGTCCAAATCTTCTTTTATACAAAATCAAATTGTTTCAAAAAAAATAATGAACGATCTTAATCTCAATAATTAGCCAAGGAGGAGTCATGAATAATTATCATTCTATTATAGAAAAAGCTTTTTTACTGAAAACCATTCAAATTTTTTCTTCTTTAGATTTAGATTTATTATTAGCTATAGCTGATAAAATGGAACATTCTGAATTAAAAGCTGGTGATATTATTTTTTCTAAAGAAAATCAAGGATCATCTTTGTATATTATTGCTAAAGGAATTGTAAATATTATTGATGCTAATGATCAAATCATTACTAGCTTAAGCTGTAGTGATTTTTTTGGAGAAGAGACAATTTTTAATGATAAAGTACGAACCTATAGCGCAGTATGCAATAGCGCTGTTACAATTTTGTCTCTGCAAAAAAACCAATTATTCAATATAATTTTTGAATGTCCATCTGTTGCTATATCAATCATAGAATGTTATGCTGATAATTGCAGTTTTAGAACTAGAAGAATAGAAAAATAACTTTTTATTAAAAGTAAACTATCATAAAAAGCTATTTTTCCTTAAATGAACCAATATATTTATTTTTTCATATTTTCAATGAAATTGATGGCATCACCCACTGTTCTTAAAGAGGCAGCTTGATCTTCAGAAATTTCAATTCCAAATCTTTCTTCAAAAGTCATGACCATTTCTGTTAAGTCAAGACTATCAGCATTCAAATCTTCTATGAAAGATTTTTCAGCGACTACTTCATTAGCATCAACACCTAATTGTTCTACAATGACATCAATAACTTCTTTTTCTAAAGACATAAATTTATCCTCTAACTTCCTTATCAAAAACTCCATTTTATGACAAAAGGAGTTCATGAGATTATATTTTCTGAAACCTTTTTTTGCAAAGCCCCTTTGCAATTCAGTAAATAATTAAATAGCTCCCCCATCAACAGTGATAACTTGTCTTGTAATATAATCAGCTAATGGAGAAGCCAAAAAAACTGCCACTCCTGCAATGTCATTAGGTGTTCCTGCTCTACCCAAAGGAATTGCAGATATCCAATGCTTAGTTTGCTCTTCAGAAAGAGCTGCAGTCATATCTGTTTGAGTATATCCTGGTGCTATACAATTTACTGTAATACCTCTGGCTCCTACTTCTTTTCCTAATGATTTAGTGAATGCAATAATTCCTGCCTTAGATGCTGCATAATTTGTTTGTCCAGCCTCTCCCATTATTCCTACTATTGATGTAATATTAATAATTTTTCCAAAGCGCTTTTTCATCATATTACGAATAGCTGCTTTACAAGTTCTGTAAACAGATTTTAAATTGACATCCATAACCTGGTCCCAAGCTTCTTCTGTTAAACGCATAAGAAGAGCATCTCGAGTAATGCCCGCATTATTTACTAAAATATCTAAACGACCAAATTTTTTTTCAATTCCAGCTATTGAGTCATTTACTTGCTCTGTACTAGTAACATCTATTTTTTCAAAAAAAACTTTTGGTTCATCAGATTCTAACTGTCCTATCAGCTCTTCCTCTAATGCCTTTCCAATCTTTGCATTGGTGCCCCAAAATATGACAGTGGCCCCTTGGTTAATAAAAGCTCGTACAATGCCAGCTCCAATACCTCTAGTTCCACCTGTAACAAGAGCTATTTTATCTTTTAATAATTCATTCATAAATTTTTCCTTATCATATATTTTATCATTTATATCTTTAATATAAGGCTGCTAAATTTCTTTTTTGTTTTAAAAATTTTCTAATTTTACAAACAAATCTTTTAATCCCTCTACACTATTTAAATTTAATGTAGGAGCCTTTACCCCTATCTGTTTATTTAAGCCCATTAAAGTTTTTCCACAGCCAATTTCAATAAATAAATCTGTTTTTTTATTAATATTAGACATACTTTCAACCCATCTAACAGGCGATGTGACATGCTTTGCTAAGTTATCACGTATTTCTTCAATATCATTTACTACTCCACCTGTTTTATTCATAACAAGTTGACTATTTCCTATTGATAAAGAGACTTCAGCAAGAACTTCTCTAAGCCTATCCTGCGCTATTTGCATTAAAGGACTATGAAAAGCCCCATCTACTTTTAATGGTATAATTTTTTTTGCTCCTGCCTCAATTAATAACTTTGTTCCATGCTCTACACCTTTGATGGTACCTGAAATTACTGTTTGTACAGGAGAATTGAAGTTAGCTATCCATACTTGATTTTGTTTTTTTAATGCTTGCAAACTATTTTCTATTAATTCTCCACTTAAACCCATAACAGCAGCCATAGTGCCCTCAATAGAACGACAAGCTTCAACCATAAATTTAGCTCTAGCATCTATTAATGAAAGACAATCTATAAAAGATATATAGGACGCTGCTGTAAGAGCTGAGTACTCACCTAAACTTAATCCAGCACAAAATGTTGGTATAATATGAGGCATCTCTTTTTGTAAAATAGATAAAATACTCATTGAATTAAGATAAATTGCTATCTGACTATGATTTGTTTCTTTTAAAAGACTTTCAGGCCCTTCAAAAACAATATTTTTTAATTTTCTTTTCAATATATCTTCAGCTTGTTCAAAAAGCCTCTGGACTTCAGAAAAAGCAGAAAAAAAATCTGCGCCCATTCCAACATACTGGGCACCTTGGCCTGGAAAAAGAAATGTAAAATTTTTCAAGAAATATTCCCCTTACAATTTTTTAAAATTAAAGATCCCCATGATAGTCCACCCCCAAATACAGTTAATAAAAGGTTATTACCATCTTCTAAAGGATGTTCTTTTCGTAATTCATCTAATGCTATCCCTATAGAAGACGCTGCTGTATTTCCATATTTATGAACATTTTTAAAAATGCGAGTAGATGGAAAATGTTTACCTACAGCATTAATGATACGTATATTTGCTTGATGTGGAATCATCCAATTAATATCTGTTTCATTTAAGTTTTCCATTTTCAAGCATTCTAGGGAAGATGATATCATTCTTCGTACAGCATGCTTAAATACCTCTCCACCTTCCATATAAAGAAATTGCCCTTGCTCTGTTATTGTTTTTTCTGAAATAGGATTTCTACTGCCACCTGCTGGTAGCATAAGTAATTTAGCTAAACTTCCATCTGCTCCTAAATTAGCAGAACAAATTTCTAGACCTGGTCCTTCATCACTTACAACACAAGCTGAAGCACCATCTCCAAATAAAATACATGTAGCTCGATCTTTATAATTTACAAATGAAGAAAGTTTATCCCCTGAAATAACTAAAACATTTTTATACATGCCTGAAACAATAAAGCCTTTAGCTAAAGCAAGACCATACAAAACACCTGAACAAGCTGTCATACAATCAAAAGCAGGTACTCCCTGCAACCCTAATTCATTTTGTGCTAACGCTGCACTACTTGGAAAAATATAATCAGGGGTTGATGTACAAAAAATGATTATTTCAATATTTTCTTTTGAGACATTAGCATCTTCCAAAGCTTTTAAAGCCGCTAATGCTCCCATAGAAGAAGCATATTCATCAAGATCTGCCAAACGCCGTTCAAGAATACCTGTTCGAGTTTCTATCCACTCACATGTAGTATCCACCATTTTTTCTAAATCAGCATTCGTTAAAATATTTTTTGGTAAATAGGAACCAGTACCTTTAATAAAGGCCTTTTTTTTTCTTTCAGTCACAACAACATCCGCAGAAGTTAAATTCATCCCAGAATAACAAAACATTGCTTTAAATTAAAACTCCTTAACCCCATGATAAGGATCCTTTGTAAAGGAGAGTATTTACAAAAAATGTCTAATCATCATCCTCATTATTTATCCAAATTAATAACCATGTTAAGAAAATTACCTGGTATTGGCTTTAAAGGTGCTGAACGTGTAGCTTTTCATGTGATTGGATGGCCTAAAGACAAACAAATAGAACTTAGTCGCATGCTAGAAAATATTACTGATCATCTTTTTTCATGTAATACTTGTGGATGCTTAATAGAATCTAATGCTTGTAAATTTTGTGATCCTATCTCAAGAACCCAAAAAGTATTATGTGTGCTTGTAGAACAAAAAGATGTATTTTCTATAGAAGAAACTGGTTTTTTTAAAGGTTATTATCATGTTTTAAACGCTTCTTTATCACCGATTAGACAAAAAACAATAGAAGATTCTATTATAAAAAAATTAAAAAACCGCGCTATTAATCTTCAAATAGAAGAAATTGTTTTAGCTTTAGACTCCACCTTAGAAGGTGACGCTACAGCTCTTTATTTAAAAAAACATATTGAATCTTTAGGGATTCCTATTTCAAGATTAGCTTCTGGTTTACCTATGGGTATTTTTCTTGATTATGTTGATGAAGGTACCTTAACTCGAGCTTTTATGGGACGAAGCTCATATTAAAGGTTGCATAATTTAATGAAGTATTTTTATTATCCCCAACAAATTTTGATAGTCAAATGAAACGTATACTTTTTCCTCTGTTTTTAATTTGCCAAGTTGTCGCTTTGCAAGCTTCTTCTTATGAAGAAGATCCTGTTGTTGATAAGATTATTTTCTTCAAAGATGAAGAAACTTTTTCTGTAGAAGAATTTAACCCTTATATGACAACAAAACCTGGAAAAATATTTTCTCAAAATCATTTTGATCAAGACTTAAAAAAGTTAGAAAAAAAATATGATCGAGTATCTTCTATTCTTGAAATGAATGACAATAGTCTCGTTATTAAAGTCTCTTTGCATAATCGACCTATCTTAAAAAAGATTTCTATATCTGGTAACCAAGCCATTCCCTACGCAAAAATAGAACGTATTCTTGGCCTTAAAATAAAAGCCTCCATTACTCGTGAAGAAATTGTAACAGCGATGGCAAAGCTAAGAAAATCTTATTTAAAACAAGGTTATTTTGAGACAGAATGTTCTTTTAAATTAGATGTTATTGATAAAGAAACCGCCCATGTACATATTACTATAAATGAAGGACGTATTGGAAAAATTTCTCGAATTACCTACATAGGTATTTCTCCTGAAGAGCAAATGGCAATAAAAGAAAAAATGTTAACTCGTCCTTATGAATTTGGCAAAAGTTTCTTAAAAGGTAATGGCTTCTATATTCCAGATATGGCTGAACATGATCGCTTACGCATTACTCAATTTTTTCAAAATAAAGGCTATGCTGATGCAGCTGTTAAAATCAGTATTGATGAATCCATGAAGAATAAAGCTCATGGCCTTTATTTAAATGTGCATGTTTCTAAGAATGAACAATATAAAGTTGGAGATGTACTTGTTGAAGGGGCTGAATCTTTAGAAGATGATTGGCTATTTCCTATGATTTCAGTACGGACAGGCCAAATATATTCTCCTGAACAATTATGGTCTTCTGTAGAAAAAATTAAAGAATTTTATCAATTACGTGGATTTTTTAATACTATAGTTGAAATTAAGCAATCTATTACTCACGATGAAGCAGTCTATAATGTTTGTTTTTCTATTAAAGAAGGCGTTCCTTGCAAAATAGGGCTTATTAAGGTTTTTGGAAATGTTAACACCCAATCTGAAGTCATTCTTAATGAAAGTGTACTGTTCCCTGGCGATTTGCTAGACAAGAAAAAAATTGAAAACACAGAAAGAAGAATAAGAAATACTGGCTTCTTTAGCACTGTTAACGTTTATACTGTACAATCTCAAATTGATCCTGAAGATACTAATGCTGACTATAAAGATATTTATATTGAAGTAGATGAAACTAGCACAGGTAGTGTTGGGGTATTTCTTGGATGTAGTTCATTTGATAATCTCTTTGGAGGTGTTGAACTTTCAGAAAAAAACTTTAGCTTAAAAGGTCTTCCTTTTGTATTTTTTAAGGGCCCTAATGCATTAAGAGGTGGTGGTGAATACTTCCATATTAAGGCTAATATAGGCCAAAAAACATCTGATTACTCTGTTAATTGGGTTAAACCTCATTTTATGGATTTTAACTGGACGTTAGGAGTTGCTATAGATAAAGGTGCTAATAAAGCTCTTTCTTCCAATTATGAAGTTGAGACATTTGGTGGTAACTTAAGTGCTACCTATCTATGTAGTGATTTTATGAAATATGGTTTTTACTATCGAGCTAATCATAGTTACTTAAGACATCTATATCCTTCATCAAATATCATTAATTCATCATCTGTAAATGGACCTACTTCTCCTTCCACTTTTGTGGCTAGAGAAGGATCCAATGATGGCCTTGTTTCAGCTCTTGGTTTTAGCGTTGCTTATGATACAACTAATAGTCCTCGAATGCCTACTCACGGCAAACGTTCTCGTTTGGCTTTTGAAGTCGCTGGTTTTGGAGGCGATTTTAATTTTATAAAATTCACTTATCTTAATACTTTTTATAATGGAATTACCCCTAGAGCTGTTTTTAAATTTAAAAGTGATTTACAATTTATTAAAAGTTGTGGTGATACGCTACCTACTGATATTCCTATGAGTGAGCGATTTTTTCTTGGTGGTGAAACAACTTTAAGAGGTTATAAATCTTTTATTGTTGGGCCTAAATTTTCTGCGCGTGAACCTAAAGGTGGCCTTTCTTACAGTATTTTTTCTGAAGAATTTCAATATAAACTTTTAATGAATCCTGATTTTTATGGTTTTGCTTTTATTGACGCTGGGTATCTATCCTCAAAAGAATTATCTTGGGGTACTTCATATGCTATGAGTATTGGATTTGGAGCACGATTTAATGTCTTAGCGAATATACCTGTTATGCTTGGTGTTGGATGGCCTTTACATGCTAAAGAGCTCTATGATGGAGTCATCATAGATAACTCTCAAAGGTTCTTTTTCTCTCTTGGCGGCTTGTTTTAATTTTTCTTATCAAAGGTTTGTTATTTTTATGAAAAAAGTCTTCTTTAGTTGTCTGTTACTATTCTTTTCTTGTACTGGATTTTGCGCTAATACAATAGATTCTAATCTTATATCATCAGTAAATGAATCTGTAATCCATTGCGTGAATCTTAAAAAATGTGTCGAAGAGTCTCTAATTGGAAAAGAAGAAAAGAAACAAATAGAACGTGTTAAAACACGTTTAGAGCAAAATGGTCAACGATTAGAAGAGCAATTAGATTCTTTATCAGCTAAAATGCGCGATGAAGATTATCTCGAAACTCTTTCAGAAAATGCCCTTGATGAATTGAAGAAAAAACTTTCTCTTTTACATCAAGAATATAGCGCTTGTCAAAATCAGTACTACCAAATGATAAATCAAGCAAATTACGCCATGATTAATAAAGTAACAGAACAAGTTCGGTTAGCTGTTGAAGAGATTATAGAAAAAAATCCTTCTACCATTGTGCTAAATAGTGAAGTATTCTTTAGCGCAACATCTCCATATGACATGACATCTGAAGTGTTAGTTATTATGAATCAGAAATTTCAAGATAACTTACATTTATCAGCAAATTTTAACAATCATGGAGAATAGGCTCTCTATATTGAAGCGATTTTTCTTTAATTTGTAACATCTTCTTTGTTGCTTTTTCTAACAAAGGAGGTGTTATCTTACCTGAACGTACTAATTCACATAAAAATCTAACCGCTGGCTCTAAGTCAAAGGGCAATAAAAAAGCATCAAAATCATTCTTAAGAGATTCTATGACGTGATTAGTATTTATTTCGAAACATGTTAAATCACAAAAAGTAATTTTTTGATTTTTTTTTGATTTTTCCATATTTGAAAAAAATGGATTCTTTAAAGGATCAAAATGTATGTTTCTATGAACAATGTTGCTGTAAGCATTTGAATGTGCTAATAAACGCACATGAGCCCCTATCATTCCTCTGCCATCTTCAATGCCTCTCTCAAATTCTTGATAATCAAAACTTAAAATAGTTGATGATAATTTTCCAGCATCCATTTCACATTGAATATAGATATTATTTTTTAAATTATTTTTAGCAAATAACAGCCCTAGATTGTAAAAATCTTTTGAAGAAAAGGTATCTAGAAAATTATTATCTTCATAATAACAGTTAAAAGAATGAGAAAAGTCATGCCCATACAGTAATGGAATACTTGTAACTTGATCACAACAATCCATAAGGTATTTTTCTCTAGTAATATCACCTTCATTAAAGATTAATCCACTAATCTTCCATACTTCTACTAATACTTCTAAATTTTGTAAGTCCATTTCATAAATAGCTGCTGTTGAAACAAAACATAACTGCATTAATTTGTCTTCTAATGAAACCAAATTTTGCGCCATATCAGATGCTAAAACTCTTGGCCGTTCTGTTGTCAAAAAAAAATTTTGGCTATTTAAAGATGAGCTTAGAACTTCCATACTACCTGTAAAAGGAGATGAACACCCATCATAATGTTGTTCCATTGAATTAATAATTGGCTGTGCTGCATCTATAGATGGTTGTGTAGCTTTCAGGAAAGAATGATTTTTTTTGAAAGATTTATTTTTATATTTTTCATCATCATTATCGTCATTGCTTTTTTCAAATGATTTTTCTGTATGAATTGTATTTATAGTCATCGATTTATCTTAAGATCCTTTTTAATATGCTTTAAACATAATTTCTTAATTTTTTAAATCTATAGAAAGATTTTTTGTAATTAATTATATTTTTATATTTGTGTTGTTTTATTCATATTTTCATGAAATGGTGAGCGAAGAGCAAGAGTTTAAAAAAAATTCTTAATTAAATCATATTTTTTTCTAATAAAGTTTTTTTTACTCAAAAAAATATTGACAATCAAGATGAAGGTAAAAAAATAATGAGCTCTTAGGCGGTTCTATTTCTTAAAAGCATTTTTTGTTATAATAACAAATAAGACACGGCAATGTTATGAGCTACTTGGAGAAAATAGCTTTGCATCATTTTTAATAATTTTTTTTGCATGTTTCTTTATTGTCTTTTGATTACATCTTTTGTAAACTTTTCATGTAGAAAATATTTTAGCCTTTTTATCTGGGTTTTATAATGAAAAATGCTTTTAAGCACGCAAACTACAATCTTTTTTGTTCGCAAGATAAGATAGAATCTCAAAAACGTTTTAAAAAAATTTCTCAAGAATTATCCTCTGCTGTTCTTATTGAAGATTTAAAAAAAATGCTGCTGATCCGGCACTTTGAATCTCAAGGAGAAAATGCCTATCAACAAGGATTTATTAGTGGTTTTTATCATTCCTATGCAGGCCAAGAAGCTATTCAAACAGCTTTAATTCGTGCATGTGGAAAATCACATTGGTATGCCACCACCTATCGATGTCATGCCTTAGCCTTACTCTTAGATGAGACCCCTTCTTCCTTAATGGCAGAATTATATGGAAAAGTAACTGGCAATGCTCTTGGGCGTGGTGGCTCTATGCATATGTTTTCAGAAAAATTACTTGGTGGATTTGGCATAGTAGGAGGTCATCTTCCCTTAGCTATAGGAGCTGCTTTCAGCATTAAATATCAAGAAAAAAAAGATCTTATTTCTATTGGCATTTTAGGTGATGGCGCAGTTGCTCAAGGTGCTTTTCATGAATCTATTAACCTTGCTGCATTATGGGACCTCCCCTGCCTCATTATCATAGAAAATAATCATTGGGGCATGGGTACTCATGTGTCTAATGCATTAGCTAAAAAACCTATAGATCTTGCTCACAGCTATGATGTAGAAGGTATTGTGTTAGATGGAAGTGATTATTCATCTTGTTATGATGGTTTTTCGTATGCTCTAAAAACTATTATTTCTACTAGCCGTCCCATGATTGTTGAATGTTTATGTGATAGATTTAGAGGTCACTCTATCTCTGATGCAAATCTTTATCGCAGTAAAGAAGAAATGGAAAACATCATGTCTAACGATCCCATCATTTTATTAAAAAATTTCTTAGAAGATCATGAACTATTGACTGCTGCTATGTTTAAAGATTTGGATCAAGAGACTCGTAGCATTGTTCGTGATGCTGTAAAACAAGCTGAAGACGCTCCATATCCATCTATATCTAAAATAGGAGATGGCGTTTATGCATAATTATAGTAAAAAAATGCAATCAATAGATATTCGTACTGCTTTAAGACAAGCTTTGGATGAAGAAATGACCCGTGATAGTAATATTTTCATCATGGGAGAAGAAGTTGGTCTGTACAATGGCGCTTATAAAATTACTAAAGGACTTTTAGATAAATGGGGCCCTCAAAGAGTCTGGGACACACCTATTAGTGAAAATGGTTTTTTAGGATTAGGTATTGGTGCTGCCATGACAGGGTTAAGACCTGTGATAGAATTAATGAGTTGGAGCTTTTCTTTTGTAGCTATTGACCAGATCTTATCTAATGCTGCTACTATGTATTATATGTCAGGAGGACGCTTCAAAGTCCCTATTGTTTTTCGTGGAGCTGGTGGCGCTGCTGTACAGTTGGGATGTCAACATTCACATTCTTTAGAATCTCTTTATTCTAACTTTCCTGGATTAATTATTGTGGCCCCTTCTAATGCATGTGACGCAAAAGGATTACTTAAAGCATCTATTCGTAATGATAATCCTGTCATCTTTCTAGAGAGTGAGTTAGATTATGGAATGATTGGAAAAGTTCCGACAGAAGAGTATGTTATTCCCATAGGAAAAGCATCTGTAGTGGAATCAGGATCTGATTTAACCTTGGTATCTTGGGGACGTATGATTCCTATTTGTAAACAAGCTGTGAAAGAAGCTGCTAAACAAGGTATTAAAGTGGAGTTAATTGATTTAAGGACCATTAAACCTTTGGATATTTCTACCATCATTACCTCTATCATGAAAACACATCGTTGCCTTATTGTAGAAGAAGGACACTATTTTTGTGGTATGGGGGCTGAAATTAGCGCAACAGTTATAGAAAAAGCATTTGATTATCTTGATGCCCCAACAATGAGAATTTCTAGAAAAGAAACCCCAATGCCTTATGCCAAAAATTTAGAACAAGAAGTTATCCCTAATATAACTAGTATTTTACATGGAATTAAACACATTACTGGAAGGCTTTAATGATTACAGTTATCAAAGTACCAAAATTATCTCCAACCATGACTTCTGGCACTGTAGTTAAGTGGCATAAAAATATAAGTGATTTTATTGCTTCTGGAGAATTAATTGCTGAAATAGCAACAGATAAAGCCACTGTAGAATACCATGCCTTCGATGAGGGTTTTTTGCGTCATCAATTTGTTAAAGTGAATGAAACAATGAAGATTGGTGATCCTTTTTTTATTCTTTCTGAAACTACTAATGAAGATTTTTCTTTAGAAGTTTTTATAAAACCTCAAGAAACAATAACTCTTTCAGAAAAAGAAATTTTAAGCCCTTCAGCTGAAAAATCTATCCCTACTCCCTCATATGTTCCAGTTTCATTTTCTCCTGAACCACCTTTAGAAAAATATTCTTTTCCTTATTCAGGCACAACAAGCCATGCCTCTCCTGCTGCTCGTTATTTTGCTAAACAAAATAATTTAGACCTTTATGATCTTAAAGGAAGTGGACCTGGAGGTCGCGTCATTCTTCAAGATTTAAAGCATGCAAAACCTATAAGCCTTTTAAAATTTGGAAACAAAAAGCTACCTACAATACTTCCTGGAACATTTGTAGAACTCCCACTTAGCCCTATGCAGAAGATCATTGCAGAGCGTCTACAATCCTCTAAAACCCATATACCTCATTTTTACATTAAACAAACTGTTAATGCTTCTCCTTTAACATCCCTTATTACCCAGTTAAAAACTGCCTCCATTAAACTATCTATAAATGATTTCATAGTAAAAGCAACAGCGTTATCCTTAAGAGATCATCCTGATATGAATGCTGGGTTTAATGCCAAGAATGAAACACTCATTAGTTTTCAAACCATAGATATAGCTATTGCTGTTGCTATACCTGAAGGACTAATCACTCCTATTGTGCGTCATGCAGACTATAAAAATGTTTCAGATATTTCCATAGAAATAAAAACTTTAGCTGAAAAAGCAAAGCAAGGAAAACTTCAACCTGAAGAATTTAAAGGGGGTTCTTTTTCTATCTCTAATCTTGGAATGACTGGTATTTCAGAATTTTCTGCTATTATCAACCCTCCACAAGCAGCTATTCTTGCTATAGGCAGTATAGAAGATAGACCTTGTATAGAAAATGGATCTATTAAAATTGGAAAAGAAATGATCCTTACTCTTTCTATTGACCATCGTGTAGTAAATGGAAAAGCAGCTGCTTTATTCTTAAAAACAGTTCAAAAATATTTAGAAAACCCAGCGTTACTACTACTTAACTAATAATGTTTTTTTTAACCCTATTTTTTAATGACTTTTTTTTTCAAAAAGATTTTGATCAGTTGTTGTTGATAAATACGCGGATGGACCCTTCCCTATTACGCTCTTCAATACCTTCTATAGCACCAGCTGAACAAGCTGAGATTTGCTCCCCATTTTCAAAGTATATAAGTCCAAAAGGTTGAAAACATCCTAGAAGATAATAACCATTTCTACCTAATCGATCTGGATCTTCTCCACCACCTTCCCACCTAAATTGCCGAGAAGCCATAAAACCTCCCCACATACCTGCTCCTCTACTTACATCATTATTCCAATCTCTTTCAACAGCACTAACTAGAACACGTCCTTCCATTGGAAAAATACAAGAAAAAAAGAACGCCAACATTACAGCAGAAGCATAAAAAGGAGCTTTTACAACCCTTTGAATAGATAAGATAAACTGCTTATAAACATCTGCTAACTCAAATTTTCTATGTTTTTTAATAGAATTTTTACAAATAAGCTGCTGAAATAAACGCGCAAGTACATAAAAAGGGGCTATAACAGCTCTTGCTAAGTAATAAATCATAGAAGCTATTGCTACAAATGGCATTATAATTATAGCAATACCACATATAGATCCTCGATGAACAGCATCTGTTTTCTTTGGAAAACATTGATAAACAGGCGCTATACCTGTTTGCAATTCATCTAAAGCTGAAAGATCTGCCATATAGTGGTTATCTGTATCTAAGTGCCACATTTTTTCAGAGCTTGTTCTATCATTAAATGTTGTTAACTTAGCCATATAAACATGACAAAAAGAACGTTCAAAAATGTTCTTTAGTGGCTTTTTTGTAAAAAGGTCTACTTTTTTCTTTATCACATAAGACAAGATCACCCCTCCTCCTAATAATAAAATTAGAGGTAATCCAATACCAATAAGCAATCCAGTCATATGACAATGAGAAATAACCCCAACACCAATAAGGTTGTTTAGCATGAATGACATCACTACTATTATCAACAATAATATTACAGAAATAATAGCTGCTCTAAGAATTTTTTTAGGCTTATAATCAATTACTACTCTCTTTTCCAAACTACTTTTAAAAAAATCTGTTCTTTCATTTAATACATAAAAACAATCATTTTTTGAGTTTTTCCAATAATCTCTTTCTGGATAGTAGTATGGCAATAATTGAGTCATAATCTATCTATTTAGTTAATTTGTGAAAAATTTTAACATTAAAATAATTTATTTTCAATACTTAATACTTTTTATTTTATTTAAATAACAATAGCAGACCAAGTCAAATTATATATAGGTGAATATGGTGTATATATCCCTGGGGCAAGACTTGTGTTATGAATATTTCCAAAATTAAAGGAACCACTTGCATTATTCCATAAAGTTGTTTTACCTGCTCCTGCACTTGATATTTGATAAGAATTAAACCAACTATGATTTGTGTTATTTTCAGTATAACTATAACTATAAGCAGCATAATTTGATCCTATAAAACTGAGTAAAGCAAGATAATATGTTGGAGTTGTAGTATCTTGCGTTATATACCCATATGGAAAACTTCCAGGTACATTTTTAGGTGATTGAATATAGGCGTTAGCTCGAAAATTCCAAATACCAGCTAATTGAGGTGTAAAGTAATAGTTATAAGGAAGGGTATAAAGATTTGAATAACTTGATAATCCTGTTCCCCAATTAAGATAACCTGTAAGAGAAGGATTATTCACAGATACATTTAATGATAGATTAGTTTGAGCAGACCAGGCATAAGAAGCTCCTGCAGAGACACCTGAAGAATAACTTACACATCCTTTAGTAACAGGTTGTTGCATTAAATAAGACCATGGAACAGCATCATTATTATTTGTTGGATTTCCAAGACTATAAAGACGATTATTTTGCATATCAAAATTTGCAGATGTTTGACCACCACTAAGATATGTATATCCATAAACTGCTAAAGTGGCAGATCCACTTGCGCTTCCAATACTAGCGTTCCCCACACTTTTAAATGTAGACCCTGCTATTAGATTCCCTGTTACTGTACCTCCACTCAAAGGAAGGTAAGCAGAAACAGTACTATTCAGATAATTAAGGTTTATTGCATCAGTACCAGCAGTAGGTGAAGCAAGATCTATAAGCCGATTACTTTGCATGCTAAAATTGCTTGATGTTTGGCCACCAGTAAGATACGTATATCCATAAACAGCTAAATCTGCAATACCTCCAGCAGTAATTGTACTTCCTGATGAATTACCTCCAATATATACTGTCCCACCAGTATTAGTAACTCCTGTAATAGTAAGCCCCCCAGACAAAGTACCACCTGTTAATGGAAGATACTTGGTAGTTAGATAATTTAAATTAACTGCATCTGTAGAACTTGATGGATTACTCAATCCTGTAACTTTCATTCCAGAAACAATAGAACCCGAAGAGTTTACTGTCGCACCATAATTTACACTATTTCCTCCTGTTATTGCAGCACTAGAAACTGTTACATTATTTCCTATCACAACTGATCCAGAAAAGGTTGTTGTGCCTGCTGTTACTGTTAATCCTCCCGCTGTTATCGTAATACCACCTGTTGTAATTGTAATTCCTTTTGAAAAAGTAGATAATCCAGCAGCTGTTATCGCTCCATCACCAGTACCAGTACCACTAATGGATAAACTTCCAGAAAGAATAGTCACTCCTCCAGAAATAGTATTAAGATAACTGTAATTAACAACATCTCCTCCTGCTGTTGGCGCACCTGTATTAGTAATTTTAGAACCAGACATATTTAAAGTACCTGATGAAATAGTAGCTCCTCCTACTATAGAAGCTCCTCCTCCAGAAACAGTCAATCCACTTGCTACAGTAGATCCTCCAGACAAAGTTGCTAATCCTGCTACTGACAATGTTCCTGTTGCAGAGCCTAAGGCTGTTATAGCTAAATTACCAGATATTGTTCCTCCTGAAAGTGGAAGATATTTTGTAGAAAGATAATTAAGATTTACTGCATCTGTTGAATTAACTGGATTCATTAAACCTGTTACTGTGATACCTCCTGAAACATTTCCTGAGGCTATAGTGGAGCCAAAATTAACTGTACATCCTCCTGTAACAGCTCCACTAGAAACTCTAACATTACTACCTATAGTAAGCTGACCTGATAAAAGCGTTGTTCCAGAAGTAACTGTTAATCCTCCTGAAAAAGTCGCTGCTCCTGTATAGCTTGAAGTACCTGTTACTGATAATGTTCCTCCTACAGAAAGATTTCCTGTAACAGTCCCTCCTGTTAATGGAAGATACTTACTTGTTAAATAATTTAAGTTCACTGCATCAGTGCTATACGCTGGATCATTTACACCAGTTAATTGCATTCCCCCAGAAACAACCCCTGAAGCTAAAGTAGCGCCTAAACTAAACGTATTATTTGCTGTTATAGCCCCTGCAGAAACCTTAACATTATTTCCTATAGTTAATTGTCCTGATAAAAGTGTAGTTCCTGCACTAACTGTTAAACCTCCTGCTGAGATTGTGGCTCCTCCTGCAAAAGTTGCAGCTCCTGTTAAAGCAGTTGTTCCCTTAACAGCAAGATTAGCAGGAGAAACTGCAGTTCCAACTGTTAAACCTCCTGTCATTGTTCCACCAGCAAGAGGTAAATAAGCTGTAAGGGTGCTATTAAGGTTAGCTAGATTGACTGCATCTGTTGAATTGACTGGATTACTAATTCCTGTAACTGTCATCCCAGCTATAACACTACCACTAGATGAAACTGTTGCGCCAAAATTAACTGTATTTCCTGATGAGATTGCTCCACTTGATACCCTAATATTATTCCCAATGGTTAATTGCCCTGATAATGTTGTGGTTCCACTACTTACTGTTAACCCTCCTGATAAAGTTGCTAACCCTGTTAATGTAGTAGCTCCTGCAACTGAGAATGTTCCTGTTGCTGAACCAGCCGCAGTAATAGCCACATTCCCTGCTACTGTTCCCCCTGACAAAGCCAAATATTTTGTAGAAAGATAATTTAAATTTACTGCGTCTGTTGCATTTACTGGATTCATTAATCCTGTCACTACAATACCCCCTGATACATTCCCTGTTGCTAAAGTAGCACCAAAATTGACGGTATAACCAGCTGTTACAGCGCCACTTGTGACAGTGACATTATTCCCTATAGTTAATTGTCCTGATAAGGTTGTTGTTCCAGAACTAACTGTTAAACCTCCTGCAAAGGTTGCTGCTCCTGTATAACTTGAAGCTCCTGTAATAGATAGAGTTCCTCCGACAGAAAGATTTCCTGTAACAGTTCCTCCTGTTAAAGCAAGATATTTTGTAGAGAGATAATTTAGGTTAACTGCATCTGTGCTGCTTGATGGATCATTTAATCCTGTCACTGTCATACCACCTGAAGAAACTCCTGCAGCCAATGTAGATCCATAATTAACTGTATTTCCTGCTGTGATTGCAGCTGCAGCCACTCGAACATTGTTACCTATTGTTAACTGACCTGATAATAAAGTTGTTCCTGCTGTTACTGTTAATCCTCCAGTCGTGATCGTTGCTCCTGTTGAAAAAGTGGCAGTTCCAGCCAAAGTTGTTGTTCCTCTAACTGTAAAATTCATAGGCGATGCTGCTGTTCCAATTGATAAAGCTCCTGTCAATGTACCCCCTGTTATAGGTAAATAATTTCCAAAAGAAGTATTTAAATAACCAAGGTTGACTGCATCTGTTGTATTCACTGGGTTACTAATTCCTGTTACAGTCATTCCAGAAACAACATTACCACTTGTTCCTACTGTAGCTCCAAAATTAACACTATTTCCAGCTGAAATTGCTCCTGTTGATACTCGAATATTATTCCCTATAGTTAATTGTCCTGATAAGGTTGTTGTTCCAGCACTAACAGTTAATCCTCCTGACAAAGAAACTGCTCCTGTTAATGTAGATGCTCCTGTTACTGACAGTGTCCCTGAAGTGGTAAGATTTCCTGAAAGGGTTCCTCCTGTCAAAGCAAGATATTTTGTAGAAAGATAATTTAAATTTACTGCATCTGTCGCATTTACTGGATCCATCAAGCCTTTTACAACAATTCCTCCTGATACATTTCCTGATGCTAATGTTGCGCCAAAATTAACTGTATTTCCTGCTGTTACTGCAGAACTTGTTACTGTGACATTATTTCCTATTGTCAATGGTCCAGATAAAGTAGTGTTCCCATTGCTGACTGTTAATCCTCCTGAAAGAGTTGTTGCTCCTGAAAGAGTTGTTGCCCCAGCAACAGTTAAAGTTCCTGTTGCAGACCCTCCTGCTGTAATAGCAAGATTTCCAGCTATCGTTCCTCCTGATACTGAAAGATAACGAGAGTTAAGATAACCTAGATTAACAGCATCAGTATTACTTGATGGATCATTAAGACCCGTAACAATCATACCTCCTGAAGAGACACCTGAAGCTACAGTTGCGCCAAAATTAACTGTATTTCCTGCGGTTATTGCAGCAGGAGCTACTCTTACATTATTCCCTATAGTTAATTGGCCTGATAATAAAGTTGTTCCTGCACTAACTGTTAAGCCCCCAGTTGTAATCGTTGCCCCGACTGAAAAAGTTGCTGCTCCAGCAAAAGTTGATGTACCTTTTACTGTAAGATTTGCTGGCAAACTTGCAGTGCCTATAGATAAGGCTCCTGTTAAAGTTCCCCCTGTCAAAGGAAGATAACCAGCAACTGAAGTATTTAAATACGCAAGATTAACAGCATCTGTTGTATTTACTGGATTACTAACTCCTGTAACAGACATACCAGCTACAACAGATCCAGCAGTATTCACTGTTGCTCCAAAATTAACTGTATTTCCTGCTGTTATTGCTGCGCTTGACACCCTAACGTTATTACCTATAGTTAACTGACCAGATAAAGTTGTTGTTCCAGTGCTTACTGTTAACGCTCCTGCCAAAGTAACTGCTCCTGTTAAGGTTGTCGCTCCTGCTACTGATAATGTTCCTGTTGAAGAACTTCCAGCGGTAATAGCTATATTTCCAGCTACTGTCCCTCCTGATAAGGCAAGATATTTTGTAGAAAGATAATTAAGGTTTACTGCATCTGTTGCATTTACTGGATCCATTAAACCTTTCACAACCATTCCTCCTGATACATTACCTGAAGCTAGCGTGGCTCCAAAATTAACTGTATTCCCTGCTGTTACTGCTGCACTACTTACTGTGACATTGTTTCCTATCACCAATGATCCTGATAACGTTGTGGTCCCAGATGAAACTGTTAAACCTCCTGTAAAGGTTGCTGCTCCTGTATGACTTGAAGATCCTGTAATAGATAAAGTGCCTCCTACAGAAAGATTCCCACTAAGAGAACCTCCTGTCAAAGGAAGATATTTTGAAGTAAGATAATTGAGGTTAACCACATCTGTACTATTTGATGGATCATTTAACCCCGTTACTGTCATTCCACCTGATGATGTCCCTGATGCTAATGTTGCTCCAAAGTTAACTGTATTACCTGCTGCTATTGCTGCTGTAGATACCCGAACATTATTTCCTATTGTTAATTGCCCTGATAAGGTTGTTGCACCAGCAGAAACTGTTAAGCCCCCTGATGAAATAGTGATTCCTCCTGCAAACGTTGCTGCTCCTGTATGTGCTGTCGTTCCTAGCACAGATAAATTTACAGGTGAAGAAGCTGTTCCAATAAATAATGCACCTGTCATAGTACCCCCTGCTAATGGCAAATAAGCAGCCATGGAAGTATTAAGGTAACCCAGATTTACTGCATCTGTGGAGCTACTAGGATTACTAATCCCTGTCACTATCATTCCAGCTACAACACTACCACTTGTTGCTACTGTAGCTCCAAAATTCACTGTGTTCCCTGCTGAAATTGCCCCTGTAGACACACGAACATTATTTCCTATTGTCAATTGTCCTGATAATAAAGTTGTACCCGCGCTAACTGTTATTCCTCCTGCAAAATTCGCGGCTCCTGTATGCGTTGATGTTCCTGTAACAGATAAAGTTCCTCCTAAAGAAAGATTTCCTGTAACAGTTCCTCCTGTTAAAGCCAGATATTTTGTAGAAAGATAATTTAAATTTACTGCGTCTGTTGCATTTACTGGATCCATTAATCCTTTTACTACCATTCCTCCTGATACATTTCCTGAGGCTAACGTTGCTCCAAAATTAACTGTGTTCCCTGCTGTTACTGCTGCGCTACTTACTGTGATATTATTTCCTATCACCAATGATCCTGATAAAGTCGTGGTCCCAGATGAAACTGTTAAACCTCCTGCAAACGTCGCTGCTCCTGTATGACTTGAAGATCCTGTTATAGATAAAGTTCCTCCTATAGAAAGATTTCCAGTAAGAGTACCGCCTGTCAAAGGAAGATATTTTGAAGTAAGATAATTGAGGTTAACCACATCTGTATTATTTGATGGATCATTTAACCCTGTTACCGTCATTCCACCTGATGATATACCTGATGCTAATGTTGCTCCAAAGTTAACTGTATTTCCTGCTGTAATCGCTGCCGTAGATACCCGTACATTATTTCCTATTGTTAATTGTCCTGATAAGGTTGTTGTCCCTGCTGATACTGTTAACCCTCCTGATGAAATAGTGGCTCCTCCTGCAAAGGTCGCGGCTCCTGTATGCGCGGTCGTACCTAGCACAGATAGATTTACAGGTGAAGAAGCAGTTCCTATAGATAACGCACCTGTTAAGGTTCCTCCTGTTAATGGGAGGTAGCCAGATAAAGATGTATTAAGATAACCAAGATTCACTACATCTGTTGTACTAGTAGGATTACTGATTCCTGTTACTGTCATCCCTGCTACAACACTACCACTTGTTGCTACTGTCGCTCCAAAATTAACACTATTTCCTGCTGAGATTGCTCCACTTGAGACTCGGACATTATTCCCTATTGTCAATTGCCCTGATAATAAAGTTGTGCCGCTTGATACTGTTAATCCTCCTGCAAAAGTTGCTGCTCCTGCATGACTTGAAACGCCTGCGATAGATAGAGTTCCCCCAATAGAAAGATTTCCAGTAAGAGATCCTCCTGTTAATGGAAGATATTTTGTAGAGAGATAATTTAAATTTACTGCGTCTGTTGCATTCACTGGATCCATTAAGCCTTTTACTACCATTCCTCCTGATACATTTCCTGAGGCTAACGTTGCTCCAAAATTAACTGTATTCCCTGCTGTTATTGCTGCACTACTTACTGTAACATTGTTTCCTATCACCAATGATCCTGATAAAGTCGTGGTCCCTGATGAAACTGTTACACCTCCTGCAAAAGTCGCTGCTCCTGTATGACTTGAAGACCCTGTAATAGATAAAGTTCCTCCTATAGAAAGATTTCCGGTAAGTGTTCCTCCTGTTAATGGAAGGTACTTCGATGTAAGATAATTTAAGTTGACTACATCTGTGCTATTTGATGGATCATTCAATCCAGTTACTGTCATACCACCTGAAGATACACCTGAAGCTAATGTTGCTCCAAAGTTAACTGTATTTCCTGCTGTTATTGCAGCCGCTGTCACGCGAACATTATTTCCTATTGTTAATTGCCCTGATAATAAAGTGGTCCCCGCTGAAACTGTTAACCCTCCTGCTGATATCGTTGCTCCTCCTGCAAAAGTTGCTCCTCCTGTATGTGCTGTTGTTCCAAATATAGATAGATTCACAGGAGCTGAAGATGTTCCAAGAGATAACGCTCCTGTCATAGTCCCTCCAGCTAATGGTAAGTAAGCTGCCATAGAAGTATTAAGGTATCCAAGGTTTACTGCATCTGTTGTACTGGATGGATTACTAATTCCTGTTACTGTCATTCCTGCTACAACACTGCCACTTGTTGCTACTGTCGCTCCAAAATTAACACTATTTCCTGCTGAGATTGCTCCACTTGAGACTCGGACATTATTCCCTATTGTCAATTGCCCTGATAATAAAGTTATGCCGCTTGATACTGTTACTCCTCCTGCAAAAGTTGCTGCTCCTGTATGACTTGAAACGCCTGTGATAGATAGAGTTCCCCCGATAGAAAGATTTCCAGTAAGAGATCCTCCTGTTAATGGAAGATATTTTGTAGAGAGGTAATTTAAATTTACTGCGTCTGTTGCATTCACTGGATCCATTAATCCCTTAACAACCATTCCACCAGAGACATTTCCTGATGCTAATGTTGCTCCAAAATTAACTGTGTTCCCTGCTGTTACTGCTGCACTTGTTACTGTAACATTATTCCCTATAGTTAATGGCCCTGATAAAGTTGTTGTTCCACCACTAACTGCTAAACCTCCAGAAAATGTTGCTGCTCCTGAGTGACTAGAAGACCCTGTAATAGATATAGTTCCTCCAACTGAAAGATTCCCAGTAAGTGCTCCTCCCGTTAATGGCAAGTACTTCGAAGTAAGGTAATTAAGATTAACTACATCTGTGCTATTAGAAGGATCATTTAATCCTGTCACTGTCATTCCACCTGATGATGTTCCTGATGCTAATGTTGCTCCAAAGTTAACTGTATTTCCTGCTGTAATCGCTGCTGCGGAAACTCTTACATTATTTCCTATAGTTAATTGTCCTGATAAGGTTGTTGTTCCTGATGAAACTGTTAGCCCTCCTGAAGAGATCGTAGCCCCTCCAGCAAAGGTTGCTGCTCCTGTATGTGATGTTGTTCCTAATATAGATAAATTAGCAGGAGCTGAAGCTGTTCCAATAGCTAAAGCACCTGTTAAAGTTCCTCCTGAAAGTGGAAGATAATTTCCAAATGAAGTCGTTAGATAGCCAAGATTCACAGCATCTGTTGTATTGACTGGATTACTAATTCCTGTCACCACCATCCCAGCTACAACACTACCACTTGTCCCTACTGTAGCTCCAAAATTAACTGTATTTCCTGATGAAATCGCTCCACTTGAGACCCGGACATTATTTCCTATTGTCAATTGCCCTGATAATAAAGTTGTTCCAGAACTAAC
This sequence comes from Candidatus Clavichlamydia salmonicola, assembly GCF_015356765.1. Lineage (GTDB taxonomy): Bacteria > Chlamydiota > Chlamydiia > Chlamydiales > Chlamydiaceae > Clavichlamydia > Clavichlamydia salmonicola. Next base: position 150,516 of record NZ_WTCQ01000004.1, read on the forward strand.
TGTTACGCCTCCAGAGAAATTTGCTATGCCTGTATGACTTGACGTTCCTGTCACAGATACAGTGCCTGCTACTGAAAGATTTCCAGAAATTGCACCTCCTGTCAAAGCAAGATATTTTGTAGTCAGGTAATTAAAATTGACTGCATCTGTTGCGTTTACTGGATCCATTAAGCCTTTTACTACCATTCCTCCTGATACATTTCCTGACGCTAACGTTGCTCCAAAATTAACTGTATTTCCTGCTGTGATTGCAGAACTACTTACTGTAACATTATTTCCTATAACCAATGATCCTGATAAGGTTGTTGTTCCTCCTGAAACTGTTAACCCTCCTGCAAAAGTTGCTAATCCTATATGACTTGAAGCGCCTGTAATAGATAAAGTTCCTCCTACAGAAAGATTTCCAGTAAGAGTACCGCCTGTCAATGGAAGATATTTTGAAGTAAGATAATTGAGATTAACCACATCTGTACTATTTGATGGATCATTTAACCCTGTTACTGTCATCCCACCTGATGATGTTCCTGATGCTAATGTTGCTCCAAAGTTAACTGTATTTCCTGCTGTTATCGCTGCTGATGAAACTCGAACATTATTGCCTATTGTTAATTGGCCTGATAAAGTTGTTGTGCCTGCTGAAACTGTCAACCCCCCAGAAGAAATAGTAGCTCCTCCTGTAAATGTTGCTGCCCCTGTATGCGATGTTGTTCCTAAAATAGACAAATTTGCTGGAGAAGAAGATGTTCCTATAGCTAAAGCCCCTGTTAAAGTGCCTCCAGACAAAGGCAGATAACTTCCAAAAGATGTTGTCATATAACCAAGATTTACTGCGTCTGTTGTATTAACTGGATTACTAATTCCTGTCACCATCATCCCAGCCACAACACTACCACTTGTCGCTACTGTGGCGCCAAAGTTAACACTATTCCCTGCTGAGATTGCTCCACTTGATACCCGGACATTATTTCCTATTGTCAATTGGCCTGACAATAAAGTTGTGCCGCTTGATACTGTTACTCCTCCTGAAAAAGTTGCTGCTCCTGTATGACTAGATGTTCCAGTTACTGATAAACCACCTGTCATTGACAGATTTCCAGTCAGCGCTCCTCCCGTCAATGGCAGATACTTTGTAGTTAGGTAATTTAAGTTTACTGCATCTGTTGCATTTACTGGGTCCATTAATCCTTTTACTACCATCCCTCCTGATACATTTCCTGATGCTAACGTTGCCCCAAAGTTTATTGAATTTCCTGCAGTGACTGCTGCGCTGCTTACTGTAACATTATTTCCTATGACCAACGATCCCGATAAGGTTGTTGTTCCAATACTAACTGTTAACCCTCCTGCAAACGTCGCTGCTCCTGTATGACTTGAAGATCCTGTAATAGATAAAGTCCCTCCTACAGAAAGATTTCCAGCAAGAGAACCTCCTGTCAAAGGAAGATATTTTGAAGTAAGATAATTAAGGTTAACTACATCTGTACTATTTGATGGATCATTTAACCCTGTTACTGTCATGCCTC
>NZ_WTCQ01000005.1 GCF_015356765.1 Candidatus Clavichlamydia salmonicola
GTTCAATAAAGTAGATAACTATTTTCATATAGGTTCCTATAAATTATCTGTAATACCCCAAGAATGGATAAAAGATAACCAGCCCTTCATGGTGAAAAAATATTTTATTTCACCCTCTATTTTGCTCACAATTGTAAAAATCATTTCCTATTTTACAATTATTATTCCTTTTATATTTTTGATCATGAAGATGGTTTTAAGATCTCGTTACAATTTTATTGCAAGCGACTCAATATTAAAAGAACATCAAAATATCTCTTCTTCAAATCTATCCCATCAGAACAATTCATCATCACACATATCTGATGTCCAGATTAAAAATGTTGTATCCAACAAAAAAGTAAGAAATCTCTCTCTAATTTTAGAAGAAGGTCTTTCTTTTTATTCTACTGAATAGCAAAGAATGTCTAAATTATCCTTTCTTAAATCACAATTTATATATCCATCTAAATATATTAATATTTTTCTTAACTGTTTAAATAAATCATGAAACCCATATTGATGAGATATAATTTGTAAAAGATTGATTGCTATTTTTTCATTGAAAGAAATTTTTGAATGAGGCTTTTAATTCCAAGGGCTTTTTTAGGTGATTTTATGTAGAATATATTTGATAAATGCACATATTTCTAATTAAGGCATCTAGTTTTAAGGCAAAGCTTTCAAGATCTGTACGAATAGGTTGTAGTCTAAAAGTAGATTTACTCAACATAACTATATTTTTAATATTGTAGGTAAAAAGAAAAGATACTTCAAAGAAAGTACTCTTACTGTTCATTAAAAATATTTTTGTATAAAAATAAAATGATTGAGATTACTTACTGTTTCTTCAAGGAAACGTTTTTTTAATGGCAAGTGTGTTACAAGATCTTTAGAAAAAGCATCCTTGTTTTTATGATGAAACACAGCTTTGCCATTAAGAATAATTCTTAGTTATATGGTTATAAGATATAGGACTCGAAAAGGATGTTATTTGTATTTTATGAATAAACATCTAATTATTTAAATGAATTACTAAGCGAGCAAAGTCAGGAATAGAATTGAATCAAGAAAATCCAATCTTAACATCTATGAAACGACTAACACTTGCATCTTTCCTAAAGTATAGCTTTACTTAAGCTATTTTATTCAGAACAAGCAGATATGTATCTATACAAAATTATCGTAAATAATCAAAAAAAAGTGCCTATCATCCCTCACTCTTGAATCTATTGTATTGAATATTACACTATAATGAAAAGGACCTTCATAAAATATTTTGCATGTTCTTTTTTATCCAGACCACCCATCATTTAATAAAACTTAATTTAATCACACTTTAAATTTAATAAGATTAATTCAAATATTATTAAAAAATATTGAGAACTACATTATTAAATGTTATTCTCCTCACCACATTTATAATATTTTTAATAATCCATCCTTATGCTTTCTATAAATTTTGTTATTCCAGAAACTACTTTAAGAGTCCTCCGAAGAACTCTAACCATAGCTCCTTATAATGCCCTTGATTGCCAAGCCTTGGACATACCAAAACTACTAAAAAAGATAATACTTAATATTGAGCGAGCAGCCATCGGAAACTATTCCTTAGTTAATATATATCCAGCAGAGCCACCTAGTCTCCAAAGCCCCTTCAACTCCATCAAAACTCTTAAAGAGTTAATTGCTATTCTCAATACTTGTTTACGCAAACAAAGATTCATGCTTCAAAAAACTTATGGCTCTACATTTTATTGCAGTATCATAAATTCTTTAAGAACAGCAATAACCATTCTGAATACTGCTCCAATTTTCCCAGAACGATCTTCGCCAGAACCTATTCAATCTGCTCCTCCTCCTCCTCCTTATTTGGTTTTTAATCCTATTTTTATATCGCTTACTTTATGCTATTCAAGAGAACAACTTTTGTTAAGCCCATACATTTCATCAACACAAACCCCTTTTTCTCTAAAAGACCAATTAACCTCTCATGCCAGAAAACTAAAAGAGGCAGCACTTCAAAGATATTCTCTTTTAAATCATTTTCCTGAAAAAAATTCTTCATCTTCCCCTGATCATCCAAAAGGTATCACAGATCTTCAAACACTTGTAATTAAACTAGAAAAGTGGATAAAACATAACTCTCTTCCTCTTCTAAACCAGTGTGGTCTATCAGCCCTCAGAGATATTTATAAAGATCTCTCAGAAGCAGCCAACTGCCTTTCCCTTACATCTTTCCAAACTCTATTACAAATAGAAAATCCACCTCAAACAAAGCATGAACCCTTATTAGCATATAAGGCTTCATCAACACCTGTCAATTCTACTCCTAGCCTATTGTTACCTCCTAAAAAACAAAAATTAAAGCCTACCATATCAGACTCTTCTCTTCCAATTCTTTCCCATATTGATAAAAACTTATCAATAAAAAAACGCTTATGGAAAAGATCCCATGAAACATCTATAGAAGCTTATTCTTCTCCTACCAAAAAACATAAATCAGAAAGCCCAACACCCATTTTAGGATTTTTTGACCTCTTTACAGAAAATCTAGCAACTGATTCTTCTCCTTTAGGCAGTCCATTAAATTTAGAAGAATTAATAGAAACTTTAAGACCAGAAACACCAATTATCCCTAAGGCATATGAAGTTGAAGAACTTACACTAGCTGGAAATAATATTTTCACACTCACTTCTATAACTACAGAAGACCTTGAAAGCTGGATAAATCATGCTCATTCATTAGTGGGCCAATGCTTAAATTATCCAGAAAACCTTTTAGTAAATTCTCTAGCAGACGTATCTGCCCTTGAACATGAATCTCAAACAAATTTAAGAAAATTTACACTGCAGCAACTTCTTAAATTTATGAACAGAAATCTTCCTTTCCTTTCAAAAATACAAGATCAACAAAGTCATCAAGAAATAACTGCATTGCATGGTCATTTAACAAAAGAACTAGAAAATGCTCTTTCAGAGATAGAAAAAGCTCTTATACCTCCAGCAACAACACTTATTCTTCCCTCACCTATACAAAACGTAAAACTTCCTAATGACAACAACAAATTTATCAAAGTTACAGTTTGTAAATCTCACTTCTTAATATCTAGTAGATATTCTATAAAAAGTGGCTTTGACTTCAAAAAATTTTTAGTGCAAGTAGAAAAAGCTAGCAAATTAAGCAAATATTCCTCTCTACAAATAATCTCTGGAATAGAAAAAGAGTCCTCCAATAATTTATTAACGTCTTTAATGGTTTTATACCATGTAACCAAACAAAATTATTTAAATTTCAAATATTTACATCCTTTTTCCAAAATTGATCGCGAAGCGCTTGCGTCTTTAAATACCTTAAATCAAAAATATTGTTTTTTAATGAAAGAGGAACATGACGACAATCATCATCACAACAACCTAAAAGAACAAGCCATTTCCATAATTCAACCTCCAACTTCTGTTGCTTCAACACCTTCCTTATCATATTTTACAGTGTTTTGTAATCCAAAATTTACAGATATCTTTTGGATAAGAAAAATGAATATCCCATCTCCTATAGATAATAATACAACTGTGCTTAACAATTGGATAATTAGCCTCAAAAAACATGCGCAGCGCATGCACAATTTACATTCTTATATTGAAAAACATCCTGTGTTTCTTAAATGTAATGATAAATCTTGGGCATTAACTCACCTTAGCGCTTTACCTATTCCAAAAGCACAATTAGAAAATATTTTAGGAAAAATTGCTCAATCTAATCTTACACTTTGCACATCTTATTTTTTAGAAATTTCACCTGAAGGAAAAGAAATTAAGCACCCTGGGTACAATGAAACAATAGAACTTTTATCCCCTTTAACATCAATTTTTAAAACAACACCTCCAGAAAGACCTGCCTCTGATATCGCCCCAATAAATTACTTAACTGCCACTGATAATTTATTTACACCTACTCATGCTCCTTTTATCACGTTGAGAGTACGTAATTCTTATTTTATTCTTTCTGTTTCCCAAATACTACATATGCAAAAAAGCAATTTTAGTAAAATTGTGCTTCATCAAATCAAACAAATTAAATCTAATATAAAAAAGATTATTAACGAATCTTCTTTTCCCATTGTTAAAACATCAACTATTCCTATCACGAATTTAACAACTTTGATACCCATGATGTATTGGGGATTAGGTTGTAATATATCTTTAGTAAAAAGTATGTTTCCCAAATCCTTTATAGAAAATAAAAATGTTACTGCTGTAGATCTAAAACTTAAAGAAGTTCTTCTTGATTCAGAAGAAATACAAGCCATGTTATTAGAAAGCTGGAAAAAAATATCCCCTCTTACACCTATTTCTCCATATGAATCTTTGAATCATCCATTTAAAGAGAATTTCACCATCATTTATAAAGAAATAAATCAATATACAGAGACAAAAACAAAAAATATTGAGAACTACATTATTAAATGATACTATCTCGCCATTCTTATAATAAATTTTTAACAATCTATCCTTGTGCTTCCTATAAATTTTATTTTTCCAGAAACTACTTTAAGAGTAATCCAAAGAACTCTAACCTTAACTCCCTATAACGCCCTTGATCACCAAGATGTGGACATACCAAAACTACTAGAAAAGATCATATTTGATGTTGAGCAAGCAGCCATTGGAAGCTATTCCTTAGTTAATACATATCCAGCAGAGCCACCAACCCTACAAAGCCCCTTCCACTCTGTCACAACTCTTACAGATTTAATTTTCACCCTTAATACTTGTCTAAGTGAACAGCAACGCATGTTGAAAGCAAATTATGGATCTCTATTATATGCCAGCCTCATAAATTCTTTAAATACAGCAAAAACAGTTCTGAATACTGCTCTAGTTTTGCCAAAACAATCTTCGCTAAAACCTCCTTATTCTACGAGTCTCCCTTCACCACATTTGGTTTTTAATCCTATTTTTATATCGCTTACTTTATTAATTTCAAAAAAACAACTTGTCTTAAGTCAGTATACTTCAGCAAAAAGAACCCATTCTTCTCTAAAAGACCGATTAACCTCTAACACCAGAAAACTAAAAGAGGCAGCACTTCAGGGATATTCTCTTTTAAATCATTTTCCTGAAAAAAATTCTTCATCTTCCCCTGATCATCCAAAAAATATTACAGATCTTCAAACACTTGTAATTAAACTAGAAAAGTGGATAAAACATAACTCTCTTCCTCTTCTAAACCAGTGTGGTCTATCAGCCCTCAGAGATATTTATAAAGATCTCTCAGAAGCAGCCAACTGCCTTTCCCTTACATCTTTCCAAACTCTATTACAAATAGAAAATCCACCTCAAACAAAGCATGAACCCTTATTAGCATATAAGGCTTCATCAACACCTGTCAATTCTACTCCTAGCCTATTGTTACCTCCTAAAAAACAAAAATTAAAGCCTCCCATATCAGACTCTTCTCTTCCAATTCTTTCCCATATTGATAAAAACTTATCAATAAAAAAACGCTTATGGAAAAGATCCCCTGAAACATCTATAGAAGCTTATTCTTCTCCTACCAAAAAACATAAATCAGAAAGCCCAACACCCATTTTAGGATTTTTTGACCTCTTTACAGAAAATCTAGCAACTGATTCTTCTCCTTTAGGCAGTCCATTAAATTTAGAAGAATTAATAGAAACTTTAAGACCAGAAACACCAATTATCCATAAAGCATATGAAGTTGAAGAACTTACACTTGCTGGAAATAATATTTTCACACTCACTTCTATAACTACAGAAGACCTTGAAAGCTGGATAAATCATACTCATTCATTAGTGGGCCAATGCTTAAATTATCCAGAAAACCTTTTAGTAAATTCTCTAGCAGACGTATCTGCCCTTGAACATGAATCTCAAACAAATTTAAGAAAATTTACACTGCAGCAACTTCTTAAATTTATGAACAGAAATCTTCCTTTCCTCTCAAAAATACAAGATCAACAAAGTCATCAAGAAATAAATGCATTGCATAGTCATTTAACAAAAGAACTAGAAAATGCTCTTTCAGAGATAGAAAAAGCCTATACACTTACAGAAATAAGACCTCCTTATAATCCACTTATTAAACCCATAGAAATTGTAAAACTTCCTTTAATTCAAAGGAATTTTATAAAAATCAAAAATTGTCAATTTTACTTTTTATTATGTAGAAGCAAAACCATGAAGAGTGAAAGTGAATTCAAAAAATTTTTAAAACAAGCTCAAAAAGCTTGTGCCTTAGGCGCATATCGTTCTTTACAAAAACTTCCAGAAATAAAAAAGGAAACTTCAAATAATTTATTATCCTCTTTAATAGTTTTATATTTTGTGACTAAACAAAATTATGTGAATTTAAAGGCCTCCCTTCCTTACGTGCGAATTGATCATGATGCTCTTAATTTTTTAAACACCTTAAATCAAAAATACTGTGATTTAGTAGGAGAAAAACATGATGATTTACATCATAGCAACAACCTACAAGAACAAAATTTTCCGACAATTCCATCTCCATCTTCTCGTCTTTCATCTATTTATTTATCATATCTTACAGTTTCTCCTACTTTGAAAAGTCCTCATACTTTTTGGATAAAAAAAATACTTATTCCATCTCCTATACATAACAGCTCAATGGTTCTTGCCAATTGGATAGAAAACCTAAATAAACATACTTTACGCATGCAAAATTTACATTCTTGTCTGCAATTAAATTCTGTATTTCTTAAATGTAATGATGAATCTTGGCCATTAACTCATTCTACTGCTTTACCTATTTCTCAAGCACAAGGGAACAATGTCTTATCAGCAATTTCTCAATATAACCTTACACTTTGCACATCTTACTTTGTAGAAAATTCAACTGAAGCAGGAGAAATTAAACACCCTGGATACTTTGAGACAAACACAATTTTATCCTTTGTAGCATCCATTTTTAAAACAACATCTACAGAAATCCCTACCCCTGGACTAACTACAATAGATACTCAAGACTGCTTACCTCCCAATGATAATTTATTTACATCTACTCATACCCCTTTTATAAGTTTAAGAAGGCCTGGATCTTCTTATACTCTTGCAGTTATCCCAACGCTACAGACCAACAAAAGCAATTTTAGTAGAATTGCTTTGCATCAAACAAAAAATCTTAAAAATCATATAAGCAATATTGTTAACAATTTTTCATTTCCTTTGATTAAAACATCAAACACACCTATCATGAATTTAACAACTTTTATATCTGTAATGTATTGGGTAATAGATTGTAATAGAGCTTTAATGCGAAATATGTTTCCTGTCACCTTTATCAAAACTCAAAATTTTACTAAAATAGATCTAAGACTTAAAGAAGCTATTGTTGAATCAAAAAAAATCGAAAACATATTATTTCAGGCCTGGGGAAAAATACACCCTGATACGCCTATTCCTCCTTATGAATCTTTAACGCACGCCTTTAAAGAAACTCTCACTGGTATTTATAAAAAAATAAATCAACAACAATAAATAAAATAAAGTTTATTGAAACAAAAAATGTTGAGAACTACATTATTAAATGATATTATCTTCGCAACATTTATAATAATTTTTAGTAATCTATACTTATGCTTCCAACAAACTTTGTTATTCCAGAAACTACTTTAAGAATACTCCGAAGAACTATTACCATAGCTCCTTTTAACGCCATTGATTGCCATGCTTCGCACATACCACAACTACTACAACAGATAATACTTAATCTTGAGCTAGCGGCTATTGGAAATTATTCCTTAGTTAATACATATCCAGCAGAGCCACAAACTCCTGAAAGCCCCTTCAACTCGATTACAACTCTTTCAGAGTTAATTTTTACTTTCAAAACTTGTCTAAGCGAACAGAGAAACGTAATTAAAAGAAATTATGGCGCTTCATTCTATAGCAATCTCTTAAATTCTTTAAGAACAGCCACAACCATTTTGAATACTGCTCCAATTCGTCCAGAAAGATCTTCACCAAAACCTATCCATTCTGCTGCTGCTACTGCTCCTTATTTGGTTTTTAATCCTATTTTTATATCTCTTACTTTATGCCATTCAAGAAAAAAACTTGTTTTAAACCCATATACCTCACTAAAAAACACCCATTCTTCTCTAAAAGAACGACTGCTCTCTAATGCCCGAAAACTAAAAGAAGGCGCTCAGAAAAAATATTCTCTTTTAAATAATTTTCCTGAGAAAGATGCTTCATCTTCATGTGATCATCCGAAAAACATTACAGATCTCCAAACACTTGTAAATAAGCTAGAAAAATGGATAAAACATAACTCCCATCCTCTTCTAAACCAGTGTGGTCTATCAGCCCTCAGAGATATTTATAAAGATCTCTCTGAAGCAAGCAGCAACCTCTCCCTTACATGCTTGCCAAATCTGTTACAAATAGACAATCAACCACAACAAAATTTACAAACTTCCCCATCAAATGCTTCTTCTTCAACATCTTTTCAACATTTTGAAGACTTACCTAGAGAAAGAAGCTTACAAAAAAGAGCTGCTGCAGAAGAAGCTCCAGGTGCTTCCTCTTCTCCTATCAAAAAGCATCGAACTGAAAGCCCAACACCTTTTTCAGAATCTTTTGACACTTTTTTAAAAAATCTAGTAACTGATTCTTCTCCTTTAGGCAGTCCATTAAACTTAGAAGAATTAGTAAAAACTTTAAGATCAGAAGCATCTCCTGACCCTCAAATATATCAAGTTGAAGAACTAACCTTAGTTGGAAGTAATGTTTTTACATTCACTTCCATAAATATACAAGACCTTGAAAGTTGGATAAATAATACTCATTCATTAGTGGGTCAATGCTTAAATTATCCAGAAAACCTTTTAGTAAATTCTTCAACAAACTTATCTGCCCTTAGACATGAATCTCACACAAATTTAAGAAAGTTTACACTTCAGCAACTTCTTGGATTTATGAAAAGGCATCTTCCTTTTCTTTCAAAAATACAAGATCAACAAAATAAGCAAGAAGCAATTTCTTTACATTCTCATTTAATAGACGAATTAACACATGCTCTTTTAGAAATAGAACAAGCCTGTATCACTACAACACAAACGCAAAATCCATTACAAGAAAAGTCTGGCTTAAATTTTCCATCTCCTTTAACGGAGTTGGAAAAATATGTTTCTTATAAAAATTACTCTAATTCACCCCTTAGCAAAAAAGAAGAGTCCATACTTGACATATCAGAAGTTCAACAACAAAAATTTATAAACCCCAATTCTTCTAAAAAGTCGATTTCTGCACAAGAACCTTTTGTTTCATTGAGAATACATGCTCACTATTTTTCAGTAATTTCTGTAACAATAATGCAATATGCGTCTCATATTAAAAAGTTTATTCAGCAAACAGAGCGCGCCATGTGCTTGTCAAGCTATGACTCTAAAATCATATTACCCGCAGTAAATAACAGCGCACAATCAGATCCTTTAAGTGTCCTTTCCACTCTCTACCATATAACTTGTAGAAACCTATATCTATATCAGAAAAACAACCCTCACTATTTAGTGAAAATAACACAATTCCTGAATCCACTACTAAACACTCTTAATGAAAACTACTGCAAACAACAAGGACTCATCCCTGACCCACAAAACCATCACCCCAAACTTGTAAAACTTAAAGTTTCTGATCTCAACTTTTGCTCAGTAACTGCAGGAGAACAACTTATACCTTATATTTCTATCTATCTCAAAAAAAAATCAACAAATACCTTTTCCATCAGAAAAACTTTCATAAAAACACCTATTGCTAATTCACTAACAACAGGAATGCATTTCCTTAGGAGCCTACAAAAACATAAGGATCGCATGAACATAATAGCATCTCTTGATGCGGACCTACGTGCGTATATTAAATGCCATGATAACTCCTGGCCATTAACCCATAAACAATCTTTAACCATCTCTGTTGCTCAGTTACAAAAAATTATAATAGCAATAGCCCATCACAACTATCAAGAATGCCTCCCATATTTAAAAATGCCCTCAGACCCTACAGAACAAATGACTCATTCTACTTATAATCAAGCAGAAAAAATTTTATCCTCTATATTAAACATGCCAATGACAGGTATTACCACGCCCATAGCCACCTTAATAACACAAGCATCTTTATCTGAGCTAAGCGCCATATCTCCTGAAACTCAAAAACCTCTTCCCTCTACTTATTTCATAACGCTTCTTAGGCCTAATCAATTATACCAACTGGCAGCTGTAAAAATTAATTCTATTGGAAAAAGAGACAACATGCTTCAGTTTTTACTAAATCAAGTGTCGAAAATAGAAAAATATTTAAATACTGAATTTTTAACTCCCACATTCCATTCTGTAAACAATGAGTCTCGTGCAATAACAAACAAAATTGAATTCATCCTTTTGTTATATTATGGAATAGACATAAACAAATTAATACTTAAAAAATATTTCGACGGAACATTCCCTGAAAAATCAAAATCTTCATTAGAAGAAAAATATACACTCATATCAAGCCTCTTAAACAAATTTGAGTCAACATTACAATCTACATGGAATCAATTATCAAAAGATAAAGAGATACCTCCTTTAGAAGAGATCAAACACCCATTCGCTAAAAAGCTCATAAATCTAAAATTAGTCCTTTAAAAATAATATCCAACCACTCACCCTAAAGAGGATAATTTGTATAAGCAAGAAATTAATTATTTTCTTGCTTATACAAACGCAGATGTAATTGATCATCAATTCATTAAATGTTATTGTAAACAATTTCCTTACAATAACCTGCTAACAAATTGCTATGTCTTTACCCATCAATTTTTCTTTCCCCGAAATCACTGTAAGAAGATACATAAAAACTATGAGTATTGGCCCTTCTGTACTTACTTGTACAAGAATAGAAGAGATACAAGAAGTACTATCTGCCATAATTGTTAATATCGAAGAAGCTGCTGCAGATAATTTTTTAGTCAAAAATGCCTTTTCAAGATCTTTGCAACCTATAGATAGCCCCTTTAACTCAGTTACAAGTCTTTCTGAATTAGTCTTAACTTTAAAAAAGTGTTTACATGTAAATAAAAACACGCTTGTACAAAATTGTGGTGCTACATATTACCAAAACATAACAAGCTCTCTCAGCACTGTTCAAGAAGTTATTAATACTAGGCAAAGGTTACCATCATTTCATTCTTTGATACATTTTAATTTTAACCCTCTCTTTATTTCTCTTTCTATATTACATATAGAAAAACAACTAGTTATGAAATACTGCAATGTAGTAAGCAGCAATTTCTTTTTTTTAAAAGAAAGATTAGAATGCATGGTAGAAATCCTCAAAGAAGGTGCTCAGAATGGGTTTTCTCTTCGTAATAATTTTCCTACAAATCCAGTAACTTCCTCTAGCTATCCAGGAAATATTAAAAATATTGCAATGTTAGTAGAGCAATTACAACTCTGGGTACAAACAAATGCACCTTTTCTTTTAAAGAAATATGACTCAGCATTTATCTACTCTATAACTAAAAGCCTTAAAACCATCGCCTTAAGCACTCCTCAATTAGATTCTTATAATCCTTTTCACGATCGATCACTAAAACAGAATCCTCTAAAAAGATATTCTGATAGTATTCCTGAAGCTACTGTTTCTTCGTCCAAAAAATATAAAATTGCAAGTCCTTTACTTACTTCAAGATCTACTGAACATCATTTAAAAGAGATTGTTAGTCCTTGTTCTTCTAAAAGCAGCCCATCAACCTTGCAATCTTTAAAGAAATCATTAGAAGTCAAAAATAATCTCTCTACACTGTATCGAGTAGAAGAACTAACGTTTTTTCAAAGCAACATCTTTATAATTATTCCAATACAGACAAGCGATCTTGAAGGATGGGCAAACAGAAACCACACTATAGTTGGTCAATTTTTAAATTATCCAGAAAATATTTTAGTAAATTCTCCTATAGATACACAAGCTCTTAAATATGAAACATTAACCAATTTAAGAGCTCTTTCACTTCAGAAATTGCTTGAATTTATGGCAAAACATGCTTCTTTTATCCCAAAAATACAAGATAAAACAAGCAATCATGAAGCCACGCACCTACATCTTCATTTAACAAAAGAACTAACCAATGCTCTTACAGAGGTAAAATCAGTCAACCTACTCATAAAACAAGATGCACATATTCCAGTAATAGAAGCTAACATCAGTATGGAAAAAAAAGAATTCATCCCTGTAAGCATTTCACCATCTTCTACATCAGAATATTCTTCTTCTAGCAGTAGCACAATGATAGTATCTACCGATTCTTCGTTAGAAGCTAGCAAACAACCCTATCTTTCTCTAAAAATCTCTCATACATATTTTGATGTAATTATTATCTCAGGATTTCAAACTAGTAATCATTTTAGAGCTTTTACTAAACAAATCAAAAAAGCCTCTCTTCTACTTAACTGTAACTTTAAAGTTACAATACCAGGGATATCTAAAATAATATTTAATAATTCTCTAAAAATTTTAACTCTCTTATATTATTTAGTTTCTAGAAATTTATACCTACATCATCAAAACCATCCTTTAAATAAAAGTAAGTCATCATGGTTCCTCAACCCTATACTAAATTACCTTAATGAAACATATTGCAGAAAACAACAACTAATACCTAATCCTCTTCAACATCACCAAGACCTTAAAAAGATTTTATTTTCTAATATGAATCCTCCCTTATATTCTTGTGAATCTACTAATTATATAACATATAAAAGCATCTATCTTCAGAAGCATACAACAAACATTTTTTTGATTAGAAATAAGTCTCTACAATCTCCTATTAACAAAACTCCAATCGATAATAAATATTTTTTACAGAGTATGAAAGATCATAACTCTCGCCTGAAAGCTCTCTCTTTATTAAATTCAAAACAACCTGTTTGGGTGAAGTGCCTTGATGAATCATGGGCATTAATACACAAACAAAATTATACTATACCTGCTTGTCAACTACATGAAATTGCTTTGAATATTTCTAAGTATAACTACACTGAATGCTTAAAACATTTTAAAATTTTCACAACTACTGGTGAAGAAGATTGGCATCCAGGATATGAACAAACTAAACAATACTTATCGTCAGCAATAGAAATATTTAATACAAGTTTACTAAAAGCTCAATCCTGCCCTTCTATCACACACCCTAAAAAAAAAGCTAAAATTTCCTCTCGCCTTAAAAAACCAAGACCTACCCTTACTACTATTATATCCTTTAGCAAGTCTGGAGACTACTACAACTTAATCGAAGCATCAATAACCTCAAAAAGAAGACATCATATTTCATCTTTCTTTTTAAAAAATTCCTTTAGATTAAAAAAATTTGTATTTCATATTATTTCTGCTGATAAATTTTGTAAAATACATAATCAAGAACAAGCTATGACAAATAAAAAAGACTGCATCTGCTTGTTATATCATGGAATTTTATTAAATATTAGCTTAGTTAGAGCACATTTTGAAGGAGCATTTAGAACAGTAAATGAGAGTCTCTTAAAGAAAAAGTATAACAAAATATTAAAAAATTTATACGACGCACAACTTTTCTTGCAAAAAACCTGGAATACAGAAATACCTCAACTCCCTATTCCCTCTATTGAAACTATCAACCACCCTTTTACAACAAATTTAAAGGCTATACATCAAGCTATTCAATCTATAACAATTGACTCTCATGATAATGAGGTGCCATAATCCCATAATCTACAATGAATTTATTATATGACCACTTTTTTTAATCCTATTTTTGTTAATTTACTTCTTTCGCCAGAGAAGCATCTAGCTTTAATTGAACCAATTAAGCATGCAGGCAATACTCCTTTTACCATAAAGCATCATCTAGAAAAAATGGCAAGAGATGCTGCAACAGCATCTTTGCAAAACTATTCTTTTGAAAATGCCTGCTTACAAACAACAACTATTCCTGAGACCTCTTGTCAAAATACTTTTACCCTACAAATATTTGTCTCTAAACTACATCAATGGCTACACAACAATAGTTCTTCTTTAATAGCCACTCATGGCCTTTCATTTTACACAAATATTATTGCCTCTTTGGGCAATCCAAAAAAAGAAACCCAAACAAAAACTGTAAGCACAACATCTTCACAACCATATCAAGGCTTATCCCGAAAACATCGACTATTAGGACATCCTGCCGAACAAGAATCAATAGTACCTCCTTTAGCAAAACAAGCTAGAATAGAAGATGCTCAACCAATCACAAGTACTGCTAGTCTTAGCTATCAATTGCAAGAAATAGTCATGCTAGAAGATACAGTGATGTCAATACAAACCTCTACAATCACTGACTTAAGCACCTGGATCGCTCAGACACATTTATTAGCAAGCCAAGTTTTATCTCATCATGAAATATTTTTTGTTTCTGTAAGAGAAGATATTCCCTCTCTTGCACATGAATCTATACTGAACTTAAGATCTTTGACCCTGCAGGTTCTTCAAAGATTTTTATCTAAACATACTTGCTATATAGATTTGATGTCAGACATTCAGGAAAAAAAAACAACTACAACAGCACATCATATTTTACTAAAAGACATTCAATATGCTCTTTTAGAGTTAGAGAATACCATTCAAGCTGCAGCTGAAGCAATGACAGTCACAACAGACCTAAAACCATTAACTTCAATAAAAAATATAAAAACCAAAAAAAACAAGAGCTCTTTTTCTAAAACAAAACAAAAAGCTGTGAAAATGCAAAAAAACAGCTGCTTGTATATAGGAATAAGAACTCATTTACAGCATTTTTCGCTTGTTCGTAGACAAACCATGAATCATGGAAAAGAGCTCAAAAAGTTCTTCAATCAAGTAAAAAAAGTAAGCATCTTTAAAAAATGCTCATGTGTATGCACAATACCTGAAATGCACTTAAATCAAAGAACCACTAATCCACTAAATATTATTTCTTTGTTATATCACACAGTATCTAGAAATTATTATGTTTTTACAACTTCACATCCAAGATCTATAAGTTTAAAAACCATCTTCCATGACACACTAGACACTTTGAATAAACAATACTGCCTTCAAAAAAAAATTACCCCTAATCCTTTAAATCATCATCCAGACCTTCTAAAAGTAACTGTTTCTGCTGCTACTCCTCCTTTACCCATTGAATCTCAGCCTATATTTTCATATATTTCTATTGTACCTGATAAAATAATTTTAAATACTTTTTGGATTAGAAAAATTCATATCCAATCAGACTCAAACCCATCTTCCTCTCAACGCTTACATCTAAAATTAAGTATTTCAAAACATGATATGAGAATGAAAAAATTATTTGAGTTATCTTTAGAAAAAAATTATTTTATCAAATGTAATGATAACTGTTGGCCTGTAAAGCATTTATCCAAATTCCCCATTTCAAGACATCAATTATGCGAAATAGCTTATGCAATTTCTGAAAAAAATCTCCTATTCTTCGGCTCGTATTTCCAAAGATCTAAGGAAACTATATTAGATGTAGAAGAGATAATGACATTAACCATGAAAAGTTTTAAAGATTTTTCTAGTACTAGCACCTCAAAAACTGTTTCCTCAACGTCTATATCTTATTTCACACCAGTTGCAACACCTTTACTCTCTCTAAAAACAACAAATCATCGATATGAAATGTCTATGCGCTGTACATCAAGCAATAAAAGAGAAAACATTCTAAAATCCTCTGCAAGACAAGCTCTAAAGCTAGCTCATCATGCTAAAAAAATTTTATCTAATTCTAGATTTTCTTACACATCACATGAGGGTTTGAATGTAAATAACAAACAACATTTTTTAGTTGTATTACATGAAGGTGTTATATGTAATACTTTATTTTTAAAACAACAGTTTGAGGGTACATTTGCTCGTAAATTTACAACTCAAAATGAAATTAAATATCAAAAAACTCTTTCAGTCCTGAAAGAAATCACTACATTAATACATCAAACATGGAAAACTTTATTTCCTGGGAAACCAATACAATCTATTCATGAAGTAGAACACCCATTAAAAAATTTACTAATACAATTTCATAATCGTTTAGAGGGTGAAAAATCTAGTGCTCCCTAATCAATAAGTAATGATATCTGATGCCAAAGGTTTTTTTAGCAATATTAATTGTCTCCAATTCACAAAAATTATTAAGCAAAATAAATTCCTATCTACTCATTTATCCTTAACTTCTCCCTCTGCAAAACGCTTATTCATCGACTTCTGGCAACAACATCCTAAATCTTTAGAAATATTTTTGACAATTCTAAAAATCATAAATTACTGTACAATCATCATTCCTCTTGTTGCATTTTTATCTCATTATCTATGGCAGTTTTACTGCCTTTATAAATCAGAAAAAGCCTCTTTCAATATATCTAGAAGCCCTCAATCATACAACCAGATGCTTTTTTAAATATAGATTTTACAAGAAATTTAGAAAATGGGATTTCACAAGAAAATTTAAATCTTATCTTTATAAAATTACAACAAGCTCCTCATGCTTTAGTCTCCACTTATTATATTTCTCAAGCGAGATCTATTATTTTTTAGCTTAAAGACCTTCCTAAATTTATTTTAAAAATAGATCTAGATCCAGATACTTTTGTCACTCGCATAACAGGATTAAAAAATAATTGAAGCATTAGTAAAAACAAAAAATTATAATAGAATTATTATTCCAAAATTTTGTCTTATTACAATTTCTTCCAATGAAAATAAAGCACAACAATGTGTAATTGAAGAAAAAATTAATTTATTCAAAAGTGAACAAATCTCAAAGCTAAGGCTACCATTTTACCTGCAGCATATGGATGGTTAGAGCATGATAAAGAGCTCCGATTTACTATTATTCAACTTTCATTGATTATTCAAAAACAGGTCTACCTGATATTTTCCATCATAATGTCCCAATAATTTGTGATAATAATAGATGGAAAATATGCCTTATTGATCTTGGATTGTTTGAAACTTCCCCAGATAAGGTTGGATATAATCTCAAGCAATTAATGAGATGCACTTCCTCAAAAGAAAGCATGCACGTTATCATCGAATCTTGTAATACTGACTTGAGCCCAAAAACAACTACGAATAGATCTTTTGCAAGAAAAAAATTCCTATATAGCACCACCTATGATGAATCCAAGGTATCTTAAATCATTATCTAAAGAATTGACCTTGAACTAAGTATTGATATAATCTAACGTAATTAACTGACCCACATGGATTTAGAAAACAATCCACTTATTATAAGATTAACTGATGCTTAAAACAAATTTGTGCATCTCTTAAATTATTTTGCTATAACAATCATTTTTTTCTTAAAAACTTTATATTTTATTCATAAATAAAATAAAATTATTATATGTTTATTCATCATTTTTTTACTCCTATCTCTTTTATCTCTACATCTCATCCCCCCTTAAGAGCAAAATTAATCAATCTTGTCGATGATTACTTTCATCTTCATGGCCCTACTTTCATAGTAGAGCAACCATCTAGCCCCCACAATCCACTGACATATAATGGAATGCTTAAAAAAGCTATATCCACTAAGCCTCAAGAACAAGCTCATAAAATCCTTATTTTAACAGCCAAAATCCTTTCCTATACCACGCTAATCATTCCTTTTATTATGCTCTTAGCTAAATATCTTTTGCGACAACCCTATACCTTTGTGCCTTTGCTTCAAGATCATACTTCTTCCACAGAAACAGCCAATCCAACAGGCTTTGCTAACAGTCTTTCAATGCCTACTGAATTTGTAAAAACTCAAGATTTAAAAACAATAACCTCAATATTAAGCACTTCAATCCCTTTGGTTATTACGAAACCAGTAAATAAAAATATTTTTTCTTCATGCAAATCTAGCAAAGGTATCCATGATTTTGAACTTAACTCAGCTCCAAATTTCGTCTTTAAAATAGCTGATGATAATGAATACGCCCAGACTATATTTGC
This sequence comes from Candidatus Clavichlamydia salmonicola, assembly GCF_015356765.1. Lineage (GTDB taxonomy): Bacteria > Chlamydiota > Chlamydiia > Chlamydiales > Chlamydiaceae > Clavichlamydia > Clavichlamydia salmonicola. The sequence continues at coordinate 18,001 of NZ_WTCQ01000005.1, forward strand.
TAATACGCAAAGGATAGAAAATTTAATCAAAGCAAAAGGTTATAACAAAGTATTTGTCCCAAAATCTCAACTTTTAAAAATCACTCTCCCCAACAATACAACTAAATTTTGCATCATCAAAGAAAAACTAAGCTTTCCAGAAGAGCATAAAAAAAATTATTTAGGATGGTCCATCATTCCTGAAGCATATGGATGGTTAGAGCATGATGAAGAGCTAAGACCTGCTATTGCACAAACAGCGTCTATTATTCAAGAAAGTGGCCTATCTGATGTATATTATCGTAATACTCCAGCTGTCTTACATAATGGTGAGTGGAAAATTTGTCTGCTTGGAACAGAGGACTTTAGACCCTCTCCTGCCATGATTAGGTATAATCTTTTACAGCTGATCCAATGCGCTTTCTCTGAAAAAAGCATTCAAGCCATTATAGACTCTTGTAATCCTGCATTAATTTCTCAAAACAATATTCAATCTCTTCTTAATGATCTTCAAAATAAAAAAATAAAACGATCAGAAGAAATTTTAAATATCCTTCTTTATAAAAATGATTACAAAAAAATGCAGACCTCCTTAGGCCATATCAACAACCCCTTTAAACCCATTATTATTGATATAGAATCCTTAAAGCTCGATCTTACTCAAACAGCCCTAAGCCCTAATCAAGAAAACATAGCAATCAAAGATGTGATAAATACAGTCATTACTTTATTAAACAAACAACTAAGCATAAAGTCTATAGAACCTTTTCACCAATACGATAATCATCAATATGACAATCATCGTTTAATAAATTTTCCTCTTGTTACTTATAGTAAAAAAGAAAAAGACTATATTCCTCATCCATCAATATCTGGGTACCTCTCTGATACTGAGCTGCCTTTGTTACACCTACTAGGACTTACTTCAAAAGAAATTTCAGATTTTAAAGCATTAATCGCGTTGAGAAAAAATCAAGGCAAGCATACTCAAGCACAGCATAATAAAGCCTTAGAATACCAAAAGAAAACATGGCTGTACCAAATATTTACAGCTTTACAGGAAAATGGTTATATCTTTTCTTCTCCCTACAATGGTCCAGAAGGCATAAAACTTCTTCTATCCCCTGAATTTAAAATCAAAATGTAATAAATATTTTTAATAAAAAAATGTTTTTTCTATTTAATTCAAAACTAAAGCTCATATACTATAACTAATAGATTCAGATTGCCTTTCAAGGCTAAAGCTCATATACTATAACTAATAGATTCAGATTGCCTTTCAAGGCTAAAGCTCATATACTATAACTAATAGATTCAGATTGCCTTTCAAGGCTAAAGCTCATATACTATAACTAATAGATTCAGATTGCCTTTCAAGGCTAAAGCTCATATACTATAACTAATAGATTCAGATTGCCTTTCAAGGCTACTATCTTTCTTTAAATTAAAGTAACAGGGCCCTATGTCATTAATAAATCCTTTTGATATTTCAGTAATTTTATCAAAAAAAAGCTCTTGTCTTATCATTTTACCTAATCCATTTTTACAGAAAAGCCTTGGACAACATCTTCAAATTTTAGCTCAATCCATTGAAAAAGCTGCTCAGGAACAGCTCTCTTTCACTAATATGTGTCCTAATTTAACAGCTATTTCTCATAATCAAGATAATTTTGACCCTTCATCTATTTCAAATTTACCAACATTAGTCCACCACTTACTCCAATGGATCCATGTATGTAAAAATGAAATTATTTCAATAAAATCATGTGGCCTAGCAAGATATGAAAGAATTAACAGTGCTTTAATTAAAGCACAAAGAAGAATAGCTTCTAGGAACATAAGACAGCCTTTACTAACAACGCCCCTAATTAAACATTTGGTAAAACCCTCTCCAGAAAAAACTAACGATACACTTTTAACACAAAGATTTAAATTTTTAGAAAGTGAGCCTTTATTTATAAACTTACAACTAATTACTAAAAAATTAGAAAAAGCCCTTCCTTACATACTAGAAAGAAGATTTCATCCTTTGATTGCTCGTTATTATAACATTTCTTCAAAATATATTGTATTTCAACTAAGAGGAATGCCTCATATTATTTGCAAAGCAGTGATAGATATAACTGCCTTTGAGAGCCATATTACCAATTCAAAAACCATTGCAAAGATCATTGAAGATAAAAATTATGATAAAATTATAATCCCTCAATCGCACATCCTAGAAATCACCTCAACATGTAGTAATACTGTAATATTCTATCTTGAAAAAAAAACAAATTTACCAAAAAACGCACAAAATCATGCTTTAAACTGGCCCATATCACCTAAAATATATGGATGGACTGAATGTGATGATAAACTGAGACCTGCATTTATACAGCTTGCGCATATTATTCAAGAAACAGGTTTATGTAATATTAATCGAAACAATTGCCTTGCTGTATTAGATCAAAACACCTGGAAACTTGTCCTTGTTGATACTGAAACTGTAAAACCTTCTTCTGCATCAATAATGGGAAGCTTACTAGATTTGATCAGTCATGTATCTTCCCCTACAAGTGCTGCTGCAATTATAGAATCTTGTAAACCTGAATTAATGCCTCAAATAGAATTTTGTGCATTTTTAGAAAAGCTTAAAGAAAAAAGCATTCCTATTTTAGAAGAGACAAAACAATTCATCAGTTTAAAAAATAAATACATCAGTATGCAACAAAACTTAGGTAACATTGGTCATCCCTTCAAACCAATTACTGTTACTATGAATACTTTAGAATTAAATCTTTCACAAACCACTACGACTTCTGATCATAAAAAAATCTCTCTAAAAACTGTTCTAAAAAAAGTAATTATTATATTAAATCAACTTTTATTAGAAAATAGCACCTGCCCCAATGCTATAAATGATTCACCTCGTTTAGTTAACTTGCCAACATACCTTTATAATGTTGACTCTAAGGATTATATACCTCATCCACATACTACATTAAATATATATGACCCCCAAGCTTGTAATTCCTTAGCTTTACTTGGCCTTTCAGCAGAAGAAAAGCAAGACTACCTTAAAAAGATGCAGTTAATGAGAACATCTGCTCGTCTCCCTAAATTTTACCTAACTCATGCCTTACAATATCAAAAAAAAACCTGGCTACACCAGATAATAACTGCATTACAGAATCAAGGCTATATCCTTACCTCTGATTACATGGAAGGCGAAGAGGTAACCCTTTTAAATACTCTTAGTTTTATGATTCAATTATAATTTATATGATTGTTTATTTTTTTTTGACTTCTGTTTATTTTTCTCTTGCATCTAATCCAGGCCTTAAAGAGCAATGGATTTCAAAGATTGATAACTATTTTTATACATTTGGACCCATTCCTTAAATAGATAATGCTTGCCAATTGTCCAGACAGTCTTGTTCATAACAAGGAACACACACCTTTTATCAAAGAAGTTTCCTCTAAACTAAATCCATTAGCATGTTGTTACTCATCAGTTCATCCCCCCCCCTTCTTAAGACCTCTTATTCAAAAATAACATTCTTGATGTTGAAGTAAAAACCCCCTCTACTAACATCTCTCTTTGGCCTGCTGAAGCAGATTGACTTTGACCCATTGCTTTAAAATCAATTTCTCAAAAATTAAAGGAAGCACCTTCATCAATATGTAAGCAACATCTCATAATTTCATTGCTACTTATCATAAATCTTCATATAGATCTATTCTCTTTGAACTAGAAAACCTGCCTCATTTTATTTAAGGAAGCAATAAATAAAGATACATGTAAGAGCGTATAACTAAATCAAATGCTATTACAAAAGTCATTCAATTTAGAAATTATGATAGAATCATTATTCCCACCATCTTCCATCCTAAAAATTTCTAAAAACAATACTTAAACAAGAATATTCCTTATTGAAGAAAAGGTTCTTTTACCTACAAGAGCTAAGATGGATAAATTAAACTAACCCCTAAATCCTGCTTTAGATTCATAGTTAGAAAATCATAACGCATTAATACATGCTTTCCTTTAAATGTCTTACACCATTGAAGAAACAAGCTTATCTGACATCAACAGATCCAATTATTTAGCTTTTACAGATGATAATATGGAAAATTGCTCTAATTGATATTGAATGTTTAAATAGTGAGTCGCTAAAAATGATGAATAATCTCCTAAAACTCATGAAACACTAATTCTACAGGAAGCATGCATGCAATTTTAGAATCGTATAAACCTGAATTAACGCCAAAAATAGATCTATCTGCATTCTTAGAATGCATTTCAAATAAAAACTTGGTAATATTAGCGAGCCTTAACAGATCCTTTGCAACTACAGCTCTCCAATGCCTTAGAATATGAGAAAAAGAACTGGCTATCTCAAATATTTACTGATTTATACAATACAGGTTATCCTGTTATTTCCCCTTATTCTAAATCCTAAAAATGAAAAACATTTATTAAATACTACTTCTTTTATAGTTAATAATAATTTATATATTTAAAAATAACTTTTTTTTGATTATAGTTTTCATAAAAAATTTACTTTTATTAAATACATGTTAGTTTCGTCATTTTTCCTTCCTCTCTATTTTACCCCTGAATCCCGCTCCAGTTTACGAGAACAGTGGACATCCAAAATTGATGATTATTTTCATTTATGTGGCCCTAGCCTCAAAGCCTCCTCCTTAAATAATCCTAATGACCCTTGGGCATACACTGGCTCAATAGTTAGCCAACAAGAAGCACCTCTTTACTCTAAGACGGCCACAAACTTATTAATGATCTTAAAGATCATTTCTTACATGACCATAATTATCCCTCTGACCATGCTCTTAGCTAAATATCTTCTTCGCTACCCATACCATTTAACCTTACTTTTATCAGAACGCGCTTCTTCAGCTCCAATAACACAAACAGAATGGCTTTCTTCTACAGATTTAATATACATACAATCTCAACTTTCAACAATTTTACCTGTAGCACTCGAAAAAAAAGCTCATCCATCCATCTCATATTATCACATATCTGCAGATAAAAATTCTGTGTTTGAAATAGCAGATTTTCCTAATCTTATTTTTAAAACATCAAATAATGCATCCTGTATAAACATTCGATTTGAGAAAATGCAATTACTTGAAAAACTAGTTAAAACAAACAATTATAATAAACTTTTAATTCCTCGATCTCATATTTTAACAATTTCTTTGCCTAATAAAAAATTCCATCCCTGTATTATTGAGCAAAAAATATATAATCTAGATAAACATAAAAAAAATAAATTAGGTTGGCCTACTATGCCTGGCTCATATGGCTGGGTTGAACATGATAAAAATTTAAGACCTGCTATAATACAAGCCGCTCAAGTTATTCAAAAAACTGGCTTATCTGACATCTTCTATAGAAATCTTCCAGCAATTATAGATAAGAATACATGGAAAATTTGCTTACTTGATACAGATGTTTTTAAATCTTCTCCTGATATGGTTAGCTATAATCTTTCTCAACTCATTAAGTGCTGTTGGTCCAAAGAAAGCATAGACGCTGTTATAGCTGCTTCTGATCTTCAAAAAATTCCAGAAGAATACAGAGAGCATTTTTCTGAATACCTAGATAACACAAAAAAAGATCGTTTACACGATCTTGTAAAATTACAAGCTGACAAAGAACCTTATGCACAAATGCAACTCAACCTTGGGAACATTAATAATCCCCATAAGCCTATTAAAGTAGATATTAAACAACTAGGTCTAGACCTTACCCAAACAACTCTAAATCCAAGTAATGAAAGGGTATCAATAATTAGTTATCTTAATCAAATCATAGCAACATTAAATCAATCTCTGGAAGACAACCACCATAAACTTCTTCATACATATCATAATCATCGTAAAATAATTTTCGATACTCACATTTATGACCATGTAAAAAGAGCTTATACGCCTCGTGTTAATACATTATGGTACCTCTCTCTCAAAAATGCTCCCCCATTAATTAATCTATTAGGCCTTAATCAAGACGAAAAAAATGATTTTCAAGGATGGCTTTTTCTTGCAGAACAACAAAATTCAAATTCTTCATATGGCTATATAAAAGCTTTAGAATATCAAAAAAAAACCTGGCTATACCAAATAATAACTGCATTACAGGAAAAGGGTTTTATCTTTTCATCTGATTATTCTGTTGATGGAAAGCCTAACCTCTTACTATGTAGTAACTTATCACTTTGCTTATAAATAAAATATTTTTAAGAAATATTTACATAATAAAATTATTAAGATATGTCAATAATGTTTGTTTTATCATTTTATATTCCTCTTCACTTTATTCCTACATTCTATTTAATTAAATTCTAATACTGCGTGGTCATATAAAAGCTCTATAGTCCATCAAAAAAAACTCTATTTTTCACTAAAAAAATCTCATACCTAATTACTGTTCATCAAAATTCTTTCTTATATTACAGTAATTGTCCCCCTCATAATGCTCTTAGCTAAATATCTTCTTCGCAAACCCTACCATTTAACATTACTCTCACAAAAATAACCTTCTCCAAGCTCTTCCCCTACAATAATAAAGCCTGTTCTAGCAATATCTCCTAAAATAACAGAAAAAGACTGGATCTCAAGTCAAGACTTAACTGACATCATTGCCTTATTGCCTATAATGGCTCCTAAAGCACTTAAAAAGTGCATCTCATCCATTAACCATTGCAACATTAATTCTACAAACACAAGCTAGCAGTACCTAATGAGGTATTATCACATGAACATTTGGACTAATAAAAACGTCTTAATGTTACAAGTACATGAAAATAAAATGTTTAATTGAAAAAAGAAATTATTCTGTGTTATTTTTAATAAATAACTATAATGAATGATTCGTAACTACTATGACTACTCCCATTAATCCTTTTACTATCTCTCTTAATCTACTAAAACAAAATCAACGCATAGAGGTACTCCCTTTTCAACCTCCTCCTGATCTTCCTTTTCATATTAGATATCATTTAAAATACCTCTCTGAATCTATTCAAGCTGCCTCTCTTCATAAGTACCAACTTGTGAATGGTGCGCCCAGAAAGAATTCTTCATCAACAGAGACAGAACCTTTCCAGCCTATTCCAAATCTCCAACAATTAGTTACAAGACTGCATAGCTGGATAATTACTAATAGCTCTATTATCATCTCTTCTTGTGGACCTGCATTTTATCAACAAATAGAACAATCATTTACTGAATCAAAATTGTTAATACATGAGTCCAAGCTTGCTTTTAAGGAACACCATCATTGCTTTTCAGAAGATCCTATTTTTTCTCCGAACAAGAAAAAACGTCATTCAACAGAGGCAGACACATCTCCTTTAGCAAAAAAGATAAAACAAATAAAAATATTAGAACATAAAGACACATTAACCACTGCTATCAGCCCTAAAACAGTTTTAAACAACATAAGCTACACAGTCCAAGAAATAATTTTTTTAAATGAAAGTACCTTTACCTTTCATCAAAAGCTGGAAAATGATCTATACGCATGGATGGATACAACACATCAACAAATTAGCCACGCTCTAAATTTTTCAAAATGTTGTTTTGTACAATCATCTGAGCATTTACTCACCTTACAAAAAGAATCTACACTTCATTTGAGACGAATAACTCTAGAAACTCTTTTACAATTTTTGAAAGAACAAAAGCCATTTTTAGAAAAAATGACTAAAAATCTTGAGCAAAACAAAGCCAAATTTTTTCATTCTCATCTGACAAAAAAATTAGAAACAGCTCTCGTAGAAATTCAAAAACCTTTGACGAGCAGAGCAAAGGTTATAGTCTATAGGAAAAAAAAGATCAGCAAACAAGTGCCTTCAAAAACCATTCGACCTTTTTACCAAATAAGTAATTCAGCTAGAAGTTCTACTGTTACAAAAAAATTTGTGAAAATACGCTTAATGCCACCTGACTTGAGCTTTTCTTTTAGACAAGATATCGTCAAAACATTTGAGATGAAAAATTTTTTAAAAAAAATTAAAAAAGCCTCCCTATGCTCACAGTACACATCTACCCAAGTTATTGATGGAATACAACCCTCCTCCAACAATAAAGCTCTTTTAATTAAAGCCTTGTATTATTCAGCAAAAAATAACTCTTTCTTATTTCAACAAAAAAATTCTATCTCTGAGCATTTACAAAAAGAAATAGATAATACATTAAATTTTCTAAATAACCTTTACTGTATTGAAGTTTCAGCTACTCATGACGAATCCTGTCATCATAATGAATTGACATCATTAGCCATTACAACAACCAGCTTTGCAAGATCTATTTACCCTATTTACAACCTTTCATATATCAGCATACATCCAGATAACCCAGACCCCCTTAATGCCCATCTTCACACAATATCAATTAGTGCTTCTTCTACTCAATTAAAAGACTTAGTTAGCAATTTTATAAGAAGTATTGCTAAGCATAAAGCTCGCATGAACGCATTATTCATACGCTCCATGAAGTCAAATATTTCCATTAAATGTTTAGATAACTCATTTCCAATACCATTTAACAAAAAAACCGCTTTGCCTCACGATGAACTTTGCAAATTATTTTCTAACATCTCTACATATAACCTTCAAAATTGTCTTAACTACTTTAAAGACACATTAGCAGATGGTAGTGAACAATTGTATTCTGGATATCATACAATTCAATCCTCACTAACCTTCATTTTAGATCTTTTTTTACATCCTTTCTCAGAAGAATTCATGATCCCCACTGCAATATCTGTAGTATCTTCCTACTTAAAAAATAATAAACTACCTTTCTTCTCTATTGTAAAAATTGACCGTAGCCATACCATCAAATTTTGTTCTTTTTCAATACATCAACAATTCGATTTGATAAAAAATTTTTACACTCAAAGCAAACACATTCAACTTCGTTTAAAGAAAATTTTTTCTATTGCGCCATTTCATCCTACCAAATATCAAGGCATCTTGATAAAAGATTCTTCTGAATTATTATCCTTATTATATTGGGGAGTGAAATGTAACTTGATATCAATAAAACATTGTTTTACAAATATTTTTTTTAAAAATAAATCTTCAGTAATGCACAGCAATTTTCAAAAATCCACTCAACTTTTAGAAGAAAATATATGTTTAATAGAGAAAGAATGGAACATCATCAACCCAGGCACCCCTATACCTGCTTTAGAAAAATTGCAACATTCTGTAAAAGATGAATTGCAACTCATAATGAATTCCTTAACAAATCCAGAAGACTGTAGCAAATCATTAAACTTGCCATTAGACAAAAAAACAAACTAAATTTATTTACCTAAGATGAATAAGCTAGGCTATTTAAACGTAAAATGTGATTATTTTTTCTTCTTTCTAACATTATGTAAATATTGAACTTATTGTGACTACTTCTATTAATCCTTTCTCAATTATTGTGAATCTTGTAAAAGAAAAAAAAAAGTTAATAATGTTGCCCTTTCAACAAAATCCTTCTCTTACTTTTCACATACGTTCCCATCTAAGCACTATAGCTGAACAGATCCAAATAGCCACTCTTCATCAATACTCTTTTGTCAGCGCTATGCCTCTTAACACAGCTCCTTCAACAAGCACAGAAATTTGTTCTTCAGTTATAAATTTGCAACAACTGATTTCCAGATTACATAGCTGGATAGTAAGCAATCAATCTATCATCCAATCTTCCTGTGGACCTACATTTTATCAAAAAATGCTAACATCATTTACTCTAACACAAACTATGTTGAGCAATTCTGACACTTCTTTTAGCCCTCCTCCAACAATTTGCGTCTCTGATCCATCAAGTATAAAAAAATCTTATCTAGGGAAAAAACGTCTATCTAAAGATTCTAAAAAGGGTACATCTCGCTCAGAATCTTTTTCACCTCCTTTAAAGAAAAAACTCTTAGCAACTTCATCTTTTGAAAAATGTTCAGTCTCAGTAGAAAAACAGACTCCATGTATTACTACTGATTCTTTGCAAGAAATTGTAGTACTTACTAAAGAAGTTTTTACGATTCAACCTGCCCAAAATTTAGATTTAGAATCTTGGATATGTCATACCCATCAGATGGTGAGAAATGCTTTAAATTTTTCAGAAATATGTTATGTAAAACATACAAAAGCAGCATCCGTTTTGAAAAAACAATCCCTTACTAAATTATATGTAGAGACTCATCGAGAAAAAACTCTGAAAAAATTAAAAAAATTATTAGCAAAACAAAAGCCATTCTTAAAAAAAATGCCTGCAAATTTAAATAAAGATCCTGCTATTCACTTACATACACACTTAAAGATAGAATTAGCAGCCGCTTTGAAACAATTAAAAAATACTTCACTCAAACTAAAAAAGGCTTTAAAATCCCCTTCTCCCCTACCCTCCATTGATTCTTTTGAAACAGCGTCTCCCTTACCTTCTGAAATAAAAATTCAAAGAACTGTACCTGGAGTACAATACAAACCCAATAAAATTGCCTTAAAAAACACCATTCAGAAATTTTTTATCTCAATAAAAATATTCCCTAATCTTTTTAACTTATCATCTAGAGAAAAAATAGAAAAAGAAACTGAATTGATGTTTTTTCTAAAACAAGTTCATCATGCTAGTCAATTACCTCAATACATCTGCTCTCAAGATATTCCTGAGATAGATGCAGCTTCATCTGTAAACAAAGAATCAATCCTATTAGCATTATATCATGCTGTAGAAAGAAATGTATTTTTATTCAAACAATTCCATCTCTTGTCTGAACCACTACAAGAAAATGTTGACAAGACACTTAACATGATAAATAAAAAATATTGTGCTATAAAATCTTGTGCTGACGATATAAACAAGCATCATAAAAATTTTCAAAAATATCCGATAACAAAATTAACTCCTCCTCAACCCATCAGCTCTATCTATGCATTACCATTAATCACTATTTATTATAATCCAAAACATCCTCACATAATAAATATTAGAAAAATCTTCATTACAGCATCTGACAAAACCTTATATTGGCTGCTTAAAAATTGGAAAAAAAGTCTTTCTCATCACAAAAAACGAATGCTAGAAATAGCAACCATGGTTTTTCATAAAAATCTTGTGGTTCAATGCCACGATAAATCCTGGCTATTAGAAAGCAACCAACAGAAACTCCTACCCCATCAATTACTCAAGGTTTTATTAGCTATAGCAAAACACAACTACCATGAATGCCTTCTTTATTTTAAAGATACCCAAGAAAATAATAATGAGGAAATACATTATCCTGGATATACAGAAACTGAATCTCTCTTAAAATTTGTTGTAACATTCTTGGAAAATTTTGACATGACTAATCCTTATCCACAACCTGTAGAAGCACCACCAAAAAAGCAACCACCACCAGTATTGTTATTTTTTATGTATAAATCATACAGCAGCTATGAACCCAAACTACATACTACATCAATGAATAAAAAATATGATGTTATAAGAAACATGCATCAGAACTTACTTAAGACAATGTCTTATTTAAAAAATCTTTCAAATGGAAATACTGCAACTCAGATCCTATATAATGGGCAACACCTAGAAAATCAAAAAGACGCCTTAGCATTAGTGTATTGGGGATTGGATTATAATTATCAATTTCTAATGAAAAACTTTAATCACACATTTGACAAAACAAAAAACTCAATGCTACTAAATCTATATCAAGACAGTCTTACACTAATCCAAGAAGAACAAGCATTAGCAACAACATACTGGGGAAAAAAATACCCTAACTCTTCCCTTCCTAACCTTGACTCTCTTAAACATCCTCTCAAAAATGAACTAAGCAATCTGTCTAAAGTATTACAGACTTCTCCAATAGTCAATTAAGATTCAGCCTATATCTCCCAAAGTCATCGCTTTTCATACCCAATCTTGCTTATTCATTAAAAAATGATTGCAAATAGATTAAATCTTTAGATATAATTTATTAATGTCTCTCTCAATAATTTATTAATGTCTCTCTCAATCAATCCTTTTACTTTTCAAGCTCTTCTCAAAGAGGAAGAGCAGTGTCTTCTTCTTGTTCCACCAAATCTAAATTTACAAAATTCTCTTGCATCACAGCAACATTTATATAATGTAGTATCTCGAATTAAACAAGCAGCGCTTCGCCAATACTCTCTCGCCCATGCTCTTCCTTCCACAAGCATTACGCCTAATCCCCTATCTTCTATTCAAAATTTAACAACTTTAGGTGAGCAATTACATGCATGGATTGAACAAAAGCAAGATTTTCTTACAATGTGCTTCGGAATACTTTTCTATCAAGAAATCTCCCACTCTTTAAGTATAATTCCAACTTCTTTACCATCACATTTATCTAACATTCCTTCGAATTTGAAAAAACACCATCCAAAAAAACGATGGAAAATTCAGCATGTTGGAGACACAGAAGCTACTAAACCTAAACAAACTAAAACATCCATAGAAGAGCACTCTTCTCATACCTCTCCAGAACCTTTATTCCAAACTGCAAACGATGAGAACATACAGTCGGATGATGATGTCTTGTTTGTATCAACATCTTATCCTAAAAAACCAACAACAAAAATATTATCTCAATCTTCTAGCAATCTTTACACCTCATTAACCCCATCAACAGGCAACACATTAGAGTTAATAAGAGTAGAAGAAACTCTCTACATGATACAAAAAACAGCTACCAACAATATGAAGAAATGGGCAAAAAAAACACATACCATAATAGAAGATCTTTTAGAATCAGTAGAATTATGTGTAGTTCCATTAAACAAAACACAACAAGATTTAAAAGCTCTTAAATTACTCCCTAGAAAATCTCAAACTTATTGTACTATTAAAACTTTCTTAACAGACACTTTACCCTACTTAAAAAATATTAAAAGCCCTTCTGAGCAAAAAACTGCTACTGCCATGCACCATTACCTTTTAGATAAAACTAATGAAGCTATTTCCTATATGTAACAATTAAATTTATTTTTTGTTAATAAATAATTTTATATACAACTATATCTAATTAAATATGTTATAATTTTCAAACCCAACAACATATTAATTATGAATTGATTATGCCGTTTTTCATCAACCCTTTTTGCCTAAACACGATAATGATAGAGGAAGAAGAAAGCCTCTTATTAATTCCATTGCAAACATCCTTGCTAGAACCATTAAAAATAGAATTACACCTCACTAGACTTGCTCAACATCTAAGAACAGCCTCTCTCAATAACTATTCTCTTATCAATGCTTCAATATCTACATCTGATGTAGAAACAGACTCAGACACTGCATCATTACAATCTATTCAAAACTTAAAAGACTTAGTATTGAGATTAAATAATTGGATAACCCACCAACATTGCATCATAAGTACTTCTCATGAATTAAGTTTTTATCAAAAAATGCAAGAATCATTAAACACTACTGCAACCTTACTTCATTCTATACCTCAACAAAATCGTTTAGAGAATACACCTGAACCAACACCTTCTACATCACAACCATTCAAAGGAGTAAAAAAACGATTTTTAGCATTAATGGAGCAAGAAAGTTCTCTTCAAATAACTCATTCCAAAGCTAAAAAATCTAAAACAGACAACTATAATGAACCTACTGCAAACAGCCTTTCGCCACTTGAAGAAAGGCCTTCACCTTTAATAACCTATCCTGTAACCAAAATATTTTTTCTCCAAGAAGGAGTATTTTCATTAGAAAAAACAGAAGTAGAAGATCTTGAAAGATTCTTTATGGAAAACCATGAAATGGTTGGTCAAATCATTACCCTTAATGACCATGTATTTGCTCCTTCAAAAGAAGCTATTTCAATCTTAAAATATGAGGAAGTCGCTGCATTACGCATTTTGTCATTAAAGATGCTCTTAGATTTTATGCAACAACATCTTATGCTTATCCATCAAATCCCCAACGAAGACATAAAAAAAGAAATATGCAAAGCTCACTTCATTCTTATGAATGATCTCCGCTTTGTCATTGCAGAAACAGAACCATCAACAACAACGTCTTCTCTTTTAAATAAAGCAGTAGCACTGCCTAAAAGCATGCCTCGCGATGCATACCTCCCCTCATATCCCTACATAGGATTAAAAATTTCATCTTCTTCTTTTTTCATATTTGCAAAAAAAACATTTGCAACTAATGGAAAATTTTGTTTATTTTTACAACAGATTTTATTGGCTATTCCACTGTATTCATATAAATCAAGTGGCATAATTCCCAGCATACCCAAGAGCACCTTAAATAATCCTTTAATAGCTTTACAAAGTCTTTATCATATAACTTCTAGAAATTATTTTATGTTCTGTCAAATACATGCTGCTTCACAAAATGTTCATGATCAAGCCAAAAACACTCTTAATACCCTCAATAAACAATACTGCTCCATAATATCTGTTCCAGATAATGCAGCAGATCATCATGTAGATTTACAAAATTTAGCTGTCTCTGGAACAAACCCTCCCTTACCCATTTCTAATCCAGATACTCTATCATACATAAGCATCTATCTTAGTAATCATCACTCAGATCTCTGGTTTATTCAAACAGCCATATTTAATAAACCTCACCCAGAGTCTAAAACTTCAATAACATCCTGGTTAAATGGGTTAAAAAATCACCACCTTCGTATCAAAAAGCTTCTAAAGCAAGCTAAGAATAAACCCATATTTTTAATCTGTAATGACAATTCCTGGCCTATACAATCTTCAAGAGACCATCCTATCCAGAAAGAAGTACTAACAAATACTTTACTCAACATTGTCCAACATAATAACACAACATGTTTAGATTTTTTTACAGATTATTCCAATGACGAACCAACTTGTCGTTCTGGCTATCTTGAAACAAAGATTACTTTAACCAAAATACTAAAAACAGTCAAAAATGCTATAGACCCTCATGCAGATGATAATGACATCAGCGACTCAGATCTATCTCCACCTGCATCCTTGGAAATAAATCTCAATACACTTCAAACAAGATCTATCTTTCCTGTATTCTCTCTATTGAAACCTAGAAATTATAAAATGGAAATCTCTTATCTATCACATCACATCAAATTTAACTCTTTAAGAGCCTCTGCGCGTGCCTCAAAAAAAATCAAAAAATACATTTCAACATTATTAGCTTCTTTTCGCCCTCATGCTATTCAATATCAACATGAATTCATCACAAATATAAAAATGGTCATCCCCTTATTGTACTGGGGAATTCAAATTAACTATAAAATATTAGAATGTACCTTTAAAAACTCTTTTATTAAACAAAACGATAATGCCTCAGAACAATTATATATAAAAACTCTTGCTGATTTTAAAATTTCGCTAGAAGAATTAGAAAAAAATTGGGAAAATATTTCACCAAAACAACCCATACCATCTCTTCATGAACTTGATCATCCAATAAGAAAAGAACTATCTCTTATTATTCAAGCATTTAATATTTAAACCCATTTTTGTATAAGAATATCTTCTTTTAAATGTATTGTCAGATAGATTTATTCCATATATGCTAAAGCCTTTACAGGTATTTACATTATTAGAAGAAATTTATGATTCTATTTCTTATATGAGTAGTCTTATCTTATTTTTCTATTCTCTCTTTATAAGAAAACATTCTCTCATCAATAAATAATTTTATATTTAACTTAATGTAATTAACTATTTTAAAATAAATGATCGAAAAACATATTAATTTAATTGATTATGCCCTTGTCCATCAATCCTTTTATTCTAAGAACTATCCTCATAGAAGTAGAAAAAAGTCTTTTGATCATTCCATTTCAGCCAACCACACCTTTGAAACCATTACAAATACAACACCATCTTTCACAACTTACTCAAAATCTAAAAACAGCCTCTTTCAATAACTATTCTTTTATCAATGCTTCAACATCTAGACCTGATTTAGAAACAGACACAGACACTGCATCATTACAATCTATTCAAAGCTTAAAAGACTTAGTATTGAGATTAAATAATTGGATAACCCACCAACATTCCATCATGAGTGCTTCTCATGAATCAAGTTTTTATCACAAAATGCAAGAATCATTGCGCACTACTGCAACCTTACTTCATTCTATACCTCAACAAGATCGTTTAGAGAATACACCTGAAGCAACACCCTCTACATCACAACCATTCAGAGGAGTAAAAAAACGATTTCTAGCATCAATGGAGCAAGAGAGGGCTCTTCAATCAACTCATTCTAAAGCTAAAAAATCTAAACTAGACAACTCTAATGAACCTGTTGTAAACAGCCTTGTGCCACTTGAAGAAAGAACTTCACCTTTAAAAACCTATTCTGTAACCAAAATATTTTTTCTTCAAGAAGGCGTATTTTCATTAGAAAAAATAGAAGTAGAGGATCTTGAAGCATTTTTTATAGAAAACCACGAAATAGTTGGTCAAATCATTACCCTTCACGATAATGTATTTGCTCCTTCAAAAGATACTATTTCAGCCTTAAAATATGAGGAAATTTCTTCATTACGCATTTTATCATTAAAGATGCTCGTAGATTTTATGCAACAACATCTTATGTTTATTCATCAAATATCTAGTAAAGAGATAAAACAAGAAATATGCAAGGCTCACTTCACTCTTATGAATGATCTGAGTACTATTATTACTGAGATGCAACAATCAACAACAGCATCCTCTCTTTTAACCCAAGCAATAGCATCGCCTAATGACATATCTATTCCTACCCACCTTACCTCACATCCCTATATAGGATTAAGAATATCACCGCTTTCTTTTTCCTTATCTGCTAAAAAAAATATGAATTCTAGTCTTTCATTTCATAATTTTTTAAAACAAATTTCATTGGCTAGTTCACTAACTTCGTATAAATCCAGTAGCCTAATTCCTAGTATACCCAACAGTGTATTAAATGATCATGGACAGGTTTTAAAAAGCCTTTACCATATAACTTCTAGAAATTATTTTATATTTTGCAAATGTCATGTATCTTCAGAAAGTATAAAAAGTAGCTTAAAAAATACCCTCGAAAAACTTAATGAACAATACTGTACCATAAAATCTACCCCTGCTAATACAATAACTCATCATATACATTTACAAAATTTAGCTATCTCTAACACAAATCTTCCTTTACCTATTTCCACTCAAGAGACTGTATCATATGTGAGCCTCTACCCTAACCAATATAAAAAAAATCTTTGGTTTATCAAAGAAACTTCTTTTATTAAACCTAATACTAAATCTAAATTGATACTGACATGTTGGCTTGGGGGGTTAAAGAAACATGAGAACCGTATTCAAACAATTTTAGATACAATGCACGAGCAGGAGATATTTTTAGCTTGCAATGACAATTCATGGCCAATAAGCATTGAGAAAGAATTTCCTACCAAAAAAGAAATGCTTTTAGAGATTTTATTAAAGATCTCTCAACATAATTTACAGATATGTTTAGACCTTTTTATTGATAATTCAAGTGCTGACCAAATTATACTTCCTGGATATTTTGAAACAAAATACACTTTAACTAAGACCCTTACATCAATCAACAATATTATATCCCCTGATTCAGATAAAGGACACTTCAGTAATACAAATCTCACCTTACCTCCCACTCCTTCAATAAGTACAGAGACACTTCAGATGCAGAATATGTTTCCATTTTTTTCTATACTTAAGCCTTATCAAACATATCAATTAAAAATTTCTTATATAAAGAATGCAACTAAGTTTCGCTGCTTAAAAAGATCTCACTGTATGCTTAAAAAAATAACGCGATATTTAGAACCCCTGCTGACTTCTTCTACATGCCACCTCTCTTTTCAACATAACCATCAAACCATCGAAGATATAAAAGTACTCATCCCATTAATCTATCTTGGACTTTTTACTAATTATGAAAAATTAAAATCTAGATTTAAAGACTCCTTTCAGGAGAAAGAGGTAAACTTCTCAGAAACACTTTATCAGGCATCTGTTTCTATTCTAGAAGATCTTTTAAAGAAATTAAAAAGAAGATGGGAAAATATTTTTCCAGAAACGCCCATGCCTGATGTTGAAGCATTTGACCACCCATTAAAACAGGAAATCATTCCTATTATTGAATCACTCAAATTTAACCTAAAACATCCTCTTTAGGCCATTTTTTCTATGCTGATTATTCATCAATAATTTCTTATATTGAAAAAAAAATACAATAATTAATTCTTACTAAATTAATTTAACATTCATATTAAAAAAATCAAGATTTAAACAAACTCTTATTTTAAAGCGATAAAACATATTTTAAATGAATTATCTTTTTAACAAATAAAAAAAGCTTTACTTATTTTGAACTGGAAAATAGAGATTGTAAATCTAATCATCCCCTATCATAATAAATAAAAATTATTTTTTCGTTATTAATCAATAAACTTTTTTATAATTTATTATGCCTTCAATTAATCCTTTTAATCTGACTGCTATCTTAGTAAAACAAGAGAAAAGCATTATCATATATCCTTCTCTAACTGATATCACTCAGCTCTCCCAAGCACAAGAACATCTCACTAATTTAGTAGAACGAGTAAAACAAGCCAGCTTGCATAGTTATTCTGTGCTAAACACTTTACCCATAGAAACTTCTACAACAACAAACCCTTTTATAGTCACAGAAATCCAACACCTTTTCCAAAGTTTACGCCGCTGGATAAGCCTTAATAAGATAAACCTCTCATCATCTTTTGGGACATCTTTTTATGATAATCTTTCCCAATCCTTAGATCTACAACCATCTTCAATTAATTTGCCCTCATCTACCTCTATAAGCACTATACCTACTAGTCAAACTAGTCAAAAAAAGCCCTTTAACCCAAGAAAAAGATGGCGCCAAGAGTATACTCAAACAAATGAATGCCTTCCTTGTAAACAAAGTAAAACATTTCTCACTGATGGTGAGTTTTCTGTAAAATCTGCTACAAGTATAACACAATCACCCCAAAGCCTTGCTCGCTATTATGTTCAAAAAATACTCATGCTTCATGACTCAGTATTTACCTTTGAGAATGCATTCGTAGAAGATTTAGAAGATTGGGTAATGCACACACATCAGCATATTGGAATAATGCTGAATGATGCTGATATGATATTTGTAAAAACAAAAGAAGATCTTTCTACTATCCCTCATGAAAATTTACGCACTTTAAGAGCCTTCACCTTAAAATCTTTATTGATCTTTATGCAACAACATCAAAAGTGCCTTGATAACTTAACTGACCTTGAAATTAAACAGCATCTTAAACAATCTCATGTATTATTAATGGAAGATCTACAAGCAGCCCTTGGCGATATAGAAAGAGCTACTGGAACTCCTCTGTCATTACAAAGTCCTCACTTATTAATTACCACTACTGATTCCCAAAAGAAAATAGATTCAGATCAAAAGAAGAAAACAAAAACTCCTGATCCTCAATCAAACGAAATGATTCATACAGAAGCAGAAGAGCTTGTAGAAGATTATTTTGTAGGATTACGAGTCACAGGTAGCAGATTTTCTATATATTCTAAAAGAAATATTGCTGATGCATATCAGTTTAAAAACTTTTTAGTTCAAATAGACAAAGCAAGCTTATTATCTACATATCAGTCTATGACTCCTATTCCACACATACCTAACAACATTTCTAATAACCACACTCAAACGTTAGAAACCTTATACCATTTATTACATAGAAATAGGTGCAGCTTTATGCGTTTGCGGCCTCCATCAACTTATTTAGACAGTTGCATTGGCATAGCATGCAATATTCTTAATGAGAAATACTGCCATGCCCTTGGCATAACACCTGATCCATTCCACCATCATCCTGCATTATTAAAGTTAAAAGTGTTTTTAAATAATCCTCTAACGCCTCTTCCCAAAACAATTTCTGTTTCATATATTAGCATTTATCCAGATAACACTAATCCAGCTAACTTACGGATAAAAAATACAACCCTGTCTCATCCCAAAAAAAATCATCAACATCATTGGATAAAAAGCATAAAAAACCATGAACGTCGCTTAACCCAACTTATAAAAGAATCTTATACCAACCCCTTATACTTGATATGTAATGATAATTCTTGGCAGGTTAACCACCCTTTAAACGAGCCAGTAGAGCCTAAATTACTTATTGATACAATTTTAAAAATTTCTCAATACAACTACAACACATGTTTAGAGTATTTTAAAGAAACTTCTGATACAGGTGAAGAAATGTTTTACGCTGATTATGATCCTATAGAAAAAACATTAGCATCATTAATCTCACTCGCGCAAAAATTTCTAGAAAAAGACTCTGACTTTAGTCTTGCAGAAGAAATAAATGTGAATAAGCCAGAGAAGATCGCACCTATTTGTGCTCATAAAATAAAAAAAACTGCCTTATTCTTTTCTCTTTACAAGCCTGATCGCAGCTATGCTTTAAATATAGCATCAATAACTTACAAAGCTTCATCGATTGCAACTATACACACTTTTACATCTCATGCAAAAAAAACAAGCCGTTACATAAAAAATATATTCAGTAGTTATCCTCTGGCTAAAATAAAATATAAAGAAGATCTAATAGAAAATTTCTCTCTTTTCTTGTCCTTAATGTACTGGGGCTTGGAACATAACATCCAAGTTATAAAAAATATTTATCCTAACGACCTTATGAAAGGCGCCCTTTCTTCTAAAATTCTAAAGCATTGCCAAGAGATGGTTCAACTATTCTCAGAACATCAAGAAAAAATCCTAGACAAACTTACTGGAAAAAAATTAATACCATTAACTTCCATAAAGCATCCTTTTGGTCTTCTATTAACACACCTCTCTAAAAATTTAATAAGAATAATTACACCAATTGCTGGACAACCCCAGCGAATAGCTACTCCTTCAGTTACAGTACTTCCTATGGAAAATAGTGATAATCAACACTTTTTTCATTATGTTAGCTGCTATCAATGTATTCATAATGCAAATATATTTAGAATTAAAAAAAGATCCCTGATTGCTCCACAAGACTCTGCTAATTATAATTGTATGGATAGCTTCAATAAACATTACCTCCGCATTTTACAAATACTTGAAAAATCTGCTCAAACTAATAAATTATATCTAGAATGCAATGATAAAGCATGGCCTCTTGATCATTCTGTAGACACTCCTATCGATCGAGAGACATTGCTCCCCATTTTATTAAGCATCTCTGAATATAATTATCAACAAATCTCACAAGCATTTAAAGGCCTCTCTAAGGATGGAAAAAAGATCACATACCCTGTCTATGAAAAAAGTGAAGCAATCTTATCATCCATCATTAACTTAATTAAAAAGTCTCAAGGCATACCTTTAGTCAACGATCTTTCTCCAATAAAAAGCCTGATAGGAACCACTCCCATCAAGACAGACTCTGCTAATCTAAATGTATTGACACCTCAATTTTTTGCCTTACAAAAATCTAGATCTATATATTACATCAAAATCCATCGAATTGAATCAGCTAACAGGCACCATATTTTAAAATCATTATCTCAGTACACTATAAAAATGATTCGTTTTTTAAACACTTTACTAAAAGAAACCACCCCCCCTCGAATGATGTATCAAGGTACAAAAATAAGTAATTTACCTATCTTCCTTTCATTATTATACTGGAGTTTTGATTACAATTTGCAGTTAGCTACACGCATTTGTTATAAAAATACAGAAAACATACGAAGACAAGATAAAATAGAAGAACGTTTTACAAAAGCTGCTAACAATTTTCAAGCACTTAAAAAAACAATTCACAATCATGGTCAAATAAATAATTTTTGGGAAAATATACCTTTGTTAGATAGTCATGATCACCCTCTAGCAAAAGATTTACAAAAATCCTATAAACAACTACAAGATTTTATCGAAAAGGTCCCCTCATCCAATACATAGCGATTTTTTTACAATAATCTCTCTTGAACTAGGTCTTCTTTAATGCCTTTTTTATGACCTGTTCCATCAATCCCTTTACCTTTAATGTGATCATAATAGAAAGAGAAAAATGCCTCTTACTACTTCCTATAGATTCATATCATTATAAACCTGAAAAACTAAAAGATCATCTTTATCACCTATTTTTTCGCGTTAAAAAAGCCTTGTCCTACAATTTAAATCTAGGAACACCATTATTACTCCTGACTACAGAACCTGTGCTCCCTTCATGTATTACAAATACAATAGTTTTAGCACAAAAATTAGATGAATGGTTCAAAAAAAACAAACCCATGATTTCATCATTGTATAGCTTATCATTCTATGAATCCATCTCTCTAAATATAACTTTAGAAAAGCCAACCAGCTCCTCAATAACTCTTGAAAACACAATCTCTACATCTAAGATGTTAAATCCTAAAAAAAGATGGATAATAAAATATACCTTAGAAGCACAGCCTTTTTCTTAAAAGAACCCATTTATAATTTTATTCTTAATCTCATAAAAACGGAAAAATTATCTAAAAGATGTAAGTATATTTTACTTAATAATTTCTAAAAATATATGTAGCTATGTCCCTTTCAATTGATCCCTTTACAGTGAAAGTCGTTCTTATAGAAAAAAATAACGCATTCATAATTTGTAATGAAGATACACAAGCAAAAAATAACGCAGAAAAAAAAATACATTTAAAAGACTTAGTGGAAAAAATTAAACATGCTGCCATTAAAAAGTTTTCTGTTATACATACGCTCTATCCTACCCCTTCTCTAGTAACAGATCCTTTTCATCCTTTACCATCTAATCAAGACTTAATATCTTTAGCTCAACAATTACGTGAATGGATAGAAGAAAATAAATCTATACTCTTAGCATCTTATGGGACATCATTCTGCGAAGAACTTACTAAGTCTTTAACCATAAACACCCATATAGCTATACCAAGCTCACAATTAACCATGCAAGAAACAAGTGAGCAGATATCTAAAGGCAAATGGCCTAAAAAAAGATGGCGTAACGAATACACCCAGGAAGATACTTCTGCACCAAAAAAACCTAAAATATCTTCTGAAGCTTCTAACATCATAGAAAAATCTACTTTCCTCCATTGCCCCTATATTGTAAAAGAGATTTTTATGCTTGATAATGATGTATTTACGATGAGACCCACTACCATTGAAAATCTTGAAGAATGGATTAACTCTACTCATCAACATATTGGTAAAATTATAACAAATAATGAAATGTTATTTGTAAATTCAACAGCTGATACTTCTGCATTACAATATGAAACATTAAGTACTTTAAGAAAATTTACTCTTGACTCTCTTGTTCATTTCTTAGAACAAAATCTATCCCTTTATAATAATCTTTCCAGCCCAGACACACAAAGACAGCTCTATCAAGCTCACCTTATATTATCAACAGACTTAAAAAATGCTATTGAAGAGCTTGGCAATGCTGGCTTGCCACTTCCTTTAGAAAAGGGTATCGAAAAAAAAGCTCCCATTTCAACAACAAAGGAAGTTTATCTTGTTGGATATCAAGAAACCTTAAATATATTATCAAAGACACTTGATGCCACTAAAATAGACTACATTAATCCTATATCAACCTTTACAGATTTATCAAGTAAAGTAGAATCTATAAAAAAAATTTCCCTTCCCTTAGTTAAGTTTAAACCTAATTTCATAACGCTCTTAAAGAATAATCATGTATATTATATAAAAATTTATCACACATGTTCTACAAGAAAATATGAAATTATTGCAGCAATGTATCGCCATGCAAAAAAAATTCAGCACCACCTAGACAACATGTTTAAACAAACAATACTCCCTCGAATGAAATATCAAGGCCAACAGTTCAACAATGCTTCTTTATTCTTAGCACTACTCTATCATGGAACGACCTACAACCACTCTTTACTAGAACAGTACTTCGCTAACACCTTTAAGAAAAATTTTAAAAATTTTACTCTTACACAATACAATAGCACTCTCTTAGAACTAAATGTAGCCCGGTCAAATATTCAGAATTATTGGAATTCTTTCAACGCTACAATACCTATTCCTAAGTTAGAATATCTTGAGCATCCTTTATCCAAAGAAATGCTACTTTTGTATGAAAATTTACCAACACACATCATTGCTCGCTCTGAAAAGGAAATTAAAAATATGAAAAATTACCATTGAAATGTAACTATATTTTGAATGAAAAACTTAAGTTATTATGATTTATTATGTCAGCCTCTATAAATCCCCTTGCCCTCAAAGCTATCCTTATAGAACAAGAAAAACATTTACTTATTTGTCCTCAACATCCAAAAATAACCCAAGATTCTGAGCATCTACAACAGCATCTTCAACATTTAGTAACACAAATAAGACAGGCAGCTCTTCAAGGATACTCTTTTAACCATGTTACACTCAGCTCTTCTTTGAATACGCATAGACATTCAGAAAGTTGTTCATTTATTCAAACTATTACATCTTTTGCGCAAGAACTTAGTACTTGGATAAAAACTCAAGAATTCCTCCTTATTTCATCTTGTGGATTATCTTTTTATAACCATATTTCTGAGTCATTAAATTTAAACCCTCCTTCATTTTCTGCGCCTGCCTTGCCTTTAAAAGCCGCTCCCTCTAGCTCTATGCCAATAAATCCAAAAAAACGATGGAGAACTCAGCATGCTCTAGAAGAGAGCTCTTCTGCACCTAAAAAAATTAAAGAATCTTCTACAGAAAAGGTTGATTATTTTGTTAAAGAACTAGTCATGCTTGAAAAAAATATTTTTATACTTTCTCCCATAATTACCCATGATCTGGAAGAGTGGTTTAATATTACACATGAGAATATAGGAAAAATTTTAACCAATTTTGATATTGTATTACTAGCCACAAAAGAAGATGTTAAGGGGCTACCATTTGAAACATTAACTAATTTAAGACAGTTTACACTTGAATCTCTTTTAAAATTCTTGTATGAACACAATTCACTCATTAATCAAATTCCTGATCCAGAAATTAAAAGAACAGCCTCTTTATCACATCTAACACTAACAAAAGACTTAACAGATGCTCTTCAAGAGCTTTCTGCTTGTATAGAAAGCCGCTCATCAGATAGCGATCTTCTGGAAGTTAGTTCTCCAGCAAGTGAACCAAAATCTTTAGCAGACAAATCAATCAAAAAAATTAATAAATTACGATCCATAATAAGCTCTCAAGAAGCTGATTCCAATGAAGAATGGTTTGTAGGAATACGAGTGTCAGAAACATCCTTTTTTCTCTCATCTAAAAAAGATATCATTAATTGCTATGAATTTAAAATATTTTTAAAGCAAATAGTACAGGCTAGCTCATTATCCACATACAACTCTAAACAAAATATACCTAATATAGAAAAATCTGCCTTGCATAACTTTATTAATGTTTTAACTACTTTATACCATATAGTTCAAAGAAATAAATATCTCTTTAATGAAAGGCATGGTGTTTCTCATAAACTAGACGAATCTATAAACTCTACTTTAGCCTTATTGAATCAAAAATATTGCGAACATTTAGGAGAAGTAGCAAACCCTTCATCTCATCATCTTCACCTAAAAGGTTTACTTGTCTCTCCCTCTAATCCTCCAGGTCCTATTATAAAAGACGCCTGTATCTCATATATTAGCATCTACTCTGCTTGCGCTAACACAAACATTATAAGAATCAAAAAAACTGTAATTACAACGCCAGTACAGGCATCTTATAAAAATGTTCAACTTTGGTTAAAAAGCTTAAAAAAACACCAAGAACGCATTTTATTAACTATTAAAAATCTTCATACAACTGTTACATACTTACAATGCAATGATAACTCTTGGCCTTTATACCATCCGCAAGACATATCTGTGTCCCCTATAAAATTGATAGAAACAATGATAAGCATCTCTAAATATAATTACAAAAGTTGCACAGCTGCTTTTCAAGAATGCTCTAATCCTGATACTGAAGCGAATCAATTTGGCCATAACCAAAGTAAAGAAATATTATCATCAATCCTTCAAGCACTTGAGGATGCTCTAAAAGATCTTCTAAACAATAAAACCTCTCAAGAAAGTACTATATTTAAACCTCAGGTTATAGAAAAAATAATACCTCCTTCTTTAAGTATCCCACAAGTTTCATTCTTTTCGATAACTAGACCTGATGAAGGGTATCATGTAGGAATA
Source organism: Candidatus Clavichlamydia salmonicola (assembly GCF_015356765.1). Lineage (GTDB taxonomy): Bacteria > Chlamydiota > Chlamydiia > Chlamydiales > Chlamydiaceae > Clavichlamydia > Clavichlamydia salmonicola. The sequence goes on from NZ_WTCQ01000005.1 coordinate 44,211, forward strand.
CATCAGATAGTATCTTCAAGAAAATATGAAGCTTTACGGTCTATTTTTCATCATACAAAAAAAACAGCGCGTTACATAAAAAATATACTGACACAGAAATGTCTTCCTAAAATCAAACATAAAGAGACAAAAATAAAAAACCTCTCTCTTTTCATCTCTTTGTTATATTGGGGACTTGATTATAACAAGGCATTTTTAAAGAGTATCCATAATAAAACTTACAAAAAAGACCACCACAAATCAGAAAACTACTACTTCTCAAGTCTTAATTGTCTAACGCAATCTCAAGAGCAATTATTACAAAAATTAAAACAAGATTCTTTACAAGACTTTGTTACTCCTCTTACGAGCATTAATCAACCTATAGCTCAAGAGATATTAAACTTGTGGAAAAATATACCTTCTACTAATCAAACAAAGCCTAGCAATGAATCTAACTAACCCTTTAGCCCATATAAAGAAAAACTTCATATGCTATAAAAATATTATTTTGATAAACCACATTCAAAACAAATATAATGAATTATGATCATTCCTATTAATCCATTTTCTATTCAGACCATTCTTGTGAAGCAAGACACCACTATCTTACTCATACATAGAAATCTAGTTTTACAAGATACACATGAAAAACAAGATCATTTACATAACTTAGCTCATCAGGTCCGACAAGCAGCAATACAAGGATATTCTTTGTCCAATGCTTGTCTATCTACAAAATCTACAAAAACTGGATACACACACCCTTTATCTTTTACACAAAACTTATCAATACTCGCTCAACAACTTAAGACATGGCTACAAGAAAATAATCAAACTCTTATATCATCATTTGGAGGAACATTTTATCAAAAGATCCTACAATCATTAGATTTAGAAGCACCTATTGTACCCACGCATTCAGTCTCTCCCACACCCCAATCACAAAATCCAAAAAAAAGATGGCGCATGGCATATGAAAAAGCCTCTATGTCTCCTCCAAAACAAGCTAAAATGGATCCAGAAAAACATGCTTTCCCTTCGGACTCTTCCCAAGTTATTACACTTGCTCTTGAAAAAATGCCCAGCTTTTTAACCACTGATATTACCATGCTTCAAGAATCTGTATTCACATTTATACAAAAAGAAACTTATGATCTTGAAGCATGGATCACAAAGACACACCAACAAGTCGCAAATGTCATCACCAATTCAGACATTTTCTTTGTTAACTCAGAATCAGAAATATCATCTATTCCATATATAAAACCAGGTCACTTAAGAAAAATTACGCTAAAATCACTTTTACAATTTATGGAACAACACCTTCATTTATTAAATAATATTTTTGACTCAGACATTAAAAAAGAAGCTCATTCATCTCACATAACATTAATAAAAGATTTAAAAATTGCTCTGCAATACACTCAACAATGCCTTCATATTTCTAATGAATCTCAAAGTCCTGTATTAGAAAAATCTACTAATTTAAAAATGGCAACGCTCAAAAAATCCCCTTGCATTATCGCTAAAAGATTTAAAAAATTAAGCACCCCTAAAATTTTTAAGCAAATTTTACCTGAACATTACTTTATTGGACTTCGTTGTCTAGCTTCTTGTTTCTCTTTATCATCTAAAGCCTCTATATATTCTATCCAAAAATTTAGAAATTTTTTAAAAATTGTATATAAAGCAAGTAAACTAAGCTCTTATGCTTCTAATACAACAATACCTAATATTAGCAATAACATTTCGCATGATAGACTTACCTCACTTAAAACTTTATACCACATAGTACATCGCAATTTTTATTGCTTTCCAAAACTTCATCATTTAACAACAAATTTAAAATCTTTAGAACAAGCTGTATTAGAAACCCTGTCCTTTCTTAACTCAGAATATTGTTCTGAAATTGGCTTTAACCCTGACCCCTTGCATCATCATGATGACTTACTCGTTTCTCTTATATCTGACAACAATCTCCCTTCCCCGATATTCAAAAAATCATCCCTTTCTTATATCAGCATATACCCCCATCCAAATAACCATAACGTCTTGCTCATTAAAAAGATCCTTCTACAAACACCCATTAATAACAAAAAACAAGCACTTACAACTTGGTTAAAAAGTTTATCAAAACACAAGTTGCGTCTGATTAATGCAATTAAACAATCCCAACATCAATCTATATACCTAAAATGTAATGATAATTCTTGGCCACTAGATCATGACACTCGCTCTCTAAAAACCCATAAAACCTTATTACCTGTACTAAAAAAAATTTCTCTTCATAATTTAAAAACCTGTCTCCATCACTTTAAAAGCAACTCTGAGCTAGATGATAAAGTCTTAAGCCTTGGTAGAGAAAACACTGAACAGATCCTGACATCTATTATAGATATATTAAACAATCCTAATCCCGCACTTCCATCTTCCCCTCAAGATTCACTAACTTCAACACCTCTCATGTTAATGTCTAGAGAAAATGATCTAACAAATTCTTTTCAATTTTTCTCGATTTTTAGGCCTGATACTGACTATGTAATTAATATTCATTCAGTATTTACAAATCTAAAACTTCATAATATAAAAAGCCTCTTCTGCCATGCAAAAAAAACTACTCATCATGTAAAAAATATGCTCTCTTTTGAAAGGGCAATAAACATTCAATATAATCAACACATCATAACTGACGTCAACCTTTGCATACCCTTAATATATTGGGGGGTTCAATACAATCATGTATTGCTGCAAACTAATTATGAAGACACCTTTTCGTTAAAAAAAAAACATATGACTCAAGCAAAATATAACAACACGCTTTTTGAATTAGAAAAAATTCAAACCTTCCTTTTAGAAGAATGGAAAAAGAGAACATCTGAAAACACCCCTGTAACCCCTCTTAATGACCTTAAACATCCTTTGCAAAATTCCTTAACCATTCTTTATAAAGAATTAGAAATAAAAATTATGGACCAATTAAAAAATTATCAAAAAAATATTGATAAATTAACGCAATTGGAAATCACTTGAAAATATGTTAGAACATTTTAGCTAATACTTTGCTCTTATTTCATATAATCCATCATGTCATCCTCTATAAATCCTTTTACTTTTGAAGCTATTCTTTTAGAGAAAGATTAATGTCTTCTTCTTGTTCTACAGAAGCTAGATAAACAAAACTCTCTTCAATCACAACAGCATCATTTACATAATCTAGTCTCTCAGGTTAGATAAGCAATCCTTCAGCAATACTCTCTTACTTCTACAACAATGACATTGTCTTCTTTATTTTCTATACAAAATTTAACAATGTTAGTTGAGCAAATTATATACATAGATTCAAAGACATAAATATTTTCTCAAAAAGTCTTTTGGAGCCCTTTTTTTACATTTACTAAAAAAGTAGCTATAAGCCTTGAAGACTGGTTTATTAGCACTCATCAACAAGTTGGTGATATCATTACTAACTTTGACTTTGTATTTGTAAATGCAGAGATAGACATACTCGCTCTTCCATTTGAGACCCTTGCTAATGCAAGAGAATTTACTTTACGCGCTCTTTTACATTTTATGCAGGAGCACTAATATCTTTTAGGCAATCTTAAAAATTTACCAACTCAAAAAGAAGCTTCTTTATCACACTTAACATTAATGAAAGATATCGAAGTTGCTCTTAATGAACTCTTACATATACCTCCCCCCCCCCATCACACCTTCCAATAGCCCTAGATCAATAGCGTATAGCAATCCTAACCTTAATTTTTTAAATAGAGAAAAAAGCACTCCTCCAGCATCTTATTTTTTTGGATAAAGAACAATATACTAAATCTTCCTATAGTAATAGCCTTGCTGTATTGGTGGTCCATTTACGCTAAAAACTTGTCAAGACTATTTTATAAAGGCACTTTTAGAAAAAAAATAAATAATGTTTCTCGAAAAAATTATGAACTAGTTCTATCTGAACCTTCTCTGAATAAAATTTCTCACCCCCTTAAGAGAATCTTTTCATTTTCTTCATGACCAACTAGAAATAAAAATCATCCAAAAGGTATTGACAACAGAACATAGTTGAAAATTACTTAAAAAGTATGATAAGATAGTTTGGCTAATAATGCCTCCATATCTTTTTCTATAATTCATTATGTCATCTTTAATAAATCCTTTTTCTTTTCAAGCTATTCTAGTAAAGCCAACTCAATGTCTTCTTCTTGTTCCAGAAAATTTAGAAAAAAAATCTCCTCCATTACAACAAAATCACCTACATAACTTAGTCTGTAAGGTTAGAGAAGCAACTCTTAAAAAATATTCTCTTATGAGTACTCTTCATTCTTCAACAATTATGTCTGAGCCCTTATCTTCTATAAAAAATTTAACAATGTTAGTTGAGCAATTACATGTATGGATGCAACAACATAAAAATGTTCTTAAGAACTCTTTCGGGGGACCTTTTTGCGAAAAAATTTCCCAAGCTTTAGATATAAGCACCCCTTCTTCGTCATTAGATTTATGTAATACTCCTGCGATCAAACAGCACCCTCCAAAAAAAAGATGGCAGCTGCAGCATGCAGAAGAAGAATTCTCTCCCTTATTAAAAAAAGCTAAAAAATCCATCGAAGAAAGCTCCTCTATTATCTCTCCAGAATCTTTCTTAAAAACTGAAGGTTATCTAGTTCAAGAAATTGTAATGCTCCAGGATTCTGTTTTTACATTTACTACAAGAAAAGTTCCTCTTATTGAAGACTGGGTCATGAGTTCTCATCAACAAATTGGAAATATTATCACCAATTCTCATCTTGTTTTTGTAGATTCTTCTCAAGATATCTCTGCTCTTCAACATAAAACTGCTCATAACCTAAGAAGATCTACTCTTAAAGCACTTTTACCATTTATGACTCAAATTCACGATCTAACAAAAAATATAAAAGATCCTGATCTACGAAAAGAAACATTTTCCTCTCACATAACATTATTAGAAGATATTCATGTTTCACTAAAAGAAATAAAGGAAAAATCCATTGCCATTTTGCCAATTAACAGCCCCAAAGTTCCTATCATATCTCCTAAAAATAAGATAAGAAAATATAAACTTGTTCCAAAAGAAAATTTTTTTATTAATGTTCGCTCATTAGCTCATCGTTTCTTGTTATCACCTAAAGCCTCCATGCAACACAGCAACAAATACAAACATTTTTTAAAAATTGTAGAAAAAGCAAGCCTATCTGACTCATATAACTCCAGCAATAATCTCCCAGATATTATAAGAACAGTATCAAAGGATAAAAAATTAGCTCTTACAGCATTATACTATGTGACTCATAGAAATTTATACTGCTTTACAATGGCTTTTCCTTTTTTTGCTCGTTTAAAATTGTTACAACAACTTACTCAAGAAACATTAAATTTACTTAACAAAAAATACTGTGAAGCAATAAACCATGAAGCAGATCCTTTAAATCATAATAAAGACCTTCTTGTCTCGCTTGTATCTCCAACTAATCCACCAAAACCTATTCAAAAAATTAAACAGATGTCTTTCATAAGCGTGTTTCCATGCTCAGTAAATAAAAATTCGTTTTATACAAAAATAACCTCTATTGTTACCCCTATAAAGACTTCATATGGACAACTTAAATATTGGCTCCTTAGCTTAAAAAAACATCAACAACGACTAGCTTTTATCATTGCTTTAGCAAAAAAAAACCCCATATATCTTACATGCAAAAATGATTCATGGAAATTAGAGCACAATGTAACTAATACAATTTCTCTAAATGATTTATTAGCTACCCTAACAGCGATATCTCAACATAATTTAAACACATGTATGCTTCAGTTTAGAGATGGTATTGATGATATAAATAAAAAAATTTTACTCCCAGGTCATGAAAAAACTGAAAAAATCTTATCCTCTATAATAAAAATGTGCGAACATGCAGACAATATAAGCACACCTATATTAGAAAAAATACGCCCTACCAAAAACTGTAAAAATACATCTTCCATACCTCTTATGCAGCTGCTATCTATTTTTAGACCAGGAACTGGATATACATTATCTATTCATTCAGTAAGTATACAAATCAAAATGGATAACATCAGCACATGCTTGTCTCATGCAAAAAAAATACTCTATCACATAAAAAATATTTTTCAAGACTCTACATTTCCAAAAATAGAATATAATCATCAGGTCATTCTAGACCCTTGTGTCTTTATACCTTTAGTGTATTGGGGAATCAAATATAATATTGCTTGCTTAAAACTCCGCTGTAAAGAAACCTTTTTTACAACTAAAACTCAAACATCTAAAAAACAATATACGCAAGCGTTGACATTTTTTGACAAGCTTCAAGATGAATTATTAAAAGAATGGCATACACGAACCTCTTTGACAACTCCTATAAGTCCCCTTTCTGAAATATCTCATCCTTTACAAAACACCTTATCTATTCTTTTTCAGAAATTAGAATCATAATTTATAAATAAATCAAAATCATTTTTAAAAAAAATTTATTATGTCTTTTTATTTAAATCCTTTTTCTATAACCCTCACACTGCTTGAGCGAGAAAGCCAATTGCTCTTTCTTCCATATATTCCTCAACCAAACCATCCATTACATCTACAAGATCATTTGCAACATTTAGTTGAATGCGTTAAGCAAGCTGCTCAAAAAAATTATTGTTTCCTTTGCACATTATTTCCTTCTTCTGATACTAGCCTTTATTCTCCTCCTCTACTAGAAATCCCTACTCTTTTAACCTTTGTTAAAGAATTAACTAGCTGGATAGCAACAAATAAATCTATGATCATTTCTTCTTGTAGTGATCTTTTTTTTCAAGACATATCTCAATCTTTACTGATGACTCAATCCTTAATCGAAAACCCAGAACACACTTTAATGGTTACGAAAACAGCACTAGAGATAACTTCTTCATCCAGCACTATACCCCTTAACCCTAAAAAAAGATGGCTTACAACCCATGAAAAAGAAACTTCCATAACAAAAAAAACTAAAATATCTTGTGCAGAAAATAATACTATTGAACAGACCCCTTCGCTTATTCAAAAAACAACATCTTCCTGTTTTAACTATCTAGTTCAAGATATAGTTATGCTGGAAGATGCCATCTTTACATTCATTCCAACAATTATACAAGATATTGAAGAATGGATATCTATCATACATCAACATCTTGGGACTATTATTGCTAATTTTGACATAGTGATTGTCGATGCTAAAATAGACTTACACGCTCTTCCATATGAAAGCTTAAGAAATTTAAGAATATTTTCTCTTCAGTCCATTCTAGCCTTCATGCAAGAACATCAAGATATCCTTGAATCCCTTCCTCATCCTGAAACAAAAAAAGAAATCCAACAATCTCATACACAATTAATGGCTGACATAGAAACTGCCCTTGAAGAAATAGAAGAAGATGACACCTTGCTTACGCCTCCTTTTAACCAAGAAGAAGAACTTTTAGAATGCCTTCCTCATCCAGAACAAAAAATCAGACAATCATATACACAATTAATAACTGACATAACAACTACCCCAGAAGAAATAGAGCAAGATGACACCTTGCTTACGCCTCCTTTTAACCAAGAAGAAGAACTTTTAGAATGCCTTCCTCATCCAGAACAAAAAATCAGACAATCATATACACAATTAATAACTGACATAACAACTACCCCAGAAGAAATAGAGCAAGATGACACCTTGCTTACGCCTCCTTTCAACCAAGAAGAGGAACCTTTAGAATCTATTACTTCTACAACATTAGAGCCTCAATCCATACCAGCTCCTGCCAAAAAATTGGATGATATAAAATGGCTTATAGGATTACGATTAACCTCTGGCGTCCTCAGCCTAAATGCCATACAAGTTTTTGTCGATGCCTCTCGCTTTAAGCAATTCTTACTTCAAGTAAAAAAAGCTAGCCTTGCTTCTGCATATAAATCTTTACTCCCTATACCTAATATTCCAGAAAAAATTACAAACAATCACCCTGCAGTCCTTCACACCTTATACCATATAGTAAGCAGAAATACTTTCTGCTTCAGTAAGCAGCATCTAATATCTCCAAATTTAGAAGAGTTTATTTCATCTACATTCGATATGCTTAATCAAAAGTATTGCGCTGCTTTAAAAATAGATTCTGATCCCTTAAATCATCATGAAGATTTAATAAAACTTATTGTATCTAATCATAAACCACCTTTTCCTATCATTATAAAGCCCTCTATCAGATATATTAGCGTCTATATACAACGCAACAACCATCAATTTATACGCATCCAAGAAACAGCAGTCCGCTCGCCAATGCATCAAACAGATACAAGTTTAAAAAATTGGTTCGCAAGCCTTAAAAAACATCACTCTAGAATACATTCTATCCTCCAAAAATCTCTAAACACATCCTTATACTTATTATCTAAAGATAACGCTTGGCCATTAAATCACGATGATACAAAACCAGTAACTTGTGACACACTAGTCAAAACTTTATTAGACATTTCTCGCCATAACTTAGAAATATGCCCTTCCTATTTTAGGGATCAAGAAATTAAACACCCAGGTTATGCAGAAACTCTATCATTATTATTATCTATAAAAGAAATGCTTCAAAACCCCGTCTCCTCTTCTTTAACTACTAAAAAATTTTCTAAAGAAATTAATTCTATACGAAAAGCCCGCTCCTGTTCATCGAAATATTTTTTTAAATTTTGTACTCTTGCAAGATCAGGTTCTTCATATCATTTTTTAATTTCTCGTACAGTAAGATCAAAAAAAAATGAAACTCTAAAAGCTTTATGTTCTGTCGGAAATAGATTATTTCATCATATTGTTAATATTTTTACAGAACCCTTTTTTCCTAAAATTAAAGAAACAAAAGAAAGTCACATATATATAAAACAGCCTTTATTTATTGCCTTAATTTATTTAGCTACTGAATACAATTTGTTCTTAACTCAAAAAAAATTTGAAAACACCTTTTTAGAAATAGAAAATAATTATTCAAAAGAGTCTTTCTTCAAAGCTATTAAAAAATTTGATCAAATAAAACAACTCTTACTAAAACAATGGGCACAAATCGAACCTAAAAAATCAATGCCTGCCCTAGAAAGTATTGACCATCCAGTCGCAACATCTATTTCTTGCTTATATCAAAAATTTGATATCAAAAAAAAATTATAAAGCTTTCTAATACCGATTAATATTAAATTATTTAATTTGTTTTCTTTAGAAGAATATTGCATTTAATAAAAAAAGAAATAATGTAATAATCAACGAAACAACTAATCATTTTCTAAAATAATATTACTATGGCATTATCAATAAATCCTTGGAACATAAATGCTATTCTTATTGAAGAAGAAGAGAGTATTCTATTAGTACCATACCACCAACATACCCAAGATCCCACTGAACTCAGACAACATCTAATAACCTTAGCAGAGCGCGTAAAAAAAGCTGCCATGCTTAATTACACATACACCAATGCTTTACCTCATCAAGGTGCTTTAACCAGCCATGCCACAGATGTACCTACTAATATTCCAAGTATAGAATCATTAATGCAAAAATTAAAAAACTGGTTAAATTGCCATCAATCACATTTTGATCAAGTTTTTTATGAACATATATCAAAAACATTAAATCTAGGATCACCTGAACCTATTCAATCCCCTCTTCTAACAACCCCCTCAACCTCTAAAGCTATAATTCCAAGAAAAAGATGGCTTGCAGCTGCTCAACAAGAAGAAATGTCTATCCTTACAAAAAAAACAAAATCTTCTGTAAGTGAAAACAACATGTCATCTAGCTCTATTGAAAAGATAGAGACCATCTCTCCTAGCTACTTCTTAAAAGAGATCACGTTGCTTGAAGATTCTATATTCATTTTAACTGAAAAAAAAATTGCTGATGTTGAAAATTGGATAACCAATTCTCATCAATATATAGGAACTATTATCACTAACTTTGATTTTGTTTGTGTAGATACTAGAAAAAATTTAAATGCTCCCTCATATGCAAATTTAACTACTTTAAGACAATTCTCTCTTGAGTCACTTTTAAATTTCATGAAAGAACAGGAACCTTACATCAAATACATTGCTGATGCTGAATTAAAACAAGTAACCCAACAGTCACATCTTCAACTAATGGCTGATCTACAAACAGCTGTGCAAGAAATAATAGAATCTAGCTCAAGCCACAGTACGACTAGTAATAGTGAAGAAGCAATAATAATTAGTGATTCTGAAGAAGAATCTAGTGACTCAGATACTGCTTCCAAACAACAACCGCCATTAGAAGAGAAAAATAACCATTATTTCATAAGCCTAAGAAACAATACGCATGGCTTTTCTTTATCAGGAAAGAAAGGTATTAGCTCTGGTAAAATTTTTCAAATCTTCTTAAATCATGTAGTTGAAGCTAGCTCCAAACCTACATTCTCTTGCGCTCCAGAAATACCCAGCATACAACCGCCAGCCACTAATGATTTTGCTGCAACATACAGGATTTTATACTATATAGTTCACAGAAACTGGTACTGTTGGGATAAAACTTGCCGAACTTCTCAGACTATCGAAGAACTTACTAAGCTGGTTGAATCTACACTCAATATGCTGAATAACAAGTATTGCTTACGCCTAGCAATTGATCCAGATCCTTTATCTCATCATCCTGATTTACTAACATCTTTGGTATCTAAAACTAATCCTCCCATGCCCATATTAACAAAAAAGAGTCTTTCTTATGTTAGTTTACACCCACATGCTAAAAAAAACACAATCTTATATGTAAAACAAACATCTACGCTTTCTCCAATACATCTTGGAAAAAAACCGCTAATTGCATGGATTCAGAGCTTAAAACAACATAAGAAGCGCATAGCAAAAATTATAGAGGAATCTAACAGCTCGCCATTACATGTAAAATGCTATGATGAGTCCTGGCCACTATCCCACAATCCTTCAAAGCCAATACCTCAAAGTACGCTACTTTCCCTTTTAAAAAGGATCTCTCAACACAACCTAAAAATATGCCTCCGTTATTTTAAAGGAAATACTGATCTAGGTGAACCACCTTTACATGCTGGTTATAAAGAAACTGAGGAACTTCTTTCTTCCACCCTTACCTTAGTCAAGAATCCTGATGCTTCTCTTCGCTCTATCTTACATCCAATAAAAAACCCTAGTTTTACAACAAGTCAATATGAATTCTATTTCTTTAGTATATTTAGACCCCATAATAGATATGAAATAAAAGTTTCTAAAATAACTCTTACTCAATATTTTAACGCTATAAACTCAACTATTGTGCGTAGTAAAAAAATAACTCGCATACTAAAAAAAATACTCTCAAAAAAGAGCACATCAACGACTATTCAGGTTGAATATAACAGAGAAATTATACAAGATGTTTCACTACTCCTTGAAGTGTTATATCATGTGGTTGAGTACAACTTAGCAGCAGTAAAAAGCATATTTTCCTTACAATTATCTAAATTACATGCTCTTTCTTTCAAAAAATATTATGAAACAGCACTCTTAGAATTATCATCATCACAAGAATTCATAACCAAAGCGCATAACGAAGCAAATAACCTGCCATTTTCTCTTCTTAATGACCTACAACATCCTTTAAAGGATGTATTATTGATTCTTTATCAACAATTAAAAGAAAAAGAAGAAAAATTAAAAAGAGATCCTATACCCCCATTACACTAAATAAGAATTTTTATACTCCCTTTAATGATTATGCCTTGTTTAAAACAGGCTCTTAAAAGATCTGTAAGAAGAAGTGTTCCAGTAACAATAGCTCACCTTATTTACAGCACACCTTCCTACTCAAATAAATATTCAGTTAAAGATACTATTATTGTTAAGGCATAAAATATTAAAGAATAAATAAATTCCATCCACTAGCTTAGAAATTCATAATCTTTAATAAAAATTATTTAGCAATATTAAGCTCTCTTGTAACCCTGCATAAGCCATTTAAAAGCAGTAATAAACAAATATAATCTTTTCATATTTTTGATATTATACTTCATTATTTTACCCATACTATTGTCTAAGATAAATAAAAAAAATAA
>NZ_WTCQ01000006.1 GCF_015356765.1 Candidatus Clavichlamydia salmonicola
ACTTCTGTTACTTTTATCTTTACTTAATAAACAAAAACATATCCTTTCTCTTATCGTTGATAAGAACGAATGGATGGCATCTACTACTCATCATGAACTTTTAACCAAAGAAATTACTTTAAGCTTACAAGATGAAGGATTTACTGAAAAAATCATAGAAACCACGCAAAAAGAACCTTTTTCAAAAACTATTAAGGAAGCAACAGATATAAAAAGTAAAAAGACAGATAGCGCTCAAGAAGTTATAAAATCAGCGGTTAAAATCGCTATGCATTCAAATATTTGTACTAAAAAATCCCTTGCTCAAGAAAACATTTTTCTTACCTGTAGTCGTCTAAATAGTGGTATATTTCGTATCTATATAAAAAAATATAATCGAGTTGTTAACTCTTCTGAATTTGTAAAAAAGATGAAGAAATATCTAAAACACGCAATTGGATATACATCTGATTTAGATATCAAAGAAATTTCATTAAAAATGGCTATATCAAAAATAGAAACATTAAAAATGATTTATCTGTTAACAAAAAATAATTATTTCTTTTTTAAAGAAAGAGCTCATCTTAAAACAAAAACACATTCTGAATTCCTATCATTATTAAAATTAATCAATAATAATTTTTGCGCTCATGTTAAAGAAGTAGTCAATCCTTCTGCACATTCAAAAATCTTACTCGATCTCATAACACCTTACGAAAAGCCTGTATCTAGTATCACACCTAAAAAAACCTGCTCTTGTATCCATTACCACATAAGATTATACACTATTCATAATCAAACAACCCTACACATAGAAAAACATCACTATCTTCAAGACACATGGAAAAATCTCTTAAAGTATAAACATATTCGCTTCAAATTCATGCTTAAACATATCAAAAAATTATTGACCTTAACCTCTGTTAACGTCAATGTTTCTGATATTCCTTTCATAAAATCTGAAAAAAATGCTGCTGTTGCAACATTAATTCCTGCCTTATATTTATTAACAACATATAACCAACAAATGTTTAAAACATACCTAGAACCACTGTCCCAAACATCAACTGTCTGTCCTCAGATCTATAGGTTATTGGGAAATATTTTAAAAACTCTTGCAAACTCTGATCTTAATAAGGATATTTCTCTTTCTAAAACAGACGTGTCAATAACTAGTAACCCTCTTTTAGAAATCAATACTCCTCCTAAAATAATTAAAAAGCAGCATTTTATTGCTCATGCATTTGTTATTCAGTACTACAAGAATCGATACCACATACATTATACAACAAAGCTCAATCAATCTTTTGCTGGACTAAAAGATAAGCTTTCCTTTTCTCTCAATGCAACAATTAAATATGCTCATACCCTCTTAAATTGCTCTTTCATCGAAAAAATTACATTTATTCCAGATCCATTTAATCCTCAAAACACTCAAAAAATTACCACCATTGAAGAACTTTTTTTAATTTTATACCAAGGATTCCAAGAGAATTTTTTTTATTATATGAAACATAATTTCTTTTCAAAAAACGAAGAAAAACTCAAAAAATTTACTAATATTATTGATGCTTTAAAACAAAAGTCCATTTTATTAGATCTCACCTTACCTTGCATTAGCAACGCCTCTATACTTAATCAAATGACCCAACATGGATTCAAAAACACAAAATTAATAAGAGATTCTCATTCAGTAGAAGCAACAGTAAACAAGAGTAAAGACCCTATTTATCTAATTCCTCTTCTTACTGTACAGAAAAAAAATCTTAAAGAGCACCCAAGTCCAGGAAAACCTTCTTCTACCTTTACACTTTCCTATCAAACACAATGTAGTAGTATAAGTTTAGTACATGCTTATGGTAATAGTCGTTATTCAATCACTAAAACTTCTGAAAGTATCGCAACTCTATGCGATAAACACACCAATAATAATTTTATTTTTTACTACCAATCTCCCTTTGTTTCTAAAAAAGAATCTATTAACAGAAAAAAGATGCTTATACTTTTGTTTCATGGCCTTACTGACTGTATTAGCTTTTTTAAAAAATATTATAAAGATTTCACCACATGTCTACATGAAAATAACCCTTTGAAAAATCTTCAAAAAACTCTTGCCTTGGTAGTTCATTCACTAGATGAAGACATACCTTCGACGAGTGGCCCTTCGATGCTTGAACAAGTATTAAAAGACAAAATAAGCAAAACAACTAATGCAGTCCCTTCTTTAGAAGATTTACGAAAAAACGATGACATTAAATAACCCTATAAAAAACTTTAATCATGCCTTATTTTATCCTCAACTACTTAAATCCCTTAATAGGATCAAAAAATAATTCTTTTATTATAGAAGAGGTACATATTCCATTAAGTGCAGAAAAAATTGCTTCTATTAACCTATTAGCTCAAGAAGTTATATCTAAGAATCTGCCTTGCACATCTGTACCACAATCGTTTCCACTAAATCCATCTTTTCACAATAATACACTTGTAATTCTAGAAGATGTTTTGGGAGCTCTCATAGAATTATTAAATGAATCTGATATTACTCCAGATACCCATGGTCCAATACAGGATCTTAATAGCACAATTAATCTTTGCCTATTTGGAGCTAATCCTGCTTGCTTTCAGCAAGACCTTCCCTCTATCATTCCCTTTTCTAAACCTATAGAAGCACCTTCTCAGGCCATTACAACTTCTCTAAAACAATCAAAAAAAAGAGCTGGCTCTCCATTAATAACTTCCCCTCACACAAAAAAAACACGCCTTGATACTGAAACAGATCTCTTATCTTTAATAAATCCAGAATCTTTTTTTTATGAACAAGACCAGACTCAACTAGAAACAGTAACATCCATTTCAAATACTAATATTCCTCAACCTACGACAGAATTTATCTGCATAGATATTTTAGAAGGAAATAAACACTTTCAATTTACACATTTAGATCCAATGGACCCCAATACCTATCTAGAACATTTATACCAAGGAATTGATCTAGTTCTTACTAACCAAATCTATCTATCAGATCTTTCTGATAAAAACTCTCAACAACATTCAGCCTCTTATCTACACCATCAATCGCTTTTGTCACTTTTATCTTTACTTAACAAACAAAAACCTATCCTTTCGCTTATCCTTAATAAGGATGAATGGACAGCATCTACTGCTCATCATGAGCTTTTAACCAAAGAAATTATTTTAAGCTTACAAGATGGAGGATTTACTGAAAAAATCATAGAAACCACGCAAAAAGAACCTTTTCCAACCACTATTAGGGAATCAACAGATATAAAAATAAAAGAGACAGATAGCCTTTCAGATTTTATAAAATCACCAAGTGAAGTAGCTATGAGTTCAGATACTTCTACAGAAAAATCCCTTACTAAAGAAAATATGTTTCTTACCTGTAGTCGGCTAAACTGTGGTATCTTTAAGATTTATATAAAAGCATATAACCGATCTTTTAAATGCATTCAATTTATAAAGACGATGAAGCATTGCCTAAAAAAAGCCATTGGATATACATGTAAGTTAAATATTAAAGAAATTCCAGCACAACTTTTTACATCAAGAACTGAAACATTAAAAATGTGTTATCTTGTAACAAAAAATAATTATTGCTTTTTTAAACAAAAAACTTATCGCCGAAGTCACACACATTCTAAATTTTTACTCTTATTAGACTCAATTAATAATGCGTTTTGTACCCATGTTCAAGAACCAATCAATCCATCTGCGCATTCAAAAATCTTACTTGATCTTATAAAACCTTATAAAGATCCTATCGCTAAAAACAACCCTATCCTAAACTGCTCCTGTACTCATTATCAAATAAGATTATATACTAATCATTGTCAGACAATCCTTTACATAGAGAAGCATAACTCTCTTAAATCCAGATGGACAAAACTCTTATCTTATAAACATCTTCGCATCAAATGCATGCTTAAAGATATCAAGAAATTATTAACCCTAAGCTTTGTTACTGTCCAAGCTACTGATATTCCTTTCTTAACCAATGAAGACAATACTTCTGTTGCAACATTAATTCCCTACTTATATTTATTAACAAAATATAACCAACAAATGTTTAAAACATACCTAGAACCCCTATACCCAACATCAACCATCTATCCTAAGATCTATATTTTATTTGAAGATATTTTAAAAACTCTTACAAACTCTGATCTTAATAAGGACATCTCTTTTCAAAAAACACATCTTACAATAGATCTCAATCCTCTTTTAGAGATTAATACTCCTCCTACAATAACTAAAAATCAGTATTTTTTTGGTCATACATTTGTTATTCATTACCACAAAAATCAATACCAACTAAAGTATGCAACAAAAGTAAATCAAAATTTAAATAGCCTAAAAGATAAGTTGGCTTTACTCCTTAGTAAAACAGCTAAATATGCAAATACACTTGTAAATTCTTCTGCAATTAATAATATTATATTTATTCCAGATCCATCTAATCCAGCAAGTATTCGAA
Source organism: Candidatus Clavichlamydia salmonicola (assembly GCF_015356765.1). GTDB lineage: Bacteria > Chlamydiota > Chlamydiia > Chlamydiales > Chlamydiaceae > Clavichlamydia > Clavichlamydia salmonicola. The sequence goes on from NZ_WTCQ01000006.1 coordinate 4,478, forward strand.
AAATTACTACTTTTGAAGAGCTCTTTTTATCTTTATACCAAGGATTAAATGAAACTCTTTACTATTATCAGAAACATCACACATCTTTGTTACACTCTTCAAGAAAACATAAAATATTTACACAATTTACTAATGCCATTGATGCTATAGAAAAAAAATGTATTTTATCAGGTATAAATTTACCTTCTATAAGCAAGGCCTCTATACTTGATCAAATGGCTGACCATGAATTAGAAAATCCAAAATTAAAAAAATATCCCTCTTTTGTACCTGCACTGGCACCTGCAACAATAAGCCTAAAAAAAGGCTCTTCTTACCTACTTCCTCTGCTTGCTCTACAAAAAAAAATTTTTCAACATTCCTCAATTACTGGGACATCCTTTGCTAGTTTTACACTTTATTATCAAACAAAACGCAATACTATGAGTTTACCACACGTTTATAGCCATGGTCGTTATTCAATCAATAAAACTTTGGAAAATATTAAAGATTTATGCCATCAACGTAACACCAAAGGTACTGTTTTTTACTACCAATCTCCCTTTATCTCTAAAAGAGACTCTATCAATAGTAAAGAAATGCTTATTCTCTTATTTAAAGGCCTTACTGACTGTATGAGCTTCTTTAACAAATATTATAAAGCTTTCTTGTTATGCACATCTGTAAAAAATCCTTTAATAAACATTCAAGAAGCACTTGAACTAGTAACTCAAGCATTAGATGGGGAAATACCTTCGACACATGGCCCTTCGATACTTAAGCAGATTTTAAAAAATAAAATAGGCAAAGAAAGCAATCCAGTTCCTTCTTTAGAAGATTTACTAACAAGCGATGATAATGACATTCAATAACCCTAGAAAAAAAAATTAATAATGACTTATTTTACCCTTAATTACTTAAATTCCCTAACAGGACAAGAAAACCATTCTTTTATTGTAGAAGAAGTAAATAGTCCATTAAGTGCAGCAAAAATTTCTTCTATTAACCTCGTAGCTCAAGAAGTTATATCTAAGCATCTGCCTTGTACATCTGTACCACCATCATTCCCACTAAATCCTTCTTTCCACAACAATACACTTGTAATTCTAGAAGATGTCTTGGGAGCACTCATAGAATCATTAAATGAATCTGACATTACTCCAGATACCCAAAGTCCAATACAGGATCTTAGTAGCACAATTAATCTTTGCGTATTTGGAGCTGATCCAGCTTTTTTCCAGCAAGACCTTCCATCAATCTCTTCTCCCTCTTTGCCTATAGATTTATTATCTAATAGCACTTTGTCCATTGTGCAATCACCTAGAAAAAGAGCCTCCTCTTCACTAACAATTGAGCCCAATAATAAAACACCACGCCTTGATGCTGAAGCTCCAATTTTATCTTTAATGGATACAGAACCTTCTTTCGACAACCCAGTCTCCCATCAACAAGAATTAGAAATCAGCCAAAGCTTGTCTTCCCTTCATTCATCCATAGAGTTCATTTCAATAGAAATTCTAGAAAACGAACTATCCTTCCAACTTATACATAACAATCTAATGGACCCTTCTACATACTTAAAGTATTTATATGAAGGCATTAATTATGTTCTTAGCAAAAATATCTACATATTTGATTCTTCTAAAGATAACTTAAGACCATCTTCTAAATCCCATTTACATTATAAAACACTAACTGCACTTTTATCTTTACTTAACAAACAAAAATATATCCTTTCTCTTATCCAAGATATAAATGACTGCACTGCTTTCACTATTCAACATGATCTTTTCATAAAAAAACTCATCTTAAGCTTAGAAAATGAAGGCGCCAATAATGAAAGTATTCAAAATATACAAGCCAATACAATAGTTCAGCCTATTACACGAAAAGAAATTGAACCTGAAGAGATCGCTAGCCCTTCAACTACTCTTAATATTCCAAAAGAACGATCTCTTCTCAAAGAAAAAATGTTTTTAATGGTCGCACACTTAAGCGGTAATGTTTTTAAAATATATATCAAACAAGATCTTAAGAAAATTTATTATACTAAATCCTTAGCTTTATTACAAAAGTACCTAGCTAAATACGAAGGATATCAAAGCATAGATAATATTAAAGAACTTCCAGAACAATCTAGCCACTCCAGAATAAATTTATTAAAAACACTCTATATTATAACAAAAAATAATTACTTCTTATCAAGACATAACACATGCGTTAAAGAACCAACCAAAACTCAATTTTTAACCTTTTTAGACACCATTAACAGCATTTTTTGTCAAGAAACAGATGAAATATTGGACCCTAGCCAACATTCTCCTACCTTATTAAACCTATTACAACCTTATGAAAAGACAGCTTCTATACATGAATGTGAAAAAAATTATTCATGCACTCATTATCAACTAAGGTTGCATACAATACATAATAAAACAACTCTGTACATAGAAAAACATAACTATCCAGAAACAAAATGGCTCAATCTCTTAAACCATAAATATGCTCGCATAAAAACAATGGCTCAAGATGTTCAAAAACTACTAACCATACCTACTGTTAAAGTTAAAGCTTATGGAATCAATAATATCCAGGATCAAACCAGTGCTAATGTTGCCTCATTAATCCCTCAATTATATTTATTAACAAAATACAATAAAGAGATCTTTCAAACATATCTAGAACCATTATTTTCAAATCCAAGATTATATTTAAAAATTTATGAAAAATTAAATTCTATTCTTCAATCTCTTGAAAATTCTGAACTAAATGATAATCTTGTTCTCTCTGATATGAAAGTTAAAAACAATCCTCTTATTGAAATTAATACTCCCCCTGCTACAGAACAACAATTATTTTTTACTGCACCTGTATTTAATATTAAATACTTTAAAAATAGATATCATTTATTGTACATTGTAAAGAAAAATCAAGATTTAAGTGGATTAAAACATAAAATAAGCCAAGTATTATTTCGTTCAATAAAGTATGCTGAAAACCTACTTTGCTCTTCTTTTTCTACTAATATTACATTTGGCCCAGATCCACTTGACCCAGAAAATATTACAAACATTACCACCTATCAAGATTTTCTTCAGATCTTATATCAAGGATTCTGCGATAATTTGAACTATTACCAAAAACATCACTCAAATCTACTTTACTCTTTAATACACTGTAATATATTACAACAGCTCTCTCAAACACTTGAATCTATAAAAAACTTGTATCTCAAATTAAACCTGTCATTACCTGTAATAAATGAAGTTTCTATACTAGACAAGGTACCTATAGCTGTATTAAACAAGCCCATATCATATTCAAAAGCTACTGAAGTAGTAAATGTTCGTATAAATAAAAAATCAAAAAATCAAAAAATATATCTCCTTCCTTTACTAAAAATAAAAGAACAATTATCAAAAAGACAATTAACTAACTATACACTTTACTATACCACACAATCCAATTCAGGAACATTAGCGCATGCTTATGGCCATGGCCGCTCAGCTATTTTACAAAATTTGAAAACTATTAAATCTTTGTGCGCTAAATATAAAGAGCCTCACTGTCATTTTTATTATCAAGAGCGCATTGATCGTAAGAAAGAACCTATTAGTAGCGATCAAATATTCTCTCGTTTAATCCATGGGCTTAAAGACAGCATTAACTTCTTTAGTAAATATTTTCCTACTTTTCTAACTAGTACAGACACAAATAACACCTTAGAAAATATTGAAGAAACTATTGCATTGGCTACAGAAGCATTAAATAAAGATCTACCTTTGATAACTGGTCCTTCAATACTTAAACAAATATTAAAAGAAAAAATAGGACAACAAATGAATACAATCCCTTCTTTAGAAGATTTACTAAAAAATGATGAAGCTGAAAATTAATAATTTTGTTGTTTTAATATGATCTATTTGTCTTACTATTGATCTACCATAGTGCTTTCTAGAAGCATGCTAATGCCCTCAAGCTATACATTTGCAATAAGTTTACAGAAATCAAGTATGAAAAATAAAAGTTTTTAATTGTAAAGATAATAAGCCCTCAACTTAATATTTATAATAATTTATTTATATGATTTATTTTACATTAAAATATTTTGATCCTTTAAGTCCTACAGATACTCCTGGATTCATTATTACTGAAGAAACATCACCTTTAACTACTACAAAAATCTTTGAAATAAGCAGCTTAGTTCAATCTGTCATTACCACTCATGCTATCTGTTTATCTGTTCCAGCCTCTTTTCTACTTAATCTAGAAACACATAGTAACACTCTTTTTTTACTGGAAGGTGTAATGCTTACTTTAAAGCAACAATTAGAAGAAAATGAAGACAATGAACCTATTCAAGATGCCCTAACTTCTCTTTATTCACATCTTTTAACAGATAGTGGTCTTGATTTTCAACAACCCCCTCCAATCACAATTGATGATCTAGCTAATGTAAAGGTTTTTCAACCTAAAGTACCTGTACCTCAAAAGAGAGCTAGCTCCTCTTCTAACTTATTTATAGGAGCATCTAAAAAATGTAAGCCCTTTTATCCATATTGCGATTCCTTAAACAATAATCCAGCCCTTCAACCAGAGACTTCTGGTTTAACACAACAAACAAGCCCAAAAGAATATTTAGAAAAGAATCAAAGTAGTCCAACTTCTATAGAAATTTTAAAAAATATACCTACCCATACATTACCAGTCATTGAATTGATACCTGAAAAAAATCGATTTATTATAACCTTTCTTGTAATATCTGATGTGGAAAGTTATCTAGAATTACTTCATGCAAACATTTTTTTGATCCTTAAAAATGAACTATTCTTCCTAGACACTATGGCAGACATTGCTAAATCACAAACATCTCTATTTTATGAAACACTTCAAACACTTCTGTCTTTACTTCATCAACAAGAAATCTCTATAAAATCAATACCTGATTTAAGAAGAAAAGAAGCTATTACATCCGAACATTTTATCCTAACAAACGAAATTGTTATAAGATTACAAGCTGCTGGATTTTCTGATAATGCCATTGGTACGGCGACTGAATCTAATGTTAGCACTCAATCAACAGAACTATATATAAAAGATTTCACACAAGAGGATCCTAAAAGCAGCCCAGAGAGCCCTTCTTATGAACCATTAGTTAATCTAATTTCAGATAGATCATCATCTACACAATCACTTTCTCCACCATCTACAGAAGATATAACACCAGCATCAGAACATACTCCCCATTACATGCCTTTATGTTTTATTAAAGTTATAAAAACCTTTAAATCACAACCAAAAAGCCATTTAAAATCTTGCTATACCCTGGTCTATCAAGTCAAAAAAAATAATACAAGCTTAACTAATTGTTACTCCAGTTGCCGAAAAAGCATTGCTATACTTCTCTCTGCCATTACTAATTTATGTAGTAACGATAATTCAGAAACATTTGGACTAAGTTACATCTCTCCAAAAACTAAAAAAACTATAAAAATTAATAAAATAGAGATGCTTCAACATGTATTTATTGGCCTTCAAGAGAATATCTCCTTCTTAAAAAATCATCATCCTAGATTTCTTAAAGCTACCTCAACACATGATCCATTTGCCGACCTTAAATCATCTCTTGAATTAGTGAGAAATGCACTAAAAGACAATGTACCAACAGAGCAACCCTCTGATATCCTTATACAAGTACTAGAAGAAGCCAAGAAAAAATATACTTCTTCAATACTAGCGCCTATAAAGAAAAAGAAATTGTTACCTATTCAAGAGGCAACACCTAGAGTAATACCTTCAAAAATTACATCTATCATGCCTATATTTTCTTCTTCTTTAAAAACTTTCTCATCTAAAAAAACTACTCTTAGGGTTACTTGTTGTACATTTTACTACCAACTAAGAACCACTGCTGGTCCTTCATATAAACTTTTAGCTCATATTAGAAGAAACATTCACATATTAGTTCAAAATGTTGAATCCTTATTAACCCTATCATCTAAAGAAAACCACTTGGTTAACTTAAAATATATTCCTCCTTTTCAAGAAAAGAGCATTCCTATCTCTCAAAACCAAGCATTATTAACATTATTTGAAGGACTCAATGAAAATCTTAATTTTTTGCATACAGCCTGTCCTGACATCTTTATTCCTACGAAAATATATAACCCTAAAACAGCTCTTGAAAAAGCACTTCTTCTAGTTAAGAATGCATTTTCCACACCTTTACCATCTCCAAAACAACCTTCGATCTTACCTGCTCTTTTAGAAAAAGGTCTGCAGAAATATTTAAAGGTTATTCCAATGACAAATAATCCATTACACTAACTAAAATTTTCTTAAACAATAAATTTGCAGTTGTTATTAATACTGAAACTGTCTGTTTAGCTGTTCTTGCTTTATTTTTAATCGATGCCTAAAACATGATATTTATGTTGAAACCACTCTATAAATGACTTTTCAAGCTATCTGTACTTATTATTCAATAATAAAAATTAAAAATTTTAATTGTAAAGATAATAAGCCTCATTTAATATTTATGATTTTAATTATATGCTTTATTTTACATTAAAATATTTTGGTCCTTTAACGCCTACAGACATTCAAGGATTCATTATTACTGAAGAAAAAGAACCTTTAAATGCTACAAAAATATTAGAAATAAGCACTTTAGTTCAATCTGTTATTAACACTCACGCTATCTGCTTATCTGTTCCAACCTCTTTTCCACTTAATCCAGAAGTACATAGCAACACTCTTTTTGTACTAGAAGATGTAATGCTTACTTTAAAACAACAATTAGAAGAAAATGAAGAAAATACACCTATTCAACATACAATGTCTTCTCTTTATTCATATCTTTTAACAGATAGTGGTCTAGATTTTCAACAACCTCCTCCAATCCCAATTGATGATCTAACTAAAGTCTTTTCTATAAAGACTTCTCAACCTAAAGTGTCTGCAAATGAAAAAAGAGCCAGCTTTTCTAACTTATTTACAGTTGCATCTAAAAAATGTAAGCCCTCTTATCCATATTTTAATTCTTTTAGCAATAATACAGCCCTTCAACCAGAAACCTCTTGTTCAACAGAACAACGAAGCTCAAAAGAATATGTAAAAAAGAATCAAAGTAGTCCAACTTCTATAGAAATTCGAAAAAGCACATCTATCTACACGTTACCTATCATTGAATTAATACCTGAAAGAGATCGATTTATTATAACCTCTCTTGTAATATCTGATGTGGAAAGTTATCTAGAATTACTTCATAAAAATATTTCTTTGATTCTTAAAAATGAACTATTCTTCCTAGACACTATAAAAGATACTAAATCACGAACATTTCTATCTAATCAGACATTTCAAACGCTTCTATCTTTACTTCATGAGCAACAAGTCCTTATAAAATCCATACCTGATTTAAGAAGAAAAGAAGCCATTCAATCTGAACATCTTATCCTAACAGACGAAATTGTTATAAGATTACAAGCTGCTGGCTTTTCTGATAATGCTATTGCTAACATGACTGCATCTAATACTACCTATCAATTAACAGAAATACATACAGAAGATTGCCAACAAGAGTCACCTAAACATACTCAAGCAAACCCTGCTTCTGAGAAATTAGTTAATCTTATTTCCGATACATCATCATCAACATCAACACAATCACTTTCTCCACCATCTACAGAGGATATAACACTTGTACTAAAAAATATTACCTACTACGTTCCTCTATGTTTTATTAAAATCTCAAGACTTTATTTAAAATATTTTTATACCCTTGTCTATCAAGTCAAAAAAAATACGACAAGTTTATATGATTGTTACACCAATTGTAGAGAAACCATTTCTAAACTTCATACTGCTGTTACTAAGTTATGTGATAAAAATAATTCAAAAAAATTTGGACTAAAGCACATGTGTCCAATAACTAAAAAAAGCACAAAAATTAAAAAAATAGAACTACTTCAACGTTTATTTATTGGGATTGAAGAGAATCTCGAATTCTTAAAAAATCATCATCCTAAACTTCTCAAACCTACCCAAACATATGACCCACTTGCTGATCTTGAAAACTCCCTTAAGTTAATAAAAAATAAACTAAAAGACAATTTACCAACCACACAGCCCTCAGATACCCTTCTTAAAATACTACAAGAAGCCAAAAAACAAGATGCTCCTGTACATCTACCATCTACAACAAAAACATTATCCCCTTTCATTAACAAAAAATCCCCATCTCTTCAAAACTTGATAATTAAAATAAAACCTTACAAAACGTCTCCAAAAACTACACCTATTATACCTATATTTTCTTCTTCTGTAAAAATTGTCTCATCTCATACAGATACATTGAATACAACCAAAGATCTTTGTCCAGAGATACCATCTATGCAAGATATCGAGCTTATATCAAAAAATATAACCCATTATATGCCTTTATGTTTTATTAAAATTACAAAAACCACGCCATTAACATCAAACAGTTCTATAAAATTTTGTTATACCCTTGTCTATCAAGTCAAAAAAAATACGACAAGTTTATATGATTGTTACACCAATTGTCGAAAAACCATTTCTGCTCTTTTTACTTCTATTACTACTTTATGTGGTACAGATGATGCAGAAAAATTAGGACTACATTACATCTCTCCAATAAGTAAAAAAAGCAAAAAAGTTAACACAATAGAGATGCTTCAACATTTATTTGTTGGTGTTCAAGAGAATCTCATATTTTTAAAAAATCATCATCCTGCATTTCTAAGACCTACCCAAATATATGATCCATTTGCTGATCTTGAAAGCTCTCTTAAGTTATTAAGAAATCAACTAAAAGACAATTTACCAACACAACAACCTTCAGATATCCTTTTGAAAATACTAGAAGAAGCCCAGAAAAAAGATGCTGATCTAATTTCTGCACCTACAACAAAAACAGTATCCCCTATCATCAAAAAGAAATCGTCACTTCTTCAAGATATAATACCTGAAATAAGATCTTCAGATATTACATTTATCATACCTGTATTTTGCACTTCCTTCAAAAATTTCTCATCTAAAAAAAATAACCTTGAAGTTGGATTTTGTACACTTCACTACCAAACAAAAGCCACTTCTGGTCTTTTAAGTAAATTTTTAGCTCTTCTTAGAAAAAACATTCACAGATCAACTCAAGATGTTGAATCTTTATTAAACCCATTATCTAAAGAGCACCGCTTCGTTAACTTTAAATATATTGCTCCTTTTGAAAAAAGGAGCACCCTTATCTCTCGAGATCAAGCATTATTAGTACTATTTGAAGGACTCAATGAAAATCTTAATTTTTTGAATACAGCCTGTCCTGAACTCTTTGTTCCTACAAAAATATATGATTCTAAAACAGCACTTGAAAAAGCACTTCTTCTGGTTAAAAAGGCATTATCCACCCCTTTACCAACCCCCAAAGAACCTTCGATCTTACCTGCTCTTTTAGCAGATGGTCGACAAACATATCTAAACACTACTTCAATGGAAAAGTAACTGATCATTATATCGAAAAGCTAATCTCTTATTTTTATGCATAAATATTTACCAATAATATACCAGATTTATAAAACCATTTTATGCCCTAAAATGACCTTTCAAGCGAGATACGCTTAATGATTTCAAGAAAAAAATAAAAAATTTTAATTGTAAAGATAATAAGCCATACTTAATCTTTATGCTTTTAGTTATTTATAATAATTTATTTATATGCTTTATTTTACATTAAAATATTTTGATCCTTTAACTCCTACAGATACTCCAGGATTTATTCTAACTGAAGAAGAGGCACCTTTAACTGTTACAAAAATCTTAGAAATAAGCACATTAGTTCAATCTGTCATTAACACACATGCTATCTGTTTAGCTGTTCCAACATCTTTTCCACTTAACCCAAACACACATGACAATACGCTTTTTTTATTGGAAAATGTAATGCTTACTTTAAAGCAACAGTTAGAAGGAACAGATCTTATAAAAGGAAATACAGATAACAACCCTATTGAAGATGTAATGGCTTCTCTTTACTCACATCTTTTAACAAATAGTAGTCTAGACTTTCAACAACCCACTCCAAGCCAAAGTGATAATTTAAGTTTACTTGAAGATCTAAAGCAAAAATTCGAAGACACAGATCCTATAAAAGAAAATGAAGATAATACACCTATTGAAGATGTAGTACATTCTCTTTACTCACATCTTTTAACAGAGAGTAATCTAGACTTTCAACAACCCACTCCAACCCAAATTGATAATTTAAGTTTACTGGAAGATGTAAAGAAAAAATGCGAAGACACAGATCCTACAAAAGAAAATGAAGATAATAAACCTATTGAAGATATAATGACTTCTCTTTACTCAAATCTTTTAACAAATAGTAGTCCAGACTTTCAAGAACCCACTCCAACCCCAATTTATGATCTAATTTCTGTAAAAACTTCTCAACCTAAAGTGCCTGCACCACAAAAAAGAGATAGCTCTTCTAACTTGCGTGTAAGCACATCTAAAAAATCTAAATTCTCTTCTTATGATAATTTCTTCAGCAATCATACAACCCTTCACTCAGAGACTTCTTGTTTAACAAAACAAAAAAGCCCAGAAGAATATTTAGAAAAGAATCAAAGTAGCCTATCTTCTATAGAAACTCTACAAAATGTGCTTACAGCAGATACATTCTACACACTACCAGTCATTGAATTGATGCCTGAAAAAGATCAATTTATTATGACCCCTCTTTTAATATCTGATCTAGAAAGTTATCTAAGATCGCTTCATGCAAATATTGCTTTGATTCTTAAAGATGAGCTATTCTTCTTAGACACTCCAGAAGACGTCGCTAAATCACGAACATCTCTATTTAATTATACATTTCAAACGCTTCTATCTTTACTTCATCAACAAGAAGTCCTTATTACATTAATACCTAATTTAAGAAAAAAAGAAGCCATTCAAGCTGAACATTTTATCCTGAAAGACGAAGTTGTTATAAGATTACAAGCTGCTGGATTTTCTGATAATGCCATCATTAACATGACTGCATCTAATGTTCCCACTCAATTAACAGAATTACATACAGAAGATTGCAAACAAGCATCACCTAAAAATACACAAGACAGCCCTTCTCCTGAGCAACTAGTTGATTTTATTTCACAGGCATCATCATCAACACAATCACTTTCTCCACAATCTATGGAAGATATAAATCCTGTATCAAAAAATATTACCCACTACATTCCTCTATGCTTTATTAAAATGATAAAAACAAAGACATTAGCATCCTCATTGTATTTAGGGACTTGTTATACCCTTGTCTATCAAGTCAAAAAAAATAATACAAATTTATATGATTGTTATTCTAATTGTAGAGAAACCATTTTTAAACTTTTCACTGCTATTACTAATTTATGTGATAAAAATACTTCAGAAGAATTTGGACTAAAATACATCTGTCCAATAACTAAAACAAGCCAAAAAATTAATAAAACAGAATTTCTTCAACGTTTATTTATTGGTATTCAAGAAAATATTGAATTCTTAAAAAATCATCATCCTAAACTTCTCAAATCTACCCAAACAAGTGACTCACTCGCAAATCTTGAAAGCTCCCTTAAGTTAATAAAAAATAAACTAAAAAACAATTTACCAACTATACAACCCTCAGATATCCTTCTTACAATACTACAAGAAGCCCAGAAAAAAGATGCTGATCTGACTTCTGCATCTAAAAAAAAAACATTATCCCCTTTCGCAAACAATAAATCCCCACCTCTGCAAAAATTAATAATTAAAAGAATACCTAGTAAAAAATCTTCAAAAACTACATCTAGATTTTCTTCTTCAGACACTGTCTCATCTCACACAAATACATTGGATACAACTGAAGATCTTGCTCCCGAGACATCATCTATGAATGATATCCCACTTGTATCAGACAATATGACATATTTCATTCCTCTATGTTTTATTAAAATTATAAAAACCAAGACACCAAAATCACATCGTCATTTAAATTCTTGCTATACCCTCGTCTATCAAGTCAAAAAAAATAATACTAGTTTTTATGATTGTTACGCTAATTGTCGAAAAACCATTTCTACACTTTTTTCTGCCATTACTACCTTATGTAATAAACAGCATTCAAAAACAATAGGACTAAATTACATCTCTCCAACAAGTAAAAAAGGCACAAAAATTAACAGAATAGAGATGCTTCAACGTTTATTTGTTGGTGTTCAAGAGAATATCGCGTTCTTAAAAGATAATCATCCTGCATTTCTAAGACCTACCCAAATACATGATCCATTTGCTGATCTTGAAAACTCTCTTAAGTTATTAAGAAAAAAACTGAAAAACAATTTACCCACTCAACAACCTTCAGATACCCTTCTTAAAATATTAAAAGAAGCCAATAAAAAAAATGCTGCTTTGATTCCAGCATCTACAAAAAAAACTGTATCCTCTTCCATCAAAAAGAAATCACGACCTCTTCAAAATGTAAAACCTCCAATAACATCTTCAGAAATTACATCTATCATGCCTATATTTTCTTCTTCTTTAACAGTTTTCTCATCTAAAGCAAAATCTCTTGATATTGCTTTTTGTAAATTTTACTACCAAATAAAAACCACTTCTGGTTCTTCAACTAAACTTTTAGCTCATATTAGAGCAAGCATTCATATGTTAATTCAACATATTGAATTTTTATTAAATCCATCACTTACAGAGAGATGCTTAGTTAATTTTAAATATATTTCTCCTTTTCAAGGAATAAGCACCCCTATGTCTCAAAATCAAGCATTATTAGTATTATTTGAAGGACTCAATGAAAATCTTAAGTTTTTCAAGACAGATTACCCAGAACTCTTTATTCCAACGAAAATACGTGACCCTAAAGCAACACTTGAAAAAGCACTCCTTCTTGTTAAAAAGGCATTACCAAAGCCTTTACCTATTTCAAAAGAACCTTCTATCTTACCTGCTCTTTTACAAGAAGGTTTTCAAAAATATCCAAACATTAAATCAAAATTTATTAATGAAAAAGACTAACAACAGTTGCTTAAAACATTAAATGAAAATTTATTAGTAAAAAAACAAAGATTTTTAATTAATAACATAATAAGATGTTGCTATTTATCATGTTTTTAATAACTAAAAATTATTTATCTATATGCCTTATTTTTCATTAAAATATTTTGATTCTTCAATATTTACTGATACCCAAGGGTTTATTATCACTGAAGAAACAAGTGCTTTAACTATTGTAAAAATGCTAGAGATAAGTGCATTAGTTAAATCAGTTATGAATTCTCGAGCTGTCTGTTTAGCAGTTCCTGCTTCTTTTTCAATCGATCCCGCCACACATAGCAATACTCTTTATTTATTAGAAGATCTGATGCTGACCTTGATCAATCAATTAAAAATAACTGAGCCTTCTCCAGAAACTAACCCATGTATACAAGGGTTAATGTCTTCTCTTTATGCACAAATGTTTACTGATGGCTCATCAGATTTTCAGCAACCATTACCCCTTCAAGATGAAAATCCTTCCACAAGCGCTTGTCAGACTCACGCTCCCTTATTACAAAAAAGAGTACAAACTTCAGACTTTAATGAAAGTGGCGCTAAAAAATCTAAACTCTCTTCTCCACATGTTGATACTTGCAATAACAATGACATTACAATCTTGCAGAATTCTGTTCCATCAGAACAAATGAGCTCAACAGACGATCAAAACTACTCAGTAACTACATCGTTTATAGAACCCTCAGCTAACAGATCTATATCCCCAGAACCATGTACATCCTATACATTACCAATCATTGAATTGATGCCTGATCATGGCCAATTTACCCTGATTTATTTGTCAATAAATGATTATGCAAATTATCTACAATTATTACACAGACGAATTGTTTGCGTCCTTCAAAATGAATTATTCTTCTCAGACCCTAATTCCACAGAAGCCACTACCACATCAAAAACATCTTTACTTCACTTAACTCTTGAAAGGCTTCTAAACTTACTTCATCAACAAAGATCATTAATAAACTTAATTACTGATGCAGAAGAACAACGTATCATACAAGCAGAACACCATATTCTTACACAGGAGCTTGTCATAAGATTACAAGCTGCTGGATTTTCTGATGAAACTATTACCAACATGACCACCTCAAATATAACTTCTGAACAAATAGAATTCCTAGAAAAAGAAAACCCTTCATTAGAACCATTATTAAATCTTGTACAAGAAAAGACACCATCAGAACAGTCATCTAAATGCTCTTCCAGAACAGTTTCTAGAAGATCTAGCCTTGAAATCCCTCTTTCATCTTCCCCTGAAGAGAGCTCACCAAAAAAAACACCTTTTTGCGTTCCCTTATGTTTTATTAAAACTGTAAAAAAAACGTTGCCCCCCCCCCATCTTTCTGTCAAATGTTGTTATACACTTGTCTACCAAGTCAAAAAAAATAATACCAGCATATGTGACTGTTATTCTAATTGTCGAATAACACTCAAAGCACTTTTAAATGCAATTACTACGTTATGTGAAAAAAATGGCTCACAAGCATTTACCACAAATTACATGTGCCCTTTTACTAAAAGAAGTCTAAAAATTTCCCTCTCTAGCATGCTGCAGCATTTATTTTTTGGCATTCAAGAAAATATAATATTTTTAAAAACAAATCATCCAATATTATTAATACCTACTCCCACACATAATCCTTTAGATTATCTTGAAAGATCCTTAGAATTAGTAAAAGAAGCATTACAAGAAAATGTACCAAAAGGTTCCCCTTCAGATATACTTAATAAAATATTAATTGCTGACCCTCATCCTTATCGTCGCAAAGAACCACTTAATAAAAAATTACCTGGCATTAGAAAAAAAAGAGAATTTCATTCTAAAACACCTCTCTTATCTGCAGAAGGAATTTTTCTTAACCTGCCTCAACTTCAGATAAAAATGCCTTTGTTTTGTTGTGCTAAAAAGAAATTTCCTGCTGGGACTAATGGTATAAAGTGCACGAATTTTAGTATTTATTATCAATTACGTATGAGCCGTTATTCTCTATCTCATCTTATTGGGCAAATTCGACCTAGCATTATTAAATTAACAAATAATATTCAGTCTTTATTAAACCCTAATCGCTTCAAGACACATAAAATGCATATTACATATCTTCCTTTTGATGCAAAAAATAGGAAACGAATTTCTCATGGTGAAGCACTTATAATATTATTTGATGGACTTAATGAAAATCTTAATTTTCTTGGAAAAAAATATCCTTCGCTATTTATGCCAACACATCACACTAACCCTAAACTACTCTTAGAAAAAACATTAGACCTTGTTAAAAAAGCATTACCCCAGCCTTTACCTTCTCCCAAAGAACCTTCTATTTTACCTAAACTATTGGATGGTCCACCTGTTAACCCTCCCTTAACTTCTTCAGGAACTGATAATGAAGAAACTAGTGATCAAGAAGATGACAACTAACTATTAATTTTTAATAAAAATTTATTGTTACTCTTTATTTTATATCATCGCTAAATCCATCGCATCTTTCTTATCTTCTTAATAAACAATGAGCATTTATAGAATTAATCTTATTGGATCACTGTTACAAAAGCTTAACTCTTCCTTAAATACAGCTAAAGTTAGCTATCCTCTTTACATTTTATTACCAAGTACACACAAGTAATAATACTTTTAATTACCTTCTATCTCATCTTAGATCTTGCATTGATTCCCTCTCTTTAGCTGCGCTAAAAACTTATTAACTCAATCTTCTGAGGATAACCTGCTCATGAAGTTTAAGTATATTCTTCTCCCCCCCTAAAGTTATTAGAAGTAAATCTATCCACCAAGAAAAATCTTTCCTGCTGTTATTTCATGGACTCGATGAAAATATGACTTTTCTTTCTGCACACTGTCCTACATTTTTATTCCTAGCATAACAACAGATCCCAAAACAACTCTTCTCAATGCTATTAATCTTTTTAAAGATGCATTACCAAACCCTTTTCCTCAAACTAAGCCACCTAAATTTTATCCCAATTACTAAACAATAATCTCCCTCATAGCCATTCTTTAGCAGATGAAGATCTATAATCAAATTTTTTATTAAAAAATAGATAAAAAAATAATAATTTTAAGAAGAAATATAATAAACTTTTTCTGTCTTTTCAAAAGACATTTTAATATTTATAATTTTATTTAATACATTCTTATGCCTTATTTTACTTTAAAATATCTTGATGATGTGGTGCCAAGCTCCACATTCATTATCATCGAAGAAACTGCATCTTTAACTCTTGAAAAAATTGAAACCATTAGTAATTTAGCCTATTCAGCTATCAGTAATCATGCTACCTGCTCATCTGTACCTGCTTCATTTCCACTAGATGCACGTTCTCATTACAATACCCTTATACTACTTGAAGAGGTTCTTCTTACCTTAGTTCATCAATCCAAAGAAACAGTTGAACATAATCTCTTTTTACAAAATACATTGTCTTATCTCTATTCAATACTCTGGACTAATGTGGGGACAAGCTTTCAACAACCATTACCTACTTTAAATATTTCTGAAGATTCTCTTTCTAATAACCATGCAGGGCTAAAAAGAGCTTTATCTTCTAGTAGTATGTCACCTACATCTAAAAAATATAAAGAGACAGATACAGGACAACAAAGATCAATAGATTGCTCTCCCATTCTAACATCCTTAGATACTATTCATAACCCATTAACTCCAACAGAAACGCCCCCCCTTTACCTACTACCATTCCTTGAAGTACTTCCTAGAACAAATACATTTATAGTAATTCAGAAACCAGTAGTGGATTTAGAAAATTATTTCTGCCTACTTCATGCAGAACTTAACGCTATTCTTGAAGCAAAGATCTGCCTCTTAAAGGACTCTTCTTCAGAAAAAGTAACAAAATCACAAACAGATTTATGTAATGAAACTTTTCAAGCACTTTTACCCTTACTTCAGCAACAAACCAAACTCTTACAACTCATACCTGATCCAGAAAAACATCAAGCTTACCTAGATGAACATCTTTACTTAATACAAGAAGTCACCATAAGACTACAAGCTGCTGGCTTTAGTGATACTGCTATCTCAAGCATGATGAACCAAGAAGCTCCCCTTATCCAACAAAACCAACCTAATCCTAACCCATTCCCAGATTCAAGAGCTTTAAGCAATCCTGTTCAACAAAGAACCGAAAAAAAAACACCACTTTCAGAAAAAAGCCCCACTAAGACTCCTGAAACATATTTGATTCCTTTATGCTATTTGACATCTGTAAAAACAATGTCTGGCCATTCAAGCATCCCCCAAAAATCCACATATACCCTATCCTATCAAGTAAAAAAAAGCATCAGAAGTATCTCTCAATGTTACTCTAATTGTCGTGCAACATTTTTTCTTTTACTAGAATCTACAAAAGAATTACTTGAAGATTCACCAGATATAATTTATAAAACAAGATATGCTTGTCCATTCAAAAAAACGACCTCTGATATCGATAAAATGGATATGGTCAAACTTTTATTTCTTGGGCTTAAAAACAATCTAGCATTTTTGAAGCAACACCATCCTAAATTATTAGAAACTACTACAACATTTACACCTTTAAGTGATCTTGAAACCGCTTTGCAATTAGCTAAAAATTACTTGCAAACAGATCTTCCTTTAGAAGAAGCTCCTGATATACTTAGTATGATATTAATAGAAGCTCAACAAAATCCTTTATTTAAGCCATCACCCATTCAGGCAACAAGATTAGCGCCTATAACAACAACATTAGTACCTACAGAAATTCAAGACCAAGAAACTACTCTTTCTTTAAAAAACTATATTCAATATTCAAGAAAGTTAAGAATGATGCCTGTATTTTCTTGCTCTAAAAAAATATCTACTTCTAATAATCAGTCCAAAAAAAGCATACTTTATATACTTTATTATCAACTAAGAATAAATCATCGGTCAACATCCCACCTTTATACTCATCTTCGACATACCATTAAGATTTTATCAACATCTGTTGAATCTTTATTATCACCTCATTTTAGAAGTGAGCTTAAAATTAACTTTAGATCTATTCCACCTTTTCAAACACAGAGCCAAGTTATTACTCCAGAAGAGGCTCTTACTCAACTATTTTATGGATTAAAAGAAAATTTAAGCTTTTTTAAAGAGTATTCCCCAAAACTACTTAACCCCACAGAAAAAAATAACCCTCTAAAAGACCTCACAATGGCCTTAAAACTTGTTAAAAAAGAATTAAAAGATAATATGCCTCCACCGAAGACTCCTACCATTTTATCACAGCTTTTACAAAAAGGCCTGCTTTCACAACCAAAAGATAATGAAGAAACTTAACTAATTAATATTACATAAGGTCATAATGTTTTTCATTTACAACTATTAATCTTTCTAAAAAACATGCTCTAATAAATCACGCTAATACATTGGAGATCTCTTCGGCAAAAAGTTGCCTTTTAAGAGATAAAAATCTGTATCACGATATTTTTAAGCACAAGATTAATAAAAAATGTAATAAACTTTTTCTGTCTTTCAAAGACATTTATAATTTTATTTAATTAATATGTTCTTATGCCTTATTTTAATTTAAAATATCTTGATACTGTCTCCACCAGGCCTGCCTCAACGTTCATTCTCATCGAAGAAACTACTTCTTTGACTCCTGAAAAAATTTTAACTATTAGTAATTTAGCCTATTTAGCAATAAGGAATCGTGCTATCTGCTCATCTGTTCCTGCTTCATTTCCATTAGATACAAGTTCTCATCAAAATACTCTTCTAATCCTGGAAGACCTTTTTCTTATCTTAGTTAGTCAATCAAGTAAAACATGTACTAGCCTGGAAAATCATCCTTCTATACAAAGCACCTTGTCTTATCTTTATTCAATACTTTGGACCAATGGATGGGCAAGTTTTCAACAAGAATTACCTACTTCATCTCTTTCTGAAGATCCTGCTTTTCATAATCCTAAAAAGCTAAAAAGAACTTTATCTTTTAGTAATATAGCACCTGTATCTAAAAAACATAAAGATCCAGATCAACCAAGATCAACAAAGAGCCACACCACTCTAAAGCCCTTAGATACTATTCACAGACCTTTAACTTTCATAAAAAAATCCAATTTTTACCTACTACCACACCTTGAAATACTTCCTAGAAAAAATAGATTTATAGTGACTCAGCAACCAGTAACAAACCTAGAAAATTATTTTAGTATATTTCATGCAGAACTTAACTCTATTCTTCGTGAAAATATATGCTTATTAAACAACTCTATTTCAACAAAAAGAGTAAAAGTAATTTTATGTAACAAAACTTTTGAAGCACTTTTACCCTTGCTTCAGCAACAAAAAGAACTGATACAATTAATAACTGATCCAGGAAAACATCAAGCTTGCCAAGATGAACATCTTCACTTAATACAAGAAGTTATCATAAGGCTACAAGCTGCTGGCTTTACTGATACCTCCATCTCAAACATAATAAGCAAAGAAAGTCCCCTGATCCAAAAAAATCAACCCAACCCTAATTCATTACCAAATTCAAAATCTTTAAAAAATCTTGTAAAAAGAAAAACAATAAACAAAACATCACTTTCACAAAAAAGCAAGCCTGCCTCTTCTGAAAAACAATATTTGGTTCCTTTATGCTTAATGAGCTCTGTGAAAAAAATGTCTGGCAATTCAAGCGCTCCTATACAAATCACCTTCACTTGCTCCTATCAGGTAAAGACAAGTACCAGAAGCATCTCTCAATGTTACTCTCGTTGTCGTCTAACCATTTTTCTTTTTTTGCAGTCTGTCATTGAACTATGTCAACATCCACAAAATATAATTCTTAAAACAAAATATGCCTGCCCATTCAATAAACAAAGCCACGAGATCCCTAAAATAGATCTGATGAAACGTTTATTTCTTGGAATTCAAAACAATTTAGCATTTTTCAAGCAGTATCATCCTGAATTGTTAGAAAGCACTTTACAATTTACACCTCTAGATGATCTTGAAAAAGCCTTGGCATTGGTTAAAAATGAATTGCACGGAGATCTTCCTTTAGAAGAATCTCCCAATATACTTAGTCAGATATTAATAAAAGCTCAAAAAAATCCTTCATTTAAAAGATCCACATCTGACAAAAAGCCACTAGCACTTAAAACAAAAATTAAACACAAAAAAGCTACTCATTCATTAACACGCAAGACTAAATATCAAAAAACCATAACAATGATGCCCGTATTTTCTTGCTCTAAAAAAATATCCTCTTCTACTCATACAACCCCTGGATGCATAATGTTCACACTTTATTATCAACTAAGAGTGAATTACCGATCATTATCCCACCTTCTTACTCATCTTCGACATACCATTAAGATTTTATTAACATCTGTTCAATCTTTATTAATGCCTTCTCCTACAAATGAGATGAAAATTATTTTTAGATCTATTCCTCCTTTTCAAATACAAAGCCAAATTATTACTCCAGAAGAAGCTCTTAACCAACTATTTCATGGATTACATGAAAATTTAAGTTTTTTGGCAGATAATTGCCCAAAACTTTTTATTCCCACACAGCAAAATAACCCTCTAGAAGACCTTCAAACAGCGTTAAACCTTGTTACAAAAGCATTAAAAAATAATATCCCTCAAAAAAAGCCCCCCTTCATTTTATCCCAAATTTTACAAGAAAACCTAATCTCAAAACCTATACTTCAACCAGAATATAATAAAAAACTTAACTAATTAATATCCAACAACATGACAATGTTTTTCATTTACAACTATTACTCTTTCTGGTTTTTTGGTTACAAAAGAAAAGAAGATTAAGTAATTACTTGTTGATTAAAAGCAGAAATAAAAAATGTTTAAAAATTTAAATTAAATATTAGACTATTTTATGCAATTTATTTTAAAGTGATATTAAAAATATAAATTATCTTAAATCGATCCTAATTATGATAAAAAATACCTTTAATAATAATTCGTCATCATTGAATTCTTCTGTAAAACAACACAAGAGCACAAAAAAAATAACGATATTTACATCTATAATAGTAGCTCTTAGTTGTATCATTAGCGCCATATTGATTGGTCTAAGTGTATTACACTTAGGGATAGGCTTAGGAATTATTGGTGCCAGTATTGGATTATTCATCCTTATAGAAATCGGATTATGTCTAAAACAACCAATTAAACAACATTTTTCTAGAGAAGATCTTGAGAATATTACAGCAAATCATCCACCTAGAAATAGCCCTGATTCTTTAGAATCTTCTCTCATTATGTCTTATGCTTTAAACCATAACGAAGCTCCCATTGTTTCCCCAACAAAAGCGAACCTAACTCCTATTGAAGAGCTGCCAAATCAATTTTTACAAACATTACTTACACATATACGGACTGACAGTGAAGCTCCTACTTTAAATAATAGTTTTGTATCTACCTTAGCTTATTATACTGATAAAATAAATTTAGCTCCTTCTGAGGAAACAACCGAATCCTCCTTAAAGGAATCTTGTCAAGAAAATATAGGACTTTTATCAAAAAGTTTAGAAGAATTAAGTCAGTTTTTGCATCATGATCAACATATTATTAATGATGCTCGTTCATTATTAGAAGAAAAAGAAGATCGCCTGGATTATATGAAAAAAGCACTACGCTTGTATAGTTATCCAGCTTTTTGGACTGATGATGAATCATTTATTTTAGTAGAAAAATTAACAGCGTATGAAGAAGAATTACAAAGAAATAAAGACATCTTGATGCAAATTAATGCCTTACTTGACACAGAAAAAGAAAAACTAATTAAATAATCAAAGAAAAAACTAATTTTTATGCGTTTAACTCATGCTTATTCAAATAATAATAATGTTTTTTTATTTAAAAAATATAAAATTCCTTTAAAAATTATTATTATTTCTCTTATTACCATAGGGATAATTACTGCTATTACAGCAGCTCTTTTAGTTAACATCAATATCATATCTTTAGGAACAGGAATTAGCCTTTTAGCAACAGGCTTAGGAATAATAGCCATCGCCAGTTTAATTCAAGTTTTTTTAAAAAAAATAACTAATAAAAAATATGATTTATTATTAAATAATAAACTAACTTCAAATACAGATATTCCTTTCAGAGACTTAAGTCCACCTAAAGAAAATAGCAGTACACTTTTGCCAATAACTTCTCCATTATTCAGCTCTTGTCTAGACCCATCTGAATCAGAAATAGAAATGCAAGAAAGATACAACCTTTTTGTAAAAACCCAAGCATCCCTTATAGACAAATGTAATAAAAACTTGGCTGCTCTTTTAGAGCCTCTGCATAATAATCATATTATTGAAAACAAGCTTCAGTATAATATTGATTTACTCAAATGCAATATTGAAAAAATTAATAAAGAAAATCATCCTCAAAAGACACTCTTTATTAAAAAATTGAACGCATTACTTTTTCATGAAACTAATCAACTCAATACTCTTCATTATCAAAATACCCTTTTGCAAAAAGATAAAAAATTATTCCAAAATGCCCTAGAATCTCTTTCTCTACTCCCCATTCCTCAGAACAATCAACTTTTATCTGATGGCGATTTTATGGCCAAATTAGACTCATATTCATGGATTTATCAATCTTTAATAGGCTTAAAGAGTGCTATGGTTCCTCTAAACATAAAAGATGAAATAAACAATATTAATGATTTATATAGTGATTTTTAACAAGAATATTAATATAA
Organism: Candidatus Clavichlamydia salmonicola; assembly: GCF_015356765.1. Lineage (GTDB taxonomy): Bacteria > Chlamydiota > Chlamydiia > Chlamydiales > Chlamydiaceae > Clavichlamydia > Clavichlamydia salmonicola. Next base: position 27,278 of record NZ_WTCQ01000006.1, read on the forward strand.
TTGTGCAACTACAAAATTAGCGTTTATTAAAAAAATGAAATTAGTTCCTGATTTAAAATTATGTTTAGAAAAAACGTATACTCTACCTCAGTTGTTGAGTACATATGTAAAAAATCTTCCTCGAACTAAAGCTATAGTTATTTCTTCTTTAACGATTGGAATTATTTTACTCCTTACAGCAGCTATTGTACTAACTGTAAATCCTCTATTATTAGGAGTGGGCATTACCTTATTAAGCTCTGGATCAGCATGTATACTATTAGGATGCACTGCTCTTATTGTTAGTTGTGTTAAAAACAAAAGTTTTTCACCTTTTTCTAAAAACAGACTTAAGAAAAACCATAAGCAAATTGAATTTGGATCGCGTGAATATTACTACAACCTTGTTTTGCAACAAATTAAGGATCAGTTTGCTAATAATCAAATTATTTTAAACAAAATAGAATGTTAACAAGTTTTATCAATCTCTAAAATTAACCTTTAATCTAGTATTTTCATATTTTATGAGCTCTATACAATGTAATAACAATAATCCATCTTTAACTTCTGTTCTTCCAAAAACAAATTGTTTAAAGAAATCTAGTTATGCTAAAACGTTATTTATTCTCATACAAGTAGTCAGCGCTGCATTGCTATTAATTTCTAGCATTTTATGTGGATTAAGCCTGATTGGGCTAGAAGTTGGACTTGGTCTTATTGGTGGATTAGTTGGTATTTTAGCCATAAACACATTTATCTTTTTCTTGCCTAACATCAAGATGACGATCACAAATAAAAAACAATTATTAGACGAGCAAAGATTTAATAGCTTTCAAACAATATATAAAGCTATTCGAACCCAACAACAAGAAAAAGAAAATATCTACCAAAATAAACATCAAGCATTACTTCTAGTAGAAAACACAATAACAACTGATTCTAACAGCCTTAAAACATCCATCAATAAATTAAGCTTAGAAATAGACGCTGAAATCTATCTCTTAACAGATAAAAGAGAATATTTAAAACAAAAAAACTCTGATGTACAGTCACTTATTCTAAATACAAGTACTAACATAGGCAATTTAAAAAAAGAATTAATGGTCATTAATCAGCAAGATAATGCTTTAAAATCTAAAGCACTTTCTAACACACTTGAAGATCTAAATACCTTGCAAGAAATTTTTTCTAATCTTGAAAAAGAGAGCATAGAAATTCAAAAATTAGATAAACAATTAATCCAAGCTGCTAATTATGTAGAAACTAGAAAATACGCGTACAGTCAATTATTATTAGCCTTTGACCAATATTCACAAGCATTAGATATAATTACAAAGCAAAAAGCCTCTCTAAAAGTATTTCTTGATGACCTATCTAATATATCAACACACCTAAATATATTAGCTCTTCCTTCAGAATTAGATACTGTTACTAAAGAGCAATATAATAGATTATTGAAATTAGAAAAATTTGCTTCTGCAATATTTCTGACACAAAATGATCAAGATTCATTATTAGAGACGCCTGTAATCACCTTAAAATTCGAGAAATTGAAATCAGATTTTAATTTATAAATTTGATTATTTTAAATATAAAAAACAATAAACCTTCTTTTTTTAAACTTATTGTTTTTGATTCAACCTTCTTGATATAATTAATTAAATATTTTTTTGGTTAATAATGAGTTCTATTCAAAATAATACAAATAATAGTCCCCCTATAGCACACTCACATACTACTCGTCAGGAAGGAAGTGCGAATTTGACTAAAATAGCCTTCATTGCTACTCAACTAATAGCTGCTATATTAATTACAATAGTAGCGGTTTTAATTGGATGTAATCTTATAGGACTAGGAGTTGGGCTTACATTAGTAGGCATGGGGGTAGCAACTTTGGCTGCTGGAGCCATAGCTATTGCTGTAAAAAAAGTAAAAACAGCAATTGCACATAAAAAAGAACTTGCTCAGGAGCAAATGGTTCAAACTGCAAATAAACAACTAGATGAAACAATAAAGATTGTTGAAGAAAAATTAGCAACAACTACTCTTTTTAAAGAAAAATATATAACTATTAACAGCCTTTACACTAATCAACATGAAAAATTACAACAACAACAACAACAGTTATCAGATTTAAAAAATACCTTTGAAACTAGTATTAAAAAACTTACACGAGCAAAAGAAACATTATCAATAGAAATAGAAGAAGAACAATCTACTATTGAAAAGAACCGAAAACTTTTACAACCCCAGTTCATCGAATCAGAGTCTCTTCAATTACCTTTTGAAAAAAATTTACAGATATTAAAAGGCGATTTACAACAGGCTAAACTTCAAAGACTACAGCTAACTGATCAATTAAATGCAATAAAATATAACCTTGCTCAAAGATCTACAGCAAATCAATTAAAGCAAAAGATAAAAGAGTTTGATGAAAAAATTACCTTCTTGAATGAGCAAATTAAAATAACGCAAGATAAGTTAATTCAATTATCTAACAATAACCTAAAATTAGGTAAAGACAGTCTAAACCTTAATCGAGCAGAATCCTTTTTAGACACTAAAAAGAATGCTTTAAGTAAAATATTGGATGCTTTGAAAGCTGATTCAGAAATCTTAAAACAAATATTAACTGCTGAAAATTCTCTTAATGCTTCTGTTCAAGATTTAGAAAGATTTGCACCTCTTATTCAAGAGTTCAATCCTTTTACCTTTTTAACAACTATTGAAAAAGACCTTTATGAAAAATTAGAAAGTTTAAATAACAACCTCTCTTCCATAATTTTAACAGAAAATGATGCCTTAATTCTTCTAAAGAAAGAACCTCTTTCAACAAATTTAGATCAATTATCCTTAGATATTCATTATCAAATAAAATAATTTCAAATTAATTATTTTATTATACTACTCATATAACCATTCCATTACCACTTCCTGCACTTATTAATTCAGTGTTCAAAAAACAAAAACACTTATTCTCAAAAAAATATTAGCAATAAAATAAAACTTTTGCATAATTGAAACAAATTACTATAAATACATACAAAACAATAGTTTGCTTTTTATAGTTTTAGTAATTTTAAATGATATTCTCTTCCTTTTTTTTTATAAATCTTCATAGAAATTTTCATGAAGACCTCAATCTTTCACCATCTATCTTTCATTTACAAAATTTTTTTGATTTTGTTTTGTCTACTAATAAAAACATAATAAAAAAAATGAAAAACTTGTTAACAATTAACTGGTTAAAAAACATGAATAAAAAATTATTCTTTCAGAAGCTCTCTACGATAACATTAGCTAATATCACTGAGAAAGCTTCTGAAATAGAAGAGCCACAAACTTCAGCCCCTTGTCTTTCTATGAATGGATTACGCTTAACAAATATCATCTTTCCCAATCACAAGAATGACGCTATTAATCTTGAATTCCTCTGTACTAATTTAACACAAAAATGCGAGCTTGCTTATGCAGAAGGAGAAATAATTATAAGCAATATTAACAATAAAATTACTCACGTTTCTCCTGATTCCTTACAAGCCCTCTCAACTACTGGGGGAATTATGAAAGGAAATATTAATATGGGAACTACAAATACCTTTATTAATATACCCCTTCCTCAAAATCCTACTGATATTTTAAGTTTAGCGTACTTACGATCAGCATATGTTTCTTTAGAAGAAGGAAGTTCCTTCCTAGACTTTGAAGGAAAACGTAACATTACAGATCTAGCTGATCCACAAAATCCTCTTGATGCCATTAATTTTCGAACCTTACAACGATTTATAAAAAACCTAAACACTGATTCTTTAAAAGCCATATCTATTAAAGGTGGCATTGTAAAAGGAAAAATTACTTTAACAAATGGCTCTTCCATACGCGGACTAACATTACCTGTATGTAATGAAGATGCTATTTGTTTATTTTCTTTAAAACAAACAACATTTCCCCTTAATGGAGGAACTCTTTTTGGCCCTTTAACCCTAACAGAATCAGCCACCATTACAGGTTTAATCGAGCCACAAAATAATGGTGATATTATTTCTCTAGCTTCTCTTAAGAAAGCCATTAAAACAATTACAGCTAAAGATTTAAAAATTGTGCAACTCTCTGGAGGATCGCTTACAGGTGATATAAAAATTAAAAAAGTATCTGGTCTCATAGACCCTTCTAATCCAAGCGATATTGTTAATCTTAGTAGCTGTAAAAAAATCGTAGCTAGTAAGGTATTAAACACAGGAGATAGCCTAACAGGTAACTTAAATGCTCAATCACGCTATACTCTTCAAAATTTGCGCCCTGCTGTTTTTCCTTCTGACATACTTGATTTTACTTCATTACAGTCATTAAATTTTACCCTGCGCCAACTTCAATCAACAGCCATAGTTGCATCCGGTTTTATCATGCAAGGCAACATCAATATGAATATAAGAAAGACTCCTCCTTTTAATCGAATTATTAATTTAGCAGATCCAGTTGCACCTGACCAAGCGATTACACTTAGTTATCTTCGAAATAATTATCTTCCTTTTTCTGGAGGAATTATCTCTAATCCAATGAGCTTAAATAATTCCTTATTCGTTAATTCAGCTACATCATTTAATGATACTGTAATTATAGGTAAAAGCCTTTTATTTAATAGTCATGATCCTCGAGATAAAATAAATTTTATTTCAGATTTAGACCCTCACTACACCATTAAAGTCACAGGTCTCAAGGCTCCCATAACAACAACAAGCCCTGTAAACCTTGCATATTTAAAGGCTAATTTTCTAATGAAAACTGGGGGCATAATATCAGGAACAGTATCATGTTTGCGTGATTTAATTGTTTCTGCCCCAGCCCAATTAAATAATATATCTATTTCAGGTTCATTGATTAGTTTTTCTCGAGGAAAAAACAAACGCATGAATCTTAGCGGCCACACTCTTAACTGCGTGAATAACCTATCTCGAGCCTATGACATCATTAATCTTGAATCATTTTCTACTATTACTCAGCGTTATCTTTCCCAACAAGGTGGGCGCATGACTCAAGACCTAGATATGGGTGGTTATCATTTACCACACACCCCCCTTCCCATACAAAGCCATGATTGTCTTCCTTTACAATACCTAGAAACAAATAGTTATACCTTAGCCCTATTTATTAAAGATCCTTCTTTTAATAACTCATATTCGCTTTGGCAACATTCTTTATTATTACAATGGGACTGGATCGGAGTGGACTATAGAACCTCTTATAACGCTGCCTCTTTCTTTAAAATGGCTGACTTTTCTTCTTACAACGTAGATGGGAATACTGCAATGTTCTTAAAACAAGGATACCTCTATTCTATCTCAGTAGATATAAAACCAGCTTCCCCTATCTTATCGTCTCAACCATTAAACATTTCTGTCCACCATGGTAATATTTCTTCAATATTAAATATTTTTGAAACCCAATCTGAAGTTGATTATAAATTTGCAGTGTTATGGGCAGCGCAAAAAAACTCTAATTTATCAGAATTTAGTGATGCAGTAACAATGAGATTAACCCCTGAAAGACCCTCTATTCTTGTTTCTTCATTAAGCTGGTCTTTTATAGCATTAAGCACGCCTTTATAAAAGATGACTAAGATTATGAGTATGGAGTCTCATAATTTTCATAAATTAGGATATGAAAAATAAAAACATTTAAAAGATTAACTATATCTTTTAAATATACCCTGGAAAAAACATGAAAAAAAAATTTGTTTTAAAATCTTTTAAATTTATTCTTCCTATGACTTACGCTTCATCTGCAACATCTTCTGGACCACCCCCACAGCCATTTATACCGACTGTTTCATTTGGTCATATGCGACTAATAGATGTTGCAGATCCTATTTATCCACAAGACGCTGTTACTCTTAATTTTTTTGAAGTAGCTGTAAATAAAGCTACTGATTCATTACTTAACACATTATCAAGTGAAGTAAGTGCTATTTCTCAAAGACTTGATAATATTACCCCTCATGCTATTGATGCCCTGTCTTTGTATGGAGATGTTATGCTGGGTAATATTAATATGAATGGCATTGCTACTGTAACAGGGTTAACAAATCCAACTTCACCTGGTGACGCCGTTAGCTTTGCCTTTGCAGAAGCAAATTATTTACCTAAACAAGAGGGATTAAAAGACCTTGATATGGGTGGTAACAGAACAATTACTGGATTAGAAAATCCTGTAGAAGCTGGTGATGCTGTTAATTACCAAACATTAAAAGACTGTATAAGTAATATTTCTGCTGCTTCCTTAAACCTTCTTCCTATATCTGGTGGAACACTTTATGGAAATTTAAATATGAATTGCCTCTACACTATTACTGGCTTACCAAATCCTACTACACCTACAGATGCTGTAAGCCTTGGCTATCTTAATAGTTATTATCTTCCAATAACAGGCGGCACTCTTACAGGCAATATCAATTTGCAAGGCCTTTACACAGTCTCTGGGATACCTCAACCAACTAAAGATTCTGATGCTGTCAACCTTGCAACTTTAAAATCTACTATACGTATGGTTACTCCCTTATCCATACAAGCTCTTCCTCTATCAGGAGGGACTATGACAGGCAATTTAGATATGGGTGGCATAGCCACAATAACTGGGCTAGAAAATCCTATCCAACCAGATGAAGCTGTTAATCTTGGTACGCTCACATCTATGATCTCTCCTTTTCTTTCAAAAAACGGAGGCCTCTTATCTGGAAATTTAAATTTTAATTCTCAATATACTGTTACAGGAATCACTGATCCAATTCATCCAGGAGATGCTGTTAATTTTAGTACATTTAAAACAACAGAGACAGCTTGTAAAGAGCTCTCTTCTCAAATTTTCCCCATTACAGGTGGTACCATGTCAGGTCATATTAACATGGGAAAAATGGGATCTGCAAATGGCTATTCTATTATTGGACTTTCAGATCCTACAAGCAATTCAGAAGTAGTACCTCTATCTTATGTTCAAAGCTATTATCTTCCATTAACTGGGGGCTTTATTACAGGGTCTCTATCTTTATCTTCAAATTTATCTGTCTTAGGGAACTCTATTTTTGCTGGTCCTACTGAAATACGATCCTCCCTTTATTTTTCCTCAGTTAATAATAATGATTTTGTTGATTTTGGAGCTTTAGTAACTCCAACAGGAATTACTGGTGGTATTACTGTTACTGGATTAAAAAATCCCATTAACCCTTCTGATCCCGTAAACCTATCCTACTTAGACACTAATTACTTATCCTTAAATGGTGGCTCTATTAATGGTGATCTTCATATTAATGGTGATTTATTTGTACAAGGTAATACACTGTTTACAGGTGATGTTATATTACAAGGCCACGCAACATTTACAGCCAATAATGGCCCATTAGCTATTAATTTTGGTAATACTGATACAAATCATGGCGCGATATTAACTGGTATTGGATCACCAACCAACCTTTCTGATGCTATAAATCTTGCTTTTTTAAACAAAAGTCTTTCTTCTTACATTCCTCTATCAGGAGGAACATTAGAAGGCAACTTGGATATGAATAATCACCGAATTACTAATCTAGCTGACCCAGTGGAGTCCCATGACGCTGTAAATTTACATTATTTACAAACACAAGGCATTCTACAAGCTTATTTTATTAAACTTCCTAGCCAAGCAGATAGCTCTACATGGCTTCCTATGCAATTCTTATCATGGAAAAATTCTCAAGATACTTTTTTGCAATCTCAGCATGCTTCTTCATATTTTACCATTAACTCTGCAGATACCACTCAAATACTTCTTCCCAAAAAAGCTCTTTATTCTATTACTTCCAATATTTTACTTGAAGATGTCCCTACTACTATTGGAAGAATCAGTTTATATGGGAATAATACCTTTAGCCAAATACCTATAGCATCTATTAGTCCAGGAAGTATTTCCCATAACTACTCCCTGTCATCACATTGGATTGCAACTTCTGATACTTCTTCATCATCTGATTATATTTCTCTTCATCTTGATGGCTCTACCTCTGTTAATATCTCCTCTCACTATTGGGCATTTATGGCAACAAACATTCCGATGTAAATCCATTAATGTTCATTCACCTAACACTTTATATGCTCATGCTTAAGCATTATATCTCTGATTTCAGAAATAACTGCTTATAAAAGTCCTTATACTTTTTAAGCATAAGGATCTAATAAATCTACACATACACCTGCACGCTCATCATGTCATAACTTTTTAGTATGAGAGTTCTGCAGATCATGCATCTTAATCAGCTGTATATCTAAACTATTTATACAACTGTCATTTTGATGCTTATATACAATATAAGGAAAAATCATGACGAAACCTTTAGTAAAAAAAATTAACCTAAGAGAAGTAGCTTTTGGTCTTCTCATGGACTCTCAATTTATTAATTCCATACTACCCGGAAAAACCAATTTTCAACGATTTTTTGGATTTTCTTCTTCTCCTTTAAATCAACAAGAAGAAACTAACTCTTTAGGCACATTACCTTACACAATATCTTCAGAAGTTGAAGCTCCTGCTGCTTTAGATCTGGGCAATCCATCCGCACCTCTTGAAAATCCTATGATCACTCAACCTAATGTAATAGATACCAATACATTTGCATATCTAAGACATCATTTCCTTCCTATAAGTGGTGGATATCTAACAGGATCTATTGATCTTGGCAGTATAGGAAGAATTACCAGCTTAGCTAATCCCATAGATATAATGGATGCAGTGAATCTTCAAACCTTACAACGATCTCTCTCATTATTAACTGCTAATGATGTAGGCGCCATCAGTACTTCTGGGGGGAACATTAATGGTATTATCAATTTAAAAGGTATTTTAAAGATTAATGGCTCTTTAAATATGCAGGGATCCACTCTTTCTAACCTTCGAGATCCTATTACAGGAACAGACCCTGTTACCATGCAATATATGTATAGTAATGTATTACCTATATCAGGTGGAACAATGAGTGGTAGTATCATCATGAATGGCCAAGAAACCATTACTGGACTCCGAAGTCCTATATTTCCTACCGATGCTGTAAATTTAGCCTATTTACAAGAACAATTAACCAGTAAAAATCCTTTTTCATTAAATACTTTGCTCATTACAGGCGGAACCATGCAAGGAGATATATTCATGGATTCCTCCTATACACTTAAAAATCTTCCTGACCCTAAAGAAGGATCTCAACCTGTTACTTTACACTTTCTACAAAGAAATTATCTTTCACTTGAAGGTGGTAGCTTGAGACAATCTCTCTACATGGGAAATCAACGTATTTATGGTCTTTCTGACCCTATAGAAGAACAAGACGCTGTTAATCTTCGTACTGTTTCAAAAATGGTAACTTCCTATATGCAATCAGCTTTTGAGTCTTCTAATGATCCAGACCCCCTTAATGAAGAAGAAGATTCTAACAATCTTAAAATTTCAGGAGAGATGATTGTAGGAACCATTAACTTAAATAACTGTGGTACTTTAACAGGTATAATAGATCCTTCTAATGAATCTGATGTAGTTTCTCTAAAATATTTAGAAACCTGCTTATTTGGATTTTCAGAAACTTTAACAGAAGTTAAAACAAAATTAGAAAATAGCTTGAAAGAGGTTTCTCAATCTATAATTGATCTCTCCATTCAAGCCACTGCATCACAAGCAACCTTACATGAAGTTTTACAAAAACCATTAAATGAAATGCTGATCACATCTCCTTTAAATAATCTTACAATTTCATCTTCTTTAAATATGGATTTTCATCGAATCACAGGCCTTGCTTCTCCAGAAAATCCATTTGACGCAGTCAATCAACTATACCTAGAGTCAACACTTGCTAAAGCGTTTCCATCAAAAAATCAATTTCTTATGCTAACAGGAGGTTCTATGCTGGGATCTCTGAATATGGAATTACAAACACTTACAGGAATCCCTAATCCAGCATCTCCAACAGATGCTGTCAACTTAGGCTATCTGAATAGTAGAATTGCCTCTATGATAGATTCATTTACAGAAAGTAGCAGTGGTCTAGAGTCTTCCCCAAACAATGATATTTCTTTAGGTGCTGTGTCTACTGGCAGTGCTGTTATTGGTGGTCATCGTATTCGTGGACTGGGCAATCCTAAAGAAGCTGCTGATGCTGTTAATTTATTCACTTTAGATTCAAAAATATCTGCTTATCTTCCTTTAAAAGGTAGTATTATGGGCGGTCGGATTAATATGGGGAATTATTCTATTAAAGATCTTGCTGATCCAATAGATGACAAAGACGCTGTTAATCTTCAAACACTTACTTCCCAAATCAACACTATTACAAAAAAATTTATATCTAGTAATGGTGGTTCTATGTCTGGCCTTTTAAATATGGGGGCAACTGTATCAGAAGATACAGTAGTCAATGGATTTCGTCTTACAGGTATCCCCGTGCCTGTTTTTCCAACAGATGCTGTTAACCTCTTTCATCTTAATAATTCTCTTAACAATACTGTAAATAAAAATGGTGATCGCCTAAATGGCTCTTTAGATTTTCAAAATCTTGCTACTGTGACAGGGCTTGCAGACCCAGTAAAAGCAAGTGATGCTGTCAACTTAAGAGTCCTTCACTCTTTTGTCGATCCTATTAAAGAAAAATTTGTTGCATCTCTTCCTTTATCTGGTGGAGTCATGAAAGGTCCTATTGATATGGGAGGAGAAGTATCCAATTATGATGTTATTGGTGGATTTTCTTTAACTGGTCTAGCAACTCCAAAACAACCTGGAGATGCTGTTAATCTTCATTATATAGATACAATATTGCAATCGTACCTTTCTGTTTTAGGCGGTTCTATATTTGGATCTATTGACTTTGGCCGTAATGGAACAGTAACAGGACTCCGAAATCCAATAAACCCAACAGATGCCGTTAACCTCCAAACACTTAATAACTTAATGGGGCGTTACCAACCTAGTACTTCTGGAGACGCTTTTACAGACTACCTCCATATTGGTGGCGGGGTAATGAATGGGAACATTAATATGGCCTCATTTAGCATAACTGGCTTAGGAGATCCAATTGATCTAAGTGATGCAGTCAATCTTGAATACTTGATTCTTTCTCTTTCTGATCTTCTTCCTACAGCAGGAGGAAACCTCTCGGGCTCTATAATCTGTGATAGAGGTATTACTATTAAAAATGTAGCACACCCTATTGAAGATGGGGATGTCGTCAACTTATATACTCTTAATCAACGCCTATATGAACTAGAATCTTGCATTTCTCCTTTATGCTTTTCCCTATTCAATAAAAAAGGAATTATCTCTAATCCACTAAACATGAATAATTTTTCTATAACCAGCCTTGCTGATCCTTCTCGACCACAAGATGCAATGAATTTAAGAACTTTTGATAAAACCATTAATACTATTTATACTCAACTTGGTTCATTAGTTAAGCCCCTACCTATAGAAGGTGGTAGCTTAGCTGGAAGTCTTTCTATGTCAAATTTTTCTATTACAGATCTTCAAGATCCTAAAAATCAAAGAGATGCTGTTAATCTAAAGACATTAGATGAACGCATAAAAAATCTTGTTACCTGGATGGAATGTGTAATCATCCCATCAAATAAATCTGCAATTGCCCCTCTAGAAACATTTAATAAAAATTTATCTCTAAATTCTTTTAAAATTATAGATTTGGCAGATCCTGAAAATCTCTCTGATGCAGTCAACCTTAAAACACTTAAGTACTATATAGAAAATGCTTCTTTTAATAGCATTGCCCCTTCTATAGAATCATCTAACTTCATTGTAAAACATAACATATGCATGAACTCTTACCGTATAACAAGCCTTGGAAATGCTTCTAACCCAGAGGATGCTGTTAATCTTTTTATTTTAAATAAAAAAATTAATAGTGCCTTAGCTACTTATCAACCCACTATTACTCAACCCTTAAATATGAATCTTTTTTCTTTAACTGGAATAAAAGATCCACAAAACCCATTAGACGCAGTAAATCTTCAAACATTGCAATATTACCAATCAACATTAGCTACTAACTCCAGTTCACCAACCCAACTATCCAATCCAACAGTTAAAAGTGATCTTAATATGAGTAACTTTCGCATTACAGGATTGAGAGATCCTTACCTTCCAGATGATGCAGTTAATCTTCGTTTCCTACAATATATGATAGGAACATGTGCCTCTGGCTCTTCTGCTAATTCTAAGATAGTCATCACAGAACCTCTTAATATGAATTCTTTTGCTTTAACTGGGTTAAAAGATCCTATAGACCCCTTAGATGCTGTAAACTATCAAACATTACAAGCTGCCTTAAAAGAGACTCCTAGAACATTTTCATCACCATCTATCTTCTCTTTTGCAATAGATAAAGATATTTGCATGAATGCATTCAGGTTAACAGGTCTTGGAAACCCATCTCAACCAACAGATGCTGTAAATTTTCAAACACTACAATATTATGTAGCTTCTAATATGTCCCCTAATTCTTCTTCAACATTATCATCGTTAATCAATAGTGATGTTAATATGAATGCTTTTGCTCTTACAGGATTGAAAGATCCTTCTCGTCCTGATGATGCTGTTAATCTTCGTTATCTAGAAGCAGCTCTTCTTAAGGCAACAGGAACTGCATCATCCTTTACAAATAATATCATCAACAGTTCTATTGATATGAATTCCTTTAAAATTACAGGCTTACCAAATCCTACTGTGAGCAGCGATGCTGTTAATTTACAATATCTTAACAACAGACTACTTTCTCTTTCATGCGCTACTATAGGAGCTCTTTCTATATCCGGTGGAATAGTTAAAGGAAAATTAAATATGAATGGCAATGCCCTTACTGGCATTCCCAATCCTACTAATCCATCTGATGCTGTGCCTTTTGAACATTTACAACATTGTGGGTTTTTAGATGCTTTCATTTCAAGACCACATCATTACACACAAGCTTCTATTACTAATAATATGCTTAATTGGAAAAAAGAAGGAGATGTAATCTTTCAATCTTCTTTATCCTCTAACTATTTTCAACTCACTGGTAATAACAACAATACAATCTTATTACTAGCTCCTGGGTTGTATGAGATTAATGTTTCCTTAAAGCCGGATATGATAAAAATGCCTCTAGGACTAGGCTCCTTACAAATTACCCGTGATGGTACAACTTATGAAATTGGCTTCCTTGATGGCAATAGTCTTGCATGTGGGATACAAAGCTCTTGGGCTGTTCCTTCTTCATCGACTACACCTGATTCAGTCTCTTTAGTATTTGAAAATTCTCTTGACTCTGTTCCTTTATCTGGTTTGTATTGGACTATTAAAGTATTTAGATTACCCTCTTAATCCATCCCAGCATATTGAAAAAAGCCACCTTTTTAACATGAAAAAAGAGGGCTTTTTTTAATAAAAACTAAAATTATTTTTGAGCAATAGTTTCAGAAATTATGTCACTCATATCCTCAAGAGATTCTCCCGAATCAATAAAACGATATAATTTCATCAAAAAAAATGGTGTAATTAATGAACCTGTGGTTAATAAAATAATGGCTACTCCATAACCCCATTTTATAGAACCTGCATTGAAACAACATTTGAAAAAAGTAATCCCTATCATAGAAACAATGGAAGACCAGATCTTAATTAGAGCATCACCAGCTATCACAATTGCTCCCATAAGCTGAGGAGGGGTAATAGCTCCTCCAATTGTTGTACAACACACCTTTACAGAAAAAGATCCCAATCCCCATAAAATCATAGCGCCATATACTAATGGCATATAAAATGATGAACACATAAAGGTACATATAGCAATAAAACCACCTATAGCACTAACAAATATCAGAATTGGAAGAATCCGTGCTTTTTTATTAAAATGCATACCCAATAGACTGGCGATTACAAAAGAAAAAGACATGAGCAATTGTCCTCGACTCTGAATGATAGAAAATATCACATCATTTTTTTTACAAAAAAATGCAATCATCAATGGAAAAAGAGACATTGTAAGAACATATCCTGCCATATTTAACATACGGCATAAAGTAAAGACTCGGAGCTTTTGTATCCTCCATAATAATTTAAATTCACCAAACCATGAATTCAAAACAACTCGCTCTACCTCTTTATAGCCTTTCGTCATCTGTTTCACTGCATACCATGTAAAGAAAATTAATAAATACATACCTGCATTTAAGAGAAAAAACCCTGATGAACAACCTTTTTTAGAAACATATCCTGAAATTAATGGCGCTGATAAAGAAAAAAGATAAGTACATCCCTCTTTAAAAGAAAAAAAACCTACTCTTTTTTTAGGCTCTATTACTTGCATTAAAAACCGTACCAGATTAGGGAAATCTAATCCATGTGCTAAAAATACAGTCACCATAATGATGGTACCAAACAAATGCCCTGCTTTAGAAAAACATGCTAATAATGTTAATGCCATACATCCAATAATAGCGCATCCACGCCCTAAAACTGTTGTTTTAGATACTTGCAAAACACGTCTTCCAAAAAGACCTACAAGCCCCATAGACACATAATACATAACATAAATAGCTGAAGAACTTGTTCCACTAGAAGAAATTGCATAAAAATCTGCAGATAAAACAAGTATGCTAGACATAACAAAAGCTGTACACAACGCATTCATTCCAGCTAAAGCATAAGAAAAAAACAGTAATATTTTTGAAAAATCTTTTTTAATGATTAAGTTCCTTTAAAAATTTTATAATAATGAAATTTATGTGCGATGATTATATGACCACCTTCTTTTTACTTATATGATCTTAGCTGAATTTTCAAATTCTTTATCTAAAAGGATACATATAACCTCAAAAACTTCTGCGATAGAACTTTCAGAAGCAATCTCTTTCAATTCATTTCTTTTAGAAAAAAAATTTAATAATGGTTCTGTGTGCTCATGATAAACACGTAAACGAGTAAGAACAGTTTCTTCATTATCATCTATACGTGCAATAAGCTTTCCTGAACATTTAGGACAATATTCAATTTCATTATTTACAGATAATTGGGAAAAGGTTGCTTCACATTTTTCACATACAAGCCTAGTCATGATGCGTAAAACTAAAACACTATCTGAAACATCTAGGTTAATGACCTTATGAATCACTTTCCATTGATTAATTAAATTTACCCAGAAAACAGCTTGCGCTAAGTTTCTAGGAAAGCCATCTAGAATAAATCCTTTATCACAATCATGTTGACTCAATCGTTGAATCAAAAGATTACAAATAAGCTGATCAGATACTAATTCTCCTTTATTTGCTAAAGCAGCAGCTTCTAATCCTATTTTACTTCCTTGCCCTATTTCTTTACGTAAAAGAGCACCTATCGAAATATGTGGTAATCCATAATGATCTGCTATTAAAGCAGCTTGTGTCCCTTTTCCTGATCCTGGAGGCCCCATTAAAATCAAAATTTTTTTTAACAGCATATAATCTACCCCATTCTCTTTAACTTAAAAAAACAGAAGCATTCAGGACAAGAGAATTTTAATCATTATATTTCTTTTACTCCATAAACAACGTACTATGGAAATAGATAATTTTTTTTTATACAGATTTTTAAAATATAAAATATTAAAAAGAAAGACAACTCTTATGATTAACATACAATAAATAAGGGTTGATTAAAAAAAATAAATTAAACAAATGGGATGCATTCACTTTTTGCACGCCAAAGACCTGCTTTTGTTAAAAGCCCTGCATCATGTATTTGAAAACCAATAATACATAAAAAAGGGAAAATTAATAATCGAGCAAGTGCACATAACATAAAAACTCCTAATTGTTTAAAAGATTTTGTTACATTTAGCCCAATAAATTTACATCTAGATTTTCCACCACATAATAAATGTACGAATTTTCCAACACAATTAATTATTAATAATGCAATAGAAACGAGTAATGCAACCAATCCAATCACAGGACTTGCCACCACTCCTAGTACTAAATCACAAGCAAATACGCCAGCATTATGCTTATTTATACATTTTGATATCATATATTTCTCTATTAACAATTAAAGTAAATCGATAATTTTAAACTAACTCGTATTAAAAATCAATTTTTTTTAATGTATAAATAAAAACCCCTTCTTTTTTTGAAAGAAGGGGTTAAGCAAACGAAATTAATAAAAATGAAAACATTTCAATCTGAAATTTTTTCAAATAAATAGCAATGAGCTCCATAAAGAGGGCTCAATAAGTCATTAATGATCTGTACTGAAGTGTCAGCCACAATCACATCTGACGAATCTTTACGATACAATCCCTCATTAAAAGAAGTGTCTTCTTTTAATCTTTTTTTCATACCTATCAGAATATTTCCACTAAGAAATACTCCTGCAGTACTATCGAATTGTAAAATATGATTTCGCACCTTTGCTCCTAAAATTTTTAGAAAAATCCTAAGTGCAGTGGAAAAAATAGGAGTTTTAGTAGCACAACCTAATCGAACAACCTCTTCTATTGCTTTAGAAGATATAAAAAAATTAGACTCAAGATGCTTTGGAAGCTGATAATGCATTTTTTGATATAAAAATTTACAAATCAAAAGTAGTCCTGACTCAGAAAGTATATCATTATAGAAAACTGAAGCGCGCTCCTCCTTAACAAATTTTTGTAACAAATACTCCACATCATCTAAAGGAATAAAATCACAAAAACCTCCATTAGAATCAATAATAGTATCTGGATAAGCTAATACAGACTCTCCTATTTGACTTTCTTCTATTAATAAAAAAGAACGATTACCACCTTTTTTAAATTCACCTTTTTTTAAAACAAAAAACTGATTCTTGTGCAACAAATGTAATCCACAAGCTTGTGCAATTGTATCTTTGACAGTAATAATTGCTTCTAAATCTAGCTCTTCTTTTAATAACTGGATCTCTACTGGAGTAAAAATATTTACAGATCCCGAATAAGCTATACATGCATAATTTAAATCTATTTGTGGGTACAAAGACAAAAAAACTTTAATCACTACACTATAGTTTACATTACTCTGCTCTATTAAAATTTGATGAGCTAAAATATGCCCATACATATCAGCTAAAGCCAGAATTTGTTTATCTTTAGAAATATGTAACAATAAAACTGTCATAAATTACCAATTTAAATCTTTATTATTTATGTTTGTAAAAAAACATATTAAACATCAACTAAAAATTAATGTTATTATTTATATTGCTTCGAAAAATTATATGGCATAAATATTTTGCATAATCATTCAGCTTGCGATATTCATTGAATTAAAAAAAGCTTCAGAAAAATTCCTGAAGCTTATCTTTTTTTTTATTCTTTAATTATTATTTTCTTTAAATATTAATACACATAAAGAATCCAACTCATCCAATAAATGTTATTGCATGCATAAAGAACTGTTGTAGTATTATTAACTATTAAACTACCGCTTCCTTGATTCCAAAAGCATAAATATGTACCTCCACCTGCTACTATCTTTGCTGTACTATTAAACAGAACATTCCCACCTACAAGATAATCAGTATAAACACATGACTGACTTACATATGTACTAGATGCAGTTTTTCCAAGAAGATAAAGTGGATTAGTAGTACTTGTAGAATCATTATTGACACCTCCAGATGAATAACAACCTGTCACATTTTTTGCTGGACTAACGTAAAGATTCAAAGTCATTGAAAAAACACCTGACATTGCTGGATATAAAAATTTATTATTATTCGTGTATGTATATAGGTTACTGTAAGATGATAAACTAGTCCCTGAAGCAAGATACCCAAGCGTTGCTGGTACGTTCGTTCCTCCTGGATTAAAGATAAAACTTAAGTCATTTTGTCCATTCCAAGCAGAATAAATTCCATGAGTATAACCTGAATAATAATGCACCATCCCTCTAAGTAATGCTTGACTCATTAGATAGTTCCATGAACATGGCTCTGTATTTGTTGTTGCCAATGGAATATTTGTAATCTTGTTACTATTCATATTAATAGTACCAGAAACTGTTCCTCCAGACTTAAGTAAATACGACCCTATCGTTGTAGTAAGATAATTAAGATTTACTGCATCTTTTCCTACTGATGGATCATTTATTCCTGTTAGCTTCATTCCTCCTGAGGCTGTTCCTGATGATACTGTTCCTCCCAAGTCTATTGTATACGTTGACGCATTCGATGATGGAGCACTAACATTCCCTCCTAATGTAAGAGATCCTGATAATGTTGTTGCTGCTGAAACTGTTAACGCTCCTGTTACTGTCGTTGCTCCTGTTATTGCAGTAGTTCCTGTTACTGTTAGACCATCTGCTGATACAGTAGCTCCTCCTGCTGTTACTGTTAAACCACCCGCTGATATCGTCGTTGCATTTGCTAAGGTTGTTGTCCCTGTTACTGACAAGCCTCCTGATGAGATTGTTGCTCCTCCCGCAAAGGTTGCTGCTCCTGTATGCGATGATGTCCCTGACAATGTCGTTGCTGCTGAGACCGTTAAATCTCCTGTTATTGCAGTAGTTCCTGTTACTGTTAGACCATCTGCTGATATTGTCGCTCCTCCTGCTGTTACTGTTAACCCTCCTGAAATATTATTTAAATAATTGTAATTAATAACATCGCTTCCATATACTGGCCAACCAACATTTCTAATACGCTTTCCTTGCATATCCAGATCGCCACCTGTGACTCTTATCCCTGCTTCAAACGTTGCTTGTCCTGAAAATCTTGCTTCTTCTGCAAACGCCACTGATCCTGCTAAGACCTCTAGCCCTCCTTGAATATTAGTTAAAAAATTGAGATTAACAGCATCAGTTCCATATACTGGCCAAGGAACATTTATAATATGGTGATCTTGCATATCCAGATAGCCACCACTGATTTTTATCCCTCCTGAAAATGTTGCTGAGTCTGAAAACGTCGCTGCTCCTGTATGCGATGATGTTCCTGATAATGTAGTTCCTCCTGACACTGTTAAGTCTCCAGAAACTGTCCCTCCTGTATTAAGAAGACAAGATTCTGAAACAGTATTAGAGGATGTATTCAACACACTATTAAGATAATTAAGATTTACTGCATCAGAGCCTGACGATGGATCATTTAACCCTGTTAATTTCATTCCTCCTGAGGCTGTTCCTGATGATACTGTTCCTCCCAAGTCTATTGTATAAGTTGATGCATTTGATGATGGTGCACTAACATTCCCTCCTAATGTAAGAGATCCTGACAATGTCGTTGCTCCTGTTATGGATGTCGTACCTATTACTGTTAACCCCCCTGCTGATACAGTAGCTCCTCCATCAGTTACTGTTAATCCTCCTGCTGAAATTGTTGTAGCATTCGCTAAGGTTGTTGTTCCTGTTACTGACAAACCTCCTGATGAGATTGTCGCTCCTCCTGCAAACGTTGCCGCTCCTGTATGCGCTGAGGTTCCTGATAATGTCGTTGCTGCAGAGACTGTTAATGCTCCTGTTACTGTCGTTGCTCCTGTTATGGATGTCGTACCCGTTACTGTTAACCCTCCTGATGATATTGTTGTAGCATTCGCTAAGGTTGTTGTTCCTGTTACTGATAAGCCTCCTGATGATATTGTCGCTCCTCCTGCAAAAGTTGCCGCTCCTGTATGTGTTGATGTTCCTGATAATGTCGTTGCTCCTGTTATGGATGTTGTACCCGTTACTGTTAAACCACCTGCAGATATAGTAGCTCCTCCTGCTGTTACTGTTAATCCTCCTGCTGATATCGTTGTTGCATTTGCTAGCGTTGTCGTCCCTGTTACTGATAAGCCTCCTGATGAAATTGTTGCTCCTCCTGCAAAGGTTGCCGCTCCTGTATGCGCTGAGGTTCCTGATAAT
>NZ_WTCQ01000007.1 GCF_015356765.1 Candidatus Clavichlamydia salmonicola
CCCTTAAACATTTAAACATATTAAAAAATCATAAGAATGTTTTTATTAATAAAAATAATGCAATGGGTATGACTGTAACAAATGATACATTATTTTCTCTAAAGGATCTTTCTGGTCCCTTATCTTCTTTACTATATAAAAATCAAAGGATTTTAAAAAAAGCATTTCAGAAACATGTTGCATTCTCAAAATGTTATCAAACAATGATGTTCACCTTAAAAAAATGTATAAAAATCACAAAAAATTTCAGCTCTCCTTTTGATTCTTCTAGTCAAGAAATTGCACTCCCAGCATTACTTACACCAATAACAAATAGCACTCCATCACACAAATACCACATGCCTTTGTTTATTCTAAAACCAGCAATTGAGACTACTGGATCATATTATCATATTTTATATAGTGTGAGAACACATCCATCCTTGGAAAAATTAATTCAATTAAGTAAAAAAAATCTTAATAAATTTAAAATAGAAGTAACAAATTTACTTTCTAAAATAAATGACATACCCATTTTTAAAGTTCCATATATAAAGCGAAATAAAAAATATTTACTAAAAACTAATACAGAAATTTTATCCTCATTATATACTGGATTAAAAGAAACGCAACTTTACCTAAAAAAATATCATCCTACAGAATTTGCTACTCACTTCTGTAATAATCCTTTTAGTGATATTCATGAAACATTATTACTCATCGAAAAAGGATTTTTTTCCCCACAAGATATACCTGTTGTTAACCAACCACATACCCTAGAAGCTGTCCTTCAAAAAGCTATAGCAAAAAAAGCACAATGCCTTATTAAAAACTCATTCCCCATTACCTGTCCCCATGAACAAACTTTATTTCTAAAAAAACAAAATATTTTTATATTTTCTATTAAAAATATTCGCTCCAACGTTTCTTCTAATTGTTACACGTATAAATTTGGGTATTTAAATAAAAAACAAAAAACAATAAAAAAATCATGGCCCTTAACTGTTCAAGAACTTTTAAAACTTGGTATAGATCATATGCATGCTTTATGCGCTAAAGATTTCACAATTTTAAACATTGAGTTTGAAAACCCTCTAACAATGGAAAGTAAAAAAATTACAAATGCTATAGCTTTTTATAAGCTTATGTATGAGGGCATCCAAGAAAACCTCGCCATACTTACTAAAACACTTTCTATTACACTAAAAAAAACGACATCTTATGACATTAAACAAGAATATCAAAATCTTTTAGATACTCTTGCATTCCTATTAGGAGATCATATTTCTGAAGTAAAAGCACCCTATATACTGGATTACATAACCCAAAACAAACAAAAACAATAATCTATCATAAAAATCATGTATAACCTTTAAAAGGTCTAATTATTTATGCCCTACTTTACATTAGATTATTTTATATCAAAAAATGATATTTCTGGCTTTTTTATTAAAGAAAGCCCCCCTTCAATAACACCAGAACAACTTCTATCATTAACATCTCTTGTAAAACATATTATACAAAAACAGTGTCCATGTATTTCTGTTCCTTCTTCATTTCCATTAAATCCAAATACACACAGGAATATTATTGTACTTTTACAGGATGTCCTTTATCCATTAACAAAAAAAATAAGCACATCTTCAGATGCTGCAACAATACAAAAATCTATAGAGCTATTAACATCATCTATCAATAAAGAACTTTTATCTGCAGATCCTCAATTATTTCAACAACCATTACCACAAATCATTAACTCTTTAACAACAACAACATTTGCTAAAAAAAGAAGCTCATCTTCTTTAGAAAGAAGCACTGAAAACAAAAAACAACGAATAGAAGAAAGCTCTTTTACAGAAACAAATTCTTCCTTAAACAAACAAACAATCCCCTTAAAAGAAGCTTCTGAAGAAGCTTCTTTATTACTTCATGAAGATGAAGGTACGGACCTTTGGATACTGAATGCTTTAAATAACTCTCCTAAAGAAATACTAAAGCTAACAGTGGACGAAATAGAACAATTTACTTCTGATGCATCTTGTTCTGAGCCCACCCATGAATCTGCTTATGTAGAGCTTTCTCCAGCAACTCCTTCTTATCTTCTTCCTGTCATAGAAGTACTAGAAAATAACCAATACTTTATAATAAAAACTCAATCAATCACAAACATACCATTATACCTAGAACACCTACATAATGGCATCATGTATGCATTAGAATCTGATCTACTATTCATTGATCCCAGTGCCCACTCTTTTTTAATCAAATCTCATTCTCATCTCTATCACAATACTCTTAATCAACTTTTATCCTTAATTAAGACCCAAACAACATTATTTTCCTCAATTACTGATGACAACACAAAAAGAATTCTTCTCTCAGAACATGAACATCTTAAATATGAAATTATAGCTAAGTTACAAAATTCTGGATTTACAGATACAGCGATAGAAACAATAACTCTTCAATCTGTTCCTAATTTTGAAAAAAAAGAAACTTATCAAGATCCTGCATATCCTTTAGACAACACAAACTCTTCTTCTTCTCAATCTTCCTCAGAAAAAGAAAAAAGCTTACCTGAAATTAAATCTGCTAATGATTATTTTCACAAACAATCATCACAATCTAAACCAACCTTTATTCATTTAAAAATTAATAGATATTATCGTGGCGAAGTATTCTTTAATACTAAACCTCAACGATTACACATTTTCTTAAAACAAATACAAAAACTTGTACAAACAGGAGTAAGTCTTTTTTGCAGAAATGATATTGAAGGACTGCCGCAAAAAACATATGATAATCGAGTAGCCTTACTAAAAGCGCTATATCTCATCTTTGTAAAAAATATCACAACTCATTACAAGTATAAACAAATTCCTAATATCTCTAAAGCACATATCCAAAAAATATTGTTAGACATTAACGAAACTTTCTGTAGAGAATCTGGAGAAACAATAAATCCAGCCACACCTTCTACATCTCTGACAGAAAACATCGACCCAAAAACAATAGTAATACCTAAGCCTATTCAAGGAATAGAATTAACACACTACCATATATCTCTAAGAAACATTCAATATAATCAAAGAATAACTTACCAATTATGCATTAAAAAACTTAGTTGCTCTAGTTTAATCATTTTTGATATATTGAAATTAAAAAATAAAAATATATCTTCAACTCTTTCTTATCTCCGATCATTATCAGAACAACATAGTGTTCTTCTTGAAAAAGACAATATATTAAAAATTGAATCTCAAAAAGAAGTGCCCTTAGCTGAACTTGCCCTTCCTCTTTTATCCCTACTTAAAAACAATCAACTGAATTTTAAAAAAATGTTCTCTCCCAATCATGGACATTCTGTTGTATATAAAAGAATGCAAAAAAACCTAGATGAATGCTTAAGGATCGTCTCTAAGTTCAATACTGAGATAAATATGAATGATGCACTAAGCATACAATCTACTAATCCTTATGATGACATAATACACTTAACCAATATTCCCACAGAAGATCCTGTATTTATCATGCCTTTATTTAGTGTGAAGCAAAAACTTGATGTTATTGGTACTTATTTTCATCTCTTTTATACCACTAGAAAAAACCAATTACTTAAGAAATTATGGATCTCTTCTTCTTTTGATCTTCAACTATTACGAAAAGAAATAAATAATCTCTTATCTGACAATCCATCTCTTCCTATTTATTACACTCCATATCAAGGAAAAAGACAGTTAATTCAAGATCAACATACTTTAGTTAATATTCTGTATCAAGGATGTAAAGAAAATGAACTCTATTGGAATAAATATCATCCCAAGGCACTTACTCATCACTTTTCACACAATCCTTCTTCAGACTTAAAAACTACTCTTGACGCTATTATAAAGAAATATTCTTCGATTAAGGCTATTCCCTCTATAAAAGAACCTTTGACTCTTGAAACATCATTTAACCATATTAAAAACATTCTTAATAAATCAGTAAAAAAAGTAAAAACAGATTTTCAACTACAAAGTAATAAAATCTTTTTATTCTCAGTTAGAAAAACTCACTCTACTTTTACCCATGAATTTCAATCTTATAAAATAGCATATGTAAATAGAGCAATCCCATCAGAAAAATCTTCCTTGATCTCAGCTATTCGTGGAACAATGCATTGCAGCATCCAAAATATGCGTTATCTTTCTAATGCAGATTTATCACCTCTTCGTATCAGGACTACTGACCCATTCACTCATGTAGATACAGAAATTACAGAACCAACTAAATTATATAAAATTTTATATGAAGGCATCATAGAAAATTTAACTTTCATAAAATCAAAATATTCCCGTGTATTAGAAAAATATCTTCATCATTCAATTGAAGAGGATTATCAAACAATTCTTGCCTATCTTGCTACACATTTAAAAGATGAAATATTAAAAATAAAAGCCCCTCATATAATTACTCGTATGATAAAAGAATCATCTCATACAAGTATTCCTGATGACCCCTCTTCAAACGACAAATAAATATTTTTATTAAGAAAATATTTAAAAAAAAATAACTTTATTATATTTTTCATTTCTTAAAAAAATGGTTTTATTTTTATTATTTCCAATAAATTATTATGCATTATTTCACTTTAAATTATTCTAATTTTTTATTTCCTGATTTGCCTACGTCGTTTATAATTGAGGAAAGCATTACTCCATTAAACAATCAAAATATAGCCTCGTTAACCAACATAGTTAAGAATATCTTAAGCCAAAGGTTACCCTGCGTTTCTGTTCCTCCATCTTTTCCTCTCAATACCACTTTTCATAGTAATACACTCTCTATCTTACAAGCTGTAATTATTCCATTAGTTAAAGAATCAATTCTGCTTAACAATACAAAAGCATTTCAAGATTCAATAAAAGAACTAAACTTCAGCATAGCATCATGCTTATTATCCTATAATTTTTCATCATTTGCACAAGCACCACCAAAAATTCTTGACACTTCTTCTATAACTTGCCCTCATCAATCCCTAAAAAGAATTAGCTCTCTGTCGACATCCCTAATTCAAACAAAAAAATCCCGATTAGACTCATCTCATGAAGAAAAAAGTTCTCTTTTATCCACTAAGAGCCACACCTTAAAAGAAGCTTCTGAAGAAGCTTCTTTATTGCTTAATGAAGATGAATTCACAAATTCTTGGATATTAGAAGCTTTAAAGGATTTCCCTCTCGAAACATATGAACTAATTAATACAGATCTTTTAGAAGAAACCTATTCAAAAGTAGAATTAAATAACTTAGAATATGAATCAAATGTTGCTGATCATTACTTTCTTCCATTCATTGAAGTTTTAGAAACAAATCAACATTTTATAATAAAAAATCAACAAGTCTCTAACATTTCATTATATTTAGAACACCTATACAATGGCATTACACATGTACTAGAAGCTGAAATGCTATTTATTGATCCAAATAAATTAGCTTCACAAGCTTATTCTACTAGTTCCTTATACCATACAACCCTACAAAACCTTCTATCATTACTTAATAACCAACAAAGATTACTTCAACTAATACCCATCCAAGAAGAGAGACAAAGTTTTTCAATAGAACATAAAGACCTTTCAGACAAAATCATGATAAGATTACAAGCCTCAGGATTTGCTGATTCAACTATAAAAAAACTCACTGAAGATGCACCTATTGCTTGTGAAAAAGAGTCTCTTTCTTCTTCAAATAATGAATCCATAATACACCCTAATTCGAAAAACAACTGTTCTTTAAAAATATTATTAAATGAAGATACACTTACTCATCTTCCTGATGAAACAGTTCCGCAACAAAAATCTATACTTACGCAAACAATCTGCTCAAACTCATCAATTTTTTATCATGTCAAAATAAAAAATAGGCATACTTGTCATATATTTCTAGATAATGAACACCAAGAATTAGCTACCTTTTTAATCCAGTTAGAGAAAATAACAAAAAACAGTGCTGAATATATTTGTCTACAACCAATACATGGCATTACACCTTCTAGATCAACGTCTAGATACAAATTATTACAAGCTTTATATTTTATTTTATATAAAAACACTGAACATCATTCATCCACAAAATATATATACCCAAAAACATATGTAAGCATTTCTAAGACAGCTAATACAATTAATCAATTTTTTTGCGATGAAATTCAAGAAAAGGTGAATACCATGGAACACCATCCTGAACTGATTAAAAATGTAGGTATCCAAAAACTTCTTCCTACAGAATCTGTAAAACCATTTCAATCATCTCATTATCAAATAATTTTAAAAGATTCTAAATTTTTATTTTCTAAAATTATTACCATTGAAGCCTATCATTTTAAAGCTTCATCCAATTATGACCTTTTAAAACAAAAAGCAAGCAATATCGCACACATGCTTGCATATTTTAAAGTATTAAATACAACAACCACTGTTATAATTGGAAAAAAATTTCTACCAAATTTTGAAAATAATAAAACAATACTCGTTGCTGACCTTGCTCCATTTCTTTTACAAATACTTAATTATAATAAATATGAATTTATAAAAATATTTCAACAAGAACAATCCTTTTCCATTCTGTATAAAAGAATAATGGAGCATTTAGAAAAATGTATAGGAATAGTCAACGATATTATATCCAAGACAGAAAAATCCAAAAAACAAGCTACTCCATCTAATATTCCTTCTTTAAATATCATTGAATCACCTTCTATTTCTCCAGAATCAAAAAAATTTGTTTTCCCTATCTTCATGATTAACCCTAGACATACGAACAAAGAGGTATTGTATTATATTTCATATTCAGCAAAACAAAATAAAAAATTATTATGTGCTCGATTTTTAATATTAAGGCATATTAAAAAATTAAATCAAATAATTAATCTTTTATTAAAGAAACCTTCCTTACCTATATTTTATTCACCCTATAAATCTGCCTATCAAAAAACTCCAATATCAAACTCTAAAGAACTTCGCAAAATTCTTCATCAAGGAGTCCATGAAAATCTTCTTTATATAAAGAAGTACCTATTTCCAGACTTATCACCTAAAGCTAAAAAAATATTTTGTGAGGAACTGGAAACAGCTATTACCTTAGTAGAAAAATCTATTCTTCCAACTGATGAGTTTCCTATAATCACAGCACCACTAACCCTTGAAAAGGTGTTTAAAGATCTTATTCAGAAAGATCAAATTGCATCAACACCTTCAAAAAAATCTCAGCAATTTATCCAACAAATAGGTCCTACTAATCAATCTTCTTATAAGATTTTTTTCTTTGCTCTTGCTAAAACTTATTCTTCTCTAAAGCATCCCATAAGCTCATACCAAATGTCCTATACCAATAAAAAAAGAACAAATATCAAGGCCTCATGGAAAAGTTATCTTCAAAAAATCCTCTTCCATCAAATACAACTTTTTCATCATATTCGTGACAATAATTTCAAAATTTTTAAAATTACATACATTGATCCTTTGACTCATCAAAACAACTTAATTACTAATGTTCATTCATTCTTAAAAATCATTCTTGAAGGATTTAATGAAAATTTAACATTTTTTCTAGAGACATTTCCTTCTCTTGTGGCTAGTACCTCTCAATATGAATTAGAAAAGGATTATAGATTGATTCTTTCTTCACTTTGCACTGAGCTACACCTAGATATTTCTTCTCTAAATCCACCCTCTATACTTAAAAATATGGCCCAACAATCACTAGAAAAAGCTAATCAACCCCAAACAAAAATAACTACTTAACTATATGCCTTACTTTATATTAGATTATTGTAATCCTTCCTTAAAAAACAGCTCTGCTTCTTTTATCGTTCAAGAAGCCCATAAGCCATTAATGCTTGCAACACTACAATCCTTAAGCTCTATTGTAACAACCATTTTAGACAAACGCCTTTCTTGTTCATCAGTACCTTTATCATTCCCTCTAAATATGATCTACCATAAAAGTACTCTTTCAATGCTTCAAGACATTATGTGCTTATTACTAGAATACTTAAACAAAACCTCGCCAACACCAGAACATAATGCGCTAATCAAAATAGTGAACAAGACTCTTACTTTAACTTTTATGAAATATGATCATAGCCTTTTTCAGCAACAACTTCCTATGATCAGATACTTATCACCTAATGAGACTTTAGCGAAAGAAGCTCCAAAAGATCCTTTAAAACCAAAAGAAGATCTAGAAATAGAACATTGTAATCTAAATGATATGGAGGATTACTGGAATGTAATTCAAGAATTAATAGATGAAAATTCCTTACCAAAAATAGATTTCTCTTTATCGCCAAAAGTTGAATCTATACCTAATCCAAACTTAATACTTACTTCTAGTTTACCTACAAGCCACTGCTTGCCTTTAATTCAACTCACAGAAGACAATAAATACTTTACAATAGACTCTAAAGATATTTTTGATTTAAAATCGTATTTAGAATATATGCATAATAAAATTATGGGTATCCTACAAAATGAACTCTTATTAACTGATATAGCAAAACAGACATCGCCTTCTCATTCTGAAGGACATTTATATAATAAAACACTTAATACTCTTTTATCTCTACTTAATGAACTAGATGTAGTACTTAGACTCATTCCTGAAAATAATGAAAAATCTCATTTATCTTCAGAAAATCAAATGCTTAAGAATGATGTTATCTCACGATTACAAGCTGTAGAATTCTCTGATCAAGCCATAGGCTATGTATTACCCACAGCCTATTCATCCATACCTTCTCCTATTTTTTCAATAGATAAACACTTGTCATTATCAGGAGAAAACGAGCTTTTTCTTTTAGAAGAATCCGTCCTTAATCCATTAACAACAAGAAAAAAAACTAAGACAACTAAGCAAGTAATAGAATCAAATAGTGACATGTCATTATCTGATGATGAGTCCTTGTCTTTTCAAGAACCATTTATTCATTTAAAAATAAAAAGAAACAATGAATGTATTGTTTCTTTAAAAAATCATGGGCCAAAATTAGCATTATTTTTAATACAGGTTGAAAAATTAATCCATCAGGAAAAAATACTCATTTACCTAAACACTATAGAAGGGTTAGATACAACTGTTTCTCATTCTAGAAGTGAATTTTTAAAAGCCCTGTATTTTATTTTACACAAAAATGTTTCTATACAGTCTTCTCAACATCCTTTACATAATCTTACTATTGCAAAAATCATGAACCTCAGTAATCAAATTAACTTACTTTTTTGTAATGAGATAGATGAACCCTATGACCCAGAAAAACATTCAAGACATCTTACTGAAAATATAAATCTATTCTCAATAACTCTTCCAAAATTGACCACTACAAATGAACTTTCCCATTATCAGATTTATTTAAAAAATTATAATGTATCTGGAAAAATTATATCAAAATTACATGTTGAAAAGCATGCCTGCTCATTTGATTCTTTACTTCCTCTATTAAAACAGAAATGCAAAATGATAATACATATGGAGATAACTATCAAAAATTTATCTAAAAAAAAATTTATTATTCTAGGAAGAAATTGCTTGCTTCATTTTAAAAAACATGAACCTGCATCAGTAGCTAAACTCAGCTTACCTCTCTACGCTTTACTAATAACCAATAAAGAGTTACTTACTGAAAAATTTCTTCCAACCTATTCTAAATCTGTCATTTACAAAAGAATGATGCTCAGATTAACAAATTGTATTGAGATCATAAAAACATGTAACCCAGAAATGACTTTTCCCTCTTTAGAAACATTGTCTATTAACCAATTTGTTGTTCCTGTTTCTCAACGAACCTTAGATGGATCAGATAGAACAATGTTTGTTCTACCTTTATTTTTCATTAAAATGACCTACATAAAAAAACAACCTGCATGTACCCTTTCATATAAACCAAAGATACATAAATCTTGGTCTAACCTCATAAAATCTACATATCAACATCTTCAAAAATTACAAGAAACCATTCAACTATTATTAAGTTTAAAAAACATCCACATTACTTACATTCCTTATGGATTAGAACCAACACAAAAGCCTATAACAAATCTGGAAGAACTTTTGCCAATCCTTCTGCAAGGTGTTGTAGAGAATTATCTTTATATTTTTAACAAGCATCCAGAACAACTTTGGGCTACAGCAGCTTATGATATACTCTCAGAACTGACGTCAACAATAACATTAGTTAAAAATGCCTTTCCACCAACTATCCCTATCCCAGCTATTTATGAACCCACTATCCTCAATCAGTTATACCAAAAGACTACAATACTAAAATAAAAAAAAATATTAGAAAGCATTTATTTTAATGCCATTATTTTCTAAAAATTTACATTTTTAAAAGATTAAAAATTACAATAAATATATATTGTATCAACAAAATTACAAACGTTTTTTTTTAAATTCATTTTTGTAAAACGTACTATAATTGTTATGCCATATTTTACACTACAGTACTTCTCACCATTATCTCCAGGTGATCTTCCCTCCTTTATTATTACTGAATCCAAGAGCCCATTTAATTTTAGTAAACTTCAAGAACTTACTAATTTAGCTCAGCTTATTTTACATAATCATTTAAAATGTTCGCATGTACCCTCTTCCTTTCATCTAGACCCTAATAATCATAGAAACGCACTATCTCTTTTAGAATTTGTTATTTTTTCAGCATTACAAAGTCTTAGCCATACCTTAATTACCCCTCAAACTCAAAGCTTAATAGAAAAATTAGAAAATACTATAAATCAATGCTTCAATGTATCAGAGCCACTTTTATTTGAACAATCTCTACCAGTGATTATGGACACTCCACTGACTTTAGAACAACCTTCGACAAGCTTTGCATCATCACCAACCCAACATACACAAAAAAGATCACTTTCTCCATCCCCCCTCCATAGCTCTACTAAACACATACGATTAGACCTGAGCACAAATAATTTTACTAAAGATCTCTCTCCTATGCTCAACCCATTTTCAATGGTTGATGACCCATTAATTGATGTTGATACAGAAAACTCTCCAACCCCTTCACTTTCCATACCTTCTTTCGATGAATTCAGTAGAAGAAGTCCCTTTTGCCCAATTAATCCACCTTTAGTTAATGGTGGTACAGAAAACTTTCCTCTCCCATTAAGAAGCCCTTTACTTTCCACACCTTCTTTTGAAGAAGCCAGTAGCAGAAGCCCTTTTCAAAGAATGGATACACCCTTAATTGATGATGGTACAGAAAACTTTCCTCTCCCATTAAAAAGCCCTTTACTTTCCATACCTTCTTTTGAAGAAGCCAGTAGCACAAGCCCTTTTCGAAGAATGGATACACCCTCAGTGAATATTGATATAGAAAACTTTCCTTCTTCCTTAAGCATCCCTTCGCTTTCCATACCTTCTTTTGAAGAATCCAACAGCCAAAACCCCTTTAGAGCAATTGATACACCCTTAGTTGATGTTGATACAGAAAACCTTCCTTCCCCCTTAAGCATCCCCTCACTGCCCACACCTTCTTTTGAAGAAGCCAGCAGCAAAAGCCCCTTTAGAGCAACTGATACACCCTTAGTTGATGTTGATACAAAAAACCTTCCTTCCCCCTTAAGCATCCCTTCACTGCCCACACCTTTTTTTGAAGAAGCCAACAGCAAAAGCCCCTTTAGAGCAACTGATAGACCTTTATTTGGTGTTGGCACAGATTTGCCTATTTTTTCAAATTCTTTTACTCTCCCAGTAATTCATATAATCTCTCAAGACACACGCTTTATAATAAAAAATCAAACAGTAACAAATCTTTCTCTTTATTTTTCTCACCTACATAACGGAATCGATTATGTTTTAAACAAGAATATCTATTTTCTTGATCCTTCTGTTTCCCCATTATCTGAAGCTTCGCTATACAACTCTTCGTTAATCAAGCTGTTACAATTGCTATACACGCAACAATCATTATTAAATGATATTTCTTGCCATTATGATCAATTAGAACTAACGACTAATCACACTGCCCAAATCGATAATATAAAATCTTGCTTAAAAGAAGCTGGTTTTAGCGATTACTCTTTAAAGGCTATTTATGATAAAACCTTCTCGAAGGAAAAGAGCCCTACAATAGCACCTATAAAATCGCCCTTTAATGAAAAGCTTCATTCTGAAAGTAATTCACAACCATCTAAAAGCTCTATTACTTCCGAAGCATCTCCTTTAAATCCCCTTTTCCCTTTTTCTAACAAACTACCTCTATCACCATTTTTGACAGATGCATCTGATAATGAAAATCCCTCTACACCTGAATCTTCAAAGTTTTTCATTCACTTATCTATAAATAAACAATATAACTGTAATATATCACTTAAGAAAAAAAAACAAAAAATATCTATATTTTTAAATCAAATAGAAATCATGCTAAATAAAGGGGTCAGCTATACCTGTACTAAGCCATTAAAAGAAATTCCCTTAAACTACTCTGAATCAAGAGAAGAAATATTAAAAGCCTTATATATTCTTATTAAAAAAAATTTTTTATTACATATGTCTAGTAAATATCTTCATGCATCTACTTATAAAAAAATCAATATTTTATTAGCGTCCATTAATAAAGCGTTTTGCATAATGACTAATGAACCATTGAATGCATCTTATCATTCAAAAAAATTAGTAGGTAATTATGAGAATAATACAATACTTGCTGAAAAAAGCACTCACCCTACTTGCCATTTCACCCCCATATTCTTTATTAAAAAAAATAGCAGTACAACAAATAGTTGTTATCATATTTCATATACAACCAAAAGAAACAAAAAAATAAAAAATCTTTTTATGCTTGTACATGAAGTGTTAAAGAAATTATCTAATAAGATAGAGCTTATGTTGCAAGATACGAGCACCCCTATATTCTATTTGCCATTTAACCCATTAGAAAAAAAGAAAATCAAAATTACAACAAAAGAAGAGCTGCTTTTAATTCTTCACCAAGGAATTCAGGAAAATAAACTCTACTTTAAAAAAAATTACCCTAGCCAACTTTTAACTGATGCCTACAATCCCTCTACTGTGTTAGATCAAGCTATAACATCTATACAAGCTGCTGCTCACTCAGTAGTAGATTTACCTATTATAACAGAACCTTTGATTCTAGAAGAAATACAGCAATTTACTAGACAAGCAATAATAAAAAAATCATTAGAAGAACAACAACCAACTTCTCTTATTGTTAAAAAAGCTTCTGATTTAAAAAAAACTACCACAACATGTTTATTTGTAATAAAAAATACTCATATTTCCAGTGGTCATCTGCTATCTTCATATAAAATTTTCTATACAACTAAAAACAGTCGAAAAAATAAATCAGCCCAATTAAGCGCGCTTCGAATTACTTTATCAGGAAGTCTCGCGCACGCAAAATTTCTTTGTGATAATGATTTATCAATGAATAAGATCAAATATGTTACTCCTTTTACAAACAAAGAAATAGTGATAACTAATAAAAAATACCTTTACCAAATCTTATTTCAAGGCTTTCAAGAAAATATGTTTTTTCTTTCTAAAAAGGAACCCAGCTTATTATTGAACAAACCAACTAACGCTATAAGCAAACTGCATAAGGAAATAATTCAATTACTAACCAGTAAATTAGATGGTGAAATTCCTGTATTAAACAGTCCTTCTATTTTAGAAGAAATGACAGCTCAACAACAAGAACTCTCTGTTAAAAAAGTAAATATTCCACCTTTAACACAATCTTGTCCTGAGAAAAATTCTACAGCTACTACTTCTTTTCAAGACATCCCTTCTCCAGAATCACCTTCATCAACATCAAGCATGATTCAAAAAGACAATTCTTCACAACAAGTTGATAGCCTTCTTACACACTTATCTCCTGAAAACAACTCAACAAAACCATTAACTACATTAACCTCTATGAATATGCCTAAAATAAGGAAACAGAATGGAATAGTTTATTATGTAACGCCATTCTTTAGTATTAAAAAACAATGTTCTCCTTCTAGCTCAATATTACATTATCATCTCTCTTATTTTATGAAATATAGCTCTACTGTTCGTCATCTTAAACGTTCTATACTCGATGGAACATTAGCTTTAATCGAACATGCACAAAACTTAATAAAGAACCCTCAAGATCACTATTACGTCATTTTTGTATTATATAATCAAAAAGAAGAAAAAATAATAAATTCATCAGAACTGTTTAAAATATTACATACAGGTATTTCAGAGTTTTTTATTTATTATAAATCAAATTATGCAAGTGTAGTAGCTTCTAAAGAAATAGATGATGCATTAAATAATATTAAAAATTTAATTAATACAATTACAAAACATGCTGTTCAAGCTTCCTTAATACTACCATCTATAACCACAGCTACCACCCTTGAAAAGATATTAACAGACACTCAAAACGATCCAGAACTACTGAGAACTAAAGCAGTAAAAAAAATTCCTTCAATATTTTCAAAATCTACATTGCAGCTTCCTGTCTTTATGATTCAATACTCAAGATGGACTTCATCTAAAATAGCTAATCATTTTGGCGCTAAATACACAATAAAATTTCATTTAAAAAAAAGCACTGCTACCCAGCATATATTTACTTTTCAATTACGCAACTCCCTAATTAAGATGGCAAAAATAATTACACGCATATGTAAAGAAAATAATCCCCATGATCTATTTTCTTTTAACAATTTTTTGACAGAAGAAAATCAATCCCTTAATAGGAAAGAGTGTCTTATACTTATATATCAAGGTATCACACAACTTTTAATTTTCATTAAAGAACAAGCTCCTGGTTTATTAAAAAAGACAAAAAAAAATGATCCAGAAAAAATTCTAAAAAATGCTTTAACCCTAATCATTTCTCAGATAGGTCCAGTGCCAAACAATGCTTCTACTTATGAGATGCTTTCTTTAATGCTAAGTGCTTTTTCCAACCAACCCTCTAGCCCAATAGAACAAAATGATTCATCCTCAGAAAATAAATAAATAAATAACCATTAATAAAAGATTAACTTCATACTAACTTATTATTTATATGCCCTATTTTACCCTAGATTATCCTGCTGACTTTTCTGCGAATCCTGATCAATTTATTGTAAAGGAAAAATCCTCTATATTAAATTTGAATAAAATAGAAAAGTTAAATAGTATCGCTCATTATATTTTACAACATCACTTAACCTGTGCTTATGCACCAGAATCATTTCTCTTACATTTAACAGATCATAAAAATACTATTATGATCATTCAAGAAGTTCTTGAACAGGCTATAGAGAGAGTTAAAGAGTTACTCATTACACCTGCAACTATGAGTGTTATAGAAAAATTACAAAAATCTCTAGCTTTATCTACACAAATAGCTCATCAAGAAAAAATAAAAATAATAGATAAGAATTCCAAAAATCCTGACCAGTTAGCACATCAAAAAGAAAAAAGAGCTTCTTCTACAATGCCTTCACTAACTATGCTTAAAAGCCCTTACTCTACATCATCTAGTGAAATAAGCTTAGAACCTATTCCACGCCAATCCCATCCCTTTTTAATAAATTCTTTAGATTTAGAATTACCTACATTAGAAGAGGCTGAACATCCATTTTTAACCCAGGCCCTATTAGATGATATGCCATTTATCTTGGAAGAAGAAAAATTACCTGAACCTGTCACACTTATAGAATCAGTAACTACATCATCAACAGAATCCCTATTCTTACCAATTATTACGCCTTTAATTGACAATAATCGCTTTATATTAACCACTCAAAAAGTCTTTAATATCTCAAAATATATTCAACACCTTCATGAAGGTATTGATTATATCATGTCTGAAAAAATTCATTACCAAGATCCTTCTTTTACAGAAACCTCTGAAGCGTCTTTACACAACCATTCTATGCAATTTTTATTACAATTCTTGCATAAACAAACTCCCCTCTTTCAATTAATCTCTGAGGAGCATACATGCTCTGATTTACAAGCAGAGCATTTACATCGTATTAATGAGTTAGAAATAGCTCTAAAAGCCACTAGTTTTAATGCATCATATACAACAACCATGCAAGAAACATCTTTACCATTTATTGAAAAAAAATCTTCTGATTCATCTAATGAAAAAATCATACCTACAATAAATAAGAAAAAAAGAAAAAAACCTTCTGATTCATCTAATGAAAAAATCATATTTACAATAAATAAGAAAAAAAGAAAAAAACCTTCTGATTCATCTGATGAAAAAATCATACCTACAATAAATAAGAAAAAAAGAAAACAATCTCAACTATCCTCCACAACGTCTTTGGAAAAAAAATCATCTGTTGCCACTACATCAACACTCTTTTTACATTTATCTATTTCTAAAAATTATGAATTTAAAATATCGTTAAAACAGAAAAAGATATTCTTTCCATTATTTTTGCAAGAAGTACAAATCTTAATCGATAAAGGAACTAGTTATATATGGCATGCTCCCTTAGAAAAAGGACTTCTAAAAAATTCTCAAAAAAGATCAGACATATTAAAAACATTGTATATTATTACAGTAAAAAATATGGAAGTTCATCTTTTAACAAATAGCCTGGAACCTCGTATTCAACAAGAGATCACTGAAACATTAGACAAAATTAACAAAATTTTTTGTAAAGAAGTTAAAAAAAAATGGCATTCTGATAAACACTCAAAGATACTTCAAAAAAGCCTAGATCTTCAGATTAATATGCCTTTGGAAGCAAAAAAAGCTCTTCAATATACACATGAACAGATCTATTTAACACCATCGCGAGCTTTTGCTAATAAATCCTTATATGTATTGTGTGTTGAAAAAAGCACCACACTGAGCCCACTTTTAATTGAGATATTAAAGCAAAAAGAGAAATCTACCATTAAGCTATGCTCTCATATTGATAAAATACTTAAACAAAAAAAGATTATTATTGGGAAAAAGTGTTTGTTTAATTTTACTTATGAGAGTCATGTAACACCTTTTGAACTTTTAAGACCTCTCTACTCATTAGTGGCACAAAACAAACACCTTTTCATAAATATGTTTAGCCAATCATATCCAAACTCTTCCTTATATATAAGAATGATGAAACATTTAAATGAAACACTCCAATCATTACGAAATTTCGATCCCAGTCAAGATTTTAGCGATCTTACATCCACTCTTCCTACTATAGAGACTCCTTTAGTTACTTGTGATCCCTTTTTACCCACACTTTTTACAATGCCTTTATTTTTTATAAAAAAAATTTCTAATAATTCATACACCCTATCTTACACATTAAGACAAAATAAAACTTATATAAACCTCATGCAATCTGTAAAAACATCTTTTGACGATTTAGAAAAAAAAGTAAAAAAATTACTTACAGAAGATAATCTCTTTGTATTTTTGATTCCCTATAAAACAGCTCCAAAAAAAATAAAAATACATACTAAAAAAGAAATAGCTTTTCTCATTTATCAAGGATTACTTGAAAACAAATCTTTCTTAGAAAAAAATTATCCTATTCAATTATTAAAAACTGCCTCTTCTAATCTTGCTCCAAGTTTAAATAGTGCTATAAATTTTACAAAACAATTTATTTCTCAACTCGCTTCTCTTCCAATCTTTAATGACACCTGTATACTGCAACGAATATATGCAGATTGTTCCAAAAAAAATAACCCTGTACAAGCTTCCTCTATCACAAAAATTAATTATCAAAAGCCCTTCTTTAGCATATTTTTATTCACTGTAAAATTAACACACGCTATTGCAGGACAACTAAATTCATACAAAATTGCTTATGTAGAAAAAACAAGCAACCAACCTAATGCTGCATACCTCTTCTCTTTACGCAAATCTATCAATACAAATTTTCAAAATACAAAATATTTATGTGAAACAGATTTGACCAATCTTAATATTCGATTTACAGACACTACCACAAAATTAGATCGCAAAATAAC
Source organism: Candidatus Clavichlamydia salmonicola (assembly GCF_015356765.1). GTDB lineage: Bacteria > Chlamydiota > Chlamydiia > Chlamydiales > Chlamydiaceae > Clavichlamydia > Clavichlamydia salmonicola. The sequence goes on from NZ_WTCQ01000007.1 coordinate 17,958, forward strand.
CAACTCAATAGAATTATTTAAGATATTATATGAGGGCATGTTAGAAAATTTTGAGCATCTTTCAAAAACATTTCCACAACTAATGCAAGATACATCTAATTCTTCATTCAAGAATAAGCATGATACTTTAGTACAATTACTATGTAATAAATTAGGATCAGACTTACCTATATTAAAAGCTCCTTACATATTATCTATGCTAACAAAAAATAAAAAAAACCCTTCTTTTGCAGATTAAAAAAGAATGCCTTACTTTACACTAAATTACGCCTCCACATCTTCAAAAGAAAACTTTTTGCAGTTTATAGTGTTAGAAAGTTATGATGTATTATCTAATATAAAAATTGCCTCTATAAGTAAATTAATCAAACAAATCATAGAGCGTCGTTTAATCTGTATTTCTGTTCCTACAACTTTTCCTCTTACTTCAGAACTTCACAATAATACCCTTGCAATCTTACATGATGTTCTTTCTTCAATGCTTACATTGGCAAAAAAACTACATTTACCAAACAAAACAACCTTTTTTATAAAACAAATAAGAAGATCTATCGTCTTATCTAGCTTGCAATCAGATTTGTCCTTATTTGATCAACCATTACCTGTAGCCACTGACTCAAATAATCAAACAACCCCAAATTGGAAAAGAACTACATCTTCATCAGAAATAAGCCCTTTAGCTAAAAAACCACGTCTCTCTCCTACAGAAACCACATTATCACTTAATGATCAAGAATTTGCAGAAAATAACATAGAAGAGGCACATCTCTTAATAGAAGAAGATGCTACTACTGATTTGTGGATAACACAGGCTTTAGCATGTAATCCTTTAGAAAACATTCCCCTTGCTAATGAAGAGTTGTTAGACTTTCCTGAAGATCTGCCCTTAGATATTTTAGAAAATCCTAGCAATACGCTTCCAACTATTCCTGATGAATCTTTTATTTATCTGCCTGTAATTGAAATTTTAGAAAAACAAAAATTTTTTATACTCAAAGAACAAGTAGTTACAGACATTGCTGGGTACATGAATCATCTTCATAATGGAATTAATTTTGTCTTAGAGAACGATATAAATGTTTTTGATCCATCAGAAACTATATCTAAAAGTCATTCCCCAATTTATCTGCGTCATCAATCTCTTTATTCACTTCTCTCTTTACTAAAAAAACAAGAACCTCAACTTAGTCTCATTAAGAATGATGAAGACAGAGAAAGCGCACAAGCAGAGCATGTTGCTCTTTTTGATGCTATTTCCAACCATCTAACAAAAGAAGGTGTTTCTCTTGCTTTTATCAACAAAGCTTTAAGTATGTCTAGCTTTGTATCTTTACCTAACACATCAGAGATAAATCATAACTCTAAATTAATAGATTTATCTTCTTTTGATCTTGCATTAACCAATACAGATTCTTGTATAGATGACCACGAATCTACTCCATCATCCAAACAACTATTTATTACATTAAACATTACATCAAAGAATGTATGTATCGCATCTTTATCGCTTACACATCAACGCTTATTTAATTTTTTACAAAAAATTAATAAACTCATTAAAAAAGGATCAGGGTATAAATGTCTGGATATTATTGAAGGCATTCCCCTAAAAGAATCAAATTCACGTGCAGAATTATTAAAATTTTTATATGTTATTGTTCAAAAAAATAGCAATGCATGCCTTATGAATCGCTATCTTTATCCCGCTAGTATCTCAAAAATTGCCTTTCTGTTAAACACCATAAATAAACATTTTTGCGAAGAAACTAAAGAATCTTTTAATCCCTATACACATTCAAAAATATTAACTGCTTGTATACCTAGTAACCTTAACCTGCCATTAGATGAAAAAAAAGATTTCTGCTTACCTCATTATCAAATATTTTTAAAATTAAATGAAATATCGCTTGCTTCCTTATATATTGAGGAGCACACGCAAAAAGAGAGATGTATCCAAGATTTACTAAAACAAAAACAACGCTCTATGCGAGCTATTCTTCTTCATCTAAAACACTTTCTTTTACAAAATAAAGTTGTCATTAAAGTTGATTGCTTGTCTGGTCATCCAGCAAATACAATCATGACTCCAATAGAAATTTTACCTTCTCTCTATTCTTTACTTTTAAAAAATCAATATGTATTTGAAAAAATGTTTTCTTTAAATTATTCTGCCCATCCCACATATCAAAGCATGATGAAACTCTTAAAGCATGGCATAGATGTTATTAAAACATTTGCTCCTACCTTGGTTATCCCTAATCTTGATTATACATCATTTGAAAGGATGACTCCTTTCCCTTCTACAGAGTCCTTGGAGCTAGTCAAAGAGGTTATCTTTATGATGCCATTTTTTACTGTTTACTTGAGATTGGGTCATTTTTATCATTTCTATGAAATCCTTTATACAGTAAAAAAATATCAAACTTTAAAACAAATGCTCTACACCACTTGTGTACGTGCTAAAGATTTTAAAAATAAAATAAATTTATTACTAGAAACTAGAGAAATTAGTATTTTTTACAAAAAACCCAAACTTAACTCAAGAAAAAAAGAAATAAAAGAAAAAGCTGTATTAGCAAAAATTATTATTCAAGGATTAAGAGAGAATAAATATTATTTACAAAAATATTATTCGAAATATAACTACATCAAAAATTTTGAAAAAACTTTAAAAGAAATTGATGACAGTTTACTGCTTCTAACATCTTCATGTCAATTACCACACAATCAAAAAGCACCAACCCTTGAAAAGATTTATAAAGATGCTCAAATAAGGTATAAAAATAAACAAGAAATTTTAATTCAACAATCAAAAATAAGTCCTCCCAGCAATACCTTAAAGTATTCTGGTCCTAGTACCTTTCTATTTACAATAAACTTAACCCATACTAATTTAAAAAAAAATCTTCACTCTTACAAAATCGCGTATATCTTAAAGTACTCTCATAAAACTCAATTTAGTTGGTTAAATTTATTAAGAAAAACCCTTACCCTTCACATTCAACACATGAAAAATTTATGCGAGAAAGAAATAACATCATATAAAGTTAGGTATGCTCACCCATTTAGTGAAATTATTTCTATAATTCATAGTAAAGACGAATTACTCAAGCTATTTTATGAAGGCATCAGGGAAAATATGAGCTTCATTTCAGAAATATTTTCTAATTCTACACCTAACTTAGCTAATAGCCAAGTTATACAAGAGTATAATGAACTACTCCAAATTATCACTACTAAATTTGATGGAAGCCCTCCAGAATTAAAAGATCCCTATATTCTTAAAAGAATGAAAGAATTAAGTGAAAAAGAAGGTGCAAAAGCCTCTCTCTAAAAATAATGATGAATAACTTGTTCTTTTAAAAACAAAGAATTATTCTAATTTTTTTTTCTAATACCTTATTAATTTCGAAAGCCATCTCGTTAATTATCTACATGCCTTACTTCACTCTAGACTACCTCAGCCCTTCTAATTCAGAAGCGGCTATAGCTTTTATGGTAAAAGAAATGCATGACAAATTAACCACCAAAAAACTTCGCTCATTAACTTCTTTACTTCAACAAATTATCTCTAATCACTTACCCTGTGCAGCTCTTCCTTTATCTTTTCCATTTCATGTAGATATTCACTCAAATTCTCTTTTTATTTTGCAAAATGTAGTCCTTTCTATTATAAAAAATACGCTTAAATCATCTCCTCAAGAAGATCTTCAAGCTTCATTATCAGAATTCACAAAATTTTTTTATGATTCTACACTTGATCTTAATTTTTCATTATTTCATCAACCAATACCTACCTTTACAGATAAAGATGTGTACATAGAAAAACCTTCTGAGATTACTACAATAGTTAACAGCATATCAAAAAAAAGAGAAAGCTCCCCCTGTGAATATTCTATAAATGCTAAACAAGCACGCCTAAATATCGCAGAATGCCCTTCTTCTTCTAGAATAGACTCATTATCAAATTTTACTGACCTAAACACCATCAAGCCTAGCCTCGTAGAAGATGCAGGCTTGCAAATGATTAATGTCTATAATGCAAAGCTACCAACTATCTCTCTTGGGGAAGAAATTTTATTAGAGTTGGAAAAATTAGATACTCTAAATCCTTCTATAACTCTTCCTACAAATTTACCTGTTATTTGTATTCTGCAAGAAAAAAATCGTTTCACACTTAATCAAAAACTTATACATAATTGGGGTGACTACTTAGAACACCTTTATGAGGGCGCTGAGTTTGTCCTTTCATCCCATATATATCTAGATACCCATGATTCCATACTTACTTCAATAGCCACATTACATGAACACACATTAAAAACACTCTTATCTTTATTAAAAAATCAAGAATATATTTTACCCTTAATTACTGATATTCAACATCAAGCAGATCTTTCAATCAAACATTATATTCTTATAAAAAACATTCAAACATCTTTAAAACCAACTAAAAGTTCATTGTTAGACGAAATATTAACATCTTCTCCACAATCAGAAAGCATTCAAACATCTTTAAAACCAACTAAAAGTTCATTGTTAGACAAAATATTAACATCTTCTCCACAATCAGAAAGCATTCAAACATCTTTAGAACCAACTAAAAGTTCATTGTTAGAAAAAATATTAACATCTACTCCGCAATCAGAAAGTATTCTCATCTCTTCTGACTCTTCTAATTCTATCACTACATTATCTTCAAGAGAGACATCTCCTATAGTAAAAAAAGAAAAATCACAAAAAAGCAAAAAACCAACAACGAGTTCTTTAAAAATTTCTGCGTTCAAAAAGTTACCCTCTTTTTTTATTCCAATGCTATATATCAAAAAAAACATCTATAAAAATAATATAACCTATTTTCTTTCATATATAGTAAGTCAACATGCTTCTTTATCAAAATTGAAAATATCTAATTATAACTCCTTGGTAACAACCATAAATAATGCTCATTCTTTAATGGGCAAATCTAATCCTCGCGTATTCTTTAAACCTTATTCAAATAAAAAAATACCCTATACATGCCTAAAAACTTACATGGATGTTTTAGAAAAACTTCACAAAGGACTCAGCTTAACATCTCTTTACCATCAAAAATATCATCCTACAATCTTAACCCGTGGCAGTAAAGTTAACTTACATCTTTTACTCAACAATGTTCTCTTATTAATATCGCAGGCTGCTAATAAGATCGGCCTTCCATTAACTCCTGTAACAGATCTTCTTTTTTTTGATCAAATACATCAACAAGTTAAACAAGAAATTGAAGAACATGCTAGAGCTCGCCAAGCATTAATTACTTCAACCTCTAAAATGTCCCATACACATATTTTTCCTATATTTGCTATTACAAATTCAAAATTCCATTCTTCAAATCAGTCACATGATCATCTTTTACCATATACCATGAGCTATTCGATTATTATGCATTCTAAATCAGCTGCTCATAATTACTATGATGTACGCAGAGCTATTTGTACAATTACTAACCTTATTACTGATTTATGTGCAGAACCTCGTCTTGATTTTTTAATTAAATACATTTGCCCAAGAACAAAAAAAGAACAATTACTCAATCGATGTGAAATGCTAAAAATCATGCTAGAAGGAATGGAAGAAACTTTAGATATAATCCACACTGAATATCCTAAATTAATAAAATCTACCTTTAATTATAATCCAATAAAATCATTAAACGATGCTATTAAACTTATCAAAAGTACATTAGGAGGAGATATTCCTGTAAAACAACCCCCATCTATATTAAAGAAAATACTTCAGGAATACAAAGATACACCTCATTAACTAAACCTAAATTAAAAAAGTCTTTACAAGTTTTTTTTTTAAATCATCTTTTCTAAAGAAAAAAAAAGCTGTTTTAATTAATATTCTGTTTTTATGCCTTATCTCACCTTAAATTATTATCAACTCAGTACTCAAAAAGAGCCCACAGCCTTCATAGTAGAGGAAACTTGTGAGAATCTTAATGATGAAAAAGTTGAATCAATAAACCTATTACTCAAAGATATTTTTAATAAACACTTACCTTGTGCTTTTGTTCCTTCCTCATTTCATTTAGATCCAAGCATTCATAATAATACGCTTACAATTTTACAAGATGTGACTTTACCTTTACTAGAAACCATCTGTGAGCATGAAATAAACCCTAACATAACCACATCCTTAAATCGATTATCTAGCACCATAAATTTATGCTTATTTGGAGCTGATTCTTCTAAATTTTTACAACCAATACCCAGTATTTCAAATATTGTAAAAGAAAAATCTCCTCAAAACTATTCAGAATCAAATACTCAAGGAAGAAAAAGATCGAGATTACCATTACGAGAAATATCTTTAGCAAAAATTCCAAAAGTTGAAATAGAAGAAGATAAAACAGTATTATCATCTCTCCTGCAAGATTTAAAAGACAGTTTTTCCCCTTTTTCTAATGATGACGAGTTCACTCAAGAAATCTTAGACAGTGATACATTTTCTGAATTAACCCTTGATCCTCAAGATGATATTTTAACTAGTTTAGAAACAGCCTCTTCTAACCCCTTGTCTTGCCCTTTTATCAAAATACTTTCTGCAACAAATAGGTTTATAATAGCTAACAAACCAACCTCTCATCTTTATGAAAGTTTAGAGCATCTATATGATGGAATACGTCATGTTCTAAATCAACAGATTTATATTTTTGAACCATCAAACTTTCTATCAAGAGCCCATGCTCATCAACAAACTGTATCTCTTCTTTTATCTTTACTTGATAACAATGTTTCTCTTCTTGATTTAATTGTTAATCAAGAAGATCGTGATGCATGCATAAAAGAGCATTTTTCTCTTACTAAGGATCTAAAAGATACTTTGCAGGACAATGAATACATCCAAAAAGAAATGCAAACTTCTTCTTTTGTTCAAAAAAATTCCTCCATAATAGATGTTGATGGGATCTTTGATAATGACTATTCATCATTTCTATTAACAACAAATGATGATGAATTCACCAAAAATCTTTTAGACAATTATACATTTCCTGAATTAAACCTTGATCCTCGAAATGATATTTTAACTAATCTAGAAACAGCCTCTTCTAACCCCTTGTCTTGCCCTTCTATCGAAATACTTTCTAAAACAAATAGGTTTATAATAACTAGCAAACCAACCTCTCATCTTTATGAAAGTTTAGAGCATCTATATGATGGAATACGTCATGTTCTAGATCAACAAATTTATATTTTTGAACCATCAAACTTTCTATCAAAAGCCCATGCTCATCAACAAACTGTATCTCTTCTTTTATCTTTACTTGATAACAATGTTTCTCTTCTTGATTTAATTGTTAATCAA
>NZ_WTCQ01000008.1 GCF_015356765.1 Candidatus Clavichlamydia salmonicola
GTTATATTTGTATAGTATTTTGTTTTTTTAATACTTTTTATTAAAAAATATTTTAATTTTATAAAAGAGGTAATATGTCTGGAATAGGTAATGGATTTTCTTCTGGGATCCAGTTGTTGAATGATAAGCTTTTTGTACATACAGGAAGAAGTTGTCCTTCTAGCTGGAAAGAGCTTAAAGATAATGTGTCAAAAAATGCGAAAACATGTGCCAAAATATGTACAGCATTTCTTGATTCTTCATTTGGTTTAGCTGTAGCTATGGGGGTAGTTGGAGTAGTTACAACATCTCTTTGTGCAGGTGAGGATATGATAGATGTGGTTTCTACTACGTTGTTTCCATCTATCACTACTATCACTACCACTACTATGACTGCTCCTACCCTGTCTCCTCTGCCTAATAATGAATTAGTATATTTATGTGCGTCAGGGCGTCACAGTCCTTTAGGATTAGGTAAAATCGCAGAAAGAAACTGGAGTATAGGTCAATTTGGTGTAGGGCAGGAAGATGCTGATAAGCTTTCACATTATGATGTCTGGTGTTTTTCATTACAAGAATATCGCAATCAATACCCCAATACATCTGCTCCAGACTGTCAAGCAACTGATTGGAGTACATATCCAAATTATAACGCAAGCCATCGTTATTTCAGTTATGTATATACAGAGGTAACAGCAAGCAAACCTGAGTTACATCTAAGCACTTTTAAAGATTGTATGGTGAAAGGTGTGTTTGATATGTGGAGTGCATCAAATTCTAGTCTAGCAGCAGAAAAGGCTTCTACAGCATCATATAAGCCTGCATCTGTACAAAATAGTACAGGTCAGGATAGTACTGATGCACATGATGGCGTAGATAGAGGTGCTTATTGTTGGGATAAGGGCCAAAACATGAAAAGCCTCTTTCCTAAATATTTTACTGATACAACTAATTGTACCATTTCTCAAGGAGCTACAGTAGCCCCATTTACTACTGCTACATCTATTACTGAGTCATTAACAACAGCTATAAGCACATTAGCTACACCTACTACTTCTATGCCAATAACAACAGACATGTCTGTTGTGGATAAGAGTTGTCCAACATGTAGTGCTATGATGCTTGCTTTTGGAGAAGGAAGTGCATTGGTCTTGACTGCTATTCTTGCTAAGATAGTATATACAAAGTATAGAAAACCTAAGAGAATTAATACTAAAGTTTCTCGTAATAGAGGCAAGAAGATGTTAATGATGGCTATGCAGGAATGCTTGCTTTTATGTGCTTCTGGTATAGGGGTAGGTGTTTTAGTTTCTTCTATAAAAGATTTTTGTGGGCCACCTGCTGAAGATGGTAAACAGATGGTAGTGATTTCAACGGCTCTTTACTTGACTAGTGCAGCTACTCGATTATTAAGAACTTGCATTACTAGTCCTATAGAAGAAGACGCAGATCAGGAAGAAGATGTAGAAGTAGGGTTATCTATGATGGAAAATTTAGAATCAGGAGTTAATGTTTTTGAGTCTACTGATGGTGATGATCCAGAAGAGCCTACTACAAGTAAGTCTTGTTCTTAATTTTTTAATCTTAAATACAGGAAGGGTTACTATTTCATGTAATCCTTTTTTTCATTCATCATATCTTTATTGATCCAATTTTTAAATAGTAAGCTTCTCGTACATATGTAAAAAAGGTATTTTTGTTACTATTAATGATTTTGGCAGTTGTGGTCTTTGAAGATGCTTCTAGCAGGCAAATCTTGTTCTTAATCTTTTTTATCATTGATCAAATATTTATTTTTTTTGTTTCATTTAACATTAAAATTTAAATAACTAAGCTTCTTTTATATAAAATTTCTTCTTATTCATAAAAATGTCTCTCTAGTAGTTTTTTCAGCGACTATTTACCTATCTTATAATTTTGAATTATCTATTTATAATTGAAAAATTTAATTTGTTTAAAATAAGTTATAGCTGTAATATTCTTTATTTTTAATACTATTTATTAAAAAATATTTTAATTGTACATACAGGAAGAAGTTGTCCTACTAGTTGGGCAGAGCTTAAAGATAATGTATCAAAAAATGTGGAAACATGTGCCAAAATATGTACAGCATTTCTTGATTCTTCATTTGGTTTAGCTATAGCTATGGGGGTCGTTGGAATAGTTACAACATCTCTTTGCGCAGGTGAGGATATGATAGATGTAGTTGCTACTACATTGTTTCCATCTGTCACTACTGCTGCTTCTCCTACCATTTCTCCTATAAGTAATAAGGAATTAGTGTATTTATGTACGCCAGGGTATCAAGAGCTTCTAGGAAAAGATAAAATTGCAGATCAAAACTGGACTTTAGGTCAATTTGGTATAGGGCGGTTTGATGGGCGTAGTTCCTCAAGATATGATATGTATTGTTTTTCAGTCCAAGAATATCATAATCAATACCCCAATACTTCTTTTCCAGAATGTTCAGCAACTGATTGGGCTAGATATCCAAATTACAACGCAAGCGATTCCTATTTAACTTATGTACATGTGCATAAAGCAGCAAAAGGTTTAGGATTGGAGCTAAATGCTATGAAAGATTGTATGATGAAAGGTGTATTTGATATGTTGGGTGCATCAGATCCTAGTTTGTTAGGCAAGGCTTTTGATGCAAAATATAAGCCTGAATCTATCTACAATGATACAGGTCATGATCGTACTGATGCTGATGATGGAGTAGATAGAGGGGCATATTGTTGGGAAAGTGACAAAAATATGAAAAGCCAGTTTCCTTCATATTTTCCTGATACAACTAACTGTACCCTTTCTAAAGGAGATCCATTAGCACCATCTACTACTTCTGTGCCATTAACAACAGTTATAGATATTCTAACTACATCTGTTGCTTCTATGAAAGTAGCAACAGAGATGCCAGGTGTAGATAGTAGTTGTCCTCCATGTAGTGCTATGATGCTTGTTTTTGGAGCAGGAAGTGCATTTGTCTTGACTACTACTCTTGCTAAGATAGTATATGCACAGTGTAAAAAGCTTAAGAGAGCTAATACGACAGCTTCTAGGAATAGATGTGATAAGATGGTAATGAGGAGTGTGAAGGAGTGGTTGCTTCTAGGAGCTTCTGGTCTAGGGACAGGTGTTTTAGTTATTTCTGCAAAAGATTTTTGTGGGTCACCTTCTAAAGATACTACAAAGATGGTAGTGATTTCAACAGCTCTTTACTTGACTAGTGCAGCTGCTAGATTATTAGGAACTTGTATTACTAGTCCTATAGAAGAAGACGAAGATCATGAAGAAGATGTAGAAGTAGGATTGCCTATGATTGCATCTTTAGGAGCATGGGATTCTTCCTTTGGTTACAGACAATGGGAATGAATATAGTAGTAAAGGCTATTAAAACACTTTGTAAGACTCTTTTTGTAGTGAATATCAGAAATATTATAGATGCTTGTGATGGAATCAATAGAGAAGCTTATTGTTGAGGTCAATTAGAAAATATGAGAGGGGAAAGGATCCTAAATACTTTACTAATATGACTAGTTGACCAATATCTAGTAAATTATGCTGATTCCATTTATTACTTTAATGCCATTAACAATAGTACTTGTTATAGAAGAGAATAATTATCTTCTTTTTAGTCTGATGATGATGGCTTTTGGTGTTAGATGTGCATTAGTTTTAATAACAACATTTCTTAAGAATTCTAGAAAGGCTTGAAGTTAAAAGAATGTGCTCTTTAATGACAGATGATCATTCAACATAACTAACTATTCCTATAGCTATTTTTTGAGGTGCTTTAGAAGAGCTTTTTATAAACAGGTCTTTTTGTTCATCAAATTTACATCTTTATTGAGGCTCTTAATTTGTTACAAATGATGATGGAATCTTAAGCATGCTTTTTTAGATAAATTTTCTTATTTTTAACGAAAATGCCTTTCTAGTAGTTGTTTCAGTGCTTGTTTGCCTAATTCTGAATTTTGAATTATCCATCCTTTAATTCAAAAAAATATACTTTAAGTAAAAAATTAATTTGTTTTAAAATAACTTGCATCTATAAGATATTTTGTTTTTTTAATAGTGATTATTAAAAAATATTTTAATTTTATAAAAGAGGCAATATGTCAGGAATAGGTAGTGGCTTTTCTTCTGGGATCCAATATTTAAATAGTAATTTTTTTGTACACACAGGAAGAAAGTGTCCGTCTAGTTGGACAGAGCTTAAAGATAATATATCAAAAAATATGCAAACATGTGCAAAAATATGTACAGCTTTTCTTGATTCTTCATTAGGTTTAGCAGTATCTATGGGGATAGTTGGAGTAGTTACAACATCTCTTTGTGCAGGTGAGGATATGGTAGATGTGGTTGTTACTACATTGTTTCCATCTATCACTACTACTGCTACAACAACTACTACTATAACTACTGTTCCTGCTTCTACCTTGATTCCTTTAAGTAACAGAGAATTAGTATATTTATGTACGCAAGGGAATAAAAAGTTTTTAGAAGAAGATAAAATTGCAAGTCAAAACTGGACTTTGGATCAATTTGGTATAGGGCAGCGTGTTGGACATTCTCTCTCACAGCATGATATGTATTGTGTTTCTCTCGCAGCATATCACAATAAATACCCCAATACATCTTTTCCTGAATTTTCAGCGATTGATTGGAGTGGATATTCAAATTCTAGCATAAGCAAAGGCTATTTTACTTATGTATATGTAGAAGAAACGTCATCACATAGTGGGTTTCAGCTAAGCAATCTGACAGATTGTATGGTAAAAGGTGTATTTGATATGTTGGGTGCATCAGATTCTCATTTTTTTAAAAAGGCTTCTAAAGCAAAATATAAGCCTGCGTCTATGCAAAGTCTTGGTCATATTAATGCGAAAGATGGAATAGATAGAGGGGCATATTGTTGGGAACATAACAAAAAAATGAAGAGCCATTTTCCTAAATATTTTCCTGATCTAACTAACTTCAATATGTCTAAGGAAGTTACATTAGCCCCATCTACTACTGAAAGAACATTAACAACAGCTATAGACAATCTAACTACATCAGTTACTTCTATGTCAGTAACAACAGACATGTCTGGTGTAGATAGTAGTTGTCTTCCATGTAGTTCTATGATGCTTGCTTTTGGAGTTGGAAGTGCATTGGTTTTGACTGCTACTATTGCTAAGATAATATATACACATTGTAAAAGACGTAAGAGAATTAATGCGACTGTTTCTGGTAATAGATTAGGAAAGATTTTAACAGGTAGTATGAAGGAATGGGTGCTTTTAGGTGCTTCTGAAGTTGGTTGTGGTGTGTTAGTTTTATCTTTAAAAGATTTTTGTGAGCCACCTTCTAAAGAGGCTAAACAGATGGTAGTGATTTCAACAGCTCTTTACTTAACTAGTGCAGCTACTCGATTATTAGGAACTTGTATTACTAGTCCTGTAGAAGAAGACGCAGATGATGAAGAAGATCTAGGGTGGCTTATGCTTGAACCTTTAGCATCAGTAGCGGTTTCCCCTGATTTCAATGTGTAGCAAATAATGGAACTGAGTATCAAGATATAACATTTGATGTATTATCTATGATGAATTCATCAAATCTAAGTAGGGTATTAAAGGCTGTTAAAGCACTGAGTAAGTCTCTATTTTTAATGAATATCACGTTATAGATATTTACTAATGCTCATGATGGAGTAGATAGAGGCGCTTATTGTTGGTCCCAGTCACAAAATATGAAGGGAAAATTACCTTAAATACTCTACTAATATGACTAGTTATCTGATCTCTAGTATAACTATGCTAGTGCACTACTACTTTAATGCCATTAACAACAGCACTTCTTATAGAAGAGAATAATAGTCTTCTTTTTATTGCTATGATGATGGCTTTTTTTTTGATAGAAGTGTATGAGTGTTAACAACTATATTTCTTAAGAAGTTTAGAATTATTTCTTTAAAGGCGTGAATTCAGAGTAATAACTGATGATCTAAAAGAACTAACTATTTCTGTAGCGATTGTCAAAGATAGTCCAGAATAACCTTCTACAAATTAGTCTTGTTATTTCTTATAATTTACATTTAGCGATTTTTTAAAAGAGGTAATATGCCAGGAATAGGTAATGGATTGTCTTCAGGGATACAATCTTTAAATAATAATGTTTTAGTTCATATAGGAAGGCAGTGTCCTTCTAGTTGGACAGATCTTAAAGCTAATATATCAAGAAACATGAAAACATGTGCAAAAGTATGTACAGCTTTTCTTGATTCTTCATTTGGTTTAGCTGTATCTATGGGGATAGTTGGAATAGTTACAACATCTCTTTGCATAGGTGAGGATATTGTAGAAGTGGTTGTTACTACATTGTTTCGATCTCCCAATACTTCTGTGGCTACCCTGTCAGCTTTAAGTAATAATGAATTAGTATATTTATGTACGCAAGGGTATCAAGATTTTCTGCAACAAGGTAAAATTGCAGAAAATAACTGGACTATAGGTCAATTCGGTATAGGGCAGGAGAATAAAAATAGTTTCTCAGAGTACGATATCTATTGTTTTTCGTTACAAGAGTATCAAGATAAATATCCCAATACATCTTTTCCAAAATGTTTAGAGACTGATTGGACTAAACAAACAAATTATAACGCAAGCAAACGCTATTTTACTTATGTATATGTAGAGCAAACGTCATGGAATAGTGGGTTTGAGCTAAAAAATCTGACAGATTGTATGATGAAAGGTGTATTTGATATGTTGAGTACATCTAATGCTATTTTTAGCGAAAAGGATTCTTTAGCCTCATATAAGCCTCCATCTGTACAAAATGTTACAGGTAATGATCGTACTAAGGCGAATGATGGAGTAGATAGAGGCGCTTATTGTTGGAGGCATTCAGAAAACATGAGGAGTCAGTTTCCTCAGTATTTTCCTGATACAAATAACTGCACTATGTCTAAAGTGCCTACACTACCCCCAAATACTACTTTAATGCCATTAACAACAGATGTTCCTGGTATAAATAGTAGTTGTCTTCCATGTAATATTATGATGATTGCTTTTGGCGTATGTAGTTCATTGGTATTAACCACTACAGTTGGCAAAATAATCTATAAACAATGCAAAGCTCAAGGTTTTAAGAAGTCTAAAAATGCTTCTAGAAAGGCAAGAAGTTTAGCGGCTTTAACTTTAGAGGAAGGATTACTTTTAAGCGCTTCTGGTATAGGTTTAGGAGCTTTAATAGTTTCTGTCATAGATCCTTGTGGTCCTGTAGATGAAAGCGCTAAAAAGATAGTCATGGCGTCAACAGTTCTTTATTGGACTAGTGCTGCTTCTAGATTATTAAGTAATTGTATTACTAGTCCAATAGGAAAAGAGCTAACTCAAATGGAAGATGTAATAGTAGAATTACCTATGCTCGCAGCTTCAGAACCAGCACTGAAGGCTTCAGGAGCTGATGAGGAGAAAGAAGAGAAAACAATTGTTCCAGTAGTTGTGGTTCTGGATAGTCTAGAATAGCCTTCTATAAGCAAGGTTTGTTCTTGTTAAGAAAAATCTCTCTCTAGTGATTGTCTTAGGCGCTATTTTTCTAATAATGAATTTTGCATCATTAAGTTTATAGTTCGAATTTTTAATTTGTTAAAAATAACTTATAGTTATAGGATATTTTATTTTTTAATACTATTTATTAAAAAATATTTTAATTCTATATAAGAGGTAATATGTCTGGAATAGGTAATGGGGTTTCTTCTGGGATCCAATCTTTAAATAATAATTTTTTGGGACATATAGGAAGAAGTTGTCCTACTACTTGGTCAGAGCTTAAGGGTAATATGTCACAAAATATGCATACATGTGCAAAAATGTGTACAGCATTTCTTAATTCTTCATTTGGTTTAGCTGTAGCCATGGGGGTAGTTGGTCTAGTTACAAGCTCTCTTTGTGCAGGTGAAGATGTGTTAGATATTATTAGTACTACATTGCTTCCATCTATCACTACTACTACTACTACTATTGTTGCCACAACTAACATTGTTGCCACTACTAATAGCCTTCCGCTCCCTCCTCTGTCTAATAATGAATCAGTATATTTGTGTATGCCAGGGGTGCGATCTTGGCCAGAAGGAGTTAGTATTTCTAAACAGAATTGGACTCTAGGTCAATTTGGTGTAGGTCAGATGAGTTCAGGTGCTATCTTACCATCGGATATTTATTGTGCGTCGTTAAAAGAATATCGAGATCATTTTCCTAGTGTATCTCTTCCAGAATGTCAAGCAACTAATTGGACTGGCTATCCAAATTATAATTCAAGTAAGCAGTATTTAGATTATGTATATATGCAAAATATGCACAAGGAAGAGTTAGGTGTGCTCAATACGATGAAGTGTATGATGTCAGATGTATTTGATATGATGAATGCATCAGAAACAGCGGAGGAAGCATTTTATCAGCCTCCATCTAGACGAGATCCAACAGGTCATGATCATACTGATGCGCACGATGGTGTCAATAGAGGTGCTTATTGTTGGCTTCCAAACAAAAATATGTTATCCAAATTTCCTCAATATTTTACTAATACAACTGGCTGCACAATGTCTCAAGGGGCTACATTAGCTCCATTTACTACTTCTAAGGCATTAACATCTGCTACTTCCATGCCATTAACAACAGGCATGGCTGTTATAGAGAATTGTCCTTCTTGTAGTCCTATGATGATTGCTTTTGGAATGGGAAGTGCCTTGGTTTTGACTACTATTGTTGCGAAGGCATTATATAAACAGTTTAAAAAATCTAAGAAAATTAATTCTAAAGTTTCTAGCGATAAATTAGGAAAGATTTTAATAGTGAATATGCAGAAATGGTTGCTTTTAGGTGCTTCTGAGGTTGGTTGTGGTGTTTTAGTTGTTTCTGCAAAAGATGTTTGTACACCAGCTTCTCAAGAGCTTAAACAGATGTTAGGGATCTCAACAGCTCTTTATATAGCTAGTGCAGCTACTCAATTATTAGGAAATTGTATTACTAGTTCTGTAGAAGAAGATGAAGAATTAGAAGAAGGATTAATTGATCCAATAGTTGTGGTGATGGGTGGTCCAGAAGATCTTCCTACAAGTTAGTCTTTTAATCTTCTAAGACAAGAGGGATTACTATTTCATGTAATCCATCTTGTCATTCTTCAAATCTTTATCAGAATAATATTAAAATTTAAATAGTAAGCATGCTTTTTTTTTGATAAAATTTCTTCTTATTAATAGAAATCGCTCTCTAGTAATTGTCTCAGGCACTATTTTCTTAGTGATGAATTTTGCATTGTTAATGCTTTTAATTAAAAAAATTTATTTGCAATTCAAATTTTTAATTTGTTTATAATAAATTTTTTGCGTAAGATACTTTATTTTTTAATGTTGATTGTTAAAAAAAAACTTTAATCTTATGAAAGAGGTAATATGACAAGAGTAGGTAGTGGGTTTTCTTCTGGGATCCAATTTTTAAATGAGAATCTTTTTGTACATACAGGAAGAAGTTGTCCTTCTAGTTGGAGTGAGCTTAAAGCTAATGTATCTAATAATATAAAAACATGTGCAAATAATATAAAAACATGTGCAAAAATGTGGTCTGCTTTTCTTGATTCTTCATTAGGCGGAGCAATTTCTATGAGCGTATTAGGTTTAGCAACAGCATCTGTTTGTATGCAAGAAAATCTTATAGAAGCTATGGCTACTACATTACTTCCAATCACTGTTCCCCTTTCTACTTCACTACCATTAGATGATGAAAAAGTTTTGGTATGCTTTTCAAAAATAGATTATACTGCTGCTACTAAATATAATGGTGCTCCTCAATGGAGTGGTGAAAATTATGGTCGTTGTAATACTCCTACGACTAAAGATAAGATTGATGAAGTGCACTGTGTTGTGGTGAGTGCTTTTAAGAAACGATTTCCTCAAATGCAATTTCCTTCCTGTCCAGCTTTGTCTAAATCAGGGTATCAGTCACAAGGGTTGTATACCCAGGATGATTTTTTAGGTGCTGTATTTATTTTTTGGAGTAATGGGTTATGGTTATTATCTAAAGAAGTAGTATGTATGCTCCAGTCTGTATCATATTCTATAGGAGTAGGAAATCAAAACAGGGATTTTGATTTAAAACTCACATCAGCTAAATGTACATTTTCAGCTATATCAAGAAACGTTTCTACAAATGCAATATGTTGGAATCAAAAAGATGATATGAGAAGCAAGTATCCAAAAGCATTTATACCTTCGGATCAATGTGTTGATCCAAGTCATCCAACTACTGCATCTCCACATATGACTATGACGCCATCAATACATATAGAAGAGAATATTTGTTCTTCATGTAGTTCTATGCTTCTTGTTTTTGGCGTTGGAAGTGCGTTGGTATTGATGGCTACTCTTGTCAAGATAATATATAAGCAGTGTAAAAAAACTAATAGAATTCGGTATAAAAATTCTGACGATAGATTTGGAAAATTTTTAATATTGAGTATACAGGAGGGGTTACTTTTAGGCGCTTCTGAGGTTGGCTGTGGTGTTCTTGTTTCTTCTGTAAGAGATTTGTGTAGTCCAGTTTCTAAAGATGCTAAACAGGTGCTAGGACTTTCAACAGCTCTTTACATAGCTAGTGCAGCTACTCGATTATTAGGAAATTGTATTACTAGCCCTGTAGAAGAAGATGAAGATGGATTAATTGATTCAGTAGTTGTGGTTCTGGATAGTCCAGAATAGCTTTCTATAAGCAAGGTTGGTTCTTAATATTTCCTAATTTTATAAGACAGAAAGGATTACTATTTTATGTCATCCTTTCTACCTTAAATCTTTTTGAAGTTCTGAAACGCTCTAAGGTTTCTTCTTTTTGGAAAAATATTGCTATGGTAACTGTTTCAATGCATTATTATATAATAAATTATATCGTATGATTTATTTTTTAGCGCGCACTATTGAAAAAAATATTTAACTATACAAAAGAGATAATTATGTCAGGAATAAGTGATGGATTTTCTGCAGGGATAGAATCCTTGAATAATAATGTTTTGGTGTATACTGCAAGAAAGTGTCCTACTAGTTGGTCAGAGCTTAAAACTAATGTATCAAAAAACATCAGAGCATGTGCAAAAGCATCTACAGCATTTCTTAGTTCTTCATTAGGTATGTCGTTTGTTATGGGGACTTTTGGTATAATTGTGGCATCTGTGTGTGCAAGAGAACATGTAGATGTGTTTCTTGTCGCTATAGCTCAAAAAGTTGATCATTCAGTGTCACTATGTTTTAGTCGAAGCCATCAAAATCTTACACAAAATTCATCTTTTCTAGCTTCATGGAATATACCTAGCTTGAAAGTATGTATGGGGAAGATAGTTGGTAATAGTACAATGTATTGCTCTGCCTTAGATCATCATCATCATTTTGACCATGAAGTTTCATTACCAGTTTGTAATTCTACTATGAAGGGTATAGGAGATAAGATAACTGAATATGTTGTTATGAAATTTATGCACAAAGCACATGTTTCTGTCAAAAATGTGACATGCCTCTCTAATCATACAATGTTTGCTAATGTACAAAGTGGAGAGAATGATCAGGAAAATAGATTTAGAAACAATACAATGTGTCTTTCTGGTACTACGAGAAATCATATGCCTGTATATTGTTGGGAAGGTATAGATGATTCCAATCAGTGTAAGAGTTTGGTATTATTCTTTAGTGCAGAAAGTATTGTAGTATTGACAGCTACAGTTGGCTCAATAATCTATAATCAATGTAAGGTAACAGTTTCTAAAAAATCTTACAAAAGCTTAATAAGTTTAGTGCCATTGACCTTGTCAAATGCGCTACAGTTGACAGCTTCCGCGTTAGGGGCAAAGATTTTCTTAAATTTTTTCATGTCTCCTTGTGATCCTATAGATGCAGGCTCTAATAGGGTAATTATTAGTTCTACAGCTCTTTATTGGGCGAGTGCTGCTTCTAGGTTAGTAGATTATTGTATTACTAGTCCATTCTTAGAAGAGCCAATGCTAGAAGAAGCTATACGTCTAGAAGAATGCCAAAACCTTCCCGAAGGTGATGATGACGAGGATGAAGAAGGACTAATTAATCAAGTATTTATCGTTTAGCATCATTCTTCAGATCCTTTTATGTGAATAACTAATTGTTAAATTGGATAAAGAAAAAAGATTACTATTTCTTGTAATCCTTTTTGTCATTAATTTGTTTCTTAGTAATAAGAGTGTATATCTAGTGCATTTTTAAGGTGTTGTTTTATAATAAATGACATCTATCATATGCTTTATTTTTAATAAAAAATATTAAAAAAATAATTCTATAAAAGAGATAATTATGTCAGGAATAAGTAATGGATTGTCTTCAGGGATACAATCTTTAAATAATAATGTTTTAGTGAATATAGGAAGGCAGTGTCCTGCTAGTTGGACAGAGCTTAAAGCTAATGTATAAAGAAATGTGAAAGCATTTACAGCATTTCTTGATTCTTCATTAGGCGTTGCATTTGCTATGGGAGTAGTTGGTATATTTACAACATCTCTTTGCGCAGGTGAGGATATGGTGGAAATTACTGCAAATACCTTGCTTCCAATGAGTACCGAGACTGCCCCCTCAGTAATCATGAGCTAGTATATTTATGTATGAGGGGCCTGAAATACATGAAAAGATGCCAGAACAATGCTGCTAAATTACAAAACTGTACTTTAGGTGAATATGGTATTTGTCAACATGAAACAAGTAAGTGATAATATGATATTTATTGCGTCTCTTTAAAAGAACATCAAGAGTGATTTCCTTTTGTTTCAGTTACACAATTTCAAGCAACTAATTGGACTGGATATTCAGGACATAAAAAAGGAGCACAATATTTAAGTTATGTATTTATTGATGTATTAGATGAGGTCTAGGGGTCTATTAACAGCAATACAGTGTCTATCAGCAAGTGTATTTTCTATGATGAATGCATCAGAAGTTGGATTGGCTGTCATTGTTTTTCAGGCAGTATTTCAGACTGTATCTGTAAAAAATTCTACTGATAATATTAATGTAAATGATGGAGTAAATAGAGGGGGCATATTGTTGGAACCCATCAGCAAATATGAAGGGAGAGTATCCTAAATATTTTACTGATACAACTAACTGTCCTATGTCTACTATAACTACACTAGCTCCATCTACTACTTCCATGCCATTAAAAACAGCATTCCCTGTAGAAGAGAAGAATTGTCCTCCTTGTAGTGTTATGATGATTGCTTTTGCTGTTGGAAGTGCTGTTGTATTAATGACAACGATTGGAAAAATAATCTATAAACAATGTAAAGCTAAAGGTTCTAAGAAGGATAAAAGTTGTTCTAAAAGATTCAAAAGTTTAGCAGCTTTAACCTTAGAGAAAGGTCTTCTTTTAGGTGCTTCTGCTCTAGGGACAGGTGTTTTAGTAACTTCTTGATTACCTCCCTGTGGTCCTGTAAATGAAAGCACTAAGAAGATAGCCATGGCAGCCACAGCTCTTTATTGGAATAGTGCTGCTTCTAAATTATTAAGTAATTGTATTATTAGTTCGTTAGGGAAAAAGCGTACATCTGCTGAAGATAAAGTAGTAAAATTACCTATGCTTACAGCTTCTAAGTGGTCAAGAAGATTCTTTTCCAAGAAAGTCTTGTTGTTAATATCTCTTAATCTTATAAAATGGGAAGGATTGCTATTTGATGTAATCATTCCCATTGTTTCTTTGCTTTTTGTTTAATAACATTTCTTCTTATTAACAAAAATATCTCTCTAGTACTTTCTTCAGGTACTATTTACTTGGTTTTGCATTTTGTATTATGAATCTTTTAATTAAAAAAATGTTTATAATAAATTATACAAGCACTATACTTTATTTTTTTTAATACTAATAATTAAAAAAATCATTTTAAGTTTATGCAAAGAGGTAATATGTCAGGAATAAGGAATGGGTTTTCTTCAGGGTTACAATCCTTTAATAATAATATTTTTGTATATACAGGGAGGCATTGTCCTACTAATTGCTCAGAGTTTAAAGCTAATTTATCTAGAAATATGAAAACATGCGCAAAAGCATGTACAGCTTTTCTTGATTCTTCGTTAGGTATGGCATGTGCTATGGGGGTTTTGGGTATAGTTGCAGCATCTGTTTGTGTAGGTGAAGATCTTTTGGATGTTGTTGCAGCTACATTGCTTCCAATGACTACTGATTCTCCTCCACCCAAAGATTACGAAAAAGTCCTATTATGCTTTAAGAAACAAGATCATTTATATTCACAAAATCAAACAAGCTTTACTTCATTGGGAACAAAAAATATTGGCATATGTTGGCCAGATAATGTTCCGAAGGATTCCAATGAGGGAGTAAATTGTTTAAAAACATCTGATTATCAAAAGTTTTTTCCTAATACTTCAGTCCCTATCTGTCAAGATACTGGGTCTACTGATTATGATGCGTTAGTATATATGTTTTGGAACCAAACTGTGTGGGTAGTTTCTCCATTGATAAATTGTTTGAGTGAGATGGCTTTTTTGGTGGTTAGTTCAACAAATGGAGTAGACACAGACGCTTTGAATGAACTCAGCATCTGCTCGAATGATCCTGATGATGTTATGGTCACTTTGGTAGCAGGAGAAGTAGGGGTTAAAGATAATGATGTGTCTTGTTGGAATAATGATACTACCATCCAGAGCAAATACAAGAACTATTTTGTTAATACTACTACATGCATAAATCCAGTAGCTCCTAGCAATAATTATCCAGAGTCTCATGATTGTAATAGAATGATGATGGCCTTTGGAGCAGGAAGTATAGCAGTGCTAATTGTCACGCTTGGAAAAATAATCTATAACCAATGTAGAGCCAAAGGTCCTAAGAATTCTAAAAAAGGAAGAAGGTTAGTGGCTTTAACTTTACGAGATGGATTACTTTTAGGTGCTTCTGGATTAGGTTCAAGTGTGTTTGTGCTTTCGTTAGTGGATTCCCATAATCCAGCTAGTAAGGAGATAATTGTAGCATCAACAGCTCTTTATTGGGCTAGCGCAACTTTTAGGTTAATCAATAATTATATCACGAGTTCAATCGAAGAAAAATCAATTTATGATGAAAAAGTCATAGTGCAAATACCTTTAGATAAACATGTTAGTACAATTTCTCCAGGTTATTTAAATAGTTCAGTAAAAGTGGAGTTGGAAGAAGACGAGTACTTGCCAATGTTTGCAGCATTGACTGAACAAAGAGAAGAGGAAGAAGTGCAAGAAGAAGAACTTCCTATGCTGAAAGAATGTCTAGAAGCATTTAAAGATCAGTGACATGATTATGATAGCTTTCAAGGAAAGATGCCTAAAATAGTTTGGGCTGAGATTGAAGAGCCTTCTACAAGGAAGACTTGTTGTTGTTAAATCTGATAAAACAGAAAGGATTACTATTTCATATAATCTTTTCTGTCTCAAATTCTTATTTTTTTTCAAGCTCTTAAGGTAAATTTTTTTTTTAGTATTTAATATTAAAATTTAATTACTGACAGGGTCTAAAATATACTTTTTATTTTGATAAATTTTTTTTCTTTTTGGAAAATATTGCTCTAACAGCTGTGTCAGCCTCTTATAAACAAAATTTTTTAACTTTTTTATAATAAACTATATGTACAACATGCTTTGTTTTTTAATGTAAATTATCAAAAAATATTTAATTTTATAAAAGAGGCAATATGTCTGGAATAGGTCGTGGGTTTTCTTCAGGATTACAATCCTTCAATCAGCAAGTTTTGGTGTATACAGGAAGGCAGTGTCCATCTAATTGGGCAGAGTTTAGAGTTAATATATCGAACAATATAACAACATGTGCAAAAGCGTGTACAGCTTTTCTGGATTCTTCATTAGGAGTAGCATGTGCCATGGGAGTTGTGGGTTTAGTCACAGCATCTGTTTGTGCTAGAGAAGATTTATCTGAGATTCTTGTGGCTACAGCGCAAGAGGTTGCTCAATCAGCATCATTATGTTTTAGTAGTAGTGCTCAAAATCTTTCTTCTACGACTTCATGGAATTCAAGTGACTTTGGAGTGTGTAAGAATCATACAAATGATAATGATACAATGTATTGCACTACTGTAGCGAGTTATCGATCGCAGTTTCCAGGATCTTCAGTGCCAATTTGTAATGTTAGTGCCATGAGTATGGCAAATAATGTAACTGATTATATAGTTATGCAGTTTACAAATGGTTTATGGAGGTATGAAGAAAAGAGCTTGTGCATGTCTAATCAGACAATGTTTTCTAATATAGAGAGTGGAAGTGAGGAAAAGATTCCTGGATTTAAACAAGAGGCGATGTGTGCGCCTGTTAATGTATCAAGTGGTTTAGATGTATACTGTTGGGAAGGTGAAGATGTTGTAGGTAAGGTTAAAGGTGGATATGGTGGTGGTTATGTAGATTCAAGTATGTGTGTGAATTCAGCAGTTCCTTTTATTCCTCTTATTCCTAGTGGTCATTCTTGTAATGCGTGTAATGTTTTGACATTGGCTTTTGGTGCAGGAAGTGTGCTGGTTTTTGCTGGTACTATGATAAAAATCTTTGTTAGGCAGTGTATAAAGACAAGAAGAGCTAATGCTAAAAGATCTTGTGATGGATTACAAAAATTTACCATTATTACTATGCAAGATACACTTTTGTTAGGTGCTTCTGGAACAGGTTCTAGTGTATTAGCTTTATCTTTGTTGTCTTTACCTGCGTTTGCTTCATTAGATACTTTAAAAGCTATTACATCTATACAAGATTTTTGTGACCCAGAAGCTCTTCCTAAGGAAGTATTGATTATAGTTTCTACTTCTTTATATGCAGCAAGTGCTATTTCTCGATTATTAGGAACTTGCATCACGAGTTCAATAGAAAAAGATTTCATGTTTGAATGGGATCCAGAGGTACAATTACCTATGGTTACAGATTTATAACCAGACATTACTATTCTTATATCTGGTGATGGGCAAGATGGGCTGAATGATCCAATAATTGTGTTTATGGATTGTACTGAAGATAGTTTCTAGCAGCAATTCTAGTTATTAAATCTTATAAAAAAAAAGGATTACTATTTCATGTAATCCTTTTTGTTATTAATAAAATTCTTATCTTTTCTATACTTTCAATTTCATCAAGCTGTTTCTTATTAACAAAAACATCTCTCTAATCATTGTTTAAG
>NZ_WTCQ01000009.1 GCF_015356765.1 Candidatus Clavichlamydia salmonicola
ATTATGCAGATGTCCAGTATGTTATACTTGACTCAAGCAGGGCTCTTATTATGTCTTAAAGCATATGGTCCTTCTAAAAAGGAGAAAATATTTCTTAAATTAGAACGACGTCATGGTGTTAGAGCGGTTATTAAAAAATTAGATCAACATTATTTATGTATGGGAGAAGAGGTCAAGGTAATGATCGATGAAGCAGAAGATGAGGATGATATATGGGTAGAAGCTCATTTAGGAGGTGAACCTGTTGCTATGAATGAATGGAAGCATGATGATGAGAAAGCAAAGAAAAGATTCTCTTTAGGGAAACAATATCCTATTAAAGATGTTTATCATCCGAGGAAAGGACCTTTGGCTAATAAAATGCTACAAGAAGAAAGAGATAAGTTTCGTTGCCCATTTGCACAAATGAGTTATCTAAATAATCTACAGACAGATAAGAACATGTATCCACCAACTGTGGATGCTTTTTTTGATGAAGGGCCATGTAAAACTCTATCAGAAGAAGAAGTTCAAATAAAAATAGTAAAAATGTCAATGGCAGCCGCTAGGAATTTACAAAGCATTCCTATTCCTTTTATTGTCTTTAGACAAAGGTGTACAGAGTTTACTGATATGAAACAACAACTAGAAAATGATTTAAAAGGTCTGTGTGCAAGTCTGAAAGAACGAATGATTAAAGCTTTTTTAGGTAGAAGAGGCTTATTAAGATCTCGGGTTATAGAAAGAGCTCCTTGTAAGGCATTAAAGTGCAAGGAAATATAAAGGTCTTTAAAGTTTTTCAAAGGGTAATAATTTCAAATTACCATTTTCTTCATCAGAAGCTGTCTGTAATATAAAAAAAATCATGAGCTGCTGCTCTGCTAGTATTATGTGTCTTTTCTTATACAACATTTTCAAATCATGCATTTATCAAGTATCTTATACTTGATGTAAGCAACTCTCCTATTATGTCTTCAGGCTTCTTTTTGTTATAAGAGACAATATTTCTCAAATTAGAACAACGTCATGGTATTAGAAGGATCATTAAAAGATTAGACCTACCTTAGGTAATGTGTAGATATGAAAAAATGGAATTAGTTCCATGTAGGTTCTAGTCGTGTTTTGAGCAATAATTCTTCAGAAGCTTAGATATTTTTTTTATTCAAACTATTATTAATAAATAACTTACATTTTATCATTTATTGAATAAAAATTAAAAATAATACAGAATCATGCGTTTGAAGTATTATAATTTATTTTTATGATTAGTAACAATTTTAAATTACCATTTTGTTTTAAATTACCATCTTCTCCATCAGAAGCCCTACGTAATATAAAAAATAATTTATTATTCCTAAAAGGGATCTCTGAGATTATTTTATCAGAAGCGTTGAGTTATCTGACTTCTATAGACGCTGCTTCCTGTTTTTATAGAGCGTCTTTCATATCACCTTATAAGGCAAGTAAAGAGGACTTATTAATAATTCCTTATATTCAAAGAGATAACCAAACATTCTTAATAAGTACCCCTATAGAATTTTGTGGAGGCTCCAATAGCCTCATGAAGGAAGCAAAGGTGGGAGCTATGATACTAGGAGTAGGATCTGCACTGCTAATTATAGTCGGGGTGGTCCAAGTGTTCTTTAAAGGAAGAGAAATTTACAAACTATCTTGTAAAAAATTATTGTTGAAACAAAATTTCTTATTAAATAAAGGGTTAGAAACACCTCTACAAAAAGAAGAAAAGTATCTTGATATAATCAAGTTGTTTGCATCTAGTATAGGATTCAGTGGAGGATTGACTTTAGCGATCTCTGGATTGGGACCAGGATTATGTAACTTATCTCACCAGGCATTTTCAAAGTATCACTGTGTAAGTTTGAGTCAAATTATGCAGATGTCCAGTATGTTATACTTGACTCAAGCAGGGCTCTTATTATGTCTTAAAGCATATGGTCCTTCTAAAAAGGAGACAATATTTCTCAAATTAGAACAACGTCATGGTGTTAGAGGGATTATTAAAAAATCAGATCAACATTACTTATGTATGGAAGAAGAGGTCAAGATAATCATCGATGAAGCAGAAGATGAGGATGATATATGGGTAGAAGCTTCTTCAGAGGTTGAATGTGTCACTATGGATGAATGGAAGTTTGATGATGAGGAAGAAGAGGAAGTATTTTATTTAGCAAAAGAAGTTTCTATTAAAGATTTTTATAATCCAAAGAGAGGACCTTTGGCTAATAAAATGCTACAAGAAGAAAGAGATAAGCTTCGTCGCCCATCTGCACAAATGAGTCATCTAAATAATCTAGAGACAGATAAGAACATGTATCCATTAATTGTTGATGCTTTTTTTGATGAAGGGCCATATAAAACTCCATCAGAAGAAGAAGTTCAAATGAAAATAGTAAAAATTTCAATGTCAGAAGCTAGGAATTTACAAAGCATTCCTATTCCTTTTATGGTCTTTGGACAAAGGTGTACAGAGTTTACTGATATGAAACAACAACTAGAAAATGATTTAAAAGGTCTGTGTGCAAGTCTGAAAGAACGAATGATTAAAGCTTTTTTAGGTAGAAGAGGCTTATTAAGATCTCGGGTTATAGAAAGAGCTCCTTGTAAGGCATTAAAGTCCAAGGCAGTATAAAGGTCTTTAAAATTTTTAAAATAGTAATAATTTCAAATTACCATTTTCTTCATCAGAAGCTGTCTGTAATATAAAAAAAATCATGAGCTGCTGCTCTGCTAGTATTATGTGTCTTTTCTCATACAACATTTTCAAATCATGCATTTATCAAGTATCTTATACTTGATGTAAGCAGCTTTCCTATTATGTCTTCAGGCTTCTTTTTGTTATAAGAGATAATATTTCTCAAATTAGAACAACGCCATGGTATTAGAGGGATCATTAGAAGATCAGACTTACCTAAATTAGTTAGGCTAGGCATGGAAAAGGTTCAGATAAGAACCCATGAAGAATAAGATTGGATGTTTGGTAATGAAACTTCTATTGAAAAAAAATCTACAAAAGATGATATAAAGCGCTTATGTATAATGATTAAAATTTTTATGATAAGTAATCGTGTTAAATTACCATTTTGTTTTAAACAACCATCTTCTTTGTCAGAAGCGTGCTACAACATAAAAAACAATTTATGTTCTATGGCAGGACTTCCTAAGCTTATTCTTTCAGGCGTTTTGAGTTATGTGGTTTATCTCGATGCGAGTTATTGTTTTTATTCAGAATATCTTATGGATCCCCAAAGAGTTGAAGAATGTGATTCAGTTACAATTTGTTGTATTCAAAAAAATAATCAAACATTTTTAGTAGATACCCTGGAAACATTTTTTGACAGGAGCAGTTATTTTACACAAATAGAGCCTGTAATAATAGGAGCAGGCTCTGCAATGCTAATGGTAGTTGGAATTAGCCAATTTTTCTTACAAAGAAAAAAGGTTGATCAGCTATTTGGTAGAAAAAGGTTATTAGATCAAAATTTTTTATTAAATAAAGTTTTAGAAAAAGCTTTCAAGAGAGAAGATTATTGTCTTGATTGGGTCAAATTAGTTGAAGCTGTTGTAGAATTAAGCGCAGGTTTGACTTTAGGAATTTCTGCATGGACGCCATTATTATGTACTTATGCTCATAAAAAATTTTCCAAAATGCATTGTGTAAATTTTAGTGAAATCATGTATTTATCAAGTATTTTATACTTAACACAGGCAGGATTCTTATTATTCCTTAAGGCTTATGGTCCTTCTAAAAAAGAGAAAATATTGCAAAAATTAGAACAACGTTATGGTGCTATAGGCATTATTAGAAAAACAGATCTGCCTTACTTAGATATGCCAGGGGTTAAGGCAATCATCAATGAAGAACAAGATAATGATGATGAATGGGAAGAAGTTTCTTTAGAAGATGAATATGCAAATACAAAAGAATGGAATATTGATGTGGACCAACCAGAAGAAGTATCTGATTTAGCAGAAGACAATTTTTTACAAATAGATTTTGTAAATAATCAACACTTAGACAAGCGAAAGTATCCATTAGCTACAGATGCTTTTTTTGATGAAGGCCCCTTTATGTTCAAAAAAGAAAACAATCAGTTAGAAAGAGTAAACATATCAACATCAATAGCAACTAAACTGCAACGCATGCATATTCCTTGTGTTGTCTTGGGAGAAGATGTTATAGAATTTTCAGGGATAAGAAAATTATTAGAAAATGATTTCAAAGGGTTATGCATAAGCATAGAAGAAAAAATTATTAAAATAGTCTCTAAAAACAGCTTTAAAGCGAAAAGAAATTTGTAGTAATTGGATTAGGTTGTCTGAATCTTTTTTGTCAGTGAGTGCAAGCTTAACTGTATTAGGAGGAAGTATAGGATTCATATTATGTACACAGCTAGTATTTTTTCAAAACATCATTGTATAAGTTTTAGTACAGTCATGTATGCCTCAAGTATTTTATTTTTGATGCAATCTGTTCTCTCATTTTGTCTTAAGGCGTATGGTCCTTCTAAAAAGGAGCAAATATTTCTCAAATTAGAATAACGTTATCGTGGTAGAGGTATTGTGAAAAAATCAAGACCTACATTACTCAGATATGAAAGAGGTTAGGATAATGATGTAGGGAAGAAGTAGCTTCGGGATATGAACCTTTGAATGTAAAGGGAGTGAATATTGATGATGAGCAAGCAGAAAAAATTTTATTTAACCGAAGAATCACTTATTAAAGAATTAAAATTAGAAGAAATACAAATATTTTTAATATTAAATTTTATTTTATTCATTATTATATGGAAATATTTGTTGGTTTTTTAATTAATTGAATAGAATCTATAAATCAATATTCTAATATATTTAGGTCTTTAAAGTTTTCGTGATAAGTAATAATTTTAAATTACCATTTCGTTTTAAACTACCATCTTCTCCATCAGAAGCTTTTTCTAATATAAAAAATAATTTATGTTCTATGGCAGGAGTTCCTAAGATTATTTTTTCGGGAATTTTGAGTTGTGTTGCTTATCTAGACGCGAGTAATTATTTTTATTCAGAATATCTGATAAAACTCAAACGCTATCCAGCATCTTACTTAAAAAAAATCTGTTATATTCAAAAAAATAACCAAACATTTTTAATAGATATACCAGAGGCGTTTCTCAATAATGATAATTATCTAGGAAAAATAAAGACTATCTCAATAGCAGCGGGAGCTGGAATATTACTATTCATTGGAGTTGTCCAGGTTTGTGTACAAGGAAGAAAGATCTATAAGCTATCTTCTAGAAAATTATTATTACAACAAAATTTTTT
This sequence comes from Candidatus Clavichlamydia salmonicola, assembly GCF_015356765.1. Lineage (GTDB taxonomy): Bacteria > Chlamydiota > Chlamydiia > Chlamydiales > Chlamydiaceae > Clavichlamydia > Clavichlamydia salmonicola. Next base: position 5,302 of record NZ_WTCQ01000009.1, read on the forward strand.
ATTAAATACAGATTTAGAAAAAACTTTAAAACGAGAAGATGATTGTCTTAATTGGGTCAAATTAGCTGAAGCTCTTGTAGCATTAAGTGCAGGTTTAACTTTAGGGATTTCTGCATGGCTACCCACATATTGTATCCAGATTGAAGCAAAATTTTCAAGATATCATTGTGTAAATTTTAGTAAAGTCATGTATGTTTCAAGTATTTTATTTTTTACAGAAGCAGGTCTCTTATTGTTTCTTAAGGCATATGGTCCTTCTAAAAAAGAGCAAATATTCCTCAAATTAGAACAATGTTATGGTGTTAGAGGGATTATAAGAAGATCAGATCTATCTTACATAGGCGTGAAGGATGTTAAGATAATAATTAATGAAGAAGAAGATGCAGAAACAAAAGCTTCTTTAAAAGATATAAATGAATGGAACTTGGATGATGAGGGATTAGAAGAAGTATTTTATTTAGCTAAACAGGAATCTATGAAAGATTTTTATAATCCTAAGAAAGGACGTTTGGCTAATGAAATGCTGCAAAAAGAAAGAGATAAGCTCTGTAGCTCATCCTTAGAAAAGAGTGTTTTAAGTAATCAACAGTTAGATAAGAAAGAGTATCCATCAGTTGTAGATGATTATTTTGATCATGGGCCATTGAGGTCATTAGAAGAGGAAGATCAAATAAAAATAGTAAACATTTCAATGTCAACAGCACGTAAATTACAACAAATGCATATTCCTTGTATGGTGTTTGGGCAAGGGGATATCGACTGGTCCATTGTGCAACAAGATCTAAAGGATGACATAAGGGGCTTATGTACAAGGACGAGAGAACAAATGGTTAAAGCTTTTTTAGGAAGAAGAGGCTTACTAAGATCTCGGGTTATAGAAAGAACTCCTATTAAAAAATTAAAATTAAAAGAATTATAAATTTTTTTAAAACAAATTTTTTAATTATTGTTATATGAAAATATTTATTGGTTTATTTGATTAATTGAATAAAATTTATAGGGCAATACTCTAGTACATTTAGGTCTTAAAGTTTTTATGATAAGTAATAATTTTAAATAGCCATTTCGTTTTAAACTACCATCTTCTCCCAAAGAAGCCCTTTCTAATATAAAAAATAATTTATGTTCTATGGCAGGGCTACCAGAGATTATTGTTTTGGCAGTGTTAAGTTGTTTAACTTATTTAGATGCGAGTAATTGTTTTTATTCTCAAGGCTTCTTAATAGAAAATCCACATGAACAAAGAGGTTTATTAAGCTCCAGGGTTATAGAAAGAATTCTTCTCTGATAAGTTTTGAAGTAGGTCAGATCCTGGTTTTTAAATCACTTGGGTTAAGATTATCTCTAAGGGTAGTAACTTTAGCATCTGTTTATTCAGGTGTAGACAGATAAAATATCATTAATGATTCATAATTTTTTTTATAATTTACTTCTTGAACTAGTAACAATGTCTATTTGATTGTTGGGAATAGTCTATTGGAATATTTAGCACTGTTAAATAATCTATGAGAGAATAAATTTTTTTTACTATTATTGCTTTGTTAATAATGAAAAATCAAGTAATATTTTTCAGTTAAATATATTTTTAAATAAAAAATCTTTAATAATAGAAAAAAGAAAATAATATGACAGGGATAGGAGGAAGATTTTCTTCAGGAATTCAGTATGTCAATTCACAGTGGTTAGGGTATACAGGCAGGCAATTTCCTGTAAGTATGTCTGCGCTTCAAGCTAATGTATCAAATAATGTTAGGACATGCGCAAAGCTATGTACAGTTTTTCTTGATTCTTCTTTTGGAATGGCATGTGCAATGAGTGTAGTTGGTATAGTAGCTGCATCTGTATGTGCAGGTGAAGATGTATTTGATCTTGTTAGCACCACATTGCTCCCTAGTACTACATTATTAACAACTACTATAGCTTCTTCTACAATAGCTCCTTCAACAGTAGATCCTTCTAATAATTCAACAGTAATAGAATTTTTATGTTTTTTAAAATCACCACCTAGCGCTACGAGTGGTAATAGTTATCCATATTGGACTCCAAATACATACAACATATGTAGTACATCTCCTATTGAGATAGATTGTGAGAGTATTCTAAATAATACTATGTCAAATTTTTCTGTTGTTACGCCTGAATGTGTAAATGTTGGTCAATATCAATTTGAAAGACATGATAATCATTTTTATCCTAATGATGATGAAGAACAGATATATGATGATTATCTCATGGAAGTATATCAGATAAATTATGTTAAAAAGACAGAACTTGTTAAGACAGTAAAGTGTCTAAATGAAACGTTATTTTATGTTGTTAACCACACTGTGAATCAAGCAATATCTCTTAAAGATATGCAATGGGGAGTTTGTAAATCTAAAAATCAAAATAGTTCCATCCATAACACTAGTAATCTTGACTCATTTTGCTTCAATTCTAACCCACATATAAAATATCATTCTTTGGATAAGTACATGTCTCCTGACAAATGTTTAGAGCATGTACCTACTGCAAAGCCCACTTTAATGGATATGTCTACATTAGTAAATTCGATGGTTGATCTGCCTTCTAATGATTGTGAATTATGTCCTGAAATGGGATTAATCTTTGGCGGTGGAAGCGCAATAGTCTTGTTGATTACTTCGATTAAAGTATTGTGGCAGCAATGTAAGGAACGAGGTTTTAAAAATTCTACAGCTGGTTATTCAGGTGGAAGAAAAATAACAATGGCAATCTTAAAGAATGGCCTTTTGTTAGTTGCTTCTGGATTAGGTGTTAAAGTGCTTTTAAGTTTGCTGAATAGTCCTTGCACACCTCTTGAAGAAGAAGTTAAGAAAGAGCTTTTGGTGGCAACAGGTTTGTATGGAGCTACTGCAGTATATAAATTATGTGATGCTTTAATTTCTAAATCAGGAGCGATAAAACCTATGCCTGAAGAAGTAGTTGAGATAGAACTTCAGGTTCTAAAGGAAGATGATAAGGAACCTAGCGCTAATGATAGAGAGACAGGCTTTATGGTTTAGTGATGATGATCAAAAATTATTACTTAAATATAAAGAAGTACAAGTAATGATGAGAGTAGTTAGTTGAGCATTACAGACATCTAGTCTTTGCAATACTATGCAGTTGACTTTTGCTTCTCGAAGCCCAGCTATATAAGAGATCAAGATGAATTCCTTTATTATAATCCAATAGATCTAAATGTGACAGATCAAATTATACTATTAGAGGGTTACTTTGGGCATGCTTAGCTGTAAGTCATTGGTATGCAGTATAAAATTTGAAATGTTGCTATTTTTATATTGAATAATTTAATAAGCTTTTTATGAATATTTTTACATGATGAAAGAAGATGGGTAAAATAGGAGAAGTCGTTTTTTCAAGCGTTGATTACTTGAATAGTAGGCTTTTTGCTTATGTGGGAAGACAGTTGCCTTTAAGTATGGTAGAGTTAAAAAGTAATGTATCCAACAATGTATCAACTTGTGCGAAAATATGTTCTCTTTTTCTGGATTCTTCATTAGGCCTAGCATGTGCTATGGGAGTTGTTGGTGTAACGACAGCATCTGTTTGTGCAGGGGAAGATGTTACAGAAGTTATTATGGAGGAATTAACTCATCATTCGAGTCAGATGGTAGTTTTATGTTTTAAAAAACATATGGGTGGTGAAGGTCATTTTGAGTATTGGAAGCCAGGTGTGTATAATATCTGTAGTACACCTCTTGTTGAAGTAGATTGTGAGAAAATGATTGCTCAAGATAGTGAGCATAAATCTTCGGTAAAACCTGAATGTATGCATGTAGGTCATTACCTATATGAAAGATCACCTTATTACTCTTACCCTAATGATGATAAAGAAGACGTAAGACATAATCATGCTATGCATTTGCATAGTATGCAAGGGTTCTTTATGAAAGCCTTGGTTAAAACAACACAATGTCTCGGAGAAGCAGTGTTTTATGTTGCTAATCAGACTAAAGGAAAAGATATAAGTTTGTATGATCTAAAGCAGGGAGTGTGTAGTTCTACAAAAATAGCTCCTCAGAATAGTCTTGATCCATTTTGTTTTTCTAAGAATTTAAACACTTCTTATTTGCATATGGATCCATATGTATCTGCAGATAATTGTAGTGCACCCTTCTATACTGATTCTACTAGTATAGTTACGGAAGTCAATGTTTGTGATTCATGTAATAATATGAAATTAATATTTGGTGTAGGAAGTGCGTTAACTTTAACAGTTACTTTAATGACTAAAATATTTATGCAAATGAATAAGCCTCAGATAAGTGTCTCTAGAAAAGCTAAAAGATTAGGAACTAACTTTTTTCACAATGGTTTATTATTGGGTGGTTCTGTATTAGGTTCTCAAATTCTTGTACAGTCCCTCTTAGATTCATGCGTTCCAATGGATGATGAAACTAGGCAAAAGGTTATTATGTCAATAGCATTGTATGGTGCTAGCGCATTTTCTAGGTTGTTAGAGAATACTATAACTAGACCATTATCAGTAGAATCTACTCCAGAGGAAAAAGGTAAGGGCGCTCTATCTTTAGCTGTTTGAGCTATAAAATCATTAAATTAAGCAGAAATAGGGAGTACATTTTCTTGAGTGATGGAGTCTTGTAATAATAAGGTTCTTTTATATATAGGAAGAAGGTGTTCTGTTTAGTTAGATAGAGATTAAAAACTAATTTAGCATATTCTTATGGGTTTAGAACAAGATATTGCTGACCCTATTTTTGTAGTTGATAAAGACACAACACAAGATTCTTTAGTAGTTTTCTAAGATAGTCCACCATTTTTAATTATATATTTTTATTGCTAATGACAGATGCCATAAGCTATGTTTTATAGTATATTTAATAAGAAAAGATCAAATAATATTTTTCTTTTAAAATACATTTAATAAAAATAATTATGATTAGTAATAAAAAGGACATAATAAGATGGGAATAGGTAATGGATGTTCTTCAGGACTGGAATCTTTTAATAATAAGGTTCTTGTATATACAGGAAGAAGGTGTCCTTCTAGTTGGGGAGAGGTTAAAACTAATATATCAAAGAATGTTAGAACATGTGCAAAGCTATGTACAGCATTTTTGGATTCCTCTTTAGGAATGGCAGTGGCGATGGGAGTAGTTGGAGTGGCTACGGTATCTGTTTGTATAGGTGAAGATGTAGCAGAACTTGCTGCTACTGCATTACTTCCATTTGTTACCCCCTCCCTTCCCCCCACTGCATTGCCAGTAGATGATCAGAAAATTTTTTTATGCTTTAAAAAAAGCGATCATATAAAAGCCACTGGGGTAAGTACCTTTCAGGCATGGAAGTCTGATGAATATGGAAAATGCTTTAAGGCTAGTACCAAGGATACTGATGATGAAGTCCATTGTGTTAAGAGCAGTAATTATCAAAGTCAATTTTTTCAAATTCCAGTACCACATTGCGTAGGTCTTGTTGCTGATGAAATTGGTTTGCTGAATAAAGATGAGAGGGTTTCATCAGATAGATATTTTGGCTTTGTTTATCTAGATTGGCAAGATGGATTATGGGTACTATCTAAGGCAATAGAGTGTATAATGGAAGACCTATTTAGTATGATGGAACCACAGCAGGCTACAAGGAGTAATCAAGGTAAAAATACACTATGTGACCGTGAGACAAAAATTAGACAGTATACAGATATGTATGGACGTAAGAAAAGTATAGATGTTGGAGCGTACTGTTGGCCAAAAACTTTTAATATGAGTAAGACTTATCCTAAATTTTTTATTCCCATGGATAAATGTATTCCAGCTGCTCCTTTAACTACATTATCTCCATATACTACTCCTTTAACTACATCAGTAACTATGTTGCCTCCGCAGGATAATGCTTGTGATACATGCAGTATCATGACATTAGCTTTTGGTATTGGGAGTGGGATTGTATTGACTGCTACTTTAGCAAAAGTAGTGTATAAACAGTGGAAAAAATCTATTAGAGCAATACCTAAAGGATCATGTAATGGCTTAAAAAAACTTACAGTTTTAACTTTACAGGAAGGCTTATTATTGGGTGCTTCTGGATTAGGTTCTAGTACAATAATGACTTCTATCATGAATTCAGATCCATGTAGCCAATTAAGCGATACAAGGAAGGTGATAATTATTACTTCTACAGCTTTATATGGAACTAGTGTAATTAGTAGATTGTTAGGGACATGTATTACTAGTCCATTAGGCATAGAGAAAAAGGCAGAAGAAGATAATATGGTAGAACTTTCAATGCTGATGAGTTCAACGCCAACAGTTACTGGTCCTGTGAAAAAAAGAGGAAATGAGGAGGAGAGTACACCTATTCCTACTGTTGTAGTTTTGGATAGTCCAAAATGCTCTACATGTTGTTGTAAGAGTTCTTAGTTTTTAATAAAATGTCTTTCATTTTAATGATTTACGTATAAGAAATATTGAATAATAATTAAAGAAAGCAGATGATTTTATGATCATATAAACTATCACCTTTTTATTAGTAATAAATTATGAGCAATTTTCAGCTTGTTGCCTTGTGCAATGCAAATCTTATTTCTCCATATGTTCAGCGACCTGCATATCTTGGCATAATACGTTATCGACATGGCATAAATCAGGCCAGCATAAGCGTGGGCAGCCCTACTGCTACCTGCTGCCTTCAGATGACCTTGAAAGACAAGATCTTACTATGTATTGGTTGTATTTTTTTTGTGTTTCTAATAGTGATTTGTACACATTCTTTCACTTTTTTTTGTGGAGAAGGGAGTAGTGCTACTGATTGTAAAGTGGCTTTATTAAATGGTCGTCAGGGGATATTGTTGTAAGCGTTTTTAATTTTCATGACAAAGAGAAGCATTCAGAAGATTTTTCTGAATGCTTTTTTTAATAAAATGTCTTTTATTTTAATGACTTACGTATAAGAATTTTTTTTGTTAAAAATATTAAATAACAATATTGTGGAGAAGGGAGTGGTGCTACTGATTGTAAAGTGGCTTTATTAGATGGCCTACAAAGGATGTTATTGTAAAGATAAAATATCTTAGAAACTTACTCATTTATTTATTGTGCAATCTAAGGACTTGATGCAGAAATTACATAAGTTTCTCAGAATAAGTTTCAAAAGTATGGTAAGGTTGAAAATTAATGTATACAGATATTTAAAAAAGTATTTTTATGATTGTTTAAAATTTAAAGAAAAAGATCAGTTAATAATATGTCAGGAATCAGTAATAACTTTTCCTTAGGAATTGAATGTTTAAATAAACATATTTTTAATTTTATGGGAAGGCGTTGTCCATCTAGTTTAAGAGAGTTGCAGGATAATGTAGTGAGTAATGTTAGGATATGTTCTAAAATATGTTCGCTTTTCTTAGATTCTTCGTTAGGCTTTTCATTTGCTATGGGAATAGTTGGGGCTACAACAGCATCTGTTTGTGCAGGGGAGGATGTACTTAGTATTATTGCTTCAACAATGGCTTCTAATACTATATTAAAAAGCATAAATTCAAGTGTTAATAATGCTTACATATCAAAATTAGAATTTTTATGTTTTAAAGATACTGCTCATACTTCAAGTATATACAATAATTTTGTTTTTTGGGATGAGCCTAAGCAGAACACCTGCAGTATACCTTTCTTTGAAGTAGATTGTGATTCAGTAATGAATCATACATCCACTAAGTCTTCTGTATTAGAGCCTACATGTATAAATTTTAACCATATTTCATTTGATGGGCAAAAGAATCATCGCTATTCTAGTAGTGATCCAATGCCTCAATATGCTATGGAACTACATCAACTATCTAATGAAACTATGAAAGGGTTAGTGAGCGCAGTAGAATGTTTGCTGGAAGGTGTTTTTTATGTGGCTAATCATACAGTGAATGAAATAGTAAACTTAGCTGATCTACATTTAGGAGTTTGTAAATCTAGTAATTCCAGGAGTTCTTCTAAACAAAATGATTCTATGGATTCATTTTGTTTTAATCCTAGTTTAGCAGCTTCATATTATACTGCAAGGGATGAAGGATCTGCTGACAGATGTAATGGACCTGATCCTACTCAACCCTCACCTTATTCTACTTTTATAACTTCTAGGAATTCTAGCGTATCTGTTCTATGTAATGCATGTAATTACATGGAAATGGCATTTGGAGCAGGAAGTGCAGTGACTTTAGTTGTAGTTAGTTTAAAAACATTATATATGCAAAGTAAAGAAGGTGTTTTTAAAAATAATAGAAGCGCTCTTTCAGGATTGAAGAAAGCAACTCTTATTGTATTCGAAAATGGTTTATTCTTGCTGGCTTCTGGTCTAGGTTCCAGCGTCTTTATAAGTTCTTTATCTCATCCTTGTGCTCCTTTAGAGGAAGGCAATCAACGATTAGTTATTTCTTCGACTGTTCTATATTGGGCTAGTGCAGGATCTCACATGTTAAGTGCTTTGATTTGCAAGTCAGATAAGAAAGAAGTGTTATCAGAAGCAATCCCCATGTTAGAACTTTCTGACCTTCAAGATCCTAAAGAAGATGAGTTAGGAGAAGAAAATATGGCAATGATAAACATGGCCCATTGTTAGTTGCTTCTGGATTAGGTTCTAGCATGTTGATCAATTTACTCAATAGTCCTTCTAATCCATTTGCAGAAGTTAGTAAGAAAATAATTGTTAGTTCTACAGCACTTTATTGGAGTAGTGCTGCTTCTAGATTATTAGGAAATTGTATTACTAGTCCAATAGAGGAAGGCCAAGAAGCCGAAGAAGTTTTAGAGGTAGAATCACCCATGCTTGCAGTTATGGATTCCAAAGC
>NZ_WTCQ01000010.1 GCF_015356765.1 Candidatus Clavichlamydia salmonicola
GGACTGCATTAGTTGTTTTGCTTATTTTGTCTTTTAATACTTGTTCAAGCATCGAAGGGCCACTCGTCGAAGGTATGTCTCCGTCTAGTGAATGAGTTACTAAAGCAAGCGTTTTTTGAAGAGTTTGCAAAGGGTTATTTTCATGTGGACATATAGTGAAATCTTTATAATATTTTTTAAAAAAGCTGATAGAGTCATTAAGGCCTTGAAATAAAAGTATAAGCATTTTTTTACTATCGATGGATTCTTTTTTAGTAACCAAGGGAGATTTGTAGTGAAAAATAAAGTTGTTGTGGGTGTGTTTATCGCATAGAGTTGCGATATGTTCAGAAGTTTTACTGATTGAATAACGACCATTACCATAAGCATGCACTGGACTTAGAGTGCTGCATTGTGTGTGATAGGAAAGTGTAAAGATCGAAGAGGGTTCTCCTAGACTTGAGTGGTTTTTAAGATTTTTTTTCTGTACAGTAAGAAGAGGAAGTAGGTAAAGAGGGCCTTTATTCTCGTTGACTGTTGCTTCTGCTAGATGAGGATCTCTTTTTAATTCATTTTGGGTTAATTGATTAAGTATAGATGCGTTACTTATTAAAGGTAAGGTGAGACCTAATAAAATAGACTTTTGTTTTAAAGCATCAATAATATTAGTAACTTCTGTAAGTTTTTTTCCGTTTTTTGAAAAGATATTATGCTTCGTATAATAAAAAAAATTCTCATATAATCCTTGGTGTAAAATTAAAAGAAGTTCTTCAATGGTGGTAATTTTGTGAATGTTTTTTGGGTTAAATGGATCTGGAATAAATGTAATATTATCAATTGAAGAGCAATTTAAGAGGGTATGAGCAGATTTAATTGTTGCATTGAGGGAAAAGGAAAGCTTATCTTTTAGTCCAGAGAAAGATTGATTGAGCTTTGTTGTATAATGTATGTGATATCGATTCTTGTAGTGTTGAATAACAAATGCATGACCAATAAAATGCTGTTTTTTACTTATTATAGCAGGAGTATTAATTTCTAAAAGAGGGTTATTAGTTATTGAAAAGTCTGTTTTAGAAAGAGAAATATCTTTATTAAGATTAGAGTTTGCAAGAGTTTTTAAAATATCTTCCAATATAATATAGATTTTAGAACATACATTCAATGTTGGGTATAGTGGTTCTAGGTATTTTTTAAACATTTGTTGGTTATATTTTGTTAATAAATATAAAGAGGGAATTAATGCTGCAACATCAGCATTTTTTTCAGATTTTAAGATAGGATTATCAGTAGCAGTGACGTTAACAGAGGTTAAAGTCAATAATTTTTTGATGTATGTAAGCGTGGATTTGAGGCAAATATGTTTATACCTTAAGAGAGTGTTCCATGTGTCTTGAAGATAAAGGTGTTTTTCTATGCAGAAGGTTGTTTGATTATGAATAGTATATAATCTCATGTGATAATGAGTGCAGGCGCAGGTTTTTATTGGTATGCTGCTAGATATAGGGCTTCCATAAGGTGTTATGAGGTCGAGTAAGATTTTTGAATGTGCAGAAGGGTTGACTTTTTCTTTAACATGGGTGCAAAAATTATTATTGATTAAGTCTAATAATAGTAGGAATTCAGAATGTGTCTGTGTTTTAAGATTAGATTTTTCTTTGAAAAAGAAATAATTATTTTTTGTTAACAGATAAATTATTTTTAATGTTTCTGTTTTTGAGTTTGCCCATTTTAATGGAATTTCTTTAATATTTAAATTACATGTATATCCAATTGCGTTTTTTAGGTAGTTCTTTATCTTTTTTATAAATTTAGAGGGGTGAACAAGTCGATGATATTTTTTTATATAAATCTGAAACATACCATTACTTAGGCAGGTAGGGGTAAGAAAAATATTTTCTTTAGCAAGGGATTTTTCTGTAAGAATATTTGAACGGACAGCTACTTTATCTTGTATATCTGTTTGTTCCTTAATAATTTTTGGAAAAGTTTCTTTTTCTGTGGTTTCTATGATTTTTTGAGTAAATCCTACATCTTGTAAGCTTAAAGTAATTTCTTTGGTTAAAAGTTCATGATGAGCAGTAGATGCCATCCATTCGTTCTTATCAACGATAAGAGAAAGGATATGTTTTTGTTTATTAAGTAAAGATAAAAGTAACAAAAGTGATTGGTGGTGTAGGTAAGAGGGTGAATGTTGTTGAGAATTTTCATCAGAAGGGTCTAACAGATAGATTTGGTTAGTAAGGACTAGATCAATTCCTTGGTATAAATGTTCTAGATAGATGTTAGGGTCCATTGGATCTATATGCGTAAATTGGAAATGTTTATTTCCTTCTAAAATATTTATGCAGATAAATTCTGTAGTAGATTGAGAAGAGTTAGTATTTAAAGTAGGTGGTACTGTTACTGTCAAAGAGTTGTCTTCTGCATGAAAAAAAGATTCTGAATCTATTACAGGTAAGAAATCTGCTTCTGGTAATTTAAACAGTTCCTCAAGAGATGTTAAGGAGTCGTTGCTAGAAAAAGAGGTACTGTTTTCTTCAATATCTAGGTGTATTTTTTTGTTGTGTAGGGAAGTCATTAATGGAGAGCCAATTCTTTTGATAGATCGTTGAAGAAAAGTTGTATTGGATTGCAAAGGTGCTTCTACAGTTGTAAGAGGGGGATTAATAGAAGGAAGATCTTGCTGAAACGAGGACAGATCAGCTCTAAAGAAGCATAGATTCATAATGTTATTCAGCTTTTCTATTGGCCCTTGGCTCTCTGAGGTAATACCAGCTTCATTGAATGATTCTATTAGTGGGATCATGACGTCTTGTAAGATTGCAAGAGTATTTTGATGCAAGCATAAATCTAGTGGAAATGATACAGGTACTGCTGCACAGGGCATATGTTTAGATATAATTTGTTGCACTAATTCATTTAATAAAGAAATTTTTTCGGAGCTTAGTGGGCCTTCTGCTTCTTCAATAATAAAAGAAGATGCCTCTGATCCTACTGTGGGGGTGAGGTAGTTAATGATAAAATAAGGCATGCTTAATAAAAATATAAAAAATTTATCTTTTATAATATCAGAGTTGAACAAAAGATATAATATACAAAAATAAGTTTATTTTGAATTTGTTAATTTAACTGACGAAGGAAATGAAAGATCTTGCTGAGAGATCGCTGTATCGAGTAATTGTTGCAGTTTGGATCTGCCGGGGGTTGAAATGAATTTTTCATCTAAATGCTCAATTACAAGGGCGATGGTGTTTTTAAGGTCTTCTTGAAGGTGATAGCTCGAGGTTATCTTTAAAAAATTAGGGTAGTTTTTAGTATAAAAGAGAAGGCCATCTTTAAGAGCTACTGATAACAATTTTAATAATTCTTGTTTAGTAGTCATTATTTTTGCGCTTCCAATTTCTCGAATATAATAGAATAAGTCTGTGGCTTTAGCTTCAGTACATAAAGATTTAATACATGTAAGAGTATTGTGAAAAGAGAGACGTCCATGCGCAAAGAGGTGTTGTGCAGAAAAAATATTTTTTTTGTAAGAGTATGCAAATGTGTAAGAAGTAATTACAGGCAGAGTATGTTTTTTGGTAGTTGTAAGTTTAAATAAAGGTAATATATGCCCAGGTTTATTACCTTTGATGATAGGTTTAGTTTTGAGATGAGAGATTGATGGATTGTGTTTTTGTTTAGCAAGAGCAGTTATTTTTTCCAGAAAACATGCCCCTTGGACTATTGGTAGTGTGACATTTAGAGAGTTTGCTTCCTGTGTTATTTGGTGAATGATAGTGTTGAGTTGAGATAAGATTATGTCCTGTTTTTTCCTTGGTAAAAATATATCTTTATGATTTTTGTAATAGAAAAAATTCTCGGAAAGTCCTTGATAAAGTACTTGTAGAAGATGAGCGTGGGTTAAGACAGTTATTGATGTTGTAGGCATTTCTGGGTCGTTGAAAAAGAAGATTTGGGGAGAGACGCTTTTTAATAATATGAGTGTGTTTTTTAGCGTCAAAGATAGAGATAGGAATACCTTATGTCTAAGGTGATTGTGATTATGATAAATTTTGTTTCTGTAGTAAAGGTGGTATAAAGGCGTTGTTGTTGTGAAACATGGTTGAATGGAAAAGAGTGATGTAAAGTAGTAAGCGTTGCTTTCTATAGATGGAAAAGCAGTATTTATTAGTGTTAAAGGGTTTGTTGTCTTAGAAAGATCTATTTTAGGGAGTGTTATACTATGATTAGTCGCTTCATTTTCTAGGAGTTGAAGAATATTGTGTAGAATTTTATTTGTGTTTATATACACTGGGAATTCTGAGTATGCAGGAGCAAAATATTTCATAAACATATCTTGGTTGTATTGCATTAGTGTGTATATATAAGGCAGCAATTCTACAACTTGAACCTGGTTCTGATCTGGGGCATTTAAGATGCCATTGGCTTTTAATTCGACTGTACCTAGTTTTAATACTTTTTGAATAGTACACAATAAGATAGAAAGGTATTTTTTCTTATGGTGCATTATATCTATCCAAGTTAGCTCAGGATAATTATGTGTATCTATACAAAGAAGAGTTTGTTGATAGCGATGTTTTAATTGTATTTGATAAAGAGAGCAACAACATTGTTTTTTCCCTATATCAGAGCATGGAATGTGTTCTTTTATGTTAAAGAGATTAATTAAAATCGAAGAATGTTTATCAGGATCAACTGTTTCTTTAGTGTGTTTGCAAAGATTCACATTGATTTCATTCATTAATGCAATTAATTCGCGTTCATTATTATTTCTAAGATTTCCTTTAATTTTATAATTATAATAATTAATACTTGTTATTATATACAGAGCTTTTAATAATTCTATTTTGTCGTAACTCATTCTTAATGAAAGTTCTTGAATAGGTTCAGCTACAATATATACAATTGCTTGTTCCATGCATTTTTTAATATTTTTTAAAAACTTAGCGCAAATAAGTTTTTTTTTGGCGCGATGTATATGAATTATCGCTTCTTGTTTTTGAGAAAATGTTACCTGAGCAAATATACCATCACTTAACAGTGAAGAAATTTTTCCAGAAGATGTTTTTGCTAATGCTAAGGAAGTAGGAATAGAAGAAGAAGTTAGTGTACTGTTGCCACTGGTTGTTGTTTTTTTAGAAGAGCATTTTTTCTTTATAGGTAATACCTTAGGTTCTAATGAAGCAGCTATTCGTTCTTTTTGAGATGTTTCAGATAAATCAATAAATTTGCTATCTGGAGTAGTTAAAAAAGGTATTGCTGGAGTGAAGAGCTCAGATGAAGTGTTGAGCAGGGCTTGACAGCTAAAACCTTCTGTTAATAAAGATTCAGTGATATTGTATATAAGAGAGTTATGTTGTTCTTTGGTAAGCAGTTTTTCTTCGCTGTCAGGTATGAGTTGAAAAAGGTTATTATTTGTTTGTAATAAGTCTAATAATGTTTGTAAAGTGTAATGATGGAGATGGGCTCTGGATTTTGTTTCGGGGCTTTTATTCGAATGATCAGAAAAAAATATATGATTTTCTAAAATATAGATAGCATCTCCATGGATAGATTGAAGATAGTGGGTTATATCTCTAACCACTTGATTTACTAGAATAAATCGATTGTTTTTTGCTGATATTTCAATCATAGGAAGAGTGTAGGTATTTTTTTCTAGCTGAAGCATCGTTTTTAATGAAGATTGATTAATAAAGGTTGAGTTGTTTGTTTGAGATAAATCTAATGCTTTGTTTTCTAGTAGGGGTGCAATTTTTTCTAAATTGATAGTCTTTAAGCATATGGGAGAATAGGCTTCAGCATTTGTTTCAGGTTGTGATGTAAGCGTTTGATACGACTCTGCATTACATTCTATAGAAGTAATTTGGGTATGACTTTTCTCTGAGTGTGGTGCGTTATCAATAACACTTAAATTATTTTCTTCAACTGAAGTCCATTCTTGGTTATCTATGAAGGCTATAGCTTCTTCTAGATCAAAAAAAGGTTCAGAGGTATTTTCTAAGAGAAGCAAGGCTTCGTCCAAAAAGGTCAGTGTGGGGTTATTGTTTATTGGTGATGGCGGTTCTTCTGAAAAAGGCATTACTTTTTGTATCTTGCTGCTAACGGACAATAGTTTTTGAGATCTTTTTCTAGAGTGTTGAGATTGAGGTGTAGGTGGGGTTTGTTGAAATAATGATAAATCTACACTAGGTAAGTAAGTATTTATAAAAGATTGTAGATCCTGAAGGGCTTGTTTTGTAGTTGGGGTTAAAAGATCTTTGGTTTCTATTTCTAAAAAAGGGCAGAGAGCGTCTTTTAGGATCTCAATGGTGTTATTGTGTACAGAAGTATTTAATGGGAATGAAGATGGTACTGAAGTACAAATAGCATGATGATTAATAATATGTTGAGCTATTAGTCTAAGAGAATTTAGTTTATCTGCATTTAATTCTAAATAAGCTTCTTTAATAGCAAATGAAAGCTCAGAACCTGGTGATGAGGTTGTTGGTTGATCAAGAATAAAATAAGGCATATAGCAAAAAATATTGAGTCTTTAACGAATTTATCAAAGTATAACGAAAAAATTATAACTGAATAGAAATAAAAAACATGTTTAAAATTAATATCATTAATGAATATTTATTTTTTTAATCAGAGTTTGATTCATATTGCTCATTTTCTGAGATATCTTTTAAGCTAGGGTAACAGTTTTTTTGATTAGAAATTCCTCGTAGCAAGATTTGTTTAAGTATAGAGGTTTTTAAAGGAGGAAGATCATCTTTTAAATCTTGTTTTACAAGTGCAATAGCTTCTAAAGTATCTTCTTTTACTTGATACAATAAGGTCTTCTGCATAAGGGTAGGATAGTATTTGCACAGGAAATTCAGATTATCATTCAATCCTGCATATATAATTTTTAAAGCTTCTTTTTTGCTCACAAGCGTGGAATGCGGCGAAAAAGGAGGGGTATATTTTATTTTTTCAGTAGCATTTTTCTGTGCTAAGCACAAGTGTTTAATAATTTTTAGATTAGAAGTTAATGTGTTACGAGGATTAGTATAATTATGAGATGCTGAGATAGAATTTATTCGTAATTGATAAGTGAGATAATAAGTTATTACAGGGATGTCAGAGTTTTTGGAATTGAAAGCTATGCTGTTTTTTATGCAAAATATAGGGGTGATATAATTTATTGTTTCTTTTGAGGGCTGAAAATCTATTTTTTTTAACTTTTGTGAGAGTTTATTTTTTTTTGTTTCTGGATTAGCTACCAAGTGAGCAGCGAATTTTTTAAGAGTGGTTGCGTTTACAATCATGGGGAGCAGTACTCCCCGACTAGATGCTTTTTCTTTTATTGTGTTTAAAGCTAGTTCAAGACTTTTTAATACAATCGATTTTTTATTTCCTGATAATAATTTGTGATGATTCTCTTTATAATAAAAGAAATTTTCGCTAAATCCTTTGTATAAAATTGTAACAAGATGAGCATTATCTTGAATTTTTGTTGGAGTTTTAGATTGAGTAGGGTCTTCAAAGTATATAATATTAGACAATGGTGTATCTAATAATTTGAGATAATCTTGTGAAATAGCAAGTAATGATTTAGAGGTTGCGTATTTTAGGTCTATAAGACTGAGGATATGTTTATGCATGTAAGACAAGTAATAATACGATCCATGGCGTACGATGCTAAAAAAAACAGATGAAAAGCTTATTGCTTGTTCGCTTATATGTGGCTTTGGATTGATTTGACATAAAGGATTAGTGCTTTCAATAGGTTCTGAATCAGAAATATCTGAATCATTAGAAGTTGCTTTTTTAAGACGCTCAAGCATTTGGTTAAGAAGGTTTAAGGTAGAAGAATATCGTGAAGAAACGTTTTCTAAATTCTGCTGATGTGCTTGGAATGCCTGTTTATTATATTTCATTAATAAGTGTAATTGAGGAATTAAGGAAGTGATAGGCACTGCTTTTTGATCTTCTATTCCTAGAATTTGATTTGCTCGAATCGTTACAACGTCTAATTTTAATAAGGATTTTATTGCTTTGAATATTTTATGCATATACTTCAATTGATTCTTTAATAAATCCATCTTTGATAATGTGGAGTAATGATTAAATTCTATTATTAATAAGTGTTCTTTTTGCTTTAATTTTAAGCGTAAATGGTAGTGGATAAATGTGTAAGTTTTTGCACTAGCATTGCTATCTGTAGTTTTAGAAAATAGGTTTAATAATAAAGAGGAGTGCTCATTAGGATTAACTTCTAGGCCCATTTTCTCGCAAAAAGCTGCATTAATTTTATCTAAAGTCAATTTTAATGCTTGTTCATTATGTGGTTTTATTTTTACTAATTTTTTATAAGAATGGTAATTATTATTAACTATTATATAGAGAGCTTGCAATACATCTGTTTTTTTATCACTTGATTGTAATGGAAATTCTTTAATAGGTTTTAAGCAAGTATAGAAAGAGGCATTTTCTAGGTATTGATTAATTTTAGCTAAGATAGGATTGCAGGAAGGAAATTTTTTTCCTGTGTGTACATCTATATAGAAAGCAGCAGTATTGAGGGTATAAGCTGTTAAAAAAATTGTGTGATCATTTAGCGATATGGAGGGTATTGATTTCTTATTGTTAGAGGATTCAATGCTATATATCGATTGAGGACTTGGGGCTATATTAGCAGCTTCTTCTAGTGAAGAATCTTGAAGGGCGGTTTTTTGTAGTTGATTGATTGTTTGTTCTGTAAATCCTTCTGATTTTAAAGATAGAGAAATGTCTTGAATCATGAGTGTAAATTCTTCTTTAAGAAGAAAACGTTCCATTTCATTAGGTATTTGGTTAAAAAGAAAGTATTGGTTGCTGAGTAAGAATAAAAGAGCTGATAATGTGTTATGATATGCATGAATTGTTGAAAGAGGGGAGCTTTCTTGCCCAGAAGTAAGATATATTTTTTCTTCTAATACATATTGGGCGCCTTGATAAAGGTGCTGTAAGGCTCCTAATAGATCATGGGTTTTTGTATGAGAAATTATAAAACGCTTGCGTTCTGCCATGATTTCAATTATAGGGCATTCAAAAGTAGGCAAAATACTAGGCCCTGGTGGATCAAAACAAAAGTCTTGAGGGTCGATGTGTAAGTTTGGGGCTTGATAATCACAAAGTAAAGTTTCTATATCAAGGAATAAATCTTCATCCTTCTTACTTACATTAGTACATTGTTTTTTTGTACATGTCATATCTTGTAAAGGAGATCCAGATCTTTTTTTTGCACCTGAACTTATTTCTTCGAAGTTAGTTAAATTTTCTTCAAGGAAAGGGCTTTTTACAGTTGTAATTAGTGGTAAAGGGTGAACAAATTCAAGAGCATTAGATTTAAGTAGACATGAGTTAATAGCACAATTTAAAGCAGATATATAGGTTTGATTTTTTAAGGTGATCTCGACTTCATTTAAAAGCGTTGTTAAGGGAACAAGCACATCTGTAACAATATTAAGAGAGTTACTGTGGCTTAATGGGTTTAAAAGGAATGAAGAAGGCACAGCAGTACAAGGGAGATGTTTTTTAAAGATTTCTTCTACAAGCAAGGTTAAGGTTTGAATTTTTTCTAAACTTAAGCTTTCTTGAAGTTCTTGGACAATAAAAGAGTTAGGAGTGCTAGCTTCAAAAGTCTGAGGATAACTTAGTGTAAAGTAAGGCATAAAAAGAAATTTCTATAAATATTTTCAGAAACAATAACATTAAAAAAAAAAACTGTAGGTTAAATTATTACTATAGCCCTTTTGAATATTTTATTTATTGAGAAGTAGGATTTATCTCTAATCTTGTATTTTATCATCCTCAATGTCTTCTAAGGAATATTGAGCTATTTTTTTCAGTATAAGAGCGTCATCAATGCTGGGTAACTGTAGGTTTACTGTAGCAGCATTCTCTTTAATTTTTTCAATAACCTCCTTGAGTTGTGATAGTATATAACTTTTCTTAGGAAGAGTTAATAAAAGATCTTGATGTTCTTGATAGTATAAAAGATTTTCACAACATCCTTCATATAAAATTTTAAGCAATTGATCCTTAGTTGTCACTGAACTTAATGATGTTGGTTGGAATGGATCGTTAGTGAATGAAATTAAAGATACAGGCTGATCTAATAATGCATAAATGTGTCGTATTGTAGATAAAAGAGCATGAGCTGTTGTGCTTTTAAGCTCCTTATGATTTTTATTTTTTTTTGTTTTATAAGACAAAAAGTATGAAAAACCATCATGAGCTTTATAAGCATTTACCTTAAAGAGATGAGAAAAAAATACAGGCTGGCTTGTTGGATAAGTGCATTTTTCATTAATTATACAGAGGGGGTTTTCAGCTTTATTAGGCATAGCATCAGATAAATCATCATCAATTTTTTTCTTAAGGAGTTCTTGTATTTCACAAAGATATAATTGAGTGTTTTGGTATCTTGAAGATGTTTGTAATGCAAGAGGGCAATATAGATTAAAAACTTGTTGATTATATTTTGTTAATAAATGTAACTGAGGAATTAATGCATCTACAGATACAGATTTTTCATCTTTTAGATCCAAGATGTTATTAGCTATTATGTTTATGTGATCAAAAGTGAGTAATTTTTGAATTGTAGTAAGCATTTTTTTTGTGAGGTGCATTTTTTCTTTCAGAAGGTCTGCCCAATTCGATTTTAGATAATTACTTGGTGCAAAAGCTATTGTGGAACGATATTTTTCTTTTGTAAATCGTATTTGATAATGGGTAAATCCACAGATTTTTACAGGTTCAGAAGATGAAGGCCTGTCTAATTTTGAAGGGAGTAAATTTAATAAAATACTGGAGTGCTCCAAAGGAGTGGGCTCTACTTGCATTTCCTGACAAAAAGCTATATTGACCTTGTCTAAAAATTGCAATAATGCTTCTTCATGAATAGTTCTGAGCTTGCCCTTTTCCTTGTATGTAAGATAGGAGCTTTTAGCGATTAAATATAATACTTTTAGCAATTCTTTTTTGTCGTCGCTATTTTCGATAGCAACTTCTTTAATCTTTATATGGCATAGATAATGAGTAGCATATTGTAAATTATGATCCAAATGTTTTAATAATTCAGTGCAGATAGGATATTTTTTTGCTGTCCAAGGGTATATTTCACAGCATTTTGCTTCGGCATTGTGAATTTTAAGAAAGCATGCTTCTTGTGCTAATGAAATATTTGGTAAATGCTGTATTTTTTATTTTTTTTCTTTAAAGAAGAATTGCAAATTTTTTGAGTTGATTCTTTTTTTTTATGATGAGTTTTTGTACTTTGAGTAGGTTGATTGCTAACATTTGATTCTTTTAATACACTTATTAGATGTTGTGTGAGGGTGTCATGATCCTTTGTTAATTGAAAGTATTGTTCATGATCAACGATTGAAATTAGTAGGTGATCTTGACTATTAAGTAGGGATAACATGGTTAGCAAAGTGTTATGAATAGCATCAGCTGTTGATGAGAGAGCCTCATTGTTATCAATGGTGTGATAAATTTTTTTGTCTAATACATTCTGAATGCTTTTATGAAGAAGTTTTAGCTCTTTAATTGGATCATTAGTTTTTTTGTTGATAATCTTAAAACAGTTGCTGTCTTTCATTACTTCAATGATAGGAACTAAGGTGCTTACTTCAGGAGTAGGTAATTCTATATCTGAAAAAAAATCATCATCAGTAATGTTTACAGCTGGTGCTAGATAGTCTTCTAGCATAGTTTCTATTTCTGTCGAGGCAGTTCGTTGTTTTTTTTCTGAAATTACATCGCCTAAATGAGATCCATCTCTTTTCCAATAACTTATGATTGCTTCTGTGACTGATGGTAAAGGCTGATGAAATTCAGATGAATTAGATTTAAGTAAGCAGGAATTAATAGAACAATTTAAATCTGCTATAGAGGATTGAGTTTTTGGGCTGATTTCGACTTCATTTAAGAGCTCTGATAATGGAAAAAGTACATCTTGAATAATTTTGTAGGTGTTTGTATGTAAAGATGGTTCTAAAGGGAATGAAGAGGGAACAGTTACACAAGGCAAATGTTTATTAACTATATCATGAACTAATAAGGTTAATTCTTGAATTTGTTTAATACTCAAGGATTCAGAGCTCTCTTTGACGATAAAAGATGAGTGAAGAGCTGTTTTAGAAGTGCTAGGATAGCTTAAAGTAAAATAAGGCATAAAAAAATATCATTTCAATTTTTTTTTGATTAAACGAAATAACGCTAAATTGTAATTTAATAGATATTTTTTGTTTAAACTATTTTTAAATTATTTTCTATCCTTTTTATAGATCTTCTAGGTCATTTAGGCTAGGAATTGTTTGTTTATACTGTTTAATGCCATCTTGTAATATGTTTTTAAGTATTTCAGAAGGTGCTGAAGGAGGGATTGGCTCTCCCAATAGTGTAAGCCTGTTTTTTATGAGCGTAATGCTTATAGAAAAGTCTTCTAGGGGCTTATATTTTTCTGTATTTTCAATTAATGCTGGGTAGTATTTAGATAAAAATGCACAATTATTTTCTATTCCTGCCAATGCTATAAGTAGCATTTTTTTTAGATCAAGAGTCTCTTTTTGTTTGTTTAATGGATTTATAAAAAAGAGTGGAGGTATCTCAGAAATGGATTTTTTACATAATAATGATAACACTTGTTTTGTTTTATAAAAAATTTTTCTGCAATGATAGTATCCTTTAGACTTATTGGTGGCATTAGTTATTAGAGAATAAGAAAGTGTATAATTAAGAGCTAAAGATGTAGAAGTGCTAGAGTTCTTCGATGTTTGAATGCTGAATACAGGTATTAGATGAAAGACTTTGTTTGATGTTTCAGTGAATATAGATTTTATAAATGTTTGACCATTATCAGTTGTGAATGATGTCTTGTTATGGATGAAGGGCTGTGGTTGTTTGATGGAACAACTTAAGGTTAAATGTTCTAGTATGGAGTGAGATGTGATTATTGGTAATATTGTATTACATTCTTTTGCTACAAATTTTATATATTCCATAAGCTTTTTTAATTTAGTTAGTAGTGAGGAAGCTTTTGAAGGTGGTAAGATTTTTGTTTTATTGTGTTTATAGAATGAATAATTTTCAGAAAAACCTACATATAAATTGTTAAGGAGATCAGCCTTGTTGTCTATGAGGGAGATTTTTTTACGCTGGGATTGATTAGAAAACATGGTAAATTGTTGAAAAGGGGAGTCTAGTAAAGTATAAGCAAATTCTATAGATTGAGTTAATGCGAAGAAAATAGCATGCCTTAATTCATGTAAGTTTTGATTATGTTTAAGGGTGTAAGAAAGGTTGTAAGAAGGCGAAATTTTGAATTTTAAAGAATAAATTAAAAATACAGGGGCAAAAAAATGAGGTCTTTCTTTTGAAATTGATATAAACATTTTGCAAAGAGGATTTTCATCTGTTGTAGGCTCTATATTAGTTAAGTCTGTAACGCTAAAAGGGGACTGTTTTAATAATTCTAAGCTGCTTGAGATGGAAGCTTGTATATTTTGGTATATAGCAAAAGAGTGAAATGATTCTTCAAAACAATATTTGAACAGGTTTTGATTATATTTCATTAGTAAATATAAAAAAGGAATTAAAGAACTTATGGAAGCTGATTTTTGTTTTTTTATATCAAGAAAGGAGCATTTTTCTACTGCCACAGTGTTTAGGGTCAATAATTTTTGGAAATGTAGGTGTATTTTTTTTACATGATTTAATTTGACTTTCAGAAGATTGTTTACTGTTATAGAAGGAAGGTCGTAAAGTTCAAAAGATAAGGCAGGTGTTGTTGGCGTATTTTTTAGGCATATGAAATAGTGTGGACAGGAAGATATGTTATTCTGTGCATCTGCAGGATATAATTTTTTAATAGCAGAAACAAGTTTTACTAAAATAGGAGAGTGCTCATCAGGATTACATGGACAACCAACCTCTACACAAAAAGATGCATTTAATTGATTTAATATGGAGAGAAATTGTTCTTCGTAAGCCTGCTTTAGTTTAATTTGAGATTTATATATGAAATAATTATTCATAACACAAAAATAAATAGCTTTGATTAGTGCTTGTTTACTTTTATTGTTTTTTGTTTCTATTTCTTTT
>NZ_WTCQ01000011.1 GCF_015356765.1 Candidatus Clavichlamydia salmonicola
ATCAAATATATTTTAAAGATTTATAGATATAAATAATTTATTATTATTCAATACATTTACCCTAAAGCTAACGCCTATACATGAGCTTTTGATTTAAAGATTTTTAATAAAAAGATAGACTGTTGGGCAAATAATAACATATGCAATAAGGCGTAGAAATCATGGTAAAAAGTTATCAATTTGATGAATATAAAAGATTTTATTTTCCAGGAAATTATGAAGAGAGTATTTCATTTTCTTTACTCACATGGTTAGAACAAGCGCATGCTGCTATTCAAGAAAGAGGCTTTTTTGCAGTAGCTTTATCTGGAGGAAAAACACCTTTAGCATTGTTTAGATTACTAAAAGATCTAACTGAACAAGAAAGACCAGATCCAACAAAAATTCTTTTATTTTGGAGTGATGAGCGTGGTGTAGAACCAACTAGTCCAGATAGCAATTATCATAATGCTTTAGAAATTGGTGGATTAAAATCTTTAGGAATATTACCCCAACATATTTTTCGTATGAAAGCTGAAAAAGACCTTCAAGCCAATGTAGAAGCTTATGAAGAACTTATTCATGAATGGGTTCCAGATGGAGTTTTTGATCTTGTTATGTTAGGTATGGGTGATGATGGTCATACAGCTTCACTATTTCCTGGGTCTTCTCTTTTAAAAGCTAAAACTGATGTTGCTGGTGGATACATTGGTCCAGTCCAAGGTAATAGAATGACATTAACATTCCCATGTATTAACTGTGCTTTTGCTGTTACCATCTATATTTTTGGAAAAGAAAAAGGTAAAGCTTTATCTAAGGTTTTGCAGTCTATTGATGAAAGACAATATCCTATTTTAGGTATAGGTACAGCCCAAACACCTGCTAACTGGATTATAGATGATGAAGCTGCATCTGAAATTGAGCATCTTATTTCTGTTGAACACATTGTATCTGATGAAGATATGATGCCTGAGGAAGATCTTTTATCTGATGAAGATTAAAAATCTTCTCTATGAAGGCGAGCTTCGAATAAGTTCTTAAAAAATGCTCGCCTTTTTATAAAGAAAAATAATATTTATTATTACTTATAAACCATTAGGATAGATATATCTAAATAAAAGTGAACAAGGTGATAATTTACCATCCTTTAAGCGTTTAAAACTATCTATCAAATTACCATTTTCCATTAAAAAAATCTGATCTGGCTGTATAGAAGCGAATGACATATCATGACTAGAAATAACAATAGTTAAGCCCTGTTTTTTTAAATTTTTAATAAGATCCATAAATACTCCAACAGAACTAGGATCAAGTGCTGATGTAGGCTCATCAAAGAGTAAAACACAAGCTCCTAATGATAACGCTCTAGCAATAGCCACGCGCTGCTTTTGACCACCTGATAATGTATCAGGAAAACGATCAGCATATTTTTCCATGTGCAATAAACGTAAAACTTCTAAAGTTTTTTCTTCTGCTTCTTTCAAAGATTTTTTTAAAACAATTCTTTGAGGCTGAATACAATTTTTTTTAACAGACATATGTGAAAATAAGTCAAAAGTTTGAGATACTAATCCTATGCGTGCGCTACTTGGGTGCTTCAACACATTCCCTGTAGATGGTTGATTAAGACCTGATAATGTTCTAAGTAAAGAAGTTTTTCCTGATCCACTTTTTCCAAAAAATAAAGATAACGTGCCTTTTTCAATACATAGAGAGATATCATTTAAAATATTGTGTCCATTTAAATGGAGACAGATGTTTTGAAGAGAGATGCTCATAATGCTTATTCTATTAATTTAAAAAATTTCTCAAAAAGATAATGAATTCAAGAATCAAAAACATCTTTTTTTTTATTAATCTATATGAATCTCTATATAATACACTTCTTATAAGATGTGACTAATTCAAAAAAATAATCAATTCTACACCTATCAGACAAAAAATCTTTTTAGATTTTTTTTCAAAAAAGGTACGTATTTATTTTATTATCTATGCACCTAACCTTAAAAGAATTTCTTCCCTTCTCTGTTGATGCATGATGCATTATAAGCACTTTTCTAACTTTTTTCACCTTAATATAAAAGAGATTATTTTTTATTCTGAATTAAAAAATAATTTAACAAAGGTATATTTCATGAATAAAATTACAAAAAAAGTGTTTTTTGAGGCTCTTATTTGTTTGGGTCTTTTGTTCACTCCTAAACACTTAAAAGCAGATCTTCCTGCCAACTTAGCCATTACTCCTACAACATCTTTTTCTGATGTTTTAAAAGAAAAAGGAGAAAATGTACTGATAGGAGTAGTTTGCGCTGATCCCAGAGAAATTGGAGATTTAAATTTATTTTTTTCTGAAATTAATTCTGTAGTCGTTAAGGGTGGAAGAGAATACTACATGGGAAAAGTAGGAAATATTTCTACTGTTTTTGTAATGAGTAGCTGGGGACAAAGTGCTGCCTCAGGTGTAGCAGTACAACTAATTAATGATTTTCATCCTGATGCCATTATCCTTGCTGGTACAGCTGGAGCATTATCTTCAAAATTAACTTTAGGAGACCTATGCGTAGGGACCTCATTTTCTCAATACGACGTAGAAATGGGTTATAAGAATAAAGGCTTAGACAACTCTGCTACTCCCCCAGTATATCCATCTGATCCTTTATTATTAAAAATATTAAACGATGCTGGTAGTATTTTCTTAAATAATTATGACTTATCTGTACAAGCCTTTGTTCAAGATTTTGGAATTTATGATTCTATTATGGTTAAAGGACCAATTACATCTGGAGATAAACAAATTGGCACAAGAACTGAAGCTGAGGAATTAACGAGAAACACCTCTGCTTACTGCGTAGACATGGAAACAGGTGCTATGGCAAAAATTTGTTATGAATACGCTGTACCATTTGGTTGTATTCGCATTATTTCTGACCAATGTGACTCTAAAGGATTTAACTATTCTCATAGTTTTTTAGTTTCTGAATTAGCAGGAGCTATGCTGAGAGAGATTCTTTTTGAATTTTATTTTTACTTAGAAAATAATATAGCAGCTAATTCTCTATAATAATAATATTAATGAAATGGTGATTAACAATGTTTGTTTCTCTATTTGGTAATGATAAACAAACAACTCTTTTAATTAAAAAAACACTTTTCTGCAAACAAACATTATTAACTATATCTATAATAGCCGGCATTTGCTCGGCTATTTTTCTTATTTTAGCCTGTTGCCTTCCTAACCCCATTATTACTGGATCATTATCTTGTATTTATTGTATTACCTCTATTACTAGCTTAATTATTTTATGTATCATCAAAAGAAAGACAATCGTTAACACCAATGATCTAATCCCCTCTAAAAAAGACATCGTAGAAAAAAAACCTTCTGTAATCTCTATAAAGTCTCTTACTGAAAGCTTTCTTCGTGATGATGAAATGACAACAGTTGTAGCCTCTTCTCCTTTTTCTCTACACTCTGTTTCTTTTTCCTTATCTACACCTTTTTCATTTTTTTCACCGCCATGCAAAAATTACTGAGTTCATTAGAAATAAATCCTAATCAAGAAGCATCTCCTCTTGATAATTTAGATAAAAATCAAATTAATGGAATAAATATATAAATAACTCCCTGTGTTTAATGAAGAAGTCCAGGGCATATCTTGGAAACAAAATAATGATTTACTAAATTTTCCTGATTATTTATTACAAACGAGATTCCCTATTGTAAAAGAAGTTGAAGATCATACACGCGTAAAATATGGCCCAAGACTCAATAATGATGTTATCGATTTTCTTAGTTGAATAATTACTAATCTGTCATAAAAAAATATTTTTATTCTATGTCAGGTACTTGAGTTAAACGTTCTTAAAATGAATTTATTATTTGGTAATTCTACTTATTGTAATCCAGAATAGCGAGAAGCAGCAAGAACTGCTTTTTGCTCGCAATAGAAGCAAATGCTAAAGCATTAATAACTCATTATTAAGAAAAATCATTGTTAATGATCCAATCTATTTATTTTTCACACATAAATTATGTGATTAAAAAAAGATTTTTAATTGATATTATTACAAAATATATTTATAATAATAACTTTTATTCTTAATTTTATATTGTTATATGGCTATTCAAATACTTCCTGGTGCTAGCAATCTCAGCGTTATAAATGATAATCTGCTTTTAAAACCTCCTATTAAGAACAATAAATGCTCTTGTGAGTGGGCTTGTCATTTAGCTGCACCTATTCTAGTAGGCTTATTAGGATTAGCGTTAGTTATCATGGGAATAATAATGGCTAACCCTATTGTAGGAGTACTAGCTACATTAATTGTTGGTTTTTCTTTTCTTCTAGGATATATGGCTGTACGACGTATGTCTGTAGAGCAACTCTTAAGACAGGCTAAAATATCTTTAAAACTATCTCAAGAAAATGAACAAAAAATGGAACACAATCTTCTTGCAATGAATGAAGTAAATACAGAGCTACAAACAATAAATGTTAATCTTCAGATTACTGAAAAATCACTCAAAGAAGAATTAAATGTTTTAAAGACAACAAATCAGAACTTACAACAAACAAAAAAAGACCTTCATCTAAATGTTGATCGACTAGAAGAACGAAATAATGATTTAGAAGAAAAAATTGTTAAATTAAAAGAAATTAACGAAACATTAAACACAACAACCTCTTCTTTAAAAGCCCATGTTTTAGATTTAGAAAGCACTTGTTTGAATATGAAATCCACTGAAGAGAATTTAAAAGAAATTAATAATCAATTAAAAGAAAAAATTACTTCTTTACACAATGAATTAAATACATTACACGCTATACATCAATCTTTTGAATCAGGCTTTAACAGTCAAATGCATTCCTTTGAAGGGCTTAATTTTTCTCTTCAAAGTATAGAGCAATTATTATCAAAAGATGAAAAAGAAATACGTCAAAGAGGTGCTGAATTAAACAACCTTGTTAAGTCATTAACTTTTATAGATACGTCATTAAGCTCTTCATCAAAAACATTTACAAATCAGCAACAATCTCTAAAAGAAGCCATAAATAGCTTACAAAGTTTTCTTAAAATGATTGAACAATGGTGTAGTGATAGTGTTCGATCAACAGAAAGAGAAATGTGCAACATGCTTAAACAGCAAAAAGATGATCTTCAAAAAGAATTACTCATACTAAGAAAAGAAAATCTTTCCTTAAACAATTCTTCATCAGAATTAAAAGGGTGTATTCAAGTGCAAACAAGACTTTTAATAAAAAATGAGGAACAAATCGAACGCTTAACTCTTCTTTTAACACACTTTGAAAAATTACAATCTTCTTTAACTAGTAGAACAGAAAGTTCTATTGGGCATAATAAAGAAATACTAGAAATACTTTGCTCATTACGTGAAAGTTTTGAAGAATATAAATCTAAAAAACTTCAAGAAAGTTTAGTTTAAATATAAATAATCTACTTTAGAAAAAAATAATTAAAAAGAAAATCTTTAGATTTATTCAGCATAAAAAATGAAAAGTTAATGCTGCAGAAAATGTCAAAATATGGGGGTGGCTGGATTTGAACCAACGTATCCCTGAGGAGTCGGATTTACAGTCCGATGCAATTGACCACTATGCGACACCCCCATAAAGACAAAAAAACATCTGCCGGAGAAAGGACTTGAACCCTCAACCGTCCGATTACAAGTCGGGCGCTCTACCAATTGAGCTACTCCGGCAGAAACAATCAGTCTTTATAACAAAAGCAAACTTTTATACTCAAGATAGATTATCATTCTTTGAGATATTTTCTTTATTTTCTATGTTATCGACTCTAAAATCTATAGATGTTGGAACAAATTCTGGCTCTTCTTCTTTTACATCTTGCATTTTTTGAAAGCTATGTTGAAATAACCCTGAAGATTCATTATTAGGCATCAATGTTTCATTTGCTTTTTGATTGCTAGATTTAATACGATTTTTATTTTGTGCTTCTTCTACTTGTTGTTGAATTTGAGAAGAGAAATTTTGAAATACCTTTAAAGACCGTTCTAATCCAGATGACGCTAGCTGTGCTGTAAACTTTAGCTTTCCATCATGCCCATATTTTGCAGGCTGCTGTTCTTGTTGTTTTTTTAAAAGACAGCATTGCTTATACTTTTTTCCAGAACCGCAAGGACATGGATCATTTCTGTTAGTTTTTTCTTTCATGGCCATATAACAAGTCGGATTTGTTGCAACCGCCCTCCAAGAGAGCGATTTTACTAACAATTATGCTTTAAGTCAATTATCAAAAAAAAATGACTTTTTTTTATAACTAACAAACGTCTATGAATCACATTGAGTTACCTTCTGCTAAACCTCCATGGTCACGTCATGGCAAACGTATAGAGAGCATGATTAGAAAGGCTCTTTATGAATTTGATATGATTAAAGATGCTAATAAAATAGCTATTGCTTTAAGTGGTGGTAAAGATAGTCTCTCTTTACTTTTTTTCTTAAAGACAATCCTTGGACGTGGCACCCCTAATTGTGATCTTATAGCTATTCATATAGATGGCAAACAATCTTGTGGATCTGGGATAAATAAAAATTTTTTAAAAAATATCTGTAACAACTTAGATGTGCCTTTTTTTGCAGAAACTTCTACTTATGATCCTGAAAAACTTGAATGTTATGGATGCTCTAGAGATAGACGTCGATTAATTTTTTCTGCAGCAAGGCGAGAAGGCGCTAATGTTGTTGCCTTTGGGCATCATCGAGATGACAGCGCTCAAACCTTACTCATGAATCTTTTCCATAAAGGCGAATTTGCTGGATTATTACCTAATTTAGCACTAGCAGATTATGGAGTCAGAATTATTCGCCCGCTTATTTATGTATCAGAAAATGAAGTAAAAAAATTTGCTAAAGAACATGGGTTCCTTAGAACTACCTGCCAATGTCCTGTCTTTTCTATAAGAAAACGTACAGATATGTTGCTATCAGACTTATCTGTTGTTTTTCCACATGTAAGAAAAAATGTTGCTTCTGCTGGATTGATATATGGATCTAGAAAAGGTGAACGTGGTTATTATCAAAAAGAAACTTCTAAAGAAACAACCTAGGCTAGTAATTTTTTTTTTACTTAATAAAGATGATAAAGAATAATATCATCCTATTTAATAGGTCTTTTGGGCCTGACTTTACAAGATTACTTTGCAGATAGAAATTGAATAAGACAAAATTTTATCTAACTAATTTCTGGGGTCTTACATCTTCATGCATTATTTTACACTAAATTATTTCAACCCTTCTGTAGCAGATACAGCTCCATATTTTAACATCCAAGAAACTCCAGAAATATTAAACAGTCAAAAACTTCATGCTTTAAACAAAATTGTCCAAAAAATTCTTCGTAATCAACTAATATGTATGACTGTTCCTTCAACTTTTTTACTAGATCAATCACTCCATAATAATACTATCCATATCCTAAAGACAGCGCTTTTTCCTATATTAAAGTTATTAAAATCCTCTTTTCTACCTACTAATGATTTAGCTATCATTCAAGAAATGGAATACTCAATTCAACTAGCTCATTTTAAACACAATATAACGCTCTTTGAGCAACCCTTCCCTTTGGTTGTAGATGATCCATATGTTATGAATAACCCCTCCACAACAAATGCACTTCAACCTAAACAAAGCCTGTCTACAGAAAATTTACCTCTTTTGCAAGAGCAACTATCTGTATTGCAAATTCCAGATCAAAAAATATCTCTGGCATACTCTCTGCCTGTTATTAATATTTTAAGTAGAAGCAATAGGTTTACCATAGAAAATCAAACTATCATAAATATTACACCCTATCTTTATCATCTCTACCAAGGAATTCAATTTGTTTTAGAAGAAAAAATTTACTACAAAAATCCTAAGCAGATCTCTTATTTAACCCATCATCTACACCATCAATCACTTATTAGGCTATTAGAGTTGCTTCAGGAGCAAGAAGCCCTTATTATCCTTCCTTCTGATCCTACAGATCGCCTTAACATAAAAGAAAAATATACTAATCTTGTAAACGATATTTGCGCTAGCTTGGATGATGAAGAAATTTTAAAATTTATTAATAAAAACGCTCTAAAAATTAATCAAGAAATCAAGGATTCCATACTAATCTTAGAGCCAAATAATCTTACTGATTATAAAAAAATATTTAACAAACCTACCACCCTTCATATATTTTCTATCCAGATATATGAAAGCAAAAAAAATATTCAATACTCTTTAAGTTATATCACTAAAAAAAATTCCCGCAAGGACCGACTGTTAAACGCATTACAACTTCTTTTGATTAAAACTTTATCGAATGCTAAAACTTTGTTAAATGAACCATTCTCTCGAGTGTTGTCCTGCCCTATTTTTAATAAAAAAACAGTCCTTAATAATATTAATTCTAAAAATGAATATTTAAAAGAAATTTATATAGGATTGAAAGAAAATTATTTTTATTATAATTTATATTTTCCTGAAATATACAAAACTTTAACAAAAAAAGACTTATCTCTTGAGCTACAAGAGATAATACGTTCCATTGAAATAACAGCAAATAATCTCACATTATCATTACCAACTGTTTTAGATGATGGCTCCCTAGGCAAGTTACATCAAAAAAATCTTTCAGATAAATTAAAGATACCTAGAAAAAAAATAACCACGCATCAGACAAAAAATACTACTTTACCTGGATTTTCTATCAAGTTAGCAAAATCACAACGCTCTGATGATCCTACTAAAAAAACATTAACTTATATTTTAACTTATTCTTTACATAAGTACTATCCATATAAGAAACGTGGAAATTTTTATCTATTTAAAATGATAAAAAAATTAAATGAAGATACTAAAATTTTATGCGCATTGAACAATGATGATAATCTTGATCTACGCTTTAGAACCCCTTATACGCACAAAAGTCAAAAACTTACTAAAGAAAAGATGCTTTTACTTTTATACGAAGGAATATCAGATAGCATTTATTTTACAAACACTTATTACCCAAAGCTTTTTCCTTCAAAAAATTTAACCCTTTTACAATTGAACTTAAATGACGCTTTGCAAGAAGTAACTAATGCTATTAAACCTCACCCTCTACCTAAGGTCACAAATTCTATACTAGAAGAAATATTTAAAAAAAATATAAATTTTAATTAGTTAAAAAACATTAAAAACAGAAGGACTTTTTTCTAATTCGATAGTTGAATCACCTTTTTTAGAAACAACAATGCTTACCATAGATAATCTTAATGAACATGCAATTTCATCGTTTCAATAAAGCAATCCTAGAAGAAGCTTTAACTAATTTCTCTGTTAAGCACTCCTTTTCTATAATCATTAACAATTTATATTAGAAAAAACAACAGCTAATAATATTATTTTCTCACTAAGTGACTTTCATCATAAAAATGCTGATGCATCTATATCTTTATATAGCCACTTCCTAAAAATCATTTCACAATCACTCAATAAAAAAATGTCTTTGCTATGCTTATTATCGAATAAAGAAATGCATCTTACTATTCAATATACTTAATTCAAAAAAATTCTCCTTCTCTATTTCAAATATTACAAAAGAAGGATGAGGTAACTCTACAGCACCATTAACTTTACATACAGGTATTGTCTATAACGATAGTTATCAAGTTTTAACTATTTCTAGATTTAAAAAAATTAATAACAAAGATTAAGTCTTTTTTTTAAATTTTCATACTCTATCATTTCAGAATATTTTAAATTAATAATTGATGTATAAAAAAAACATAAACGATACTATAGCACAAATTTTTGATTTTCAAATATTTTTTTATGCCTTATTTTACTTTAGATTGTCCTATATCTTTATCAACAAATGCCAATTCTTATTTTACTGTTAAAGAAATAAATGAACCCATTAATTTAGACAAAATTATTTCTTTAAATAATTTATCCCTTTTTATCATAAAAAATCGTCTTCAATGCAAAAGCATCCCTTTTCAATTCTATTTAAAAAAAGATTTCAAGAAAAATAGTTTATCAATTATTAAAAGTGTAATTTCATCAATATTATCACAAGTATATGAATCAAATTCAATTCAACAAAATAATTTTGCCATAAAACAATTGCAAGACACAGTAGATCAATGTGATAAGCAAGAAGAATGGATTAAAGATATTAATATAGCTGTTGAAGTAGATAAATCAAAAAAACGACCTGGTTCTCCACTAATATCTAATGATAACAGTAATAGTAAGCAAAAAAAAATATCCTCCACTCCTTTTAATAATATTGAGCCTTCGTCCTTAGAACAAATAGCGCCACCATTTCTTTGGTATCATCTTCCTATAATTAAAATAATAGAAGAAAAACATCGCTTTATTTTAGAAAATAAAAATATTAATCATCTTATGGATTATTTCAGAGAATTGTATTCTAAAATTGATTTTGTTCTAACTAACAACATATATATTCTTTATTATAATCAAGTAGATGGATTAAATCTTACTGATAATGAATTACATATTCGTTCATTAAAAGAATTATTAAGTTTATTAATTCAACAAAAATCTCTTCTTTCCATAGTTGCTTGTGATCAAGAAAAATTAAAATTATCAAAAAAACATTATGATCTCATAACAACCATCAATAAAGCTCTTTCCCATTCTAACCTGAGCGTTACTTTAACTGAATATCTAACTACTTTACCTAATGCTATGCCAAGCGTTGTACCTCAAAAATCTTCATTCTGCAACATGGAGTCCATCAATATTTCACCTGAATCATCTATTGCTATAACTGCACAAAAACCAACTATTCATCCCCAAATAATCCCTTTTAACATCACTGCTTCTGATACATCCTTTTCATCTTCATCTCCTACTACTTTACTCGCAACTCAAACAACATACCTTGATGATTTTTTAAAATCATATGAATACCTAACAAATACATCACTTCCATATGAAATTCCATCCACCTCTAAATCAAACGTTTTTCAACCAGCACATTCTTCCTATGACATGAAATCAACAAGTACTCTACCCACATCTTCTATTGTATCCCCTATATCTCAAATATTGTGCCTTGATGATTTTTTAGAATCATATGACTATACAACTGCTAATACATCCTTTTCATCCTCATCTAATTCTACACCAAACGTTGCACTGCAAGAAACTTCATTCCACAACATGGAATCCATCAATACTTCACCTCAACCAACAAATACAGCACCTTATCCTTCTGAAGAACAACAAAATTTACATTTTCCTTTAGATTTTTCAGCCTCTACAATGAACAAAAGAGCCATTGATTTACAAAAATCTGCACCTATACTTGAACCAAAAAATACAAACCTCTATTATTATGAAGACGATAGCGCATTAAATCCTTATCAAAACATAACACCTCCAAGCACAAATACTACTCTTAACAGTTTAGAACCCTCTGAAAATATGCCTCAAGAAACAAATGCAGCTCTTCTTACTTCCCAACAAGATAGTGAGTTAAATCCTTACCCCAATATAAACACTATAAGCACAAATACTACTCTTAGCAGTTTAGAACCCTCTAAAAATATGCCTCAAGAAACAAATGCAGCTCTTCTTACTTCCCAACAAGATAGTGAGTTAAATCCTTACTCCAATATAAACACTATAAGCACAAATTTTCTTCCTTTTGCAGAAGATTGGGAGTTAAATCCTTACTCCAATATAACCAGTATAAGCACAAATTTTCTTCCTTTTGCAGAAGATTGGGAGTTAAATACTTACTCCAATATAACCAGTATAAGCACCAATCTTCTTCCTTCTGAAGAAGATTGGGAGTTAAATCCTTACTCCAATATAACCAGTATAAGCAAAAATCTTCTTCCTTCTGAAGAAGATTGGGAGTTAGATCCTCACTCCAATATAACCACTACAAGCACAGATACTACTATTAGCCATTTAGAACCTTCTGAAAATATACCTAAACCAACAAATGCTGATATTATTAATTCTAAAGAAGACAGTGATTTAAATCCTTACTCCAATATAACCACTACAAGCACAGATACTACTATTAGCCATTTAGAACCCTCTGAAAATATACCTAAACCAACAAATGCTGATATTATTAATTCTAAAGAAGACAGTGATTTAAATCCTCACTCCAACATAACCACTACAAGCACAGATACTACTATTAGCTATTTAGAAACCCATGTACATAAATCTCAAGTTAAAAAAAAACCAATTCCTGCTAAAAGGAAAAAAAGGTGCTTAAAAAGGCCTGCTGATCTAATGTACACAAGTACAAATAATAGCCCTCGTAGATTAAGAAGCTCTAAAGAAACAAAAAAAACAACTCTTCCTCAAGAAAAAGATTTGCATTTAAATCCCTCTTTTAACCTTTCAACCTCTACAATTGTAAACAAGAGACTTTCTAAATTAAGAAATTTTATTACCAACTCCAAAGCAAAAAAAACAACAACTTTTCATCAAGAAAAAGACTTGCATTTAAATCCCTCTATTGAACTTTCAACCTCTACAATTGTAAACAGTAGCTCGTTTAGTATAAAAACATCTAGAATACCTTTATTTATCATTGAATTAACTAGTGAAGAACACATTCCTCAAATTTATACTTTTAGTTATATTTTAAAAAATAAAGAAATAAACGACTATATGTCTTATTTTTACGCCCGTAAATCCATTTTTAAAACTGTAGAAATAGTAAAATTTTTATGCAATATCAAAGATGTAGAAAACATGCCAGTTATGGAATATCTAGAGCCATTTACAAAAAAATCTCAACGCATTCTGAAACCAGAAATGCTAAAAATTTTACATGAAGCTTTTCATGAAATGCTTTTTTTTCTTCCATTACAATACCCAAATTTACTTTTTCCACCTTTCATTGGTAGTCCAAAGCAAGCTATTGAAGAAGTTATTTCGCTTATTACTAAACAACTAGATGGATATATACCATTAAAATCAAGCCCACATATACTTGAAAAAATATTAAAAGAAGCTGACGATAATTTATCAAAAAAAATATGATAACGCATTAACTGTATTTTTTATTTAAATTAATAATTAACAAAATCTTATTATGACTTATTTTACATTAGATTATCTGAGCACATCCGAATCAAAAAATTCTTCTGCTTTTATTATTAAAGAAGTATCTCATCCACTAAATTTTTTAAAAATTCAAAAACTAACTTCTCTAATTAACCATATTTTAG
>NZ_WTCQ01000012.1 GCF_015356765.1 Candidatus Clavichlamydia salmonicola
TGCTTTAATGCAAATTTTTTGAGTGATACAGGACAAAGGCTGCCAGCCAGTCGGAAAGAGCTAAAAGCGAATATATTAAATAATCTTAAGGCATATAAAAAAGTATGTGCGCTTGTAGTAGATGGTTTATTGATGTGGGCTACCAGAGTAGTATTGGCTGCTACAATGGGGGGATTAGGCATGAGTATAATGACCAGATGCAGTGATAAAATTTTTATCCCATTGAACGAAGAAAATATGGCAATACTTACTCAAATATATGCACAAGATGATTTAAATCAGCATATATATAATGATACAGAGGCTATTTGGCTGAGATCTTTGCAAAAAGATACATGTGTGGTTTGTCAAAATTTGATGTTAACCTTTGGGGTAGGAAGTGTAGTCGTATTAGGTTCTATCTTTATGAATATCATTTCTAAAAGGAAAATAGAAGAAGGTGTGGAAGGGAGAATATGTTCTTATAAAAGATTAAAAAATCATCAATCGTTAGTTATAAAAGAAGGATTGTTAGCAGGAGGTGCATCTGTAATTGGGACAGGTATATTAGTAGAAATGCTATTAGAGTTTAATCGGGAAGAGCCAAAAATTTATGAGCATGAGATCTTCCATGGAATACAGGTGGCCACAACTTTATATTTTTCTAGTATATTCACTCAAATGCTAGAGTTTTTGTTTATCAGTGTAGCTAAGACAGATCCTAAAGAAAAATTAGATGAGGAAGCTGTGATTGTTAAAGATGGAGAGGGTCAATCAGAGGTTTTATTGGTTATTGAAGTAGAAAGTGCAGTCTAGGTTATTAACCATAAAGTATGTAATAATTAAACAACTTATGGTTTATCTTTTATAAGATTGATGGCTTCTATATATCTTAAGAGATAGATTTTGGTGATATAATCTTCTTTAATAGCCTCCTGGAGGACTATTTAATGATAATCGTAGAAAGGTTATTGTAATATCCATAGTTTTGTATTGGTCTAATGGTGTTTCTTGTCTCTAATCAAATTTACATTGTCTATTTGTTCTCATGCTATTTTAATATGGATTATTATCTTTTTTTTTAATTAATTTTTTCTTTTTTAATATGTAATAATTCCATAATGTTTTTTTAAAAAAAAAGGAAATATTATGTCAGGAATAGGTAATGGATGTTCTTCTGGTATCCAATCTTTAAATGATAAGCTTTTTGTGTATATGGGAAGAAAATGCCCTTCTAGTTGGAAAGAGCTTAAGACTAATGTAACAAAGAATATCAAGACATGTGCCAAGCTATCCACAGATTTATTAAATTCTTCGTGAGGTTTAGCATTTGCTATGGGAGTGGTTGGCTTAACGACAGCTTCTCTTTGTGCAGGTGATGATGTAGCTGGTCTTTTTGTGAATTCATTAACTTCTACCACTCCACCAGGTACAGGTGGTTATGAAAAAGTAGTAGCATGTTTTCGAAAACAAGATCATTTACTTTCTCAAGGAATGGGATCATGGAGTGGATGGGGAGAAACAAATTTTGGGATATGTCAGAACAGTACAACCCAAGGAACACCAGAAGAAATAAATTGTATAAAGATCACTGATTATCAGAGTAAGTTTCCTTTTACGATGGTTCCTTTATGTAATGCGACTGCTGCAGCTCAACATTCTACTAGTTTATTGGATCATATTTTTATGAGTTGGAGTAATGGAGCCTGGGTAGTATCTAACACAGTATCCTGCATGTCTAATATATCCATGAGTTAAGCTTATAAGCAGAATTGGACAAGTGTTTTAACAAGCATTGTTCAGGATCATGTACTCGCAGTATCGATAGAAGAAGCAGCGAAGGTGTTAGACTTGGCTAAAAAGATAGAAAGCCAGATAAGAGATAAGAAGGTGTCAGTGATGCAAACTCAGGGTAAAAATCAGGCGAAATGGATGCAAATATCATTAACGGCAGACAAAATAGCATCTTCAGTAGAAAAACTGCTGAAAGAGCTGGAAATATTAAAAGACTCACAAAAGCCAGAGAAACTCTCAGGCTTAAAAAATAAAGCAATGTGTAAGCCTCATGAGACTTCTTCATCAAATAATAACCTGGATAGGATTGGTCAGGTAAATAAAGGGATATATTGTTGGAATGATCCTAGCGGAAGAAATGAGATCAAAAATGTATATTATGAGGGGTATTTTACTGATACTAGTACTTGTCGACATGCTATTATTTCTAAAGATTTATCTTGTAATGATATGGCGCTAATCTTTGGTGTTGGAAGTGCGTTAGTATTAACTACGACTGTTATTAAGGTGATTTACAGGCATTGTAAAAAAAGATCTTCTAAGAAGTCTACGGATAGGTTTGACAGGGCAAAAAGGTTAGCATCTGTAACTCTACAAGATGGATTGTTGCTAGGAGCTTCTAGTCTAGGTTCTAGTGTGATATTGACTTCTTTATTAGATTCAGATCCATCTGGTGTACTCTCAGAAGTTAATAAGAAAATAATTGTTAGTTCTACAGCATTTTATTGGAGTAGTGCTGCTTCTAGATTATTAGGAAATTGTATTACTAGTCCAATAGAGGAAGGCCAAGAAGCCGAAGAAGTTGTAGAGGTAGAATTACCTATGCTTGCAGTTATGGATTCCAAAGCCATCCCGCCTATAGATAGTGGTGAGGGAGAGAAAGATGGATTAACTACAGAAGTAATTATTGTTGAGGGTCTTCCTGAAAAGCCTTCTACAAGTAAGTCTGGTTGTTAATATCTTTTCATCTTATAAAACAAGAAGGATTACTATTTTAGGTAATCTTTCTTGTCATTAAT
The DNA here is from genome assembly GCF_015356765.1 of Candidatus Clavichlamydia salmonicola. Taxonomy (GTDB): domain Bacteria; phylum Chlamydiota; class Chlamydiia; order Chlamydiales; family Chlamydiaceae; genus Clavichlamydia; species Clavichlamydia salmonicola. The sequence continues at coordinate 2,793 of NZ_WTCQ01000012.1, forward strand.
CAAATTTACAGTATTTCTGTACTCTCATAATATTCTAAGATTGATTATTATCTGTTTTTTTAAATTAATTTTCATTTGTTAATAATAAAAAATTAAACAATATGTTTTATGGTAAAACAAGGAAATAATATGACGAGAATAGGGAATGGATTCATTGCAGGACTCGAGTATGTTAACAGGAATATTTTAGATTATACAGGAAGGTGTTTTCCATCTAGTTTGAGTGATATTAGAAGTAATTTATCTAAAAATATCAGGACATGTGCAAAGGTTGGTGTAGTATTTATGAACTCTTCATTTGGCTTAGCTTTTGCTATGGGGGTAGTTGGTCTAACAACATCTTCTCTTTGTGTAGGAGAGGATGTTGTTAATCTTATTACTACAACTATTCTGCCAGCTACTACAAATTCCTCGTTAGTCAATGATGCTAATATGACAGAGTTAGCATTTCTATGTTTTAAGCAAGGTGTTAATGTCCAGGTGAATGAGGGAAGTTTTCATCATTTAATGTCAAATGTAAGTCATATATGTGATCAGCAGGAGGAGGTGGATTGTGGATTAGCGCTGCATAATACTGTTAGAAATTTTTCTTCATTAGAACCTGAATGTTTAGATATAGGTTCAAGTATATTTGGGATGGTCAATGATTTTTTCCATCCTGGTTATGATAGGGATACAGAATATCCAGCAGTGGCTATATATCGAGTAGAGGCTTCAAATATTTCAGGACTAGTTCAAGGATTAGAATGTTTGCAGGAAGAGATATTTTACGTTGTTAATCATACTGTTGGTCAGGTAATAAATTTTCTTGGTATGAAACAAGGATTTTGTAGCCACAATAGTAAGAGTAATTTAGATCCTCCAAAGGATGCCTTTTGTTTTAATACAAGTGCAAATATGGCATATTTTGCTGCAAGGGCAGAGGATATCTCAGAGAAATGCCTTGTTTCTTTGCCTCATAACTCTATTTTCAGGACTGTTCCTAGTTTTATTGAACCAGTTATTGTTGATGCTGGTAATACATGTAGTAAGGCAACATTAGTGTTTGGTGTAAGTAGCGTTGCTGTGCTACTTAGAACTACTATCAAATTGCTTGATTGGTATCATTCAAGAGAGCGTCATCATTCTAGATCTGCTCGATTAGGATTGAGAAAAGTTACAGCTATGGTATTAGATTCATGGTTGTTAATAGCTGCTTCTGAGTTAGGTTCTAGTGTGCTTCTGTCTTCTTTGTCAAATCCTTGTAATCCAGTAGATGAAGATACCAAGAAGGTGATTGTAGCTTCAACTGTTCTTTATGGAGTGAGCACAGTATCTAAGTTGCTTAAGGCTTTAGTGTGTAAGCCCAAAGATGAAAAAAAATTATTAGACAAGGTAGTAATTATGGAAATGCAAGAGTTTGATGATGATGAAGCAAAAGGAAAGGAAACAAGTGTTCTAGTAGTTGTGGTTATGGATGCTTCATAAAAGCCTTCTATAGGCAAGTCTGTTTCTCGCTCAATGCTTTTAATTTTACTAAGAAAAAAAGATTACGATGACATATAATCATTTTTTTCCATTAATCTCATACTTATCTTTTGTATGCTCTTTTTCTATTTTCAAATGGATTATGAATTTTTAATTTTTTAATAATAAAAAAAGAAATAATATGGCAATGGTTTATTTGGTTTAATTGTTTTAAAAATGGTTTATTAGTTTTTAGATATTATGCATGTAATGTTCTTAAACATGGGTAAAGAAATAAAGTAGGAGCCATAAGTGATTGATTTTCTTTAGGCATCGAGTATACAAATAAAAATTTCTTTATTTGTGTCAGAAGAAGAGGCTCTTCTAGTTTAAGAGAATTGAGTGCTAATATGTCTCACAATGTCAAGAAATGTGCAAAAATTTTTACAGTCTTTATGGACTTATCTTTTGGCTTATCTTGTGCTATGGGGGTGGTTGCATAACAACAGCATCTTTATTGTATAGGCGAGTATGTAGTAAATCTTGTTACTACTACAATGCTCCCTGCTACTATAGTAATAACAACTATTGCAGCGGCAGTTCTTACTACTAATGCTTCTGTAGTTAATGATACCTCTGTGGCAGAGCAAGTATATTTGTGTACATCATCATGTAGAGGTGGATTGTGAAGCGTTACTTCATAGTGTTAGTAACAAGACCCAAATGTTTCCTCTTGAGATCATGGATTTAGGGCCAGTACTTTGGTCACCTTATAACGACATTCTTAATGCTTCATATGATCTAAAAAAGCATTATTTAGGTAGCATGTTATATCGATTGACTGATTCAAATACAACAATACTAGTTAAAACAGTGGATTGCCTAAAGGAAGGTGTATTTTATGTTGCTAACCATATTTTTGTTAAGCTATTAAAACATTAAGATTTAGGTGGAGGGGTTTGTCAGTTTGATAATGTAGGAAATTTTTCTTGTAGTAAGGATAGTGATAATTTTTTTGTCAGTCCTAGTTATGATATAAATTATTATTCCATAATATTACAGAATATTCTTGAGTATCATTTGCTCCCTTTACCTTCTGGTATATATGCTGATCCTAAAATCATATCCTATTTTGTTAACCCTTCTCTTACTGATTCTTGTGATACGTGTCAGACAGCAATATTAGTATTTGGAGTAGGTAGTGCAGTTGTTTTTTCCACTTTCATAAAGGCTTTATATCAAAAACATAATGAGAGAAGACGTTTTCATGCTAAAGTTGTTCATTCAGGATTAAGGTCAGCTACAGCTTTTATATTAAATAATGGATTATTATTGGCTGCTTCTGGTCTAGTTTCTGGCATACTTATGAAGTCATTATTACATTCATATAGCCCTATAGAAGAAGGTGCTAACAAGTCAGTTATTGTATCAACTATTCTACATGGTATAAATCATTTTCTAAGTTATCAGGTGCTTTAATATGTAAGTCAAAAGATCTGCAAGTAATGCCCGAAGAAGTAGTAATGCTGGAGATGGGGATCTTAAAAAAGAGCAAGGATGTAGTAGAGCTACAAGAATGTGCGTTTTTTCGTTTTGATAAAATAATGCAAAAGATGGACACATTGAAAAATAGTGTGCGTAAAAAAAGAATTACTGAGGTGGTGCAGTATTCGTTTTAATGAAGTAGTCCTTAAGATGAAGGGGGGGGTGGGACTTTATGTATTCTAATGATGTTATGCAAAATATGCAAGTATTAGAAGAGAGTATAGGTTTAGAAGATATCCAGGGATGGGATTGCATACGTTTTGATGAAGTAGAGAAGCTAGATCCAGATCTTCCTGTAATAGATTCTATGTTTAGTATTTATTTTTATGAAAATATTTTACGAAAAAATAGTTGCGTCTTAACCTATTATGTAAATAATAAAGGACTTCTGATGATTTTGTGATGCAATATTTTTGTATTAGTAGGAAGAAGGTGTTTTTCTAAATGGAATGAGTTCATGTATCCAATGATTTTATGGCATATTTCAATATTTATTCGCTTGTTTAGGCGTTTCATTTAGCTTGATGATAGTTGTGTCATATCAATTGTATTATCTTTTATCAGTAAGTTTAGAGTGCAGAAGTAGGATCTTTTCAATGAACTTTATTTTGTGTAAGAAGTTGTTTATGAGTGTATAAGGAGAGGTAGTAATATGGGTATAAGTAATGGAGTGACTTCAGGAATCGAATATTTTAATAGACATGTATTAGATTATACAGGAAGGCGCTTTCCATCTAGTATGAGCGAGCTTAGGGCTAATATATCTAGAAATATTAAGACATGTGCAAAGACTTGTACAGTTTTTATGGACTCTTCATTTGGTTTAGCCTGTGCTATGGGCGTAGTTGGAGTGGCTGCAGCATCTATTTGTGCTGGAGATGATGTAGTGGACATCATTACTACAACAATGTTGCCTGCTACTACATTAGCTGCTACTAATGCCTCTTGGGTTAATGATAATTCTACAAAAGAGATGGTGTTTTTATGCTTTAAAGATACTGACCCACCTGATCTAAAAGATGTAAGCATATCTGCTTTTTACTCATATGGAGATAGTATGTGTAGTTCTTCGCCTACGAAGGTAGATTGTGGGCTAAAACTCAATAATACTGAGTCAAATTTTACAATATTTAAACCTGAATTTATGGATCCAAAGAGTGCTTATTTATCAAGTTATGAGCATTACTTTAGTAGTTTTTATGATTGGAATAAGAGTTATCCTTTTTTAAGATTTTATCAATCGAATTCTGGGAATATGAAAGGGTTCATAAAATCTATAGAATGTTTAAAAGAGAATACATTTTATGTCGCTAACCAAACTTTAGGTAAGTTTCTAACATTTTCAGATTTGAGGCAAGGAGTTTGTAACTCTAATCATCGTGGAGATTTTTTGATGAAAGAAAATCTTGATGCATTTTGCTTTAATTCTAGTTGGAAAATGGAGTACTATGTTGTGCATGCAAAAAATATCTCAGAGGAACATCTATTACCATTATCTTCAGTACTACCTACGACAGCATCTAATTTTATTGAAGCAGATCTTACTGATTCTTGTGATGCATGTAATGTAGCAACATTAGTATTTGGAGTAGGTAGTGCAGTTGCTTTATTTGTAACTACGATGAAAGTGTTATATCAAGAGCATAAGGCACGTAGGGTTAATCAATCTAGATCTTCTTATTTAGGTTTAAGACCAGCAAGTGCTGCCATGCTAAATGATGGGTTATTAATAGCTGCATCAGGCTTAGGTTTTGGCGTGCTGATGACTTCATTATTACATTCTTGTAATCCTGTTAACGACAATACAAAGAGGGTAGTTGTAGCTTCAACTGTTCTATATGGGGCTAGTGCAGTATCTAAGGTGTTGGCAGCTTTAATTTGTAAATCAAAAGATTCAGAAGAAGTGGCAGATGAGTCAGTATTGATAGAGCTAGAAGAGGCTGATGATGGAGGCTTTGATAGTATGGGAATGGTTTCTTTGGCTTAGGTGTACTTAGAAGATTCATGCTCATTAGCTTAAAAATGCAAGTCAGTTTGAAATATTTTTATGTCTTAACAAGTATGATCATTTATTCTCACAAAATTCAGTACAGGATTCTTTCAAAAAGCTACACAATATATTAGAATGATAAAATTCATAGTCAAACAGAATGTGTGAAAGTATCAGATTTATACATTCCATAAGTAAATGATTCTTGTAATCCATGTAGTAAAATGATGATAGTTTTTTCTCTGGAAGTGTATTGGTAATAACAATTACTAAAATACTCTATAAACAATATAAATCTCAAGGTCTTAAGAAGCCTAAAAGTTGTTCTAGAAGATACAGCAAGTTAGCAACTTTAACTTTAGAGGAAGGGCTTCTTTTAGGGAGCTTCTGGTATAGGGACAGGTATTTTAGTAACTTCCTTATTACCCCCTTGTGGCCCTGTAAATGAAAGCGCCAAGAGGGTAATCATGGTATCAACAGCTCTTTATTGGAGTAGTGCTGTTTCTAGGTTAATAAGTAACTGTGTTACTGGTTCAGTAAGAGAAGAGCCAACTTCTGATGAAGATAAAGTAGTAGAATTACCAATGCTCACAGCTTCAGAATTGAAGGCTTCTGGAAATTCTGATGAGGCAGGAGATAAAACAATTGCTCCAGTAGTTGTGGATATTCCTTAAGGTCATTTGACAAGCAAGTCTTATTGTTAACATTTCTTAATCTTATAAGAAAATAAGGATTATTATTTCATATAATCCTTGTCTGCATAATAAAATTTTTATTTTTTTAAATTAATTTTTGATTTAGAAATAAAAAAAAATATAAGATCTTTTTGTTTGTAACATAAAAAGGCAACAATATGTCAGGAATAGGTGATGGATTTTCTTCTTGGATACAATCTTTAAATAACAATGTTTTTATATATGCAGGAAGAAGGTGTCCTTCTACTTGGAGAGAGATTACAGCCAATGTGTCAAATAATGCAAAAAACTGCGCTAAACGTTGTGTAGAATGTGCGGGTTCTTCATTAGTTCAAGCTTCTATTATGGGAATTATTGGATTATTTGCAAGGTCTGCATATAAAGGTGAAGATTCAGTGGAAGTAGCTGTTACTTGTATGCCATCAACAACAGGACTTCCTGTAGAAGAGAATAGTTGTTCTACTGCTACTGTAGTAACTCTTGCTTTTGGTATTAGAAGTGCTATTGTATTAATGACAATGTGTGGAAAAATAATCTATAAAAAATGTAAAGCTACGGATACAAAGAAGCCTAAAAGTAGTTCTGATAAGTCAGAAAGGTTAGTGCCTTTCAACTTAGAGGAAGGGCTTCTTTTAGGTGCTTCTATTCTAGGAACAGGTGTTTTAGCGACGTCTTTAGCGAAACCTTGTGGTCCTGTAAATGAGGAAAATAAGAATGTAGTTATGCTTTCAACAGTTCTTTATTGGACTAGTGCTGCTGCTAGTGTATTAAGTAATTGTGTGACTAGTTCAATACAGGAAACGTCTAATTCTTTAGAAGATAAAGTAGTAGAATTACCTATGCTTACAGCTTCAGAACCAGAATTAAAGGCTTCTGGAACTGTTTCTGATGATGAAGGAGATAAAACAATTACTCAAGTAGTTGTGGTTATGGATAGTTCTGAAGGTGCTTCTACCAGCACTTTATTGGAGTAGTGCTACGTCTAGATTGGTAGGAACTTGTATTACTATTGCTATAGAAGAAGGCCGAGAACCTGAAGAAGTTATAGGGATAGACTTACCCTATGCTTAAAGGCGTGAAATCAGCAGATATTATTTTTGTACCCATTAATGATGGCGAGGAAGAAGGATTAACTACTTCAGTAGTTATGGATAATCCTGAAATCCATTCTACAAGTAAGTCTTGTTGTTGTTAATATCTCTTAATCTTATAAGATAGGGAGGATTGCTATTTTAGGTAATCCTTCTTGTCATGAATCAAATTTACAAAATTTCTTTGTTCTCATGTTATTTTAAAATGGATTATTATTCTTTTTAACTTAATAATATTTTTTCATTTTTAAAATAAAAAAGGAAATAATATGACAGGATTAGGTAATGGATTTTCTTCTGGAATCCAATCTTTAAATGATAAGCTTTTTTTACATACAGGAAGAAGGTGCCCTTCTAGTTGGAAAGAGCTTAAGACTAATGTTTCAAAAAATGTAACAACATGTGCAAAAATGTGTTCTGCTTTTCTTGATTCTTCATTAGGAATGGCAATTTCTATAGGAGTATTAGGCTTGGCTACAGCATCTGTTTGTATGCAAGAAGATTTTATAGAAGTAGTTGCTACTACGTTGTTTCCAGCTACTACCCCCGCCCTGCCACTTACTACAGCTATTCCAATAGAAGATAAAGTAGCATTTTGTTTTTCTGGTAAAGATCATATGAAAGCAAATAATTTGACAAAGATATCTTCTTGGGTAGGTTCTAAAATTGGTACAGGTAAGAATAAGACAGCGTTAACAGATTCTGAAGAAGCTGATAAAATATTTTGTGTGGAAGTAGTTTCTTATAGATCTCAATTTCCTAGTCAAGAGCTTCCAAAGTGCTCCAGTTTTTCTAATCCAGAGCTTTCTTCTTGGGTGCCTTATTATTTTATTTCATGGGGTGATGGGTTCTGGAATGTATCTTCATCTGTTAGATGTGTTATGCAGTCATTACATGCTAGCAAAATAAATTTAGATGCAGTTTTATTTCCTCCAAAAAATACTCTTGTAGATCCTTGCGAGCGTGGATCATCTGATGCAGTTGCAGATCCATATTGTTTTAAAGATACAGATAATACAGTAAAGCAAGCTCCTTTGTATTTTCTTGATCCTAGTTGGTGTAATATTTCAAGCCAATTAACTACAATGACTTCAGTTACTACATCTTCAATATTTCCAACAATCATACCTGTAGATACTAATAATTGCACAGCATGTGATTCTATGACTCTTGCTTTTGGCGTGGGAAGTTTAGTGATTTTGACAGCTACTTTAACAAAATTGATCTATAAACAGTGTAAAAAATCTAGTAAAATTAAGTGTAAAAATCCTAGCAATAGGTTGTGCAAGATTTTAATATTGACTATGCAGGAGGGATTGCTTTTAGTGGCTTCTAAGGTTGGTTTTGGTGTTTTTATATCATCTGTAAAAGATATTTGTAAGCCCATTTCTGAAAATAATAGACAGATGCTTGTAATTTCAACAGCTCTTTACTTATCTAGTGCAACTATTCGATTGATAGGAACTTGTATTACTAGTCCCATAGAAGAAGACCAAGAACCTGAAGAAGTTGTAGGGATAGACTTACCTATGCTTAAAGGCTTGAAATCAACAGGTATTACTTCTGTAACTATTGATGATGGCGAGGAAGAAGGATTGACTACTTCAGTAGTTATGGATAATCCTGAAATCCATTCTACAAGTAAGTCTTGTTGTTGTTAATATCTCTTAATCTTATAAGATAGGGAGGATTGCTATTTCAGGTAATTCTTCTTGTCATTAATCCAATTTACATCATTTCTTTGTTCTCCTGAATTCTTAAAGCAGGAAGTCGCTTTCCATATAGTTGGAGTGAGCTTATGGACTAATCTATCTAAAATATTAAAACATGTGCAAAGGCCTGTGCAGTCTTTTTGGAATCTTCATTTGACTTAGCTTGTTCTGTGGAAGGGCTGGTCCAACAATATCTTCTCTTTGCACAAGAGAGGATGTTTTAGATCTTATGACTACTATGGTAACAGATACTACATTAGCCACTACTGCTGGAGCTAAGGATGTTACTGTTTTTGTAGTTGATGATGCATTTCATACAAAGATGGTATTTTTATGTTTTAATAGAGCTATTGATTATTTATGTAATCCATTAGATAAAGAGGCCAAGCAGGTGATTGTAGTTTTAACTGTTCTTTATGAAGTGAGAGCAGCATCTAAGGTGCTTGAGGCTGTAGTATGTAAGCCAAAAAATGAAGAAAGATCATTGGATGAGGTAGTAATGATAGAAATGCAAGATCTTGATGATAATGATAAAGAAGCGTTAGGAATTGATAATACGTCAATGTTTTCTTTGATTTAGTGTTCTAAAAATTGTTTGTCAATTAAATGTTTTATTAGAATAAAACTTTTTAATAAATTTAATT
>NZ_WTCQ01000013.1 GCF_015356765.1 Candidatus Clavichlamydia salmonicola
TCCTCCAAACTACTATTTCCTATGATCCTGAAAACAGTTTAAAAAACTCTTTAGAATTGGTTAAAACACAATTGAAATCTATTCCCGCACCAACAAAACCGCATATTTTACAAAATCTATTAGAAAATTTGGAATTCGCATATTAAATAGCGGAAGTAAGCCTTTGAATAAAAATCATTTAGGTTATTATTTGGTTAGGTGTTATGTCTATAGTTCATCAAAATGCATGCATCAAATACTCACTACAACTCACATAGCCATGAAATTAACCGCAAAACACATAAAACACCTCTACTCAAGTGAATACAAAGGTATCCCTTTTATTAAATATTTGGACCCAATTACAAAAAAAACAAAAGATATGTCTCTCCTAAATGTACTTCCTCATATCTTACATGGCTTACAAGAAAATATGTATGCTTTCCCAAGAAATCTTCCATTAGTTGTAAACAATACTCAAAATTATCAGACCCCTACACATTTAGAAGAATCTATTAAGCTGATAAGAAATAGATTAAGTATTCATGCAACTGAATGGGAAGCAGTTCCTTATATATTAGAAAAATTATTGACTACTGCACACGCAAAAGAAGATGATTGTGATGAAGATTAAACCTTGAATCAATTTATACATTTATGACTTATTTTACATTAAACTATGTAGCACCCACCCTACAGGAGGGTTCTCCATATTTCACTATTAATGACGGACTTGCTAGAATAACCACTACTCACATGCAATCTCTTCATGCGTTAATTCAGCATATTTTATCTAATCATCTAATTTGTATGTCAGTACCACCATCTTTTCCTTTAGACCTTACATGTCATCAGAATACAATTTTGATTCTACAAGAAGCTCTATACCCACTCATTACAATCTTAAGAGCTACATCATTGCCATTATCATTGTCATTTGAAGGTCAATTTGCCGTATCAGAATTAGAAAGCACTTTTTCTTGTGATTTATCTCAAGCAAATCTTGCAGAATTTGAACAACCATTACCAATCGTTGTAGAAGATATTATCTCATCAAGCCTTTCTGAAAGGTCATCTACATGTATGGCTACCTCTGCAGCCATTTCAACTATTCCTGCCTCTTATAATCTACCCTCTATTCAAATTTCTCCTGATGGTAAACGTTTTACATTAATTCTTTATCCAGTAACAACAATTCTTGATTACCTAAAACACCTACATCAAGGCATTCAATATGTTCTTGAGAACAGCGTTTTCATGTCTGACTCATCAACAATTACTATGTTATCAGCAACATCATTAGATAAGCATTCCTTATTATCTTTACTGCAATTACTTATAGAGCAATCAAAAAATATAACTTTAGTCACAGACGTAAAAGAACAAGAAAATATTACACAATCACATCAAATGTGGATCTATAGATTAACCACAAAATTAAAATTATCTGGATTTAGCGACACTAGCTTAGCAAGCATGTGGCCAGCTTCTTTACAAAGAAAATTAATATCTCCTTTTATTGAAACTACAACTTTCTCTCTTTCAGCTAAAAAGCCCCCCTTAAAGAAAAAATATAGAAAAACAACAAATCCTCTTTGCATTCCTTTATTTTATATATGTGCAGTTAATCCTTTAATTGAAAAAAATCTTAAAGAACCAACAATTTATGTTTTAAAGTATATTGTAAGAAAAATTAATAACAGCTCTAGTCCTCGCTATAGTGACATCAGATCCACCATTAATAAAACATCCAACTTGATTAAAGATATATGCAGTTCTACTATTACTTCTCCTAAATTATTCTGTTACATTGAACCAGTATCTAACAACTCTATGGGTATTGATCAAGACAAAATGTTTTCCTTACTTTTTGAAGGCTTAACAGAAAATCTAACCTTTTTACCAAACAAATTCCCAACCTTAATGCAATCTACTTTTTCTTATAATCCAAAAACCATCTTAGAAAACTCTTTAGCATTGGTAAAAAAACAATTAAAATCTGTCCCTGCAGCAACAAAACCCCATATTTTACAAAATCTATATCAACAAACAAAACTCTCTACACGTACACCTATGAACATTTGTTTAACAAAAAAAATTCCTTCAAAAAAACAAACATTTTCTGTCTCCCTCTTTGGAATTCGATTAAAAAGCGGCCCCACATCTTTAAACAAACTAGATCCACATGTTTATCTGATCAGACATTATGTTCACAGTTTAAAAGGACACTTAAATCAAATACTCATACAAATGCGTATATCTATAGAGCTTACTGAAAAACACATAAAGGAATTATGTTTAAGTCAAGAAAGCATATGCCCCATTATTCAATATTTAGACCCAGTTTCTAAAGAAAAATCAGTGCTGCCTCTCCTAACCGCACTCACCTATATCTTAGATGGCTTAAATAAAAATATGACTATTTTTGAAAAAAATCTTCCATTAATTTTGAAAAATCATCGAACTCACCATCCTTTAAAATCTTTACAAAATTCTATTGCTCTTGTAAGCAATAAATTAGATAATGATATCCCCCTGAAGAATATATAAACTCTTGTATATTAGAATGATTGCTGAAAAAATGACAATTTACCAAGAGATTATGAATCTGATGAAGATTAAACCTTTAAAAAACTGATTAATTTTATGCCTTATTTTACATTAAACTATCTAGCACCTGCTTTAGAAGATGCTTCTCCATACTTCACTGTTACTGAAGAACGCACTCGTTTAACTACTAGACACTTACAATCTCTTCATAATTTAATTCATTATATTTTATCTAATCATCTAATCTGTATGTCAGTACCACCATCTTTTCCTTTAAACCCTAGCTATCATCTCAATACAATTTCAATTCTCAAAGAAGCTCTATTCCCAATCCTTACAGCCTTAAGAACTACACCATTACCATCTGAGAATGAGAATACCTTAAAAGCATTAGAGCACACTTTTTCTTTAGGTTTAAATCAATTAGATCTTACAGAATTCGAACAACCATTACCTATCGTCACACAAGATAGGAGCTCATCAAGCCTTTTTGAAACACCATCTACATCTCTAGAAACCTCTGTAGAAAATTTAAATACTCCAAAATCTTATAATCTACCTTTTATTGAAATTTCTCCTGATGGCAGACGCTTTACATTAATCCCTTATCCAATAACAGGACCTCTTGATTACCTAGAATACCTACATCAAGGCATTGAATATGTTCTTGAGAACAGGATTTTTATATCTGACTCATCAACTACTGCGGTAACATCAATATCAGCATTAGCTCATCATTCCTTATTATCGTTGCGACAATTACTTTTAGATCAATCAATCAATACATGCTTAGTCATGAATGCAACAGACAAAGAAAATATTACACAAAAGAATTTATATTGGATCCATAGATTAACCTCAGAATTAAAATTAACTGGATTTAACGATAACAGCTTATCAGCAATGTTAGAACCTTCTTCTCATCGAGAATGCATATCTAATCCAAAACCTATAGTAAATAAGACTCTTGCTATAAAAAGAAAAAAAACTACTCTTAATAAGGTTACATTAATTCCCTTATTTTCTATTGTAAGAGGTGCCTCTGCTAAACACCAATTATCTTTAAAAGAAAAAATTTTTTATACATGTAAATATTCTGTAAGAAAAATTAATACAGCCTCTGCCACTAGATATCTTGATATAAAAAAATCTATTTATAAAACTTGTAACTTTTTTAAAAAAATCTACTCTTTTCAAAACGACCATCACACTTTATTTAATTATATTGATCCTAAATCTAAAATCATCACACTTTTTAATAGTCAAGAAGCGCTCTCTTTATTATTTGAAGGCTTTTCAGAAAATTTTTCTTTCTTTTCAGAAAATTTGGAGAATGTTTTTAAAGATACAAAGAAAAATCCCATAAAATCACTTACATCAGAATGCATGCAGATAGCTCAGAAGCTATCAAGCACTCCTATTCCACAAATAAATCCTCATATATTAAAAGATATACTAGATCAAGAGTTAGCTACTATATCAAACCCTATAATGACACCTAAAAAAAAGACGCTAATTCTTCCCATATTTGCTATTCGTATATGTAGTTTTGGACACCAAACAAGTAAAACAAAACGCATAACATGTTACCTAACTCAATACACTCTATTAAAAACATCAGGAAAAACAAATGATACATGTACTATAGGGCGCATCTCTATCAAAAATACTGAAAAACACTTAGAACATTTATGCTCAAAGAAATACCAGAACTCCTCCTTGCTCAAATACAAAAATCCTGTTTCTAAAGAAACCACCATAATCTCTTTAAATGAACTTCTACCCTTAGTCTTAAATGGAATACAGGAAAATTTACATTTTCTTCCTTTACACACTCCTTCTATTTTTAAACACACCAAGCTATATCAACCATCAGAATCTTTAAACAATTGTATCAAGCTAATAAAGAATAAGTTAGGATTAGATGCGTTAAAAGAAAATGAAACAAAAACTCCTTATATTCTTAAAAATCTTTTTGATAATGCAATATCTAAATTAGAACCAGAACTTCAGACAGATGATAAATCTGATGAAGATTAAACCTTCAATAAATTTGTAACTTTATGCCTTATTTTACATTAAACTATATAACACCTACTTTACAAAATGCTGCCCCTTGCTTCACTGTTACTGAAGAACAGGCTAGTTTAACCTCTAGTCAAGTGCAATCCCTTCATGCGTTCATTTGTCATATTTTATCTAACCATCTAATCTGTACATCAGTACCACCATCTTTTCCTTTAGATCCCACATGTCACCACAATACAATTTTAATTCTACAAGATGCTATACATTCAATCATTTTAACCTTAAAAGCTACACCATTACAAATTGATAACCACGCTGCCTTAGAAGCATTAGAGAAAACTTTTTCTTATGATTTACTTCAAGTAGATCTTACAGAATTTGAACAACCATTACCAATCGTTACAAAAGATATTGTCCCATTAAACATTCCTCTAACATCATCCCCTTCATATAATCTACCCTTTATTGAAATTTCTCCTGATGGTCGCCGCTTTACATTAACCTCTTACCCAGTAACAATAATTCTTGATTATCTAGAATACCTACATCAAGGTGTTGAATATGTTCTTGAAAACAGAATTTTTCTTGCTGACCAATCAACAGCTACTATGACATCACCAGAATCATTAGCTAATCATTCCTTATTAGCCTTACTACAATTACTTATAAATCAATCAACTATTATCTCCTTAATCAACAACGAGACAGCACAACAAGATATTAAACAATCAAATAACAATTGGATCAGTAGATTAATCACAGATTTAAAATATGCTGGATTTAGCGATGCTAGCTTAACTAAAATATGGCAAAATTCCCTCCCTAAAGAACAAGTATCAGACCTCGCGCTGCAATTGAAAAAAACTTCTTGGCAAGTGAAAAAAACTTCTTCTGCATTACAAAAAACAACTCATCATGATACCGCCTCTACATTGATTCCCTTATTTTCTATTACAGAAGGTCCCGCTACTGTAGATAAAGAATCTTTTGAAACCAAAACTATTTATGAATGTAAATATTCTGTAAGAAAAATTAATACAAACGCTTCCACCAGATATCTTGATGTAAAAAAGTCTATTATTACAAGTTGTGAGATTTTAAAAAAAATCTATGCCTCTCAAGAGCACTTGCCTTCTATATTTAACTATACTCATCCTTTCTCTAGAAAAATAAGCACTTTTAATAGCACAGAAGCCCTCTTTTTCTTATTTGAAGGACTTTCAGAAAATTTTTATTTCTTATCTAACAATTTTCCACTTATTCTTAAAGATACACGTAAAAATTGCACAAAATCAATTTTAAAAGAATCCTTAGAGATAGCTAAAAAGCAATTAACTGTTCCTGTTCCAGAAATAAGTCCTCATATACTACAAGATATGCTAGACCCTAAATTAACAATTAGCTTAGATCCAATAACCATATTAACAGCTGAAAAAAAGATTCATTTTCTACCCATATTCTCTATTCGTTTATGTATTTCTGGATACAAAATAAGTTCAAAAGGACGTGGAGAATGCTATCTAACTCAATACACTTTATTAAAAACATCAGGTCGACAAAATAACACATGTACCATAGCGCGGCTTTCTATAAAAACCACCGAAAAACACGTAAAATATTTATGCTCAAATGAATACAAGGAATCTTCTTCTCTTAAATACGTAGACCCTTTCTCTAAAAGTGCTACCTTACTTCCTTTAAATAAAATACTGCCCCTAATCTTACAAGGATTAAGAGAAAATATAAATTTTCTTCCTTTACAAATTCCTTCTATTTTCAAACATACCAAACTATACCGAGCATTGGATTCTTTAAATAACTGCGTAGACCTAATAAACAATAGATTAGGGTCAGATGCGCCAAGAAAAAACGAAGCACAAACTCCTTCTATCCTAAAAAAACTTTTTAATTATGCAGCTGCCAAATCAGAACCTGCAGTACAAACAGATGATCTGTCTGTATGAAGATTACACTTTTAATCAACTTATTAATTTTATGCCTTATTTTACATTAAACTATATAGCACCTGTTCTAGAAGAGGCTGCACCATATTTCACTGTTGCTGATGGACCCAGTAACTTAACCTCTAGTCATGTACAATCTATTCATGCTTTAACTCATCGTATTTTATCTAATCATCTAATCTGTATGTCAGTGCCACCATCTTTTCCTTTAGATACTACATGTCACCACAATACAGTTTTAATTCTGCAAGAGGCGGTATACCCAATCATTAGAGCCTTAAGAACTATGCCATTAATAACAGCAGATCAATCTATATTAGCATCATTAGAAAAAATTTTCTTTAATGATTTACTTCAAGTAGATCTTACAGAATTTGAACAACCATTACCAATCGTTACGAAAGATATTGTCTCATCAAACCTTCATATCACATCACCTATCTCGTATAATTTACCCTTTATTGAAATTTCTCCTGATGGCCGCAGCTTTACATTAACCCCTTACCCAGTAACAGATCCTCTTCATTATCTAGAATACCTACATCAAGGCGTTGCATATGTTTTTGAAAACAACATTTTTATTTCTGATCCTCTAACAGCCCCTCTGTCATCAGTAAGATCATTAGCTAATCACTCCTTATTATCCTTACTACAATTACTGTTAAGTCAATCAAGAACTATATCCTTAATTACAGACACAAAAGAACGACAAGATATTGCAGAATCAAATAACAATTGGCTCTCTAGATTAACTACAGAGTTAAAATTAGCTGGATTCAGTGATGCCAATCTAGCTCAAATATGGGAAGAACCTATCTCACATAAAGAACAGCCATCAAATACAGCGCCCAAAGTAAACAAAACTGCTTCTACAAAAAAAATAACACCTAGGCCTCAAAACATCACATGGATCCCCTTATTTATTATCTTAGAAGACACATCTGCTACAAAGAAAAAATGCTTAAAAGATCCTCCTACTTATCTATGTAAATATTACATAAAAAAAATTAATCCAAACTCTTCTGTTAAATATTTTGATATAAAAAAATCTATTATTACAACTTGTAAGATTTTTATAAAAATCTATACTCCTAATAGTAAAAGCAACGTTCTCTTTAATTATATTCATCCTGTTTCTACAAAAAGGACCATGTTGAATACTACAGAAGCCCTTGCTTTATTATTTGAAGGGCTTTCAGAAAATTTTTACTTCTTGTCACAACATTTTTCATATATTCTTCAAAATGTGCACTCAAATCTTCCACAATCACTTTTAAAAAAATGCTTACAGATAGCTAAAAGTCAATTAGGGCCTAATATTCCACAAGTCATTCCTCATATATTAACAGATATGCTCAACAATGAGTTATTAGTGCACTCACGCCAAGCAACCCAATTAATAAATACAAGCAAAATTGATTTTCTGGCAATATTTTCTATTCGTTTATTTATTACTGGACATAAAACAGCTAAAACAGAACGTATACAATGCTACATGTTTCAATATACTATATTAAAAACACCCAGACGGAAAAGTGACTCATGTACTATAGCTCGCATTTCTATTAAAAATACTGAGAAACACATACAATATTTATGTTCAAGCGAATACCAATCCTCTTGCCTACTTAAGCACATAAATCCTTTTTCTAAAAAAGTCATCATTAAGCCTTTGAATGAAGTACTGCTCTTAACTTTACATGGATTACAAGAAAACTTATATTTTCTTCCTTTGCAATTTCCTACTATTTTAAACCATACCACACTATACCAACCACAGGATTCTCTCAATAACTGCATCACTTTAATAAAAAATAAATTAGGGCAAAATGTACCAGAGGAGAGCGCAACAAACACTCCTAATATCCTTAAAACACTTTTTAACAATATGATTTCTAAAGAAGAAACTATATTACAAAAAGATGCATAAGTTGATGAAGATTAAATCTTTAATCTATTTATTAATTTTATCCCCCTATTTTACATTAAAACTCTATAGCACCTACTCTAGAAGAAGCTATTCCATGCTTCACCTTGACTGAAGTAATATAAAATGCTAATAACATAGTCGCTGTTAATGAGTCTGAAATAAAAATCCTCTTTCCAAGAATCACAAACATGTCCAACACCTGATATAGATTTTCTAGATAAAAGGAGAAATGACAGAATACCTCTCAATCTAATGCAGAGTGGATCGATAAATTAACCATCCAACCATTACCTGAAGTTAGATATGCAAGCTTAAAAGGTATGTGTAGACCTTTTTACATAAAAAAATGATATCCCCAGTGCCTACAGAAGAAAAGCTTCTTCTTCAAAAAACTAACCCTAATGACATTACATTGATTTCCTTATTTTTTATTTCAAAAGGCCTCTCTATTACAAGGAAAGAAGCTCTTTCTATTTTTAAACATACCTCAACCATACTAAACATTAGATTTCCTTTAAATAAAGGTATCGCCTTAATAAGCAATGGATTAGAATTATATGCACCAAAAGAAAGTAAAACAAAAAACTCCTTCTATCCTTAGAAAAAAACTTTTTTTTAGAAAGAGTTTCTAAATGAAATATTAAATTTTAGGAAAATGATAAATTTCATAAAGATTAAACTTTAATAAATTTATTAATTTTATGTCTTATTTTACATTAAACTACGTTGCGCCTACTTTACAAAATATTATCCCGTATTTCACTGTTACTGAAGAACATACTACTTTGACCCCTAGTATTGTGGCATCTTTGTATTCTTTAACTCATTATATTTTATTAAATCATCTACCTTGTATGTCAGTACCACAATCTTTCCCCTTAGATTACACCTGTCATTACAATACAATTTTAATTCTACAAGAAGCTCTGTTCCCAATCATTACAGCCTTAAGAACTACATCATTCCCACCTGAAGGCCAGCTTGCTATACAAGCCTTAGAGAAAATTTTTTGTTATGATTTACTTCAAGTAGATCTTACAGAATTTGAACAAGTCTTACCAATCGTTACAAAAGGTGTTGCCTTATCAAACCCTCCTGTAACATCACATAACTCGTATGATCTACCCTGTATTCAAATATCTTCTAATAGAAAAAGCTTTATATTAACCCCTTATTCAGTAACAGACCCTCTTGATTATCTACAACACCTACATCAAGGCGTTCAACATGTTCTTGAAAACAGAATTTTTATATCTGATGCATCAACAGCTCCTATGGTATCAGCATCATCATTAGCTAATTATTCCTTAACATCCTTACTACAATTACTAATAGGCCAATCAAAAACTATATCTTTAGTGATGGACCCATTAGAACGACAAGATGTTTTACAATCAAACAACTTTTGGATCAATAGATTAACTCTAGAATTACAATTAGCTGGATTTAACGATACCAGCTTAACAAAAATATCGATACCTTCAAAAGAACAGAAATCATTAACAAGTACATCTTCTCCTATAATAAAAACATCTTCAAAAAAGATGACATATTACATTCCTATATTTTCCTTCAAAAAGGCTCCTGCAGGTACATTTAAAGATCCTTCTAAAAAACACACGATCTATTTACTGGAATATATCATAAAAAAGAGCACTATATCACAATACAAATGTGTTTTCCGAACACGTACCCTTCTCTCATTAACTTTAAAATCTATACAAACAATATGTAAAAATACTAAGAACAATCTGGTGTTTTTTTACTACAAAAATCCATTTAATCATATTATCCAAACTATTACTTATGAAGAAGCTCTTCAATATGCATACATAGGCCTAACAGAAAATCTAACATTTTTTAGTAGATATTTCCCCAACATTTTAAAAACCACAATTACATACATGCCCAAGGAAGAGCTTGACAAAATCCTATGTACTATTAAATGCACCTTAGGAAGCAACACTCCAACTATTCCTCAAGCAAATACACTAGAAGTCCTCACCCAAAGAGCAACAGAACCAACAACTCCTTTAGCAAGTAAGAAAATCCCTGAGTTAACAAGTAATCGTATTCCTGTATTCAGCGTCTCTACTACACAAGGTCGTGAAAAGAAGTATTCTTTTCTCCTTAAATACTCCATCAGAAGAACTTTAACAAGTAAAGGACAAGCATATAAAAATATACGTCTGGCTATTAGTAAAACTGAAAAACATCTAAAATCCTTATGTAATCAAGCTGCTAAATCTACAGACTATTCTATTAAGTATATCGATCCTTTTAGCTTAGAAGAATGTGTTGTCTCTTTTAATGAAATGCTTTGGATTAGTCTACAAGGTCTTAAAGAAAATCTTATATTCCTTAAGCGCCATTTTCCAATTATATTTAATGCTACAATACAGCATAACTCTGAACAAACCTTACTTAATAGCATCCAATTTATTAAAAATCTTCTAGGTTCAGAGGCTTCAATAGAAATTCAAAAGCCTTTTATACTGGAGGGACTCCTACATAAAAATTTAGTTAATTTAGAATAAAATTTAGGACAAACTAATGAATTATATTTTTACTTATCAAATAAATGTATCAATTTATATTGAAAAGAATTGTATAAAAATATATAATAAAAAACCAAATTAATAATATTTTAATAAAAAAATTTGTTTTATATGCCTTATT
>NZ_WTCQ01000014.1 GCF_015356765.1 Candidatus Clavichlamydia salmonicola
TTAAGATCTTTGTGAGGTAAAAAATTTTTATTACTTAGGTCTAAAACTGGGAGTTGATAATTTTCTGTAGATATTGATGCAAGTAAATCGTTGTCTAAAGAAAGAAAGTTTTCTTCTAAATGTTGGCTTGAAGAGGATGTAGAAGGGAAGTTTTCACTATTTATTACAGATTGGTCTGTAGTATTAAGATCTTTGTGAGGTAAAAAATTTTCATTACTTAGGTCTAAAACTGGGAGTTGATAATTTTCTGTAGATATTGATGCAAGTAAATCGTTGTCTAAAGAAAGAAAGTTTTCTTCTAGATGATGTGGACTGGAATAGGATGTAGAAGGAAAATTTTCTCGATATTTTAGAGATTTATTTTTAGTGATAAGATCTTTGGGAGGTAAAAAATCTTCATTACTTAGGTTTAAAACTGGCAGGGGATAATTTTCTTTAGACATAGTGGTAGATGCATCATTGTCTAAAGAAAGAAATTCTTCTTCTAGATATGAGGGTGAAGAGAATTGTGTTGCAAATGCTGTTTCAGTATCAATGCGAGCTTGTTTTACAGGGTGGAGATCTTGTGTGAAGGTGTAAGGTCTTTTGGTTATGATAGGTGCTGATAAGGAATTGGTAGGTATTATTTTTTTGGGGGTTGAACTGGATTTTGATACAAAGGGTAGTGGTTGTTGAAATTCTGTTACATTAGAATTAAAAAAGCATAAATTTATTAAAGAGATCAATGTATTTATTGATGTGCGTATTTCAGGGTTTATAATTGTTTTATTACATTGATTTACTATAGGAAAAAGTACATCTTGAATAATTATCAAAGTATTATTGTGTACAAGTGGGTCTAATGAAAAAGAAGGAGGAACAGAGGTACAGTATAGATGTTGTTCTATGATTTTTTGTATTAATAGACTTAAGTCTTGAATTTTATCAGCGTTTAGATTTTCTTGAACCTCTTCGACAGTAAAGGTGGGTGTACTGACGTGAGAAGAACTAGAGTATTTGAGAGTGAAGTAAGGCATTCAACTAAATATTTTTTTTAAAAAGAAGAATAATAAACATTCGTTGTAATTTAAGTTAAATTAAAATTATTTATAGGTTGCATTTTTTTTAATATAAGTGAATGGTTCAGGAGGGTCTTTGCTTAGTAATAATACTACCTTGTAAGAGAGATCTAGATTTTCTTCTAGGTATAGGTTACTAGGGCCAGGTTCAAGATCTTGTTCTAGAATAAAGGTGCATATAAAAATAAATGTTATATAGGTTTAATTTCTTTTTCATTGAATGAAATGTCATTTAAGGAAGGAATTGTTGTTTTGTATTTTTTTATTCCTTCTAATAATAGTTTTTTTAGCATAGAAGGAGGGGATGATTGAGGTATCTGTTCTCCCAATTCAGTGAGTGTTTTCTTTACTAGGGCAATATTATGTTCAAAATCTTCTTTTGGGTTATATTTCTTAGTCATTTCTAGTAATACAGGGTAATACTTGCTTAAGAATGATAGAGAATCTTCTAATCCTTGAAGTGTCTTTAACAAAAATTTTTCTCTTAACAAAATCTCTTTATAATCTGTATTTTGGATACTAACAATAAATAAAAATTTATCTGTACAAGGCTCATTGCATAATTTTTGAATACTCTTAGATGTTTTTTTGAATGAATCACGAGCATGAGCATAACCATGACATCTACTAACAGAATTGTTATTAAGGCTATAAGAAAGGCGATAGGTCAAGCCTTTTGAAGTAGGGGTAGAACGAGAGGGGGCGTTAATAATTTTCATAGAAAATAAAGGAATTAAATAGGCAGGTTTTTTAAACATTTCAATGTTTTTTTTTAAAGATTGTGCTTGTAAATTTTCATTAGTTTGTTTGACTAGATTTGGAAGAATAACGGACTCAGTTATTACAGGTAGTTCTATTGATAATGTAGAAGCTGTAGATTTTAAAAAGTCTAGAAGGGCCTCTAATGTATCAAGTACATCTTTTCTTTTTGAAGATGATGAGAATGTGCTTTGATTTTTTTTATAATATAACCAGTTCTCTCGAAACCCTGAGTATAAGGATTGGACAAGTGTTGCTTTTGTCCTAACAGGAACAAAGAGATTTGCATTGGCTGGATTTGGATAAAAGGAAATTTTTTCTGCTGGCTTAGCGAGTAGTTTATAGGAGGATTTAATAGAATGATGTAATGATTTATATAAAGAGTTTTTTTGTTCATATAAATTTGAAGATTTCTTGATACTGTAATGAAGTTTGTAATGAACAGTTTTCATAATATTATAAGAACGAATATGAAATATTGGAAAAAATAATAAGATTTTTTTTTGAAGTCTTGATGGCTGTATTTGGAAAAGAGGGTTATTAGCTTTAAGAAGTTCTTCATCAGAAAGAAGAATATTATGAGTCTTTGCAAAGCTGCTAAGAACTGTTAAACTATCTTCAATACTTGATTGTATTTGTTGATAGTAAGCGTTTGATTCATAATTTTTTTTCAAATATTTTTCTATTGCCTGCTTGTTGTACTGCATTAATAAATATAAGTCAGGAACAAAAGAAATCGTAGATACATTGTCTTGATCTTTTATATGCAAAATATTTTTAGTATAAATATTGATAGTAGGTAATGTTAATATTTTTTTTATAAATTGAGTGGTTCTTATTTGGTAGAGAGTTTTATTTCGTAAAAATTCACCAGAAGTATGACCAGAGCAATCAGGAGTTTCTATATAAATTAAATCTTTCTTTGGTCGTTTTCTTAAAGATATATGGTATTGGGGACTGTAAATTTTTCTATTAAAAGAGAGAGGTAGATCTCTTTTTACAGTAGAATTAACGAGATTAAGTAGGACTGAAGAGTGCTTTTTAGCTTGTATTTGTTTTTTATTTAGCTTACAAAATTTTGTATTTAGTTGATCTAGTAGATTTACAAATTTTTGTTCATAATTCTTTTTTAACCTTCCTATGGACTTATATAAAATATAATTATGAAAGATGGTTAAGTAAAGAATTTTTAATAGTTCTCGAGGTTCTTTACTAATTTTAACTTTGATTTCTTTAATATTTGAATGGCAGGAATAGCTAGTTGCAGATTTAACACACTCTTCCGCAGTCTGAATAAATCTATCATAACGAGGATATTTTTTAGCAACAAGTCGCGATAGGTGTAGGCATTTTTTTTTTGAAAAAAATAATTTAATAAAGAAGTTTTCTTGAAGAGATAGTTCTGTGTTTAATAAACGCAGTCCAGGGTCATCAGCAGCACTAGGGACATTTATTATTGAAGATATTTGTTGGGCAGGAGCAGAGGTTTTTCTATCTTTCTTTTTTTTCCCTTTGCTTATTTTAGAGGTTACAGATGGTATAGGAGAAGAAATTTCTTTGGGATTGTTTAAGCATACAGACAATAGATCTAAATCTGGAACAGAATTTTGTATTTCCGTTTGAATGCATTCAGTGTTTTTTAAAGAATCTTGAAGATCTTTAGTAAGAGAAAGATGCTCTTCTGTGCATGCAGCAAGATCTTTTTGATTAACAATTAAATCAAGAAGAGAAACATTATCATCAAGTAAAGATAACAGTTGTGATAAAGTTTGTTGATGAGCATGGGCTTTTGACAGAAAGCTTGATGAATCAAAAATATAGATCTGTTGATTTAGGACATGACGTATCCCTTCATATAGATACTCTAAACTTGTACAGATATCAGAGGTTTGTTTGCGAGTTACTATAAATGTATTTTTTTCAGAAAGTATTTCAATGAAAGGGCAAGAAACAGGGGTAGAAGGCGGTTTTTCTAGAGCAGTTAGAATATCTTGAGGATCAAAGGGTACTTCAGGAAGTATATAATTTTTTAACATCTCTTTAGTGAACTCGTCATCACTTGAAAAAGGTGAACAAATGTCTGTTACATCTTTTAGGAGAGATAATTTGCTTGTTAATGGAGAGGCTAAATCATCATTGTCAAAGAGATCTATTATTGGAAATCTTTCTTGGATAGGAGAAGAATCTGTTGTGTCGTTCTTTTTTTTACTTCTGCTGATTTTATAGCTTAAAGTAGGTGTAGAAGGGGTGTTTTCTAGATTAGTTAGAATATCTGAAATGTCAAGGGTTAATTCAGGAAGTGTATAATTTTTTAAGATCTCTTTAGTGAACTCATCATCACTTGAAAAAGGGGAACAAATGCCTTCTAAATCTTCTAGATGAGATGATGTCACTACATCTTCATCCATGTCTATTTTTGGAATTTTTGTTAAAGATACTTCTGGCAATGGTAATTGAGATCTTTTTTTTGTAATGGTATTTGATGTTGAATAGTTTTGAGTAGATTTTTCTCTTAAAATATTTGAAACACGGGGTATTTGTTGTAAGAATTTAGAAAAATCCGCACCTAATAAGCATAAATTTATAGTATTGGCTAATCGATTTAAGGATGTGCTTATATTTGGGCTTATTTGATTGTTGTAGAAGCTATTTAGTAAGGACAAAGTCACATCTTGTAAAATTGTAAGCGTATTATTATGAAGGCTTGGATTTAAATGAAATGAGGAAGGAACAAACGCACAAGGTAAATGTTTATTCAGAATATCTTTAAGCAAGAGGTTTAATGTTTCAATCTTTTCCTCATTAAGATCTACACAACTTTCTTCTACAACAAAGGCTGTAGGCTCTTTTTGAGAACTGATTTGAAAATAATTTAAGGTAAGATAAGGCATAAAAATACAATATTAATTAAACCATTTTTTTGCTTTAGAAAAATATTATAAAATTAATTGTATTATGCAAGTTTGTCTAATTTTGGCTGCTTGAGAGGGTTATATTTACTTTTTCCTGAACCATTTTTTTAATATACATGAATGGCTCAAATGGCTTTTGTTAGTAAAAATACCTTGTGAAAGTGGTGTTGATTTACTTTTAGCTAGAGGTATTACTAGGTTCAGGAGGTTGTTTTTGTAAGCTTTTATGAGTCAAGCTTTTATCAATTTGTTTCGATGCATTTGTAAGAATAGCAGATTCTATCAAGCTTTTATCAATTTGTTTCGATAAATTTGTAAGAATAACAGATTCTGTCATTATAGGGAGTGGTATTGATAATTCAGAAGCTTTAGTTTTTAAAACTTCTAAAAGGTTTTCTAATGCATTAAGTACAGTTTTTCTTTTTGAAGATGATAATAATGTGGCTTGATTTTTTTTATAATAGAAAAAGTTTTCTAGAAATCCTGAGTATAAGGATTGCACAAGTGCTGTTTTTGTTCTAATAGGAACAAAGAAATTGTCATCTGCTGGATTTGGGTAAAAGGAAATCTTTGTTATAGGATCAGAGAGTAGTTTGTGAGAGGCGTTAATAGAATGAATTAATGATGCAGCTACGTAGTGTTTTTGTTCAGATACATTTGAAGATTTTTTGATAATGTAATAAATTTTATAATGAACAACGTTCATAAAGTTATAAGAACGAATATAAAATATTGGAAAAAAGAAAGAGATTATTTCTTGCGTTATTGATGGCTGTATTTCACAAAGAGGGTTATTAATTTTATGAAGTTTTACATCAGAAAGCAGAATATGATGAGTCTTGGCAAAGCTGTTAAGGAGTATTAAACTATCTTGAATGCTTGATTTCATTTGTTGATAGTAAGAGGTAGAGCTATAGTTTTCGTTAAGAAATTTTTCTAATGCTTGCTTGTTGCACTGTATTAATAAATATAAATTAGGAATAAAAGAAGTCGTAGATACATTTTCTTCATCTTTTATATTCAAAATGTTATTAGCAAAAATATTGATAATAGGTAGAGTTAATATTTTTTTTATACATTGTGTTGTTTTTTTTTGGTAGTGAGCTTTACTGCGTAAAAATTCATTAGAAGTGTGAGCAGAGCAATTAGGAATCTCTATACAAATTAAATTTTTCTTTGATCTGTTTTTTAAAGATATATGATATTGAGGGCTAAAAATTTTTTTTTTCAAAAAAAGAGGAATATTTTTTCCTGTAGCATTATTAACAAGATTAAGTAGGACTGAAGAGTGCATTTTGGGTTGCACATCTTCTTGATTTATCTTACAAAATCTCTTATTTATTTGATTCAGTAGATCTACCAATTGTTGTTCATACCTCTCTTTTAACCTTCCTGTTGCCTTATATAGAAGATAATTATGAGAGATGATTAAATAAAGAATTTTTAATATTTCTCGTTTTTCTTTACTTTCTTTAATTTTTATTTCTTTAATATTTGCAACGCAAATATAGCTAGTTGCAGATGTAATACATTCGTTGGACAGCTGAATAAATCTATCCCACCGGGGATATTGTTTAGCAACATGTCGAGATATTTTTATGCGGTTTTTTTTTGAAAAAAATAATTTAAGAAAAACATCTTCTTTAAGGGAGAATTCTTTTTTTAATGGAGCTAGTAAATTATCATGAGCAGAGACATTTATTATTGAAGATATTTCTTGAATAGGAGAACAATTTGCTGAATCTGTGCTTATTTGAGCGCTTACAGTTTGTATAGAAGAAGTAATTTCTTCTGTACTTTCTAAGCAGAAAGCAAGCGAATTTTTAAGATCATTAGTAAGAGAAAAATGTTCTTTAGTACATGCAGAGCGATCTTTTTGATTAACAATTAAATCAAGAAGAGAAACATTGTTAGCAAGTAAAGATAAAAGTCGTGATACAGTTTGTTGATGAGCATGAGCTTTTGATGGAAAGCTTGATGATTCAAAAATATAGATCTGTTGATCTAGGACATGACGTATCCCTTCATATAGATACTCTAAACTACCACAGAGATCAGAGGTGTCTTTTCTAGCTATTATAAACGTATTTTTTGTAGAAAATATTTTAATATAAGGGCAAGACAAGGTGGTAGAAGCGATTTTTTCTAGATCAGTTATAGCATCTTGATCTACAGGTGGTAATTTAGAAAGAGTATAATTTTCTAAGAGCTCTTTAGAAAACTTGTCATTATTTGAAAAAGAGGAGCAAATACCTTTTAAATCTTGAAAGAAAGATAGTTCTGTTGTTAATGATGATGAATGATTATCAGAGATATCTATTATTAGAGATCTTTCTTGCGGAGGAGAAAAGATTGTTGGATTTTTCTTTTTCTTACCTTTGCTTATTTTAGAGTTTAGAGTTTGTGTAGAGGAAGTAATTTTTTTTGTGCTTTCTAAGGATAAAGACAGCTCATGTTGATCTGGAAAATAATTTTGAATTTCCTTTTGGGTAAACATAATATCTTTTGAAAAATCTTGAAAAGAAAGAGTTAATTCAGGAAATGTATAATTTTCTAAGATCTTTTTGGTGAACTCGTCATCGCTGGGAAAAGGGTAGCAAATGTCTTTCCGATCTTGCTGAGGAGATGATAATGCTGTTTTATCTTCCTCTATTTCAATTCTTGGAATTTTTGCAAAAGATATTTCTTGTAATGGTAATTTTGATTTTTGTGTTATGTGAGTATTTGATTTTGAATAGTGTTGAAGAGGTTTTTTTTTTAAAATATTTGAGATACTGGGGACAGGCTGTAAGAATTTAGAAGAATCAGCACCAAATACACATAAATTTATAGTGTTAGATAATCGATTTAACGATGTGGTTACTTTAGGATTTATTTTATGGGCATAGAAGTTATTGAGTAAGGGAAAAGTCACATCTTGTAAAATTTTCAGCGTATTATTATGAAGGCTTGGATCTAAATGAAATGAGGGGGGAACAAGAGCACAGGGTAAATGTTTATCAAGAATATCTTTGATTAATAGGTTTAATGCTTCAATTTTTTCATCATTAAGGTCTAAACAAGTTTCTTCTACAATAAAAGCCATAGGCTCTTGTTGAGTACTGAGTTGATAGTAATTTAAGGTAAGATAGGGCATAAAAATACAATATTAATTAATACATCTTTTTTTTCATAAAAATATTATAAAATTACTTATATTATACAAGCTCTTCTAATCTAGGCAGACTGGATGGAAGGAAGGTAATGATATTTTTCTAAAGTATTTTATGTAATATGGATGAGGAAAAAAAAGGATTATTTGCATTATGAAAAGGAGACTATTTTGAAATAGTCATAGGAAAAATATATGTTAAGGTTATTCTTAGCGCTAGAATCAAGTTTCATATAAAAAATAAATGTTATGTAGGCTTTATTTATTCTTTATCTAATACAATCTCATTTAAGCGAGGAATTGTTGTTTTGTGTTTCTTAATCCCTTTTAATAATATTTTTTTTAGTTTAGAAGGAGGGGGTGATTGAGGGAGTTTTTCACCCAATTTAGTGAGTGTTTTCTTTATTAAAGCAATATTATTTTCAAAATCTTCTTTTGGATGATATGTCTTAGTCGTTTCTAGTAATATTGGGTAATACTGGCCTAAGAATGATAGAGCATCTTCGAATCTTTCAAGTACCTTTAACAAAAATTTTGTTTTGGTATGATAGTGTCTATCATGGCTGTTATAGGTAATGGAAGTATAGATAGATTGCACTATAGAATCTTCCTGGCATAATTGTTTAATATTTTGAGATGTTTTTTTAAATGTATCACGAGCATGAGCATAACCATGACATCTACTCATAGAATCAGTATTAAGGGCATAAGAAAGATAGTAGGTATAGGCTTGTGATGTAATGGTTGAGCGTGAAACAGCTTTAGTAATTTTCAGAGAAAATATAGGAATTAAATAAATAGGTTTTTCCACACTCTTAACAGTTATTTCTAGATCATTTTTTTGTTGAATGGGTTCTTCTTTTAAGCTTTTATTAATCTGTTTTGCTAAATCATTAAGAATAACAGATTCAGTTATTACAGGTAGTGGTATAGATAATTCAGCAGCTTTAGATTTTAAAGTGTTAAGAAGGGTTTCTAATTCACTAAATATAGGTTTTCTTTTTGTAGATGATAATAATGTGTCTTGATTTTTTTTATAATAGAACCAATTTTCTAAAAATCCTGAATATAAAGATTCTACAAGTGCTGCTTTTGTTCTAATAGGGGTAAAGACATTTTCATCTGCTGGATCTGTATAAAAAGAAATTTTTTTTGCAGGTTCAGATAGTAGTTTGTAAGCGATGTTAATAGAATGCTTTAATGATCTAGCTGCAGAGTGTTTTTGTTCTGGTATATTTGAAGCTTTTTTGACACTATAATAAAATTTGTAATTAAAATTTTTCATAAGGTTATAAGAACGAATAGAAAATATTGGAAACAAGAATAAGAGTTTTCTTGGAATTACTGATGCTTGTGTTTGAAAAAGAGGATTGGTAGTTGTATCAAGCTCTTCATCAGAAAGAGGGATGCTATGAGTGTGTGCAAAGTGGCTAAGGACTTTTAAACTATCTGCAATGTTTGTCTGCATTTTTTTATAGTGACAGCAAGATGTATACTTTTTTTCAATATATTGGTTTGCCACTTTTTTATTGTATTGCATTAATAAATAAAAGTGAGGAATCAAAGAAATAGTAGCTACATTATCCTGATTTTGAATATTAAAAATATTTTTAGCTGAAATATTGATAGTAGGTAGAGATAATATTTTTTTTATAAATTCTGTTGTTCTTTTTTGGTAGTGAGCTTTACTGCGTAAAAATTCACTAGGAGTATAAGCAAAACAATCATGGATCTCTATACAAACTAAATTTTTCTTTTGATGTTGTTTTAAAGATATATGGTATTGGGGGCTAATAATTTTGTTTTCATAAAAGAAGGGAATATCTTTTCCTATAGCAGTATTAATGAGATCAAGTAGGACTGAAGAGTGTTGTTTAGCTTCTAGCTTTTCTTTATTGACCTGACAAAATTCTATATTTATTTTTTCGAGTAGATTTACAAGCTTTTCTTCATAATTATTTTTTAACCTTCCTGTTGACTTATATAAAAGATAATTATTAGAGACAGTTAGATAAAGAATTTTGAATAATTCTATAGGCTCTGTGCTTTTTTTAATTTTTATTTCTTTGATGTTTGTAAGGCAATTATAGCTAGTGGCAGATACAAGACATTTTTCAGAAAGTTGAATAAATTTATTCCATCGAGGATATTTTTTAGTAAGAAGCTGAGATATTTGCATGCATTTTTTTTTGGAAAAAGACACCTTAATAAAAAAATTTTCTTGAAGAGATAGTTCTGTTATTAATGAAGATGATGAATAGTCATTATCAGAGATCGTAGAGATATCTATTGGAGAATTTGCTTGGACAGAAGGAGACGTTGTAGCTGTCATTAATGAAGATGATGAATAGTCATTATCAGAGATCGTAGAGATATTTATTGGAAAATTTACTTGGACAGAAGGAGACGTTGTAGCTGTCATTAATGAAGATGATGAATAGTCATTATCAGAGATCGTAGAGATATTTATTGGAAAATTTACTTGGACAGAAGGAGACGTTGTAGCTGTCATTAATGAAGATGATGAATAGTCATTATCAGAGATCGTAGAGATATTTATTGGAAA
>NZ_WTCQ01000015.1 GCF_015356765.1 Candidatus Clavichlamydia salmonicola
TTAGTCTAGGCGTTGAGTATGTTAATAGTAATTTTTTAAGTTACACAGGAAGGCGCTGTCCGTCTAGTTTTAGTGAGCTTAGGACTAATATATCTAAAAATATTAGAACATGTGCAAAGGCCTGCTCAGTCTTTTTGGACTCTTCATTTGGCTTAGCTTGTGCTATGGGAGTGGTTGGTCTAACAACAAGCTCTCTTTGTGCAGGGGAGGATGTTCTAGCTCTTATGACTACTACTATCCTGCCAAGTACTGCGGCTCCAACAACTTTTCCTGTTAATATTTCTGTAGTTAATGACCCAGATCCTCATACAAAAATGGTAATTTTATGCTTTCATAAAACTGTGGATTATTTAGGAAGCAATGTGTCTCTTAATGCATGGGCCTCAAATTTCTCTCAGATGTGTCATACCCCGCCTGTTGAGATAGATTGTTCATCAATATTAAATGATAGTTTTGTCAATGATTCTTTATCTAGCATACAGTGTGGTAATTTAGGTTTATTTGGATCTACACAACACGTTAGTCATGATGTTTCCTCTTTTGGTGTGCTTAGGGGAGATGGTTCAGGGCTAATTAATGCATTAGAATGTGTAAAAACAGGCGTGTTTTATGTTGCTAATCATACTGTGCATAAGGCGTTAGATGTATTAAATTTGAAGCAAGCGACTTGCAAAATTAGCAATGGAAGTGATTCTTTTTATCCAAGAAGTAATGTTGATCCCTTTTGTTTTGATAATAGTAACAATTATAGCTATTCAGTGATAGATTTAGCAGATATTCAAAGGAGATGTCTTGTTCCATTTGATTCTGCTTCTTCCCCTTCAACTGTTGCTAGTTTTGTTGAAGCAACAATGGTTGATTCATGTAATGCATGTAGTACAGCAACAGTAGTATTTGGCGTAGGTAGCGCATCTGTTTTAGTTTTAACTACTATAAAAGCGTTATATCAACAGCACAAAGTAAGAAAACTTCATCATTCAAGGGGCTCTTATGTAGGATTAAGACAAGCAACAGCTATTATGTTAGATGAGGGATTGTTATTAGCTGCTTCTGGGTTAGGTTCTAGTGTGCTTATGACATCATTGTTACATCCTTGTAATCCAGTAGATGCATCAGTTAAAAATACAGTTTTAGCTTCAACTATTCTTTATGGAGTGAGCGCAGCATCTAAGATGTTTGGGGCTTTAGCATGTGGGGCACAAGATTCAGAAAAATCATTAGATGAAGTAGTAATTATAGAGATGCAAGATGTTGAGGAAGAAGTAGAGGAATTAGAAATTAATAATATGATGATGACTTCTTATGCCTAATTGTTTAAAAAATATTTTTAATGTGTTGAAAATAAGATATTTAATAGAGCTACTAGTTTTTATATAATCATTATGCGTTATTAAACATAGGTAAAGAAA
This sequence comes from Candidatus Clavichlamydia salmonicola, assembly GCF_015356765.1. Classification (GTDB taxonomy): domain Bacteria; phylum Chlamydiota; class Chlamydiia; order Chlamydiales; family Chlamydiaceae; genus Clavichlamydia; species Clavichlamydia salmonicola. The sequence continues at coordinate 1,410 of NZ_WTCQ01000015.1, forward strand.
TAAGGTGGGAGCAGTAGGTAATGGATTTGCTTCAGGAATCGAGTATTTAAATAAAAATTTTTTTAGTTGTGCAGGAAGAAGATGTCCTTCTAGTTTAAGAGAATTTAGGGCTAATGTGTCTCAAAATGTTAAGACATGTGCAAAGATCTGTACAGTTTTTATGGACTCTTCGTTTGGCTTATCTTGTGCTATAGGCGTGGTTGGAATAACAACAGCATCTCTTTGTGCAGGTGAGGATGTAGTGGATCTTATTACTACTACGATCCTTCCTGCTACTACAGCACTAAGGACTACTGCAGATGCAGTTCTTGCTGCTAATGCCTCTTTAGTTAATGCTACTCCTGTAGCAGAACAGGTATATTTGTGCTTTAAACAAGCTCCAACACTCACGATAAGCGATTTTCCTCTTAGAGACTGGAAGCCAAAAGCAACTGATATTTGTCCAGATCGTCATATAGAGGTAGATTGTGGAGCGCTACTTAATAACGTTAGTAGCAAGAGTTCAATATTTCTTCCTGAGCTCATGGATTTAGGGCCACCATTTCTATTAAGTTATGAAGAGATTGACAGTGCTTCATACGATCTAACAAAGCATTATTTAGCTAGAATGTTATATCGAATGGCTTATTCAAATATGACAGGATTAGTTAAAACAGTAGATTGTCTACGAGAGGACATATTTTATGTTGCTAACCATACTTTTGGTAAGATATTAAAATTTTCAGATTTACATCGAGGGGTTTGTCAGTCTGATAATGGAGGAAATTTTTCTCATAAGGCTATTGACCATCTTTGCTTAAGTGCGATTGGCTCCATAGATTATTATTTTTTAAGACCTCATAATGTGATGGATCATCATCTTTTCCCTTTACCTCCTGAGCTATCTACTGATCCTGCTCCTAAAACTATATCTAATGTTGTTCAATCTGCTCTTACTGATTCTTGTGGTATGTGTCATGTAGCAACATTAGTATTTGGAGTGGGGAGTGCAGTTGTTTTTGTTTTAACTTCTATAAAAGCTTTATATCAACAACATAAAGCGAGAAGATGTGGTTACGTTAAAGTGGTTGATTCAAGGTTAAGGAAAGCCACAGCTTTTATGTTCAATGATGGATTATTATGGGTTGCTTCTGGTCTAGGGTCTACCATACTTATGACATTATTCTTACATCCATGTAGCCCTGTAGAAGAAGGTGCTCAAAAGGCAGTTGTTGTATCAACTGTGCTACATGGAGTGCATGCATTTTCTAAGTTAGCAGCTGCTTTAATATGTAAGTCAGAAGATCTACAAGTAAACCCTGAAGAAGCAGTAATGCTAGAGATGGGGATTTTAAAAAAGAGCAAGAATATGGTAGAGCTGCAAGAATTGGCGTTTCTTCGCTTTAGTAAAATACTGCAAAAAATGGAAGCATTGGAAGAGAGTGTAGACTTTGCAGAGGTTGAAGAATGGACATCTTTTCGTTTTGATAAAATAATGAAAAGGATGGAAATATTAGAAGAAAGTGTGAATGCGGCAAAGAGGCAAGAGTGGTTATTTGTTCTTTTCAATGAAGTTATGCAAAATTTGGAAGCATTAGAAGAGAGCGTGAATGCTGCAGAGCTTCAAGAATGGGCATCTCTTCGTTTTGATAAAATAATGCAAAAGATGGATGTATTAGAAGAAAGTGTAGATGGAGCAAAGTGGGAAAGCATACGTTTTAAGAAAATAATGATGAAGATGAAAATGTTGGAAAAGAGTGTAGATGAGGCAGAGATACAGGGATGGGATTGTATGCGTTTTAATGAAGTCATGCAGAAGATGAAAGTATTAGAAGAAAGTATAGAGTCAGTAGAGAAGCAAGCGAGGGATTGTATGTGTTTTGATGAAGTAGAGAAGCTAGATCCAGATCTTCTAGCAATGGATTCGATGTTTAATAATTACTATGCAAATGTTTTAAAAACAGCATAGTTGTCTCTTTAACTATATTATATGGCCTGAGTGTATTGTAGGAGTAAGATGTTCTGGTATATGAAAAGAGTTAATATATCTAATAACTTCATGATATATCTCAATATTTATTCGTTTTTTTAGACTCTTCATACTGATTCTTGTAATACATGTAATACAGCAACATTAGTATTTGGAGTAGGGAGAGCGGTTACTTTAATTGCAACTACTATGAAATCGCTATATCAACAGCATAAAGAGCGAAGGATCAATCGTTTTAGTGTTATTTGTTTAGGTTTAAGATAAGCCACTGCTATTGTGTTAAATGATGGATTATTAATAGCTGCATCAGGATTAGGTTCTAGTGTGCTTATGAATTCATTATTACATCTTTGAGTTCCAGTTGATGAAGCTACAAATAAGATGGTTGTAGCTTCATCTGTTCTATATGGAGCTAGTGTAGCATTTAAGATATTAGGAGCTTTAGTTTGTGCATCAGAAAAAGCATTAGATGAAGAAGCTATTATAGAGCTTCAAGAGTTTAATGAAGATGAGACACATATAGGAATGGATAATATGGCAATGAATTTTTAAGTCAGTTAAGTATTGCAGCATTCATATGATTTTTTAATAAATTTAATTTTATATTTTTTTAATTTATTATTAACCAGTGATTTAATAAATTGTATGGTTTTTATATAAAAATTTACAATTTTAAACATAGAGTAAAAAATAAAATGGGTGCAATAGGAAGTGGCTTTAGCGTAGGTGTCAAGTATTTTAATGAGAAAGTTTTAAGTTATACAGGAAGACGCTGTCCATCTAGTATAAGCGAGCTTAGGGTTAATGTGTCTAAAAATATCAAAACATGTACCAAGCTCTGTACAGCCTTTTTAGATTCTTCATTTGGTTTAGCTTGTGCTATGGGGGTAGTTGGTCTCACAGCATCCTCTCTTTGCGCAGGAGAGGATGTAGTCAATATTATTACTACAACAATGTTGCCTGTTACTACATTAGCTACTACTAATGCCTCTGTAGTTAAGGATAATTCTACAACAGAAATGGTGTTTTTATGCTTTAAAGATACTGGCTCATTAATTCTAAAAGATTCTCAAATTTATGACTGGACGAACCCTTTAACGAACCCTTTAGAGAATATTTGCGCAGATCCTCATATTGAGGTAGATTGTGGATCAATACTTAATAATACTGAGTTAAATTCTACAGTACTTAAACATGAATTGATGGATCTAGAGGAGACGCAAGCCAGCTATGAACATTACTTTGGTCATGTTCATGATCTGACTAAGAGTTATCCTGCTGAAGAATTGTACCGATTATGTGATTCGAATGTAACAATGTTAGTAAAATCCATAGAATGTCTACAAGAGAGTATATTTTATGTCGCTAACCAGACTATAGGAAAGCTGTTAAAACTGTCAAATTTAAGGCAAGGAGTTTGTAAGACTAATAATTTTGGAGATCTTGTAATTAAAGAAAATCTTGATATATTTTGCTTTAATTCTAGTTTAGATCTAATTTACCGGTCTGTGCATGCAAACAATGTATCTGATGAATATCTCTGGCCATTACCTTCAGTGCTACCTACTACAGCGGCTAATTTGCTGACATCTAGTTCTACTGATTCTTGTAATACATGTAATACAGCAACATTAGTATTTGGAGTAGGGAGTGCAGCTACTTTACTTGCAACCACAATGAAAACGCTATATCAACAGCATAAAGAGCGAAGGATTAATCGTTCTAATATTTCTTGTTTAGGTTTAAGAAAAGCCACTGCTGTTTTAGTAAATGATGGATTATTAATAGCTGCATCAGGATTAGGTTCTAGTGTGCTTATGAATTCATTATTACATCCTTGTGTTCCAGTTGATGAAGTTACAAATAAGATGGTAGTAGCTTCAACTGTTCTATATGGAGCTAGTGCAGCATCTAAGATGTTAGGAGCTTTAGTTTGTGCATCAGAAAAAGCATTAGATGAAGAAGCTATTATAGAGCTTCAAGAGCTTAATGAATATGAAACACATATAGGAATGGATAATATGGCAATGGATTTTTAATTTATTAGTAACCCGTGATTTAATAAGTTGTATGGTTTTTATATAAAAATTTACAATTTTAAATATAGAGTAAAAAATAAGATAGGTGCAATAGGAAGTGGCTTTAGCAAAGGCATCAATTGTTTTAATAACAATGTTTTAAGTTATACAGGAAGACGCTGTCCTTATAGTATGAGCGAACTTAGGGCTAATGTGTCTAAAAATATCAAAACATGTGCCAAGTTCTGTACAGTTTTTCTGGATTCTTCATTTGGCCTAGCCATGATCTATGGGGATAGTTGGTCTCACTACATCCTCTCTTTGCGCAGGAGAGGATGTAGTGAATATTATTACTACAACAAGGTTGCCTGTTACTACATTAGCTACTACTAATGCCTTTGTTGTTAAAGATAATTCTACAACAGAAATGGTGTTTTTATGCTTTAAAGATACTGTTCAACTTGATGAAAAAGACGTAACATCAACAGCTTTTTATTGAGGGAGTATTTTTTTTAGGCTATTCAATAATTATATTACTAGTCCAATCAAAAAAGAATCAACTCCTGAAGAAGAAGTTAGTGTAAAAATGCATGGGGGTTCTGAAAGTAGTTCAGTAAAAATAGAAGAGGAAGATTGGTTGCCAATATTTGAAGGATTAAATGAACAAGAAGAACTTTCTATGCATCAAGAATGTCTAGAAGCATTGAAAGATCAGCGAAATAACTATGATGGTTTTTACAGAAGGCAGCTTCAAATAGTTTCCACTGAGATTAAAGAGCCTTCTAAAAAGAAGGATTACTATTTCGTGTAATCTTTCTTATTATTCATTGCATGTTTATCTTTTTTGATAAAATTTCATCTTGTTAACAAAAATCTATCTCTAGTAATTGTCTCAGTGCCTATTTGCCTAGTTTTGAATTTTGAAGTATAGGTTTTTAAAAAACTTTAATTTCATAAAAGAGGTAATATGACAGAAATAGGTAATGGATTTTCTTTTGATATAACTAATTGTAGTATGTCTACTGTGTCTACACCAGCGCCATACTACTTTCATGCCAGTAACAACAGAAATGCCTGTTATTGAGGCTCCTTGTAGTGCTATAACTCTTGTTTTGGGAAGAGCTGCTCTATTAATGACAACGCTTGGCAAAATAATCTATAAGCAATGTGACTCTAAAGCTCATAAGAAGCCTAAAGGTGGTTCTAAAAAGTGCAGAAGGTTAGCAGATTTAATTCTGGAAGAAGGTCTTCTTTAGGTGCTTATGGTCTTGGAACAGGTCCTTATTAGATTAGTATTGCTTCTAGATTACTAAGTAATTGTATTAGTTCGGTAAGGGAACGATCTACTTTTAGTAAAGATATAACAGGAGAATTACTTATGCTCACAGCTTTAGAAATAGAATGGAAGGCCATTGTTGCAGTAGTTGTGGTTATGGATAATCCATAAGAACCATTTACAAGGAAGTCTTGTTGTTAACATTCATTAATGCAATTCTTATTTTTTATGTTCTCATACTACCTTTAGATAAATTATTATATTTTTTAAATTAATTTTTAATTTGGGAATAAAAAAATCATCAAATAATATTTCTTTTTTATCTAAAAAAAAAGGAAATAATATGTCAGGAATTGGTGATGGATTTTCTTCTGGTATCCAATCTTTAAATAATAATATTCTGGTATATGCAGGAAGAAGGTGTCCTTCTAGTTGGAGAGAGTTGAAGGATAATGTAACCAACAATGTTAGGACATGTGCTAAACTATGTTCAGCATTTCTTGATTCTTCATTAGGTTTAGCGGTTTCTATGGGAGTATTAGGTTTTACTACAGCATCTGTGTGCATGCAAGAGGATCTTCTTGAAGTAGTTGCTACTACGTTGCTTCCACTCACTACCTCCTCCACATACACAACCCTTTATAAAGTAGTAACTACAGCTCCAGTAGATGAGGATAAAGTAGGCTTATGCTTTCACCCTAAAGATTATTTTACTGCCTATAATATAACAACAACGCCTTCATGGAAATTTGGAAAAGTTGGTAAGGGGAAGAATGCAACAGATCTATCTAGAGATGCATTAGGTGAGCCATATCAAATATTTTGTGTGCAAGTGGAAGAGTATCAATCTCATCAGCCTTCTTTAGAAATTCCTCGTTGTTCAGGTCTTAAGGGTCAAGGAACAGGATTATTAGGTTATGTTTTTATGTTTTGGTTAGAAGGAATATGGCAGCTTTCTCTTTCTACAGAATGTGTAACAGAAAAAGTATTTAAAAAAATGATTCCAACAAGTCAGCAATCTTCCATAAAGGCGCAAGCAGAAGTTACAACATCTATTGTCAAGCAAAAGGATGCAAGTGGAAATAATCTAGAGATTCATCCATATTGTTTTAGTAAAAAATATAATATGAGTATGACTTATCCTGATTATTTTATTAATACTACTAATTGCATAGTGCCTCATCATCTAGAAAAGGTGTTTTCATCAACATCATTTATTTTAGAATCAGCAGGAAAAAATGATAATTGTTCACCATGTAATATGATGCTATTAGCTTTTGGTGTTGGAAGTGTTATTACATTAATGGCAACGCTTGGCAAAATAATCTATAAACAATGTACATTTCAAGGTCTTAAGAAGCCTAAAGGTGGTTCTAGAAAGTGCAGAAGGTTAGCAGATTTAATTCTAGAAGAAGGGCTTCTTCTAGGTGCTTCTGGTCTAGGAACAGGTGTTTTAGTAACTTCTTTGCTACCTCCCTGTGGTCCTGTAGATGAAAGTGCTAAGAAGATAGTCATGGCCTCCACAGCTATTTATTAGACTAGTGCTGCTTCTAGATTGTTAAGTAATTGTATTACTAGTCCATTAGGGGAAGAGCGTACTGCTGCTCAAGATAAAGTAGTAGAATTACCTATGCTTACAGATGCAGAAGTAGCATTAAAGGCTTCTGGAGCTTCTGATGATGAGAACGGGGATGAAACAATGATTCCAGTAGTTGTGGTCCTTGATAGTCCTGGAGATGCTTCTACCAGCAAGTCTTGTTGTTAACATTTTTTAATCTTATAAGACAGGAAGGATTACTATTTCATGTAATCCTTCTTGTCATTAAGTAAATACTTACCTTTTCTATACTCTCATATTATCTTTAGATAGATTACTGTCTTTTTTTTAATCTAAAGAAAGGAAATATTATGCAAGGCGTCCCTACAGTTGTAGAGAGCTGAAGAATAAATATAACAAACAATATACAACTATTAGCAGCTATTAGGTGTTGCTAGTCTAGGAACAGGTTTTTTACTAATTTCTTTAATACCACCTTGTGGTTCTGTAAATGATAGAATTAAGCAGGTAGCTATGGAGTCAATAGCTCTTTATTGGACTAGTTTAGTAGGGAAGCTTCTGTTTCTAAAGAAGGAGTAGAATTACTGTGGATGAAGGCAAAGAGGAAGCTTTCTCAGTAGTTATGGGTCTAAGTAGTCCAAAAAAACCTTCTATAAGTAAGTCTTGTTGTTCATTGCATATTTAGCTTTTTTGATAAAATCTCTCTGTAGTAGTTCTTTTGGGGCTATATGCTCAATTCTGAATTATCAATCTCTTAATTAAAAAAATATATTTATAATTAAAAATTTTACTTTGTTTTAAAAAAAATATATCTATAAAGTACTTTTTTTTAAAAGGAGATAATTATGTCAGGAATAGAATTTTTGAATAAAAATTTTTTTGTATATACAGGGAGGCAGTGTCCTTCTACTTTGTCAGGATTAAAAGATAATGTATTAAAAAATATGAAAACATGCACAAAAGCATGCACAGCATTTCTTAATTCTTCATTAGGCGTTGCATTTGCGATGGGAGTTGTTGGTGTAGTTACAGCATCTCTTTGTTCAGGTAAAGTTATGGACTCTCTTCCTATAGATTATGAAAAAGTTTTATTATGTTTTACGAAACAAGATCATTTACTTTCACAAAATGAAACAAACTTTACCCCATGGGAGACACAAAATTTTTTAACATGTAATACATATGATACAGGTCCCAATAAGGAAGTAAATTGTTTAAAAACAAGTGATTATCAAAAGTTTTTTCCTAAAACAGAAGTACCTATTTGTTCACATGTTAAGAGTGTTGATGAAGACAATGACGAAGATAGTATATTTATGTTTTGGGACCAAGGGATGTGGATATGGAATCAAGCTATAAATTGTATAGATAAGTCAAATTTTCGCTTAGAAGCTACAGCTACTGGAATGCCTACTGCTGCTGTGCATCAGGCAAGAATCTGCGCGAGTAATAATGAGCAGGAAATCGATAGTAAGGACCTTCAATTAGGAGAAGAAAAGTTAAAACAATTGGATATAGTCTGTTGGGAGGATCAGCGTCAGATTCGGGATAAATTTACACAATACTTCAGCAAGAATAGGACATGTATAAATCCAAAAGGTCCTAGCGATGATCCTCTAAAATTTAATGATTGTAGTCCATGTAATGGAATGATGATAATCTTTGCGCTTGGAAGTATGGCAGTACTATTCACAATACTTAGGAAAATAATCTATAAGCAATATAGAACCAAGGGCCCAGAAAATTCTAAAAAAGGGGCAAGGTTAGCAGCTTTAACTTTACAAGAAGGATTATTAATAAGTGCTTCTGGATTAGGTTCTAGTGTGTTTGTGATTGCTTTAGCGGATCCTTGTAGTTCAGTTGCTAAAGAGGTAACAGCAACATCAACAGCTCTTTATTGGACTAGTGCTGCTTGTAGATTGTTAAGTAATTGTATTACTAGTCCATTAGGGGAAGAGCGTACTGCTGCTGAAGAAGTTGTAGAGGTAGAATTACCTATGCTCACAGATTCAGAAGTAGCATTAAAGGTTTCTGGAACTTCTGATGATGAGAACGGGGATGAAACAATGATTCCAGTAGGGGAAGAGCGTGCTGCTGCTGAAGAAGTTGTAGAGGTAGAATTACCTATGCTCACAGATTCAGAAGTAGCATTAAAGGTTTCTGGAACTTCTGATGA
>NZ_WTCQ01000017.1 GCF_015356765.1 Candidatus Clavichlamydia salmonicola
TTATATATACTGTTTTTTCTAAAATTAACCCTGAAACAATTAAAATCACGGATAAAGAACATCTTTTAACAATCCTTAATCAAGGCGTTCATGAAAATAAACTTTATTTTAAAAAACATCACCCAAAACAACTTTTACATAATGTTACACACAATCCAATTCGATTATTAGATGAAGCTATTGAGATTGTCAAAAAAAATGCTTCCTCCTCAAAACCATTACCTATAATAAAAAAACCTACTATTCTTGAAGAAGTTTACCAAGCAGCTATAACAATAAAAAAAATTTCAAAAAAAGATCTAGTTACAACTACTTCTCAAGAAGTTAAGAAAAAAACAAAGCTACATAAAACATGTTTATTTAGCGTTAAACTTACTAATTCTCGTGCTAACCACCATATATCTTCTTTTAAAATTTGCTATACAACTCATGTTGGATCAAAAAAAAAATTCCACCACTTGAGAGCTATTCGCTATGCTTTAACTTTAAGCATGTCTCATATGATAAATTTATGTAATGAAGATTTATCAAAAAATAAAATACAATACATAAAGCCTTTTACGAACGAAGAAATAATAATTACGAAAAAAGACACCTTATATCAAATTTTCTATGAAGGAATTAATGAAAACATGACTTTTCTTTCTGAAGAAGAACCATACTTAAGGATAGATGAACCTAAAAACATTCTGCATCAAACTTATCAACAGTTATTAAATTTACTTAAAAATAAATTAGGAAAAAATATCCCTCAATTACCCCCTACTTCTATTTTACAAAAGATGACTGATCAAGAAAAGGCAGCATCTAATAACGAAGATGATGATAATTCATCGCCTTCGTTAACTTCTCACAAAGAAAAATCTTTAAAGGTAACTAAGCCTGATATAGATTTATCTATCATTCAACAAAATGACAAATCAACATGTTATCTACTACCTGGTTTTTCTATTAAAAAATATCCTAATGCTCGCTTAAGTAAATATAATTATCATATATCTTACATTACCAAATATCATTTTAACTTATATCGCCATCAAAGAAATTCTTACAACTTATTAAAAAAATTAGTAACCAATGCTACCTTGACACTGCAAGCACCTGAGGATCAAATCCTCTTTCTTCCATATGGACCTTTGAAACAAAAAGAAATACAGTTAGAAAACAAAGAAGATATTTTTAAAATCTTACATAAAGGACTTTTGCAAAATTACTTCTATTATAAAAAATATCACCCCAGTATCACAGAAAATAAAAAGAACAAAAAATTACTAAACTCACTACAAAAATTAATTCATGATATTGAAATACATGCCCTTAAATTATCATTAACTCTACCTCCTACCATAGATGCTTCCTTTTTAGAGAACATGCTAAAAGACATTCACAGTCAACCAGAGATAATTCAGACAAAAAAACGACAACCAAGACGTACATTCACTATTTTATAAAAATTTCTAAATTTTTATAAAATTTGATATAGACATTAAGATCCACTGTAATTATCTCCTGTCGATTAAATATTTTTTTTTAACCCAAGAAAAAATACTCTACACCTCATTGTGTATAATTGAATTTTTAATCACACAAAATTACAATAATAATTAATTTACAATTAATTATTATTTTTATGCCCTATTTTACCTTAAACTGCATCAATCCTATCCACGCCACCCTTTCACCTTATTTTATTGTGACAGAAAACGAAGAACCACTAAATAACCAAAAACTTATTTCTTTAAATACGATTGTTCAAACAATCCTAGATAACCAACTACCTTGCATGTCTATTCCTCCTTCTTTTCCCTTAGAAGCCATTAATTATAGTAACTCTCTAGTCATCATTCAGGAAGTTATTTATCGCATACTAGAACACGTCAAACACCACCCTACACACACTGACAGCAAATCTGTTATTTCAGAATTAAATAATATTCTTTTGTTTTCTCTTACAGAGAGTAATTCATTATTATTTGATCATGCTAAACCTATAGTCTCTTCCACATCTTTCACTTTTCAAGAAAACACTCTTCCAGATTCTAATAATCAAAAAATAACTATTCCCTCACATAAAAAAATTAAAATTACTCATCTAGCACCTACAGAAGACCTTACTCTTTCCAATACAACTTTGTCTTATGCACTGCCAGTTATACAAATAAATGTATTACAGAATCAATATACCATAAAAAGCCAGACCGTCTCTGATCTGGCATCATATTTTAATAACCTTCATGAAGGTATTGATTTTGTCCTGAAAAACAATATCTATCAGTTTGATTCATCTACAGAAATCATCACTTTATCACCAGAAATTTTACATAATCAATCCCTTTGCCTGTTATTCCAATTACTTCAAAAACAAGCTCAACTTATTTCTTTAATACCTAATGAAGAAGATCGTGAAAGCATAGCTATTCATCACACAGAATTATCCAATGAACTAAACTTATCCTTAAATGGGCCTGATAATACTTCCTCTATGATAGATGCTGCAAATGCTCAGAAATTAGAAATATCTTTATTTGAGAGCCTAGAGAATTTAACACCTTCAGTTTTTGTTAGTTCAGAATCCCACAGTCCTGACAAATCAAGCAATTCTCCTTCAAACAATAATCCAATCACAGATATAAACAGCCATCAGTCTTTTATAAACAACAAGCAATCCATCACAACCAGCAATCCTATTTTTTATATTCAAAAACACGCAAAAAATTGTTGGTACATAATGTATATAACCAGGCAAAGCACTCGCTCTAAAAGACTTTGTAAAATCATCAAACAAAATCTAAAAGAAAATTTAACGAAAGCAAAAGAGTTATTACAAGCTACAGAAAAACATGTCTTTTTCCAAGGATATCCATCTCAAAAATCAGGCTATCAATATCTACACAATAATAAAGATATTTTAAACGCTCTCCACCAAGGCATCCAAGAAAATTTCCTATACCATCAAAAATACCTAATTAATAAAAAAGCTCTTACAATAGATAATGCTTTAAAAGCATCTATTGATACATTTATAACGTTCATGAATGATCAGGCAACCTTTCTTAATCTACAATTACCCATGATCACCTCTGCTTCTACATTAGAAAATATCCGGTTAAAAATTCTAGAATGTCCTGAAAAAGCTAATATTCTTGCCTTAAAACAAAATCCTAATACTGATCTAAAAAAAGCCCTCTCTATGGTCATACATGCTTATCGTGCACCCAAACTTCCTTTATTTTTCCTTCCTTTATTTTCTATAAAATTAACTACAGGAGGAGTACATTCACGTCTTCATTATTATAGACTTACTTATCATGTAAAAAAAGATTCATCAAAAAAAACTCATCCTTATTATCAATCTTTTGAGAGGCTAAAAAAAACCATCCGCCTTACTAAAGAATTACTGGCTGCAGATTTTCAAGGCTTATTTAAAATATCCTATAAATGCCCTTTTACAAACGTTACTCGTCATATTCAAAAATTAGAAGCTCTCAAACTTATCTATGAAGGCCTTTTTGATAATTCTACTTTTCTCTCTAAACATTATCCTGGATTAATTGCTGATAACAAAAAATATCAATTACAAACTGAATTAAATAGTACGTTAGAAATTATTAAAAAGACTCTTGGCCTAGATTTTCCATTAGAAAGAAATTCTTCTATTTTAAAAGAAATTTTAGAAAAAAGTAAAAATACTAAAGCATAATTTAATACAAAAAAAATATTAATAATTTAATTGTTATAAAATAATAGACATAAGCGTATAATAAACCTTGTTTTTATAAAAAAATAATTGATTATTTTTGATTTAATATTATCTATATGCCATATTTTAATTTAAACTATATAGCACCTATCACACAAAACGCTATACCTTGCTTTACTATTACAGAAACTTCTACCCCCTTAACTGAACCCCGACTAGAATCTTTACTGGGCTTGATTCACCACATTATAGAGAATCATTTACCCTGCTCTTCAGTTCCTGCATCGTTTTTTTTTAATCCTAATGCTGCAACAAATACTATTCTCATTTTACAACAAGCTATTTTTTCTATACTTGACCATGCACAGAATAATCCGTATCAACCCTATAACCAAGCTGTTTTAGAAGAATTATATGAGGTCTCTACTTCTTTTATTGATCACTTAAATATAATATCTTTTCAGCAAGCTCTACCAGCCATAGAAACATCCCCCTTATCTTCAACAACCACAGATATATCCAGAAAAAGGTCTTCTTCTTCTCCTCTTAACACATCTTCACCAAAATTAATAAAAGAACATGATTGTAATCCTGGTGAAGGTACATCTTCTCAATTAGCTGAATTTTTAAAAGATTATCAGCCCATAAATTTAGTTCTTTCAGAAGAAGATTTTTTTTCAGAAGTAACAAAATCTTGTAATAAAGATAGTCGAGCAAGCAAAAAAAAATCATCAATAAACCCTTATACATTACCTATAACAGCTGGTGAATTAATAAACATCACGCCTTCAGAAAATATTGTGCGTGTGCTTCCTTTATTTTCTATACAACGAGGTCGTACTATCTTACTTGCTGAACATTCAATTTCCATAACTATTTTTACACTTAAGTATGAGATCTTTAAAAAAGATGGAAAAAAAACCGACCTATTTACACTTCCACGAAGACGGATTCGTTTAACACACAAAAACATTCAACGTATCTGCAGTAATTCGTATCATAAAAAAGATCTATTCAGATTTATAGATCCCATGTCTCAACAAATAAAAAGCATAACATTTCCTGAAGCTGTACATCTTATATTTGAAGGATTAAGTGAAAATCTTCAGTTTTTGAATGAAACATTTCCAGAAATTCTTAAACAGACTCCTAGTAATTTTCCTAAATCATTTTTAGACAAATCAATTGATTTAATTAAAGATCTGTTACCCTCAAACACCCCTTCTATAATTACACCTCATATATTAAAAGATCTGTTAAAAACCACTCAAATAAATAAGTCAGAATCACTTAGCCCCACCATTTTTTCAGAAAAAATAATTTGTCATTATTTTTGTCCTATCTTTTCTATCCGTGTAAATCAACAGAAATCGTATTCTTCTTCAGCGATAGAATGTTTGGCTTATACATCCCTATACGAGATAAAAGTATCAAAAAAAATACCACACAAATTAAGTACTAAGATTCGCATTAACATTGACACTACTGAAGACTTTATTAAAAATTTATGCACTTCTAGTGACAGTAAATTGTGCTCATACCAACATCAAGACCCTTTTACTCAACAAAAAACCACTATTAATTTATCTGTATTTCTTTTAAAAACACTAGAAGGCTTACAGGAAAATCTGCTATTTCTTTCTGCACAATTCCCCTTGGTATTAACAGAAACATCCATCTTTAACTCAAAAGCATCTTTAACTAACTCCATTACACTTGTAAAAAATAAACTAGGGGTTCACGCTCCTAAAGAAGACTCAATTCCTTATATATTAAAACAATTAATGACTACTGAGCAGGAAAATTATAATGAAGTAAATAAAAATTCACTAACAAATGATAAATTTGATCACAATTAAACCCTTAATAAATTTATTAATTTTATGCCTTATTTTACATTAAATTACATAGCACCTACTCTACAAGATGCTGCACCATGCTTTACTGTTACTGAAGAAAGGACTACTCTAAGCTCTAGTCAAGTGGCATCTTTGCATTCTTTAACTCAGTATATTTTATCAAATCATTTACCCTGTATGTCTGTACCATCATCTTTTCCCTTAGATCCCACCCATCATCACAACACAATTTTAATTCTACAAGAAATTATTTACCCAATCATCACAGCATTAAGAACTACATCATTGTCACCTGAAGGTCTATTTGCTATAGAAGCATTAGAAAAAACTTTTTCTTCTGATTTACTTCAAGTAGATCTTACAGAATTTGAACAACCATTACCAATCGTTACAGAAGATCTTGTTTCATTAAATATTTCTGCAACATCATCTACATCTATAGCAATCTCTACTGCACTCTTAAATACTCCTACATCATATGAGCTACCTTTTATTCAAATTGCTCCTGATGGTCGAAGCTTTACATTAAATCTTTACCCAGTAACAGCAATTTCTAATTATCTCGAATATCTACATCAAGGTGTTGAACATGTTTTGAAAAACAGAATTTTTATTTCTGACCCATCAACAGCTACTATGACATCAGTAACATCGTTAGTTCATCATTCCCTATTATCCTTGCTACAATTACTTATAGACCAATCCCCAACTATATCTTTAGTCACAAACCTATTAGAAAAACAAGATCTTACACAATCACATTGCATGTGGATCAATAAATTAACCTCAGAATTAAAATTATGTGGATTTAGCAATGCCATCCTAAACAGCATGTGGAAAACTGAAACAGAAAGAAAATCATTAAAAAATATACCCTATTCTTTATTAAATTCATCTCAATTACTTACAAAAACCACTCAATCAATAAAGAAAACTTCTTCCAAAGAAGCTGCATATGCAATTCCTTTATTTTTTATTCAACAAGGTCGTACTCTTACCCTTCCTGAGATTACAGGAACAATAACCATTCTGACACTTAAATATGAAGTATTTACCAAAGTTGGAAAACAAACAGACGCATTTACAATTCCACGAACACGCATGCGTTTAACTCAGCAAAATATTCAACGTATATGCAGTCCTTCTTACCACAAAAAAGATCTCTTTAGATCTATGGATCCCATATCTAAGAAAATAAGAAGTATAACCTTTACTGAAGCATTACCTCTTATATTTGAAGGATTAACTGAAAATCTTGAATTTTTGGGAGAAGAATTTCCAGAACTTCTTAAAAATACTCCTAGTAATTTCCCTAAGTCTTCGTTAGAAAAATCTCTAAATTTAATCACAGCTCAATTATCACCAAATACCCCTCCTTCTATAATTTCGACTCATATACTAAAAGATATGTTAAGCAGCATTAAAACAAATCAATCAATATTAACTAACGCTGTCCTTTCTAAAAAAAGAACATCTTCTTATAATCTTTTTCCTATCTTTTTTATCCATTTAAATAAAGGCAGCAGAAATACCCTCTTAGAAAGAGATTATTATTCTTATATATCCCAATATGAACTAAGAGTATCACAAGGATGCATAAGCAAAATAAACCCTAAGATTCGCGCTAGCATTCACGCCACTGAAGAACATATTAAAAACCTATGCTCCTCTAGTTTTAAAAACTCTACCTTACACGAACATCAAGACCCTTTTACAAAAGAAAAAACAACAATTAGTTTATCTGAATTACTTTTAAAAATACTAGAAGGCTTAAAAGAGAATTTACTATTTCTTCCTACACAATTCCCTTTGGTATTAACAAATACATCTGTTTTTAACCCAGAAGCATCTCTATTTCACTCCATTGAACTTGTGAAAAATAAACTAGGACTTGACGCACCAAAAGAAGATTCTTCTCCTTATATATTAAAACAATTACTAACTGCTGTACAGACGCAAGAAAGTGATAATGCAACAGATGACGATTTACTATCAAATGATAAATTTGATCACAATTAAACCCTTAATAAATTTATTAATTTTATGCCTTATTTTACATTAAATTACATAGCACCTAC
>NZ_WTCQ01000018.1 GCF_015356765.1 Candidatus Clavichlamydia salmonicola
TTAAGATTATCTGTCATGCCTTCAAATAAGATTGTAAATGTCTCTTCATGAGAAAGAGCTTTTTTTTGATCTGTGTAAGGGTCTACATAATTTATAGAAGTGAATTGAAGATGTTCTGAAGTACACAATTGTTGAATAATTTCAAAACTTCTGGCAATTGTTTTTTTTGCTTGAAATAATGTGGTGAACGAAGTGTATATGCTAGTTTTTAGTCGATAACTTAGTGTGTAGTAAAAGGTTTGTTGAAGAGGATTATTGTTCTTTGGTTGTTTTAAAGAAGAGACAGCAAACAGAGGAATCATGCTTTGTATACAAATTGGTTGTGATTTTACATTGCTGTATTTTTCACTTAATACGTGTGTGTGGTTATTTGTTATAGTTAGGGGGATTTCTTCTAAGACAGTAGGAGTATTACTATTAGGTAAGGAGATGTCAGAGTTTTTAGCCCACTGTTTTTTAACAATAATTTGTTTTGAGGTGTCTTGATATGTTTGTAATAGCATTTTCAAGATAGAGGGAGATTGTTTTACAGGAATTTTATCTTTTAGTTGATCAGAAATCAGTTTTAAGGAAGTTTCGATCGCATGTTTGGATTGATGTGTTTTAGTTTCCTTTAATACATCTGGGTAATAGGTGGATAGAAAATTAAGATTATCTGTCATGCCTTCAAATAAGATTGTAAATGTCTCTTCATGAGAAAGAGCTTTTTTTTGATCTGTGTAAGGGTCTAGATAATGTATAGAAGCGAATTGAAGATGTTCTAAAGTACACAATTGTTGAATAATTTCAAAACTTCTAGCAATTGTTTTTTTTGCTTGAAACAACGTGGTGAACGAACTGTGTATGCTAGTTTTTAGTCGATAATTTAGTGTGTAGTAAAAGGTTTGTTGAAGAGGATTAGTCTTCTTTGGTTGTTTGAAAGAAGAGATAGAAAACAGAGGAATCACGCTTTGTATAAAAGTTGATTGTGATTTTACATTGCTGGATTTTTCACTTAATACATGTATGAGGTTATTTTTTATAGTTAGGGAGATTTCTTCTAAGACAGTAGGAGTATTAATATTAGGTAAGGAAATGTCAGAGTTTTTAGCCCACGCTTCAATAGCTTGTATTAGGTTGTCTAAAAGTGGATTTAAATTTATCTTCCTTTTTATCATTAATGCGTCGTTGTAATATTTTTGATAATATAAAGAATTTTCTACTACTCCTTTGTATAAAGTTTTTACTAATTCTTCATTAGAAAGATACTGATGTTTTTTTTGTAGTATTTTTGGCCATTGACAGAAGGCAGCTTGTTTTTTAGTAGGGCATAATAGAGCATGGGCATGTTTAATAAGAATGCTTAATGTTTTATAAATGTGATAACGAAGCTGAGATTTTTTACTATTTTGTTTAATTTGATAGGACATTTTGTAAAAAGGTCCATTTGTGTGTGGGGTATTAAATTTTCTAAGTAAAAATATAGGAGATTTGAAGGATTGCTTTGGACTAGAGATCAGGCTTTCTGTAGTAGATGTAGAGCTTGATGATGCGCAAGAATTTTCATCTATTTGGATTAAATCTAATGTGCTTAATGGTTGTGTTTTTTTTTCAACATTTAAAGACATAGAAGAGGTATCTTTAGAATCGATGGATTTTGTTTCTTGTATGCTAGTTTCACTGAAGCCAGCTGACTGTAGTGCTAAAGATACTTCGTTAATAGCTAAAAGATGATCATTAGATAATATATTTCTTTCATTTACATTAGGTAATAAATTAGTTAAAAACTTTTGGTTTTGAAGGAATGCTAGTAATATTTTAAGAGTATTATTCCATGAGGAAGTGACTGATGCTGATGAAGTATTAGGCTTGAAATAGTGAAGATGATTTTCCAAAATAATCCCAATGCCTTCATGCCAAAGATTTAAATAACTAGAAATATCACTAATATCACGCATTTCAAGAGTGAAATATGTTGTTGCTTCTTTTATTTCAAGGATCGGAAGGTTAGATAAGGTAAGAGAACTTGAAGGTATGGGCTCTATATGAGATTCAGATAAAGTCCTTTTAGCTATTGAAGTAAGAGCTGTTACTTTTCTTTTTCCTAATATTAAATTTGTTGAAGAAGGGGCTTCTAAAAAAGGTTCAGGAACTACTATTGGTAAGGGCTGTATAAATAAATTCGAATCGGCTGTTAATAGACATAAATTCATGGAGGATTGGAGGGTATTTAAAGAATCTTGAAGATCTAGGTCTAACTTGAAATCACATCCTTGTTCTATTATAGGGCCAATTACATCTTGTAAAAGGATTAAAATATTAGTATGAAAATTAGAGCTTAATGAAAATGATGAAGGAACAGAAGTACAGGGGAGCTGTTTTTCTAAGATAGTTTGAATTAGGTTACTTAAAGAGGAAATTTTTTCAACTGTTAATGTTGCTTCAGTTTCTTCAATTATAAAGCTTTCTTTTGTATTTGAAGATGACATAGGAAGATGATTTAATGTAAAATAAGGCATAATTAAAATAGTTAGTTGTTATTGTTTTTTTTCTTCTGATTTTGGATATAAGTCACTCAGGGAGTAGTTTGAGGGTTTTTTAATAAATCATTAAGTATATGAGCTGTTTTTTTAATTATAACTTTATCCTTAAGTTGGTCTGTAATAAGGCTTAGTGTTTCATCAAGAACTACTTTTGTATTATTTTTTTTGCTTTTTTTTAATATTTTAGGATGATTTTTTGATAAAAATTTTAAATTTTCAGACATTCCTTCATACAAGTATGTAAATACCTCTTCTATAGTAAGGCTCATTTTTTTCTTTGTATAAGGGTCTAAAAATTTAAATGTGCTTAATTGAGAATGACTAGGGTTACAGATTGTTTTAATCATTGCATTCATTTTTAAGAGTAATTTTCTAATATGAAAATAGACTATGGTTTGTGGTCTATAGCTTTTTTTAGATCTATAAGTTAGTGTGTAGAATAATGTTTTTTTAAGAGACTTGGAGTTTTTAGGTGATGTTTTTAAAGTAATTAAGAATAGAGGGATTATGATATTTTTTTTAACAGTAATGACAGCTTTCTTTAATAGTGGAGTTGATTTTGTTTGTTTCAATTTTTCAGGATGGTTTGTTATATCTTTAAAAATATCTTCTAATAATTGAGCGTTGTCAATTTTAGGTAAAATGAGGCCTAAAGTATTAGCTGAAGCTTGAATACTATTTAGTAAGTTTGTTAATGAAGTTACTAAGTTTTCTTCATTTTTTCTTATTAATGCATCAAGGTGATATTTTTGGCAATAAAGGAGGTTGGCAGTAATGTTTTTGTGTAAAATTTGCAATAACGCTTCATGGTTAAGGTTTACAATAGGGATTTGAGGGCATTCTGAATATGGGTGAAAATAAATTAACTGGTGAGGTGAATTTAGTAACTCTTGAACATTTGTCTCAAGGCTTTTTAATGATTTTGTTATGCCAAAACGTAGCTGAGCTGTGTGGTTATTTTGCTTAACTGCATAATGTAATTGATAGTATTTTTTTCTAATTGCAGGATTATATAATTTATTAACAGAAAATAAAGGAGCAAAGAATGGAGGCATGGCTGAGGGTATAGAAGATGTTTCTTTTACAGGTTTATAATGTAGTGAAGATGGCCCAGGTTGTATACAAGATTTTGCGTTTATCTGTTGGATAGCAATTTCGCTAAATCCAGAAGATTGCAAAGCTAAATAAATTTCATTAATAGATAGGCTATGATCTTTTTTTAACATATTTATTTCAGCTGAGCTAGGAGCTAAGTCAGTGAGAAATTCTTGTTCTTGAAGAAAAATTAATAATAATTGTAGGGTGTCATGCCATAAGGTGGTACCTAATGTTAATGGCATAGAACGATCTAGATGATAAAGTTTATTTTCTAAGATAATATGAATACAATCATGCCAATGGCTGAGGTGAGATGAACTATCAGAGATATTACAGTCATATATAGTAAAGTAAGGTTTTCCTTCTTCTATTGCAATGACAGGGAGATTAAAAAGTAGCAGAGAATCTGAAGTTGATGGCTGTAAAGATGAAGAAGAAGAGGTAGAGGAATTATTTATAGGTAACTCATATTTTTCTTGATTAACTGCATGAAAATATGATGAAGGAGATGAGTGATCTAAAGAAGGTTCTGTAGGCATTATTTGCAGTGGCTGCATAAATGATGAAGACTCATTTTTTAATAAAACTAAATTCATAGAAGCTTGCAAAGTATCTAAAGCTTTTTTGATTTCTATTGTTGAATTTAGTGAGGCTCCTTGTTCTAGTATAGGTCCAATTACATCTTGTAAAATAGGTATAATATTTGTATGTGCAAGAGGAGCTATGTGAAATGAAAAGGGGGCATAAGTACAGGGTAGATTATGTTTTAGAATGGTTTGAATTAATTTACTTAAATAACAGATTTTTTCAATAGTTAATAGCTCGCTAGTTTCTTTAACAACAAAGCTCACTACCATTGTTGAGGATGGTGCATGAATATGATCGAGTGTAAAGTAGGGCATACAGTCTATGCAGTGAAATAAAGATAGCTGATGTTAAATAAAATTGTTTTTGTTTGGAATAAATTATTATTTTTAAATTAAATAGTTAACATTTTTTTAAACTGCAAAAAAATAATACTTTGAAAGATTATTTAATTATGTATGTTTAAATAGATGAAGAAATCCTTTGAAAAGGAGAAGCTTTAGGTTCATTATTTTTTAATGAGCCTTTCTCTAATGATAATACAAGGTCTACAACAAGGTTCTTATGAGCTGTGGTAATAGCAGCAGATCTTTCTGGATCATCAATTAATACAAGAAGACTGGATTGTTGTCTCATTAGCTTAAGTAAAAAGCTAAGAGATTGCTGATGCCATGCAAATTGGGTATAAGATACAGAATTTAAAAATTCATCAGTCAGTTGATAAATAAAATGAGTAAGTACAAAATCAATGGCCGCATGCAAATGAAGAAAATAGTTCATAAGGGATTTAACAGGTTTTTCGACTAATATATAGCGATTATATTCAGAAGATACTTCTATGGTAGGAAGGAGGTAATTAGAGGAATCTGATACAGATGAAGTTGTTTCAGTGAATATAGGAAAATTTGATGTAGAAATAGAGTAGCTAAGATCAAATCGCGAGTACCATAGCTTGTAGGGAGGGTAATAAACTGAGGATAGGTTAGAGGCTGGCTCAACTACATTAGAGGATTGATTGGGGTCAAAGTCATCAGGGGATATTTCAATGATAGGGAGTGAAAAAGCAGTGCTATCATCTAAGAATGAAGGAGACAAACTTGGGGAAAAAGCAGTGCTATCATCTAAGAATGAAGGAGACAAACTTGGGGAAAAAGCAGAGTAAGGACATTCATTAGCTAAGGGAGAAGTAGTTCTTTGTAATGATGAGCTATGGTCGTTTCTAACTGTAGGGAGTGGTTGATTAAATAAAGAAAGATCTTCTGTTAAAATGGAGTTGAGCAGATCAGTTTGTAAATTGTTTGCAATATCGACATCTTTGGGGTCTGTTAAAGAATTTTTGCAAGCAATTACTAAGGGCAAGGTGACATCACTTAAAATGTTAAGGGCATTAGTGTGCATATCAAGGGCTAAAGGAAACGAAGAAGGTACTGAAAAACAGAGTAACTTGTTACTTAAAATTTCTTGAGTCAACATGGTTAATTCTTGTAAATGTTGAGGTGTAAATAGATCTTTACTTTCTTTAACCATAAAATATTTTGTTTTGTTTGGAGAATTCATTAAAAAATAATCTAGTGTAAAATAAGGCATATAAAACAAAAT
>NZ_WTCQ01000019.1 GCF_015356765.1 Candidatus Clavichlamydia salmonicola
ATAGGAAAGATTAAGCAATATTAACAACAAAATTTGCTTGCAGAAGCATCTTCAAAGAACCACAACTACTGAATAACTAGTTCTTCCAGAAATACCTAACAGCAATCCTTACTCTAATGTTAAAGCTATTAATGTCCTTTCTCAAACCCATTCTAAACTTCTTAAGACATTTACCTTTAAATTGCTTATAGATTATTTTCCCAAGCGTTGTTATTAATCCAAAAGAACTCCTTACACCAAAAGCAAGTACCATAGAACTATATGCAAGACAATTTTGGGTAATTTGGCACAGTGCATTGACTAATGAGTCTAAAATAACTAGCGTTTATTGGTTTTGTATCACTTATTGCTTTTCTATGATCTGCCATACTAAAACAGATCCATACCTTTCCATCATCGACTGATAATGAAGAAGAGATTAGAGAAAGTATAGAGGTCTATAAAACCCACTTAGAAACAATAATTTCTGATATATCTCCACCTACACAAAGAAATGTTATAACTATTCCAACTACCTCCATTGCTATAGGTAAACCAAATAAAGAATCAAGAAAAGCTGTACATATTTTGAAGCTCTTTCCCATTAGCAAGACAACTTCTTTCTGTATATTAAAGAAAATTATTATTGAAAAATTGGATCCCAGCAGCAAATCACTACCTATTCCAAACACATTATCTTTTTTATAAAATTAAATAATGGGTAATGCAAAATTATAGAACAGACATATAGCCACTGAAGCAAGTATTAAAAAGATACTGTTTTTAATAAGAAAAAACTTGATAAAATTAAAAACACAGAAAAGATAAGGATACGATTAATGAAAAGAAGAATTACATGAAATAGTAATTCTTCTTTTCTCATAAGATTAATATCAAGAATTACTGCTAGCAATTTTGCTATAACCTACACCCATAAACACACCTACTGGTTCGCCTGATGCGGTGCTTCCATAGCATCAAGCTCACCTAAGTCTGTGTCTACACCTTCTTCATCTACTGGGATTTGTCCTACTGAACTCGTAATACCAGTCATTAGTATTCGAGCAGCTGCACTAGTGAAATAAAGAGCTGTTGATGCACTAGCCACTCTTTTAGTACTGTCACTAACTGGAGAAAAAGGATCTGCTATAGAAGATAATAGAACACCCGTGCCCAAGCCAGAAGCTCCTAATAATAGTCCATCCTGCAAAGCTAACGTTAATAACTGTTTACTTTTTACAGAAGTACTTCTGAGATTAGAAAACCTTTGTGATGTATATTGCTTATATATTATTTTTCCAACAGTTGCAGTTAATACCACGGCACTTCCTACACCAAAAACAATCATCATTTTACTACAAGCATTAAGGCCTAAATTACAATTTGAAGGTTCTATTGCATCTTCACATGTTGTCGTATTAACTAAATATTTTTTAGCAATATTAGTCAGGTTAGCAATGTCAGAAGCCTTATCCCAACACAACACATCCAATCTATCTGACAAACCTTGCTCTCCATCTCCAAGATGCCCTGGCTTTGTGCCCTCTGGGGCATCTTGACACATCGATTGTTTTTTTAAATTAGTTATATCTTTAGAAGATATTGCTGAGTTACTAGACTTACCTAAAAGTAAAGTACTCTCTGTTGTACATTTTATTATTTCATTTAACAGCCAAAAACTACCATTCCATGACATAAATATATATTCATCATGTGTTGTACTATCACTAATTGAACAAGAAGGAAGTGATGCACAAGAAAATTCTTTCTGATACTGAGATTTTCTTAAACATTGCAGGCCATCCATTGAATCATTGCTTCTCTTATTTAGACATGGCACAAAGTTATTTGTTGTCCACCCAGTCCATGTGTTTATCTTTTGCGAAAGTAAATGATCACCCATTTTCATGCATACTACCATGTTGCCATCATTTTTTTGCGTTTGTGAGACATTAGCAGATAGAGTATCAATAACAACTTCCATCACATCCTGACCTGCACACACAGATGTTGCAGCTATACCAAAAACACCCATAGCACATGCTAAACCTACTGAAGAATCAAGAAAAACTGTACATGCTTTTGCACATGTTCTTATGTTGTTTGATACATTAGCTTGCAGTTCTGTCCAACTAGAAGGAAATTGCCTTCCTGTATAACTGCCTATATGGTCATTGAAAGATTGGAATCCTATAAAAAGCCCATTACCTATTCCTGTCATACTACCCCCTTTTACATACTTATTAAAATATTTTTTTTAAATTATTAGGTTAAAAATACAATATTTAACTTATTAGTTTGTTATAAAAAAATCTATTTATCAATATGTTTTTTAATTAAAGCTTATTAATTCAAAAGTAAGAAATAGCTACATGATCCTTAGAGCATTTAGTAACAGAGATATTTTTTAGTAAAAGTACACTTTATCATGAAAAATTTTGGATAATGAATAATCTACAAGCTAATACATTTAGCCTTCTGCAAAAGGCTAGAATGATATAATGAGTTAACAAAAAGTAAGGATTTTCAATATTATTTGATCTTCCTTATTCAGAGAACACCCAAATTATTTTTTATTAAATAACCTGGGCAAAAAGATATACTTAATACCCCCCAAAACCTACTTTGAGAAACTTCTAACAACAAAGTCTTTTTGTAAAGGGTCTTCTGTACCATCCTCAGCAATTACAGTAATAGCTTCTTGTTCTGAAGCTGCTAAATTTCTGCTCTTTCTAGAAAAACTTTTAGACTTCTTAGGACTTTTAGCTTTCCATTGCTTATAGATTATTTTACTAAGAATAGCTGTTAACACCAATGCACGTCCAACACCAAAAGTAATCATCATAGTATTACAAAGAAGATAAATATTCTCTTCTACAGGCATTGCTGTTGTTACTGGTATAGCAGTAGAAAATGAAGCTGGTGTACTTACATTAGACAATTAGTAGTATAAGTAAAATATTTGGGATATGTTCTCTTTACATTCCCTGAGCTCGCCCAACAATATACCCCTCTATCTATTCCATCATAAATATCACGAGTATCTGTAGAATTCCATACAAACATAGGATGACATCCACGCAGAGCGAGCTATTTTGCTCCATTTGGATCTGATGCACTCAACATTGTGAATACCTCTTTCATCATACAATATAGTTGGTTACTCAGCTGCCACAGCTCTTCTCGACTTTTACCCAAATACACATAACTTAAATAACGCTCGCTTGCGTTATAATTTTTATATCCAGTCCAATTAGTTGCTTGACATTATAGATGTATAGGGATTTTTACCTTTATATTCTTTTAATTAAATACAATAGACCTCGATTGGCACAATAATATTACTATGTTGATATACAACGTATTCACCTATAGTCCAGCCTCCTGCCTCTGCAACGTTTTTCATGTCCAGGTGCAAATAAATTCCCTTCAGCACATACATAAACTAACTCATCATTACTTGGAGGGGTAGAGGGATAGCTGTAATAGATGGAAGCAATGTACTAATACTAACTTCCACAATATCTTCACCTACACAAAAAGATGTTGTAACAATTCCAACTACGCCAATAGCTATAGCTAAACCAAATGAAAAATCAAGAAAAGCTGTACATATTTTGAGACATTATCTTTGAACTCTTTCCCACTAGCAAGACAACTTCTTCCTGTATATAAAGAAAATTATTATTGAAAGATTGGATCCCTACAGCAAATCCATTATCTATTCCTATCATATCACCTCTTTTATAAAATTAAATATGAAGTATATACAATTTATTCTAAACAAATTAAAAATTCAGAAATAGGAAAATAACACCTGAAACACTTGCTAGGAATAGATTTTTGTTAACAAGAAGAAAGTTTTTTAGAAAAGATAAAAACTTGATGAATAAAAAGAAGGATTACATGAAATAGTAATCCTTCCTGTTTTATAAGATTAAGAAATATTAATAACAAGACTTTCCATTAAAGGCATCCTTTAGGACTATCTTTAACTATAACTACTGGAACAATTGCTCCCTCTCCACCCTCATCATCAGAAGTTTCAGCATCCTGTACTTGTGGTAATGAAGATGTGAACTTAGATAATTCTTGTACTCGTGCTTCTAGTGTTGATTCTTGCTTTACTGGACCAGTAATAAAATTACCTAGTAGTCGATTAGCTGCACTAGTCCAGTAAAGAACTGTTGATACCATAGCTACCTTCTTAGTACTTGAATCTATAGGACCACAAGAGGACAGTAAAGTACCTGTCCCTAAAGTAGAAGCACCTAAAAGAAATCCTTCTTCTAGGGTTAAAGCAGCGAAACTTTTTGCCTTTTTAGAAAGACTTTTAGGCTTCTGAACACCTTTAAGAGTACATTGTTTGTAAAGTATTTTACCAACTGTAGTCATTAATACTAATGCACTTCCAACACCAAAAGCAATCATCACAATATTACAAGAAGAAAATTTATCCTCTTCTGCAGACAAATCTGTTGTTAATGACATAGCAGTAGTATATGTATTTATTGTGGTTACAGCTGCTGTTAATGGCGTGGAAGTCGTAGTTGGAGCTAGTGTAGTGCTAATACCCAAAGGACAGTTAGATGTATCAGCAAAATATTGAGGATACCTTGCCTTCATATTATCTGCTTCATCCCAACAATACGCTCCTCTGTCAATTCCATCCGGCGCTTTAGTACTATCTTTAGATGTTTTTACAGATACAGGCGTACACATTGTTGTAGGCACTTTTTCTGATTTTTTAACAAATGACGCATTCAGCATAGAGTATACATTTTTCATCATACACTGCATACTATTGGATAGAGCCCATTTGTCTAACACGCTATCAACAAATACATAAGTTAAATAACGCTTTCTTGTGTTATAAGTTTCATCTCCAGTCCAATTCTTTGCTTGACATTGTGGAACTACTACATCAGGAAATTTCTTGTAATATTCTTGTAGAGAGATGCAAAAAATATCGCGATCTTGAATACTTCCTCCATATTGACAGATACCATATCCACCTACAGTCCAGTTGGCTGATTTAGTGGTATTTTGAGGATGTCCTGGAATCTTTGTACTCCCTTCAGCACATACATAAACTAATTCAGCATTACTTAGCGGAGAAAGGGTTGGTTGAGGGGTAGGTTGGGAGTTAGTAGTAACTGGTAATAATGTAGTAACAATAACTTCCGCCATATCCTCACCTGCACAAAGAGACGTTGCAACTATTCCAACTACCCCCATAGATACTGCTAACCCTAATGAAGAATCAAGAAAAGCTGTACATGCTTTTGCACATGTTTTCATGTTTCTTGATATATTAGCTTTAAGCTCTACCCAACTAGTAGGACATTGCCTTCCTGTATAAACCAAAAAATGATCATTAAAAGATTGGATCCCAGAAGAAAATCCATTACCTATTCCAGACATATTACCTCTTTTATAAAATTAATTTTTTTTTAAATTTTATACTAAAAAATTCAACATGTTATAGATGTAGTTTATTATAAAC
>NZ_WTCQ01000020.1 GCF_015356765.1 Candidatus Clavichlamydia salmonicola
CCTATTACCCAGATGTATTAAAGGAAACTAAAACCCACCAACCCAGACATGCGATCGAAACTTCCTTAAAACTGATTTCTAATCAACTAAAAGATAAAATTCCTGTAAAACAATCTCCCTCTATCTTGAAAATGCTATTAAAAAAATATCAAGACACCTCAAAACAAATTATTATTAAACAGTAGTTATCCATAATTTCACTTTGGATTATATAAAATCTGCACCACCAGACACTGTTCAAAACCTTATAGTTAAAGAAACAACGTGTTGCACAACATTATAGCGCTGTTCCATAACACGCCTAATTAAACTTGTCCTTACACCAAAGAAACATTTCACTTATATCCTCAGAAGATTACTCAAGAATACTATTTTAATATTAACTCTATTTTTAAAGAAAGTAATTTATCAGTAAATCTTGAATACATTGCTTCTTTAACTGTTATCATAAAAGATATTCTGGAAAGACATTTACCTTGCGCATCTGTACCTTCATCTTTCCTTCTGAATCCTCTCTTACATAATAATACTATCCCTTTAGTAAAAGATGTAATTTATTCCATAGCTCAACAATTACATACTGTTACCAATGTTTCTGAAATTCAACTATCAATGGAAATATTAACCTCTACTATTAATCAAAAGCTTTTATCTCCAAATCTTGAATTATTCGAAAAACCCTTACCTATTATTATTCCTTGTTCAGAAGAAATAACATCTTTAAAAAGAAAAAGCTCTTTTGGAGAAGAATCTTCGAGCCATAAACAATCTCGAACATCTTTTTCTGAAAAAGAACCTCCTGAATCATCTTTATTAAATGCAGCATCACCACAATTTTCACCAAATATAGATTCAGACCTAGATAGCTTAATATTAAATAACTTAGAAAGTGAATCAGAAAGATTACTAGAAGATACAGATGAAGATTTTTTCGCTATATTTGAAAACAATTTAGAAGTTAATACTCCTATGTCATCTTCATCTAACCAAGAAGCATCTTTAGAATTATTAACTAGACCTACTAGCCAAGTTTTACCTATTATTACGCTTGTAGAAAATAATCCATACTTCATCTTAGAAAATCAAAACATAACTAATACCTCAGTATACCTAGATCATGTCTTAAATGGAGTTAGTCATGTCCTTGAACATGGACTCTTCTTCCTAGATCCTTCTATCAAAGATCTATCAACATTTTCCCACGCGCACCTTTATCATGAAACCCTCAGCACTCTTTTAATTTTTCTTCTTCATCTAGAGCCTTTACTTACATCAATTCTTAACAATGATGATAAAACTAACCTTGGAATAGAACATCAGACTTTGATTAATAAAGTTATGGAACAATTACAACAGGAAAATTTTAGTGATTATGCTATTGCATCAATAATGGAGCCTCAAATCTACCCTAATCCACCTATTGCTTCCCCATCATTAAAAATAGTGATTATACCTACTTTAGAAGAAGCTCCTCCCTTAACAATATCTTCAACCAACAATGATAAAGTTTCTTCATCACAAACAGTAGAAAAATGCAATTATACTGCACTCTCTCCAGCCCCTTCTTTTATACACTTAAAAATAAATAGGGCCCATCACTGTGTAATATCCATGACAGATAAAAATCAAAGACTTCCTGAATTTATTACTCAGGTCAAAAATCTTATCTCAAAAGGAACAGGTTACACCTGTCACTCATCTATTGATTACCTTGGTATAAAACCATTTAATACAAAAGCTGATCTACTCAAAACCTTGTATCTTCTTCTTTCCAAAAATTTTAAGCTACACCTGAATCAAAAAAAAATCCCTCTCACCACTAGAGAGTCTGTTAAAAATACCTTGTCAGCAATCACTACAGCCTTTTATTTAGAAAGCAAAGAAATAATCAATCCAAATGCTGATATTCATTCTC
Source organism: Candidatus Clavichlamydia salmonicola (assembly GCF_015356765.1). GTDB lineage: Bacteria > Chlamydiota > Chlamydiia > Chlamydiales > Chlamydiaceae > Clavichlamydia > Clavichlamydia salmonicola. The sequence goes on from NZ_WTCQ01000020.1 coordinate 1,916, forward strand.
AAAAACTTCTGAGTCATACTAGTCTTCAGACTTTAAAAATGCCTACACTTACTCATTATCATATTTTTTTACACTTCATTCGATCTATCTCTACAACTACAATAAAATTATGTACTGAAAAACAAACCTCTTCACATCCTAATATCTTAATTTTATTGAGAAAAAAGGAGAAGCGCCTACTCTGTACCCTTAAGCATCTAAAAATCTTATCGACAAAAAAAACTGTTATTATGCATAAAAATAATGTACTGAACATTGAGTTAAAAGAAGATAGAGTAGTTTCCCTACAGGATCTTTCTCTTCCCTTGTCTTCTTTACTTTATGAAAATCAAGTCATTTTAAGAGAAGCTTTTGGTAAAGAGCATGTAAAATCAAAATCTTATCAAAGAATGATAGTTGCCTTACAAGAAGCTATAAAAATAACAGAAGCTTTTGCCCACCCTATTCATTCTTGATAATAAAGAAATTGCTACAGCACCACCTCAAAGCTACAACATGCCTTTATTTATGCTAAAACCAGAAATTAAAACCGCTGGAGTTGATTATCAGATTTTATATAAAGTCAAAACATATACTCACTTTATGCCATAAAGAATTCATAGATTTTAAAACCCTTAAATTGTTACAAGCTTATGTACACAGGCATCCAAGAAAATCTTACCATACCTAACTAAAACACTTCCTCTTGCTTTAGAAAAAACGGCTTCTTATTACACTCAAAAAGATTATCAAAATCTTTTAGATACTCTTACATTGCTACGAGGAGATCATTTTTCTGAAGTAAAAGCACCCTATATACTTAATCACACACGCACCAAAAAAAAATAAGGATATTGTAAGATTTTTATGACAGAAAGCCCTTTTTTAGAGCTTACTCAAATCACTTCCTACTGTTATAGAAATACTAAAAATTAACTAATATTCCATAAAAATATACCTAGCACATCTACATAATGCCATCATGTATATACTTAAAGACACTATTGTAATTAACTTCATATGCACCACCATCCTTAAAAATATTCAGAAAGACAATGATGAAGAAAAAAATTATTATTTTTTTTGTTTTAACATTTTACAAAAGGTCAACAAATAATTATCATACTCTATTTGCACTCTTATATTTAATCTATTTTTCATCAAAAAATTATTATGCTTTATTTTACATTAGACTATTCTACCTCATCAGGAAATAAATCTAGTTTTATTGTCAAAGAAACTAGTAGAGCACTAAATCTTGCGAGCATCTCTTCTTTAACTGTTATAATAAAAGATATTTTAAATAGAAAATTACCTTGCGCCTCTGTCTCATCATCTTTTGTTCTTCATCCTTTAGTACATAATAACACTGTACATCTACTGAACGAAGTCATTGACTCAATATATCGAAAAGCATGTACAGTGGCAAATTCTGCTGAACTTCAGCTGTCACTAAAAATGCTAAGCTCCACTATTAATACAAGCCTTCTATCTTCAAATATCGCATTATTTGAAAACCCCTTACCTACTATTGTTTCTTTAAAAAGAAAAAGATCATTTCAAGAAGATCCTTCACAAAACAACCAATCTCGAATATTTTCTTCTAAAGAAGAACCTTTTCAATCACCTTTAAAGCAACAATCCCCATGTGACATAACATCAACACAATTTTCAACTGATCTAACTGAAGAACTAGACCTATTAATATCCAGAACCTTAGAAAATAATGAAGATTTTTCTGAACTGTATGAAGACAACATAATATTTTATAATTCTATGCCATCGTCACCTAACCAAAAAGTGCCTTTAGAATTATTAACCAATCCTAGCAACCAAGTTTTACCCATTATTACTATTTTAGAAGATAATCAATACTTCATCTTACAACCTCAAGACATCACTAATATCCCCATATACCTAGATCATGTCCTGAATGGAGTTCGTTATGTCCTTGAACATAGAATCTTTTTCCATGATAATTCTATAAAAGATACATCAAAACTTTCTTTCTCTGACCTTTATCATGATACCCTCAGTACTCTTTTAATTTTTCTTCTTAATCTAGAGCCTTTACTTGTATCAATTCCTAATGATGATGATAAAATTAACCTTGGTATAGAGAAAAATACTTTAGTTAATAAAGTTATGGAAGAATTCCAACAAAAACATTTTAGTGATTATGCTATTGCATCAATAATGGAATCTTTACACCACCCTAATCTATCTATTGCTTCTCCATCATTACAGGAAGTGATTCAGCCTACTTTAGAAGAAGCTTTTTCCCAAAAAACACCTTTAAAAAACAGCGATAAACAGTCTTGTTCTCAATCAATAGAACATATTAGCCCTACATCATCACAAAAAGTAGAAATAGGTAATTCTACTAGCACTTATCCAAGACATTATTTTATACATTTAAACATAAATAAGGACCCTGAATGCTTAATATATATGATAAATCAAGATCAAAAACTTCCTCATTTTATTGCTCAAATCAAAAATCTTATCTTAAAAGGAAGAAGCTACACCTGTCATTCATCTATTGCTCACTTGGGAATAAAACCATTTAACATAAAAGCTGACCTATTCAAAGCCCTATATATTCTTCTTCAGAAAAATTTTGAAATCCACCTTCATCAAAAAAAAGTCCCCCCTATAACTCAAACTTCTTTCAAAAATACCTTGATCGAAATCAATAAAATGTTTTGTTTAGAAAACAAAGAAACAATAAATCCAGATCCTGATATTCATTCTCCTGAACTTACATGTTATACTACTTCTTTATGTTTCAAAAATCCTGAAGTTACTCATTATCATATTTTTTTACGCTCCATTCGATTTCATACTGTAACTATAACAAAATTACATATTGAAAAACTCAGCTCGTCACACCCTAAATTTTTACATCTATTGAAACAAAAAGAAAAAAATATCATCAATACTTTGAAACATTTAGA
>NZ_WTCQ01000021.1 GCF_015356765.1 Candidatus Clavichlamydia salmonicola
CACAGGAAGAAGTTGTCCTACTAGTTGGAAAGAGCTTAAGGATAATCTATCAAAAAATATGAAAACATGTGCAAAAGTATGCACAGCTTTTCTTGATTCTTCATTTGGTTTAGCATTAGCTATGGGGGTAGTTGGAATAGTTACAACATCTGTTTGCGCAGGTAAGGATATGATAGATGTGGTTGCTGCTGCGTTGCCCCATCTAAGTAATAGTGAATTAGTATATGTATGTATGCAAGGGAGTGCAGATATTCTAGGAGAAGGTAAAATTTCAGAAAAAAACTGGACTCTAAGTCAATTAGGAGAAGGTAAAATTTCAGAAAAAAACTGGACTCTAGGTCAATTAGGAGAAGGTAAAATTTCAGAAAAAAACTGGACTTTAGGTCAATTTGGTATTGGGCAATTAAGTGCTAATATGATATCCTCGCATGATATCTGGTGTTTTTCATTACAAGAATATCATTATCAATACCCAAATACGTCTGCTCCAGAATGCCAAGCAATTGATTGGAGTGGATATCCAAATTATAACGCAAGCCATCGCTATTTAACTTATGTATATGCGGATAAAATGGTACAAGGTGAAGGGGTGGAGATAGGCCATTCGACCCATTGTATGATGAAAGGTGTATTTGATATGTTAGGTGGATCAAATCCTAGTTTGTTGAAAAAGGCTTCTGAAGCATTATATAAGCCTCCATCTGTAAACAATGTTACAGGTGATGATTCTACTAATGCACATGATGGAGTAGATAGAGGTGCTTATTGTTGGTTAGAGTTCAGTAACATGATGAAACAATTTTCTCAATATTTTCTTAATGAAACTAGCTGCAAAATTGATAAAGGAGATGAAGCAGCCCGATTTACTACTGCTTCTGCGTCATTAAAAACAAGTATAACTACGTCAGCTACTTTTATGCCACTGACTACAGAAACGCCTGGTATAGATAGTGGTAGTTCTCCATGTAGTAAAATGATGTTTGCTTTTGGAGAAGGAAGTGCATTGATCTTGACTGCTATTCTTGCTAAGATGGTATATAAAAAGTATAGAAAACCTAAGAAAATTAATAATAAAGCAGGAAATTTTTTAATGGTAGGTATGCAGGAATGGTTGCTTTTAGGCGCTTCTCAGGTTGGTTGTGGTGTTTTATTTTCTTCTCTAAAAGATGTTTGTGGTCCAGCTTCTAAAGAGGCTAAACAGATGTTGGTGATTTCAACAGCTCTTTACTTGACTAGTGCAGCTACTCGATTATTAGGAACTTGCATTACTAGTCCTATAGAAGAAGACGCAGATCATGAAGAAGATGTAGAAGTAGGGCTGCCTATGCTTGTAGATTCAGTGCCAGTAGTGGATGGTTCTCTGTCTAGTTGTAGCAATGATCTAGAAGAGCCTGTATAAGTAAGTATTGATCTTAAAAGAACTGATTTGGATAAAGAATCAAGCGAGGAATTGAATTCTACATGATACGCTAGATTGTATGTTGAAAGGTGTACTTGATATGTTGAGTGCATCAATCCTTAGTTGGTAGAAAAGATCTTTCTTGCAACATGTAAGCCTATATCTGTACAAAATGCTGCAGGTCATGATTGCATTACTGCACACGATGAAATAGATAGGGGCCCTTATTTTTGGTAATGGTCATACAAAATGAAGATATAGTGTCCTTAATATTTTACTGATACACCTAACTGTGCCATCTCACAATTAGGTGTAGATCCTTATTGTTTTGAAAATACTATTGATATAAAAACAATAAATGCTAGCTATGTTATACAGCCAGGTTAATATACTATTCAAAATCATCTAATTACGCAAAATCGTCTTCATGTAGTTGTATGATATTACTTTTTTGGATAGGGACTTCTATTGTATTAATAACAACGTTTGGTATAATAATCTATAAATAGAGGAAGGATTGCTTTTAGGTGCTGCTGGATCAGGCATAGGTGTTTTAATAACTTCTTTACGAACACCTTGTACTCTTGTAGATGAAAGCGATAAGAGGGTATTTGTGGCGTTAACTAGTTCTATAGAGGAAAAATTAGCACCTAAAGAACAAAGAGTAGAATTACCTATGCTTGAAGGCATAAAGTCAGAAGAAGGTATTCTGTAATGATGGATGATGATAGTTTGTAAGAGTCTTTTACAAAAATGTCTTGTCGTTCATCAAAGTTGTATCTTTATCAAGGCTTTCAAGTTATTAAAAAAGTAAATTTTTTTTTGCCTAATATAATATTAAAATTTAAATGATGTAGGCTCTCAAGCATACTTTTTTTTGATAAGATATCGTCTTATTATCAAAAATCTCTCTCTAGTAATTGCCTCAGGTGCTATTTACCTATTCTGTAATTTTGAATTATCCATCTTTTAATTAAAAAATTTTTTCACAACTATAAAAAAAAAATTTGTTTAAAATCATTTATACCTATAAGATATTTTGTTTTTTAATACTATTTATTAAAAAATATTTTAATTTTATAAAAGAGGTAATATGGCTGGAATAGGTAATGGATTTTCTTCTGGGATCCAATCTTTAAATGAGAATTTTTTTGTACACACAGGAAGAAGTTGTCCTACTAGTTGGAAAGAGCTTAAGGATAATCTATCAAAAAATATGAAAACATGTGCAAAAGTATGTACAGCTTTTCTTGATTCTTCATTTGGTTTAGCATTAGCTATGGGGGTAGTTGGAATAGTTACAACATCTCTTTGCGCAGGTGAGGATATGATAAATGTGGTTGCTATTGCGTTGCCCCCTCTAAGTAATAGTGAATTAGTATATTTATGTGTGCCAGGGCAGCAAGATATTCTAGGACAAGGTAAAAGTGGAGAAAAAAACTGGACTCTAGGTCAATTTGGTATTGGGCAATTAAGTGCTAATGAGATCTCAGATTATGATATGAATTGTTTTTCACTACAAGAATATCACAAACAATACCCAAATACATCTGTTCTAGAATGTCAAGCAACTGATTGGAGTGGATATCCAAATTATAACGCAACCCAGCGCTATTTAACTTATGTATATATGGAGAACAAAGGAAAAAATGAAAGCTTGATTACAAGCAATCTTATGGATTGTATCATGAAAGATGTATTTGATATGTTAGGTAAATCAAATCCTAGTTTGTTGGAACAAGCTTCTGTAGCAATGTATAAGCCCCCATCTATACAAAATGTTACAGGTAATGATCGTACTAATGCACATGATGGAGTAGATAGAGGCGCTTATTGTTGGACAATAATGCACAACATCAGGAAACAATTTCCTCAATATTTTTTTGATACAAATAACTGCACCATGTCTCAAAAAGCTACAGCAGCCCCATTAACAACAAGTATAACTACGCCAGCTACTTTTACGCCATTAATTACAGAAATGCCTGATATAGATAATGGTAGTTCTCCATGTACTAAAATGTTGCTTGCTTTTGGACAAGGAAGTGCATTGATCTTGACTGCTATTCTTGCTAAGATGGTATATAAAAAGTATCGAAAACCTAAGAGAATTAATACTAAAGTTTCTACTGATAAGTCAGGAAATTTTTTAATATTAGGTATGCAGGAATGGTTGCTTTTAGGTGCTTCTGAGGTTGGTTGTGGTGTTTTCTTTTCTTCTGTAAAAGATGTTTGTGGGCCAGCTTCTAAAGAGACTAAACAGATGTTGGCGATTTCAATAGCTCTTTACTTGACTAGTGCAGCTACTCGATTATTAGGAACTTGCATTACTAGTCCTATAGAAGAAGACGCAGATCATGAAGAAGATGTAGAAGTAGGGCTGCCTATGCTTGTAGCTGCAGTGCCAGGAGTGGGTGGTTCTCTGTCTAGTTGTAGCAATGATCCAGAAGAGCCTGTATAAGTAAGTATTGATCTTAAAAGAACTGATTGGGATCTTGAGTGGATTAAGTTTTAATTGGTAGAAAAGATCTTTCTTGCACCATGTAAGTCTCCATCTGTACAAAATGCTGCAGGTCATGATTATATTACTGCACATGATGGAATAGATAGAGGTACTTATTGTTGGCAATGGTCATACAAAATGAAGATGTAGTTTCCTTAATATTTTAATGATCCACCTAGCTGTGCCATCTCACAACTAGGTGTAGATCATTATTGGTTTGAAAATATTACTGATATAAAAACAATAAATGCTAGCTATTCCAAATCATCTAAATTATACAAAATCGTCTTCCATGTAGTCCTATGATAATTACTTTTAGGGGGTAGGGAGTTCCATTGTATTAATAACAACGCTTGGAAAAATAATCTATAAGCAATTTAAAGGTAAATGTCTTAAGAAGTTTATAATGGGTTTTAGAAAGGACAAAAGTTTAATAGCTTTAACATTAGAGTAAGGATTGCTGTTAGGTATTTCTGGATTTGGAAAAGGTGTTTTAATAACTGATGATCATCTAAAAGAACTAGTTATTCAGTAGTTGTGGTTCTTTAAAGATGCTTCTGCAAGCAAATTTTTTTGTTAATATTGCTTAATCTTTCCTATTATTTATCAAATATATATTTTTATTTATGTTATCA
>NZ_WTCQ01000022.1 GCF_015356765.1 Candidatus Clavichlamydia salmonicola
ACATAAAAGTTTCAAAATAATAACTTCGTACAATCACTTATCTAGCTCTATTTTTAGGTTAAAAAATTTAATTAAGGTATTATTATGGCTAAGTTAATTATTAATAATGGTCTTGAAAGCAAAGAAGTAACATTAGAAGATGGCGCAGCTATTGATGCTGCTTGCGAAGAAGCTGGTGTTCCTTTTGGATGTTCTGAAGGTCTTTGTGGAATTTGTACAGTACGCATAGAAGAAGGTGCTGAGAATCTTACACCTCTTACTCCTCATGAATTAGATTTCTTAGGAGAAACTGATGAAGAACGTTTAGCTTGCCAATGTGGCATTGCTGGTGGCTGTACAAAAATATCTTTTTAAGAATTTTTTTTTAAATATCTCATCAAAAAACTTTCTTAATACATAAGTTTTCATTACCTCTCTGATCGTTATTTTTTTACAAAACTTGTCTATAGACGAGATTGAAAAAAAAAGATCACTGGGGTAAACCCTCAGACATTTAACAAATGCGGTAAAATAGGATGAAAAGCGAGAAATTAAAAAAACTTGAATCAGAGCTCTGGGATTTAGAAGAGTGGATGAAGTTAGATTTGGTCCCAAAAAAAGACCTTGAACGCCATCTTGATGAAATTAATGTCATCAAAATTCGAATTAAAGAAGAACAAGAACGTCTTCAATTTTTGAAAGAAAATGGAGAAATTGAAGAATATGTTGCTCCACGCAGAAGCCCTGCCAAAACAGTTTATCCTGAGAATCCAAGTATGTCTGATATGGACTTCAGCGAACCTCAAGAAACTGAAATGGAAATGGAAAGCGAAACTATCGAACCTGACGTTGGCGATGACGATAGGGAAGATGCTGGAGATCATGATTCTGATGACGATGATGATGATCCTTTTAGTGATAGAAATCGCTGGAAGCGTGGTGGAATTATAGATCCTGATGCCAATGAATGGTGATCTTTCGATCTATATTCATGTTCCTTTTTGTCAAAAAAAATGTCCTTATTGCCATTTTTATGTAGTGCCCTTTAAGCCATCTTATTTAGATGGCTATGTACAAGCTATAAAAAAAGAATGGCAACGAATTAAACGTCTCAAAAAAAATCTTCGTATTGTTTCAATTATGTGGGGAGGAGGAACTCCTTCCCTCTTACCTCCTGCCATGCTTGAAGAAATTCTTTCCTTATTTGGCCCTTTAGATAATATAGAAATATCATTAGAAGCCAATCCTGAAACAATTTCAAAAGAAAATGCTCGTTTATGGAAACAAATTGGCTTTAACAGAATTAGTATTGGGGCTCAATCTTTTACAGATTCTATGCTTCAAACAATTGGTCGTACTCATTCTGCAGATAAAACAATCTCTGCTATTCATACAATTCATGATGCTGGTTTTGATAATATTTCTGCTGACCTTATGTATGAACTTCCAGATCAAACTCTTGAAGAATGGTCTTACACATTGAACACAGCTTTAACTCTTCCATTAACGCATATCTCTTTATATAACTTGACTATTGAACCTAATACAGTATTTTTTGCTCGAGGTGATACCCTAAAAAAACGTTTACCTGCTATGGAAATTGGAGCTGAGATGTTCAAAATTGCCTTAGAAAAGCTTGCTTCTCATGATTTTCTTCATTATGAAATTGGCTCATGGGCAAAAAAAACATATATGAGTTCTCATAATATTGGTTATTGGATAAGTAGGCCCTTCATTGGATTAGGACCTTCTGCATTTAGCTTTATGTATTCTCGTCGATACCGTAATCGTGCCAATTTTCATCAATATGTAAAATTAGCTACACAAGGACTCTCTGTTATTGATTTTTCAGAAAAATTACCAAAAAAAGATCTTCTCAAAGAATCTATTGCTGTTGGTATTAGAATGATCGAAGGTATTACCATAAATCTTGATTGGCCCTTAGAAATTCAAGACAGCATTCTAAAATTAAAAAATTTAAATCTGATCGAAGAAGTTTCGAATAAAATTCGAATGACTTCCTTTGGTTTATTTTTTCATGATAAAATAGCTGAAATTATCATGTGTGGAAATTAAGCTTTTTCTTTTTTTTACTATATTTCTTCAAGATACTGTTCCTAAAATAAATACTGCTGGTCTTTTTTGTAAAAAATCAATCAATGTAGATTCTTTTTCTTTTTGCCAAACAGAAACAAGATCTGTCCTTACATCTTCATCAGGACATGAAAGAGACACACTAATAGAAAGAGACATTTTAGGAGATAAAACTTTTAAACACGTTTTTAATAAATGTAAATTTCTATATGGGGCTTCTATAAAAACTTGTGTACAAGAAGTTCTTAAAATTTCTTTTTCAAAGCTAATTAGTTCTTTTTCTCTCTGTAAAGGATTACGAGACAAATAACCATGGAAGACAAATTTTTGAGCTGGAAAACCTGATAACATCAATGCCCAAGTTATTGAACATGGCCCTGGATAAGCCTTAACTGCAATCCCATGTTTACGTGCATGAGTTACTATCATCCTACCTGGATCTGCCAAACATGGAAGCCCAGCATCTGATACTAACCCCCAATCTTCTCCTTTTAATAATGGTTCTATAAGAAAATCTAATTCTTTTTCTGTTTGTCTCTTTGGAATTAAAGCTAATGGTACTTTTTGAGGCTCAGGACATCCTGTTAATGATAAAAATAAACGGCCTCCTCTATGACTTTCAGCAATAACACCCTTTAAAGATTCTACAGCTTTGATAACTAAAGGTGAAAAAATATCAGCAGATGGGTGGCCTAATGTATTAGGAAGAAGATGTAGCATAGTGTGTTAACCTCATACTAAGTAGTTCTAAAATAAAACGAGCATTAGCTCCTTGTGACTTTAAAGCTTGCTCTGCTTCGAACAATTTTATCAATGCCATTTTAATGCGGTTAATTCCATATTTTTTAGCAGCTTCCATATAACGAGCATCTTTTTCTGGAACTGTCCCTGTTTCAAAATAAACTAATGCTTCTGACATTCGATTTCTTAAAAACACTACTAACCCTAAAGCATCTGAAAGATCATGAGAAGATAACATACCTAGAGCTTCTAATAAAGAAGCTCTATCATCCTTAAAGATGAAATTATTTATTTTCCAAAAAGTTGTTTTTATTGAGTTTGCAACAACATCTTTAACATCTTTATAGGAAATAACAGAAGATTCCCCTGTATACGCAATTAACTTGAATAATTCATTTGTCAAAAGATAAAAGTCTGTAGAACCTAACATTCCAATCATTAATCTTAATACTGATGATGTCATTGATTTATTTTTTGCAGCTGCAATTTCTTGCAATTTTTTGATAATTCTGTTCTCTTTAACATAAATTTTTTCAGCAGTAAGGCGTAAAATGCCTCCCCCTTTTTGTAAAATGCTTGTAGCTAAAGGGCTATGATCTTCTTTTTTATTGGAAGAATAGAGAACTAACCTAACTTGCTTTGATGAATGAATGCAATACTCCTGAATAGCTTTAGCTAAAGAAGATTTAGCCGCTTCTAGCTTATTAATAACTATGGTTTTTCTATTAGAAAAAAAACCATAATTTTCTACATGTCCATAAAATTCTGATGCATGAAGAGTGTCTGCATCATAATAATGAATATCTTCATCATCTTTTGCTAAATAAGTAGTAAAAAAAATCTTGTTATCACATCCATCACTAATAATCAAAACGATAGAAGGATCTTGATTATTATAAAAAGTAATAAAAGCTGGAATATCTTGAAAATTCATCTAATCATATGGCCAGAAGAGCTATAAGAAATAATTTTTCTATTCAAAAAAGAAAAATTTTTTATCTTCATCAGTTTAGATCTAAAAAGCCATTTTTAGAAATGATTTTTTATAAAAAAAAAAGATAGTAGGAAAAGAATTTTTCCTACTATTGATTAATTTTCAATGAAAAGATTACCGTTTCACCAATTTCATAGATCGAACGCCTGAATGAGAATGACTCATTTTATTTTTCCCCATAGTTCTTTTTTTATGGATAATCATAGACGCCAAGGTAGTCATACCACTGATTGATGGCACCTTTTTTTTTAAAGCTGTTTTTTTTGCAGTTGTTGCTTTTACTACTTTCTTAGCAGTAGTTTTATGCACAACTTTTTTGGCAGGCGATTTTTTTGTAGTAACTTTCTTAGCTACAGTTTTTTTTGCAGTTGTTGCTTTTACTATTTTTTTAACAGTACTTGCTGAAGAAGCGGACTTTTTAGCAATCGTTCCTTTTTTAGTACTGCTTTTACTAGTAGTTTTTTTCTTTTGGACACTTAGCATGTCTCGTTTCCTCAAATTAATTAATCTTTTATCTAATTAAGCTATCGTCAAAAAGTGAAAAAAACTTTAGTAAAAAAATATCCCCAAAATAAAATATAAATAAAAAAAGCCTTGAAAACATGTTTTCAAGGCTTTTTTTTGTTAAAAACTATT
>NZ_WTCQ01000023.1 GCF_015356765.1 Candidatus Clavichlamydia salmonicola
AAGATATTATTGTTCTTTCGTTTTAATAAAGTGAAGATTTTAGGGTGTGATGAGCTTTGTTTTTCAGTATATAATTTTATTATAGTTTTATTATGAAATTTAATGAAACGTAAACAAATATGATAATGTGTGACTGTAGTCTCTTCTAAAAATTGAGAGTTAATATAATTTGAGAGTTCTTGAGAATAAATATCAGAATTTGGACTTATTGTGTCTTGGTTTTCCAAACACAATGCTTTATTGATTTCTATCAAGGTATTTTTAAAAGAAGTTTGAGTTATGGAGGGGACTTTTTTTTGATTCAGGTGTAGTTTGAAATTGTATTGAAGAAGAAGGTATAAGGTTTTGAATAGATTAGCTTTCACGTTAGAGGGTTTTATGCCAAGGTGTTCAATCGATGAATGACAGGTGTAACCAGTTCCTTTTACAAGGAGTTTTTTCACTTGGCCAATAAAGTCAGGGAATCTTTGATCTCGATCTGACATGGATATTAAGCATTGATAGGCCTTATTTATTTTTAAATGTATAAAACAAGGTGTTGGAGAAGTTTTAGCAAAATGGCTTTCTTCTATTGTTTGTGGTGGTGCAGTACTAATGTGTTCTATTGAGCGATGAGATGGTTCGTTATCACTATTGTTTAAAAATGTTTCAAGAGAAAGCGTTTCTTCTAAAGTAGGCAGAATTATTTTTTTTACTGAAGGAGAAGTTTCATCAGAATTGCTTTCTTCTATTTTTTGTAATGATGTAGTGCTAATCTGTTCTATTGAGCAATAGGAAGGCTCATCATCACTGCTGCTTAAAAGTGTTTCGAGGCAAAGAGTGTCTTCAAAAGTAGGCAGAATTATTTTTTTTAATGAATGAGGGGTTTTAGTAGAATTGCTTTTTTCTATTGTTTGTGATGATGTAGTGCTGATCTGTTCTATTGAGCGATAGGAAGTTTCGTCATCATTGCTGTTTAAAAATGTTGTAGAGGAAAGAGTTTCTTTTGAAGCAATAGATGGATTAGGATAGGCTTGAGGAGCTATTATTGAGGCAATAGCATGGTCACTAAAATTTTCCTGTTGTAATTGTTTCATAATGTCATTCATCAAAGTCTGTTTTTCTGTTTCAAGGTTGGTTTTATCATCGTTATTAGGCATTGATGCAATTAAAGGCTCTAGATTAAGAAGAAAAATTAAAAGAGTGTTGAGAGTCTCATGATAAAGGTGAGAGTAAGAAAATGTTGATATATCTTTTATAAGATCATCTTGGAAGAAAATACCATATTCAAGGACATGACTAACTCCATTAAGGACATGCTCTAGATATATTGGGATATCAGTTATGTCTTGATTTTGTAAAATGAAGCGTTGATTATTTTCTAAAAGAATAATAACCGGAAGAGATGCTTTTTTGTTAAATGAAGCAGATATAGAATCATCAAAATCTATATTTCTCGTGGACAGATTAAAAAAATCTTCATTTATACATTCTAATAATTCGTCTTCTAATGTGCTTTGTATTAAGTTGTTTAACTCTTGATTTGTCTCGGATGAAAATTGTATAGATGTTGTATTTAAGGGGGATTTTTGTTCTAAAGAAGACTCAAGAGCTCTATCTATTACAGGAGCATTTAAAGCATTCGATAACCAAATATTTATATCTTCATCTTCATTAAGAAATAGAGCATCTTCTTTGAAGGGGCTTGTTTGTTGGTTTAAAGAAGAATTTGTTTCTGTAAAAGAGCTTTCTTCTATTCGTTGTTTTTTATTTTCAGGGCTTCTTTCTAAAGAAGAGAAGCTTCTTTTTTTAGCAAATGTTGTTTTTGTTAAAGAGCTAATGATTTGTGGTAATGGTTGTTGAAATAATTGAGGATCTGAAGATAAAAACTCTTGATTAATAGATGATGTTAATAATTTTATAGATTCTTGTATTAGTTGGGAGTGTGAAGATTCACTTGCTTGCTGTGCTAATGGATAAAGAACATCTTGTAAAAGCATAATGATATTGCTGTGTGTATCTGGATTTAATGGAAATGAAGAAGGTACAGAAATACAGGGGTATTGTTTTTGTATAATATGTTTTACTAGAGATGTTAATGAAAAAATCTGTTCTGGTGGTATTAAAAAAGGGCTTTCTTTAATACAAAATCCAACAATATTATTTTGTGATGAGAAATAATCTAATGTAAAGTAGGGCATAAATATTTTTTTTTATGATAGATTTTTATTGTTTTTTATTTTGGGCTGTTGGACTGTATGATTAAGTATATAGGGGAATTTTATTTCAGAAATATGATCTCCTAATAGCGACGTAAGAGTATCTAAAAGATTTTGATATTCTTGTTGAATGTCATAAGAGGTCGTTTTTTCTAAGGCAAGAGGAAGTGTTTTAGTAAGTGTAGTAAGGTTTTCTTGGATGCCTGCATACATAAGCTTGTAAAGATCTATAGCATTTGTAATTGATATATTTTTTTTTGTTAAAGGATTTTCAAGTATAATATTTAAATTTATGAATTGTTTATGGCATAAAGTGTGCATATGTTCCACATCAAGTTGTAAAATTTCTTGTATAATTGAGACCCATGGAATCGTTTTTTTAGATTGTTTTTTATGTACATACCCAAATTTATAGACATGACTATTAGAAATATTGTTGCCATGAATATTGTTAATAGAGAATAAATAAATGTTTTGTTTTTTTTGAAATAAAATTTTTTTAGAATGAGCAGGAATGGGAAGGGACTTTTGAAGGAGTTGTTGGTTTTTTTCTATAGCTTCTTGTAGGAAAGATTCTAGTGCATGTGGTTGGGTTATAACAGGTATCTCTGATGGGGAAGAAAATGCTCTTTCAATTAATAATAACGTTTCATGAATATCACTAGAAGGATCATCACAAAAATGAGTAGCAAATTCTGTAGGATGATATTTTTTTAGATAAAGTTGCGTTTCTTTTATTCCATTATATAATAAAGACAAGATCTCTTGATTACTTTTTAGTAAGTATTTTTTATTTGTTTTTATGTCTTGGATTTTAAAAACAGAAATTTTATTTATGTTAGCAAGTACATTTTTTACTTCTTTTCTAAGTGCTTGAATATTTTCTTTGCTTAATTGAATTAATTTGTCCAGGGATTGATCTGAGCTAAGACTATATAAAATATGATATTGTATTTGAGTCATCTCAATTTCTGGTTTCAGAATAAACAAAAGCATGTTGTAGCTGTGTGATGGTGAGGATGTAATTTCTTTACTAACAGAATCAACAGCAGAGCCAAAAGCTTTCACTATTTTTATACATTCTTTTAAGGTTAACATCATGTTTTGATAAGATGTTAATTTTGAGTGAGTTTTACCAAAAGCTTCTTTAAATATGACTTGATTTTGATAAAGCAAAGAAGATAAAGGACCAGACAGATCTTTTAGAAGAATTGATTTATCATCTGTTATTTCTATGTTCAGTATATTATTTTTATTAATAATAACAGTGTTTTCTTTTGATAAGATTTCTAAATGTTTCAAAGTAGTGATGATA
>NZ_WTCQ01000024.1 GCF_015356765.1 Candidatus Clavichlamydia salmonicola
ATATGAAAAATAAAGGGACTTCTACATTCATAATCATATGAACTAAAGAATTCGGAGTAGAGGGATTCGAACCCCCGACCTACTGCTCCCAAAGCAGCCGCGCTAACCAAGCTGCGCTATACTCCGCTAAGGCTAAATTATAAACCAAAGAGTATAATCTTTGCTCACGTTTTTGCTCAATCATATTTTTTTTCTTAGCATTTTTACCTCAATAATCAAAAGAATGTTTTAAAAACATTTTAAATAAAATTCATTAAGTAGTTGATTGTTTTGTGGAAAGATCTCTGTTTTTAAAGTTGTTTTATAAAAAAAAGAAATAACAAAAAATTCTTAATTTGATGGTTTTGATTTTTTATTTGAGGATATCGTTGCTTCTGCAGATCGTTTTAATGAATGGGAGTCAGATGATGGAGAAATTTCTAAAAGTTCTTGTTCTAATGATTCTTGAGATTGTATTGATAGTATTAACAATTGCATTTTTTCTAATGCCCAAATTTCAGTAGGAAAAGTTGTGCTTATTTTTCCATAAATAATTTTTAATAAGTAAGAAACAGTACTTTTATTTGATCTAGGATTAGAAGATAGAAGTTGGAAGTCTTTTTCTTCTGTTTGAAAATAAAAGGAGTATTGGAGATTAGTTATGCTTTTCATGACCTGGTTTAATTGCTCAAGGTATGCCCATAAGTTATTAAATGTTTCATAAGAAGAGACTTTTTTTATTGAAAATTGAGGCGGAGTGGTATTAGGTTGATTTTTTGTGATGGATATATACTGAAATGTATGAAAATCATTAAAATTTTCAGGCCAGGGGCTTAGATTGCTATTTAGATGTGAAGAAAGTGGGGAAAGAATAAGGTCAAGAGCAGTGAAACTATCAGGGGCTACTTTCTTAACGTCTTTTTTTGGTAAAAGAGTAGATATTTCAGATGTATGATTTAGGGTTTCAGGAGTTAAGGATTTAATTTTTTCTAGTAATAATATTAGTGAAGGGTGATTTACAGGAAAAGCTTGTTGTAATGTTGCATAAATAATTTTTAAAAGTAACAAAGCCTGTATTTGTTTGTGCAGTATATTTGAAATATTAGAATTTATAGAAAATATGAGTAAATCATAAGTTGTATGGTTTCCAAGAGATTTTGTTGATAGTTGAAGATACTTATTTATATTTTTGAGTAAATGCGTGACATGATTATTTAATGATTGGTCTGTTTTTTGTAATAATGTAGGGGAAATACTAAAATAATGAAGAAAGAATGGCTTATTTTGAGGGTGAAATAAAAATGATTCAAATTCATGTAGTTCAGAGCGTACAGGATTAAAGGGTAAAAAATTAATTTTTTTTAATAACTCTAGGCTATCTAAAGAAAGGATATCAGACGCAGAAAAAGAAGAAATCAAAGGTAGAGGTAATATTTGAGGCGAGGGATGGGTTTTCAATGCATACAAACATTTAGTAGATATCTTTGTCATAAAAGCTTGTAAATTTGTAAGAGATGTTAGTGGAGGAAAAAAGGCTTGAGATATTTTCGCATATAAAATCTTTATGATAAAAAGCAGCTGTAAATGTATGTTTAATACATTTGAAAGCCCTATAAAAGGTGGTACAATTAAGTCTGTGTTTAAAATAGAAAGAGTAATTTTTTGTTTTGGATATAATAATTTATTTATATTGCCAATGACAGTATCTATTTGATTAGAAGTGGCTTTTTTGTTTAATCTAGAGTGATGTTTTTTAATAATAATTTTATTAATATATTGATTTTTTTGTATACATACTGAGATAGTTTCAAATTTATTTAATTCAGTTGTAGGTTCCCAAACAATATTAAATTGTTTTAATAATTCATCGGATGTTTTATCAATTATGCATTGAGGGTCCATGTGTAATGATGAATGAAAAGGGCTTACTTCTTTTAAAGAGATTTTTGAAATAGAAGGTTCATTAGTTGGATCTAAGAACGTTTTATCTGAATTGTATTTTTCTGATGATGTTACTGATGTGTTAGGTTGTAATGTAGGAGCTGCCTTATTAAGTTCTTGAGTGCATAGCAGATCATCAAAAGAAAAATTTACACATTCTTCCAGCATATTATCTTGTTCCAATTCAGATAAAAATAAAGAAGAGGATGGAAGGACTTCCAACTCTTCTGATAATATTACTGGTGTATTAGATTGTGATGTAGGAGCTTCCTTATTAAGTTTTGGAGTGCAGTGCAGATCATCAAAAGAAAAATAAGAATGTGCTTCCAGCATATTAATTTGTTTCAATGGAGATGGTGATAAAGGCGATTTAGGAAGGACTTCTAACGCTTCTGATAATGTTAATGATGTATTAGATTGTGATGTAGGAGCTTCCTTATTAAGTTTTGGAGTGCAGTGCAGATCATCAAAAGAAAAATAAGAATGTGCTTCCAGCATATTAATTTGTTTTAATTCAGATGAAAATAGAGAGGGTAGAGGAAGGCTTCCTAAATCTTCTGGTAATGTTGCAGATGTGTTAATTTGTGATAAAGGCACTTCTTTATTAAGACCTGAAAGGTATGGCAGATCATCAAAAGAAAAATGGGGCCAATCTTCTGGTATATTAAATTCTTCTAATTCAGATAAAGGAGATGTAGGAAAGACTTCTAACTCTTCTGATAATGTTACTGATGTATTCGTTTGTGATAAAGGCGCTTCTTTATTAAGACTTGGAGTGCAGGGCAGATCATCAAAAGAAAAATGGGCACATTCTTCTAACATATTAAATTTTTCTAATTCAGATAAAGACAAAGGAGATGTAGAAAAGATTTCTAAATCTTCTGATAATGTTATTGATGTATTCGTTTGTGATAAAGAGGCTTCCTCATTAAGCCCCAGAAGGCAGTGCCTGTCATCAGAACAAACATAAGAATATTCTTTCTGTATATTAGTTTCTTTCAATGTAGATGGAGATAATGGAAAGACTTTAGATTCTTTAATAGATGGAGTTTTTTGTTCAAATAAGGCTTTTAATTCTACTGAAAGTAATGTTTCTTTAATAAGATCCTGAGTATCTTCTACTAACTCGAGTAAGTGTAAGCTAGGGGCTGCTTCTGATGATAAAATTTTTGACGAAAGATGAAGAAGTAACTGGCTAAGAATATTTAAAGTATTGGTGGATGATTTATAAATATTAAAAAATGTTAGTGGCACATGGCTACAGGTAATAGGTTGCGTCAGTATATTTACTATAAGATTGGATACTTTTTCTAGTAATTCCCAGGGATTATGAGAAATTTCTAGCTCTTGAATTTCAAATGTATGAGCCTCTGAATGAATGACAATGGAAAAATAGACCATAATGTGATTGATAAAAACAAATTTTAGAACGATTGATAATGCTATTTTAAATAATTAAAATCTTTATCAAATATTTATTATTAAAAAATCTATAATAATTAATTCTTTTTTTTAATTAATATTTTTAACTTTCTAAAGTTTT
>NZ_WTCQ01000025.1 GCF_015356765.1 Candidatus Clavichlamydia salmonicola
ACATGTATGCATATTTTGTGACATATTACCCTTAAGCTCTGACCAAGTAGTAGGACAACTTCTTCCTATATGTCCCAAAAAATTATTATTTAAAGATTGGATCCCAGAAGAAACCCCATTACCTATTCCAGACATATTACCTCTTGCATAGAATTAAAATATTTTTTAATAAATAGTATTAAAAATAAAATATCCTATAACTATAAGTTATTTTTAACAAATTAAAAATTCGAACTATAAAATTAATAATGCAAAATTCAGTATTAGAAAAATAGTGCCTAAGACAATCACTAGAGAGAGATTTTTGTTAATAAGAAGCATGTATCATTTAAATTTTCATGCTATATTCTGATAAAAATTTAATGAATGACAGAAAGGATTATATAAAATAGTAATCCCTCCTGTCTTATAAGATTAAAAGACTAACTTGTAGAAGAATCTTTACCAGTATCCATAACCACAACTAATGAATGAGTTAGGTCTTGTTCTGGATCATTGCCTTTAGCAGCCTGAGAATCATCAACTACTGGCTCTGAATCTTTAAGCATTGGCAACCCTACCTCTACATCTTCTTCATGCTCTACTTTTTCTATAGGACTAGTAATAAAATTTCCTAATAAGCGAGTAGCTGCACTAACTATATAAAGAGCTGTTGAGATCCCTAACATCTGTTTAAGATCTTGAGAAGCTGGCTTACAAACATTTTTTAAAGAAGAAAATAAAACACCACAACCAACCTCAGAAGCACCTAAAAGCAACCATTCTTGCATGCTTACTATTAAAATCTTTCCTAATTTATTGTTAGGAACTTTAGGATTAATTCTCTTAGGTTTTTTACACTTTTTATACACTATCTTCGCAACAGTAGCAGTCAAGACCAAGGCACTTCCAACGCCAAAAGCAATCATCATATGACTACAAGTAGGATAATTGTCTATAACAGCCATATCTGTTGTTATTGGCATTGAAGTAGTAGATGCTATAGTTGTTGGCATTGAAGTAGTAGATGCTATAGTTGTTGGCATTGAAGTAGTAGATGCTATAGTTGTTGGCATTAAAGTAGTAGATGCTATAGTTGTTGGCATTGAAGTAGTAGATGCTATAGTTGTTGGCATTGAAGTAGTATATGGAGCTAATGTACCCCCTAGAGACATGGGGCAGTTAGTGGTATTGGTAAAATATTGAGGATACTGTTTTTTAATTTTTTTTGAAGCTGTCCAACAATATGCCCCTCTATCAACTCCATCATGCGCATCAGTACGATCATTACCTGTAACATTTTGTATAGATGGAGGCTGATATGTTGCAAGAGAAATCTTTTCCTGAAAAGTAGAATTTGATAGAACCAACATATCAACTACACTTTTCATCAGACAATCTACTGCATCGCTTATAGAGAACCCTCCGTCTCTTGATTCTTTTTCTACATATACATAACTTAAATAACGCTCGCTTGGGTTATAATTGACATCTCCACTCCAATCAGTTGCTTGACATTCTGGAACAGATGTATTAGGGTATTTATCGTGATATTCTTTTACTGAAAAACAATATTGATCGTACTCTGAGCTCATATTTGGATGCATCTGCGCTATACCAAATTGACCCGTGGTCCAGTTTTTTTCTGCAATTACACCTTTTTCAAACAGATTTCCATCCCCTGGTACACATAAATATACTAATTCATTATTACTTAAAGGGGATAGAGTTGGAGCAGCAGTGGTAGATGGAAGCAACGTAGTAGATGGAAGCAACGTAGTAGATGGAAGCAACGTACTAGATGGAAGCAACGTACTAGATGGAAGCAACGTACTAGATGAAAGCAATGTACTAGATGGAAGCAACGTACTAGATGGAAGCAACGTACTAGCAACAACATCTATCATATTTTCACCTGCACAAAGAGAGCTTGTAACTAGTCCAACTACCCCCATGGCTACAGCTAAACCTAATGAAGAATCAAGAAATGCTGTACATATTTTTGCACATGTTTGCATATTTTTTGATACATTATTCTTAAGCTCTACCCAACTAGTAGGACAACTTCTTCCTGTATGTACTAAAAAATTATTATTTAAAGATTGGATCCCAGAAGAAAACCCATTACCTATTCCAGACATATTACCTCTTATATAAAATTAAAATATTTTTTAATAAATAGCATTAAAAAATAGAATATCTTATAGTATATTCTAAAAAAATTACTTTTCTTTAAGCAAAGGGAAAGCATCGATAAAGATACAAATTTGATGAATGACAAGACCTGTTTGTAAAAGCCTCTTATGGACTATCTACAATGACAACTACAGGAATATTTAGTTCTTTTTCCAAGCATTGTTATTAATGCAACAGAACTCCCTACACCAAAAGCAAGTATCATAGGACTACATAGATAATTTTGTGTAAGGTCTCTCGTTTTCTATAAAATAATCAAAATAATTTGAACAATAAGAATTTAATAAATGAAGATACTTCTGATTATAGTCTTTAACGTTTAAACACATTAAGCTAATAACTATATATTCTGTAGTAGCATTAGCACATATTTTTACTGATGCAAAAGAGATCTTGTAACACTTCCAACTACCCCCTAGTAACAACAACACCTAATAAAGAGTCAAGAAATGCTGTACATGTTTCTTGATACATTCTTTTTATATATAAAAAAGATTGTTATT
>NZ_WTCQ01000026.1 GCF_015356765.1 Candidatus Clavichlamydia salmonicola
GCATGTTTAAAAGTTTATATTATTTAAATTTTAATATTATATAATGCAAAAAAAATTTATGTCTTTAAGAACTTAAAAGCATAAATAAAGACAAACATTTGACAAATGATAAGAAAAATTCAGCAGTATTAACAACAAGACTGGCTTCATATTATTTTCTTTTTTATTAAAAAAGGAAAATAACCTTTTTGAACATAGCGTAAGGAAATGAAGATTTGAAGAAGGACAGAAAGGATTACATGAAATAGTAATCCCTTCTGTCTTTTAAGATTAAGACTGCGTTTTAGCTATGATCTTCTGGATCGTTGCTATCACTAGATGAATAAGGAGCCATTACTGACGTTGAATTTGCAAGCATGGGCAACTCTACTTCTACATCTTTTTCATGCTCTGTATCTTCTTCTATGGGACTAGTAATACAATTTTGTAATAATCTAGTAGCTGCACTAGTCACGTAAAGAGCTGTTGAAAGCACTACCATGTGTTTATCTTCTTCAGAAGCTGGCTTACAAACATCTTTCAGAGAAGAAAATAAAACACCACAACCAACCTCAGCAGCACCTAAAAGCACCACTTCCTGCAGACCTGCCATTAAAAACTTTCCTAATTTATCATTAACAACTTGAGCGTTAGTTCTCTTAGGTTTTTTACACAGTGCGTATACTATCTTAACAACAGTAGCAGTCAAGACCACCGCACTTCCTGCTCCAAAAGCAAGCATCATTTTACTACATGGAGGACAGCCATCATCTATTCTGAGCATTGCTTGTGCTAATGGCACAGAATCAATAGATCTAGCTAGCCTGGTTATAGTTGTTGTTAATGGGGCTAATGTAGCTCCCTCAGAAATGGTGCAGTTAGTTATATCAGGAAAATATTGAGGAAATTGGCTTGTAATGTTTTGTTCCTGATCCCAACAATAAGCACCTTTATTCATTCCATCATCTATATCATTACTGGTAGCATTTTGCATAGATGAAGGACTATATAATGCAGAAAATTCCATATCTGCAAAGCTAGAATCTGATGCACTGAAAAAATCAAATGCCAGTTTCATTATACAAGTTAGAGCACCTTGTAGCTCTAATCCCTGACCATCTGATCTTTCTCCTACATACACATAACTTAAATAGCCATTGCTTACGTTATAATTTGGATATCCACTCCAATCATTTGCTTGGCATTCTGGAGCAGACATATTTGGGTATTGATGATGATAGTCTTGTAATGAAAAACAATAGATATCATCCCCTGTGGAGATATTTCCACTCTGCCGACCTATACCAAATTGACCCACAGTCCAGTTTTTTTCCGCGATTTTACCTAATCCTAGATAATCGAGACCCCCTGACGCACATAAATATGCGAATTCACTACTACCTAGAGGGGACAAAGTAGAAGCAGCTATAGCAGTAGTAGCGATAGTGGTAGTAGCGATAGTGGTAGTAGCGATAGTAGTAGTAGCGATAGTGGTAGTAGCGATAGTGGTAGTAGCGATAGTGGTAGTAGCGATAGATGGAAGCAAGGTAGTAGTAGATGGAAGCAAGGTAGTAGTAGATGGAAGCAAGGTAGTAGTAGATGGAAGCAAGGTAGTAGTGGTAGATGGAAGCAAGGTAGTAGTGATAGATGGAAGCAAGGTAGTAGCAACCACATCTATCATATCTTCTCCTGCACAAAGAGATGTTGTAACTATTCCAGCTACCCCCATAGCTAATGCTAAACCTAATGAAGAATCAAGAAAAGCTGTACATATTTTGGCACATGTTCCCACATTTTTTGACACATTATCTTTAAGCTCTGTAAAACTAGAAGGAAACTTTCTACCTGTGTGTACAAAAAAATTCTCATTTAAAAATTGGACCCCAGAAGAAAATCCATTACCTATTCCAGACATATTACC
>NZ_WTCQ01000027.1 GCF_015356765.1 Candidatus Clavichlamydia salmonicola
CTACAAATACATTTTTTGAATTAAAAGATTGATTATGCAAAATTCAAAACTAGGTAAATAGTCTCTAAGGCCCTTACTACAAAGCATAATAAAGATAAAAACTTGATGAATGAAAAGAAGGATTACATGAAATAGTAATCCTTCCTGTCTTATAAGATTAAAAAATGTTAACAACAAGACTTGCTTGTAGAAGGCTCTTCTAGGCTATCTATAACCACAACTACTGGAATCATTGTTTCATCCCCTTTCTCATCATCAGAAGTTCCAGAAACCTTTAATGCTACTTCTGAATCTGTGAGCATAGGTAATTCTACTACTTTATCTTCAGCAGCAGTACACTCTTCCACTAATGGACTAGTAATACAATTACTTAACAATCTAGAAGCAGCACTAGTCCAATAACAAGCTGTGGAGGCCATGACTATCTTCTTAGTGCTTTCATCTAGAGGACCACAGGGAGGTAGTAAAGAAGTTACTAAAACACCTGTCCCTAGGCCAGAAGCACCTAAAAGAAGACCTTCCTCTAAGGTTAAGGCTGCTAAACTTTTGAATCTTTTAGAACAACTTTTAGCCTTTTTAAGACCTTTAGCTTTACATTGTTTATAGATTATTTTCCCAAGCGTTGTCATTAATACAACAGCACTACCAACACCAAAAGCAATCATCATAAGACTACAAGGAGGACAATTATTCTCTTCTACAGGGAATGCTGTTGTTAATGGCATGGAAGTAATAGATGGAGCTAGTGTAGTGCTAATAGCCAAAGGACAGTTAGTTGTATTAGTAAAATATTTAGGATACTTTTTATGAATATTTTCTGATTTGTTCCAACAATATGCCCC
The DNA here is from genome assembly GCF_015356765.1 of Candidatus Clavichlamydia salmonicola. GTDB lineage: Bacteria > Chlamydiota > Chlamydiia > Chlamydiales > Chlamydiaceae > Clavichlamydia > Clavichlamydia salmonicola. Next base: position 843 of record NZ_WTCQ01000027.1, read on the forward strand.
TCTATCTATTCCATCACCAGCATTAGTATTATCAGTACCATTTTTTACAGATACAGGCATACATGTTGCCTGAGAAACCACAGCAGCCACACTAGTATCTGATGCATTCATCATAGAAAATACACCTGCTGATACACAATGCGTCATGTCTGATATACCCCAGGCTGAATCTGTTACCAACATAAATACATAACTTAGATATTTTTCTCCTGTTTTACGTTCTGAATATCCAGTCCAATTAGTTGATTGACATTCTGGAACTAAGTTAAAAGGAAATCGCTCTCTATATTCTTTCAAAGAGACGCAATAAATATCATGATCTGCTAAAATTTTTCCATTTTGACAAATACCATATGCACCTACAGTCCAGTTTTGTAACCTTGGAGCCTGTGTCTTAAATGTTGGTATGTATGCGTTGCCTCTCATACATAAATATACTAACTCATCATTACTGAGCGCGGCAGTCTCAGTACTCATTGGAAGCAAGTTATTTGCAATAATTTCCATCATATTCTCACCTATGCAAAGAGATGTTGTAACCATACCAACTACTCCCATAGCAAATGCAACGCCTAATGAAGAATCAAGAAATACTGTACATGCTTTTGCACATGTTTTCACGTTTCTTGACACATTAGCTTTAAGCTCTGTCCAACTAGTAGGACACTGCCTTCCTATATGCACTAAAACATTATTATTGAAAGTCTCAATTCCTGAAGAAAATCCTTGACCTATTCCTTTCATATTACCTCTTTTATAAAATTAATTTTTTTTAAAAAGGTATGCTAA
>NZ_WTCQ01000028.1 GCF_015356765.1 Candidatus Clavichlamydia salmonicola
AAGCTGTGGAGGCCATGACTATCTTCTTAGTGCTTTCATCTACAGGTCTACAGGGAGATAGTAAAGAAGTTACTAAAAGACCTGTTCCTAGACCAGAAGCACCTAGAAGAAGCCCTTCTTCTATAATTAAATCTGCTAACCTTCTGCACTTTCTAGAACCACCTTTAGGCTTCTTAAGACCTTGAAATGTACATTGTTTATAGATTATTTTTCCAAGCGTTGCCATTAATATAATGGCACTTCCAACACCAAAAGCAAGAATCATATAACTACATGTTGGGCAATTACTCTCTACCACAGGCATAGTTGTGGTAAAGCTACTCACTGATGATGCCAACGTTGTGTATGGCAATGGAGTAGTAGTAAGACTTGGATTAACACATTGCTCTACAGGAATAAAAGCTTGAGGGTGTTGTTCTGTAATATTATGTGTTTTTTCCCAACACATTACATCTGCATTGATTTGCTGGTTTTGATTATTAACATAACGATATCTTACCTTAGTACTTGGTTGGCAAAATCTACTCTTTCCTAAAGCTCTTTTTGTTTCCATACTTAAGCCCATGGTATGAAAAACTGATTCCATCATACATACTATTTGTTGAGATATTCTCCATACTTCAGTGTCATAATACATAAATACCCCTCCTAAAAAATCAGCCTTAAGAAAAGATCCTAATTGGCGATATGCCTCTTTACTCATAGGAACACAATGTGGGACAGGAATTTGAGGATATTGCTTCATATAATCACTAACCTTAACGCAATTTATCTCATCATTAGTGTCCTTGCTTGTTTGATTTTGGCAAATTCCAAAATTTTTTGAGCTCCATGGAACAAATGTTGATACCCCAGAAGCTTTTAAATGATCTGCTTTTGTAAAGCATAAAAAAACTTCTTGATCATTTATTGGTAATGAAG